>NZ_JBYATD010000004.1:0-97736 GCF_057439935.1 Burkholderia cepacia complex sp. TUM26381 | reverse complement strand
GCGACCTCCGCTCCCGTTATGGATTTGTCATATCGATCCGTAAGGTACCGACCTCAAGGTGAACTGTCAACACAACCCACCTCACCTTGCGCCCGTGATGCACACAGATCACCTCACCTTTCGGCCCATTCACTTCACCTCTCAGCCAAAAGACCTCACCTTCGATGCCATTTTTCCTCACCTCTCCGGGGACAATCGCTCACCTTGCCGCTCAATCCACAGCGCCTTCGACACAAAATCCCTCACCTTTCTCCCGTAAGCGCATGATTTTAAAAGACTGTGCTCGGCCTGTTTGTGGTTTGTGGGTTTATCTTTTAAAAAACGAACCACCCACGTTTGTAAGAAAGCCTCGTCGCGAATACTCGACGCGCTTTGCCCAGGAGGAGTTCCGTATTTAATGGAGTACTGCTGTTGGCCCGGGACCTTAGGCTTCTAGCCCTTTATCACACTCCTTCCATGGTGAGGTGAAATGTGGGAGTTGCCTGAAGGCGCCTCGCCATTCTCGCTTCAGGGTTGAGCAAGGTGAGGCAATTTGTGAAGAATCGGCGGCTCGCTGAGCGGTTGAGTCCTGAATCTGAACACATTTCACCTCACCTTTAATGAGGATCGTTGGCGTGATGTACATGCCCGCCCGTGCTAAAGCCTTGATCCACCTGTATATGTGGTACGTAAACGTCGAAATGCGGATCCTCACACGATTGAAGTAGCTATTCCGGGGTGAGGCGGGTATTCTACGGTTCGTCGCTGGAATAATTAAAACCGTATAAATGTACGGCAAGCGTGGAAAAATCACCTCACCGTCGAATTTAAGAGGAACCGTCCAATGAAAATGAGCGAGTTGCCGGCCGTCGAGCGGCACGTGAAACTCTCCCAACTCGGGGAGTTCGCCAAGCGACTGTCCGTCATGACCGACGAGCTTCGCGATCAAATCTTAGCCCCGCGACCGCGTAAGACTGCGCCGGTCTTCACAATCGGTGAATTGACCGACATGTGCGGCATCGATCGTCAGAAGATTAATTACCTAGCAACAAAGGAAGGCGGCAGTTTGCCGCCGGGTGAAGCCCACGGCACGGGGCGGTCTCGAATTTTCACGCTTGCGGAGGCGCGCACCTGGGTGCAGCAGGTATCGAACGTCCACCAGACGGCGCTCGTTACTGGCCAAGGCCACCACCGCGGCCGCGTGTTGATCACGGCCAACTTCAAAGGGGGGTCGTGTAAGACGACAACCACGATGTGCATCGCGCAAGGCTTGAGCCTGCGTGGCCGACGCGTCCTGGTTATCGATCTGGATCCGCAAGCGTCCTTATCGGAGCTCTGTGGCCTCTATGCCGAGAAGGACGTGACATGGGAGGACACGGTGCTCCCGTTCATTTACGATCCGGCGATCGAAGGCGGCTTGGGCGCGAAGGTCCAGACCACGTATTGGGACGGCCTCGACGTGATCCCGTCCCACAACTATCTGCATGACGCCGAGTTCCATTTGCCGACGGCGCAGAAGGAAAATCCCGAATACGAATTTTGGTCGGTGTTGCGTCGGGGGATTGAACCGCTGCGCGCGCATTACGACTACATCATCCTCGACACCGCGCCGTCGCTGTCGTACATGACACTCAACGGTCTGATGGCAGCGGACGCGATGGTGATGCCGCTGGTTCCTGAGAGCCTTGACTTCATTTCGTCCGTATCCTTCTGGTCGCTGTTCTCCGAGGTTGCGGCCGGTTTCGTCGAGCACGAGGTCGACAAGACCTACGATTTCATCTCGGTGCTGCTTTCGAAAGTCGATTACGGCACCACGTCATCGGCGCCGGTAGTTCGGTCATGGGCACAGCGCGCGTACGGCGATTGGCTCGCAACGACGGAAATTCCAGCGAGTTCCGTGATGAGCAATGGTGCACTCGCGTTCTCGACAGTCTTTGATTTGTCGCGCTCTGACGGCGTTACGAAAACCTTGGCACGAGTGAAGCAACCATTGATGGATTACTGCAAGTGGATCGACGACCAATACGTGACGCAATGGAGGGCTGAAGCATGAGCAGCTTGCGTGAACGCATGATGAGCAAGACCGCGGACCTACGCCCCGCGAAAGACATCCCGCTCGAGCAGCAACCGGATAAGCCGGCGTCACCGCGCACGGCACCGGGTATGGCCGCTGCTCTCGCTACCGTGCAGAAGCGCGTACTGGAGCTCGAGAAAGGCAGCGGTTCGTCCGAGTTGCCGATCGCGGAAATTGTTCCGAACCCGTGGCAACCGCGACGCGTATTCAACGAAGCGAAACTAACTGAACTCGCAGAATCGATTCGAGAAGCTGGGCTAGTCCAGCCGATCGTTGTACGTCGAGCGGCATCCGGCTACCAGATTGTCGCCGGCGAGCGTCGCTGGCGTGCGCACAAGATGATCGGGAAGGACACGATCAAAGTTGTGATTGTCGACCTCTCCGACGAAGACATGGCGATGCTGGCCTTGGTCGAGAACGTGGTGCGCGACGGCCTTACGGACTACGAGGTTTCCCGCTCGATCCGCGAAACGGAGAAAGAGTTTCCGAACCGCAAGCGCATGGCTGAGGCACTCGGCATCTCGCGATCGGAGCTCTACCGCTATTTGGCCTTCGCTGATTTGCCCGGATTCGTCGTCAAGGACTTGGATATCCAACCGCGACTGCTCGGCGCCAATGCGGCGGAGCAAGTCGTTTCCGTGCTGCGCAACCGCGAAGACCGGGCATTCGAAATTACCCAAGAGTTGTGGTCGCAGGTAGTTGCCGGCGACCTCGATCAAACCAAGCTTGCGAAGACGATCAAGCACGCGATCGAGAGCGACGGCAAGGCCGGGGCCATGAGCGATCGAAATATCGAAAAGATTTTTGCTGGGAAAAACCAGGCGGGTTCGATTACCAAGGACGCGGGCGGATTCACGGTCAAGATTAAAGCGGGGATGCTCACTGCGGAGAAAGAAGAGCAAATCCGGGCCCTGATCGCGCAACTGTTCGCGCCGAACGAGTGATTCGTTCCTGATAGCACATCAAGCCCGCCGTGCGCGGGCTTTTTTGTTCGCCTGTCCGTGTCCCTACTAGGGACACGGACAGGCGACAGTCGTAAGCATCGCTGTCGCGAAGGGAAACCTTAATGCGGTGTCTCTATTAGGGACACTCACGGGCCGAGGGTGCTTGGATAGATGTAACGAAACTGCGAGATAGCGCGTGTCCCTAATAGGGACACGCGATCGGACCTCAACCTCCATGGCTTGGCTATGGCTGCCTGCTTCTCTCGTTCGCGCGCAGGTGAGCCCGAGAATGCCGGCCTCACCCGTCAGGCGCGCCAACATAGCTACGACATCAGACACGGCAAGCTCAGGAACAATCCTGGCAGATAGCGAATCTTCATACGCAGTTGACCAGTCAGAGCAATCCGACAGTCGGCGAACTTCATGCACCCAAGTACTTCCTCAAGACCTTCATCTAGCGTGCGGAATTGAACCTTGGTCGATCGCTCTACATCTGGTTTTGGCGACCCTATCCTCAACAAGCGAAATGGCTTCACTGTAGAAAGCAACCCTTTCATCCCAATGGCTTCCTTTCACGCATGTGCGAAAGACGAAGCTCGCGCGAAACCGGCGAAGGTATTCCGAGTCGACTGGTGCATCCTTGGAGAACCAGGCGACCGCGAAAGTTTCCTTCGCTAGCGCGTCCTGTTCGTCGACAAAGCCTAACCGTCGGTCTTCGCCATCCCGTCGGCCCTCTCCTTCCATGATGGAAAGTAGCGGGCACGAAAGCATGTTGCGGTAAGTCGATCGCGCGAAGGTTCTCGAGCGCAGCCAAGCTCCTCTTGTCAAAGTGCTCTTCGCCGCTGTTCGCTTTTTTGATAAGCGAGACGACATTGCAATCTAGAAGATGGAGGGTCTCGGTTGGGGCTGCTTCGGCGTTCATGGCGAGGGGGCTGCGAGGGCTTGGAGAACGTCAACATTCTTGACGCGGTGGTGACAATCCAGCTCAGCCATAGTTGACCCACAGCACCTCTCCGCCGGGACATTGTGTAGCTACTTGAGCCGCGGATCGAGGTTTTGGGCGCCGGGGCAGCGTGTCGCCCGCTGGTCGAACGTAAGCAACGGCACCCGGCTCGCGGCGCCGGCCTGACCGAAGTGCAGGCAGTCAGCGAAATCTCCGCCGTGTTCGCGATACAGGTGCAGTGCACGTTCGAGCGCGCCTTTCTCCTCAAAGCTCAGTTCCCGCGTTTCAAGCAGCGCCGTGAGCGCTGTCAAGATTTGCGGGCGCTCGAATCGGTAGCTTGACCGCAGCACCCATTCGAACCCGAGCATCACGGTCACAGGCTCGTAGAACGCTTCGGGTTGCACCGCCGAGGCCGAGAACAGTTCACATATGCATGCGACCTGGTTGAGGTCGTCATTGGTCGGCCACCGTACCAGAACCCGACCCCGGCCGCCTTTTTCATCAACCATTCAGTGCTGTAGAGAGATATATCGCGATACAGCATAGGCGGTAACCCGCTACCTGACGCCGCGCTATTCGCGCCGGCTGACGGTGCGGATCTCGCCGGCCGCATCTGCCGCCGCGGCCCTGAACCGCTGCCAGGCGAGCTCGAGCGCGGCCATCTGCTCCTCGGCGTCGGCCGCCAGCCGCTCCCGGTGATCCGTCAGCCAGGCGGAGAGCGCCTCGGGGTCGGCCCGGTCGTTCGCGCGGCGGCCGGGCGTGGCGAAGTGGCGGTGCAGGTCGTTGACCGACACCGCGTGGCCGAACAGCACGCGCATCAGCTGCCGCGTGGTGGTGATGGTCACGTCCGGCGGGGGTGGGGCGATCGCCTGCACGAACGCGATCACCGTGCGCGCCCGCGCGCGACGCTTGATGCCGCTCATCAGGCCGCGCAGGTGGCGGCTGCCGACGTCGGGGTGGTCGAGCATGGCCTGCACGGCGTCGTCGTGATCGGCCGGCGTGAAGAACGTCATGGTCCAACCGTGCTGTATGAAGATATATCTTTATACAGCACGGAGTTTCGGCCGTCGAGCCGAGCCAAGAAATGGCACATCTGATAACTTTTCTTATCAGGTGTGCCACTTTTGCTTGTCAGATTCCCGATTCTGCACGACACTCTCTCCTGACCCTTGACCGGCGCGGCCGAGCGGGGCGGGGCGGGCGAACGCCGCGAACCCGCCCGTCCGCGACGCCGGACGCGCGCCGTGTGGCCCGCTACGGTTTCCGTGGCGTCCCACACACCGCGATGGCCCCGACCAACGACCACCAACGGAGTACAGCCGATGGGCGAAGCACGGCAACGCGGTACCTATGCACAACGCGTCGAGCAAGCCCGCGCGCGGGCACAAGCGCAGGGGCCAGGCCAAGCGACTACCGCGCGGCACCGGGCCGCCGCGCTGGTCGGCGTCGCGGCCCCGGAGCTTTTCCAGGCGCGCTTTCAGGACGGGCGGCTCGCGGATCCGTCGAGCGCCGTGGTGCCGCTGTATCGACAGACCGGCGAGGCAGGCGCGATGGAAGTGATCGGCACGGGTTTTTTCGTCGCGCCGAGCACCCTCGTGACGGCCCGGCACGTTGCCGAATGCGCCCTTGCGCCCGATGACCAGGGGAACCCCGGTCTCTGGGCCTACCAATTCGGGACCAACGGCGAGTACCTTCCGCGTGCCGTCGTGCACGCCGCGCTGCACCCGACCACCGACATTGCGCTGTGCGTGCTGACCCACATGACCAATGACCGGACCGGTGTGGCTCTGTCCAACTCGGCTTTGCGGTTGAGCGCGCGCGACCCGGCGATCGACGAATACGTGTACACGTACGCTTATCCGGACACCGTGTTCACGCAGGAAGGCGAGCGCGGTCGGCTCGATCTGAATCCGCATTTCTACGATGGCCACATCGTCACGCACTATCCCGAGGGGCGCGATCGCGTCATGTTGCCGTTCCCGAGCTTCGAGACGTCCATTCACATTCACGGCGGGGCGAGCGGTGGACCGGTTTTCGACGCCGGCGGGGCGGTCGTCGGCATCAATGTGTCGAGCCTGCAGGAACCCGACACGGACTGCTCGTTCATCGCTAAGGTCCGCGACGCCTTTGATCTGCCGTTGCCGGTTGTATTCGTGGCGGGCCAGGTCGAGCAGTTGACGCTGCGAGAGTTGGCGAGCCGCGGATTCGCGCAGCTGGACACGGGTTCGACACCTGTACCCACTGGCGGTGCGCATTGAGCGACAGCGTCGGCGGCGAAGCCCGCAAACACCACTACGTGCCGCAGTGCTACTTGAAGGGGTTCACGCACGATCGGCGCAAGGACTCGCGGCTCTATGTCGTTGACGCCCGGCGACGGCGGCTTTTCTACACGACGCCGTCGAACATTGCGGCCGAACGCGACTTCAATCGCATCGACGGCGATGAGCCGAACGCGATCGAAGCCATTTATGCCGACTTCGAATCGAAAGCCGGCCCGGCCCTGGTTCGCACCGAAGCCCGCCGCGCCGTCGGCAGCGAAGCGGATCTTGACGTCCTGCTCGAGCTGATCGCGTTGTTCGCGGTGCGAAGCCCGCGGCAACGGGAGAACCTGCGTCAGTTTTACGAGCAGTCCGCGCGCGCGATGATGAAACAGATGGTGGCGACCAAACAGCGCTGGGAGGCCCAAGAGCAGAGCACGATCGAAGCGGGGGGCATGGAATCCTCCGATATCAGCTACGAGGCAATGAAGGCGTTTGTCGACGCAGGTGAATACCGCGTCGACGTGACGACGACTCGACACGTGGTGACCGAGCTCGAATTGCTGCCAACCGTCTACGATCTTCTGCAGCGTCGGACCTGGGTGGTGCTGCGTGCCGCTGCGGATTCCGGAGGCTTCGTGACCAGCGACAATCCGGCGACGCTCTGCTGGGACAACGAGGACATGGCGGGCGGCTTTTTTTCGCCCGGCTTCGGGTCGGCCGATACCTCAGTGGTCTGTCCGCTGTCGAAAACTCTCGCCCTTCGCGGCTGTTTCGACGGCCGCTCCGGCATCGTTGATCTACCCGCCGATCTCGTTGCTGCCGTCAACACGCGAACGATCGCGTTCGCGGATCGCCAGGTCTATGCCGAACATGATCAGTTCACGTTTGTCTCCCCCGATGGACGTTTGCTGAAGGGGCATGAATTGGTTTCTCTGCCACCTGCGGAGTCGCCCGATTCTGATCGTCATGAATAGCCAGGAGCCCACTATGGATCCCCGGATCGTCTCGCTGATCGCCGCGAACCAACTCGGCGCGATTGCGCTCGACACCTCGGTGGTTGACGCGCAACAGCGCAACCTCGAAGGCGGCTTGCTGCGGCGCGTCGAGCAGTTCCATCGCAGCGACCGTGTCCGCGTGCTGATGCCGGACGTGGTGCGACGCGAACTGCTGGCGCACCTGGCGCGCGATGCGACCGAGGCGAGGAGGGGATTCGCGCGCGCTGTGCGCATGGCCGCACGGGCGCAGGTGCTGTCCCGTGACGCGCTCGACCAGCTTCGAGTCATCGAGCCACAGTTGGTCGCGCCAGAGAGTGCGGCGGAGACGAGACTGGCCGGATGGCTGGCGCGTACTGGCACGGAGGTACTCGACGTCGCGGCTCGGGTCAACATGCGCACCTTGTTCGACCGGTACTTCGCGGCACAGGCGCCTTTCGCCGAGGCGGGCGAGAAAAAGCATGAGTTCCCCGATGCTGCCGCGCTGCTGGCGCTCGAGCACTGGGCCGACGAGCACGAAACGGCCGTGCTGGTGGTGTCGACCGATTCCGACTGGCAGCGATTCTGCGCGGCGCATCCGCGGTTGATTTGGACGCCCAATCTGAGCGGCGCCTTGGGTGCGTTTCAGGACGAAAGTGCGCAGTTTGCCGCACGGCGGCTCGCCGAGTCAGTGGTCGACGGCACGGCCCCGGCGCTCACGGAGGCGTTGCTTGTGGCGGGCCGGAATTTCGTGCCCCAGGTCACGTTGCTTGTGGACGCTCACTCTTCGGCATTCGACCTCACGTGGAGCCATCTCGCGCAGCTCGACGATATCCGTTGGAGCACGACGAACGGTGTGCTCGACGACTTCGAGGCGATCGATCACCGCGACGGCAAGGTAGTGGTGCGGATCGAGGGCACGCTGCTGACGAAGGTCGTGATGACGTTCACGTTTTCCGCTGGCACGGGCACCGGCGACGCGACCCTCCCGGTCGGCGACCGAACGATGGTGCTCGATATCGAGATACCGTGCGCGATCCTGGTCACGCTCGACGCTGGCACATCCCGGCATATCGTGTTCCACGACATTGAATTTTTGCCGACCGCCCATGCGATCCTCTTCGGCGAGATCGAGCCGGACTGGGATGCGTCGCGCGACGTGAGGGGATGGCATGACCCCATGGTGTGACATCGCAGCAGCCGGAGACCAGTGACGTGCGCACGACATCCACCCGTTCCCTGCTGCGTTTGACGCCCGCCCACTTCGCGCTGTACCGCGCGTATCTGGAGGGGCTCGACGAGCCGACGCTTCACGCGCACTACGGCGTGCCGGGCACGGACGTGCGCGTCACGCGCCGCACGCTGGCGACACTGCGCGACACGCTGACGATCGCCGCGCGGCGCGCGCGCGACATCGACGCCGCGCACCTGTTGCGGCTGAAACCCGGCAGCCTGCCGCGCGACGCGCACGCCGGGGGCGCCGAGGGTGGGGCGGTTGAAGTGCCGACGCTCGAGGTCTTCCGCGCCGAGGTGGATCCGGACGCGTTCTACAGCGAGCGCGAGCTGGTCGCGCTCTATGTCGAGACCTATCCGCCGGCGACGTCGCCCGCGCTCGATCGGAAGGTCGCCCGCAATCGCCGCCTGCGCGAGCGGCAGGACGCGGCACTCGCGCGCATGGAGGCGAGTCTCGTCGAGGCGCCGCAGCTGGAGCACGCGCTCGACGGCTGGTTCGACGCGCGCGTAGTCGCGCGGCTCGCGGCCGCCGGCGTCACGACCTTCGCCGAGTTGCTCGCGCTGATGCGCGCGCGACGCCAGCGCTGGTACCGCGCGGTGCCGCGGTTGGGCAAGGTCGGCGCGCAGCGCCTCACCGACTTCATCGCGCAGCACCCGGACACGCTGGGCTACCTGTCGCCGCTCGCGGTCACGCCGCGCCGGCAGCTGGCCGCCGGCCACCCGGTGCTGCAGCCGGTGCCGGGCGCGGGAACAGGGAAGGACGGCGACGTGGTGCCGCTCGAGGCGCTGCGTGTGCCGGCCGCACTCGACGGCTCGGCCGGGCTGAACCGCGCGCCGGTGCCCGCCCACCAGGCGGAGCTGAACACCGACCTGCAGGCGGTGCACGCGTGGATCGCGATCCGCGGCGCGCGCAGCGAGGCGACCCGCCGCGCGTACCGGCGCGAAGCCGAACGGCTGCTGTTGTGGGCGATCGTCGTGAAAGGCAAGCCGCTGTCGTCGCTGAACACGCCGGACTGCGCCGAGTACCTCGACGGTTTCCTGCGGGATCCGCAGCCCGCCGCGCGCTGGATCGGGCGCGGCCGCGTCGAGCGATTCGATCCGGCCTGGCGGCCGTTCGTCGGTCCGCTGTCGGAACGCAGCCGCGACATCGCGCGGCGGATCCTCAACGCGATGGGCGCGTGGCTGGTCGGCCAGCAGTACCTGCGCGTGAATCCGTTCGGCGGACTGCCTGCCGCGCCGTCGGTGCCGATCGACGCGACCGGCCGCACGCTCACCCGCGCGCAGTGGCAATACGTGCTCCAGACCGTACTGCGCCCGGTGTCAGCCTTTGACCGGTCGGGCGAACATGCGACGAATCAGGCGACGCATGCACGCGATGCGTTCCTGCTGCTGTTCGCCTACGCGACCGGGCTGCGTCGCGCCGAGCTCGCCGCGGCGACGATCGGCGCACTGTCGCGCACCGCGCTTGACGGCGCCCTGGACGACGCGTGGAGCCTGCGCGTGATGGGCAAAGGTCGCCGTGCGCGCACCGTGCCGATGCCACGTCGTCTGATCGACGCGCTGCGCGTGCAGCTGCGCAGCCGCCCGCTGCCCCTCGAGCTCGAGACGGCGCCGGCGGAGACCCCGCTGATCGCCCATCTCGTGACAGGCCAGGCGTTGCACCCGGACGGGGTCGGCTGGCTGTTCAAGGGGATTTTTGCGCGGGCCGCCGACCAACTGGCGATCGCCTACCCGAACGCGGCCGCGGATCTGCGCCGCGCGAGCACGCACTGGCTGCGCCACACCTTCGCGAATCACGGCCTGGACGCCGGCGCCGACATTCGCGACATGCAGGAGCTGCTCGGCCATGCGAGCCTGGGCACCACCACGCTCTACACCAAAGAGGACGCGGTGCGCCAGTTCCAGTCGGTCGAGACGTTTTTCAATGCGGCGCTCGACGGCGCGGATCCGTCGGCGGCCGCCCCCGCAATGTCGACGCCGGCCGCGGCAACCGGTAGCGCGTCCGCAACCCGCGAGGCGCAGCTGGTCGACGTGCATGTGACGCTGCGCATCGAACCGAAGCGCGCCGGCGGCCGCGGCCGGGCGCGGGTGCTCGAGCGCATCGAGCGCGAGGTGCTGGCCGGCGTGGCACGCACGCCGACCCGCGACGGGGTGACGGTGCTACAGGTGCCGTTCGACAACGACGACGGCTTCGATCGGCGCGTAGACGACCTGTTGGTTGCGATCGCGCTGACTGCCGAGCAGCACCGCTGCGCGTCGGAGAGCGACGCTTGGGCAGAGGTGGCAGGCGAGCGCTGGCGCTGGTGAATGTGAACCGGCGCAGCTGTGCGCCAGCAACGAGGAGCTCCATGAGCATCAGTTACGGGACGATCGCATTGGCAATCGCCGGCTTTGCTGCCGGCATGCGGAGCGCGTATTACTGGTACGCGTCGGCCGAGGTCGACCTGAAGCCGCCGCCAGTCGCGCCGTACGATCCCAACGATCCGCTAGCGTTCGAGCCACTCGAAATCGAACAAAAGCAACTCTGGGCGGACGTTCGTCAGACCGAGCGAACCGAGGCGAACTGGAATGCGCTCGTCGAGGCCAGTCGTGAGATGGGCAGGCTGAACAAGATCGCCGCCCGATGGACGGCCTTCGCGGTGCTGCTCGGTACGGGTAGCTCGCTGTGGTCGGCGCTGGGCGGTCCGTGAAAATCGAGAGTCTCAGCCCCGTGCAATGAAAGTTGTAACGGGCTTGCCGGTGTTGCTGTCTCGACGGGGCGGGGCACCGTTGAGGTGCCCCACTTGAGCCCTTAGTCTTGCTGGCGCGCCCCTGCTTTCATCAGTGCGGCCTCAATGCCGGCGAGCCGATCGAGCAGCGCTCGCCTCGGTCTGCAGTCCGAGTAGCCCTCACTCAGCAGTTCGCGAATGCGGCGAACGGCCTCAATCTGCCTACCCCGATCGACGATCGGTTCTTGGTGAGTACCGTAGTAGGCCGCACGAAATTGCTCGTCCGACATTTGGTCACCTGGATATTCCAGCTGTATCCAGTCATCCAGCGTCGTCCGGACAAACTCGATGGACCTACGTGGTCCGCCCGGGAAACCATGGTGGTCAAGGGCGTGCACGAGTGGCCCCACAGTCAGATGGATGTCGAGAGGCATCCGTCTTGCCGGCCGCCACCGAGACTCTATCCCGCCCACGCTCGATCCGTACGGCAGCGCGCCGTTACGTTCCACGCCTCGCGGCGCGGGCATCGGCCGTGGCCGTCTATTCTTGCCCGTAGCCTGCCTGCCCGGACTGTCGAACTGGGACCAGTAGCCGGCCGACTCTCCGTCCCATTCACGTTCCTTTCCGCGTCCACCGAGCTGAGCGAGTTGCGTCGACAAGCTCTCAAGTAGCGTCCGATTGGCACAGAAAACGTGCGGAATCGTCGTCGGGTTGTGAAGACCTTCCCACTCCGGCGTCGCCATGTGTATTCCCTGATCTGCGACCCAGGTTCGGCGCTCCTCGGAGTTAATGTGCGAATAAGGCTCATCGATAAACACCCACGCGCCCGTCTTGCTGTCGATCCACCGAGAAGGGTGGTCGAACCCGGGCAGGTCATCGAACATGCGCATGGGGCGTCTCTGCTGCAGCGTTGTAGCCGGGCGCAAACCGGTCGCAGCCATAAAGCGCAGTGTCCGCGCAGCAGCGAGCAGTTCATCGCGAGCGAGTTGCTGCTTGCTGACGTCCGTCCTCAACTCGAGGTGATCCGCCGATTCGAGGAAAAACCATCCAAGGTTTTTCGCGGTCCGCAGCTGATGACTTGCGATGACATCGACCAGCGGCTTGGGCAGCCTGATCGTGAGGGTCTCACGGCCGGCACCATCGGCGTTTGCCCAATACGCACTCAGGTATGCCGCATGGGTCGTTGAATGCGCGATCCGGTTCTGCGCATGACGCAGATTCTGGCACCCCGCTTCGCGGGACGCTTCGTCGAGAGCCAGATGATGGGGGATTCCGCGATCGCGCTTGATGGCTTTCGCGAGGCGCTTGATGCCGTCCAGGGTGGACGGCCGTGCATTGATGCTCGGCATGACGGTTCTCCGGCCCTGTGTGCAGCGTTACCCGTCCACCGCTGCGTTCCAGGGCCAAAGAAGGCCATGGAATTGGGGTCACCGCGACAGTGCCGTTACCAGCTTTGCGAAGACGGGTTGCGAGCGCCTGCCTAGCGCTCGTCGACATGATAACCCGTCTGGGTCCGCCCTACCACTGCGGGTATTTCCGCTCTTCCAGCGCGTCGGCGCGAGCGGGCGAGTCCGGCCGTTGCATGCGGCACAGTCGACCAAAATCCCGTGGCAGCGTGTGAAAACGTCCGCTTCCTGGGTGCGGGCCGACTTTGCGGACGTGACGAGAATATGGCCGCGTCACGTAAAGGGGGGCGATGAGGTCGAGGCGGCCCGTATAATTTGATGGTAGCCAGCCGCGATGCCTGACAGTAGCGAGCGTCGGCACGCATAAAAAAGCCCCGCTCTAGGCGGGGCTTCGAACAACTGGGGGCTTGAGCCTTTCGGATTAGGCAGTCGAAACTGTTGGCACCAATCGGGTCGCGCCCCACTAGACTGTAGACCAGCACTGCTACTGGCCGAACGCACACACTAGTCGAAATGTTCAATCTTGTCAACCAGCCCGAACGAATCGCCTTGGCACGGCTCGCTGAATTTTTCTCTGATCGCAAGCATTGGTATCGCTCGCTCTGGGGTATCGGCACCACGCTGTCGATGGAGGAGTTGTTCGAATCCTGTTCCGTGATGCGGCAGGGACATTTGAGCGAGCCCGCAGTCAAGCGCATCGCTTCATCGTTACAAAGGCGGGTTGGCGGGCACCCTGCATTCACCAGGGAAGAGAAAGCCTTCCTGCGCGAACAGGTGCAACAGGTGCCGCGTGCTGAGGGCGTTGCGCATTATGCGATCCGTGAGTTTTCCGAGCGCGTCTCGCGCGACTATCTCACGCGGTGGGCAGCAGCGGTCCAACGAGGCGATTTTCGCGCGGAGCACTTCGCGCGGCACGTTGGCGCCCATCTGCTCGACAGCGGATTTTCCGGCCAGTATCTGCGCGCTTTGATCACTTCCACACAGGAATCGCCTGAGGCCGTGACCCTGGCAGAGTTTTGCGAACAGCTGCAGGGCGAGGTGCGGACAGCCGTTCCGCGGCAGTTTGAGGTGATGCTTGCGTTCAGGACTGCCCCTTGGGTTCGTCGCGGACTCCCCGACATTTGGTTGACCGGCGCTGCGATTACGGGATGGTTGTCGGCAAACGGATTCGACACCACGGGGGTTCGAGCGGCGGCGGCCATGATCATTACCGTGCGTGCGCGCGACGAGATTGGAGCTGCAGAGGCCGCTCGCAATGAAGCCGAGCGCTATTCAGCGCGGGCGCTTCTTGGGACCGGCCAACCGCTCGCATACCTTCCCAACCTGTGGGTCCGTGGCAGCGCGGACGCAGCCCCAATGACTGCCAGTGCCCGGGGCGTTGCGGTAAGAGAGCTGTTTCGCGAGGACCGGGTATTTGCAACAGACGTTAGCCAGGACGTGGATGCGGCACTAGAGCTACTGGCCCACTTGGAGGGAAGTTCGCCGCCGGCTGCGGTTGCGGGCGGATGGGGCGCAATAGAGGGCTTACTCGCGGATCCGAGTGACCGCTCTTCTGCAGCTGACAACTTGGCCACACTGGTAACTTGCTCGTTCCCCCGTGCGGAACTAACCGCATTGTCGCATCGCGTCGAGCGCATCATGCCGGCCGAATTTGCCGAGCTTGCGGGTGTGGACGTCAATCGAGAGCGTTGCCGAATTCTGGCTGCCATGATTCTCGAGAATCGTATCCCGGTGCTGACGAACGTCGCGGACCAGGCCGCCGTTGCACGGATCCGAAAATTGCTTGCCGATCCTCGTCTTGAACTTCAGACGATCAAAGACATGATCGGTGACTCTTTCCACCGGCTCTACCGCCAGCGAAATTTGATACTGCACGGTGGGCGACTCGATAGCGTTGCGCTTACCGCCAGCCTTCGCACCGTGGCAAAGCTCGCCGGTGCCGGGATGGACAGGATTACTCACGGTCATTACGTGCAACGTCTTCGACCGCTCGAACTCGTCGCGAAAGCCAATATGGCATTGGCATTGGTTGGGCGGGATGATCCTCTGGGATGTGTCGACTTGCTCGAAGTGGACTGACCAGCAACCGCTACACTAGAGACGCCGTGCCAGGACGACGGGTGATTGTACTGTGCTGGACGGCTGTCTGACGCCGCGTCGCCAGTGCGATGATCAGTAACCCCTATGCGGTACCGTGGAACAGATCGCCGAGTTGAACCAACAGGTTCACGCGTGCATTAAGGAAAAATAGGAACGTTGAATCACATGATGAAAGTTCGTACCATTTCTGTCGAAGCCGCAAGCGCCCAGCGCGCGGGGGGCCTCATTTCGGACTTCATGCTTCAACGCATCACCGGCGGCTGGTGTGTGTTGCTCATCGAGACGGGGCGTACGGATTCACTGGTTGCCGTGCAGCGGAAAGATGTCCAGGCAACGGATGAAAACGCGGCAACGTTTCCGACCTCGGATGAGGCGTTGGCGGTCATCTTTCAGATCGGCTTCGACATCGCGCGCAATGCGATCGGTATGTGGCGCCCGGAGCCGAAGCATATGGAGCGCCTTCAGAGTAAAACGATGGACGTGTTGAAAAGTGTCGTAGATGCACCGAAGAACGCCACATGACGACTCGCTGAGCAGGAGCGCTTGATGCGAAACTTTGTAATCGTGCTTTTGCTGATTGTGACGCTCGTATTGGGTCGAGCTTTAGTGCAGGTCGAAAACGCGCGGTACGCCCTTTGGCTCGGAATGTGCCCGAACATGCGACAGATAACTGCGGCGATCGGGGACAACAGTTCGGGCCCTGACGCACTGAACTGTACGACGACGATTCAAACCCGCACCGGATGGTGGTGGCACCTTTACTATGCAGTGACCGAAAACGGCTGAAATATCGAGGACGATGGGATGCGCAGACTCGCGGAGATTGCAGTCGAGGTGAGAAAAGACTGGCACCCCATCAACAACGGAGGCGCCGCGTCCGCCCTCGATGCGATGGCAACGATGGGCCTGGTCACGGAACCCTATGGCTTCGACCAGAATGGTTATGGCGTGATTGGCCAATTTCTATCGAACGCTACAGGATGGCGCGGCCCGGTAGCGCGACGCATCAAAGCGGAATTGCGCGCCATGTGTGCGCGATAGGATACGAGAGCGAAGCAGCAGCCGGAGGTCGCGATGAAACGGGTGAATCGGTTCGCGGAGTACGAGGGCTGGACGATCGAGGCGTCACCGATCATTTTGGCGAATCAGCGGCTCTTCGTCTCGGGTGTGATCGTCTCACGTGGTGACGAGCGGTTCATTTTCACCGATCTTGGCAATCGCGTTTATCGAGCCCAAGCCTACGAACGCGGGATCGAATGGGCAAAGCAGTGGATCGACAACAACTACCGATACCGCACACCTCAGTCTCCGAATGAATAGCGGAATTAGCGTTGGGGGGATGTGGCCGGAGCACGGCGGTGCCGCGGCTTGAAAAGGATCTTGCGGCGCCCGACTCACCGGCCCTATCTGGCCACGTTGGGCCACGCCTCGAGTACCTTAAATTCCTTCGGCGAGGCAACCGGATTCAGTAGCAATCCAAAGAAGCCGGCGAAATCGTCGGGATGCTGTAGGAAACGTGCAGCGGGCTCAAGGCTCCTGAGTGTGACATCGATCAGCTGGCCGGCGGCCGTGCGCACGACGGAGTGCGCTACAAACACGTGCATGAGCCCCTCGGGAAGCGAATCCTGGCGTTGGCAGAGCCATCCGCGAAGAACCGCGTCACCGGGATGAGCGGACACCCAGGCGTCCGCGTTGTCGTGGCATTCAGCAACCACCGGCTGCCAATCGGTCAGTTCGTCGGCTCGCGGTACCGCAAAATTCGCTGGCTCGTTGCGTAGCTCCGTGAGCAAACGTGCCGCCAGCTGGGTGAGAGAATCCGTCGTCGGCCACGTACCGAGAATGTTGGTACCCATGTAATCTTCCATCGTCATATGACTTCACCACGGCACACGGCTTCGCGAGCCATCGCTCAACGTCCATTGCAGGGTAGCTGGGCAAGAACGTGCGGGATATGAGCAAAGATTTTTTGCCATGTTTCCTGCAGCAACGGCCGATACGTGATTTCCGTGTCTGGAAATCCGATCGGCGCGAAGCCGCTTAGTTGGAAATGACGATGCGCGCTCAGTGCGCAAGCGTCACAGAACTGCCGGATGCCCAACTGCGCGACAGCCTGTCCAGCCTTCTCGAACTCTGCGACCGAGGTCACGAAAAAGGGCATTGTTTCGACCAGGTTCGGAGCCAACCCGACATTGGCGAGCCGCCGCCGCACGCTTGCGATCAGCTGGTCGACGACGTGCTGCGCAAAGAGGTACCAGTCCTCGTACGTCACCACGATCGGATAGATTGGCAACCCATTCGGCGACCAATTGGTGAGGCCATTGATGGCGTCGTCGATGTTCCGGTAGTGTTGGACCACTGCACGTGCCAGTTCGTCGATTGAGGCCTCGAGCGCGTCACCATCGGTGATTTGCTTCGCTTCACGAGTCATCCGTCGAGCCTTGCACTCCAAGAACAGGTTGCCGGTCGAGTCACTCACGATCCAGTCAACACCATGCTTTTGCTGCTTGTTGACTGTGTAGACCTGCTCTGGATGAGTGACAAACGTCTTGGGATTGAAGATCTCCTTGAGCACCACCCCGACGTACCGCTCAAAGGCTTTGCCATACAGATCCCCGAAATGTTTGTCCGTGTTGAGCAGATCGTAGAACAGTCCTTCCGTGACCCGGCGTAGCAGAAGATCGGGTAATGGGCAGCACAGGCCCGGCGTTCCATTGACGTCGAGACGAATCAACGGATACTTTTCCAGCGCGTTCCAAGTATAGGCCCACGTCTCGTCGTAACTTGCCAAGGTGCGCAGCTCGTCGCGAGTTTGTTCCAAAGTGACGGCGATTCGCCGAAGCAGGGCGTCGCGCATCGGGGCGGGCACACCGAACTCGCCGTAATCCTGAGCCGGACCGGTGTAAGGTGAACGATGTGCGGCGCCCCCTAGGATCAAAGCCAACGTGTACAGAACATGCACCGGAGCGCCCATCGCCCGTTCGAAGATCGGCGCGATCGCTGGTGAACCATAGATGTGATGCGCGCGGAAAATGGCTGCCCCGTAATCGGTCTGCTGCCAGCGCGCCTGCTGATGAATCCGCGGATGAAGCGCTTCCATTGCAGTGCGCTCCGAGTTGACGGTGTGCGCGGTAATTTGATTGTCGATGCGCCGAATGTGATCCACAAAGCCGAGCAGGCCGTCGACACTGGACAAGCCGTCTTCGGTGCCTTCGGCTTGCAGAACGATTTCTCTGCATAGCAGGTGAAGCTCCCAGACGTAGATCTCGAACCACTTTCCTCCGCGCACCCAAAGCTTTGCACTGCCCGACACGTCCGCAAGGCGCTGATACCCCCAGATGCGCTCGAGTGAAGGCCGAAGCGCGAGTCTCTTGAGCTGGTTGCGGAACGGTTTATACAGGTCATAGACGTCCAACTTTTTCTCCGGGATGCAGCAATGGCCTGATGATGCAGATCGCTCCGGCGCTACAGGGCAAGGCCGGAGTAAGGACTCGGCTCTTTGAACATGTCTTCCCACGCGTTCTCCCACTCAAGTCGCAAGTGTTGATGCCCCTGCTGAGCTAGATTCATCCAGACGGAATGGCCAATGGCACGTATCGCTGGATCATCGCCGGGGATCACTGCAGGTAGTCCAAGACACTGCCTGTAATTGCTTTCTTGCCAGATGCACAACGAGATATAACAAGGGCGTAACCAGTCCTTCGTCTTGTCGGTGTGGAAGTCCTGCAGCACGATTCTGGCAATGTTGTAGGCATTCACATAGAGATTCATGACCCAATATCGAAACAGTACCGCGTCCCACATGTCGTCCGACGACGTGACTGGGCTGTCTAGACCGTAAAAGAATTCACGTAGGCCCTTGTCCAACTCCTTAAGCGTCGGAATGTGAGGGCGCAATTCACCGGAGAGGCCTACGAACGGTGTCGGTGGCTGCATGATAAGAACATCAAATTGCGCCGACAGAATCATGAACTCGAGCAGCCGCATTCTCACGGCCAGGGCCGGATTCGGTTGTGAAAGCTGCCTGTCTATATCTGCGAGGCACTCCGTCACGAGGCGTTCCTTTCCCGCTTCGCTAAAATGCTTCCCAAGACCTTGCGATTTGTCGTTCAACACATCTCGCAAGTGTGGAAGCACCTTACCGAGCACTGGATGCCCGGCAATAGTTTTAGCGAGCTGTCTAGCCTTCCAACCTTCGGCAATTCGTTTAAACATTCTGTTCCCCGGTAGCAAGTCCGTCAGGTTGCCGTAGCGAGTTCGCGCGGAAGCCGGATCATTCTACTTTGGAACATGTCGTTCACTTGAACGGTTAAACTAACTCAAACGGGCGAGAGGCTAAACGTTAGGGGATCCGCATGGCACCAGTGGATGAGCTGGACTGGCAGAAATTGCCCGGACAGGTTCAACAGGCGTTGTCGGCAGGTTGGAACGCGGGCTCGATGCCTGCCGAGGCCTCGGCGCTATACAGTCCATGGTGGCAGCTGGAAACGTGGCTGCAGTCCCTGGTCTCTGTGGAGCTGCGCAGCGCGAAGGGCTCGCCGTGGGCTGAAGGGTCGCCACGCAACTCTGCGGGTCGGCAGCAGAAGGACGAAGCCTATCGCTACATGCAATCGCCTGACGCGCAGGACCAGCTCGCGTACTTTGACGCGGCGCCGCTGCTAGCGCTGGAGCAGAACCTGATCGAACCGGCTGAGTTTTCCGCCGCGGGTGCGAAAGTGATCGCGCGTCACGCGACCTTGCCGAACAATTCCTAGTCTAGAACGAGGGTGAAGCGTGCCAACCCAAACCTACCATCGCATTGAACTTGCGCTCGAACAACTCGATACGGCGCTCATGCTGTTTCTCGAGCACCGCACCTTTCCGGCAGTGATCACGCTCGCGGCTGCAGCCGAGGAGGTGTTAGGCAAAGAGGTGAACCGATGCGGCTGGCAGGTCGCACTCGATCGCCGGCTCAACCAGGTTGCGCCGGTGGATCGTAAAGCAGCAATTGTCGAAGCGAATCGCGTGCGGAATGCGCTCAAGCACTTTAGTGACCACGAGCGAGGTGAATTCACCGCCGATCTGGAAGAGACCGCGCGTTGGATGCTTGAACGCGCTTGCGAGAACGCGCATCAACTGGCGCTCGATGTCCCGCGCTCAGGGGCGTTTGGCGAGTGGTATCACCAGACGCTCGTCGAGCGCCACGCGGCGCAGCAAGCAACAGGGCCGACATAACATCGTCGAAGACGAAACGGGGCGAGCGTGGAAACTGGATCGAACGCAATGGTCGATTCCCGGGCAAGGCATGCTGAATACTCGGTTTTGCGGGAGCGGATTGTCGAGCACATCTTCGTCGGCGAGGCCATGCGGCGCCTCTGGCAGCTAGGTTTCCTGGACGTCGAGATTCTGCGTGCGGAGTTCGATTCGAGCGGCTATGACCTCGTCATGTGCTGCGGTAGCGTGATGCGCCACGTCCAGTTCAAGGTGTCGTTGGTGGATGGCTCGCGAGGACAGGTGACCATCAACCAGCGTTTGGCCCACGCGCCGAGCGGGTGTGTGGTTTGGCTGGGCGTCACGGAAGATCTGGAGATCATGGAGTACCGGTGGTACGGCGCCGAACCGGGGCGGCCGCTGCCGGACCTCACCGGTCGCACGCTGGCCCGCCATACACGTGGTAATGCACAGGGCATGAAAGCAGAACGATCGAATCAGCGGGTCCTCACGAAAGGCGCCTTCAAGCGGCTCGGGAGTCTGGACGAGACGCTCGAACGTCTCTTTTCGATCGAACGGTCCAAATAGGAAAGCCCGTCGGTGTGCTTGCCGACCTTGAACTGTGACCAGATCACCGCCCGTGCCTGCGAAAGGAGTCAATCGGATGGCCGACCAGCTACTCATGATGTTGCAGTCCGTGACGGCAGAACAGTTCAACATAGGAAAGAGAGAATATGCCAAAGGATAAAGAACACAAAGGGCAATCAAACCACGAGCTTTATGGCGTTTTTCTTCATGGCAAGTGGGTCTCTCATTCCCCTGTTTTTACGGAAAAGCAGGCCGCCGAAAGTTGGTTGACGAAGCGAAAGCAGCCAGATGGCTACAAGGGGGCGGTGGTCAAAGGATTGAGAGCGGAAGCAAGCGAACTGCGCATAAAAGCAGGGAAAGTGTTAGTGGATGCGAAACGGGAATCGGACCGCTTACTTGAGGAAGTGCCTCCCAGCGACGGGCTATATCACTTGTTTATTAAGGGTAAGCTGGTTGAGGACGCGCCTGCTTTCACCGAGAAGCGGACCGCCGAGATTTGGTTGTTGCTGCAAAAGCCACAGGACTACAAGGGCGCGGCGTTCAAAAGCCTAAAATCGGACGCGAAGCAACAGCGCAACCGAGCTGCGCGAGCATTGGTGGCCGCCGAGCGGGAGTCGGTCCATTTACTTGCAGTTGCGAAACAGCTTGATGCAGTGCCAGTACCGCTGCCGGGAACCAATTTTGTCGGTGTCGAGTTGGTACGGCCGAAAGCAGGCAAGGGTGTTGATGTCCACGCAGAACTGACCCACCTGAGGCAGTAATTTTCATCGAATTTTGACCCACGTGATTGAATGCCCTGCTCAATCTTTGAGCAGGGGATACAGAGGTGATCACGGTGGGCATATTGGCCAAGATCAGGCGGATGTATTTCCGCGAGAAGGTCCCGCTGCGCGAGATTGCTAGGCGCACGGGCCTGTCCCGGAACACGGTGCGCAGCTGGCTTCGGCAAACGGATGCCGTTGAGCCGAAGTACCCGAAGCGCGTCAGCCCGAGCGTCGTCGACGAGTGGGCCGCGCAGCTGACGGGCTGGCTGCGGGCGGACAGCCATCGCCCGAAGCGTGACCGGCGCACGGCGCGGTTCATGTTCGAGGCCATCCGCGGCGAGGGCTACGCCGGCAGCTACGGCCGCGTCAGCGCCTTCGTGAGACGCTGGCACGAGGAGCAGGCTGAAGCCCCGCGCAGGAAGGCCTATGTACCGTTGGCCTTCGAACCCGGCGAAGCATTCCAGTTTGACTGGAGCTGCGAATACGCCTTCATCGGCGGGTTGCGGCGACGCCTGGAGGTCGCCCACGTCAAGCTCAATGCCAGCCGGGCGTTCTGGCTGGTCGCCTATCCGACCCAGAGTCACGAGATGCTGTTCGATGCGCACGCCCGCGCATTCGCCGCGTTTGGCGGCGTTCCGCGCCGCGGCATCTACGACAACATGAAGACCGCCGTGGACAAGGTCGGCCGCGGCAAGGAGCGCGCGGTCAACGCCCGCTTCGAGGCAATGTGCGGCCATTACCTGTTCGAGCCGGAATTCTGCAACCGTGCCGCCGGCTGGGAGAAGGGCATCGTTGAGAAGAACGTGCAGGACCGGCGCCGCCAGATCTGGCACGAGGCCGCGCTACGACGCTGGGAAACGCTGGAGCTTCTGAACGAATGGGTCGCGGGCCAGTGTCGTCAGGCCTGGCAGATGCGGCACCCGCAGTGGCCCGAGCTGACGGTCGAGGACGTGCTGCAGGACGAGCGCACCAGGCTGATGCCCAATCCACGCCCGTTCGACGGCTATGTCGAGCAGACGCTGCGGGTGTCGTCGACCAGCCTCATCCACTTCCAGCGCAACCGCTACAGCGTGCCCACCGAGTACACGAACCAGCTGGTGAGCGTGCGCTGCTATCCGGCATATCTCAGCGTCGTCGCCGACGCCCAGGAGATCGCACGCCACGAACGCAGCTTCGAGCGGCACATGACCTTCTACGACTGGCGCCATTACATCACGCTGGTCGAACGCAAACCCGGCGCGTTGCGCAACGGTGCTCCGTTCGTCACGATGCCACAGCCGCTGCAGCAGTTGCAGCGGCACCTACTGAAGCACCCGGGAGGTGATCGCATCATGACGCAGGTGCTCGCCGCGGTGCGCGAACACGGACTCGATGCCGTGCTGCTTGCTGTGCAGGCAGCGCTGGACTCGGGACGCCCTAGTGGGGAGCACGTTCTGAACGTGCTGAGCCGGTTGAAGGCACCCACCACGAGCACCAACCTCGCGACGACGAAACTCCAGCTTACCGAAGAGCCGGCCGCCGACGTGAGCCGCTACGAAACCCTGCGTGCCAACCCACCGGAGGACCGTCATGTCTAACGACATCGCCGCCCAGCTCAAGGGGCTCAAACTGCATGGCATGGCGAGCACCTGGCCAGAGTTGCTGGCGCAGTCGCGTCACACGGAGTTCGACCCGGAGCGCTTCATGAAGCAGTTGCTGATGGCTGAGACGGCGGAGCGACAGGTGCGCTCGATCGCCTATCAGATGACCGCCGCTCGCTTCCCAGCTCACCGCGACCTGAAGGGCTTCGACTTCGCGCAGGCGCACGTCGACGAAGCGCTGGTTCGAGAACTCAGTGACCTGTCGTTCCTCGCAAGCGCACACAACGTCGTGTTCATCGGTGGCCCCGGCACTGGCAAAACGCACCTCGCCTCAGCGATCGGAATTGAGGCCGTGCAGCGCCATGGCAAGCGCGTGCGCTACTTCTCGACCGTCGAGCTGACCAACGCACTGGAGCAGGAGAAGTCCATCGGCAAACAAGGCCAGATCGCCCATAAGCTAATGTACGTCGACCTGGTGATCCTCGACGAACTGGGCTACCTGCCGTTCAGCCAGACCGGTGGCGCATTGCTGTTCCACTTGCTCTCGAAGCTGTATGAACACACGAGTGTCGCGATCACCACCAACCTCAGCTTCGGTGAGTGGGCGACCGTGTTCGGGGACGCAAAGATGACGACGGCGCTGCTGGACCGCGTCACCCATCACTGCCACATCGTCGAAACGGGCAATGAATCCTGGCGCTTCAAGTCCAGTTCTGCCAAGGCGAAGGCAACCAGAAAAAGAGCAGCAAAAGCAGCAGGCAGTGAGGAGTTATCCACACCGGAATAGATGTACTACGCTGTCTCGGGGTGGGTCAGATTTAGATGAAAACGGTGGGTCAAGATTCGGTGGAAATCAACATCGGAGACTTCCCATGCAAGCAGTCCGAGCCCGCCGTACCTCATCTCGCGTTTATGTCGGGGACCGGAATGATGCGTCGGCATTTCAGTCCGATTACGCGGTTTCCTGCTCGAAAGTCGGATAATCGGTGTAGCCCTTGGCACCAATGACGCCATAGAAGGTCGACCGATCGGGCTCCGTGAGCGGCCAACCGTTCTTCATCCGCTCCACCAAATCGGGATTGGAAATGAAGGCCGTGCCGAACGCGATCAGGTCAAGTTCTCCCTTCGCCAGTTCGGCTTCGGCGAGCTCCTGCGTGAAGCCGCCGGCGCCGATCAGCGTGCCTTGGTAGGCCTTGCGAAAGGCCGCACCAAAGCCATCCGGAGTACCTGCTGCAGAAATGGTCGTCTGATAGTTCAGGTGCACGAACGCCAGCTTCCGTTCGTTCAAGGCCGAGGCCATGCTCGCCCACGCATCCGCTTCCCCTTCGAAGGCCTCCATATCGTAGATGCGCCCGAACGGCGAGACCCGCACGCCCACCTTTTCACCGCCAATGGTGTCTGCCAGGGCGTCGATCGTCTCCAGCAAAAAGCGCTGACGATTAGCGATGGAACCACCATATTGGTCGGTGCGGGTGTTCAGCGCGCTGCTCAGGAACTGGTCGAACAGGAAGGCATTGGCCGCCATCACTTCCACGCCGTCGAAGCCTGCGTCCATCGCCCGACGCGCGGATGCAACGAAGTCCTGAGTGACACGTTGCACTTCGTCCGTGGTCAGCGCACGCGGCACACTCGGGAGAACCGGGCCCTCCTTGCCGGGTTCTACCCACGCGTAGACCATGGTCGTGGTCGCCGGCACTTCGCCCGACGACACCGGAGCCGCATTGCCAGGCTGGATGGAAACGTGGGACAGCCGACCAACGTGCCAGAGCTGGGCAAAGATTTTGCCGCCCTTTTTGTGCACGGCGTCGGTGACCTTCCGCCATCCTTCCGTCTGCTCGTCGGTGTACAGACCCGGCGTATACAGATAGCCGCGGCCCTCTTCGGACACCGGAAGACCTTCGGTGATGATCAAGCCGGCGGAAGCACGCTGCGCGTAGTAGAGCGCGGTGAGATCGTTGGGAATGTTATCGGGCGTACGCGTACGCGTCATCGGTGCCATGACGACGCGGTTGGCGAGCTGCGTCCCGGAGAGATCGTAGGGCGTAAACAATTTACTCATCATGTTGCTCAAAATGTAGGTGCGCCAGGGCGCTGGTGAGTGTCGGGTTAAATGCGAAATGAAACGGACGGCTATCTAACAGCCGGGAATCTGCTTCACGCGCATTTCGGTCAGTCCGGAAAGAATCGATACCTTGTGAATGGGGGGCTGCCTGCCTAGTGAGCGCACCCGTCAATGCTGCAGCTCATGCCTCCGGTGTCTTCGCTTTCGTCCGGTACGTTCTCGGCGGAGTCGAACAACGCTTTTTCGAACACGGCGACTTCACGTGCGCCCGAGAGGTACGTTCGGTTGTTGAAGACAAACAGCGGAACGCCATTTGCGATTCGATTTGCCTCTGCTTCATCTCGCGCGATTTCGGACACCATCTCGCGATCGTCGAAGGAGAGCGCCGCAGCGGAAATGCCGATGCTCTTTGCAAGGTCGATGAGCGCGGCTCTATCGAAGATGTCAATCCCGTCGGTCGTCGCGGCCCGGTAGATTGCTTCGATCATCCGTTGTTTGTCTTCGGACGTTTGGACACTTTTGACGAGTAGGTGCGCGTCGCTCGTATCGCCAAAGCGCATGGTCTCGAATCGGTAGTTCAGACCTTCCTGGGCTCCGGCCGAGCACACCGCATCCATCATTCTTTGCGCTGCTGTCGCGTTTCCGAACTTGGCATAAAGCGCGTCTGTAAAGCCGGTCGGAACCATGCCTCGCGCAAGACGGTAGGACTTGTGTGTCACGACCACGTCGACGTGCTGCGTCACGCCTTCTATCGCTTTTTCCAGGCGTCGTTTTGCGATCCAGCACCAGGGGCAGACAAAGTCCGACCACACTTCTACATTGACCCGCTTCATGTTTCATCCTCAGCTAGAAATTGCTGCCTAGTGGCGCTCCGCTCGCAGCGGTAGCGCCGGGTAGGACATTTACTCGCGACCGAGATGGTCCAGCGCGTCGAGCACATGAGTGCTATAGACCACAGCGGCGCCGGCATTGAGATTGATGGCGACACCAAGTGCTTCTGCAACTTCTTCCTTCGTCACACCAAGCTTGTTGGCTTCTGCCGCGTGAAAAGCGATGCAGCCGTCGCAGCGTGTTGTGACAGCGACTGCCAACGCAATCAGCTCTCGCGTCTTTGCGTCGAGATGATTTGTCTTGGCGCCGGCGGCACCGAGCAAACCAACGCCTTTGAGCGTGTCCGGGGTGTACCGTGCGAGTTCATGCACGCGACGAGTGACGGCGCCGATTGTTTCAGTCCAGTTTTCCATGGTTTTCTCCAAATAACAACCAACTAGTTGGTAGGGTAAATACTCAAATAAAAGAGCCATGTTCACGCGGAAAACGGCTCTGGCGCTGGGTGCAACGATGAATCGTTTGGGGAAGCGATCCCCTTTTTATGCTGCGGAGACGATGAGTCGAATGATGCCGCGGTCGAGCGTTTCGCCGTTCTTCATGGCCCACTCGACAAAGCTGGCTCCCTCTAGAACGCTCAATACCTGATACGCCTTCTGGCAGCTCCCCACACCGGCGGGGATCTCGCCGTCGCTGATGCCCTTGTCGATGACCCTGGTCAGCCAGCGCAGTTGCAGCTCGAAAAACCGGTGCGTGAGCTTCTGCAGTTCGGGCGGCAAAGCAGCCATCTCGGCGGCAAGCGCACCGCAGAGCGGGAGCAGGCTTCCATCACTGCTGGCGCGAAAGGTATCGAAAAATCCGTTCAAGCGGCCCCAGAAGTCCTCATTCTCGCGGTCGATTCGCTCGAACGCTTCCACCACTCTCGCGACATAGGCTTCCACAATCGCAACGCCCAGATCTTCCTTCGTCGGGAAGTGATGGTGAATGCTTGCCTTCCGGATGCCAACGGTTTCGGCCAGATCCGCATAACTGAAGGCGGCATAACCCCTCGAGCGCATCAGGCCTTCTGCAGCTTGAACCAACGCGTCGCGCGTACCTACTGCCATGCATCCTCCGGCACACTGCCATCTTCAATTGAACGAACCCAGCGAATCACTGCAAGCGCAATCTACCTACTAGTTGGTTTTTTGTCAAGCATGACGGCGCATCTCGTCTTCGCAGCGGGCCAACCTTGCAGGGACGCCCCGCAAGCAGATGGTAGAGGAACGTGTCCCCAATTGCACTAACCGACCTCGTGCATTTTTTCATTGAGCGGGCAGCGCCGCAAATTCGTCCGATCAATCTCGAAGGAGCGTCACGACTACAAGGACGAGAAATGCCCTTGTGACGCTACCAACTAGATGGTAGGCTTGCCGCGTGTTTGAACTTTTCCCTGCGCGAGAGCGCTCCTAGGAGGACCAGCAGATGACTACCCACCCGAACGGAATCGATGTGCCGGCTTTGCAGCAATTCGCGCAAGAAGTCGCCACGGACCCCACGAAGCGAAACGCGCGCTTCAACGTCAAGACGAAATGGGAACACCAGACGCGTTCCGTGGCGACTGTCAGCCACTATGAGCTGGGCGGGGTGACTCACCAGCGGCATTTCGAAATCGCAGCGGACGAACCCACCCAGCTTTTGGGCATGAATAGCGCGCCTAATCCGCAAGAGCTGCTCATGGCCGCGCTCAACGCTTGTTTGACGGTCGGATACGTGGTCAACGCCGCCGCGATGGGGATCACTGTCCACAGTCTGGAAATCGAGACCGATGGTGAGCTGGACTTGCGCGGTTTCCTCGGGCTCGACGAGAGCGTGAACCCGGGATACGACGAAGTGAGCTATGTCGTTCGCCTGCACACGGACGCTTCGCGCGAGCGTGTCGAGGAGTTGCACCGGGTCGTGACGAAAACTTCGGTCAACCTCGCGAATTTCTCGAAGGCGATCCGCATGGTCTCGACTCTCGAAGTCCGCGAAGGCTAACCAGCGGAGGTACTTGCGATACCGGCCGCGTTCTGCGTTCTCCGCGAGGCGAGCTGATTCATGGACGCGGCAAGACGAGTAATGTCCGCGTTGGCGCGGCCGCGCATGCGGAACTGATCCAGACATTTAAATTAAGGAAGCCAAAATGAACGATTTTTCCGGTAAGAAACTTCTTGTCGTCGGTGGCACCAGCGGTATCGGGCTCGCAACGGCCAAACAAGTGCTGAAAAGCGGCGGTAGCGTCGTCTTGACGGGAAACAGGAAAGACAAAGCTGAAGCGGTCCGTGCCGAACTGAGCGGGCTCGGTCCGGTCTCCGTGATTGCGGCGAACCTCATGACAGAGGAAGGCATGAACGCCATTCGCTCGGAGATCAACGCGAATCACAAAGATATTTCGCTTCTGGTGAATTCTGCGGGAATCTTTGCTCCGAAGGCCTTCATCGACCACGAAGAATCTGATTACGACATGTACCTGTCGCTCAATCGTGCCACTTTCTTCATTACGCGGGACGTGGTCAGGAACATGCTCCGCTGCGAAGCTCCAAGGCGCTATCGTGAACGTCGGGTCGATCGGAGCCCAGGCAGCGCTGGGCGACTCCGCGGCATCGGCGTATTCCATGGCAAAAGCAGGTCTGCACGCGCTCACGCGCAATCTCGCGATTGAACTTGCCGATGCGGGTATCCGAGTGAATGCTGTCTCGCCGGCGATCGTACAGACGTCGATTTATGAAGGCTTCATGGCGAAGGAAGACATTGCCGGTGCGATGAAAGCGCTGGAGTCGTTTCATCCGCTCGGACGCGTTGGTACGCCCGAAGACGTTGCAAACACGATCGTCTTCCTTCTTTCAGACAAGACCTCGTGGGTAACCGGTGCCATCTGGAATGTGGATGCGGGGGTGATGGCCGTGCGCAAATGATGGCTGTTTGGATGTGCGCGCGCTAGCAGTACATGGGCGACGGAAACGTGATGAAGGAGGGGCTACCGCTGCCTCCAGCGGTGGTCCAACAGGACAGTGAAGGCGTAGTCGACGACTTCATGGACGGCGAGCAAGGAGTGTGCGATGCGATTTGCAGTCTATAAAAAGGATGGGCACCGCGGCATCGCGGTGGAGCACGGCGGGCGATGGTTCGGGCTGACCGCCGAGGACACCGCCTATCCGGGCGATCTGGATGCGCTGCTGGCGCACGGCGCTGATCTTGCCGAAGTGGGCGCGCTTCTCGCGCGCGGCGCGCCGGTCGATCTCGAGGCGGTGCGCTTGCTGCCGCCGTTCGGACGGTCCGGCAAGATCGTCTGTGTCGGATTGAACTACCTCGACCACTCGACCGAGACCGGGTTTGCGAAGCAGGCCTATCCGACCGTGTTCGCGCGGTTTGCGTCGAGCCTGATCGGCCATGGCGACCCGATCGCGCTGCCGGCGCAATCGTCCCAACTCGACTACGAGGGCGAACTAGTGGCGGTGATCGGCAAGGGCGGACGCAGCATCGCGCGCGAGCGGGCGCTCGATCATGTTGCCGGCTATTCGATTTTCAACGACGCCACGCTGCGTGATTACCAGTTCCGCACGCCGCAATGGACGATGGGTAAGAACTTCGACGGGACGGGGGCATTCGGGCCGTGGTTCGTCACGGCCGACGAACTGCCGCGCGGCTGCAAGGGGCTGAAGATCCAGACGCGCCTGAACGGGGCGGTCGTGCAGGAGGCATCGACGTCGGACATGATCTTCGATGTCGAGACGCTCGTCGTGCTGCTGAGCGAAGTGATGACGCTGCAGGCCGGCGATGTGATCGTCACGGGCACGCCTGCCGGTATCGGGATGGCGCGCGAACCGCAGCTCTGGATGAAAGCCGGAGACGTCTGCGAAGTCGAGATCGAGCGGCTCGGCGTGTTGCGCAACCCGGTCATGCCGGCGGCGATGGTCCGGCGCGACGCCTGACGGACGCGCATGGTGCCCTGCGCTCGGCTCGCCAAACGCGCCCGTGCACTCAGACGCCTGCAGCCAGGAAGTTCACCGGACCGTCAGTCAAACGCAAAGCGGGGGGATCCGATCCGCCCACGGTTCAGCGCGCTCAAGCTGCGCGGCGAGCGAGAACAGCAGCGACTCTGCGCCGAACGCCCCCGCGAAATGGCTGCCGATCGGCAGGCCTTGCTCGTCCCAGTAAAGCGGCACCGACATCGCGGGCTGACCGGTCGCGTTGAACCATGCCGTGAACGGAGAAAACCGATGCGCTCGATCGATGACTTCGCTCAACGACTGCGTGTCGTCCGCGGTCGCAAGTTCGGCCGGCGCAAGCGGCGGCATTGCGAGCGTCGGCGTTAGCAGCACGTCGTAGCGCTCCATCAACCGGCCGAACGTCCGGCCCAATGCATGGATCCAGTCGACGGCGCTCGCGTATTCGGCGCCGCTTGCATTGCCTTTCTCCCGCAGGATGATACGGGTGCGGGCCTCGATTTCGCCGTCGCGCACCGGAAGTCCGCGCTGGTTGCCTATCATGTCGACCAGCGCACGCGTTTGTGCGCCGATGATCGTGAATACACGGTCATAGAACGCTTCCGAATCGACCGGACTATCGAGCGGCTCGACGTGGTGTCCGAGCGAGCGCAGCAACGCGACGGTATGTGCGAGTGCGGGTCGGCAGGCCGGATGAAGCGGCCACGGTGGAGCTTGCTCGATCACGGCGATTTTTAGCGGCCGCGGATCGCGCTGCGTGGCCGCGAGAAACGTCTCCGGTTGGCATGGCGCCGCATAGGGCGCGCCGGTATCGGCGCCCGCGGTCAGGTCCAGCAGGGCGGCGCTGTCGCGAACCGAGCGCGTGATCGCGTGGTTGATGGCCATGCCGGCCCATCCTTCGCCGATCATCGGGCCATTCGGCGTTCGGCCGCGTGTCGGCTTCAATCCGAACACGCCGCAGCAGGACGCGGGCACCCTCAGCGAGCCACCGCCGTCGTTGCCGTGCGCGAACGGCAGCACGCGCGCGGCGACAAGCGCTGCCGCGGCGCCGCTCGATCCGCCGGCGCTCACATGCGGATTCCACGGATTGCGTGTGACGCCGAAACGCGCTGAGGAGGTGCAAAACGACGTGCCCAGTTCGGGCGACAGCGAGGTTCCAGCGATCGGTATGCCCGCGCGCCGTAGGCGCCCCACGAGTTCGCCGTCGAAGTCGGGCCGGTAGTCGCCGAACAGGAACGATCCGTTCGCCATGCGTGCGCCGCGCACCGGCATGAAAAGGTCCTTGATGAGTGTCGGGACACCGGCGAGTACGCTCTCGTGGCCAGTGATGGTCGATGCGGCTAGTCTGGCCGTTTCGTCGAGGCGCTCTGCGACGGCATTCAGCGAGGGGTTGATCGCGTCGAGACTGGCGAGGACGGCGTCCAGCAGTTCCGTCGGCGTTACTTCTTTCTCGCGAACGAGCGCCGCGAGCGCGATGCCATCATGCGTGGCGATGAGCGTTTGGAAATCTTTCATAGGTCTATCGTTCGAGAACAAGAAAATGGGAGTGGATCAATCGTCGCCGCGGCTACGAAATGCCGGCAGCAACCATAGCAGTGCCGTGGCGGCTGTACCGGACGCGATGGAGACGATTGCGGGACGCAGTCCGCCGAACGCCTGTGCACATCCGAGCACGACCAACGGGCTGAGGAACTGGCCCAAATAGAGCGCGGCTGTGAAACCGCCCAGGGCGCGGCCACGAATCGCGAGCGATAGCCTGCGCATCAGCGGCAGGATTGCGTTTGGGACCAGCATGCCGCCGCCGAAGCCGTGAATCACGACCGCCACGACGATGGCCGGCACCGTATTGGCGCTCGCAAGCAGATACAGACCCACCGCAAGCAGCACAAGGAGCGCGACATTGACGAAGCGCCGGCCGAGCGCGTCGCGCAACCATGGCCATGCGATGGAGCCGGCCAGCGTCGATAGCAAACCGATACCCGAGACCGCACCGATCATCGTCGACGAGTGCTGCCCGATGTCGATCATCAGCTGCGGCATCTGCACCGGGACCACGAAGGAACTGACCATTCCGACGCAGATCAGCAGATAGCCAATGGCGAGCGTCGACGCGAGCTTGCCGCCGGACAGCGGCGTGCCGCCGTCGCCCGGCTCGGCGGGCCGACCATGACGCAGCGGCTCCCACAGCAGGGCGGCAATCGCAGGTATGAGCAGGATCGGCAGCAGGTAAAGATAGAACGGATAGCGCCATGCGTGCTCGCCGGCCGCGCCGCCGAGCACGAAAAAAATCGTGCCGACGACACCGATCGTGACGACCTGCCGGTTCACGTAGCGCACCCGTTGTTCACCGTGCCAGTAGTCGCCGATTAACGTCGTGCAGCACGTCATCACGCACGCTTCCGCGGCGCCGAGCGCGAACCGGCAGACGAGGATCGCGGTGAAACTGTCGAGCCATGCCGGCGCAGCGCCGACCAGCCCGTACACGAGCGTTGCTAGCAAAAGCAGCATCTTGCGTCCGACGCGATCGGCAAGCCAGCCGGCGAGCGGCGCACACAGCGCGATCGCAAGGGCGGGGCCCGTCGCGACGAGCGGCACGAGTGCGGCGAGGCGCGGGTTGGCTGGCACGAAGTCCGCCGCGAGTTTCGGCAGGATCGGCGCGATCATGACTGCGCCCATTACGGTGAGACTGCTGCCGAGCAGCAGCACAGCACCCTGGCTGGCGCCGGCTTGCCTAGCGGCACGTGAATATGGCGCGGTATGCGTGGAAGAAAGCGGATTCATCGACTGCTCCCGAATCAGAACATCAGAACGACAGCGCGGCACGCAGCGCGATTTGGTACCCCTGCGCGTGGTTTTGCGCACCGAATTCCTTGTAAACGTGCAGCCATACCGCCGGCTTTCCCGGTTCGACATAGCTGATCGCGGGGCCCAGCGCGTTCACGTGCGCGCGGTTGCCGTCGACATTCGGGCCGTGGTCGTTGCTCAGTTGCCGCTCGATGTAGCCGCCGAGGCCGGCGGTGAACGGGCCGATGTGCTGTCCGAGCGCGAATTCCTGGCGGAACCCGGTGCCGCTTCGATAGTTCGTTGCACGGTTCGTCGTGTTCTGATCGACCTCGATGCTGGTCGAGATTTCGAATCCGCTGTCGGTGATGTACGTTGCGCCGATGATCGGCGAGAAGGTCCAGTGGTTGACGCCAGGATTGAAAAGTCGAGTGGACCGATAGGCTCCCGTTGGCGCCTGCACTTGGAGTGCGACGTTGACGAACAGATTAGGCAAAGTCCACGCGAGAATCAGCGGCTGGAAATCCGCATCGCCGATATTGGTCGGATCGGCCGACATTGCGAGCGTTCCCGCGGGCGTCGGTACGTTCACGTGCCCGTTCAGATTCAGGAACGGCACGATCGCGCCGAAGCCGACGTTCGCGCCGAACAGCCTCGCGTTTGTCATTCTGATGTATGCGAGGCTCCACGACGCGGCTGTTAATGAGAAGTCGGCATTGCCGCCGTTGCGCATCGTGTGCGTCGAGTAGTACGCGAAGCGTGTGGCGAGCGTGCCGTTGGGCGTGGGTGGCGGCGTCATCCCCGCGCCGAAATCGAACACGCCGAACGGCGTGATCGGGCCGTCGTTTTCAAGCGCGCCAGCGCTCTGACATGCGAGCGTTGCCGCCAATGTGCCGATCGCGACGACGGTGGTGCGTGTGCGACAGTGCCGCACGCCATGCGGGCGTCTTAGGACTTTCATCGTGCCGTTTCCCGTACAGTTAAAATGTGTACGGAGTCTAGGAACGTCAAAATCCGGCGCGTTATCCGCTTTTGGTAATTATCGTGGGGGGCGTTTGAGCGTATCGGACGGCAGTTCGCCGAACAGTTCCCGGTAGTGCGACGCGAATCGGCTCAGGTGCCAGAAGCCCCAGCGGCACGCGACGTCGCTGACCGAAGCGCTCGCCGGGGAATGTTCGCGCAGTTCGCGACGCACCGCGTTGAGCCGTACCACACGCAAGTACCACGCAGGATGCGTGCCGAGGATTTCCTCGAAGCAGTACTGCAGCTTGCGCCGGCTCGCGCCCACCGCACGGCATACGTCGAGCACGGTCAGTGGAACGCCGGGCTGCGAGATCACGAGCTCGCGCACGCGGTCGACGATGCGACGCCGCGCGGATGGATCGAGCCGAACGGGCCGGCCGGCCGCTTCAAGCGCGTCGACGAGTTCGATCAGAATAGTGTCGCGCAGCGCCTTGCGCGTCTGCAGACGCGCAAGGCGCTGCTCTGACGTGTCTGCAGCGCTGAAACCCGCTACCAGCAAGGATTTCAACGCTTCGTAGCGGGCCACCGGCACGCGCGCGATGCTGGTTTCGCTGGACGGCGTTTCGCCGGCTTCGCCATCGTTATCGCCGAGCCATACCAGCCTGCGAAGCGTATCGGTGGGGACAGTCAGCAATACGACGTCCTGGTGGTCCGGGGTGCGCAACTCCGGCAGCGATGTGCCGCTGGAGACAAGCAGCGCTTTGTCGCGCAGCGGTGAGCCGCCGCAGTATCCGGTGCCTGAGGTTTCCAGCGGGATGCTGAACGACGTGCTACCGGCGCACTGGTCGCCACGTTTCAGCAGCGAGCGATTCACGCGTTCCCTCAGGAGCTGCATCTCGTCGAGGCGGATCGCATGGACGGTACCCTGGAAAGGCCCAGGCGAGAGCTGATCGAGGTGGATCGACCAGCCGTGCGTGCATTCGGCGAGGCTGTCGACGTCATTGCAGGTGAAGCGCCGGATGAACGGCATCCCGTCGGTCGAAGAGTCGCCGGTTGTCGCGGGCGGCAACGGGGTGTACGGCATGGCAGGTTGGGCGATGGACGAAGACCAGTGCTGACAGTGCGCACACCATAAATCGGTGACAATGCGTCTTTACCCCGAGGCCGGACGTGCCCGACGCGCTCGCGGCTGGCAGACCTTCGGCCGACGACGTCGGCGGCGAATTCACGAGCCAGCCTCCGTCATCGACTTCCTGATAGCGCCGCATCAGCGGGTTGACTTGGCGAACGCTCAGACCGATCCGTTACGCTGCACCCCCGGGTTTCCAACCCATCTCGGCGATCAGCATCACCTTGGTTCGGTCAAGTTCTCGCATGGCGCACTCAGTGAGATTGAGTACCGGGAGAGTCTCGGGCTGACGACATAACCGATCGTATGTCTATGCAGTTATTATTGGTGCATACAGAAGAGAGACCTAAAGTTTCAAAATAATTACAAAAGACGCCGATATTAATATTCGCGTAATAATTTGATCGCTGAATTTCAAAAAGAACTCCGGAATTTTGCTGGTGCGGCGAGAATGAGGGCGCGTTGGAGAGTCGATATTTAATTTATAACTATTGCCTTTTTTATCTATCGTTTGATCCAAAATTTGCAGTTGCTGGATGCGCGTCAATGACTATGCGGCGTATAATTAAGTGAATTTGAAAGCCGTTTGTCATAAATTGCTTTGTACATGTGGGGTCGCTGGGAGATGCAACTTGTTTGACGCCCGGTTATCGCATAAACAGAGGCGCCATTGTGATTGCTGCTCGCACTCCCGTCAGTGCCATCACTTTGCCGACGTTCTCAACTGAGGATCATTATGGTCACCGATCCGTGTTAGTGCTCAGGGATTCGAGAAAAATCCGAGGCCCTGAGCAGTATCCTGGGATACGTGTTGTGTCCCGGCCGAGGTTCGTCCGGCGGCGAATTGCGACTCATAGGTTACCCCCACTGCTTGCCGGCTGCACCTATTTCGCTCTCTTATTTTAAATGCAAGGAAAACCAATGAAAGGCAAAAGCAGCACGCGCCTCGTCCTAATGCTCTCCGCCTTGGCCGCGCTCGCCGTGCAAGCGTCCGCGCAAGCGGCCACCTGCACGCCCCAGTGGAGCAGTTCGGCCAGCACCAACACCACGAATCTGCAGAACGCCATCCAACAGTGCGCCGCCAGCGGCACCAGTAGCAGTCCGGGCCTGGTCGACCTGGCAAGCAACAACGGCATCTCGACGGCGGTCATCACCAGCGTGAATCTCGCCAGCAATATCGTGCTGAAGTTGGAGAAGGGCTTCACGCTGAAGGGCTCGCCCGCGCAGCCCTCGAGCGGCGCAATGCTGACCGGCAGCAATTTGAGCAACCTGACCATTACCGGCACCGGCGCGATCGACGGCGACGGACAGGACTACTGGCCTGCCGCAGTCGGGCAGAACAATACGGCCCGGCCCAAACTGATCGCCATCACCGGCTCAAACCTGCAGATTGGCTCGAACTTCACCGATGCCGGCAAATCGCAGTCGATCGTGGCCTTCCCGAGTTCGTCCAATGCTACCGGCAGCGCACTGATCATCCGCAACTCGCCGAAGGAGCAACTGGTGATTGAATCGGGCTCGAAGAACGTCACGATCGACGGCGTGTGGATCTACGCGAATCCGAACCGCAATGCCAGCGGTGACGATCTCGCGCCGAACACCGACGCGATCGACATCATCGGCACCCAAACGGCGACCATCAAGAACTGTCTGCTCGACACCGGCGACGACGATATCGCCATCAAGTCAAACGCGGGCGGGGCGGCCACCTCGAGCGTCAACGTCAGCCATTGCGTGGTGGGCGGTGGTCATGGCATCTCGATCGGCGGCCAGGAGGCGGCCGGCACCACGCTCGCCAAGCCCGGCGTCTCGCAGGTGACGGTCGACACGATGCAGTTCAGCGGCACCGACTACGGCTACCGGATCAAGACCGACCAGACCGCCAAGGACAGCGGTGCCACCACCGGCGTGACCTACCGGAACACCTGCATGCGCAACGTCCAGCAGCCCTTCCTGTTCACCTACGCCTACGCCTCGGGCACCGGCGGCGCCCTGCCGATCATCGCCAACGTCACCATCGACAACGTGATCGCCACCGCCACCAAGCAGCAAGGCGCCATAATCGGGCTCTCGGACAGCCTGATGGGCGTGCCAAAATCGGGCGACACGGGAATCAGCATCACCAATAGCCAGATCAGTGGCGGTAAGGCCTTCTCCGTGACCGACGGCGAATTGCAACTGGGCAGCCACAGCAGCGCGACGACCTCGACCGGTTCGAACGGACAAGTAGTGGGGATTCCGGATACCGGCGCGACGCTGTCCTGCCCGAGCAGCATCACGATCCCTGCGCAGATTTGAGCGACATGGGGACACGTCTTCGGTAGGGGCCAAATTAGGATCAAAACGCCTGATGCGTAAGCGCGAAATCCTCCGCACCTAGCCGGCACTGCTGAATCGATCCACGATTGCGTCCGCAACTCACACTTGCGGACGCAACCACGATGACAGCTGACACGATTGACCTCGTTTACCTGCCCCTGAAGGTGATGCACGTTTCGCCGCACGGCAAACGGTCGTTCGATCCAGATGGGAAACGCCGCCTGGTCGAAGCATGCTTGCAACCCGGCGCGTCACTATCGTTGGCCAGGCTGGCTTACCCGGATACGGGAGGCCAATCTGATCCGTTCAATGTCGTGCAAGGGCTGCTCGCCCCATAACGCGGCGTGCGAAGGCTTCTTGGGACGGCTGAAAACGGAACTGTTTTACTCTCGAGACTGACAGACCATCACCACCGACCAATTCATCGAGGTCGTCGACTCGTACATTCGCTGGTACAACGAGAAACGGAGCAAGATCTCGCTTGGCGCACTCAGTCCGATTGAGTACCGGGAGAGTCTCGGGCTGACGACATAACCCAGTCCAAGAATTCCGCCGCACCCCCAAACGCGACACCTGAACTTGGGACCTACATGTATGTCATACCCGGATTCAGATGTCCACCTTCCAGCTAATTAAAAATGTCCGGTTTTAAGGTTGGTTTTGCTGCGTTTCTTTCTTCGCTTTAACCGTTACGCAGAGTCGAAGGTCGGCGCCTGAACGGGCAGGGCGCTTGCGTTTGCTTCCTCAGTTTTTGCTGACCGACGGCCAGGTTTGTCTGCTGGCTTTGCGGTTTGCCGACGTTGCGCCAGATCGACGATCACATGCTCGACGTCGGCCTGCGTGATCTTGCGTTGCTTCTTCTTACCCGGCTCGGCCTCGTTTCTGTTGGTCCGCGTCGAGTCGCCTCGATGCGTTCGAGATGGGGCCTTGCCGATTCGACTGTTATCGCGTTGCGCCTGAAGCGCTTGCGCGATCTGCAGCACGTGACTCAAGCGCTTGTGTTCGACGACGGCACCTTGATCGATTTCAGACAGTCGGTCGTACTGTCTGCAGTCCAACACACGGTCGTCAGCCCGGAGTTCGATCCGTCCATCCGGGTACTCCAACACCTCGATCTGCCGGTCGATCAGCTTCCGGTTGGCCGGCGTGTCCTCCAGCAAGTACATCACTCGGTCGTACTGCACCGTCAGCGACTTCGTTACCTTCCGCGGCTCGCGCCACGTCAGCACCAGGTCCAGGCTTTCGTCAGGCCGCAGTGGTCGGTGCGCATTGAAGTCGCTCTTCGGCGGCTTCGCGAAGCGTGCGTTGTAGGCGGCCATGAAGGAGGGCGCGTAAGCGTTGGCGTCGGCTACCGTGTTGATGCCGCGCAATCGCATCTCCTTGACCAATCGGTCCTGCAACGTCAGGTGTGCTCGCTCGACTCGCCCCTTGGCTGAACTGCTGTTCGCGCAGAACGTGTCAATGTTCAACTCGTACATCGCCCGGCCGAACGGCGTCACGCGATTGCCAGTCTTGCCTGGCTTCACGTTGCGGAACACGCTGGCCTTGTCGCTGTAGAACGCCCCAGGTTTGCCGTGCCGTTCGATGTACGCGCGTGTCGCTTCGAAGTAGCTGAAGGTCGATTCCGTCTGCGTGAAGTGCAGCATCATCAGCCGGCTCGTCGCGTCGTCCACATACACCAGCAGCGTGCAGGCTGGCGCCCGTTCCTCGAACCACCGATGGTCGCTGCCGTCGATCTGGATCAGTTCGCCCAGGCACGCCCGGCGCGCTCGAGGCTGATAAATCTTCGGCGGTCGCTGCCGGCGCGGCACCCATAAACCTGCCTCCGTCATCAGCTTCCTAACCGTCTCCTTGGCCAGCCGAATGCCGTGACATTCCCAGAGCTTCTCGCAGGCCAGCGTCGGCCCAAAATCGGCGTAGCGATCGCGGATGATCGACAGCGCCCGGTCGGCGGCTCCTGGGTCCAGCCGACGATTGCCGGGCTTCGATCGGTGTCCCGATACCAAACCCGCCGCGCCGTATTCCCGAAGCCGGGCGACCAGCCGGCGAATCTGCCGCGTCGTCAATTCCAGCCGTTCCGCTGCACGCCAAGGCTTGAGCTTGCCGTCCGCGACGTCCTGAATGACCTTGAACCTGTCCAGCTCGCGCATCGTCATCGTGATCCGCTCCGTTGCAGCCATCGCAGCCTCCGGCGCCGGACACCCGGCGGCCGAACAGCTTACGCGGCACGAAAGCGGACATTTCTATGTAGCCAAAAGCGGACATTTCAATCTAGCCACTACACCCTAAAAAATTGCTAGTTTAGCTTATGTCAAATTAAAATTATTCAAATGGAATCCGCGAGCCGCTGCCGCTCTTTTCCGTAAAGCTGTTCCCGTTTCTATCGCAATTTGTTCCTGGCTGTCGGCCACGCTCGGACTTCGCTCTCACCCGTGGTTTATGCGCCGCAGTCGGCGCCAGGCGTCAGCCTGTTCATACCGCTCCGGTTCCGGTAGGGTGCGGGATCGCGCGGGACTTTGTCCATTGGGTCGGATGGCAACGAAACCGGGAGAGGCCGCTGTTCGGGCCGTTTCGGTTTCGTTGCTTCGCGGTTGCCGAGCAACCAGCCTTTTGCAATGACCTGACTGCGGTTCTATTCTGTTCTGATTGTGCGACCGCGCGCGGAGAGCAACATGCGTAAACCTGCGGAGCTTGCCGAAAAATTCTTTGGCGTCCCCTATGAATCACTGGACGAGCGCACGAAGAATGTTGCACATCTCATCTCGGAGCGAAAGCACATCGCGAGAGACCCCACGAAAGAACTGGATGCAGCGGCAACGCGCGGCCAGCGCGCAGCGGATGCCGTTGCCGCCTTCGGCGGGTCGTGGATATTCATCACGTGCTTTGTCGTCATCATGGTCGCCTGGGTCAGTCTGAATTCGCTGATTCTGGCAACGTACAGCAAGGCCTTCGATCCTTACCCGTATATCCTGCTCAACCTGTTTCTCTCGATGCTGGCAGCTATCCAGGCACCCATTATCCTGATGGCGCAGAACCGGCAGTCATACAAGGACCGGGTCTCTGCCGAACACGATTACGAAATCAATCTGAAGGCCGAACTCGAGATCATGTTGCTCCATGAAAAATTGGACGGGTTGCGCGAGGAGCAATGGACTGAATTGCTGAACATGCAGAAGGAACAGATGGCGGCGCTGAAGAACCTGCTCGAGTCTGGCAGGACGTGAGCAATGGGGTATCCGGGTCGCCAGCTTCGCTAAACGACGCGATCGAATGGCGAACGACGCGGCCCGGCCATCCATGGCGACTGCCGGTCGTTTCTTCCGATCGATCTGTTTGGGAGAATCGCCGTACAACGGGATATGAAAGGCGAACTTCGACACGGCGACGTGTGCGTTGCCAAACCGCCGCATCGGTCATGATGAAGCGCACCGGAAGGACGCTGTTTTCATGTGATGCTCGCAGCCCTGACCTACCATCCCTCCCGTTGCCCTGCCCCATGCGGCCCCTGGTCATCGGAACGCCCGGAATGATTCACGTGGTCGCGCGAAGTGGCGCCTCGATTCCATCCGCTTTCGTGATTGCCGCCATACGCACCGCCATACCCCCCGTTTCGATCGCCGCGATAGCCGTCACCAGGTACCCAAAAGCATCCGGCAAGCACGGTCGCAATAGCCGCAAGACAGACATAGACAGACGCACGCATGTTGCTCTCCTTGCCGGTCGCATCCAGGCACGTTGCTTCGTTTGATCGACCGGAGACGAATGACGGAATCATTCACCGCTGACGTGAACCATGCCGATGTGCGTGAACAAGTCACGCACGAACGAACGGATGGTTGCAGGGGACATCTTCCCGTCAACGAGATTGCGTGTCTGTACGGTGAAGGACGCTTGCAGAGACGTACCGGTTGCGCGGCATCGACCGCCATTCACCCCACACACGATGCACGTGCCGCGAACGCGACGCGGGACAACGCGGATGTCGCATTTTTGTACGCTGTCGTACCGCATCCGTGGCCGTCCTGGCATAGCCTCGGAAGCTCGAGCAGCAATCAGGAGACGATGATGCTACGACGAACGTTTCTATGGGGTACGCCGGGATCGATCCTGGCTGTTTCCCTCGCGGTTTCAGGTTGCACGATGACCGGAACATCCGACGCCAGCGGCCACCAGACCGACAAACGCCACACCATCGATGCGGGTGTCGACTCGACCCTCGCACGTCTTTACTCCAGCGCCAACGGCTCGCATGAACTTGTCGGCAAGGCGCGTGGCGTGCTGGTGTTCCCGTCGGTCATCACGGCCGGCTTCTGGATCGGCGGTCAGTACGGTGAAGGCTCGCTGCGCGTGGCCGGCAGCACCGTCGGGTACTACAGCACCACGACCGGCTCGATCGGGCTGCAGATCGGCGCACAATCGAAAGCCATCATTTTCCTGTTCATGACCGAGGACGCGCTTAACCGGTTCCGTAGCAGCGAAGGCTGGTCGGCAGGCGGCGACGCATCGGTGGCAGTCCTGAAAGTTGGTGCGAACGGCGATGTCGACACCAGCACCGCGACCGCGCCGATCGAAGCATTCGTGCTGACGAACAGCGGGTTGATGGCGGGGGTGACGCTTGAAGGAACGAAGATCTCGAAGCTGAAGACACTGTAGTGCTCAGCGCGAGCCGGCAGACGCCGCGTCCTGAGGACGCGGCGGCGGATCTGAACCCGACTCGCCTGATCCGCACGCAACCGCGCCCGCGCGTGGCGCCTGTCCTGCAACGTACCGGCCGCACGCGAATCGTCACGGCCCACTCTTCCGCGACCGACGCCACGCAGCCTGCCGACTGCGATCGATTTCCCGTCAACCGCGCCGTGAAATATCGGTTCCGTATCGAGTGCGCGTGATTGCGCCCACCTTGATGAGACATGTGCCGGCACTATAATTTTTGATGCAGGATTCGCGCTCGAACGGTCTCCCGAACTCATCGAGAAAAGGGACATATTGCTGCCGCCATCCCGTCCGGTCGTCGGATCGGTAAAGTGTGAGGATTGGCCTCTCCCGCCGATTCCCACTGCGCCCCCTAATGGCTGGATTCTTCATCGTCGCCCGAGCGCGAGCGCAGGAGCCACGCATGCAGGACAACCCGCCCATCACCGAAAATCACCTGCTTGCCGCGCTGCCGGAAAACGAGCTTGCACACATCATCCCGAACCTGACGCTCATCGACATGCCGTTGGGAAAAGTGCTGTACGAATCGGGCGGCCAGCTTCATCACGTCTATTTTCCGACCACGTCGATCGTGTCGCTGCTGTACGTGATGGAGGACGGCTCGTCTGCGGAAATCGCGATCGTCGGGCATGAGGGAATGATCGGTGTGTCGCTGTTCATGGGCGGCGAAACGACGCCGAGTCGCGCCGTCGTGCAAAGCGCTGGGCAGGCCTACCGGCTCGACGCGAGCGTCCTGAAAGAAGAATTCAGGCGTGGCAATGCGATGCAACGCCTGTTGTTGCGCTATACCCAGGCGCTCATCACGCAGATGGCGCAGACTGCGGTGTGCAACCGCCATCATTCCATCGATCAGCAGCTGTGCCGCTGGCTGCTGCTCAGCCTCGACCGCCTGCCTTCGAACCAGTTGCGCATGACGCAGGAACTGATCGCCAACATGCTGGGCGTGCGGCGGTCGGGCGTGACGGAGGCTGCTTTGAAGCTGCAGGACGCGGGCCTCATCCGCTACAACTACGGCCATATCCAAGTGCTGGACCGACCCGGGCTCGAAAAGCGCGTGTGCGAATGCTATGCGGTGGTCAAACGCGAATTCGACCGCCTGCTTCCCGATCTGAAGCGACTCTAGCCGCCACTGAGCCGCATCGTGCCGGCCTTTCCCGCAACTGCCCTCGATGTCCGAGAAGGCCCGGAAGCGGCCGATCGACACCTTGCCGCCAACCTCGCCTCATCCGGCGACCCAGTACGGCGCCCGGTTGTAGTACTGGTGAAGCGACAATCCCCACTGCGATTGCGTCATCACCGGCCAATGCTCGTCGTCGAAGCCAGGGGTACTTTTGACATGCGCGGCGGTCACGTCCAGGTGGAAACATTTGTCACCGACATCGTATTTCATCGCACTCCACGGAATGGCACAAAGCATCTCGCCCATGCCGCCGCTGGACGCTACCGCGTAGGCAATTTTGCCGTGGTGCAAATCGAGCACGATGTCGAACACGTTGCCGATATCCTCACCGTCCGACGCGATGATCTTGCTGCCCCTCAGGACATCGGCGGTCGTCACCATATGACCGGGTTCATCGCCAGCATCGCGTTCGACGAGCTTGCCCCCGTTGCCGTCATCCCCGGATCGGTCGGGGGTGTGGAGCATCCTCATGATGTCCTCCTTGGACAAGTTCCGGGAATATCCGTCTCGTGCACGGCCTCGACATCGAAAGCGGCACTCGACGTACGAGGAAACGCTGCGCGCACCGGCATTGGAAGTCGGTACGGTTCCGTACCCGGGCACCTCGGGAATGTTGGCTCGCCGGCGCTCCGACCGATTCCGCCACGCTTATCGATATCGCCGAATACCGGCGACGACTCGATCCTTCGTAGTCTCGCGGGGCGCTGCCCCTGCGCTAGCGGTGCTTGATGTGCAACGACTTCCGGTGATGCTTTCGATGGGCCGGGCGGGAGATCATCCTCGTGACACCACCGATCGACGGCGGATCGCTGGCGGGGAACGTTCCCTCCACCGCCTCGTCGACATTGCGCTCGCTCTTGCCACCGTTCGTATGCTGCTCTCGATACCTGCTGCGCATAACCGCCTCCGTGGAGTTGATGGTCGGATCGGGCCGGATTCATCTGGCCCACCAGCGTGAAACGCCCCCGGTCACGATGCCAGCATAGGCCCGATTGGAATATTCCGCCCGGTGCTAGCGTGATCCGCCGGACATCGCGAAACGGCCACGTACACCGGCAAACCGTCCGGCATCGGACAGACTGAGCCCGCGCATCCCGCGTATAGCTGGGCTACCGGGCCGAAATTCGCCGCCGACCGGATGCGTTGCGGTACGTCGACTTCTCCCCAATTTTTCACCAGGATCCGCCACGACACTCGTTCTTCTCGCCCTCCCCCGACAGATTGCCGGCGCGTTCTCCGTGGCGGCGACAGTCGCCCTCGGCGCGGCCGTCTTCCCCTCACTCTCGAATGCCGGCGGCTCCGCACCGGATCAAGCACCGCCCCACATCATGACCGTAGCGGCGCAAAGGTCGATCGACGGGCGCATCAGCAGCCTGCACCAGCGGCTTGGCATCACGCCTGGCCAGGAATCGCTGTGGCAGCCGGTGGCGCAGGTGATGCGCGACAACGCGAACGCGATGGAATCGCTCAGGAAGGCACGTAGCGATCACGCGAACGACATGAGCGCGATGGACGATCTTCATTCCTATGGCGAAGTCGCCAACGTGCACGCAGATGGCGTCAAAAAGCTGACCACGGCGTTTCAGCCGCTTTACGACAAGATGTCCGATACGCAAAAGCAGAACGCGGATGCGATTTTCCGTGGCAACGGTCGCCACCTGATCAAGAAGCAATAGTTCCGGACCTTCCGCCGATACCGACTGTCGATGACAGCCGCTGACCGGCAGATTGCGGATCGTACACGGGAGAACATGATGGACGTTTCTATCGGACACGCACGTCGAACCACGATGGCGCCGAGATCGGGCATGCGACTTGCCGGCATGATCGTTGCGATCGGCTGCCTTGTCGTCGCACCGCAATTGCATGCGGAAAGAATGAATCACGGCGGAGATCAGGGCAATCACGAACACATGAAGCATCAAGGCGGCCGCCACTACGACCATCACCGGTATGGCGGCGACGGCTACTACGGCGGCGAGGATGATGCCTATGCCGCGCCGCCGTTGGTTTACGCGCCGGCACCGGCGCCCGGCGTCTCGCTGTTCATCCCGCTGCGGCTGCGTTGACGCACGCACCGAATCCTGTCGCCGGGTACGCCCGTCGGCACGTCGGCGCGGCGATCCTCACTGCTTCGTGATCCTGATGACGAAGCTGGCGAGGAGGTGTTGCGACATGCCGGGAGGGGCGGTTCGCGCCCGTGCGCGCTTTGTACGGTTTCGTACCGCATCGGGCATTCGTCGCGTGTAGCGTCTCAATCATGCCGGCCACCCGAGGGGACGCGCTCGGCAGGCATCGCTCCGCATCGGCGGGCGAACGGCTGGATACCACTGCACGGCAGGCAGGTCAGCCGGATCACCGAAGTGCCGGGCATCGCTCTGACGAGGACATCATGTTGCGAAGCATCCGAAGGTTGCACGGAGACACGGTTCGAGCGAAGGACGGCGATATCGGGCATATCCACCAGGCCTACTTCGACGACGACAACTGGTGCATCCGCTACCTCGTCGTCGAGACCGGCGATTGGCTGCACGACAGGCAGGTGCTGGTCTCGCCGTATTCCGTCACGCATGCCGATCCCGAAACCCGCACGCTCTACGTCAGCCTCACGCAACAGCAAGTGAGAGACAGCCCGAATCTGGACACGCACAAGCCGGTATCGCGCCAGCACGAGATCGAGTACCTGCGTTACTACAACTACCCGACTTACTGGGGCGGCCCGAACCTTTGGGGGATGGGAGCTTACCCGGCTTTCGATCCGGCCGGACCGTCGCAGGATCTCGATGCCGGCGACCCGCTGTTCTCGCACGGCGCGCCGGCCAGCGCGCCGGCGGATACGCATTTGCGCAGCACCGGCGAGGTCGACGGATATCGGCTCGAAGCCACGGACGGACATATCGGTCACGTGTCCGACTTCATTTACGACGATGAAGCCTGGGTGATCCGCTATCTGGCGATCGACACGTCGAGCTGGTGGTCGACCGGCAAGGAAGTCCTGATCGCGACGCACTGGCTTGACCAGGTGGAATGGCCTACGGAAACGGTGTCGGCCACGCTCACGCGCGACGCGATCCGCCGCAGCCCTCCCTACGACGACTCGCAGCTTGTGCATCGAAGCTACGAAATCGAGTTGCACGAATTCTACGGCAAGCACGGCTACTGGCCCCGAGACCGATAACGCGGACGACGGGCCGTCAACGCAACCACCATCCCGTGCGGGATGTTGCGTGACCGAACGCCAAGGAGCAGTTGCATGACCTCAACCGATTTCCCGTCAATCGAAGGGGCGGCACTCGATGCGCTCTGCATCAATACGCTGCGCTTCCTGTCGATCGATGCCGTGCAGAAAGCGGCGAGCGGCCATCCAGGCCTGCCGCTCGGCGCCGCGCCGATGGCCTATGCGCTATGGATGCGCCATCTCAAGCATCACCCGGCCAATCCGGCATGGTTCGATCGCGATCGCTTCATCCTGTCGGCCGGACATGGATCGATGCTGTTGTACAGCCTGCTCCACCTCACCGGCTACGACCTGCCGCTCGATCAGATCGGCCGCTTCCGGCAATCGGGCAGCCTCACGCCCGGCCATCCGGAGCGCGGCCTCACGCCGGGTGTCGAGACGACGACCGGCCCGCTCGGCCAGGGTTTCGCCAACGCCGTCGGCATGGCGATGGCGGAAACGCAGCTCGCCGCGTGCTACAACCGTCCCGGCTTCGAGATCGTGGATCACCACACCTACGCACTCGTCAGCGACGGCGACCTGATGGAAGGCGTCGCGGCGGAAGCCGCATCGCTTGCCGGCCATCTCCGGCTCGGCAAGCTGATCTGCCTGTACGACGACAATCGCGTCACGCTGTCCGCCGGCACCGCGATCACCTTCACCGAAGATCGCGCACAACGGTTCGACGCCTACGGCTGGCATACCGAAACGGTCGAAGACGGCAACGACCTGGCCGCCATCGATGCGGCGCTGGTCAACGCACGCGCCGAGCAGCGGCGTCCGTCGTTGATCCTCGTGCGCACGCATCTCGGCTACGGCTCGCCCAACCGGCAAGACACGTACCAGGCTCACGGATCGCCACTCGGCGATGCCGAGGTGCGCCTGACCAAGCACAACCTCGGCTGGCCGCCCGATCCCGCGTTTCATATTCCCCCACCGGCGCTCGCGCATTTTCGCCGGGCGCTGGCGGAGGGGCGAGTACGGGAAGAGCAGTGGAACGCGCGGTTCGAGGCCTATACGCGCGCGTTCCCCGAGCTGGCTCAGATGCTGCTGAACACTGTGCACGGCACGCTGCCCGACGGTTGGGACCGCGATATCCCGGTCTTTCCGGCCGATCCGAAAGGCATTGCGACACGGGTCGCATCCGGCAAGGTGCTGAACGCCCTCGCCTCCCGCGTCCCGTCGCTGGTCGGCGGCTCCGCCGACCTGAACCCCTCCACCTTCACCGCGCTAACCGGGCTCGGCGATTTCGAGGCCGCCGGCGTGAACGCGCTCGACCGGCAAGGCTCCGACGGCGGCGGCTGGAGCCGTAGCGGCCGCAATCTGCATTTCGGCGTGCGCGAGCATGCGATGGGCGCGATCCTGAACGGCTTGGCGGCCCACGGTGGCATCCGGCCATTCGGCGCGACCTTTCTGATCTTTTCCGACTACATGCGTCCGCCGATCCGGCTCGCCGCATTGATGCGTCTGCAGGTGATCTACGTGTTCACGCACGACAGTCTCGCCGTCGGCGAGGACGGTGCGACACATCAGCCGATGGAGCAGCTTGCCGGACTGCGTGCGGTCCCGGGCCTGCTGGTGATTCGACCGGCCGATGCCAATGAAACCGCCGTTGCGTGGCGTGTGGCGCTCGAAGCGCGGGAGCGACCGACTGCGCTGGTACTGACCCGCCAGGACGTGCCGACCATCGATCGCCTCCGGTTCGCGCCGGCCGAGGGCTTGCGGCGTGGCGGCTACGTCTTGGCCGATGCCCCCGATGGCCACCCCACGCTGATCCTGATCGCGACGGGCTCGGAAGTCACGCTCGCGCTGGCGGCACAAGTCGAATTGCTCGCGCGCGGCGTAGCGGTTCGGGTGGTGTCGCTGCCCTGTTGGAGATTGTTCGACGCTCAGCCCCAGCCGTATCAGGACGCCGTGCTGCCGAAGTCGGTCGGCGCGCGGCTGGCGATCGAAGCGGGTGTGTCACAAGGCTGGCACCGCTATGTCGGCGATCGTGGCGACGTACTCGGCATCGCGGGTTTCGGCGCGTCGGCGCCGGGCGCCGAGCTGATGCGAGATTTCGGCTTCACGGTCGAGAACGTCTGCGACCACGCACTGAAACTGCTCGCCTGATCCGTGGACGGCCCGTACGCGTATCAACCGTTCGGGCCGCCGCTGGCATGGCACATACCGGCTTCGAATACCGCGTCGACCATCGATTGGACATCGGACACGATGCGCCACGTGATCCGCTCCGCTCTCCTGTATGAGGCACTGTCGCATTCTCGTTCGCGCACGGGCCGTGACTGCCGACATGCGCGTGGCGGACGGCGGGCGCCGGGATCTTCCACAACCAACCGAACGCGCGAAGCGCCGCCCATTCCGCCACCCGCCATGCTCAAGCGGTGGCCGGCTTGCCAGCTCGGCGCTCGAGCATGAGAATAAGGGCGATGATGCTGACGAAATGCATGCGTTCAGATGGCGTCAGACTGCCGTGTTCCAGAATCGATTCCAGCCTAATTCGCCAGAGTGCCCATGGCGCAGGCTCACCAGGCGCGACGCGTGCAATGAGTCGTTCGAGTGAACGCAGGTCTCCCTCGATTGCTGGGTGGGCCATGGCCATGCTCCGATTGTCGTGAGGAACGGCGAACAGTCTATGACGAAGCACCGCGCCGCTCTGCCCGCTACCGTACATCGCGCGCGCGGGCCACTTCCCGGCAGCGACGGCCGCAATGCAGGCACCCGGCGCGATACGGTGCGACGGGCGCGGGGGCATCGGCGCCCCGTCCGGCGCGAGCCGTCCCGTGCGTGCCGCGCACCACCTCCACGACGCCGCATGGCGACCTGCGGCCGACACGCGGCGAGCGCAACGTGATCCACGCGAGGTATGCAAAGTGACCGAAACGATCGGATGCCTCATCTTCGGAGCCCTGCTGATTTTCATGGGACTCATCGGATCGTCGCTCAAGCGCCTGCCGCTGAGTGCGGCCATGGTGTATCTCGGGATCGGCTTTCTGGTCGGACCGGCCGGCACCGGCTTCCTGTCGCTGACATTGCCGGACGACGTCACGAACTTGCGCATTGCTGCCGAAATCGGCTTGCTGATCTCGTTGTTCGCGATCGGCCTGAGGCTGCGTGTCCCGCCCGCCGATCCCCGCTGGATGCTGCCGCTGCGGCTCGGCGTCGTCGCGATGATCTTCACCGTCGCGTCGATTGCCGCTCTCGGCGTGTTGGTGCTGCATTTGAGTCTCGGCGTCGCGGTACTGCTAGGCGCGATGATCGCGCCGACCGACCCCGTGCTCGCTCATGACGTCGGCGTGCGCGACGCGGGTGACGTCGAGCAGGTGCGTTTTTCGTTGTCCGGCGAAGGCGGAATCAACGACGGCACGGCCTACCCGTGCGCGGTACTCGGCCTGCTTTTGTGCGGTTCCGGCACGACGTCGGCGCTTCACTGGAGCATGGTTGGCAATATTGCATGGGGCATCACGTCCGGTGCGGGCGCAGGCTGGCTGCTCGGCTTCGTCACGGCCCGGCTCGTCGCATTCCTGCGCAGCCGTCACGGCCAGGCGCTCGGCCTCGAAGGGTTCTTCGCGCTCGGCCTGATCATGCTGTCGTACGGTGTGGCGCTCGCCATTCATGGCTACGGGTTCCTGGCCGTGTTCGCGGCGGGCGTCGCGATGCGGCGCGTCGAACATCGAACGAGCGGCCAGAAGACGTCGAAGGAGACGGTCGGCGTCGTGAACAGCGAGGATGTCGAAGCCACCGCCACCGATCCCGACAAAGCCCATGCATTCGTCGCGGAATCGGTCATGGGATTCACGATCGAGCTTGAACACATCGTCGAAGCCGTCCTGATCCTGCTGATCGGCGCGCTCGTCTCACGGTATTGGCTCGACATGCTCACCTGGACTGTCGCGGCCGTTGTCGCGACACTGCTGTTCGTCATCCGGCCGGCCGCCATCCAGCTCGCGCTGATCGGCTCCCGGGCGTCGCACCACCAGCGCCGGCTGATCAGCTGGTTCGGCATTCGCGGCGTGGGTTCCCTGTATTACCTGACGCTGGCCATCGAGCAAGGGCCGCGTGCGCAACTGTTGCCGCTGGTTCCGTGGGTACTGGCCATCATCGCCATGTCGATCGTGCTGCACGGCATTTCAGCCGCGCCGCTGATGCGTCGTTATGCGCGAGACCCAGGACGGGCATAGTGACGCGATGCGTGGGCGGGTCCAACGGTTTGGAGCGATGCCACACCCGACACTCAAGGTGCCGGGCGACAGTCCTTCCATGAACTTGCAGCGTCGATGATGTCCCGCGTCACAGCCTGCCCAGCAGCATCAGGATGAGTAACACGACCAATACCAGGCCCAGCAATCCGCTTGGACCATAACCCCAGCCGTTGCTGTAGCGCCAGGTCGGGATCACCCCGACCATCAGCAGCACGACAACGATCAGTAGAAGCAGTCCCAGCGACATGTCGTCTCTCCTCAATCAATCCGGCCGGTCATGCCGCGATGCGTCCGCATCGATGGCCTCGCCGAATGCAATCGAAACGATGTTTCCGTCGATACGCTCCCGTGCGATTCCACGTCGACGCGCACACGCGCCGTTCGTCGCCGGTCGCGTCGAAATTCGCGGCGCCGCATCTCGAATGCCGGAGTTCCCCGGACGAAAGTCGTCCCGCTTCTTCATGCAGGGCTCGTGCGCGATGCACCCGGTTCGGGACGTGCATCGGCTCTTTCGATATCAAGGTAGGCGGACGCTGGCGTGGAGTCTGTCCGGCAACGTACCGGACGCACGGCACCGCGCGACCGATCGACCTGTCGACACCGACGAGCCGACGATCGTGGGTACCGCCTGCGAGGTTCGTCACCTGCTTTTTCGGGTGGCGGGGCCCGGTTCAGTGGAGATGCCCTCCGAACAAACCGAGCAACCCGATGACGATCAGGTAGATCGCAACGATGTAATTCAACAGCCGTGGCACGACGAGAATCAGAATGCCGGCGATCAGCGAAACCAGTGGGCCCGCGCTCGTGAGGATGTGCATATGCCCTCCGCAAGATTGACAACGACAGATGGATACGAATCCGCGCTGCCTCCGATGCTCGTTACAGCGACTTGAGCCAGGTGACACGCGGGCTCTTGGCGGTCGTGCAAGAGCGCGCAAGGAGCGAGCCGACGCCGGCGGCGGTGATGTGGCATTCGTCGATCTGGCGGCCGCTCGCGTCGGATGTGCCGGTCGTCGTGCATCCCTGCACCACGACGCGGATAGCAAGACGCGATCCCGGCGTACCTCATGTAAGTGTTCGTCGCTGTATGATTCGCCTCAGGCTGTGCGTGGATATCCCCGACGCTACACACTGGCGAACGTGAATGCGGTACGAAAGCGTACCAAGCATGTAAAAACAGACAACCACCCTTCGTAGCGATCGACCCGGGAGCCGCCCGCATACACCTGCTCGCGTGGCGGTGCCGGTTCACGTACGGCATCGTACCGACTTCCATCACGAATGCGCTCAACCTGTATTCCGGCATCCTGATTGTCGCGCGCCAAAGCACCCGGTACGACGCTTCGATGGTTCAGGATTTCGCACCGGTGAAACAAGCGATCCATGTCAAGGAACAAGATGATGAACAGGGACCAGATGAGAGGCCGCATCGCGGAAGCGAAGGGCAAACTGAAGGAAATGGTCGGCAGAATCATGGGGAATCGATCGACCAGGATGCAGGGCAAGGTCGAACAGGTCGTCGGAAAGACGCAAGCGTCATTCGGTGACGCGAAAGAGCAACTCAGGAAGCGGTCGTAGGATGCTCACGCGAACGGTTCGGTTCTGTCGCACCGCGCGATCGGGCAACGTGACGCGAATTCACCGGATGTTGACGGCGCGTGCAGGCAACATCCGGCACTACCCGCCTCCCGACCGACCTTCACGATACCGCAATGCGTCGAGGGTGGTCGCTGTGCACGTCGGCAAGCGGCTTGTGCTGCGCGTCTCCCACGCCGGGAAAGAACGCGTCCCGGACACCTTTCGCCGAGGTCGCATCCACTGCAAGCGTCTCCTGGTCGCTCGACTTGGCCGGATCGGAACACAAGCCTCGCCAGCGCATAAAGGTGAGCATCGGCTTTTCCGTCCATTCGCCGTCGCCGAACTTCGCAAACGCCGTGTCTCCGCTCACCAGTCGAACCTCATACCATCCGTCGCGCACAGGCGCATATTGGTCCAGCGTAAACCATCGTGTAGATGGGATTTTCATCGTTGCCTCATGGGTCCATGGATCGTTGTACAGGACAAACCCGGTCGACGCGTGCGCGCTAATCGGCGCACCGATTCAGCCACAGCCGGCCTGCGGCGGTCATGTTGATCGAACCGCCGGTGCGCGACTCGTATGCAAGCCCGTGAGTCAACAGTTCATCGGCTATGACGCGTGGAATATCGGCTTGTGAATCGGGAATCCGATCAAGCGATTTGAGGGTCTCGACGACCTCGGGTGAAAGTGGGATGCACATGGCGGCCTCCTCGGTATTGACTTCATGTTGAACCGAACGACACGCGCGGGTCTGTACGGTATCGACTATTTGGACGCAGGTTTTGCGGCACCTCGCTGACGCCCGATGATCAACCTGAATCGACAATATGATTCGGTATCCGATATTTTGTATTGCGCAACCGGTTTCGAACGCGCACACTACAGAGACCTGCCGGTTCGTTGTCAAGGCATCGGCGCCCTCGAATCCTTCGGCGCCAACGGTTGCTCTGTCAGGAGCACATCATGACCATTCCCACTCTCGAATATCGCGGCCGTGAACTCCGCGTCTATTCACAAATGCTTTTCCCGCCGTTCGGCGATCCCCACGCCCCCGGTCCGAAACGCTTCGGTTCAATCGTACGCATCGACACGATTCCGTCGACCTCGGCAACGGCGCCGCGTTACTCGACCATTTTCGAGCATGGCGCTCCGCAAACGGCGGCGCTCGCCCTCGATCTGGCGATGCAATTCGGCAAGGACATCGTCGACGGCAGAATCGCCCCTACGGCGATCTGATCCATCCGCCGCATCGGACTCGATGCGGCGTCTCGCGACGCGAGCACATCTCACTCAGGAGCGATCCATGAAATATTACTCAAGCACCTCGATCGACCGGCGCGATGACGCAACCCGGCAAAAACAGCGGGACGATCTCGCGCGTGCCGACGTCGAACGCGCCGAAAAGCGCATCCGTCAGGATGCCGGCATCAACTCCAATGCGAGCAAGTGGCGTTATTTGCGCCCCGACAATCGGGCGAGATGAGCGACGGATGCGCCACGCGCCGTGGCACACCGGTCCCGCACCGCAGGTCGCGGGCGGGCCGGGATCACGCATACCGGCGCAGGTGTATCGAGAATTCGGCGATCGCGTCGATGCCGCTCTGCTCCGCGCAGCGGCACCAATCCTGTAACTGAGCCAGCAATTGCTCGTGCGACGCGTGTGGCCACGTCCATAGCTCGAGCAACGCGTCGTACATATCCGCATACACGCGTATTCGCCGGTTGGCATTGGGGCTCGTCAGCACGCGCAGGTCGGGCTTGTTCCGATGGCCCCAGGCCTGGCGCAGCCAGCGTTTCATGCCGAGCGCGAACGCGCGTTTGTCGTCTCGACTCATGTCCTCGACGCGGCGCAGTTCCCGCCGGCAGGCGGACTCGAGCGTGCGCGCAAAGGCGGCCATCACCGCATGCAGGTTGCGGATGACCGCTTGCAGCGTCGCGTCGTCGGCGACTGCCTTGACCGGGAGCAGGCGCGGCTGCGTTGCGACTCGCCGAACGGTCGCCAGCCGCAATGCCGCCAGCAGGCGGATGTACGCCCAGCCGATATCGAACTCGAACCAGCGATTCGACAGCCTGGCGGACGTCACGTACGCGTGATGATTGTTGTGCAGCTCTTCGCCGCCGATCAGGATGCCCAGCGGGAAAAGGTTGGTACTCGCATCGGGTGTCGCGAAATTCCGATAGCCGCTGAAATGGCCTAAGCCATTGATCACGCCACCGGCCCAGAACGGAATCCATATCATCTGGATCGCCCACGCCGCCACGCCGGGCAACCCGAACAGCCCGACGTCGATCACGACCAGCAGCCCGACGCCGAGATTCGGATAGCGGGCATAGACGTGGCGTTCGAGCCAGTCGTCCGGCGTCCCCGATCCGTATCTGCGCGCCGTTTCCTCGTTCCGCACTTCCGCACGGTACAGTTCCGCGCCGCGCAGCAGCACGGTCGCGAGGCCGCGGGTTCGCGGGCTATGCGGATCGTCCGGGGTCTCGCTCCGCGCGTGATGCTTGCGATGCACCGCGACCCATTGCGAGGTCAGCATGCCGGTCGTCAACCACAGCCAGAACCGGAAGAAGTGACTGATGCACGGGTGCAGATCCAGCGCCCGGTGCGCCTGGCAGCGGTGCAGGTACACGGTCACGCTGATGATGGTGACATGCGTGAGCACGAACACGACCCACGCAAGCTGCAACCAGGACAGCCTCAGTTCGCCGTTCAGAAGAAATGCCGACATTCCGTTCGCACTCCGCGCCACACTGGTATCCGCGCACGCTTCGCCGTGACGACGCGTGCGCGTGCCGATTCCCTGCCCTTCGACGAGCCTCCTATTTCCCGACCTGATTGCCGACAACCCCTCCGACGACGGCACCGCCAACGGTGCCCAACGCACTGCCGCCCGTCAGGACCGCACCGGCGACGCCGCCGACACCAGCCCCGATCACGGTATCCGTTCCGCGGTGGGACATGTCGCCGCAACCCGCCAGTACGATCATCGTTATGGTGACTATCGCCGTCCCGACCGGCACGGAATGTAGCTTTCTCGTGATCATCTCCTCGGGTCGCCGCTACGCTGTCCGATCCCGCACGGCGCGCGGCCCCCCCTGGGCTGACGTCCCGATGAAATTCGAGACGTCGAATCACGATGGGGGGTAATTCGCGCGAAGTCCGTCCGCTAACGTACCGGACTGGATGCCGGCCGACCGTCTCACGGAAGCGCCGCTTGCACCGCGCCCGGCGCCAAAGCCGGCGTTGACCTGACTTCCTTGTAGTCGACATCGCGCGGCGAACAGCTCCCTGAGCCTTGCCGATCACGGCCGTCCCTGGCTCGTCAGGAAATCGGGCTTATTTTCAGCTACCGTACCGTCAAGCTGCGAACGACGAGATACGATAGTGAATCCCGCTCACTCCCCGCTGCGCTCGAAGCGACCAGACAACGCCATCGCGCCAGATGCGAGCCTAGGAACCACGCATGCCAGACATCCCCCCCATCACTGAAAATCACCTGCTTGCCGCACTGCCGGAGAACGAGCTTGCACGCATCATCCCGAACCTGACGATCGTCGACATGCCGCTCGGGAAAGTGCTGTACGAATCGGGCGGCCAGCTTCATCACGTCTATTTTCCGACCACGACGATCGTGTCGCTGCTGTACGTGATGGAGGATGGCTCGTCTGCGGAAATCGCGATCGTCGGGCATGAGGGCATGATCGGCGTGTCGCTGTTCATGGGTGGTGAAACGACGCCGAGTCGCGCCGTCGTGCAAAGCGCTGGGCAGGCCTACCGGCTCGACGCGAGCGTCCTGAAAGAAGAATTCCGGCGCGGCAACTCGATGCAGCGTCTGTTGTTGCGCTATACGCAGGCGCTCATCACGCAGATGGCGCAGACCGCGGTATGCAACCGTCATCACTCGATCGATCAGCAGCTGTGTCGCTGGCTGCTGCTCAGCCTCGACCGTCTGCCATCGAACCAGTTGCGCATGACGCAGGAGCTGATCGCCAACATGCTGGGCGTGCGCAGGTCGGGCGTGACGGAAGCGGCATTGAAACTGCAGGACGCTGGCCTCATCCGCTACAACTACGGCCATATCGAGGTGCTGGACCGACCCGGGCTCGAAAAGCGTGTGTGCGAATGCTACAGCGTGGTCAAACGCGAATTCGATCGCCTGCTTCCTGACCTGAAGCGGCTCTAGGAATCCGTCAGCAACGGCGCTGGCCGACACTGCGCGGCATCGTACCGACTTCTTCGTCCGGCCCGGTCATCCTGTATTCGACACGCGTGCGTCGTCGATGCCGATACGCCCGCGCAAGGCGAATTCACGGGAGCAGGCAGATGAACGACCGCAAGCAGAAAGACGACGCTGTCGGGCAGCAACGCCGTAAATACGAGCAGGACAATGCAACGGACGACGGTATGCCCGCCGCGCCCGAAGTGCCGACGCATACGTGCCCGACCGAGCAAGAACGATTGCGGACCGCGAAGCAACGGATCGCCGATTCGAGAAAGCGCTGGGGTATGGCCTATCCGCCGAATTGAGCACGCACTGTGATCATGATACGGCGTTGCTCCCGACACAGGCGGAGCATGACATTCGCGCTCCGCGTTGTCGTGCGCGCGTCCCGCAGGCTACGTCGCCGACGTTCCGGCATCGGGCCTACTGGCACAGGCGGATCAAGAATTCGGCAATGGCCTTGATCCGCGCTGTTCCGTTCGGGTCACGATTCCATGCCAGTAGCCCTGCAAACGTCCGGCGAACTTTTGCAGGGCGGCCATCCCGCTTTCCCGAGCCTGTTCGAATCATTGCCTCCCAAGCCTTTTTCGCCCAGGCCGGCTTGCGGTAGAACTTTGCCGCGACGCGATACAGATCAATGATGATTTCTGCTTGCGGGCACTGTGCCTTGATCCCCAGCTCATAGGCCGTAGTCATGTCGATGGTGACCGTTTCGATGCGCGCGGCGATGCCTTCAGGCAACTGTTCGATGCAGGTTCGAAACGTGTCGCGCGAGCCATCCATCCCCCCCAACCCACAGCACTCACCGGCCAATCGGATCGGCCATTCCCCACGCTTTAACCAATAACTCGCCCAGCAACCCGGCGCCTGAAGTGCCTAGGGTCGAGTAATTATCTTTCCCGCTCCCTTTAAGGTCAGGCGTCAGATTACGCAATCGCCCTCAAGCCCTCCACGATTTTCCGCGAAGCATCTTGATGAAGGGCGGTAAAGTGATCGAGAAAGATTGCCTTTTCAAGTTCGATTGAAGGCGGCATCGTACGGATGCCCTGCCCGCTAGACGCGCCGGTCACACTAACTTGCGGAAGATGGCGTCGAATTTGTTTCTGGAAAAGCAACGGCCGGAAAGTTCATCCGCGAACCGGTTATCCTGGAACCACTGGATCAAGCAGTGCCACTGGCGCATCGATTCGACGGCGATCATGCGATAGGGAACCCCGGAGTCATTCCGGACGGCGATCTGCATGCGGGGAAGCGACGCCCACAGGCGGACGGTCTCGATCGAAAGCCCCGCCACGATTTCCGCGTCGAACGTCGCGAGGCTCGCGCCGGCGAGGATGCGGCTTTTCGTGGCGACGAGCGGCAGCACGGCCTGGTCGGGGATCACGCCGGCGACATCCGATGGCGATGCGAGCAGACCCTCATCACAAGCCAGTGCCGTTCGTTTACAACGAAAGGCGTGCCCTCGGTCCAGCACACGATGACGTAACCGTTCGAATGCGCGAGGTATCGCAGGCGTCTGCCGCTACCGCCATCCACGCGATCCCTGCAATCGAATGCTGGTTTCCTGACGGTAGTGGGCAAATCGTCGGGATTGAGTCTGTCGTGCACAACGGCAAATGTGCCCTTTTCCAGAATGAGGGCCGCACGCTCGCCATTCGCCCGACAGCGCTTCAATTCGGCGAGCGCCAGTCCGGCCAGACTCTGCGGACCGAACGTCTGCGCCAGTCGGGCAGCCAGTGCTTCGATATTCATGTCGCCGCTCCCCCAGCAATCGCTTAGCCACCCTTCGATGGATGGCTTAATCATCATCAATCGGTATGCCGATCGATCCGTCTGAGTGCTTGAGCAGTCTAGTATCGTGCGAACAATTCTTCTGTCCGCTACCGTGCCCGGGATTTGCCGCCGAGCGCAGCACGCGGCCGCGCGGCGTGGAATAGCCGGTCAACAGATTGCGGGCGGTGCAGCCGGTTCAGGTGGGCTGCCGTCGGGCTCATCAACGAGCATCCGGAGAATTTGCTGCAGTTGCCGCGCGCATCGGCGAGCATCCTCGGGGGCATTTGCATCGATCGCCTCGAGCAGGCTAACGAATGCAATGAGGAAGGAATCGGAGACGGGCGTCTCACGCGCATGCTCGCGCAGATAAGCGCTATAATTGAAAACGCGCTGGATGAATTCGATCTGGTGAGCGGCAAATTCGTCATCGCCCACGGAAGGTGGCACAACGGCGAGAACACTGTCGGACAACGAAGGAGGAAGACGGATGTAAGACGGGCGATCACTCATGCGGATCTCGTGAAACGCACGAGCGCGGCGTGAATGCCCGAAGCACGGACGCTGTTTCACGACGGAAGGCGCCTATGCTATAAGTGTCTCTAGGATTTGACATACCAATGCTCATCGTATTTTTTCATCGACCAGGCGTGGTGTCAAATCAATTTGACACCAAACTTAACTATCGATCGATGCGATTTGATTGGAGCAAGCTGTTCGACGAACTGAAGCGCGAGGGGCAGTTCGGCAGCGATGCGCAACTGGCCGACAGCCTGGGGCTTACGCGCGCGCAAATCTCGGCATGGCGCACCGGCAAAAGCGATCTCGGCATCCTGACCAAGATCAAGATCCTCGATGCACTGGGTCACGACACGTTGCGTACGTCGCTGTCGAGCTTGCTGCCCGAGAAAAACCGGGAAACACAGGCAGCACAGCATGCAAAGCTTCTTGCGCGCATCGACCGAATCCGATCGGGAGTAGGCGTCGTGCCCGCAGAGCGGGACGACGCGGCCGACTCGCCCGTAGTAGCGAACAATCTTCTCGGCGAATTGCCCATGGACGAGCGCAAGCGCATCGAGCCCCATCTGTCGTGGGTCGCGCTGCCGCTCGGGCATGTGGTGTATGAACCGGGCGATCACCTGAGCCACGTCTACCTGCCGACGACGGCGATCATTTCGATGCTGTACGTGATGGAAAACGGTTCGTCCGCGGAAATTGCCGTGGTCGGACGCGACGGGCTGCTTGGCGTCGCGCTGTTCATGGGCGGTGAAACGATGCCGAACCGGGCCATCGTCCAGAGCGCGGGCGAAGCGTTCCGCCTGAGCGGACAGATCGTGAAAGAGGAATTCGCGCGCGGCGGTGCATTGCAGCGCGTGTTTCTGCGCTACACGCAGGCGCTCATCACCCAGATGGCGCAGACGGCCGTGTGCAATCGCCATCACTCGATCGCGCAGCAATTCTGCCGTTGGCTGCTGCTGAGCCTTGACCGGCTGGATTCGCGCAACGTGCGGATGACGCAGGAACTGATTGCCGACATGCTCGGCGTGCGCAGAGCCAGCGTGACGGAAACCGCAAAACGGCTTCAGGAAGAAGGCATCATCCGTTATTCGCGCGGATTGATTGAAGTCGTCGATCGCAGCGCCCTCGAGCGGCGCGTGTGCGAATGCTACATGGTAGTCAAGAGGGAAAGCGACCGGCTGCTGTCGCAAAAGTAGGTACTGCCTGGGCTGCGTCCCGCCATCGACATAACACGGATGCCTGCCGAACACGTTTCTCAGCCAGTCGATGTCCATGCTGTCCCAATTGCCCATGTACCGGGTCTTCCGAAAACGCCCGATCTATTTCCCGACCTGATTGCCGACCACCCCGCCGACGGCCGCGCCGCCCACCGTGCCCAATGCACTGCCGCCCGTCAGTACCGCGCCGGCGACGCCGCCGACACCCGCCCCGATCACGGTGTCCGTTCCACGGTGAGACATCCCACCGCAACCTGCCAACACGACAATCGTCATGGTGACTATCGCCATCTCGAGTGCCACGGAATCTAGCTTTCTCATGATCATCTCCTTTGGGGTGCCGCGGCGCCGTCTGATCCGGCACGGCGTACGGAGGCCCATGCGCTGACATCTCGATGAAATTCGGGACATCGGTTCATGATGGCCGGTCGATCGCGCGCAGTCCGTCCGCTAACGTACCGGAGCGGATGCCGATCTGCCGCGTCACAGAAGCACCGCTTGCGCCGCCCCCAGCGTCACGACCACGCTGTGGCGGCGACCGTCGTCCACGAGCCGCACCTCCGCTTCGCCGGCGGCGAGCCGCACGCCATCGACCACGAGGCGGGACACGCCGCCGCTGGCGCCGCCCGGATTCTCGACGACGATGTCGTAGTGCGACGTGCCGTGACGCAGCGTGGCCCTAAAGCCCGGCCAGGACAGCGGGATGCACGGTTGAATGGACAGCATGTCGCCATGCCTGCGCAGACCGAGCACGCCTTCGACGCCCGCGCGATAGAGCCAGCCGGCCGAGCCGGTGTACCACGTCCAGCCGCCGCGGCCGACATGCGGCGCGACGGAATATACGTCGGCCGCGACCACGTACGGCTCGACCCGATAGCGATTCGCCCCGCTGCGCGTGCGGCTGCGATTGACCGGATTGAGCAGCGCGAACAGATTCGCGGCGCGATCGCCGTCGCCCATTTGCGCGAACGCGAGCACCGACCACGTGGCCGCATGCGTGTACTGGCCGCCGTTCTCCCGGATGCCCGGCGGATAGCCCTTGACATAACCGGGATCGACCGACGAACGATCGAACGGCGGTGCGAACAGCAGGGCCAGGCCATCGTCGCGGCGGATCAACTGCGCTTCCAGCGCGTCCATTGCCTGAGCGGCGCGCATCGGGTCCGCCGCGCGCGACAGCACGCTCCACGACTGCGCGATCGCGTCGATCGAGCATTCGGCGTTGCCGGCCGAGCCGAGCGGCGTACCGTCGTCGAAGTAGCCGCGCCGATACCATGCGCCGTCCCATCCCGCATCGGCAAGCGCATCGCGCAACGCGGCGGCACGCGTCGACCAGCGCGCCGCCAGGTCGGCCGAGCCGCGCGCCGCGGCGAGCGGGGCGAACGCCGTGAGCGTCGCATGCAGAAACCACCCGAGCCAGACACTTTCACCCCGCCCGGCTTCGCCGACCCGGTTCATGCCGTCGTTCCAGTCGCCCGTGCCGATCAGCGGCAGGCCATGCTCGCCGACCTGCGCGAGACTGGCCTCCAGTCCGCGCACGCAATGCTCGAACAGCGACGCGCTCGTTTCCGAGATGCGCGGGATAAAGAACGCGTCCTGCTCGTCGGCGGCCAGCGGCCGTCCGTCGATGAACGGGATCGATACATCGAGAATCGCGCGGTCGCCGCTGACGTCGACGTAGTGCGCAACCGCATGCGCGAGCCAGACGCGGTCGTCGGAGATCCGTGTGCGTACGCCGCTGCCGCTTTCCGGCAGCCACCAGTGCTGCATGTCGCCTTCCGGAAACTGGCGCGCCGCCGCCCGCAGCAGATGCTCGCGCGCCAGGGCCGGGCGGGCGATGGCGAGCGCCATGCCGTCCTGCAACTGGTCGCGAAAGCCGTACGCGCCGCTCGCCTGATAGAAGCCCGCACGCGCCCAGATCCGGCAAGACAGCGTCTGGTACAGCAGCCAGCGGTTCAGCATCAGATCCATCGCGCGGTCCGGTGTCTCGACCTGGATCGCGCCGAGCGTCTCGTCCCAGAACGCCGTCACGGCGGCGAATATCGCGTCGAGATCCGCCTGACGGTAATGCGCGATCAACTGTCGCGCCGCTGCCGCGTCGGCGCCCTCGCCGAGCAGCAAGACGATTTCGATGCTGCCGCCGGGTTCGAGATCGACCGTGGTCTGCAACGCGGCACACGGGTCGAGCCCGGCGCCGACGCGGCCCGACAACGGCGACGCGCCGGCCCTGCCCGGAAAACCGGCGGGATCGCTCAGGACGCCATTGCGGCCGATGAACTCGCGCCGGTCCGCGCTCCACGAGGTTTGCAGGCCGCATAAATCGGCGAACGCCACCCTGCCGCGATACACCTGACTCCAGTCGTTGCGGGCAAACAGCGCTCCGGTCGGCTGATCGATCTCGCTCGCGGTGTGCGGCGCCGCGACGCTGCGCGACGCACCCAGCGCCCACTCCGCATAGGTTGCGACGGACAGCCGGCGAGTCCGGTCGGACAGGTTGCGCAAGGTCAGGCGGGAAATCTTGACAGGATCGGCCAGGGGCACGAACTGCAGCAACTCGACGGCGACGTCGGCGGCGGAATGCGCAAACCGGCTGTAGCCCTGGCCATGACTCGCCACGAAAGCGGTCGCGCCCGGCGCGTCGTCGCCGATCGAGGCCGCTTGCGGCCCCCAGCGCACGCCAGTCTCGTCGTCGCGGATGTAGAACACTTCGCTCGGCGGATCGGTGACCGGGTCGTTCGACCACGGCGTCAGCGGATGCTCGCGGCTGTTCGTCACCCAGGTATAGCCGCCCCCCTCCGCCGACGTCAGGAAGCCGCACGAGGGATTCGCGACGACGTTGACCCACGGCATCGGCGTGCATTGACCGGGCTGCAGGATCACGACGTATTCGCGGCCGCCACGCGCGAAACCGCCGATTCCGTTGAAGTACTCGAGACCGGCGCCGGCCTGCGCGCCCTTCGGCGGCGCAATCGTGGGCGGCGGCAGCGGCGCGCGCGCGGGATCCGGTCGCGTGGGCAGCGGTGAACCCGCGAGGCGCCGCAACTGGTCCACCAGCCGGCCGTTGCGCGCGGCGAGCACGGCGCGCGCGACCGCCGGAAACAGCGCGCGCGCCGCGGCCGCCATCAGATCCTCGCGCAGCACGAAAATACTGCCGCGCCCGGCTTCGTCCGGCTGCTGCCGGGTCCGCACCAGCCCCTCGAGCGCCGCCTGCAAATCCTGCACGTACGACGCCGCGCGCTCGTTGATGATGACCAGATCGACCTCGAGCCGCTTCATCCGCCAGTACTCGTGCGCGCGGATCAGCTGCCGCACCATCGCGATGTGCTCGATGTCGTCGATCCGCACCAGCAGGATCGGCAGATCGCCCGATACGCCATGGGTCCATAGCGGCGCCGCGCCCACGCCGCCCGCCGCGGACACCGCCGCCGCATGGCGTATCAGCGCGGCGGACCCCGGCCGCATCGACGCATCGCTGTAGAGCATGTATCCGGCCAGTTGCTGGAACAACGCGGCCTCGTCGAGGCTCACCGCGCTATGCCGCAGCTGCACCTGCGCCTGGGTCCACGCGAGCATCGCCGCCCGCGCGAACGATTCGCCGTCGCGATGCTTGTCGACCAGGTCGAGCAGCTGCGCGCGCGAATCCGCGACGATGGTCCAATAGACGATGCTCGCCTTCGCGCCCGGCTCGATGCGCAGCCGCTGCCGCAGCGTGAACGCCGCGTCCAGTACCGCGCCTTCGCAAGCGCCCAGCGCACGCTGTTCGGTCAGCGCAAGCGGCAGGCGAACGCTGCGCCCGCGTCCGATGACGCGCAATCGATCGGTGTCGAATTCTTCCGCGCCGACGGTTTCGCCGGAGGTCACGGCCAGATGCGCGGCCCAAACTTCCGCCTCGTTCGGCGCGCGCTTGCGCCGCGTCGCCAGAATCGCGCCGGACGCCGGCACGTACTCGGTTTCAATGAACAGTTTCGAGAATGCGGGATGGGCATGATCGGCGGCGGGCGGAGCGAGCACGATTTCCGCGTAGGACGTGAATTCGATCACGCGTGGCCGGGAGCCGGTATTGGCCACCGACACCCGCCGCACTTCCGCATCGTCCTCGGCAGATACCACTACCTCAAGCGACGTCGTCAAGGTGCCGTCGCGGCGCACGAACTCGGCGCGATCTTCGGTGAACGTCACTTCGTAGCTGTCCGGCACCACGCCGGTGGGTTGCCACGTGGCCGACCAGACCTCGCCGCTCTCGGCGTCGCGCAGATACAGATAGCTACCCCAATCGTCGCGCGTCGCGTCTTCCCGCCAGCGCGTGACGGCCAGATCGTCGCGGCGGCTGTAGCCGGAGCCTGCGGCCGTGAGCATCACGGCGTAGCGGCCGTTGGACAGCAGATGCGTGACGGGCGCGGGATCGTCCGCCGACAGCAGGCGCCGTGCAACGCCGGCGTCGACGCCATGCATCCTGCCGGCGGGGCTCGCGTCGATCCGCGGCCGCCCTGCCGCGACCCGGCCCGGCACCCGTTCCTGCAACAGCAGCTCGGTGGCGCGCACGGCCGGCTCGCCATGGAAGAAGGCGCGAATGCGCCCGCCCAGCAGTGCATTGGCGATCGACACGATCGACATGCCCTGGTGATGCGCCATGAATGCCCGCACGATCGCAACTGGCATGCCTTCCGGCACGCGCGCGGGCGTGTAGTCGAGCGCTTCGTAGAAGCCGAAGCGCCCGCACGCGCCGGCTGCACGCAACCGCTCGAAGTTGCGCGCGGCGGCGTCCGGCGCGACCATCGCCGCGAGCGCGGTCGCATAGGGCGCGACCACCAGGTTCTGGTCGAGATCGCGCTTGAGCCCCAACTCCGGCACGCCGAAGCTCGAATACTGATAGGTCAGCTCGATGTCGCGCGTGTTGTACGCCGATTCGGACATGCCCCACGGCAGGCGCAGCCCGTCGCCGTAGGCGATCTGGCGACGCACCACCAGCTGATTGGTGCGCGCGAGCAGGCTGCTGTCCGGCGCACGCATCACGAGCGACGGCATCAGGTATTCGAACATCGATCCCGACCACGAGATCAGCGCCGCGCCGTGCCCGATCGGCGTCGCCAGGCGGCCGAGCCGGAACCAGTGCCGCGCCGGGACATCACCCTTCGCGATCGCGACGAAACTCGCGAGGCGCGCCTCCGATGCCAGCAGATCGTAGTTGCCCGGATCGAGCCGTCCGTCGGCCACCGCGTAACCGATCGACAGCAGATTGCGCACCGGGTCGAGCAGAAAGCCGAACTCCATCGCATAGGCCATCTGCAACGCGGTATCGGCCAGCGCATGCAGGCGCTTGTTCAGCACGTCCGCTTCGTCCGGCGTGCGCGTCGCGTCGCGGCAATGCCCCTGCACCGCGTGCTCCAGCGCCTGCGCCCAAAACAGCACGTCGTCGACGTCGCCGCCCCGCACCCCGCCGACCTCGTCCGTCAGCGCGCGCGCGACATCGGCGACCGTCGCGGTGAGGATCGTGATCCCGGACCATTCCGGCGCGGCGGGGCCGTCCGGGGCGCCGACTTCCCGGGCCGGCGCGGCGAGCGTCTCATCCAGCTCGGTCGCGGCCCGCTCGAATTCGCCGTGCAAGGTCGTCCGGGCATCGCCATCGCGGCACACTGCCTTGCGCAACAGCGCGAGCGTGTCACCGATCCCTTCGTACGCGGCCTGCCACCCCACACCGGCGGGCTGATTCGCCCAGGCCCGGCAACCGTTGCCGAGGGCGATCAGGTGGCCGGCAAGATTGCCGCTGTCGACCGACGACACGTACTTCGGCTCGAGGGGCCGCAGGTCGCGCGTGTCGTACCAGTTATAAAAGTGGCCGCGATAGCGTGACATCAGCCGCATCGTCGCGACGGTCGCCTCCAGCCGCGACACCGCGTCCAGCGTACCGAGCCAGCCAAACTCGCGGGCGCTGACGGCGGACAGCAGGTACAACCCGATGTTGGTGGGCGAAGTCCGGTGCGCGACGACGGGCTTCGGGTCCTCCTGGAAATTGTCCAGCGGCAGCATCTGATCGTCCGCCGTCACGAACGTCTCGAAAAAACGCCAGGTCAGGCGCGCGTCGCGCCGCAGTTGACGCGCATCGTGCGGAGTCACCGCCAGCTCGCCCGCCGACCGTGGTGCGCGGCTCAGCCAATACGCGATCGCCGGCGCGGCAAGCCAGACGAGTACGAACGGCACGGCCAGCCAGCCCGTATGACGATCGAAGCGCCAGCCCGCCATCAGGCTGGCAGCCGCGACAAGCAGCGCGAGCGTCACGCCGCCGCGCATTTGCAGATAGGTGGGCGCGAGGGTCCGCCGGTCGCGCGCACCCGCTGCGGCCGCCGTGGTCCATTCGAGCAGATGGCGACGGCTGATCGCCACACGAAACAGCGTACGCGCGATCGCGTCGCCCATCGACCACGCCTGCTGCGGCAACATGACGATCGACAGGCCGAACCGCGTCAACGCGAACCGCAACTCCATCGACCATGCATGGAGCACGCTGCGCGTGGTCATCTTCACGTGCGTGCGCCGCCAGCGCGGCACCAGCCCGCTCAATACAGGCAACAGGAACGGCAGCGCGATCGTCACCAGCACGAAGGCGCTCCAGGCGAGCGATACGGGGAGCGGCAGCATCCATCCGGCCAGTAGCGCGACCAGCATGGCGGGCGCCGTGAGTGTGCGGCGCAGGTTGTCCAGCATCTTCCAGCGGCCGACCGCCGTCAACGGTTCGTGGCCGAACAGCAACCAGGGCAGGAGCTGCCAGTCGCCGCGCGCCCATCGGTGCAGGCGGCTCGCGGCGACGTCGTAGCGGGACGGCGACGCTTCGACAACCTCGATATCCGACGCCAGTCCGGCCCGCGCGAAAATACCTTCGAACAGATCGTGACTGAGCACCGCGTTCTCCGGCACGCGACCGGCGAGCACCGCCTCGAACGCATCGACGTCGTAGATGCCCTTGCCCGCATAGGAGCCTTCGTCGAACAGATCCTGATAGACATCCGATACGGCCGACACGTAAGGATCGATGCCGTGCGCGCTCGACGACACGCGCTGGAACAGCGAACCCTCGTCGCCGCTCGCGAGCGACGACGTGACGCGCGGCTGAAGGACGCCGTAGCCGCCGACGATGCGCCGGCTTGCCGAATCGAATACCGGCCGGTTGAGCGGGTGCGCCATCTTGCCGACCAGGCGGCGCACGGTATCGCGCAGCAACCGCGTATCGGCATCGAGCGTGATCACGTAGCGCACGTCCGGCGGCACGTGCGGCGTCCGGCCGGCCGCCGCGATGAACGTCGTGTCCGATGCGCCGCGCAGCAACCGGTTCAGCTCGTGCAGCTTGCCGCGCTTGCGCTCCCAGCCCATCCAGCACCGTTCGCCATCGTTCCATACGCGCTTGCGGTGCAGCAGCAGGAAGCGCTCGCCTTCGCCCGGCGCAGCCGGATAAAGGCGATTCAACCGGTCGATGCCCTCCGTCGCGGATGCCAGCAGCCCGTCGTCGCTGTCGGCGTGCGGCGTGGACGCGTCCATCCAGTCGGAGAGCAAAGCGAAGTAAAGCGCGCCGTTGGGGCTCGCCAGATGATGAATTTCCAGTTGCTCGATCTGCTCGTCGAGCACAGCTTCCGTCGTCAGCAGCACCGGCACGGCGACCATCGTGCGCAGGTCCGGCGGAATGCCGTCGAGCAATGCGAGGCCTGGCAGGATCTTCGCGCCGACATCGCGCATCACGCCGCGATTGACGAGCGCGACCGCGGCATCCAGCGCGGGTAGCAGGCCGGCGACGCCGAGCCGGATCAGCCACTGACCGGGCGGCTCGATGCAAGCGAGCCATGCCAGCATGCCCGTCAGCAGCAGCGCGGCAATCAGCCCGATTCGACCGAGATACCCGCCGAGGCCGGCGTGGCGGGTGAGGCGCCGCAACCATAACGCAACGGGCGGCCGATAGCCGATCTCCGCTTCGAATGCGGCGCGGCCGTCCGCCAGCAGGTAGTAACCGGGGTCCGCCTCGCGGCCAGGCATCGCGCCGGCGGCCGGCGCGTGGCTCGGCCCCTGTGCCGCGGCATCGGAGACGACGCGACGGGCAATCTCGAGCTCGCTGACGGGCGCGCCGCGGGCAAGCGCCTCAACCGCGTCGCGATACAGATTGCGCGTGGGGAAATCCATCTCCGCGAAACCCGGGTGGCTGCGCAGCACCTGATCGACCAGACTGATGCGCTCGAACAACTCGGTCCAGTCCACCTCCGAAATCAGCCGCATGCTGGTGATCACGTTGCGCACGGTGAGGCTGGCGGCGCCCTGCTCGTGGTTGACGGAGGCGACGATCTGGTCCGGCGTCGCGCCGCGCGCTGCCAGGTGCCGATGCAGCCACGCCAGTGCCGGCGCGACGGCCGGATCGGGATCGTGCAGCCGCTGGATCAACTGCACCGCGAACGCATCGTGCGATACCACCTGCTCATAACGCGCGACGAGCGGCTCCGTCTCCGCCCGCGCCTGCCCGCGTTCGCCGAGCAGGCGATCCGCGAGCGCGTCGGCGTCGAGCCGCGCGCGCCGGTCGTCGATGATCTGATCCGCGAGCCGCCGCAGATTTTCGATCAGCACGATCCGCAGCGTGATCGCCACCGCCCATAGTTCGCCGATCGTCAGCGGTTCCACGGCCTGATAGGCAAGCATGAAACGGCATAGCGCGTCGGGATCGAAACGGCTGTCGGTATGGGCGACGAAGGCCCAGTTGATCTCGAGCACGCGCGGATAACCGGCGAACGGGCCGTTGCCGAGCTTGGGCAGTTGGCGGTAATAACGCGGGGAGAGATCGTCCCGGATCTGCCGCACCTGTTCCGCGACAAGATAGTAGTTGTCGAGCAGCCACTCCGCGGCAGGCATGATCTCTTCGCCGCGTGCGTCTGCGGCCGCCGTGTTCTGATAGGCCTTCAGCAGATGATCCGCATTGTCTTTCAGCCGTGTGGCGAGCGACGGGCCCGAGATCACGCCAGGCAACACCTTCTGCGCGCGAGCCAGGCTGCCCGCATGCTGCGCCAGTCGCTCCTCGCCGAAGAACTCCTCGCGAATCGGCCGGGAATTGCTCCATGGCGATGTCCGGCGTCGCGACACACGCGCAACGTGAATCTTCAAGGCGCTTCCTCCCCCATCGCCGCACCATCCGCAGCGGCTTCATGCCCGGCACGCCCGGGCCGTCAGGCCGCTTCCGACAGCGATTTCGCGATGGGTTCGCACCGCAACGCCCCGTGCTGCGCGGATCGGACGGCTGCGTTCTCGCACGCCAGCGACACGAAGGCATCGCGAGTCGTATGCAGCGCGTTCGCCGTCCGATCGATGTCGTGCACGATGCGCTTCGGCAAGCACAGCTCGATGCGCACGGAACTCGACGTCATCCGGCTCAGGTCGAGATCGATGAACCGCCAGATCCCGTCCCCGGCATCGACTTCCGACGCCTGCAATACCGATATGTCCGTGGTCGGTGGCGGAACGAGACGCGCGGAGCGGTCGTAGCGGGCCATGACCCGTTGCTCGGCGGCCGCTTGCAGCTCGCCATACGAGTCGCCCTCCACACCGACCTCGGGGAAATCCGGAAGCGCGCCGCGATAGCGGGGCTGCCCATGCTGCGTGATGTAGATCGGATATTTCATTAACGGCTCCCGGCTGAAGAACGTGACAAACGTCATCGTGCATCGCGGAGGCTCGTCGAGTCGGTACGCTGAAGAACAGTCTCCGGGAAGCGTTTCGTGGTGCGCTGCACGTCGTTCACACACCGGATCGCCCGATATTTCGTTATCCGGTCACGCAAGCGCAGCGCGCGCGATCGAGGTACGGCACCGTACCGATCGGCATGGCGATAGGGCGCACGCTCGCATCAGGGCCTCTGCCCCTGTTGCCAGAACGCCCCAGACGACCCGAGATGCAGTGCGCGTCATCGCTCATGCGCCAGGTTGTCGTCACCGAAACGGAGCGTCACCATGAATCCCATCACACTCGTGTTATCTGCCGCGTTCGTCCTCGCGGCATTCGCCATCGGCGCGTGGGGCCACCTGTATCTTGCGGCCCCCCTTTTCATCGTCGCGGTCCTGATCGCACTGTCCGTGCGGGTCGCCAACGTCTGGGAGAAGTTCGTGATCCTGCGGATTGGCAAGCTGCAAAGCGTCAAGGGTGCCGGTTTTTTCATGATCATTCCAATCCTGGACAATGTTGTCGCGATCATCGACGAACGCATTCAAACCACCGCCTTCAACGCCGAACAAGCGCTGACCAAGGACACCGTGCCCGTCAACGTCGACGCCGTGATTTTCTGGCACGTCCATGACGCGCAGAAAGCCGCGCTCGCCATCACCGACTACCGGCAGGCAATCGACCGCGTTGCGCAAACCTCGCTGCGGGAAATGATCGGGGCATCGATGCTGGCTGCCTTGTTGTCGGATCGCAAGGCGGCCGACATGCACCTGCGCGACGAGATCGGCAGAAAGACCGTGGATTGGGGCGTGACCGTCCGCTCGGTCGAGACCCGCGATGTTGCGATCCCAGTCGCGCTGCAGGATTCGATGTCGCGCCAGGCGCAAGCCGAGCGCGAAAAGCAGGCACGTGTGATCCTCGGCTCGGCGGAGGCCGAGATCGCGACCAAGTTCGTCGAAGCGGCGCAGGTCTACGAAAATCATCCAGGTGCGCTTCAGTTGCGAGCGATGAACATCATCTACGAAACGACGAAGGAACGCGGCGCGACGATCCTGATCCCCAGTGCGATGGTTGACAGCCTGAATCCCGTGCTCGCGCTTGCGATTGCCGGGTATGACGCGGCGGGCGCCGCGCCGGCGCCTGCGCTCAAGACAGCAGCGTGATCGCTAGCTCGTATTCGGGGTATGAACACGGTAAGCGTAAATTCCTATCATAAGCATTTTGGTAATAAAGAATCCCCTGTTTATTACGATATGGCACGGTAACGTCTGATTTTTCTTGCGCTAATCTATGCGGCCCGCTGCGATCCCGAGGATTCGCATGGCTACCATCGAACGCACTGCCTACCCGCGCTTTCCCGAGGTCCTGGCGCCCCGGGAACTGGAAGCCTGTTACACGCCGCTGCCCGACGAACTCGAATGGGCGCGCCGGTCTACGCGGGGCGAACGACCTCGATTGGGCCTGCTCGTGTTGCTGAAGGTCTTTCAGCAACTGCACTATTTCCCGTCGCTCGACAGCATCCCGGCCCCCGTCGTTGACCATGTGCGAGCGGTTGCCGACATCGGCGATGCCGTGCAATTCGGTTACGACACCGCGTCGTCCCCCACGCTGTTCCGGCATTACGCAACCGTTCGTGCTTATCTGGACGTGAATCCGTACTACGGCACCGACGCGAACGCGATTGCCACGCGCGCAGCGCACACGGCGTCGCTGACGATGGACCAGCCGGTCGACATCATCAACGCCACCATCGACGATCTGATCGCGCGCAATATCGAACTGCCGGCGTTCTCGACGCTCGATCGGCTGACCGAACAGATTCACGCCCGGGCGCAGTCCAGACTCTTCAAGCGCGTGACGCGACGCCTCACCGAAGAACAGAAGCTCGCGCTCGACAGGTTGCTCGCTCGCGATATGTCGAGCCGGCAGACCACGTACAACCGCATCAAGCGCCATGCAAAGCGTCCGTCCCGGCAGCACCTTGATCAACTGATTGACCAGATTGCCTGGCTCGACGAACTCGGCGATTTCTCACTGGCCCTCGCCGGCATTCCGGCTTCGAAGCTGCGTTCGCTCGCGCAACAGGCGATGGCGCTCGACGCATCGGCACTCAGGAACGACACGCTCCCCGAGAAGCGCTATACGTTGATTGTCGCGCTGCTCAATCGCATGCGCGTGCGCGCCCGCGACGATCTCGCCGACATGTTCGTGCGGCGAATGGGGGCGATCCACAAACGGGCGAGCGACGAGCTGGACGTGATCCAGCGCAAACAGCGGGACCAAGTCGAGGACCTTGTCGTGCTGCTCGACGGCGTGGCCGACATCCTGGCCGAGGAATCCGACGAGACTGCCATCGCCACGGCAATCCGGAAGCTGCTCGCGCCGAGAGGCGACCTGGAACCGCTGCGCGAGAGCTGCGCCGCGATTCGCGCATTCAGCGGCCGCAATTACCTGCCGCTGCTCTGGAAGCACTTCAAGGCGCATCGCTCGGCGATGATGCGCGTCGCGCGCGCCCTTGAATGGGATTCGACCAGTCCGGTTCGCACCCTCCTTGATGCCCTGGACGTCGTGCTGGAAAACGAGTCGCGGCATCGAGAGTGGATCGACGCCGACGTCGATCTGAGTTTCGCGGCAGCACGCTGGCGCAAGCTCGTGCGCCGCTCTCACGGCGACGGGGCACCGACCAACCGCCGTTTCCTTGAGCTCTGCGTGCTTTCATACATGGCGGAGGAATTGCGGGTTGGCGATCTGTGCGTGTCTGGCTCCGACGCCTACGCGGATTATCGCGACCACCTGCTGCCATGGCGCCAATGCGAGCAGCAGTTGCCGGATTATTGCGACAAGCTCGGCATGCCGACGAGCGGCAGCGATTTCGTACGGCACCTCCGGCAATGGTTGACGGACGCCGCCCGCAAACTTGACGAGGAGCTGCCGCGCAAGCGCGAACATGTCGTAATCGACCGCCACGGCGAGCCGATCCTGCGCAAAACGGTCGCGAAGGAGATCCCCGCGAGCGCGATCGCGCTGCAGGAGCGAATCAACACCCGCCTGCCCACGCGGAACATGCTGGACATCCTCGCGAACATCGAGCACTGGACGCACTTCACGCGGCATTTCGGACCATTGTCGGGCAGCGATCCCCAGATTCGCAAGGCCGCCGAGCGCTACCTGCTGACGATTTTCGCGATGGGCTGCAATCTTGGTCCGACGCAGGCGGCCCGCCATCTCGACTCGGACGTGACTGCGCACATGCTGTCGTTCGTCAACCGTCGGCATGTGAGCCTGGACAAGCTCGAAACCGCGCAGCGCGAGCTGATCGAGCTGTACCTGCGACTCGACCTGCCAAAGCATTGGGGCGACGGCAAGACCGTGGCGGCCGACGGCACGCAGTACGATTTTTACGACAACAACCTGCTGGCCGGTTACCACTTCCGGTACAAAAAGATGGGCGCGGTCGCCTATCGGCACGTCGCCGACAACTATATCGCGGTGTTCCAGCACTTCATCCCGCCGGGCGTTTGGGAAGCCATCTATGTAATCGAGGGGCTGCTGAAGGCCGGTCTGTCAGTCAAGGCCGATACGGTCCATGCCGACACGCAGGGCCAGTCGGCTGCCGTGTTCGCCTTCACGTACTTACTCGGGATCAACCTGATGCCGCGGATCCGAAACTGGAAGGATCTTGTCCTGTATCGGCCGGACAGCAAGGCCAAGTACAGGCACATCGACAAGCTGTTCACGTCGACCATCGACTGGGTGCTGATCGAGCAGCACTGGCAGGAGCTGATGCAGGTCGCACTGTCGATCCAGGCGGGGACGATATCGTCCCCGCTGCTGCTACGCCGACTCGGCTCCGAAAGCCGCAAGAACCGGCTGTACCTGGCCGCACGCGAGCTCGGCAACGTGGTGCGCACTGTGTACTTGCTCAAGTGGATCGGCAGCCTCGAGCTGCGGCAGAACGTCACTGCCAATACCAACAAGATCGAGTCGTACCACGGCTTCTCCAAGTGGTTGGGGTTCGGCGGCGACGTGATTGCCGAGAACGAGCCGGAGGAGCAGCAGAAGCGGCTACGCTACAACGACCTGGTTGCTTCGGCGGTGATCTTGCAGAACACGGTCGACATGATGCAGGCACTGCGGGAGATGGTCGCAAACGGCGAAAAGATCCGTGCCGAGGACATCGCATTCCTGAGCCCGTACCCGACGCACAACATCCGGCGCTTCGGACACTATAAACTGCACCTGGACCGTCGGCCGGAAGCCTGGATCAGGGATCCGCTGTTCGGCCACGCGACCCGTCACGCTCCATTCCGCCCATGACTGCACGCCCGGCCATTACCACCACCTATTTCGGCGACGTCGATACCGCCGCGCTCGCGCGCCTCGAATCGAGTTACGACACGACGCGCTTGTTGGCTGCCGTCGACATCGTCGATCGCCTCCGCGCGCAGCTACACGATCCCGAAGGGCTGCGTGATGATCTGCTGGAAATTCACAGCATGGCGCACGCGGTCTTGAACGACGCACCGTCGGTACCGTCGCGACACGAAGGCTCCTTTCCGGAGCAGGTGCTGGATGCGCTGGACCTGATCGACGAATTTATCGTCGAACTGACGCGGGTGAGAACGATCCTCGAGCCGCTCGAAGCGTTGTACCCGGACGAGGCGTTCGGCGAAGATTGAGTGTGTGTGGACGAAACGCTTGCAGGGATACTCGCGGGACTCAAATGACTCTGGGCACCCCGGATGGCGGCCGAAGCAGCGCCGCCTGCCGTGACTGGTGAGCCGAAACGGGAGACGACGGCGCGGCTGCCGTGCCGCCTGCGCTGCTCGCAGCTGGCATGTGCCGAGCGCTTTGCAAACAACCCGCACGCAGCGCCGCCGCCTGCGCCGTCGCCGTACCTGATGCCGAGGTGGGTCCAGACGGACCGTGTTGTTAGCTGGTGGTCTTCGTTCCACTCACGTCTGTCTCCCTCCTTTCGAGACGCAGATAGGTGTCTGCGGCCACCAGCCCGAACACGATGTGAGCGATGAGGCTCATCCAGCCTCTGGCGTCTGCGAACCACGGAAACAACCGGGTCATGCCGTAGAAGTTGACCAGGTACACGGCGACACCGAATAACGCCCCCACCAGCGAGGCCATTCCGATGCTCGAATCGAAGCTGAACGGCGCCACGATCACCGCCAGAATGAGCGCGAAGACGATCGATAGCGCAAAGTGGACGACGAGGGCCACCAGCATGATGCCCGGGTCGAACGTGGCCGGCTGGGCAAGCGCATCACGTCCCAGGGCGATTGCTGCGATCATTCGCGGTGGTCCCCATGGGCTCTGCCCCGTGACCCACATGGCAAGGAGTTCGAGCACCAGGAAAACCACGCAAGCGACACAACCGCCGATCACGGCTGCCCGCCAGTCAGGCGTACGGCGAGTGAAATGGTGCGAATGCATGTGAAGTTCCATAGCGACCTCCTTACAGTAAAGCGGCTCACCTGTGCCGCTTGCGCGAGCTACCTTGGACGACATTGGCGAGCTTGCTCCCTGATTGATACATTTCAGGTTCCCGACAGCATGCCTCGTCGCGCAGCTTCTGCCTTCCACGTTCCGTTTCGCACGAAAACTTACTGCGGCTGCTCGATCATCAGATAACGAACGACCAGCGCCGGATCGACGATTTCCAGAATGAGACGGCGCAGAATGCGATTGCGCATGTGGTCCTCATCCAGCAGCCATGGACCGCCGACGTCGCTCAGATGACGGGAAATCGCGTCGCGCATGGCGTCGCCTTCCGACGGCGCGTCCAGCCGCACCGCCAGCAGCCCGGCGATTACGTCATCAAGCTCAATGCTCAAAGGCGTGGAATCAATCGTCAGGTTCAGCTTCATGTTCACCAAAAATGGAAATCATATACGCCGCCGCAGCGAACGGCGCGGACTGGCTATTACGAAATGTCCGTGTATCGGTTCGTCCACGCCTGGAATCGACCCGAAGCATGGCATTGCTGCGGCCTACCGCTTTGTCTTCACCTCCTTGAATTCCGCATCGACCACGTCCTCCTCCCTTGGTCCGCCACCGGCCTCTTGACTGGCCGAGCCTTCTGAGCCACTGGCTGCCTGCGACTGCACGTCGGCATACAGCTTTTCGCCGAGCTTCTGCGAGGCCGTGGCGAGCGCATGCACCCGGGCGTCGATCTCAACCTTGTCGGATCCCTTGAGCGCCCCCTCGAGCTCTTTGATCGCGGCTTCGATCTTTTCCTTCTCACCCGCCTCCAGCTTGTCGCCGTACTCGGTGAGCGCCTTCTTCGTGCTATGCACCAGGGCATCGCCATGGTTACGCGCGTCAACCAGCTCACGCATCCGGTGATCTTCAGCGGCGTGAGCCTCGGCATCCCTCACCATCTTCTGTATTTCCTCCTCGGACAGACCTGAATTGGCCTTGATGGTGATGCGGCTTTCCTTGCCGGTCGCCTTGTCTTTGGCCGACACGTGCAGGATGCCATTCGCGTCGATGTCGAATGTCACCTCGATCTGCGGCACGCCGCGCGGCGACGGTGGGATGCCTTCGAGGCTGAACTCGCCTAGCAGCTTGTTGCCCGTGACCATCTCACGCTCGCCCTGATAGACCTTGACCGTCACGGCAGGCTGGTTGTCGTCGGCGGTGGTGAAAATCTCCGAAAATTTGGTCGGGATGGTAGTGTTCTTCTCGATCATCCTGGTCATCACGCCGCCCTGTGTTTCGATGCCGAGCGACAGCGGGGTGACGTCGAGCAGCAGCACGTCCTTGCGCTCACCTGCGAGCACCGCGCCCTGGATGGCTGCGCCCACCGCCACGGCTTCGTCAGGATTGACGTCCTTGCGCGGCTCTCGGCCGAAAAACGCCCGAACCTTGTCCTGCACCCTGGGCATGCGGGTCATCCCGCCCACCAGAATCACGTCATCGATCCTGTCCACTGCCAGGTCGGCGTCCTTGATGGCGATGCGGCATGGCGCCATCGTGCGCTCGATCAGATCTTCTACCAGTGCTTCGAGCTTGGCCCGCGTGAGCTTCAGCGTGAGATGCCTGGGGCCGCTCGCGTCGGCCGTGATATACGGTAGATTGATTTCGGTCTGCTGGGTCGACGACAGCTCGATCTTCGCCTTTTCGGCCGCTTCCTTCAGACGCTGCAGTGCGAGCACGTCCTTCGACAGGTCGACGCCTTGCTCCTTCTTGAACTCGCCGATGATGTAATCGATGATGCGTTGGTCGAAGTCCTCGCCGCCGAGGAACGTGTCGCCGTTGGTCGACAGCACTTCGAACTGTTTCTCGCCCTGCACGTCGGCGATCTCGATGATGGAAATGTCAAAGGTGCCGCCGCCGAGGTCGAACACGGCGATCTTGCGGTCACGGTTTTCCTGCTTGTCCAGGCCGAACGCGAGCGCCGCCGCGGTCGGCTCGTTGATGATCCGCCTCACTTCGAGGCCCGCGATGCGACCGGCGTCCTTGGTCGCCTGGCGCTGGCTGTCGTTGAAGTACGCCGGCACCGTGATCACGGCATCCGTGACGGGCTCGCCGAGGTAATCCTCGGCGGTCTTCTTCATCTTGCGCAGCACTTCCGCCGATACCTGCGGCGGGGCGAGCTTCTTGTCCCGCGCCTCGACCCATGCGTCGCCGTTGTCGGCCTTGAAAATTCTGAAAGGCATCAGGCCGATGTCCTTCTGCACTTCCTTCTCTTCGAAGCGGCGGCCGATCAGCCGCTTGACGGCAAACAGCGTGTTCTTTGGATTGGTCACGGCCTGGCGCTTCGCCGGTGCGCCGACGAGCACTTCGTCCTCGTCCATGTACGCGACGATCGACGGCGTGGTGCGCGCACCTTCCGAATTTTCGACTACCTTGACCTGATTGCCTTCCATCAGCGCCACGCACGAGTTCGTGGTGCCGAGGTCGATGCCGATGATCTTGCCCATGGTGTTCACTCGCTCGATCTGGTTCGGGGATGGTCACGTGAGTCCCGCTCCGTCACGCCGCCATCCCACCGCGCATCCCGGTCAATACTCCATCTCGGGCGGTGACACGGCGGGTCGGGCCTCTTCCTTCGGCAACTCCGCCACCACCGCGTCCGTAGTGAGGATCAGCCCGGCGACCGACGCGGCGTTCTGCAGGGTCGTGCGCGTCACTTTCGTCGGATCGACCACCCCCATCTCCATCAGGTCGCCATAGGTATCGGAGGCCGCGTTCCAGCCGAAGTTGCCAGACTGCTCCTGCACCCGATTGAGCACGACCGAGGGCTCTTCGCCCGCGTTCAACGCGATCTGGCGCAGCGGTTCCTCCAGCGCGCGCAGCACGATCCTGATGCCGGCATCCTGGTCGGTGTTGGCGCCCCGTAGTTCCTTGAGTGCCGCACGAGCGCACAACAGCGCAACGCCGCCGCCCGGCACGATGCCTTCCTCGACGGCCGCACGCGTGGCGTGCAGCGCATCCTCCACGCGCGCCTTCCGCTCCTTCATTTCGACTTCGGTGGTCGCTCCTACCTTGATGACCGCGACGCCCCCGGACAGCTTCGCGATGCGCTCCTGCAACTTCTCCCTGTCAAAGTCGCTCGTCGTCTCTTCGATCTGACGTCGGATCGCCTGAATGCGTCCGTCGATCGTCTTGCGGTCGCCCGCGCCGTCGATGATCGTGGTTGCCTCCTTCTCGACCTCCACCCGCTTGGCCCGTCCGAGGTCTTCCAGGACGACCTTCTCGAGCTGCTTGCCGGTTTCCTCCGAAATCACCAGGCCGCCGGTCAGCGTCGCGATGTCTTCCAGCATCGCCTTGCGGCGATCGCCGAAGCCCGGCGCCTTCACTGCCACCGTCTTGAGGATTCCGCGCAGCGAGTTCACCACGAGCGTGGTCAGGGCCTCGCCCTCGACGTCCTCGGCGACGATCAGCAACGGCTTGCCCGCCTTGGCGACCGCTTCCAGCACGGGCAGCAGGTCGTGGATGCTCGAGATCTTCCGGTCATGCACGAGAATGTACGGTTCCTCGAGCACGGCGAGCTGCTTCTCGGGATCGGTGATGAAATATGGCGAGAGCCAACCGCGATCGAACTGCATGCCTTCGACTACCTCCAGTTCGCTCTGCAGCGATTTGCCTTCTTCAAGGGTGATCGCGCCATCCTTGCCGACCTTTTCCATCGCTTCGGCGATAATCTGGCCAATCTCCTCATCGGCATTCGCCGAGATGGTGCCGACCTGGGTGATTTCCTTGCTGGTCAACACGGCTCTCGAGAGCTTCCTGAGCGCGTCGACAACGACCGCCGCGGCCTGATCGATCCCGCGCTTCAGGTCCATCGGATTCAGGCCGGCCGCGACGTACTTCATGCCTTCCCGCACGATGACCTGGGCGAGCACGGTGGCAGTGGTCGTGCCATCACCGGCGACATCGGAGGTCTTCGCGGCGACCTGCTTAACCATCTGGGCGCCCATGTTCTCGAACCGGTCGCGCAGTTCGATGTGCTTCGCCACGGTCACGCCGTCCTTGGTGACTGTCGGCGCGCCGAACGATCGCTCGAGCACGACGTTGCGTCCCCTTGGACCGAGCGTGACCTTGACCGCGTCAGCAAGCAGATTGACACCCGTCAGAATGCGGTGGCGGGCGAGATCGTGAAACTTGACGTCCTTGGCTGCCATTTTCCAGTTCCTCCCGACATGTCGGACAAAATACAACACCGTGCGATGGTGCCGCCATCGATCTCCTCATGGAGCGGAATCTGCAGTCACCACCGCCAGCAGGTCAGCTTCGCGCATGACCAGCAGCTCTTCGCCTTCGACCTTGATGGCGGTGCCGGCATACTTGCCGAACAGCACGCGGTCGCCCACCTTGACGTCCGGTTCGCAACGGCGGCCATCGTCGAGCCGCGTGCCGGGGCCGACGGCAATCACTTCTCCGTGGTCGGGTTTTTCGGCCGCCGTATCGGGGATGACGATGCCTGCCGCGGTCCTGCGCTCCCGTTCCTGCCGCCTGACCACGACCCGATCATGCAAAGGACAGATTTTCATGATTGGCTCCGTGTCGTCACAGATGCTGCCTATGGGGATTCGGTAGCATGCCGAATCGACTGTATGGCGATTCCGCGCGGGGGGCTCAGCCGGCCCCCGACGTCACCGCGGAGCGCCTGATCGCAGATCTTCCACGGCTTGAACGGGGCGCTCGGCCGGCGGCAACTGACGCACTTCCAGCACGTCCCGACGCCCGGCGCGTGTGCGGCGCGCCCGCCTCGAACGCCGGCGTGCACGCAATGGGGTCGCTGGCCGGAAAGGTTTCCCGCAGCGCCTCGTCGAGCAGCGCGTCTGCATCGGCGAGGTCCGAGTGTGGCGTCCTGAGGGTCTTCATCGTTCACCTCCATGGCGAGCCCTACGCGGCGTGTCCCCCCGCGTGGCGTCATCGAACTCCCGGGTCAGCCGGGACGCCGGTGGCGGCATGCCCGCCACGACGTAGTCTCCAGCCACGCCTGCGTCCCGGGGCGTGAATCGCAGCTCGCCTAGTCGGGCCTTGAGAAACGCATCGGCATCCATGAGCCAGCGCTCGAGTTTCTGCTCGCTGGTGCCGAGCACCTGAGCGGCAGAGGCTCGCGGCACGGCTTCCATCCGGCACAGCACCAGCGCCTGGCGCCACGACGTCGGCATGTCTGCAACAAGCGCTGCCACGAGTCGACGTGTTTCCTTTGCGCTCAATTCCTCTTCGGGCGTGCCGCCGGCCGCCGGCGTCACGTCTTCGAGTCGCAGCACTTCGTCGGGTTGCCAGTATTCGAACAGGATCTCGTCATCGTCTTCGCGCGGCTCGCGCAACTGAACCGGCGGTCTGCCTTCCAGGGAGATCCAGCGGCCCTCGTCGGTCTGCAGGCGGCTCACTTCCTCGGCGAGCACGTCGAGCGCGATCTGGTAGAGCCACTGTCTCGGCTCGAGCTTGCGTGGACGCTGTGCGAGTCTTTCGCAGGCGCGGGCCAGTGTCTCGTCGACGACCTCATCGACGGCAGGGTCCCCCGTTGCGAGATCGCCGCGCGCCTGCAGGTAGGCGAGTTCGCGCTCCACGAAGCGCTTAAGCTCCGGCAGCGATGGGCGCACGAGATCGCTGAACAGCGCCAGCCCGGCGCCAGCGGGACCGGCCGCCGCGCCTTTGAGTCGGCGCAACCCGGCGCGGCGCTCCTTGCGGCGCCAGTTGTCCTCGTGACGCAGATGGGCGATGTGGCGCTCGAGCTGCCGCTCCAGTTCCGCGAACGAGAGTTCGAGGGCTTTGCCTAGCTCGGGTGATTCGTCCGAGCAGGCGAGCGTGGCGCTCGGCAATCCGAGCCGGAGCCTTGCCCGGTAGAGACTGCGATGGCCGCTTCGTTCGAGCGTCGCACGCAACCGGACGAGTTCGTCGGGGAAGTGCGACAGGTGCGGCTGAAGATGTCGGTCGCGAAGATTGCCAATCAGGCCTTTCAGGTCGGGGCGGGCAAGCTCCGAAATGTTCCGGTAACTGATCGCCGTTTTCATGACAGCCCTGCACGTCTTCCACTGGCCGCCGCATCGGAGGCGGCCGTCACTCCCTCAGGGGCGGACGCGCGATCGCCGGCGGGACCACCGGCCCGACGCTTGCGCTGCGAGGCTCACCGTATCCGGTGAGATTTCGCTTCGCACCCCTGACTCTGCCCGCTCGCTGTGTTTCCCAGACACGCGTCATCCGACGTCACGGGCTTACGCCATTTGCCCTTCATCGCTATCCGGGCTGGCAAAACAAAATATAAAAACAGTTGCGAAAAAATCAAGGACCACGATGCCTTGTTGGACATCGCGGGCGACCGCGAGCACATCCACCCGAGCGGGCGGACTGAAGACGCAGAAAATGGACACCGCTCACGGTCGTGCATGCGCCTTCGAAGCTCTCCCGTCGGGTCAGTAGATCGGAAACACGAAGTCCGGCGTCGGTGCAAACTGGATTCCGGAATCCGGACAAGTGATGCGTCCTCTCACCGCGACCCGCTGATTCAGATACTGCAACAGCAGCAAGTGTTCGGTGGTGCCGGCCTGGCCGAGCAGGATGTCGGTCACGACCTTGTCGCTGCACGGTGAAGCGGCCGGACGATCCAGCCGGATCGTCGTATAGTCTCCCGGCACGAACTGCCCGTTGCCCCGCTGGATCGTGCCGGCGATCCAAATGTCCTGCAGGATTGGCAATGCCCGCGGCAGTGGCGCAATAGCAACCACCGCTGCAGGGAAGGCACCCGCGGCCAGGGCGACCGCGGCGAATAATCGGCGTGACCCTATTTTCATGGCGGTGCTCCCATTCTGCGACCGGCGCCGGCACCGGCCGCACGGCGAGGCGCCGGACCGATCGCTCATCGGATCGGCGGTGCCGCACCCAGCTTCTCTGACAACATTCGCTCGTACACACCAAAGTGTAGATCGACCTCCTTCTGCGTGACGTGAGTGACCGTGATGTTGATCTGGTCAGGTAACAGGCCCAACACGACCGCGATCGCAGCTTCAAGTTGCGGTGCACAGACCTTGTCCTCCACCATCGTCGTGCCGACCAGCACGTCGTAGGTCTTTTCCTGCCGACAGACGACCTCGACGAGCCGTGCCCGCGCGCTCATGTTGTTGTCGATCGCGAGCCTGACGACCTCCACTACGGTGCGCATCGTCTCGGTCGGAAAGCCCTTCGTCGAGCGCAGCCGGACACGATGTCTACCAAGCGTGAGCCAGTCCGTGTCGAAATCCATGGCGTCCTCCGGATTCAGTTCCAAGCCGCTGCGATGATAGGTGTCAGCGCCGAAATTTCAAGTGCAAAAATCTGCCGACGCCCCTTGAAATTTTCTGCAAAGTTCCTATCTTGAGTTTCGCTCAGGCAGACGCGCGAGTCGCTTCATTCCGCGCGCTGCGTGTTTCGATTTGTTTGCCAGCAGTCTGGCAGGCGAACTGGAGCGCGTAGACCCGTTCGCCTCCCGGCTGCACTCAAGGAGGATACGATCATGAGCGATCTTTACTTCGGAACCGATCTCTTCAGCGAGTTCGACCGTCTGCAGCAGCAGATGGCGCAACTCTTCGGCGGTTTCCCGTCCAGCATCCGCGCCGGTCGGCTCGGCGCATTTCCTCAGATCAACATCGGTGCGACCGACGAGTCGATCGAGATTGTCGCCTTCGCCCCGGGCATCAACGCCACCGAACTCGACGTATCGATCGACAAGGGCCTGCTGACCATTAGCGGCGAACGCAAATCGACACAACCCGACACTGGAAGCGAGACGCGCACCTATGCGCAGGAGCGCTTTGTCGGCACCTTCCGGCGCGTCATCGAGCTGCCCGACACCGCCGATCCGGACAAGGTCCAGGCGCGCTACGAAAATGGCTGCCTGTCGATCAGTGTCGGCAGGCGCGAATCGTCCAAGCCACGCGCCATCGCTGTCCAGTAATCCGAGGAGCCGATCATGACTGACACGACCCAACTGGCGGAACGCGACCAATCCGCCGTAGCACGTCGCGACACTGAACAACCCACGCGCCGGATCACGCTCGTCCCGGCCGTCGACATATACGAGGACAGCCAGGGCGTCACGCTATGGGCGGATCTGCCCGGTGTGACGAAGGACAAGCTGGACGTCAAAGTTCACGACAGCAGCCTCTCGATCGCGGCCGAGGCGGCGGTGCCGACGCCGGCAAACCTGCGACTGCAGCATGCCGAGGTCCGCGAACCGCACTTCGCCCGGACGTTCACGCTGTCACCGGACTTCGATACGTCAAAGATCGAGGCGAGCCTCCAGGACGGGGTGCTTAAGCTGACGATCCCACGCCGCGACGAAGCGCGCCCACGGCGCATCGAAGTCAAGTCCACCTGACCGTCAGCAACGGCAGGTCAGAAGCAGCGGCGGAAGCGATCGCGCTGCCGCCGCTGCGAATCAGGAGCAGTGGCACCGGTGTCTGATGTCATGCAGGAGTCCTGGAAAGGACATGCGATCCGCATCCGTACGATTCCCGTGCGACAGATCGCGACATGCATGTCCGCGCCGGACGGCTACATCGCTATCGTCCGGATCGATCGGAACGATGAGGTGTTGGCCGACTGGCATCTGCCGCGCTTCAGCGAACGCTGGACAAACGCGGCCGAAGCGCAACGCGACGCGGTCGAGTACGCGGTGAAACTGATCGGTCGCGGCGTGCTTGGAGCAGTCGAAGCTCAGGGCGCGTTCGCTACCTGGTGGGCTGGCCGCCACGCTCAAGGCAGGTTGAAGCTGAATCGGAGGACGCTATGAATACCGATCTGAAAAAGTGGAACCCCTTCAAGTTCCTTCGCGGGGCTGCCCGCAAGTCCGATACAGACGGCCCGGAAAGCCCGCCGACAAGCGAACAGTGGCGGGCCTCGTGGCCCGACATTCCGCGACTGTTCTCGCGCGAACCGTGGCGTGTAGTGGAGGAGTTCTTTCACGACCCGTTTGCGGGCCGTGGCGCGCTCGAACGATGGTTTGGAGATTTCAGTTCATCACGCTTCCAGCCGCGCATCGACGTCGTCGATGAAGGAAAGGTGCTGCGCGTGACCGCCGAACTGCCTGGAATGGAGCGCGAAGATCTGACGGTGAGCGTCGAGGATGGGGTAATCGTGCTGCGCAGCGAGAAAAAGCAGGATGTGCGCAGCGAGGAAAACGGCTGCTACCGGCTGGAGCGATCGCATGGAAGCTTCATGCGAACGATCCCGATGCCGGAAAACGCCGACCCCGACCACACCTTGGCAAAGTTTGATAACGGTGTACTCACGTTGACCGTGCCGAAATCGGAGCCGGCGCAGACCATGAGTCGCACGATCGATATCGGCTAGGGTAAGCACGCAAAGTGCCACGGTGGAGGGCGGATATCAGAGGAACCGGGCCGTTAGCCCGGTTGGTAGAGCCGCCGACTTTTTTGTCCGTTGGTCACTGGTTCGAATCCAGTACGGCCTACATGAAACCGAGAATCCGATGCCACCCGACAAACCCGGCTTGTCACCTTTGTTTGGTTGCGGGCATTGGAGCAGCAATCCCTTGGGATCGCGCGTTGCAGGGTCGTCCTCGTCAGGATGGGCGACGAACGCATCGAATCCATGGATGGCAGTCAGCCAGCCGAGGCGGAAGGGTCGTTACGGAAACGCATGAAGCTGGAGACGCTCGACGCATATCGCACGGCGTCGTCTTTTTGGCCTGGCTCAATCTCGCACCAGAATTCCTGATGGCGGGCACCGAGACGACGGGCCGCCTCATAGCGGTGAAAGTGACTGGCGAGCCAGAACCGGCAGCCATCAAAGAAAACCCTCATTGCCGGCCGTGCCGCGCGCATTGAACCAACGCGGATGGCAGTCATGGCGTCCTCCAGCGCTTCATTGCCGAGTGACTCCTCGCCGGGAAGATCGTCATTAACCGAGAGCTGTAAAAACTTGAGGTAGTCGATTCCGAGCACGCCAACGGGAAGCCGAATCGATGAGCGGACAGACGAACGAGAATCGCTGGGCATGGTGATGTCTGATTCTGCGGGACAGCAAGACAGTCGAGACACGGGTCTATATCGCCACGGCCCCGACCTGGCTGGTCGGGCAAGTTTATTCGTCAGCCATGAGATGGCGGATGACCAACGCCGGGTCGGCGATATCCAGAATCAGCCGGCGAAGTATGCGCCTGCGCATGTGCTCCTCGTCGAGACTCCAGGGCTCGCCCTTTTCGCTGAGATAGCGCGCGAGGGCGTCCTTGTTATCTGCACCTGCGGGCAGGTTAAGTCGGGCGGTCAGCAGTCCTGCCACGACGTCGTCGAGCTCAATGTCAAGCGGTTTTGCGTCAATACGAAGTTCGAGTTTCATGTTGGTTGCCGATAAAAAGCGGCACCGCATGACGAGGACAGCGTGCGGCGCCGAATGAGTTGCGCCGGCCGCGACTGTTGGCCGGCGCGTGCACGACCCGCTGCCAGGTCAGTACTCGAGTTCCGGTGTGGTGGATTGCACCGGCTTTTCGTCCTTTGGCGCTTCGGCAACCGATGCATCCGTCGTCAGGATCAGCCCGGCAATCGATGCGGCGTTCTGCAGAACCGTACGCGTGACCTTGGTGGGATCGACCACACCCGCCTCGACAAGATCGCCATACTCGCCGGTGGCTGCGTTGTAGCCGAAGTTGTCCTTGCCTTCGAGTACTTTCGCGATGACCACCGAAGGCTCATCCCCTGCGTTCGAGGCGATTACGCGTAGCGGTGCTTCGAGCGCGCGCAGCACGATATGGACGCCCGCGTTCTGATCACTGTTGGCGCCTTTCAGGCCCGTCACCGTCGAGCGCGCGCGCAGAAGCGCCACGCCACCGCCCGGCACGATGCCTTCCTCTACCGCCGCACGCGTAGCGTGCAGCGCGTCGTCCACGCGGTCCTTCTTCTCCCTCATCTCGACTTCGGTCGCTGCCCCGACCTTGATGACGGCTACACCGCCCGCGAGCTTCGCCACGCGCTCCTGCAGCTTCTCGCGATCGTAGTCGCTCGTCGCTTCCTCGATCTGCGCGCGGATGGACTTCACGCGCGCTTCAATGCGCGTCTCGTCGCCCGCGCCGTCGATGATGATCGTGTCGTCCTTGCGCACTTCGACGCGCTTGGCACGTCCGAGATCCTCGAGTACTGCCTTCTGCAGTTGCTTGCCGGTTTCTTCGGAAATGACGGTCGCGCCAGTGAGGATGGCGATGTCCTCGAGCATGGCCTTGCGCCGGTCGCCGAAACCGGGCGCCTTGACGGCCGCGACCTTCAGGATGCCTCGCATCGCGTTGACCACGAGCGTGGCCAGTGCTTCGCCGTCGATATCTTCCGCGACGATCAGCAGGGGCTTGCCTGCCTTGGAGGTCGCCTCAAGCACGGGGAGCAGATCCCGGATGTTCGAAATCTTCTTGTCGTGCAACAGGATCAGTGCGTCGTCCAGATACGCTGCCTGCTTTTCCGGATCGTTGATGAAGTAGGGGCTGACGTAGCCGCGATCGAATTGCATCCCTTCAACCACATCCAGCTCGTTCTCGAGCGACTTGCCATCCTCGACCGTGATAACACCTTCCTTGCCGACCTTCTCCATGGCGTCAGCGATGATCTTGCCGATTGCCTCGTCGGAGTTCGCGGAGATCGAACCCACCTGCGCGATCTCTCTGTTCGTGGAAATCGGCTTTGACAGCTTGCGCAGCTCGTCGAGTACGGCGGCCACGGCCTTGTCGATGCCGCGCTTGAGGTCCATCGGATTCATGCCGGCGGCGACGTGCTTCATGCCTTCCTGCACGATCGCCTGCGCGAGCACGGTGGCCGTGGTGGTACCGTCGCCGGCCACATCGGCGGTCTTCGATGCGACCTGCTTGACGATCTGCGCGCCCATGTTTTCGAAGCGGTCCTTCAGCTCGATTTCCTTCGCCACCGACACGCCGTCTTTCGTGATGGTGGGTGCGCCGAAGCTGCGCTCGATTAGCACGTTGCGGCCTTTCGGCCCGAGCGTGACCTTCACGGCATCGGCGAGGACGTTTACGCCTTTGACGATACGGGCGCGGGCGCTGTCATGGAATCGGACGTCTTTTGCACTCATGTTGTTGCTCCGGATAGTAGTCGTTGACTCAACGCGTCGCGAACAACCTGTCGGGTGTTCGCGACCGGCTCAGGATTTCAGGCGGCCTTGCGGGAGGCGCCGATGTCGGCCTCGAGGACGCCCATGACGTCTTCCTCGCGCATGACGAGTAGCTCCTCGCCATCGACCTTGACGGTCTGGCCTGCGTATTTTCCGAAGAGAACCTGGTCACCGACTTTCAACTGGAGCGCGCGCAGCGTTCCATCCTGCAGCAGCCGGCCGCTGCCGACCGCGACGACTTCACCCTGCTCGGGCTTTTCCGCGGCCGAGTCGGGAATCACGATGCCCGAGGCCGTCGTCCGCTGCGTCTCGATTCGCTTGACGATAACCCGGTCGTAGAGGGGACGAATCTGCATTTCCATCTCCTGAGCGATTAAAGGATCACCAATTAGGGAATCCGGCTGCGGGTACCGGGGCGCGTGGAGCGCCGCGGTGCAGCCGAGCCAATGTCTGGCGGAAAGCGAAATAGAGGCGCCCATCGCGCGCTTCAAGAGGGTGTGAAAATGCGTCTTTGTAACAAATTGTTTCAGCGCGGCAGCAGGATGCGATGGACCCTGCCGAGACGATATACCGTGCGGCCGTGCCCATCCGGACGGCGGGGTTCAGGCGGCACGGGACAGGGGGGGCGGCGTCCGCCATCGGCCTCAAGGGTGTCGTCCGGTTCATCGAGCGTGCGCCACAGGCCACCCTTGACGGGCCGGAACAGCCAGCGCACATAGCCCCTGCGCGCAGCAAGCTGCATCAGCTCGTCGCGAGCGGTCTCGTCAATGAGAAGCTGCAGGTCGCGGGCGACGTTCTCTCCGTAGTCGCCGAACGCCTGACGGCAGGCGAGCGCCTCGGCAGCGCTGGCGCCGATCACGTTGCAGCCGCGCCGCTCGACGCGCTCGACATCCCACGCGCCGGATTGCCAGGCGGCATCAAGCAGCATGGCATCCACGGTCTCGAAGCTGTGCCACGGCGCATCGATCTGGACGGCCGAGCCCGGAACCGGTCGTGGTGGGATCTCAACGCCGGGCAGGATGAGCGGCGTCGCGCGCCGGAATCCGTGCCAGTGGAGTATCGCAAAGAGCGGCGTATTCACCTGTGCGGCCGCCGTGACCGTGACGGCAAAGAGCGGCATGCGCACACTCATGATTTGTTCCTGAAGCCTGTCAAAAAGGTCCACGAAGCCTCCCGGATGACATGTTGCAGGGCCACTTGAAATTCCCGTTGCTTGCGCTATTTTATGCATCGCTCAGGCAGTCGCGATTAGCGCTGCGTGTTTCGATTTGTTGTCAATGGGGACTCCCCAGGCAGCGAACTGGAGCGCGTGGTCCGGTTCGTTCTTCGTGAGAGGCCCCGGTTTCAAGGAACCAGTCATGAGCGATCTTTTCTTTGGCACCGAACTGCTGGGCGAATTCGACCGCCTGCACCGGCAGATGGTCAGCGCCTTTGCAGGCTTTCCCGCGAGCCCACGTGCCACGTGCAGCAAAACCTTTTCTCCCGTCAGCATTGGCAGTACCGACGACAGCGTCGAGATCGCCACGTTCGCGCCGGGGCTCGACCCGGCAGCGATCGATGTCTCGATCGACAAAGGGGGGCTGACGATCAGCGGCGAACGCAAGCCGCCAGAACCGGAAAGGCGGGAGGGGACGTCCGTGGCCATTATGCGCATCCGGCGCTCGGAGCGGACCGTCGCGGACTGGCACCAGCCGCGCTGCGCCCGGCACTCGGCAAGCGCGGACGAGGCGCACCGGGAAACGGTGAAGTACGCGATACGTGCCATCAACGGGGGGCGTCGCGACGACACCGGTTCGCCGGCGCGCTTCTTTGCGTGACGGCGTCGCACTACATGGCACCGCGCCCCCTATACAGCCTGCACTACGTGTCGTTTTTCTGCACCGTGCCCCTGTTTTCGGGACCATGACTTACGGGAGGCGGAAATGCTCAGCCCACACGAATTTGCGACCTTGATGCTGGTTCGTCAGGCGCCGGACCAGATCCACATGAATCGCGCCGAGCTCGACGTGCTGCTCGAACGCCAACTGGTAATGCTGGAACATAGCGCCGCAGGCGCACGCCGCGCATACCTGACCGAGATTGGTAAAACGTTCCTCGACGCGCTCCACCCGAGCAGCACATCACGCCGAAGCCGGAAAACCGCTGGCAACGGCGGTGGGGAAAGCACGGAGAGGCCTTCCGCGCCGGGCGGCCGAACGACGGATATCGTGGTGCCTGGACGCGCAGGCTGAATGGCTGCGCGATCGCAACGACAAGCTTGTCGTTGCCCAACGTGACGCGCGCGCGCGAGGTTACCGGAGACGTCCCGGTAACCTCCTGGCGGCAACCGCCTTCGCGGTAGCGTCCTCGCGCATTCTCGGTGACCCGCGCCCGGGCACGCGCCCGCGGTGCGATGCGGAATGCCGTGCGCGCCCGGTCGACCTGCAAATCCCGCATTGCTGGGCTTGCTTCGGGCGCAACGCTCTGCAGGAGGTGTCTTATGCAAACGGACAACGTCATGAAGTATCACGGCTGCGAGGTCCGGCCTGTGGTAACCGTCACCGGAAAGGGCCGGTACGCAGCAGCGGCCATCGTCACCGACCGGACCGGAGAAACACGCACGCTTGGGGTCGATGGGGACTTCGCCAACGCCCAGGAGGCACGCGATGAAGCGCTGGAGCTTGCCATCGCATGGATCCAGCAGCGCTCGGTCGTTTCGGAGCGGTATGTCCGGCGGATCTAGCCCGCCGGTCGAAAGCTGAGGGCCGAGCGCGACGTGGGTACCTGCGGAATTTATGGGCGATTCGCTCCCGGTTCGATGTGCCTCTGGAGGCGTCCAAACTCCGTTCGCCGCGAAGAAAAACGAGTGACGCTGCTGTCGTCAACCCCGCCGAAGATAACCCCGATTCCAGCGGCTACGGCCGGTTAGCGGCAGTGAACGAAAGCGACGAGCAAGAGTATGGTCAATGCTGGACAGATAACGCATATTATCAGCCCATCATCAAATTTGATCTAAACTGGCAGTCATGAAAACGCGCGACTCCCTCCCCACCGACGAGACCGAACTTGGCTTTCCCGACGAAGCCGAACTCGCGGCATTGCGCAGTTGGTACGCCGGCCTGGACGCGAGGGCAGCCGTCGCCCGCTATCTGGGCGATCGCCGGGCAGTCGGGGCGTCGTCGCGCGGCGTCCTCGGCCGGATTCGCCGGCAGCTCATCGCGTACGCGCAAGCCCGCCACCGCGCGGACCTGGTGGCCGCGTTCGTAGATCGCCCGATGCGTGCGTCGGCCGACGGCGTGGCCCGCGCGATCGAGACGCTCCGCAATTTGCCCGCGCCGGCGCCGCTGATTACCGATGCCGTCGAGGTGTGGCTGACGCCGCGCATAGCCGAAGCTCTGCACGCGCACGGTATTCGGACACTCGCGGACCTTACCGTACGGATTCCGCGGCGCCGTCGCTGGTGGTCGGCGATCGCCGGACTCGGCGCCGCCGGCGCGCGCCGCATCGAGTCGTTCTTCGCCGCGCATCCGGCGCTGACCGAACGGGCGCGCGCATTGATCGTCGTGGTGCCGTCCGACAGCATCGTGCCGTGGGAGCAACTGCGTGTGCCGCACAAGGTCGATGGTTCGCGCGGACAGTTCCGCGCCCCGGAAAGCGCCTGCCTGCTGAAGGCTTCGAACGACTATGAGGCGGTTCAGTCGTGGCTGTCGCTGCACGAATCGGCCGCCACGCAGCGCGCCTACCGGAAAGAGGCCGAGCGCCTGATCCTGTGGGCGATCGTCGAGCGCAGTTGCGCGCTGTCGTCGCTCACCACCGACGATGCAATCGCCTACCGGAGTTTCCTGCGGCGGCCAACACCGCGCGAGCGCTGGGTTGGCCCATCGCGGCCGCGGCACAACGTCGAATGGCGGCCGTTCACCGGTCCGCTGTCCGCCCGCTCGGCAGCGTATGCCCTGAATGTCTTGTCGGCGCTGTTTCGATGGCTCGTCGAGCAGCGCTATGTGCTCGCGAATCCGTTTGCCGGTGTCAAGATCAAGAGCCACGTGCAGCGAGCGGGACTGGACGTGTCCCGCGGCTTTACCGAAGGCGAGTGGCTGCTGATCCGCACGCTTGCCGATGGCCTCGAATGGTCATATGGCTGGAGCGCGCCGGCAGCCCAACGCCTACGGTTTATGCTGGATTTTGGCTACGCGACCGGCCTGCGCGCGAGCGAGCTGGTCAGTGCGACGCTCGGCGATATCCGCCGCGACGAGCACGGCGATCACTGGCTGCAAGTGCTCGGCAAGGGTGGAAAGCTCGGCAAGGTGGCGTTGCCGTCGCTCGCTCGAACCGCGCTGGATCAGTATCTCGTGCAGCGCGGACTGCCCGTCACGCCGGCGCGATGGAACCCAGCGACACCACTTGTCGCGAGTCTCGACGGGGATGGCGCGGGCATCGAACCCAGGCGGCTCTGGCGCGTGCTGCGCCGGTTCTTCGTGCTGGCGGCCGACGCGATTCAGGACGGGCAACCGGCGACCGCCGAGAAGCTGCGGCGCGCGAGCCCGCACTGGATGAGGCACACACACGCATCGCACGCGCTCGCGCGTGGTGCCGAGCTGATCATGGTGCGAGACAACCTGCGCCACTCGTCGATCTCGACGACGTCGACCTACCTGCACAGCGACGAGGTGCAGCGCGCCCGGCAGTTCGATCAGGCGTTTGGCGCCAGAGATCGCAAGTAACTGCTTTATTGCAATTTCGGCATAAGAACGAGTGTTTTCATAACTTCAATGCTTATGATAGGAAATTACGCTTACCTTGTTCATACCCGTATTCACTCCCCCGCGACGCCTTGCGCAGATCGCCCGAACATTGCTAGAACGGGGGGTACCCCACACGATTTGATGATGAGACTGTTGCGAATACTTCACCGTAGGCAGGAGGCGGAAATTGCTTCATCACGTTACAACGCGGGGTTGGTCGCGGCGGGGGCGAGTCCCCCTCTCATTCGAGGTCGGCCGTGGATCCTCACATAGCATCGATTGATGACCGCCATGAACATATCGTTGCAAGAAGATAGTGGCCGCGTTCACCTCACAAAGGCTGATCGTCGAATTGCAACTTGTTCGTCACCGAGACGATGCCGTTGACGCGCCAGGCGACTGTTGCTACGAAATTCGCCTCGTTCGCGTCGGCAACCGAGCCGACAAGCGTTGCGATGACGGTGCATCACCTTGCGGGCGACCCACACGCCCTTTTCCGCGCCTTCATTTCTTGTTACTCGTTGGTTGGATGGTATGTCTGTAGCCCGCTGGCTTGAAAAACAGACAGCAACCATTTGATTTTAAACAAATATTTAGAGGCGGCGGGGCGCAACCCCGCATGCAGTCCAGATCGCTCTAACCGGAAAATTGCACGGAGATCAAGGTTACCCCAATCGGGGGGGTTTCGCCGGACTTCATCCAATGTTCACGCGCGTAGTTGAGGTAGAGATGCATCTGCCCCGCGTCCGCATAGCTGAAGCGCCCGACCTTCAAATCGATAATGAGCAGGCATCGCAAGCGCCGATGAAAAAACACGAGATCGACTCGAAACCAGGCGTCATCGATCCGTAAACGCCGCTGCCGACCTATGAACGCAAAGTCGTCGCCGAGCTCGAGGAGAAAGTCCGCCAAGTGCTGGATCAAAGCCGCTTCGAGATCCGACTCCGAATATTCGTCCTTCATGTCAAGAAATTCGAGGACAAACGGATCGCGGATCGCTTCCTCAGGCGATAGAAGATCGCCGGGTTGCGCTACAGCCGCCTTTCCGAGCAAGGACGCCTTGTTGCGTGACAGCACCAGCCGCTCATAGAGCTGACTGCTGATCTGACGGTCAAGCTGCCGCACAGACCAGCCCTCACGCAACGCTTCAGCCTCGTAAAAGTCGCGAGCAGCTTGCGCTTTGACCGCGAGGAGGCGAACGTAGGCGGACCAGGGCAACGGAAAAGCCTGAGCGATAGCATTCAGCTCAAACGCCACGCCCGGCGACGCCTTCACCGCAGCCTTGGTTGATTTTGCAGACGCTGTCGGGACAATCCGGGCGGGCGTGGATTGTGCAGACAGTGTCTGCACAATCCGATCCGCAGGCCACGTCAAGTAAAAGGCGCGCATCTGTGCGAGATTGCGCCATCCGAAGCCGCGACCGAATCGCTCTGACAGATCAGCGCCCAAACGGCGGATCACCGCCTCGCCATAAGCGGCCCGTTCCTCCCCGCCCTGCTCGAACTCAATGATTCGTCGCCCGATCTCCCAATATGTCGCCGTCATTAGGGCGTTCACCGTGCGAGCCGTCGCCTCGCGCGCCGACGCGACTACATCAGCAATTTCACGGTGCAGTCCCGCATAAGCGGCCTGCCCGACCTCGCGCTGCGTCACAGTGCGTTCACCGCGTCCTTGAACGCCTTGCCGGCGGTGAACTTCACAGTATTCGCGGCCGGGATGGCAATCTCCGCGCCCGTCGTCGGATTACGTCCCGTGCGGGCAGTGCGCTGCGCCTGCGAAAACGCGCCGAAACCTATCAGCTGTACCGATTCGCCGCGACTCACCGCGTCCGCGATCGCTTCCAGGACCGCCTGGACGGTTTTGCTCGCGTCGGTTTTGCTGACGCCTGCGCCCGCTGCGACCGCGTCAATGAGTTCCTGCTTGTTCATGAACAGCCTCGGCAACAAAGTCAAAGCTGCACCCTACCTCATCCCGCTGCACACACGCAAATCGCTGGCCTCCGCCGCACCACTGCCTGCGGCGGGCAGCCCACCAATGAACTCCGGCTTACACCTGTCGCAGCCACGCTCGCCAAGAGCAATCGCGAACGTTTTCTGCCCGGCCAGCGCTCACACAACCAGCGGGCCGGTGCGGGTGTCATCACTCGCGCTGACTACGTGGTCCGGCTTCCGGTGTCACACAACCTGACTGTTTCTCCAGCCGAATCTGCCCGGCCGACCTGCGCGGACTACGGCATCGGTTCGTGCCGCGTCTCCTGCCTCCCCCTGCCCGCCACCGGCAGCCGGGCCTAGACTCAACTTTAGTCGTGTGAGCCCCTCGAGCTGCGGGCGTTCGCCCGACGTCCCGAAATGAAGGGTAACATAGCCCTTACTATGTTACCCTTCACTTTATTGGCCGATTCGCCCCATTTCTGAGCGAACCTGGCGCTCACGCTTGTCCGGCAAGGCTCACCGGCCGGTCACCGGGGATTGGGGACGGCTCGTCGCACGGCGCGCCCAGCCGCGGTCGAGGCCGAGCTGACGCGGCCGCGCCATAGGACTCGTATCAAACAACACGCTTTCCGTATTCCCTCGAAGCCGCCCATGACGACCACCGACGATCCAGACGTGCTCGATGTCGAGTTCCGCGAGCTGCCAGCGGCGCCGCGCCGCGCGACCACGCCGGCCGCGCGCCGCAAGTCGCGCTCGCGCGCCGCACGCCGCGATGCCGCCGCCGCGCGCCGGATCGGCCTGCAGCACCTCGCCTTCTTCCGTGGCTATCTGGAAGGATTGGACCTCGCCGAGCTGGCCGACCAGTACCTCGAATTCGGCCGCGACGCGCGCAAGGCCGCGGCCACGCGCACCTGGCTGGTGACCGCGTTCGTCGCCGCCGCGCGCAAGCGGCAGGATTTTGCGACCGCGCGCCTCCTCGCGATCCGGCCGGCCGCCCTCGCCGCGACGCTGGCGGCCGACGCCCCGGCGCAGGCCGCGCCGTCGCTGGAGGACTTCGCCGCCGAGCACGATCCGGAGGGCTTTTACACCGAGAAAGAGCTGCTCGACCTGTTCGCCGCCCGGCATGCCGGCACGGACACCGACGCCGGCGCGGCCCTGCGTCGGCAGCAGCGCAACGCCCGCCTGCGCGCGCGCCAGATGGCGGCGCTCGAGGCGCTCGCGCGCCTGGTGGTCGAGGATCCGCGCCCCGAACACCACGTGCTCGGCTGGTTCGACACCGCCGTCGCGCTCCGTCTGGCCGACGTCGGCCTTACCACGATCGGCAAGCTGGTCGAGACGATCAACGCGCTTGGCTACCGCTGGTACCGCCGCGTGCCACGTCTGGGCGAAGTCGGCGCGCGCCGCATCACCGCATGGCTCGCCCACTACGGCGACGTCGCCGGCCTGCAACTGGCCCCCGGCGTGCACACCCACCCGTCAGAATCCACCCTGCCCGGGCAACGGCTTGCCGCGGCCGGCCCCGTCACCGCGATCGTGCCGCTCGAGCGCTTCTTGCTGCCGCCCGAGCTGGACGGCTCGCACGGCACCCACCGCAGTCTGGTCAAGAACAACAGCCGCGCCAACAACGACCGCGAGGCGATCGAATTCTGGCTCGCCGACTACGAGAACCCGCATACGCGCCAGCGCTATCGCACCGAAGCCGAGCGGCTGCTGCTCTGGGCGATCTTCGTGAAGCGCAAGGCGCTGTCGAGCCTCGACACGGACGATGCGCGCGACTACATCAACGGCTTCCTGACCGATCCTCAGCCTGCGAGCCAATGGGTCATGACCGGCACCGCGCATCGCGGTGATCTGGGCTGGAGGCCGTTCCGCGGGCCGTTATCGGTCAAGAGCCGGCAGGACGCGCTGTCCGCGCTCAAGAAATTCTTCGGTGAGCTGGTCGACGCGCAGTACCTGGATCACAACGCGTTCGCGAAGGTTCGCGTGTTCACGGGGTCGACGCACGACGACGCCGGCAACGAACGACGCGTGGCCGCGAAGTCGCGCCTGCAGATCGAGCGCGGCTTGACATCCGACGCCTGGCGCTTCGCGATGCGCGTGCTCGACGCGATGCCGGACACGGCCGCGGCAACGCGCATGCGCTTCGTGCTGAGCTTCGCGTACAGCACGGGGCTGCGGCGGGCCGAGTTATGCGGGGCCTTCACGGACGATGTGCAGGAGCGGTACGCCGGCCCGGAGCTGGGCACGATCCGGTTGCTGCGCGTGGTCGGCAAGCGCGCGAAGGAACGCTTCGTGCCACTGGTGCCGGCAGTGCTCGACTTGATGGGCGACTATCTGGAAGCGCGCGGCCTGCCGCGCGATCCCCTCGCCTGCCCTGCCACCACGCCGTTGATCCCGGCGCTGCTGTCGAATGCCGAGATCGGCCAAATCCGGCGCGCGGCAAAGGCCAGCAAAACCGATCCGGCGCCTGAGCTCGCGGCGCGCGCGCGGCAAACCGGCCCGATCCATCCGATTCAACTTTATAAGGCGGTTAGGCAGTTTTTCGGGATGGCGACCGCCACTGCGCTGCGCGAGGACTCGCCCCATGCGCGCGCCTTCAGCGCAGCCAGTCCGCACTGGCTGCGTCATACGTTCGTGTCGCACGCGCTCGCCAATGGCATGAGCCTCGAGAGCGCGCGGAATTTTGCCGGCCACGACTCCCTCGATACCACGTCGATCTACGCGACTGCCGAACTCGGTCGGCAGTACCGGGAGGCGGAGTCGTTCGTGCGACGTGCCAGTGCTTGAGGTCAGTGGTGAAGCACGAAAAGAGAGAACCCCGAAAGATAGGCCATCTAATCGTGAGCAAAACCGCCGACCTGAACGAGCAGCTCAGATCTCTGGCGACGACAACGCGGGAGTTTTGTTGACTCAGATCGGGCAATACGCAACTAACGGTCGAACTCGTAAGCCCCTCTTACAAACACCTTCGCACCCGAACCGCCCTATGTCTACAAATGAAGGGCGTCCCCATAGGGAGAACTCAGCTCCAATCCTTAAAGGGCCTTGGCTCTAAAGGACTTCGTTTGCGTGAACACGTAGCCAGCAAAGGCGTCCTTCAGCGCCGGATGCATCTCGAAAATCACGGCAGTCAGATCTGCCATTGGGTCAATACTCAACCGACGCATCGTCAGCTTCGCAGCAGGCGTTCGCCTATATTGACGACGCCAATCGTCGCGCTGCTCGGGCGATGCGGCTTCGTACGCCTCCCACCCTTGGCGCACCTCGTCTCCCATCCGTTCCTTGGCATTGACTTCCTGAGCAGCGGTCTGCAACGCCATGCGCGTTTGGACCTGTACCTTGGCCTCGGCGTCTTGCTTCTCGCGTAGCACGAGGGTCTGCTGAACTTGCACCATCTCTCGCTCAGCGTCGGAGACGACCCACCCTTCTTTGAGCGCCTTCATGAAAAATCCGGCCGGGCTCTTCGTTACCTTCCCGATCTTCAGACTGAACCGAGTGCGGTCGATCGCCTGTTCCAAGCGTTCATCAGTGTAGGTGTCGCGGTCGCCAGCGATCTGGTTGAACTGCGCGGTGGAAAGACCAAACTCCTGCTTCAGGGTTTGGTAGATCGCCTGGGCATGCTCGTGCGTGTGCAGCACGCGTTCAGCCAGATCCTTACGGGTGATTCGGAACCGCAGACTACCAATCTTGCGCGAGCCCTGCACGGTGCGTGTCTCGTACGTAATCGCAAGGTCAGAGACCTCGTTGATCTGCTGCACGGCTGGTTCAAGCCAGTCGCGCTTGAAATACTTGAACACTTGAGCGTTGGCGCCCATCTCACCCTGCCATCCCCGCAACTCGTCGAGCGGGATCCAGTCGGTAATCCCATCGTCAGCGATCGGCAGGAGGTTGTCGTACATCACGCGCGCGTACGAGAGCGTGAACAACGACGTGATGCGCAAGCTCAGCCAATGGGACTTGCCCGGCCCTCGGATGATTCCGATCAGATCGGGCGGCACGCGGAACTGGAAACGTCCCCCCTGGTAAGAGATGCGGCCAATCAACTGTGTAGACCCAAAGGGACGTTCACCGTCTTCCCCGACGGCGGCGGTCGCCTGAATCAGTGCCTTTTGCGCTTCGGTGATCACCTGCTCCAGGTGCGTGTTGTTCCGGCTCGAGTAACGCATGAGCCACTTGAAGTAGTCCAGCTCAACGTCGTAGAGGTCACGCGGTCGATCGTCGTAGGCGACAATGAAGTAGGCTGCATCGATCAGGCGTCGCGCGGCCACACCTAAGTCAACGATTCGGATGAGGACGTTGTTACGCGAAAAACCGATGTCGGAGCGGGCGTTCTCTACGGCCAGACCTTCAGCCTGCGCGTCATCGAACAGGGCCAGCGCTAGCTGACGGGACGTTGCCATTTGCCCTGTTTCCGCCAT
>NZ_CM172008.1:0-1253950 GCF_057439935.1 Burkholderia cepacia complex sp. TUM26381 | reverse complement strand
CGTGGTGTCCGGGTAAGGTTGCCTTATTGATAGCGGACTTTATACCTTTTCGCGCTACGGAGCAACGCCCCTGCTCCAGCATTACTTGCACTATCGACGCTAACTATCAGATGTAAAAGGAAAATTGACAATTGATCGGCCGATGCGGAACCCCATATCCGTCTACCTTTTGCCAAAAATACCTCCCACAAGCCGCTACCTTTCAAGCCTGGCCTTGGAAACCCGGCACGGGAATTGCCCCGCGAAGGTAACCATTCATGGGAAGCAAACGAGTGAAATTGCGATCGTCAGCTGGATTTATGGTGCCTTGCAGCACAGCCCCATTTCGCTCCCATAACTTGCTACCTTCAACGATTCCCATAAGAGGGTACCTGTCGACACGTTTCGGCTTCGGCAGCGGTGTGATTTTCCACCTGGGAGGTAGAAATCACTCCCATAAGCGGCAACCATTCCGTGTCCCCACAACAGGCTACCTTTCTGTGGCATCGATCCTGTCCATGGGGAACCGTCCTTCGGACATTCCATCGAAACATCATCGTAGGCCCCGAATCGCCACCCATAAACGGGTACCTTTGATATTCCCCATAGACGGCTCCCTGAAAAAAATCCCTGTGCGGGCAGGCACTTACGGATCAAGAAAAGCCCCCCATAAAAGGCTACCTTCATGCGCTCCCATAGATGACTACCCAATGCGATTCACGGCTGATTTCCCATAACCGGCTACGCTCACCCCATATCCACAACCCTGATTCCCCACAACGCGGTACCCGAATCCCCAAATCCACAGACCTGAAACCCCAAACCCTTCCACCTGTGCTCCCATAAATGGGTACCGAACACCCCTCAAAGCCTTGTCAAGCAAGGCTGTGAGCCGTCTAAAAGTAGTTAAAGAAGTAAACGTGGTTTACCAAAGATGTAAACACACGTGTGCTTCCACAGAAAGACGAACCCCATAAACCGCTACCCATGTGAGACGTTTGTGGTCCGGCAAGCCTCCCGATCCTGCGATTCAGGCCTGGTGAACACCGGCTTGGCGCCTTGATCCACCAAGGAATCAGGCCCGACAGGGCGCTCAGAGGAGGTGAGTACCCACTCACAAACAGTCAAACGTAGAAACTTATGGGAGGAAATCCCCCAATTCGACGTACAGGTTCCCGTTTATGGGACCGAAAAACGGGCGCCGCACGTACCCCGGATGCTGTGATCGACCGCAGGAACAGATCTGCAACCGGACGAGCGGATCACGTCAGGCTCCTCCACAGCAGTTCGAAATCATCCTGGACTGCCCGCGAATGGATTTTTGTACTCGCGCTGCCGCGTCTGTAGACAAGTTTTTGTCGATCACCCGTCGACGCTTCTCGCCAAATTTAGCCTGTGGACTGTGCACAAAGGAAATCGCCTCGACCTGCTTTGCTACCCCACGGCCGTCAGGTTTTCTACCTTTGGATCAATCGAGGAGCGAAGCTGTGACGCTGAGGCGCCACGAGAGACTCACGAGACCGTCCGGAAACGAATCGGGTGTCGAGATGCCGCCGCACAGATCGCGAGGCTCCCTGGCCGATCTCGAGGTCGTTGTGCGCAGACGTGAAGATGCCGTGGGTGACGAAGCTCACCATGATCGAATCCGGCGACGATCCCGAACATGCTCACCTTCCGAAGATGCCGGATCCCGTAAGATCTCACCGATCAGTCGAAGCCCAAGGAATCGGCAAGCTGTGACGAGCGCGGCGGCGTCCGGATACGTGATCGTCGACGGGATCAAATGAAAAGCCTGTGGCATGGGCGTGTCGCATGCGATGCGGATGGCAAGCACGGCCGCACGGACGGGCGAGTCTTGTCGTGGCTTCACTGCCGTGCGCAGGTCACCGTCAAGAGCATCGCGCGTTCGTGCAGGGCATTGACGCCTTCGTGAAGAGTTGACGGTCGGGATCTTCACCTCACTGGCAGCGCGTTCATTTTCATCAGACATACCTGCCCACGGCGAGCCGTTCCTCCACAGGTAGCCATCCGTATCGCAGCGCTGCAATCGGTTGACGATGAATTCCGGCACGCCGCTGCAACACGACGTCACTGTCGCGGTAACCTGACGAACCGAATCGTGACCGTTTATGGGAGAAACGGTCGCTCGAGCCACATCGATCGATAGCGTTGCGCACAGGTTGATTGCTGCAGCGGTGATCGCGTATGCGCGGTAACGCTCACGTCACCCATGTGCGCGTTGACATCGCCACCTGTGAAACAGCCATCGACGCGTTACATCGCCCTGCGCGTGACGGTTCTCGTCGCCAACGCGTGCGATGCATGGTTGCGGTCTGTGTGACGCGCCGGCGACGTAGAAGCCGCTTTGCCTCCCATACGTGTATCCCCAATTCCGTCATCACGTTGGCGCCATATTTTTTGAGACACGGTTATGATGCACAGGTCCTGATCGCGACACGACGGCCGATCGGGACAGGGGCGGTATCTCGATGGTTTTTCAATCCGTGATAGTCATCAAAAAAGAGAGTTCAGCGATGCAAATTCAGATCAGAAAACTCGCGCTGGCTGCTACCGCAGTCGCTTTCCTGTTCGGCTCGGCCGTTCCTGCGTTTGCACAGACCGACGCCGCCAGCGCACCTGCTGCGCAGGACGCCAAGGCAGCGAAGAGCGAAGCGCGCAAGGCGGCCAGGGCCAAACGCAAGGCCGAGCACAAGGCCGCGCGTGCGAAGAACACTGCCGAATTGAAGAAACTCGAAGACGCCGGTTACAAGCCGGCCGCCAACGATCCGAACTACCCGCAGAACCTGCAGAACGCAGAGAAGAAAGCCGGCGCTGCAGCAAGCCAGTAAGCGTCGTCCGGCGGCAAGCCACGGCTCGATCCGCGGCTTGCCGCGTGTGTCGCGATCACGCGAGGCACGAAGCCAGACACGTGTCGTACATCCGCCTCATTTGATTCGGTATCCTGCATATTGTGGGCGTGTAAAACCGGCATCCAGATGCGGTCAGTGCCGTCCGCCCGGAGCAGTTGAATTTCCCGCTACTTTCAGCCAGTCCTTGAAGGCACGCACGGCGTCGTCATCCGCGCGCGCGGAGGCCACATACGTGAAGTAGCGCCACGGCGGCAGCGCCGGTTCGCTGAACGGCTGCACGAGCCGGCCTTCGGCGATGTCGTCCGCGACGAGCGCGATCGGCCCCATCGCGACACCCAGCCCGTCGAGCGCACCTTGCAGCGTCAGGTAGAAATGCTCGAGCGTGAGCGAGTGGCGCGGCACGAGATTCGGATGCCCGGCTGCCGCGAGCCACTCCGGCCACATGCCGGGATAGGTTGCCGCGTGCAGCAGCGTGAAGCCGGCGAGATCGGCGGGCGTATCCAGGCGGCGGCTCTCCAGCAATTTCGGTGCACACACCGGCAGCCGCACTTCGGACAGGAATTCCTCCGCGACGTACCCGTCGATGGCCTGAGGGCCGCCGCGAACGATCAGGTCGACCTTGTCGCGCAATTTATCGATCGGTTCGTTCGACGTCGACAATCGCACCTCGATCGCCGGATGGGCGACCTGGAACGACGACAGCTTCGGCACGAGCCAGCGCAGCGAGAACGTCGCGGGCGCGCTGACGCGCAGCACGCGCTGCTGCGCGTGGCCGAAGTGCTGCGCGGTGGCGAGCGCGATCCGGTCGAACGATGCGCCGACTTCGGCGAGGTACGCACGGCCGCTGTCGGTCAGCTCGACGCGCCGGTTGTGGCGTTCGAACAGCGACCGCCCGAGCCACGCTTCCAGTTGCTGCACGTGCCGGCTGATCGCGCCGTGCGTGACGCACAGCTCGTCGGCGGCCAGCGTGAAGCTGCCGAGCCGCGCGGCGGCTTCGAACGCGCGCAGCGAATTCAACGGAGGAAGTCGTCGTGCCATTGTATCGTTTCGTGTGAGTTTTATTCACACGAAGGTTCAGGTTTAATCGTTTGATCGGGCGATCCAGCTCCGCCAATATGGCACACAAACGGCCGGATTGGCCGAACAAGTGTCTGAATTTCTCACATGGAGTGCGGAGCATGCCGAACGTGGTGGTAGTGGGTGCCCAATGGGGCGACGAAGGCAAGGGGCGCGTCGTGGACTGGCTGGCGGCCCAGGCCGATCTCGTCGCACGATACAACGGCGGCCACAACGCGGGCCACACGCTGGTCGTCGGTGGCAAGACGTACAAGCTCGCGCTGCTGCCGAGCGGCGTCGTGCGCGGCAAGCGCGGCGTGATCGGCAACGGCGTCGCGCTCGATCCGGAAGCGCTGCTCGCGGAAATCGCGCGGATGGCCGAGCTCGGGCTGTCGGTGACGCCGGACAACCTGTCGATCGCCGAGAACGCGACGCTGGTACTGCCGATTCACCGTGCGATCGACCAGGCGCAGGAGCGCTTGCGCCGCGAGCCCATCGGCACCACGCTGCGCGGGATCGGGCCGGCCTACGAAGACAAGGTCGGGCGTCGCGGGCTGCGCGTCGGCGATCTCGCGGAGCCGGGCCGGCTGGCCGCGAAGCTCGACGGGCTCGTCGATCACCACAACGCGTGGTTCCGCGGCCTGGGTCTCGACGAGCAAGACCGCGACGCGATGCTGGCGACGCTGGTCGCGCTTGCACCGAAGATCCTGCCGTTCGTGCGCCCCGTCTGGGCCGACCTCAACGATGCAACCGATCGCGGGGAGCGCATCCTGTTCGAGGGCTCGCAGGCCGTGATGCTGGATATCGACTGGGGCACGTATCCGTTCGTGACGTCGTCGGGCACCGTGGCATCGGCCGCGGCGGCCGGCACGGGCCTCGGTGCGTCGAAGCTCGGCCACGTGCTGGGTGTGACCAAGGCCTATGCGACGCGTGTCGGCGGCGGCCCGTTCCTTACCGAGCTGACCGGCGCCACCGGCGAAACGCTGCGCGCGCGCGGACAGGAGTTCGGTGTCAACACGGGCAGGCCGCGCCGCTGCGGCTGGCTCGATGCCGCGCAACTGCGCCAGGCCGTCAGGATCTCGGGCATCGATTCACTGGCGCTTACCAAGCTCGACGTGCTCGACGGTTTCGAGTCGATCGCGCTGTGCGTCGGCTACGAACTCGACGGTGCTCGGGTCGACCATCTGCCCGCGAGCCTCGAGGCTCAGTCGCGCGCGACGCCGGTTTACGAACGGTTCGACGGCTGGCAAGGCACCGTGAAGGGCGTGCGCGAGCGTGCGGCACTGCCGCGCGCCGCGCAGGATTTCATCGCGCGCATCGAAGCCGTCGCGGGCACACCGGTGTCGATGATCACGACCGGCGCGGAACGCGACGACACGATCGTGCTGCGCAATCCGTTCGATGCGGCGGTCACTGCATGACGCGCGAGTCAGGACGGACGTAAATGACGGCGCGGCATCGTGGCCGGCGGGTAGTTTTTGCCGACCCGATGCCGTTTGCCGGTCGGCCCGTCCGGCCGCATCCATGCCCGCCGCGACGCCGTGCGCCGCGCGGTTTCACGGCACGTTTCGGCATCCGGATCACATCGTGTACGGCGAACTGGACACGCCTGCAACGCTGCGGTACTGTTCCGCACAATTCGCGCCAGACCGGCCCGTGCCGGCGCCGCCGGCACCCTGGCCGCACGGCGGCGCGACGTGATCTCAATCCCGGGGACAGGTCGATGGACACGTTACAGATGATGCGCATTTTCGTCCGGGTCGCGGAGGAGGGCAGCTTCACGAGCGCGGCCCAGCGCCTGGACATCACGACGGCCTACGCGTCGCGCTCGGTCGCGCAGCTCGAAACGCATCTGCGCACGCGTCTGCTCAACCGCAGCACGCGCCGCATTGCGCTGACCGACGCCGGGCAGCGCTATCTCGACCGCTGCCAGCGCATCCTCGGCTATATCGACGAAGCGGAAGCCGAGGCGGCCGACGCACAGGCGAAGCCGTCCGGGCGGCTGCATGTCCACGCGACGACGAGTTTCGGTCAGGCCTATGTGGTGCCCGCCGTCGTGCGCTATCGCGAGCGTTATCCGTCGGTTGCAGTCGAGCTGACGCTGTCGCAGCACGTGCCCGACATCATCGACGAAGGCTATGACGTGTCGCTGCAGTTGAGTACGACGGAGCTGCCCGATTCCGGGCTGGTGTCGCAGCGGCTCGGCGAAGTGCACAGCGTGCTGTGCGCAGCGCCTGACTATCTGAAGGCGCACGGTACGCCGCGCACGGTGCGCGAACTCGAAGGACATGCGTGCCTGCAGATGGTCACGCCGGTGTTCCCGCGCGATCGCTGGCACCTCGACGGTCCGGACGGACACGAGACATTCGACCTGCCGTTGGCCGACTTCCAGGTGAACATCGCCGATGCGCTGGGCCTCGCATTGCGCTCGGGCCTCGGGATCGGCTCGCTGCCGATGTCGTCCGCGCTGCCCGCGCTGGCGAGCGGTGCACTGGTGCGCGTGTTGCCCGACTATCGGTTGCAGAAGCTGACGGTCTACACACTGTACGCGTCGCGTCAGTATCTCGATGCGAAGATCCGCACGTTCGTCGATTTCCTGCGCGAATTCGTACCCGAGAAGCTGGCTGCCGACGAGGCGGCGCTGAACGCGTCCTGCGCGTCACGCAATACCTGATTCGGGCACGGCCGGCGCACAAGTGCGCCGCCTCGCCTGACCGGTGAAAATAATCTGTAGTCCTGTACGAAAGGCCGGCGCCGGCTACGTATGCAGGACCGGCGCGGGAAACGATGCCGGTGCCACCGGCCCGGCCTTATGAAAGCGCTTGCTTTCGATATCGAACATCGTTGGTTCGGCGTGCGGCAGCAACCCTCTAGAATCGGTTCGACCTGCTTCATCGCATGCGCGCGTCCATCCGCGCCCACTCCTTCGAACCATAAACGACATGGCAGATCGACACTCCAGAACCCGCCGCCGGCTCCTTCATGCCGGCCTGGCGATTGCGGCAGGCGCCGCTGTGCATCCGGGCCTGGCGTGGGCCGGTGCGGCCGGCACACGAACGTTGCGCATCGGCTATCAGAAAGGGCCGCTCAGCCTGCTGAAGGCGCGCGGCACGCTGCAGGGCAAGCTCGCGACGCTCGGCGTGAATGTCACGTGGACCGAGTTCCCGTCGGGCCCGCCGCAGCTCGAGGCATTGAACGCGGGATCGATCGATTTCGGCGATGTCGGCGAAGCGCCGCCGATCTTCGCGCTCGCGGCCGGTGCGCCGCTCGTCTATTACGCACAAACGCCGTCGGGCACCGCGGCCGAGGCACTGATCGTCCCGAAGGATTCGCCGGTCAAGACCTTTGCAGACCTGCGCGGCAAGCGCATCGCACTGGTGAAGGGATCGAATACGCACTTCCTGCTGGTCCGGCTGCTGCAGGCCGCGAAGCTCAACTATGCGGATGTCACGCCGGTCTGGCTGTCGCCGTCCGATGCGCGCGCCGCATTCGAGAACCGTTCGGTCGATGCGTGGATCATCTGGGATCCGTTCCTCGCGGTGGTCCAGCAGGCGTTCGGTGCGCGCATCGTCGCGGACGGGTCGGGGCTTGTCGAGAATCGCGGCTATTACTTCGCGTCGCGCACGTATGCGCAGCACAATGCCGACGTGCTCGACGTCGCCGTGTCGGAATTGACGGCCGTTCAGCGCTGGCTCGATGCGAACCGCGCGCAGGGCGCGGCCGAGTTCTCGAAACTCTGGGGGATTCCGGAACCGGCCGTCGCACTCGCATTTCGCCGCGCGCGCTTCGGCGTCGAGCCTGTCACGCGCGACACGCTTGCGTACCAGCAGCGGATCGCGGATGTGTTCTACCAGGCCGGCATCCTGCCGAAACGTGTCGACGTCAGCCAGGCTGCGCCGCCCACGCTCGCTTGATGGCACAACCGGCGCGGCACGACATGCTCAGCGGCGGAACGGCAAGGCGACGTCGTCCGGAATCGGGCACACGTATGGCCGGCCGCCGCGCCGCTCGAGCGGTTCCGCCTTTGCGCTGGCGAGCGTGTGGGGTGCGCCGAGCAGGTCGATCGCGGTCGTGGCCATCGTCTTCGCCGCGAGCATCATCCCCTTGTGCGCGACCCGCTGCCACGCGTGCGGCATTGCGCAGTTGGCGTGACCCAGCTCACGTCGTTCGCCGACTATTGCGTGCGCTGCGTCGGCGAAGCCGTGCAGGCCGAGCGGGCGAACGCCGGCGGGAAGAAGGGCGCTGCGCGCTCGCGCACGTGCCGCACGTGAAGCGGCCTACGGCACGACGCGCGACAGCGGCACCGCTTCGCCGCGCAGTCTCGCGACGTCGCGGCCGGGCGCATCGCCGAACAGCCGCGCGTATTCGCGGCTGAACTGCGACGCGCTCACATAGCCGACGCTGCGGCACGCCTGCCGCGCGTCCATCGCCGCTACGCACATCAGGCGGCGCGCCTCCTGCAGCCGCAGCACCTTCTGGCATTGCAACGGGCTCATCGACGTCACCGCACGGAAGTGGTGGTGGAAGGTCGACGGGCTCATGTCCACCTGTCGCGCGAGCGAGTCGACCGTCATCGGATCGAGGTAATGGTCGCGAATCCACGCGACGGCGCGCGAGATGCGCTGCGTCGTCGAACCGGCCTCGCCGACTTGCGCGACGCGCGCGCCCGACGGGCCGCGCAGCAACCGAATGAGGATTTCGTCGAGGATCAGCGGCGCGATCAGGTCGAGGTCGTCCGGTTGCGCGATCAGCTGCATCAACCGCGCGACGGCGTCGACGATTTCCGGTGTCGCGTCGAGCGTGTCGAGCGCGCCGTAGTCGACGGTTTTCGGTAGCCCGCACGGAAAGACAAGCGGCGTGAGCACCGCGATGCGCACCGGATCGAGTTCGAGCTGGGCGTAAAGGAACGGCTCGGCCGGGTTCGCGCGCGTCACGCGGCCGGTGACGGGCACGTCGGCCGTCGCGACCAGCATCCGCGCTTCGTCGATCGCATAGGTGTCGTCGCCGACCCGCATCGACTTCGCGCCTTGCCCGACGATGCTCAGGCACGCGTGGTGCACGCCGTGGTTCCACTGCGGGGGCGCGACGGATGCGCGCGAGATGCGCATGCCGCGCACCGGGAGGTCGAACGACCCGTCGTGCGGCGCGTACGCGGCGATCAGTGCCGCGAGCCGGGCCGCGGGCGGCCGGGCCGGCGACCGGCGGTCGTGACCAGGCGCGGTGCGCGGTTGCAGTGGCGTTCGGGCGTCGATTTCCATGTTGCGTGAGCAGTTGGCGGAGTGAGCGATGCAATGCGCACGACTGCGATTCCCGGTCGGGCGCAGGTGCGGCGGTCACATCGTACGGCCAGTCGCGTGCGCGGGATTGCCTAAACCTGTCCGAAATTAGCCCGATCATCCGGACCTGCAGGGTTGGCGACCGTATCGCTCGTCGTTGCGTGGTGTGCAGCGCACAAATTCGGAAATTAAGGCAAAACAATCGCAGGATCGGGCAAGCCATTTCCCGGCGGTTTTCATACCATTGCACCTGCTGAAGGAAATGTATTCCAGCGCGTCCGGAGGATCCGGGCAGGACCGCCGCATGATGCGCGGGCGCCGTCGGCGCTGCCGTGCGCGTCGCCGCCGCGAACCGCTGGAAAAGACTCAGGACTGCTATCGAATGATCGTGCATCGGGCCAGCCGAGGCCGGCTTGCGTCCGTTGCATGCCGGCGCGTGCTTGCCGCGAGCGTGCCGTCCGACCCGGTTGACCCGGCGTCGGTGCCGCTGCATTGGCCGGGCCGATGCGGGCCGGCGGCGGCGCAGCGTCGGATGCAGGCATAAAGGCAGCCGTCCGCGCAGGGAATCCGGACAAATGGACCAACTTCAATCGATTCGGGCATTCGTGACGGTGGCAAGGGAAGGCGGGTTTCGCCGGGCGGCGACGCGGCTGCGCGTATCGACGGCGATGGCGAGCCGGCTGGTCGATGCGCTCGAGACGCGCCTTGGCGCGCGCCTGCTTCAACGCAGCACCAGCCACCAGTCGCTGACGGAAATCGGCGAGCTGTATCTCGCGCGCGTCGAGCGGATTCTCGGTGCGATCGACGAGATCGACGGCCGTTTCGTCGCGATGGGCAGCAAGCCGGAAGGCCCATTGCGCGTGGCTGCGCCGGTCGCGTTCGGGCTCAGCCAGTTGAGTGCGTTGCTCGATCGTTTCGTGCACCTGTTTCCGGACGTGCGGCCGACCGTGACGCTGACCGATGCGCACGTCGACCTGACCGCCGAGGACATCGACGTCGCGTTCCTGACCGACGGCATGCCGGTGTCCGGTGCGCATGCGCTGCATACGCTGGCCGCGTACGAATCCGTGCGCGTCGCGGCGCCGGGTTACGTCGCTGCGCACGGTGGCGCGGCTGCGTCGGGCGACTGGCCGGACCTTGCGACCGTGCGGCTCGAATTGCCGGCGACCGACGACGGCCCTGCGGCCGCGATTCGACCGGGCACGGTGCCCGGCAATGCGGGCGTCGGCCATCTCGAGATGGCACGACGGCTGGCTGTGGCCGGCATGGGCGCGGCCGTGTTGCCCGCGTATCTCGTCGACGCCGATCTGGCGGCTGGCACGCTGGTGTGTATCGCACCGGTCCGCCCGCTCGCGCCCGTCACGCTGAAGCTCGCGCATGCGCGTGCCGCGCATTTGCCGGCCGCCGCGCGCGCGTTCATCGAATTCGCCGGCGCCGCGTTCCGGCCCGCGCGCTAGCGGCCCCGCTGGCCGCCACGGCAACCCGTGCCCACCGGGGCCGCGGGCGCGCCGTTCCTTTTTTCGGAAGCAGTTCGGCAAACGAACGCTCCGCAGGGTGCAACGCACACCCGAAGCAAGCGCCCGCATGGGTGGCGGACCGGAAGCGACGGCATTCCGCCCGCGCATGCAGGCCGTGAGGAGATCTGGTGATTCCCATTGAAGGTCGTCTATTTGTGAGAGGTCGCTCCATGCGCGTCGAACGGGTTCCATACCGCTTAATCACTGCCGCAACGGCCGCCGTTTTCCTGGCCGCATGCGGAAAAAAAGAGTCGGCGCCACCGCCGCAAACGCCGGAAGTCGGCGTCGTCACCGTCCAGCCGCAAGCCGTGCCGGCGCTAACCGAACTGCCGGGCCGCACCAGTGCGTTCCTCGTCGCGCAGGTGCGCGCACGGGTCGACGGCATCGTGCTGCGCCGTGAATTCACCGAAGGCACCGACGTCAAGGCCGGTCAGCGTCTGTACAAGATCGATCCGGCGCCGTACGTCGCCGCGCTGAACAGCGCGAAGGCGACACTCGCGAGGGCGCAGGCGAACCTCGTCACGCAGAACGCGCTGGTCGCGCGCTACAAGGTATTGGTCGCGGCGAACGCGGTCAGCAAGCAGGACTACGACAACGCGGTGGCCACGCAAGGGCAGGCTGCCGCGGACGTCGCAGCCGGCAAGGCGGCAGTCGATACCGCACAGATCAATCTCGGCTACACCGATGTCGTGTCGCCGGTCTCGGGACGTGTCGGCATTTCGCAGGTGACGCCGGGTGCGTACGTGCAGGCAAGCCAGGCCACGCTGATGTCGACCGTGCAGCAGCTCGATCCGGTGTACGTCGACCTCACGCAGTCGAGCCTCGACGGCCTGAAGCTGCGCCAGGACGTGCAAAGCGGCCGCCTGAAGACGAGCGGCCCGGGCGCTGTGAAGGTGTCGCTGATCCTGGAAGACGGCAAGACCTACCCGGAAGCGGGCAAGCTGCAGTTCTCGGACGTGACGGTCGACCAGACCACCGGCTCGGTGACGATCCGCGCGATCTTCCCGAACCCGGGCCGTGTGCTCCTGCCGGGGATGTTCGTGCGCGCACGGATCGAGGAAGGCGTGAACGAGAACGCGTTCCTGGTGCCGCAGATCGGCGTCACGCATGACCAGAAGGGGCAGGCAATCGCATTGGTCGTGAACGCGGCCAACAAGGTCGAGACGCGTCCGCTGACGACGACTGGCACCTACGGGCAGGACTGGATCGTCGAAGGCGGTCTGCAAGCGGGCGATCACGTGATCGTGCAGGGCGTCGACAAGGTGCGCCCGGGTGCGACCGTGAAGACGGTTGCCGCGCAGCTCGCACCGGCGGCCGACGCCGCATCGGGTGCTGCCGCCTCCGCCACACCGGCAAGCGCAGCGCCGGCGAGTACCGCCACCCATGCTGCAGCGAGTGCGGCCGCCGCGTCGGTCGCGCAATAACAGGGAGTCCGTTTCATGGCCAAGTTCTTTATCGATCGCCCGATCTTCGCGTGGGTGATCGCGATCGTGCTGATGCTGGCCGGCGTCGCATCGATCTTCAAGATGCCGATCGCGCAGTATCCGACGATCGCACCGCCGACGATCCAGATCCAGGCGAACTATCCGGGCGCTTCCGCGAAGACGGTGGAAGACACGGTCACGCAGGTGATCGAGCAGCAGATGAGCGGTCTCGACAACTTCCTGTACATGTCGTCGACGAGTGACGACTCGGGCAACGCGACGATCACGCTGACCTTCTCGCCCGGCACGAATCCGGACGTCGCGCAGGTGCAGGTGCAGAACAAGCTGTCGCTCGCGACGCCGAACCTGCCGCAGGTCGTGCAGCAGCTCGGCATGCAGGTCACGAAGTCGAGCAGCAACTGGCTGATGTGGTTCGCGTTCAACTCCGAGGACGGCAACATGTCGAAGGAGGACCTGACGAACTACGTGGCTTCGCACGTGCTCGATCCGCTGAGCCGTGTGAACGGCGTCGGCCAGACGCTGCTGCTCGGTTCGCAGTTCTCGATGCGGATCTGGCTCGACCCGACCCGCCTGACGAACTACGGCCTCACGCCGATCGACGTATCGACTGCGATCACGCAGCAGAACGTGCAGATCGCGGGCGGCCAGATCGGCGGCACGCCGGCCAAGCCGGGCACGATGCTGCAGGCGACGATCACCGAATCGACGCTGCTGCGCACGCCCGAACAGTTCGGCAACATCCTGCTGAAGGTCAACCAGGACGGCTCGCAGGTCCGGCTGAAGGATGTCGGCCGTGCGGCGTTGGGTTCGGAGAACTACACGTTCGATACGAAGTACATGGGGCAGCCGACGGCCGGCCTCGGCATCCAGCTTGCGACCGGCGCGAACGCGCTGGCCACCGCGACCGCGCTGCGGGCCAAGATCGCCGAGCTGTCGAAGTACTTTCCGCACGGTCTGGTCGTGCACTACCCGTATGACACGACGCCGTTCGTGCGCCTGTCGATCGAGGAAGTGGTCAAGACGCTGCTCGAAGGTATCGTGCTCGTGTTCCTCGTGATGTACCTGTTCCTGCAGAACCTGCGCGCGACGATCATCCCGACGATCGCGGTGCCGGTGGTGCTGCTCGGCACGTTCGCGATCATGGGACTCGCGGGCTTCTCGATCAACACGCTGTCGATGTTCGGCCTCGTGCTCGCGATCGGCTTGCTGGTCGACGATGCGATCGTGGTGGTGGAGAACGTCGAGCGGGTGATGGCGGAGGAGGGCTTGTCACCGAAGGAGGCGACCCGCAAGGCGATGGGCCAGATCACCGGCGCACTCGTCGGCGTGGCGCTCGTGCTGTCGGCGGTGTTCGTGCCGGTGGCGTTCTCGGGCGGCTCGGTTGGCGCGATCTATCGTCAGTTCTCGCTGACGATCGTGTCGGCGATGGTGCTGTCGGTGCTCGTCGCGTTGATTCTGACGCCGGCCTTGTGCGCGACGATCCTGAAGCCGATCCCGAAGGGGCATCACGAAGAGAAGAAGGGCTTCTTCGGCTGGTTCAACCGGACCTTCGACCGCAGTCGCGATCGCTATACGGGTGGCGTGAACCACGTGATCCGGCGCTCGGGCCGCTGGCTCGTGATCTACCTGGCCGTGTTCATCGCGGTCGGCGTGATGTTCGCGCGCCTGCCGAAGTCGTTCCTGCCCGATGAAGACCAGGGCTACATGTTCATGATCGTGCAGACGCCGTCCGGTTCCACGCAGGAAACGACCGGCAAGACGCTCGACAACATCAACACGTACCTGACGACCGCCGAGAAGGATGTGGTCGACTCGGTGTTCACGGTCAACGGCTTCAGCTTCGCGGGCCGCGGCCAGAATGCGGGCCTCGTGTTCGTGAAGCTGAAACCGTACGAGCACCGCCAGCGTTCGGACCAGAAGGTCCAGGCGCTGATCGGCCGGACTTTCGCGCACTACTCGACGTACAAGGACGCGATGGTGATCCCGTTCAATCCGCCGTCGATTCCCGAACTCGGTACGGCTGCCGGCTTCGACTTCGAGCTGACGGACAACGCCGGTCTCGGCCACGAAGCGTTGATGGCCGCGCGCGGCCAGTTGCTCGGGATGGCGTCGAAGGATCCTGCACTGGCGCTGGTGCGCCCGAACGGCCTGAACGATACGCCGCAGTACAAGGTCGACATCGACCGCGAGAAGGCGAATGCGCTCGGCGTGACGGCCGCCGCGATCGACCAGACGTTCTCGATCGCGTGGGCGTCGCAGTACGTGAACAACTTTCTCGATACCGATGGCCGGATCAAGAAGGTCTACGTGCAGTCGGACGCGCCGTTCCGGATGACGCCGGAAGACATGAACATCTGGTACGTGCGCAACAGCGCGGGCGGGATGGTGCCGTTCAGCGCGTTCTCGACCGGTCACTGGATCTACGGTTCGCCGAAGCTCGAGCGTTACAACGGCGTGTCGTCGATCGAGATCCAGGGGCAGGCCTCGGAAGGCAAGTCGACCGGTCAGGCGATGGCCGCGATGGAAGCGCTCGCGAGCAAGCTGCCGGAAGGCATCGGCTATTCGTGGACGGGCCTGTCGTTCCAGGAAATCCAGTCGGGTTCGCAGGCGCCGATCCTGTATGCGATCTCGATCCTCGTCGTGTTCCTGTGTCTCGCGGCGCTGTATGAAAGCTGGTCGATCCCGTTCTCGGTGATCATGGTCGTGCCGCTCGGCGTGGTCGGCGCGCTGCTCGCGACGATGTTGCGCGGCCTCGAGAACGACGTGTTCTTCCAGGTCGGCCTGTTGACCACGGTGGGCTTGTCCGCGAAGAACGCGATCCTGATCGTCGAGTTCGCGCGCGAGCTGCAAGCGAGCGGGAACATGGGGCCGGTGCGGGCGGCGATCGAGGCGGCGCGCCTGCGGCTGCGTCCGATCCTGATGACGTCGCTCGCGTTCATGCTGGGCGTGCTGCCGCTCGCGATCAGCAACGGCGCGGGCTCGGCGAGCCAGCACGCGATCGGCACCGGCGTGATCGGCGGGATGATCACGGCGACGTTCCTCGCGATCTTCATGATCCCGATGTTCTTCGTGCGGGTTCGCGCGATCTTCAGCGGCGAGACGGAAAACGTCGACGACGCATGGCGTCTCGTGCAGGGCGACCTGCAGCGCGGTCACGGCGACGCACACGATTCGAAGGGGCAGTAACGATGCAAAAACACGCTTTGACTGCAACCGCGGTCGCACTGGCCGCCGCGCTCCTTGCCACGGGCTGCACGATGGCGCCGCATTACAAGCGGCCCGACGCACCCGTCGCGCAGGCGTACCCGGCCGGCGGCGTCTATGCGACGCAGCCGGGTGCGGCCGGCGCGCGCAGCGCGAACGGCCAGGCGGCGACCGCCATCGGCTGGCGCGAATTCTTCGTCGATCCGCGCCTGCAGCGGCTGATCGAGATCGCGCTGAAGAACAACCGCGACCTGCGCGTGTCGGTGCTGAACATCGAGGCGGCGCGCGCGCAGTACCAGATCACGCGCGCGGGCCTGTTCCCGACGCTGAACGGTACGGGCACGGGCAATATCCAGCGCCTGCCGGCCGGTGTGTCGACGACGCAGCAGCCGCTGATCACGCGCAGCTACAACGTCGGGCTGTCCGCATCGTGGGAACTCGACCTGTTCGGCCGCGTGCAGAGCCTGAAGGACCAGGCGCTCGCGCAGTACCTGTCGACCGCGTATGCGCGGCAGGCGTCGGAGATCTCGCTGGTGTCGCAGGTGGCGGATCAATACCTGACGCTGCTGTCGACCGACGACCTGCTGCAGGTCACGGAGAACACGCTGAAGTCCGCTCAGGCGCAGTACGACCTGACCAAGCTGCAGTTCGACAACGGCACGGGCTCCGAGTTCGAGCTGCGTCAGGCGCAGACGGTGGTCGAGACGGCGCTCGCAAACCAGCAGGCGCAGGCGCGTGCCCGCGCACAGGCGCTGAACGCGCTGGTGCTGCTGATCGGCGAGCCGCTGCCGGACGACCTGCCGGCGGGCATGCCGCTCGACGCGCAGAACCTGCTGACGGACGTGCCGTCCGGGTTGCCGTCGGATCTGCTCACGCGCCGTCCGGACGTGATGCAGGCCGAGCAGACGCTGCTGGCCGCGAACGCGAACATCGGCGCGGCGCGCGCGGCGTTCTTCCCGAAGATCTCGCTGACGGCGGCGTTCGGCACCGCGAGCCCGACGCTGGGCGGCCTGTTCAAGGCCGGCACGGCGGCGTGGTCGTTTGCGCCGAACATCGCACTGCCGATCTTCGAGGGCGGCGCGAACATCGCGAACCTCGATCTTGCGCACGTGCAGAAGCGCATCGAGATCGCGAACTACGAGAAGGCGATCCAGTCGGCGTTCCGCGAAGTGTCGGATGGCTTGGCCGCACGCGGCACGTACGACCAGCAGATCGCGGCGCTGGAGCGCAACGAGCACGCGCAGCAGCGCCGTTTCGATCTGTCGGACCTGCGTTACAAGAACGGCGTCGACAGCTACCTGTCGGTGCTGACCGCGCAGACGGACCTGTACTCGGCGCAGCAGACGCTGATCAGCGCGCGTCTGGCGCGCTGGACGAACCTGGTCGACCTGTACCGCGCCCTGGGCGGCGGGTGGGTCCAGCGCGCCGGCGAGACGCCGCGCGCGCCGGATGCACCGGTCGACTACGACAAGGCGGCCGCTCCGGCGGCGGCGACGAACGGGTAAGCGCAAGGAAGGGCCGGTGCCCGTCGAACCGGCTGTACGCAAAAAGAAAACGCCACGGATTTGCGTCCGTGGCGTTTTCTTTTGCATGGCTGCCCGGCGGGCAGCGGGGCGTTACGTTACCGCTGTTTCGTCCAGAGCGTCCGGCCGAGGAACGTGAGCGTGCGATCCCAGGCCATTTGCGACCAGACAGGATCGAACTGCGTACCGGCGATGCGGCCGGGGCCGACGGCCGTTTCGTTCGCGAACGCGTGATGCGCGAGATAGCGATGGAATTCCAACCCGACCTTCGCATCGGTCAGCTTCTTCTCCAGGGCATCGACCTGGTCGATCGCGAAGAACGCATCCTGCGTCGCCCAGTGACCCATCAGCGGCACCTTGAGCTTGGCCGGATCGATGTAGTCGAGCGGCGGCAGGCCGTACCAGATGACGCCCGCGTCCGCATCGGCGTACTGCAGCGACAGCAGCGTGAGGGCGCCGCCCATGCAGTAGCCCGTCACCGCGACACGCGATGCCAGTGTCTTCAGATACGTGACCGCGCCGGGAATGTCCTGCGATGCGGCATCGCCGAAATCGAGCCCCGTCATCAGGTGGTGCGCTTCTTCTTCCTCGACCGTCGACTTGCCGCGATACAGGTCGGGCACGAGCGCGAAGTAACCGCAGCGCGCGAGGCGATCGGCGACGCCGCGGATCTGGTCGTTCAGCCCCCACCATTCCTGGATGACGACGACCGCGGGCGCGCCTTCGGTCTGTGCCGGCGTGGCGAGATAGCCCTGCAGTTCCTGGCCGTCCGGGCGGCGAAACGTGATCATGGAACCGGATGTTTGAGACATGAAACCGCTCCTTTTCGAAAAATGCGCTGAGTGCGGCATCGGGCCGGCCGGCGAGCGTCGCGATTCAGCCCGCGTGCGTGACGGCCGACGCCGACCACGCGGCCATTCTATGCGCAAACACCGGCGGCTTGCGTGAACCGTGCCGTGCCGCATGCGGCCGGCGCCGGGAGCGGGCGCCCCAAAAGCCAACACCCCGCCCCGATGAACGGGAGCGGGGTGCCACGTGTGCCGCGCGCGTATCGGAATACGCGTTTGCGGGTCCGGCTTACTGGCCGAAATAGACGGAATCGCGGCCGTCCTGCTTGACCGCGATCGCGCGGCCGGCGCGCACGCCGGCGGCAGCTTGCACGCCGTAACCGGTTTCGTCGCCGTTCGTCACGCGGGCCTGGGCAGTCTGCAGCGCGCGCGGGTAGTACTGATCGGAGACTTCGGGCTTGTAGCCGGCCTGTTCGAGCTGGACGAGTTCAGCTCGGACCTGGGCACGCGTCAGCTGGCCCGACGGGTTCGATTGAGCGAATGCGCCGTACGAGGCGGACAGGGCGGTTGCGGCGACGACAGCGGTGATGAACGACTTCATGATGACCTCCGGTTCTGTTGATTTCTCGCTTCGCTTGTTGCGTTCAGCGGTTGATTGCATCGTAGCGATCGCGTTACCGGCCGGAAATAGGCGTTGCAGCGAATCATTATTGCAACTGGGTATACGATCCGCACGCGGGTATTTTGTCTGATTATTTCGGGGCGGCCGGACGGCAGGCCCGACCTTTGGGGAGCAGTCCCGTCGATCGGACTGCCGAGGTTGGCAGGAAGGTGAATCGCATTCCGAAGTAAATGGATGCGGCGCCGGCATCGCCTACTGTGCGTCACGCAGCCAGGACGGCTTGCCGCTTCCGGTATTCCGCCGGCGTGATCCCGACGTGCCGGGTGAACGACCGCCTGAGCGTGTCGACGTTCGCGAAGCCGCATTTCGCGGCGACCTGCTTCGGCGTGTCGTGACCGTTTTCGAGCAACTGGCGGGCGGCCGAGATGCGGGTCGCCTCGACCCACGCGGCCGGCGTCATGCCGACTTCCGCGCGGAACAGCCGCGCGAAGTGGCGCGGGCTCATGCCCGCATGCTTCGCCAGCGCGGCGACCGAATGCTCGCGTTCCGGATGCGCGGCGATCCAGCGCTGGACTTCCTGCAGCACCGACCGCCCGGCGGGGCGCGCCTCGCCCTTGCGGCTGAACTGGAGTTGCCCGCCCGGGCGCTTGAAGAACATCACCAGTTGCGCGGCGACGCGCCGCGCGATCTCGCGGCCGAGATCTTCCTCGACCAGCGCGAGCGCGAGATCGAGCCCGGCCGTGACGCCGGCGCCGGTGCGCAGCTTGCCGTCGCGCACATACAGCGCGTCGGCGTCGACGACGAGCGACGGATAGGCTTCGGCGAGCGCGTCGGCGGCGGCCCAGTGCGTGGTCAGGTGGCGCCCTTTCAGCAGGCCGGTGGCCGCGAGGACGAATGCGCCGGTGCAGATCGAGCCGTAGCGCCGGCTTTGCACGGCCGCCGAGCGCAGCCACGCGAGGACGTCGGTACGCAGCGTGACCTGGCCGGCGTTCGGCGCGCCGGCGACCAGCAGCGTGTCGATGCGCTCCGGGATGTCGGGCGCGATCCAGTCGGGCAGCAATCGTGCGCCGGACGAACTGCGGATCGGACCGGGCCCGCACGCGATGATCCGCAGCGCATAGAACGGCTTGCCGCATTCGGCGTTCGCCTGCGCGAACACGTCGAGCGGCGCGGAGACGTCGAGCAGCTGGACGCCCGGAACGGCGAAAATCCCCACGACCTTCGGCATGATCGGTTGCGTGTTGTGTCGAACGTGATGCGTAGCAGTATAGGGCTGCGCCTTTCGGCGCGCAGGCACCGTGTCCGTCCGTCGCGCGAAATGGCAGGATCTGGCGTAACACGTCTATTGGAGACAGTTATCGGACTCCGGAGAATCGAGGGTGTCTTCAATGGAGGTCGATCATGACTGTGAACGTTGCCGGCATCACCCTTCCCGATACGCGGCTGACGCGCGAGATTACCGAGCTCGTGCGCGATACCGAGTCCGAGCTGCTGTTCCACCACTCGAGCCGCGTGTTCTATTTCGCGGCGCTGGCGGGCCAGCGGCGCGGGCTCACGTACGATCCCGAGCTGCTCTACTGCGGCTGCATGTTCCATGACATGGGGCTCACTCACCGCCACAGCAGCGCATGCGAGCGCTTCGAAGTAGACGGCGCCAACGCCGCCCGCGATTTCCTGAAGGACAAGGGGATTTCGCAACAGGACATCGATGTCGTGTGGACCTCGATCGCGCTGCACACCACGCCCGGCATTCCGCAACACATGCATCCGGTCGTTGCGCTGGTCACGGCGGGTGTCGAGATGGACGTCCTGGGCCTGACGTATCCGGAATACAGCGAGGTCGAGCGCGAAGCGGTCGTGCGTGCGCATCCGCGCACGCCGCATTTCAAGGAGGACATCATCCAGGCGTTCTACGACGGAATCAGGCACAAGCCCGGCACGACGTTCGGCAACGTGAAGGCCGACGTGCTCGCGGACAAGGATCCGCATTTCCATGCCGGCAACTTCTGCAGCGTGATCCGGGCGTCCGCGTGGGCCGGCTGACCGCGGACGACCGGCCGCGCTTCAGCCGACATTGATCGATTGCCCGGCGTACAGCACGTTCGGCGCTGACGCCATGCCCGGGTTCAGCTGCAGGATCTCGTTCAGCGCGCGGGCATCCTGCTGCCCGCGCGTCATCGTCTTCTGGTCGTCGGGCGACACGTGCGCCGCATCGAGCAGTGACTGGCGATGTGCGTCGGCGATCACCCACAGCGAATCCCCGGCCACGACGATATACGGCTGGGCGGCCGGCGACGGCGGCGTGGACGGCTGCGCGGGCGTCGTGCTGCCCGGCGCGCCGTTCGTCTTGCCGGTCGTGCCGGTCCCGGGCGGTTGCGTGGCGGTGCCGCCTGGTGCGAGCCCGGCCGTCGGCGTGGCGCCGGGCTGCGGCGGCTGATGCGATGGCGACGCGGGCGCGGGCTGCGGCTTGTGGGTCGTCGATCCCGATCCGCCCGAAGGCGAGCCGAAGAACAGGCTCTGCAACTGCGTGAAGCCCCAGATCCCGATCGGCACGAGAATGAGCGCGGTCGGGTATTTCTTGACCCAGCGCGTCGCGTTAGGGAAATGGGTGTTCAGGCGCGCGCCAAGCAGCATCGCCGTCGACGTCGCGGCCGTCGCCGCGAGGGTGTAGTGGCCCTTGTCGTACTGCGCGATCGTGCCGGCGATGCCGCTCGCGACGCCGACGAAATCCGACGTCGAATCGATCAGCCGTACGACGCGACTGCGCTTGTCCGCGTTCACGCGATGCGCGCTGACCGCATAGACGAGGCCCGAGTACGTTGCGGCGAGCGCCGCGCTCGCGGTCGTGAGCGCACCGGCGACGGTTGGCGTGGTCATCAGCCCGTGCACGCCGACGGCGATCGTCCCCGAATAGCCGACGATCGCGCTGCCGCGCCCGACGAGGCCGAGCAGCCGGCGGGAATTGGCGTGATGCAGCTGCGTGAGCGACGTGCCGCCGACCATGCCCTGCATGTTCGCGAGCAGGTCGGCCGACAGGTCCTTGATCTGCGCGGCCGCATCGTCGAAGCCGATGAGCCCCTGGCGATGCATTTCGACGAGGTGGCTCGCCTTCACGCGCGTCTCGTTCGTCAAAAGGTCGAGCTGCTGGAGCCGCGCCGGATTGTATTCGTGCACCGGCGCGTTCAACTGCTGCGCGAGCGAGCGCTGCAGGCGGTCGAGCACGTCGTGCACTGCGCGCGGGTCGCCGCTCTGCAGGCTTTGCACCGCACCCTGGTGCATCGCGCCGAATACGCGGCCTGCGCGTGCGCCGACGAAGAGCGCGGTGTTCGCGTGCGTCAGCGCATCCGAGCTCATCATGTTCATGCCGTTGAACACGTTCAGCGCGACGAGCGAGCTGGCCCCGGCGACCGTGCCGCCGAATCCGAGCGACCAGGCCCAGTCGCGCTTGCCGAACGACGGCCGGTGAACGCGCAGCGCGTTGAGCTGCGCGAGCGCGGCTTGCTGCGGGTCGCCACGCTGGTGGCTCGGCTGCGCGGCGATGTCGCGGTTCACGAGGACCGGCTTGGTATCGTCGATTGCGAGCTTCGGATCGGCCGCTACCGCGCGCCAGAAAGCGGTGCTCGATGCATCCGGGTTCGCGTGGGCCTCGATCTTGTGTTCGGTGTCGGGCTGCGCGTACTGGTCCAGCCAGCGGTTGCCGGCATCGCGTGCGCGGAGCTCGGCCCGGTTGGCCGGGGCCGTACTGTTCCAGTAGTTATCCTTTGCATAGGTGATCGTCGCCTGCCGTGCACGATCCATCAGCGCGGTCGTATGGCCTTCGTACAGATCGGCGCGCAGCGCGGCGAGCTGGTCGGGCGTCATCCCGCTCGCGAGGCCAACACGTTCGACTTCGGCGAACAGCACCTGGTGCTGGTTCGCGAGCGTTTGCGTGCCGATCCGTTCGAACACGCGCGTGAGCGCGTCGGCACCGTGCAGGCGCGCAAGCTTGTCGGGCGCGTGCAGCTTGTAGTCGACGAGCGTGCGGGCGAGTGCGGCGGTCAGGTCCTGGTTCGCGACGAAGTCCGAGCCGTGCGTCGCATACGACAACCCGAGGTGAACCCAATCGAGTTCCTTGCGGTCGAGCACGGCCTCGACGAGCGTCAGGTGGCCGTCGCCCGGCACCGGTTCGAGCACGGCGTCCCAGCCGTGGAACGTCACCATCACGTGCGGCGCGTTTGCGTCGGTGTTTCCGCGTGCCCACGTTTCGAGTGCGTCGAATGTGCGCACGTAGTCGTGATACGCGTCGTTGGTACCCGCGAGCGTGCGCTGGTCTTCCGCCGACACGAGCGCGCGCGACGGCGCGGTTTCGAGGCGCAGCACGAAGCCGCCTTCGGACGCCGCGTCGAGCCATTTGAACAGGTGGTCGAGATCGTCGAGTTCGAGCTGGCGACCCGTGCCGTCGATGTCGATGCGCGCGTTCGCCTCGTCGAACTTCGCGTTGTCGAGCTTGCCGAGTTCGCGCACGCGGCGGATGAATGCCGGGTCGTGTTTCCTGCCGAGCGCGGCGGCCAGCGAATGCGGATCGACCGCGACCGACACGACCGGCATGGCGCCGCCATAGCGTTTTACGAGCGCGAGCATCTCGTCGGGGTTGTCGCGCAGCGTGAAGCCGCGCGCCATCAGCGCGATGCGATCCTGGATCTCGACCTTCGCGCGTGCGTAGGCCTGCAGCGCACGCCGGTCCGCGGCCCGCGCGACCGACAGATAGGTGATCGCGCTTTTCGCGTGGCGGGACAGCACGTTGGCTGCATGGTCGGGCCGCGACAGCGGGCCGCGCCACGGCATGCTCGACGCGTCGCGCGCGAGCCGCAACGGGATGCCGAGCGCCTTCATCATTACGCTGTCGGCCATCATGACCTGGCGCGTCGTGCCGAGGTCGAGCGGCTCGCCAGTGCGGCCCGCGAACGCCTTGACGCGCTCGTGCTCGGGGAACCAGTTGTCGACTTTCGCCTTGCCGAAGCGGAGGGTCCATTCGGCGATCGTCGCGCTCGTCAGGCCGGGCTGATAGGTCTTGATGCTGAACGGTTTGCCGGCGGCGCGCGCCGGCGACGCGGCCGGTGCCGGCACCGCCGGCGCGTTCCGGGTGCTTTTCCTGTTTTTGCCTCGCGTGGGCTTCTTCGGCTTCGCCGGCGCGCCGGGCGCGGGGGCGTTGGCCAGCCGGGCCTGCTGGTTCTGCGCGGCCGTCAGTTCGGCCGCGATGCGGCTCTCCAGTTCGCCGAACGGCGCGGTCGATTCGGCGGCGGCTTTCCGCAGCTGCTTGCCGAGTTCGTCCTGTTTCAACTGATAGGCGGCGACCTGTGTCGGTTTCGTGCGTGCGTCGAATGCGGCCGGGTCGAGCCGCGTCACCAGGAAATGCCGGTTCGAGCCATCCGGACCGCCGCCGATCTTCGTCTTGTCGAGATCGACGCCGGGCTTGCCCGTGTCGTTGAAATGCGCGGCATCGTCGAACCACTGCAGCGTGCCGTCGCGTGTCGCGAGGATGCCTTCCGGCTGGTGCAGCGTGTCGATCAGCGCGCCGTCCGTGCCGTAGACGTAGATGAAGTATTCCGGGCCGACCTGGCCGAGATCGATCACGCGCCGCAGATGCAGCGTGTTCGCACCGCTGAAGTCGTGCACGTCGTCGGCCGATTTCGGCAGCAGGTTCGGCGCGATCCACCGATGCGCGAGCGGCGTCGCCCCGGCAGGCGGCTTGCCGGCCGACTGGATCCTGCCGAGCCGGCGTTGCACGCGATCGCTCAGCTTCAGCGGCGGCGGCTTCTGCTCGGCGACCGGCAACGCCCGCTCGGCAGGCTCGAAGCCGCCGTATCGGGATACCGCCGATTCCGGCAGCGAGGACGGCACGAACACGACGCCGCGCCGTCCGTCGGGCAGGCCGCGTGCGCGGCGGCGGAATGCGGTGCCGAGATCCTGCCCGCCGATCGACGCGTCGCCGACCGAGGTCTTCTCGTGATAGGTCCAGCCGCTGCCGCCCTGCGTGGGCTCCGCGTAACCGAGCACCTTGCCGGTCTTCTTGTCGACCGCGAAGATCGTCGCGCCGTCGTCCGCGGCCTTCGCGGCCGCCTTGGGCCGCTTGAATTGCGGTGCGTTGGCGAGTTCGCCGATCTGCTCGACGACCGCTTGCGCGGGCGCTTCGCCCGAAGGGTCCGCATGCCAGACGCGCTTCGAGTCGATGGCTTCGACCTTCGCCGCGCCGCCGAATTGCCGCAGCTCGTCGAGCGATACCGGCGACAGGTAGAAGTCGAATTTCGCACGCGTTTCATGCGGCGTTTCGCTGCCGTTGCGCTTGCGTGGACGCGTACCCGGATATACCGCGTCGCGTACGTCATGTGACGGCGCGCCGCCGGGATCGGCCGATTCGACCTGGCCGGGCTGGCCGTGTGCGTCGGTCTTCAGGCTCGCGACGAACTCGGGCTGCGGATGCGTGCCGTCGTCCGCCGGCCGGTCGACATGCTTCGCGATCAGCACATGTGCGTTGGGGCCCGCGTATTGCGCGAGGTCGCGGATGTCGGCCAGCTGCGTGCCGTCGATCCGCTTCAGGTCGCGTTTGCCGTGCGCGTCGAGCCAGTCGGCCGCGCGCGACTCGGGCGTGAGCGCGGGCGTGGCCGGCAAGAAGGACGACGGGTCCGGCATGGGCCACATCATCATCGACGGCATCGTTCGCGGCGCCGCGCCGGTTCGTCCGGCTGCGCCGTCGCGCAGCGCCTGCTCGGCCTGCGCGCGGTACAGCGCCCGATAGACGGGGTTGCCGGGCAGCGACGTGGGGGCGTTGCCGAACGCGTCGGCGAGGCGCGCGAGGCCCGCCGCGTCGCCGGGCATCACGTGGTCGGCTTCGCGCGCGATCGCGTCGGGGAGCACCGCATGCTCGGCGATGTCGACGCCGGTCGATTCGAGGATCTGCTTGCGCACCGCGAACGCGTTGGCCTGCGCGCGCGCCTCGGCGAGCAGCGTGCTTTGCACGTACGCGTCGGGGCTGCTGGTGTCGAGGTCGAGCCGGTTCGTGGCCACGTCGACCGCGTGACCGATCTCGTGCGCGAGCACATAGACGATCGTGCCGGCGTGGCGCAGGCCGCCGTCGATCACGATCCGGCGCTGCTCGGCATCGACCTTGCTGCCGGCGCCCGCGCGGCCCTGCACGATCTCCCAGCGGCCGGGGTTCAGCAGCCGCATCTGGTCGGCGAGCAGGCTCGACTGGCCGGCGAGCGCATAGGCGGCGTCGGGCAGCGGGGCGCCACCGAACCACATGCGGATGCGCGCGATGAGCGACGGCTTCTGGACGAATGCGCCGTCCGGCAGCGATTCGCTGATCGCCGGATGCGCGAGCTCGACGCGGCCGCTCGCGATGCCGCGCTGGAGCGGATCGATGACGGCGTCGATCATCGCTGGCGTCCGGTTGGCCGCCGGGTCCGGATGCCGGATCAGGACGGAAGGGTCGCTGAAGTAGAACCGGCCCTGCGCATCGAACAGGCCTTCGAAGTCGAACGACAGGCCGTGCCGTGCGGCGATCTCGCGCATCGCGACGAGCTGCTGCATCGATTCGCGCATCACGCGTTTCGGCAGGATGCCGTTCATCACGTCGATGCTGCCGAGCTCGGCAAGCGGGCTGTACATCACCGCCATGCGCCCGAGGTACGTGAACGGCCCGTCGACCGTGACCGTGCGCATGCCGAGCTGCCTCAACTGGTCGAGCCCGCGCATTTCATGGGCGAGCATCGTGCGCGCCTTGTCGCCGCCGGCGTCGAACAGGCCGATCGCGTTGCGCTTGCCGAGTTCGAACACGGCCTTCGCGGTGCCGGCGCCGAGGAACGGGCCGAGCAGGTCGGCAGGATCCACGCGCCGCGACGGATCGCCGGCGACGTGCAGCCCGTTGCCGTCGACGGCGAGTGCGCCCGCATCGATCCGTTCGCGCGGCGACGGTGTGTAGCGCGTCCACGTGCCCGGGCCGCCGAACTGCATGCGGTGCGTGCCGTCGGTGCGCGACTCGCCGATCGCGCGGACCGTGCCGCTGTCGGGCACGTAGATCGTGCGTTGCCAGATGTTCGCGAGCCATGCGCCGTGTGCTGCGCGCGCGTCGCCGCCTTCGAGAACGACGGGGGTGCCCGCCTGCGCGGGCCCGAGCGCATGGCGATGGTCGATCGAGTAGTCGACGGGCGTGGCGGGGCGGCCGTGCGCATCGAGCAGGCCGCCGGCCGCATCGGTTTGCGCGTGGACGAGCGTCAGCGGTTCGCCGTTCGCATAGGACACCGGACCGTTGCGGGAGAATGTCAGTTTCGGCGCGCCGCCTCCGAACCAGCGCCGGGGGAAGGGCGACGCACGGTCCGCGTGCGCGTGGCTCCACTGCACCTGTTCGTCGAGCGTGCGCGGCAGCCGTGCGCCGCCGCTGCCGCCGGACGACTCGGTCGTGTGCGGTGCGGGCATGTGCAACGATGCGTTGCCCGGCTGTTGCTGCCGGTCCCACGCGCGGCCGTAGAACGTGCTGTAGCGCTCGCCGTCGCGGCCCGACACGGGTGCGTTGCCGAACGCGTCGGCGAGGCGCGCGAGGCCCGCCGCGTCGCCGGGCATCACGTGGTCGGCTTCGCGCGCGATCGCGTCGGGGAGCACCGCGTGCTCGGCGATGTCGACGCCGGTCGATTCGAGGATCTGCTTGCGTACCGCGAATGCGTTGGCTTGCGCGCGCGCCTCGGCGAGCAGCGTGCTGCGCACGAATGCGTCGGGGCTGCTGGTGTCGAGGCCGAGCCGGTTGTTCGACACGTCCGTCGCGTGGCCGGCTTCGTGCGCGAGCGTATAGACGAGCGTGCCGTTGCTGCGCAGGCCGCCGTCGATCACGATCCGGCGCCGGTCGACGTCGGTGCGGCTGCCGCGTCCCGCGCGGCCCAGCACGACCTGCCAGCCGTCCGACTTCAGCAGCCGCATCTGGCCGGCGAGCAGGCTCGACTGGCCGGCGAGCGCATAGGCGGCGTCGGGCAGCGGGGCGCCGCCGAACCACATGCGGATGCGCGCGATGAGCGACGGCTTCTGGACGAATGCGCCGTCCGGCAGCGATTCGCCGATCGCCGGATGCGCGAGCGCGATGCTGCCGTCGTCGATGCCGCGTTCGAGCGGCTCGATGACGCTGTCGATTTCCTCGAGGGTGGACTCGATTGCGCCGCGATTGTCCGAGCGCGAGATGGCCGACGGATCGCTGAAGTAGAACTCACCGTGCGCGTCGAATACACCCTGGAAGTCGAATTCCAGACCGTCGCGCTCGACGATCGCGCGTATCGCCGCGAGCTGTCGCATCGAATCGTGCGTGACGCGCTCCGGCAGCGCGCCGAGCGAGACAGCCCGGCTGCTGAGTTCCGCGAGAGGGTGGTACAGGATCGCGATCCGGTTGCCGACCGAGAACGGGCCGTCGATGGTCAGCGTGCGCAGCCCGTAGCGGCGCAACAGGTCGAGCCCGTTGCGTTCCGTGCCGAGCGCATCGTAATGATGAGCGAGCTGGCTGTCGCGCGGCCGCCCGGGATCGACGTCGTACAGGCCGATCGCGTTGCGTTTGCCGAGTTCGAACACGCTTTTTTCGATGCCGGCCCCGAGGAACGGGCCGATCAGCGCTTGCGCATCCAGTCGCCGTGACGGATCGCCCGCGATGTGAAGGCCGTTCTCGTCGGCGGCGAGTTCGCCGTAGTCGATTCGCTCGCGCGGCGATGGCGCATAGCGGGTCCACGCGGGCGCGCGATCGAATCGCACCTGGGCCCTCGCGACGGCAGGATTGCCCGCGGCGGCGTCGAGCGCGCGGATCGCGCCGCCGTCCGGCACGTAGACCGGCCGTTGCCAGGTGTTCGTGAGCCACGCAGCGGCGGCGTGTCCGTTGTCGGCGGCCAGGACGAGCGCGCGGCCGCTGCCGGCGCTGGTCGACGTGCCGGCCAGGAAGTTCGCGATCGAAAAGTCCACATGCTGCGCGGGGCGGCCGTGTGCGTCGAGCAGCTGGCCCGCGGCGTTGGTACGGCCGTGGATGACCGTCAGCGGTTCTTCGGTCCCGGACGACGTGCGTTCGTCCAGAATCCGGAGCGTCATCTGCCGTGGCTCGCTGCGCCCGCGTTCGGCAAACGGCGAGATCGCCTCCGCATGCGCGACGCTCCACTGCACCTGTTCCTCGAGCGTGCGCGGCAGGTGCGTGCCGCCGCCGGCCGCGTCCGTCGTGTGTGGCGCGGGCATGCGGCGCGGGGCGCCACCCTGACGCTTCTGCTTGTCCCAGATGCCGTCATAGAAGGTCTGGTACGTCTCGCCGCGGCGCCCCGACACCGGCGCATCGGCAAACGCGTCGGCGAGCCGTTCGACCGTGCCGGCATAGTCGCTCGACGGCCCCCAGCGGTCGGCCTCGTGCTGGAGTGCATCGGGCAGCGTCGTTTTCGACGCGATGTCGCCGCCGCCCGCGAGATCGATTTCGTAGCGCGCTTCGAACGCGTTGATTTGCGCGCGCGCCTCGGCTTCGAGCGCCTTGCGCGTGAAGCGGCTGCGGCCGCTGTAGTCGAGCGAGTCCAGCGTGCCGTCGATCGCCTCGACCGCGTGCTTGGCCTCGTGCGCGAGCGTGTACGTGATGCTGCCCGAATCGTGCAGTCCGCCGTCGATCGTCACGCGCCGCCGCTTCGGGTCGATCCGGCTGCCGCCGCCGCGCTTGCCGAGGCTCACGCGCCAGCCGGCGTCGCTCATCATCCGCAACTGCTGCGTGAGCGTGTCCGATTGCTGCGCGAGCGCGTGCACCGCGTCCGGCAGCGGCGCGCCGCCGAAGCGCATCTGCAGCCGCGTGAACAGGCCCGGACCGGCGAGTGACGGATCCTGCGGCGCTTCGGTGGTTTCCGGGTGGGCGGCGGCCGGAAGCGCGCGGTCGTCGGCGCGCGCGTCGCCGGCCCGATTTGGCCGGGAGGCTTCGTTCGCCTCGTTCGCCGCTTCCGATGCAGACCGTTCGGCCGGCCTGACGAGCACCAGGATGCGGTTCGGCGCGCTGAATGCGCCGTCCAGCGCGCGCGCCGCGCGAGCGGGCGGTTGCGGCGGCAGGGCGGCGCGGGTTTCCGGATCGGTGGCGTTGCGCCGCGTCGTCGCGAGCACGACGACGGTGTCGTCGTTCGCGGGCGGCAGCGCGCGCCGCGCCGCGGGAGCGTCCGGATTCGGCGCATGCGGGTCGGCTTCGGCGATGCCTGCCGCATCGGCGTGCGGCGCCTGCGCGTTCGTGCCGACGACGCGGCCGCCTGCCGCTGGCGCGTCGGGGGCCGGCAGGTAGCGCGTCAGCGGTGCATCCGCGCGCAGCGTGCCGTCCGCGTGCAGGGCATCCGGCGCGGCCGCGAACACCGGGCGCTGCCAGCGGTTCGCGAGTTCGGGCGCGACGTGCGCGTCCTCGGCATCGGCGACGACGATGATCGGTTCCGCGACGTCGGCGGGCGGCGCGCCCGCCGCGCGCGGCCGCGCCGCCTCGGGCATGGCGGCGGGGTCGTCGCCGTTGCGCACGATGAACAGCGTGTGTTCGCCGTAGTCGAGCGCTTCGACCGACGGGCCGCGCGGCACGGAGACGCCGGCCGGGTCGAGCGTCGCGGGCCGGGAGGCCGGTTCGGCGTCGGTCAGGTCGATCACGCGGACCGGCGTGCGTGGCGCGGTGCTGGCCGGTTCTTCGAGGGCGCCGGCGCCGGGTGCGCCGGGGGCTCGTGCGACGGCCGGGTCGTCCGCCGCGCGCAGGTCGCTGCTGCGGCGATTCTGCGCGGCGACATGCGAATCCGACGAGCGGGTTTCCAGCTGGCTCTCGTCGCGCGCGGCCTGCGCTTCGCTCGTGCGCTGCGCGTTGCGCGCGCCAGCCGAGACGGTGGCGGTGGCCGGGTTGCCCGCTTCGGTGGCGCGTGCCGCAGCTTCGTCGGCCGCCGTCGTCGTCGGTGTGTTGTCGGCCGGTGGCGCCGGGTCGTTCGCCGGTTGCCGTGTGTTGTTGCGCGACGGGGGCGGCGTCTTCGCGACGAGCTTCGACGGCGCATTGATTTCCCCGTCGCTGCCGAACGACAGCCGGTCGCCGGTTGCCGTGACCGAATCGACCTTCGTGCCTTCGGTCCACGTCTTGCCCGTCAGCTTGACGACGGTCAGTTCGCCGTTCTCGCCGAGCATCACCGATTCGCCGTGCGGCAGGTTGTTCAGGTCCTTGTTGTTGAGCCCGTCGAGCACGCGCACGGGCATGTTGTCGTAGGTGAGCACCTTGTCGCCGGCCATCAGCGTGCCGTCCTTCGCGACCGTGATGTCGACGCCGTCGAGCGACGCGCGCGTGGCCCCGAACGCGAGTTGCGACGGTTCGTTCTTGTTCAGGATTTTCTGCAGCTGCTGGCCGTCGATCGAAATGTTCTCGCCGCCCGCCGTGCGGGCGACCAGTGGCCGGCCGGTGACGCGCACCGCTGCGTTGACCATGCGGTCCCGCACGCCGCCCGCGCCCATCAGCGCCACGTTGGTGACGCCGGACTTGATGTCTTCCCAGCCCTGTTCGCTGTTCCCGTGGGCGAATGCGACCCCGGCTTCGACGAAGCTCTCGCCTGCGGCGCCGACGCCGGTGACGAGCGACGTGCCGCGCACGATCGCGGTGGTCACGCGCGCGGCCTTCGCCGAGCCGGTAAGCGCGGTGATCGTCTTGCCGAACACTTCCGACCCGGCGAACTTCGCCGCGCCGGCCGCGCCCATCGGCACGAGGTTGAGCCAGTCGCCTCGCGCCCCGGCGTCGGTGAACGGATTGATGCTCTGGTTGTGTTCCCACCGCGAGCCGATATCGATCGCGGATTTCGCCATGCTCGAACCGATCGCCGTGTCCATCATCACCGCGCCCGCGAAGTTCAGCGCGCCGCCGGCGAACGCGCCGACGCCGGTTGCGTCGAGCAGCACGCCGGCGCCTTCCATCAGCAGCCCGAGCCCCATCATCCCGAGGTTCACCTTGCCGCCGGTCAGTGTGTTCAGCGCACTGTCGAACCAGTCGTCGTGATGCGCGGACTTCTGCTGGAACTGCGCGTGACCGTTGTCGTCGTAACCGGTCACGAGGTCGAGCGTGCCGCTCGACGCCAGCTGGTTGTTGTCGAGGTAGTCGCCGACGTTGTCGTAATTCGCGGACGTGTCGTCGACGTACTGGACGTTGCCCTTGCTGTCGGTGACCTTGAACAGTGCGCTCGTCACCATCCCGGCCGTCTTGTCCGAGTAGATCAGCGGCAGGATGTTGACCTGCGTGCCGCTGCCACCGCCGAGCTTCAGGATTTCGCCGCGCACCTTGTTGATCGTGTCCAGCTTGTCCTTGTCGGTGTAGCGGACCGAGTCGTCGTTGACGGGGGCGGCGGGCGAGCCCGAATCCGGCGACGGCTGCACGTCGGGCGCGAGCCCGATCGCGGTGCCGATCAGGTTGCGCTGCTCGTTGTCGGTCAGCTTGCCGAAATTGATCGTCGCGGCCTTGTTCGTGCTCGCGCCCGCCTGGTCGAGCAGCGATTGCGACAGCTCGCCCTGGTGCGCGCGGAAGAAGCCGTCCAGCGCCTTCGAATAGGCATCCTTGTCGTCCTGGCTCTGCGGGTTGCGCAGGTTCTCGGCGAGCCCCGCGTCGAACTGGTCGAGCAGCACCTGCTGGTGCGACATCTCCGTCAGCAGCTGCAGCTTGTTGATGTTCGCGTCGGCCTGCTGCAGGTCGTTGCGTGCCTTGTCGAGCGGGTCCTGATAAGGGTTCGGACGCAGCGGCGTGCGCATCGGAATCTCGTCGCCGTTCACCTCGCGCATCCGCACCGGCGTCGGGTTGTTCGCGTACCAGTCGTCGTAGGTTTTCTGGATGTCCGCGAGCTTGCCCTTGAGTACGCCTTCCTGCGTCTGCGCGCTCGCGAGCTGGAATTTCGCGGCTGCGTCGTTGAACGTGTTGGACAGCCGGCCGTCGGCCGCCCGCAATGCGCCCGCGACGACATGGAGTTTTTTCGCGTCGAGCGCGGTCTGGCCGGTCGCGGTGGTCGGTACGGACGTGTTCGAGCCGGGTGGCTGCAGCACGAACGACGGGTTCGTGAACAGCGTCGTGGGTGGCAGCGACGTCGACAGGCTGGCTGCGGGCGCCGACGTGCTCAATGACGACGACGGGGTCTGCGTCGTCGACGGAGCCGGCGGACTCGATGTGCCCGGCGTAGACGCCGCGCTCGGCAGCGACGTGCTCAGCGACGGCGACGGTCCGGCCGAAGGGGATGGCGTCGTCGGGGGCGGCGGATTCGTCGACAGCGTCGGTGTCGGGTTCTGCAGCACGAACGGCACCTTCGGCTTGAGCTGCGCATCGATCTGCGCGCCGGCGTCGTCGTACTGCTGCGCGAGCGTCTGGCCGTAGGCGACGACGAAGCCGTCGTGCGCGAGGCTCGCCTTCTGTTTGGCCTGCGTCAGCGCATCGGATGCGGCGGCGAGGTCGGCGTCGACTTGCGGATGCGGGTCCAGCGAGCGCGGATTCGCGGTATGCCAGTCGTCGGATGCCGTTTTCGCGGAGTCGTACTTGGCCTGCAGGTCGTCGACGGTGAGCTGCGCGCCGAGCATCTGCATGTAGCCGCCGCTCGTGTTCGCCTGCGTCGTCGCGCGATCGAGCGCGGCCTTGTCGTCCGTCGCCGCGCCGGGTGTCGAGCCGATCAGGCAGGCGCTGTCGGTGTCGTACTTCTGCTGCAGCGTCGTGACCTGCTGCGCGTCGAGCGACGCCGCATAGGCCGCGTTCGAGTAATTCGCGATCTTCGCGGCCTGCGCGACGTTGGCCTGCACGGCGTTCATGTCGACGTTGCCGTTGGCGTCGCCCGGCGGCGCGTCGGGCAGGTCGATCTGCAGTTGCAGCGGCGCGAGCGCATCGTTCAGGTTGCCGACGCCGGTATCGATGGCGTCCTTGTAAGCGGGATCGGCCATATACGACTGGAACTGCGTATAGGCGAGATTCGCGTTGCTGACGTCCGCCCAATACTTCGCCTGGCCGGTCACCGCGCCCGACGTCGCCGATTGCCAGTCGTCGTAGGCCTGGACCTGGGCGGGCGTCTTGCAGTCGCCCTGTTGCGGGACGAAGTTCGGATTCGCCTTCGTCTGGTCGGGGAACAGCTTCTGCAGCGCGGCGAACTTCGCATCGGCCTGCTGCTGCGCGGGACCCTCGATGTTCTGGTTCGTCGGGTCCGAGCTGTACTGGTCGGCCTTCGCCTGTTCGCCGTACAGGATCCGGTAGCCGGCGTCGGTCGTGACGCCGAGTTCGCGCTGCGCGGTGTCGGCCGCATCGTGCGCCTTCGTGTAGTTGTCGAGTGCGGACTTGCGCTCGTCGGGCGTCGAGTCGGGGTCGCGATTCGCCATCCGCAGCACACCCTGTGCGCCTTGCAGCGCCTGTTGTGCGTTGTCGTATTTTGTCTGCGCGTCCTGGATCACACCCTGCACGGCCCGCGTCGTGTCGTTGTCGACGGTGATCTCGGGCGGCGCCACGCGATACTGATCGGACATGCTCTGAAGCAGTGCGGTGGCCGACGCGATCTCGGGGTTGGTCGGTTTGGACGGATCGGTGCCGAGGTCGGCCTGCACCGGGATCGGCGGCGCGGTCGTCGGGTTGACCGGGTTGGCCGGGCCGTTGGTCGGGCCGTCGTTGGACGTACCGCCCGCATTTTGCGGCGGCTTTGGCGCAAGGTCCGGATTCAGCGTTTGCGACAGGAAACGCTGCCAGTTCAACCCCAAACCCATTCCGTCGATGGACAGCATGCAAGGCTCCCGTCAGGCGCGGCCGTACGCGGGATGCACGCCGCCAGCGCCGCATGGCGCGAATTCGAGTGTACGGAAGCGGCTGGAGCGGGCGCGGGGGCGATTCGTAGCGGGTGACGAGGGGGAGCCGGTCGGTCCGGGTGCCGCTACGAGAAGCGGGCAGGTCGAGAACGTACGCGGCATGGGCGATCGCGCGGCAACGCGGCCCGCGCATCGCTACGCGCAGGTTCGATCGTTACAGCTTCCTTTCGGTGCGGGAGTCTGTCTTACTTTTTGCTTTCGTCGCATATGATCAGGTATGCGAAGCAATGCGCCGCGATAGAGGCATCGTGGATGATCGGTACGGCGTGCGCTGGATCGAGCGATGGATTCGGCGGCACGAGTACAGGCTGCCTGCGCGCATGTGATCGGCGGAGGAACCGGATCGGATGACGGCGGGCAATTCGCTTGCGTTGCCGGCAGGGGCCAACTGGATCGTTCCGGTATCCGGCGAGGGGCAGACTTGCCGGTTCGTGCGGCCGACGGAGCGTTGGACAAAACCGGAAGGCTGCCGCGGAATGGCGTGGCTGCGGCGCGGGAGCGGGGTGATCGCATTGGGACACAACCTGCGTGCATCCGTCGGAAAATTGTTACGTGACAACTTCAAGTCGTGATGAATGAGTTTATATACTGAATGCGTGTAACACGTCGGCTAGGCGAATCTCCGATTCGCGCACCCCAATAACCGGTCTTCCAGCCCGGTCGGCAAGCTTGCATCAACGCGATCCGCCATTCCGTGGCAAAACGCCTATAATGATTGGGCAAATTGCCGGAGAGAGGTCATGAGCACCATCGCTTTTCATCCTTCGGGCGTCGCCCATCCGCGTCAGGCCGAATTCACGATACTCGAGCAACTGCTGGCGATCCGCGTCCGGTCGGGCGCGGACCTGGCCGAGCTGGCAAGTGCGCGCGTCGACGTGTCGGTGATCGACCGGCTGTCGGAGCGCGGGCTGAAATCGGACGAGCTGGCCTTCATCATTCCACGCCGCACGCTGAGCCATCGGCGCCAGGCGCACGAACGCCTGTCGCCGGAGGAATCCGACAAGGCGATCCGTCTTGCACGCATCGTCGCGCAGGCGACGGCCACGTTCGGCGACCAGGACAAGGCGATGGCGTGGCTGCGCAACGGGCTGCAGCGCTTCGGCGGCCGCACGTCGCTCGACATGGCGAGCACCGAGCATGGCGCGCGGCTCGTCGAGGAAGTCCTCACGCAGATCGACGAGGGGTACTTCGCTTGACGACGCTGTGGCGGATCAGCAATTACGCCGACCTGAAAGGCATCGGTGGGTTGCGGGCCGGCGGGCGCTGGCATTTTGCCGGGCAGCCCGTCGTGTATCTCGCCGAGCATCCGGCGCTCGCACTGCTCGAGACGCTCGTTCATTTCGAAATCGCCACCGTCGCGCAGTTGCCGAGCGGATACCAGTTGCTGCGCATCGAGGTGCCCGATTCGGTGGATGTCGCCGAAATCGCGGAAGGCGACGTGCCGGACGACTGGCAAACGAATGTCGACTGGACGCGCAGCACCGGCACCGAATGGCTGCACACGCAGCCGAGCGCGCTGTTGCGCGTGCCGAGCGTCGTCGTGCCGCACGCGCACAACTTCCTGCTGAATCCGCTGCATCCGGCGGCACCCGAAATCCGCATCGCGGAAGTCATGCAATCACCGTACGACACGCGGATTCTGCGGCTCGTCCAGTCGAAGCCGGGCGAATAGCGGACAGAAAAAGGCGTGCGGTCAGCGCTCGTGTGCGGCGCGGTCCGCGGCTGCATCGGGCGGTAGCGTCTGCCGGATGCGTGTGACCGTTCGCGTGCTGACGAGACCAAGCATCGCACTGACATCGGCATGCGCGTGGCCGGCGAGCAATTGCCGGCGCGCATACGTGTTGCGCAGCACGCGCGGGCTCATGTCCGCTGCGTGGAAGCCGATTGCGTTCAGCGCGTCGCGTACCACCAGCAGCAGGAACATGTCGTTCATCGCGCCACCGCCGCGCGGTGCGGGGAACAGCAGCGTCGATGCCCGCGTGTCTGCCGAATGCGCGCGCCATGCGGCGAGCGGCGCCAGCACGAACCCGGCAAGTTCGATCCGGCGCGCTGGCCGCGCGCGATCGCGCGGCACGGACAACGCCGGTGGCCGCGCGTCGAGATCGGGCGCGTCGCAGGGCATCGCCCGAATCTCGGCCGACGTGATGCCGCTCGCGAGCAGCAGCGCGACGATCGCACGATTCCGGCAGTCGGCCGAGGTGTCGTCTGGTCGAGGCTGGACGTGACGCTGCAGCGCCGCGTCGGCGTCGGGCGGCAGGTAGCACGGCTCCGGCTCGCCGACCGGCCATGCAAGATCGCGCGTCGCCCGGCCGGCCGGATGGATCGTCCGCACGCCGGTGTCGACCAGGTGCCGGCTCAGCCGGTCGATCAGCTTCGCATAGCGCACGCGCGTCGACGTGCCGGGCGTGCAGGTGCGGTCGAGTTCCGCGAGGAAAGCCGCGACCTGGTCGGGCCCGAACGTGGCCAGCGACACGCGGTGTGCGACCAGGTGGCGCAGGAACCGCTCGAACATCGCGACGTGCTGTACGACCGAACGCGGCGCGAACGGCCGGCGGCCGGCGCCGGTCGCGGCGGTTTCCTGCCATGCGCGAAACGCGCCGACGGGGTCGTGAATCCAGCGATTCGTGTCCATCCACGATTTATAGCCGGACACGGTGACGCCGGCAATCGTCTCCCGATGTCCAGGCGGCCGGTGCGCCCCGACGCAACCGGCGCGTCAGTGCGCGATACGCGTGTCGTCGACGCCGTCGTTGTTCATCGTCAGGTAAACAAGCACGAGCAACAGCGTGATGAAGAAGCGGAATGCATCCGGCACGCCGTTCCATTGCTTCGACATCCACATCCCGAACCATTCGCCGCCGACCGACATGAACGCGACCTGCCACGTGAGGAAGCCGAGCGTCAGGCCGGCGATCGCGCACGCCTTGGCCGCCCGGAACGCCGAATCGTCGGCGCGCCGTGCGCGCAGCAGCCGGATGCCGCCGATCCAGCACAGCACGGCCGTCAGCGTTTCCATCGAAATGATGCCGATGTAGCCGGCGTGATGGATCCACGTCGTGCCGATCGCGCGATACATGATCCCGTTGCCCGGGAAGGTGGTGTCCATCAGGAACACGTGGTGCACGAATGCGAAATTCGTCGCATAGTCGGTGATGTTGCCGAACGCGACGAGCGATGCAAAGAAAGCCATGGCGAGCACCATGGCTGCCTTGGAACAACGAATCATCATCATGGACTCCGAAATGAATGGGCAGGCGAAAGCGCGACCGTGCGGCGATGAACCGGCGTTCGGGGTGAGACCTGCGTAAATGTGCACGGCTGAGCCGGCGGATTTGCGTGCGTGTGCACGGCGGCGCGGAGATCGGGACTGGAAAACCTGAAGCCGGTGCGGCGTCGAGGAGACGCGCGCGCCGGCTGGATCGAGTGCCCGCGCCAGGAGGGAGCGGCGATTGTCGGCCGAACCGCAGGCGTCGTCAAGCAGGGCGCGGCGTGCCCGTGTCGCGCAGCAGCGCTGCCTGCCGCTGCCGTTATGCGTCGCGCGAAGGTGCCGCGGCCGCGCCCCCGTGCGCCCGTCCGCTCAGCCGCGCGAGCGCGGCGAATGCCAGTTGCGTCGCGATGGCCGCGAGCGTGCCGGCCGCCATGCCGTTGCCGAGCACGATCTGCACGGGTGCGCCGAAATGGCGATACAGGTTCGGCACCAGGATCGGCGCGAGGCCGACCACCAGCGCGGCCGCGAGCGTGTACTGGTTGGCGCGTGCGTGCAGGTCGACGCTTGCGAGCAGCCGGATGCCCATCACGCCGATCATCGCGAACACGACCAGCGCAGTGCCGCCGACCACGGCGGCCGGAATCGCATACGCAAGCCGCGCGAGCGGCGCGAACAGCGCGATGACGATCAGGATTGCGCCGGCCGCGGCCGTCACGTAGCGCGAGCGCACGCCGGTCGTCTGGACGACGCCGATGTTTTCTGCGCTGGTCACGATCAGCGGCGTGCCGAACAGCGCGCCGGCCAGCGACGCCAGCGCGTCGCCGCGTATCGTCTTCGGCACGTCGCGCGGCAGCGAGATCGTCTTGCCGCACGTCTCGCCGACGGCGACCGTCTGCGCGGTGGCCTCGGCCATCGAGATCGCGGTGAAGATCAGCAGCGGCAGCGCGGCGAGCAGGTCGAAGCGCGGCATTCCGAACGGCAGCCACACCGGATGCGTGAACAGCGGTCCGTGCCACACGTCGGCGAGCGCCGGCATTGCATCGAGCGCCCAGCCGAGCGTCGCGCCGGCCACCAGCCCGATCAGCACGGCGAGGCGTCCGGCCGTGCCGCGGAATGCACCGGCGGCGGCGACGGTGGCGACGATCGTCGCCAGTGCGAGACCGAGCGCGCGCGGCTGTGCGAAGTCGGCCGAGCCGGGCTGGCCGACGACGATCGTCGCGTAGATCCGGATCAGGTTGACCGACACGAGCAACAGCATCGCGCCGACGACGATGCGCGGAAAGAGCCGCAGGCAGCGCGTGAAGACGGGCAGCAGCACCCAGTAGAACGCACTGGCGAGCAGCGCGGCGCCGGTTGCAGTGGGCAGCCCCGATTGCGCGGCGATGCCCGCGAACAGCATCGTCGGAGCGCCGCCGGGCACCATCACGAACGGCAGGCGTGCGCCGATCGGGCCGGCGCCGAGCGATTGCACCAGCGTGCCGATGCCGCACGCGAAGAACGTCGCGCCGATCAGCTGGACCGTCAGGTCGCCCGGCAGCGCGAGGACCTTCGCGATCAGGAAGACGGCCGTGATCGGCGACGCGGCCATCGACAGCACGTGCTGCAGCCCGAACAGCGCGAGCTGCCACGCGGGCAGCTTGGCATCGACGGGCGGAGAGATCGGATCGTGCGGCACGGCAGGCCCCTCGGAAGCGAACGGCGAAAACGGCCGGAAACCGGCGGCGAACGGCGTGTCAGGCCCGCAGCCAGGGCAATTGCGCGGCGCTGTAGCGGAACGTCTGGAACACGCTGTTCAACTGGCCCGGGCCGGTCTTGCGCGCCGCTTCGTCCGGGTATTCGGCGAACCACGGGATCACGTATTCCCACACGACCTCGCCGGCCGGCGTCACTTCGAACAGCCGGCCCGTCGACGATTCGGTGACGTGCGTGTTGCCGTTCGGCAAGCGTTGCGCGTTGCCCATGAACGGTGTGTAGAACAGGTTCACGACATCGTCCGCATACGACCACACGACACGTTGCGTCGCCGGGTCGATTTCCACGACGCGCGAGAATACGACGTGCGCGCCGTGGCGGAAATTGCCGTTGTCGAACGCGAGGATGTTGCCGTTCGCGAGCGGCACCGGCGCATGCTGGTGCGACACGACGTCCGGTCCGATCCGCAGGTCGACGCGGCCGGTTTCGCGGTTCACGGCAATGATCCCCGACGTCGTGCGCAGGCTCATCAGCACGCGGCCGTTCGCATCGACCGCGAGACCGTTGACGAGCGGCCAGTGATAGCGGCCGAAGCCTGCCGCGATCGGAAAATCCTCGGGCCGCAGATGGTCGCGCGCGTGCCATTCCCACACGATCTGGCCGGCGCGGTTCACTTCGCGGATCACGTCCGTATACATCACTTCGTCTTCGCCATGCGCGGTGCCGCCCGGCACGCGCTGCGCGAACGCCGCGTCGGCCGGTTCGCACGCGGCGTAGAGCAGGTTGCCGTTCGGCAGCCACTGCGCGTCGTGGTGATGCGCGGGATCCTCATGGCGCCACACGGTTTCGCCTTGCGGCGTGACCTCGTAGAAGTCGCCGCCGTGCCACATCGACCACGGCGCATAGCGCGATTCGGAGCGCGGGTGGTTGCCGTTGTAGCCGAGATTGCCGTTCGCGAGGATGACCGCGTGGCGGCCGGGGCGGACGGGCATTTTCCACTGGTGCGCGACTTCGCCGTCGATGCCGACGAGGTAGACGTTGCCGTCGGCCGTCTGCGGGGCGATGAGCGTATAGCCGCCCGCGGACAGCGCGGGATCGTGGGCGATGAGGCCGACGCCTCGGCGGCGCTGGGTGATTTGGTCGACGGTCGTCACTGCGGTCTCCATTCGAATCGGATGCGGGGATGCAGCGGAATCTAGACGATCCGGCGCGTCGGTAAAATCGGATTATTCTTGACGGCCTGTTCGGAAAAATCTAACGGTACCCCCATGCGTTCGATATCGCAGACATTCCGCTGTTTCGACGAAGTCGCGAGGCGCGGCTCGATTCGCAAGGCGGCCGACGTGCTGCACCTGACCGCCGCGGCGGTGCACCAGCAGATCCGCAATCTGGAGGAGCAGGTCGGCGTGCCGCTGTTCGACCGGCTGCCGCGCGGCATGCAGCTGACGCTTGCGGGCGAGATCGTGATCGCGGCCGTGCGGCGCGGCCAGCGCGACTTCGACAACGCGCTGACGCAGGTCGAGGATCTGCGCGCGCTGCGGCGCGGGCACGTGAACCTGGCCGTGCCCGCATCGACGGCCGAGAAGCTCGTGCCCGACGCGATCCTCGCCGCGCTGCAGCGCTATCCGGGCGTCACGTACAGCGTGCGCTCGGGCAACGGCGAGAACATCGTGCGCTGGGTCGAGACGGGCGAGGTCGACATCGGCTATGCGCTGCGCCGGCGCACGGCGGCGAGCGTCGTCGAGGTGCGCGCGTTCGCGCAGCCGCTGGGGGTCGTCACGGCGCCCGGTCATCCGCTGGCATCGGCGGGCGGCAAGGTGCGCATGCGCGACTGCTTCGCGCACCCGCTGATTCTGATGACGCCCGACACGGAGCTGCGCGCGATGTTCGACCAGATCGATGTGCGGCAACCGCGCACCGTGCGGCCGCTGGTCGAGACGGGCTCGGTGTCGATGGTGCGACGCCTCGCGGCCGAAGGTGCGGGGGTCGGCTTCCTGATCGCAGAGAACGTCGCGGACGATGTCGCCGCCGGGCGGCTCGCGTGGACCCCGCTCGCCGATGCGGGCGCGCGCTCGTTCAGTTGCATCTATCAACGGGCGGACATGAGCGCGACCGTCGCGATGACGATGTTTCTGGATTTTTTCTCGGAGGCGATCGAAACGATGGAGCGCGGATTCGCGCCTGGCGGCAAGGCAGCCGGCATGCGCCGCCGGGCGGCAACGTAGCGACACCGGTCGCATTGCCTGATCGCGATGCCATGCAGCAGCGAATCCGCAGGCCGGTCCGGTGATGTTGCGCGTGCAACGTCCGGCTGCATTACGTCATACCCTTATTGCGGAAAAAATTTTGTTCATGGGACTATCGAACGCGTTGCCCGTGCACCGAGGGGGTTGCAGGCAACGTGAAGTCCATCGCAACGACCTACAAGAACATCGGCAGACAATGAACAGAACAGCGATTTTTCCGTACGCGTCCGCGTTGCTCGCGGCCGCCCTGTTGACCGCATGCGGCGGCGACGTCGAGAACGAAGCGGGCCGCACGACGACACCTTCCACCGATGCGAGCTGCCTCGCGGTCGACAACAGCGGCGCGACGGTCGTGGTGGGCTCGAACCAGCCGGGCGATCCGTCGCTGCCGGAAGCATCGTCGGGCTATCGCACCGGGATGAAGCCCGTCTATGCGAAAACGTACCTGGTGGCCACGTCGAACGCGTACGCGAGCGCAGCCGGTTGCGCGGTGCTGAAGAAGGGCGGCACGGCTGCCGACGCGGCGGTCGCCGTGCAGGCCGTGCTGGGCCTGACGGTGCCCGAGGCGACGGGGCTCGGGTCGGGCGGCGTGCTGCTCTACTACGATGCGCGCAGCAAGACGGTGCAGGCATACGACGGCCGCGAAACCGCGCCGGCCGCCGCGACGGAGAACTACCTGCGCTACGTCGACGACACGACCGACCATTCGGCGCCGCTGCCGAACGCGCGCGCGAGCGGCCGCTCGATCGGCACGATCGGCGTGCCGCGGCTCATCGAGGCGCTGCAGCAGGATCATGGCCGCCTGCCGTGGCAGAACCTGTTCGGTGATGCGATCGCGCTCGCGACCAACGGTTTCCCGATCGGCGGCCGGCTTGCCGACGCGATCGCCTCGAATGCGCCGAACCTGAAGCGCGACCCCGAGGCCGCCGCGTACTTCCTGAACGCCGACGGTTCGCCGAAGACGCTCGGCACCGTGCTGAAGAATCCCGCGTACGCACATACGCTGACGCTGATGGCGCAATCGGGCGCGAATGCGCTGTACACCGGGCAGATCGCGCAGGACATCGTCGCGAAGATCGCGGTGACGAAGGGCGCGGACGGCTCGACGCTCACGCCGGGCAAGACGACCGTCGCGGATCTGGCCGCGTATCAGGCGAAGCGCCGCGATCCCGTGTGCACGACCTATCGCAGCTACTGGGTCTGCGGGATGCCGCCGCCGTCGTCGGGCGGCATCGCGGTCGCATCGGCGCTCGGCATTCTCGAGAATTACGACCTGAAGTCGCTGAAGCCGACGGCGATCGATCTCGAAGGCGGCAAGCCGACCGTCGCGGGCGTGCACCTCGTCACCGAGGCGGAACGGCTCGCGTATGCCGACCGCGACAAGTACGTGGCCGATACGGATTTCGTGCCGCTGCCGGGCGGTACGTGGGACACGCTGCTGAACAAGCCGTACCTGAAATCGCGCGCGGCGCTGATCGACACGACCAGGAGCATGGGCACCGCGCAGCCCGGCAATCTCGGTGCGGTGCCGCTCGGCGTCGACACGACGCTGATCGAGCATGGCACGAACCAGTTCACGATCGTCGACGGCGACGGCAACGTGCTGAGCGCGACGACGACGGTCGAGTCGAGCATGGGCTCGTTCCACATGACCAACGGCTTCCTGCTGAACAACCAGCTGACCGACTTTTCCGCGAACCCGGTCGACACGTCCGGCAATCCGGTGGCGAACCGGCTGCAGCCGGGCAAGCGGCCGCGCAGCTCGATGGCGCCGACGATCGTGTTCGGGCAGGCTGCCGACGGCTCGCGCGGCGACTTCGTGATGGCGACGGGTTCGCCGGGCGGCGGCACGATTCCGCAATACGTGGTCAAGACGCTCGTCGGCGCGCTCGACTGGGGCCTCGACGCGCAGCAGTCCGCGGGGCTCGTCGATTTCGGCGCGAGCAACAGCCCGACGACCACGGTCGGCGGCGAGCATCCGAACGTCAACGCGGCGAACAACGGTGCGAACGATCCGCTGATCACGGGGCTGCTCGCGCTCGGGCACAAGGTGTCGACGTCCGCGCAGGCGAGCGGCGTCAACACGGTGATGCGCGTGACGGCCGGCCAGTCGCCCGTGTTGCAGGGCGGCACCGATCCGCGTCGCGAAGGCGTCGTGCTCGGCGATACGTTCCGGCCGTAAACGGACGGAACACGTACGGCCCCGATCTGCCGACGGGCAGTCGGGGCCGTATTGCTTGAAGGGACGGCAATGACGAACGCACACCTGCTCGAACTGGACGCCGCGCTGTCGGCGCCGGGCTTTTTCGATTGCCTCGGCGACGTCGATGGCGATACCGCGCTGGAGCGTCGCGATGCCGAACCGTTCGATACGCAGTGGATGGCGGCGTTCGATGCAATCGACGGCGATCCGGCCGCGGCGATCGACAAGCAGTCGGTGGACGCGCTGCGGGAAAAGGCATACAGGCTGGCGTTCCGTGCATCGGGTCATGCCGGTGTGGCGGCCTGCGTGTCGGACGACATCGAGCTGATCGCGAGGAACCGGTTGTCGGGCCGCCCCGGCAACTGGCCCGAACAAATCCTTTGGGATGCTTATAAAAGCGGCCGGTTTCCCTGCTAGCCGCGTGACCCTGCGCCTGTCTCCCGACGCTCGGCGGGCGTGCCCGTCGCGATCGCGGTGCTGCTTGCGTTCCATGCTGCCGGGTTCGCGCCGGTTCACCGTCAAATACGCGAGCCATCCTGCTGCAAGCCTCCGATTGTCAAACAGTGTGAGTCAATCGTCAGCATTTGCAACGGAAGTAACAGTCCCCGCAATTCGACTGTTTTGCGTGCCGGCGCCGCTACATTAGCTCCACCTGCCGCACGTCGCGGCGAGGCATGCGACAAGCCGCACGAAGGCGGCCCGCAGCAACAACGTCTTTGGGGAGAATGACCATGAACAAGATTCGTACGATTCTGCTGGGTGCCGCTCTGACGGCGATGGCGACTTCGGCTGCATTTGCACAGACGGCCCAGACGGGTGCCCAGGGTGCCGCAGGCGTCGGCGCACAGGTCCAGACGCCGCTGCTCGGCGGCGGCGTGGGCGTGCAGGCGGGCGCTGGCGCGAATGCGGCGGGCTCGGGTTCGGGCGCAGGCAACGCCGTTGGCGGCGCGCTGAACGGTGTCGGCAAGACGGTCGGCGGCGTGGGCTCGGCAGCGGGCAATGCGGTCGGCGGTGCGACGCAGGCGGTCGGCTCGGCAGCCGGCACGACGAAGGATGCGGCGGCATCGGCCGTCCACTCGACAAAGGCGCACGTGAAGCATGTCTCCGGCTCGGCGAAGAGCCATGCACAGGGTGCCGTGTCGACGGCGGGCGACGTGGCGGGCGGCACGAAGGCGAAGGCCGGCGAAGCGCTCGAAGGCACGACGAACGCAGTGAAGGGCGGTGCATCGGTCGGCGTGAAGGGCTCCGCGTCGGCACAAGGCGGCGCGCTGTAAGCGACACCCATCCCGCCAGGACCCGGCCCGCTTCGATGCGGGCCGGGTTTTTTTATGGGTGCGCGTGGCCCCTGCCCAATGCCCGCGCGCCATGCTTAAATAGCAGGGCTCCCGGCCGCCGGGCCGCCGCAATGACGGCGCCGGCCGATCCGGGCCAGCATGTCCGATCGACATCGTGACGACAGACGACACAAAAAGCACCGTTCCGGCTTGCCCGGCGCGGTCCGATAACATTCCGAGGCATCACGTCATGACCATCCTGTTCCGTCTTCTCGCGCTCGCCTGCGCACTCTGGCTGGCCGCCTGCGCGGCGCCGCCCCCGCCGTCGGCCAGTACCGCCGCGTCCGCTCCCGCACCGGATGCCAGCGAACGCCGCGGGCTCGGTACCGCGTGGGGCGAGTCGGTGCGATCCGAAACCCGGCAGGTCGACTTCGAACGCGCGGATCCGGCGAAGCCGACGGATCTCGCGTCGGTCTACTACAACGATGTGCTGCCCGGCCATCTTCCCGCGTCGCAGGTTCGCCGGCTGCCGACCCGCGTCGCACTCGCGAACGGCGACATCGCGCTGTCGTTTACCGACGAAAAGGGCGCGCCGCTGCGTCTTGCGCGCAGCAATGGCCGCTGGCACATGGCAGGCGTCGAGGGTTCGCGTTACCTCATCGTGTTGCGCAACCAGGGGCGCCGCGCGTTCGAAGTCGTGTCGACGGTCGACGGGCTCGACGTGCTGTCGGGGCGCCCGGGCAGCTACACGAACGGTGGCTACGTGCTGTATCCGGGCCGCACGCTGACGATCGAGGGCTTCCGCAAGAGCCGCGACGAAGTCGCTGCGTTCCGTTTCGCAGCGGTGCCCGACAGCTATGTCGCGAACTCGAAGTACGGCGACGCCGCGAATGTTGGCGTGATCGGCGTCGCGCTGTTCGCGCAGAAGGACAACGAAGAGGAAGCGCTGCGCCGCAATGCGAATCCGTTCCCCGGCAACGACAACGGCTTTGCGCCGCCGCCCGTCCCGCGCGGCGAGTGAGGGCACGTAGCCGGGCGTCCGCGTGCATCGCGACGCGCGCAGGGTGATCCTGCGCGTTTCCCGCTGCCCGTTCAGCGCCGTCCCGACGCCGTTTTGCCCGAACCGGATCCGCTGCGCAATCGCGTTGTCGAGCGATCGCGTGGCGCGACGCCAGCTCGACACCGACGTCCGGTGGCGCATCTCGCGCGCGGCAGCGTGACGCCGCGTGGCGTTCGTTTCACGACCGGTCCGGCTGTCGGAGACGAGGTTCCGCTGTCGCGTGATCGTGCTGCGGCACAATGGCGGTTCGTGTCCGTATCCCGTGCTTCCCCGCCATCCGGACCGACGGAGAACCTCATGTCGTTACCCGCTTTCAGGTACCATCCCGACCCGCTCGCACCGGGCAGCGTGATCCGGTCCGGCGCGCCCCCGTGGGAACGCTTTCTCGCCGCGCTCGACAAGGACGGCTCGCCGGCCGCGTACGTGTTTCGCTGCATCCATTGCGGCGAACCCGGCGGCTACCCGGATTGCGATTGACGGCCGGGCTCGTGCGGGCGGCGATGCCCGTTCGCCATGAAACAGAGGAATCTTCGTGAAGTTCATCCACGCCGCAGACATTCACCTTGACAGCCCGTTGCACGGCCTGAGCGCGTATCCCGATGCGCCGGCCGCACAGTTGCGCAACGCGTCGCGCGAGGCGCTGCGGCAACTCGTGGATCGTGCGATCGAAGAGGAAGTCGCGTTTCTCGTGATCGCCGGCGACCTGTACGACGGCGACTGGAAGGACCACAACACGGGCATCTTCTTCGGCCAGCAGATGGGGCGGCTGCGCAAGGCCGGCATCCGCGCGTTCGTGCTCGGCGGCAACCACGATGCCGAAAGCGAGATGACGAAGAAGCTGACGCTGCCGGACAACGTCACCGTGTTCGGCCACCGCAAGCCGGAAACCGTCAGGCTGCCCGAATTCGACGTCGCGCTGCACGGGCAGAGCTTCAAGGACAAGGCCGTCGTCGACAATCTCGCGATCGGCTATCCGGATCCGGTACCCGGCTACTACAACATCGGCGTGCTGCACACGGCGCTCGAAGGCTACGCCGCGCACGCGAACTATGCGCCGTGCACGCTGGCTGAGCTGCACGCGAAAGGCTACGACTACTGGGCACTCGGCCACGTGCATGAGTTCCAGCAATGGACGGGGCCGTCCACCGTCGTGTTTCCCGGCAACCTGCAGGGGCGCCATATCCGCGAGACGGGCCGCCGCGGCGCGGTACTCGTGACGGTCGAGCAAGGCCGCACGCAGGTCGAGCGCCTGTATCTCGACGTGCTGCGCTGGGAGGCCGTGACGGTCGATGCGTCCGACTGCCTGTCGGTTGCCGATCTGTCGAGAAAGATTGGCCACGCGCTGGAAGCGCTTTTGACCGTCGACGGCCACGTGCCGCGCGCGGTGCGCGTGACGGTCACGGGGCGCACGCCTGCACACGGACTCTTTTTCGGTCGCGCGCCGCAGTTGCGCGCGGAAGTGCTGAACCAGATCGGCATCATCGGCAACGAGCGGCTGTGGCTCGAGAAGGTCCGGCTCGCGACGTCCGCCGCCGATCATCAGCCGGGCGAAAGCGAGCCGCTCGAAGCGCTGGAGGACCTGAAGCAGATCCTGGCCGATGCCGCGCACGATCCGGATTTCCTCGCGTTGCTCGAACGCGACCTGAAGCCGTTCGTCGGCAAGGTCCGCAGCGACGTGAAGGAGGACGTGCCGTTGCTGACGATGGCGCGGGCGGGCGAGCTGACGGCGCTGGTCGAGCAGGTCGGGCCTGAACTGCTCGCGCGGCTGGCGAGGGGGGAATAAGCGATGCGCATCAGCCAGCTCGATCTGATCAAGTACGGCAAGTTCACCGACGAGACGCTGCGGTTCCCGTCGGCCGGCGAGGATTTTCATGTGATCGTCGGGCCGAACGAGGCCGGCAAGTCGACGATCCGCACGGCTGTGTCCGAGTTGCTGTTCGGGATGAAGCTGCAGACGCCGCTCGATTTCCTGCACAGCACGCCCGAGTTGCGGATCGGCGGCGTGCTGGAGAGCGGCGCGGGTGAACTCGCGTTCCACCGCGCGCGCGGGCGCAGTCCATTGCGCACGCCGGCCGACGACAAGCTGCCCGACGACTACCTGGCGGCCATTCTCGACGGCGCGACGCGCGAGTTCTTCGAGCAGATGTTCGGGCTCGATCACGGGCGGCTGGTCGACGGCGGCCGGAGCATTCTCGATGCATCCGACAAGCTCGGGCAGGTGCTGTTCGAATCGGCCGCCGGTGTCGGCAGCCTTGGGCCGGTGCGTGAGGAACTCGACGCGCGTTCGGTCGAGCTGTGGGCGCCGCGCCGGAGCGGCAGCGCGTTTGCGCTGGCCGAAACGTCGTTCAACGAAGCCGTGACCGAACTGAAGACGGTCCAGGTGCGCACGCGCGACTGGGTCGATCGCAAGGATGCACGCGAAGCGGTCGAACAGCAGATCGAGCAGGCGCGTGCGGAACAGCGCCGGCTCGAAACGCTGCGCTCGAAGCTCGAGCGCGTGCGGCGGCTCGCGCCGTACCTGAAGGAGCTGACGGTCAAGGATGCGGCGCTGGCCGAACTCGGCGCAGTCGTCGAGTTGCCGCCGACTGCGTATGCGGATCTGCTGAAGGCACAGGGCGATCTCGCGGCCGAGCAGAAGGTGCTCGAAGAACGGCGCGCGGACCTGCTCGCGAAACGGCAGGCGCGCGATGCGATCGACGCGGACGCCGACACGCTGGCGCTGGAAGCCGATATCGAAGCGCTCGATCGGCTGCGCGGCGCGTGCATGAATCACGCGCAGGATCTGCTGCTGCTCGGTGCGGACGTCGAGCGGCACCTGTCCGCCGCGTCGTCGGCAGCCGCCCAGCTCGACTGGCCGACGGACGAAGCATCGCTGCGCGCGTCGCTGCCGACGGCGCTGTCGCTGAAGACCGTCGCGAACCTGCTGCGCGAGCACGGCGCGCTGCATCAGGCGCTCGCCGGCGCGCGCGAATCGCTCGACGAACGTACGCGCGAGCTGGCGCAGGTGCAGGAGCAACAGGCGCGCCTGTCGACCGTCGACGTGCCGGAAGCGCTGCGCGCGGCGCTGGCCGATGCGCAAGGCTTTCGCAATAGCGGCCAGCGCGAGCAGGCGCTGGCGCACGAAATCGCGGCCGCCGAACGCGTGCTGTCCGGCGCGCTCGATGCGCTCGGCCAGTGGCGCATGCCGGTCGACGCGCTGCGCGCACTCGACGTGCCGTCAGCGGCGCGTCTTGGCACGCTGCTCAAGGAAGACAGCGAACGCGCAAGCGCGACAGCTGCCGCGCGCGAAGCGCGCGACGGTGCGCTCGAAGAGCTTGAGCGGCTCGAGCTGCAGGAGAAGCATTTCGTGGAGAACCACAAAGTCGTTACGACCGCCGACGTGCTGGCGGCGCGCGCGCGTCGCGACGGCGCGTGGGGAGACATCCGCAGTGGCGCGGTCGATCTCGCAATCGGCGCACCGGCAGTCGACGACGCGATTCGTCTCGCTGACGAACTCGTCGATGCGCAGCTCGGCGCCACGCAGGCGGCCGCGACGCTGCAATCGCTGCGTCAGCAGGTCGAATCCGCGCGTGCGGGCGTGACACGCAGGAAGGCCGCACTGGACGAACGCGAACGCGAACTGACGGCGCATCGCGACGCGTGGGCCGCGCTTGCAACAACGGCCGCGGTGCCCGGCATGCCGCTGGCGGCGATGGGTGACTGGCTCGCGAAGCGCGAAACGGTGTTTGCTGCACAGGCCGATCTTGACCGTCAGCGCCGCGAATTCGACACGATTCGCGCTGCACGGGCCGGCGCGGAAGCCGCGCTGCGCGCGGCACTGCGTCCGGTATCGCGCGGCGGCGAGTCTGACGGGCTGGCGGCGCTCGTCGCGATCGCCGAGACTTTCGTGCAGTCGGCCGAGAAAGCGATCGCGCAGAAGGACAGTCTCGACGATCGCGCGCGGGAAGCCGAACGCGGATGCGCGACGGCGCAATCGCGGGCCGGTCACGCACAGGCGGCCTACGATGCATGGCAGGCGCAATGGCGCGACGCGCTGGCCGACGCGAAACTGTCCGCGAGCGCGACGACGCTGGCCGCGGCGGAGGGGGCGCTCGGGCTCGCGAATGCAGTGACGGCCGAGCTGGCCGATGCCGATGCGCCGCGCAACCGGATCGCCGCGATTCGCGCGGAGTTGGCCGCGCTCGAGGCTGGCGCGCGGCGCCTTGCCGAAGCGCTCGCGCCGGAATGGCTTGCCGGCGGCGACTGGCCGGACGTGGCGCGACGGTTGACGATGCGCCTCGCGGCCGCCAGGGAACTCGCGCGTGCGATCGGTCGTGCCGACGAGGCCGTGCGGCAGGCCGACGGCAAGGTCGCGGACGCGGCCGCCGCGGTGGCCGGGGCCGATGCCCGTATCCAGCCGCTGCTGCAACTGGCCGGCGTCGCTTCGATCGACGCGGCGCTGCCTCTCGCCGAGCGCTCGGATCGTCAGCGCCAGCTTCGGCAGGCGGTCGATGCCGCGCACGAAGCGCTGGTGCGCGACGGCGACGGGCTGTCCCGGTCCGCCGTGGAAGTAGAAGTCGCGGAGCAGGACATTGCCGACGTGCCGGCGCATCTCGAAGCGGTGAAGCAGTCTCTCGGCGATGTCGGCAGGCGGCTGAACGAGCTGTCGCAGCAGCAGGTCGTGGCCGACCAGGCATTCGGCGCGATCGACGGCCAGGCGAACGCGGCCGTTGCCGAGTCGAAGCGGCAGGAAGCACTGGCGGCGATGGGCGATGCGGCCGAACAGTATCTGGAGGCGGCCACTGCGAGCCGCTTGCTGAAGTGGGCGACGGATCGCTATCGCGACCAGAAGCAGGGGCCGATGCTCCGGCGCGCGGGCGAGATTTTCGCGGGGCTCACGCTGGGCGAATTCGCGAAGCTGACCGTCGATACCGAACGGACGCCGCCCGCGCTGTATGCACGGCGCACGAAGGGCGCGTCGGTCGAGGTCGCGGGATTGAGTGAAGGCACGCGCGATCAGTTGTTCCTCGCGCTGCGCATCGCGGCGCTGGAGCTGCAGCTCGGCAGCCGGACCGCGCTGCCGTTCGTCGCCGACGATCTGTTCATCAATTTCGACGACGCGCGCGCGAAGGCCGGGCTCGACGCGCTGCGCGATCTGTCGACGCGCACCCAGGTGCTGTTCCTGACGCACCACGACCACCTGCTGCCGCTCGTGAGGGACGTCTTCGGCGCGCGGGTCAACGTGGTCGAGTTGCAGCGCGCGCCGGCCGGCGCGTGAGGCGGGATGCCGGCACGCGGGAGGGGGCATCGCGTACAGGTAGTATGAGCGGTTCCGAAACGCACGCGGCCGGGTCAACCGGTCGCGGGTCTGGCCACACGAGGGGAAAATATGAAAAAGCTGGTAGCCGCCATCGCGTTCGCGGCGGACAAGCATCGCAATCAGCGTCGCAAGGACGAAGAGGCGTCGCCGTACATCAATCATCCGATCGCACTCGCCGACGTGCTGGCCAACGAGGCCGGCGTCGAGGACGAGCGTGTGATCGTCGCGGCCGTGCTGCACGACACGGTCGAGGATACGGAGACGACCGAGCAGGAGCTGCTGCGGCTGTTCGGCAAGGACGTGGCGGACATCGTGATGGAAGTCACCGACGACAAGTCGTTGCCGAAGGAAGAGCGCAAGCGTCTGCAGGTCGAGCATGCGGCCACCATCAGCCGTCGCGCGAAGCTCGTGAAGCTGGCCGACAAGATCTGCAACCTGCGCGACATCGCGCAGCATCCGCCCGCGGACTGGCCGCTCGAGCGCAAGCAGGCGTATTTCGACTGGGCGAAGTCGGTCGTCGACCCGATGCGCGGCGTCCATCCCGGCCTCGAGGCGATCTTCGACACCGCGTACGCGGCACGGCCGGCGGACTGAGGTTTCCGCATGGCAGCGACCCGACCCGTCGAATCCGCCGAGCGGCCAGTACCCGCGGTGGCGGGCGTCGACGTCGGGGGCGACAAGAAGCTGTGCGATCTCGTGATCCTGCGCGGGGCGACGGTCGTTTGCCGCGAAGCGCGGATTGCGCCGGAGGCGGTGCCCGCGCTGTGCGTCGCCCATGACGTCGTGGCCGTCGGCGTCGACGCACCGAGCGTGTGGTGGACGGGCACCGGTCGCCGGGCGGCCGAACAGGCGCTCGCGCGCGAACGGATCTCGTGCTTTCCGACGCCGTCGCGGGAGCAGGCCGTCACAAGCACGTCGGGCTTCTTCGACTGGATGTTCATCGGCGAGCGCGTGTACCGCGCGCTCGCGGACACCTATCCGTTGCTGACGGGCGCGCACTATGCGGGTGGCCGTGCGAGTTTCGAGACCTATCCGTACGCGATTACCTGCTCGATGCTGGGCAAGGCGGTGGCGTCGGCGAAGCTGAAGCGTACGCAGCGCCTGCAATTGCTGGAGCGACTGGGGATCGATGTGTCGACGCTGCGCTCCGTCGATGCGCGAGACGCGACCCTGTGCGCGTTGACCGCGCAATACGTGATCGACGGGAACGCACATGCGTATGGCGATACGGAGGGCGGCTACATCCGCGTGCCGATCGTCAGCGAGGCGATCGTGCTCGACTCGCCGTAGCGATGGCACGTTGCGACTGCGGGGCAGTTGTCACGACAAGGTGAGCTTTTGCGGGAGAGGTTCGGTCTTCCTGGCGCCGGTGGCGTCAGGCGTCGAGTGTCGGCCGACAAACATCAGGATTGCCGGTGCGCACGACATGAAGCCGGCGCACCAGGCAATCCCGGGCAGCGCCGCTCAATCCTCGAGGATGGACTTCGGCACGTTGGACAGGTCGCAGGCTTGCGCCTGATCGAAGTAGTCTTCCGCATCGTTGATCATCACGACGGCGACGTCGATCAGCTCGTCGAGCCGTTGCAGCAGCGATTCACGCCACTCGATGTCTTCATCGCGCTCGGGCGTCTTGTCGAGCTGCTCGATGATCGAATCGGCCGTCTGCAGGAAGGGGATCGCCTGCTGATAGTTTTCGATCGAGACCATCGCCGCATTGCGCGCGCCGACGAGCCGTTCGCGGTGCTCGTCCGCCAGTTCGGATTCGCCGCTGATCCGCGGCAGTACATCCGAGATGCGCTGAAGAAGTGGCGGCGTCTGTTCTTCCAGCAGGATGGCGCGTTCGCGCAGCGCCGCGTATTCGTCGCGAAGATCGGCGTCGCCGGGTTGAGTCGTGCTGTCCATCGTCGATATGAGTGCGTGGTTCGGTCGCGGCATGATACTCGACAGCGCCGGGTTCCTTGTCCGTTTCGCCGCCCTCTCTATATAGGTGGCAAGACGGGCATACGTCATATCTATAGAGAACCGCTCGCGGTGGGATCAGCGTCGGCCGAGCCCCAAGCCTCCGTGCGCGTCAGTGCACGGGGGCTTTTTCAAATTTCTTCACAAAGGGGCTTGCGTAGATCGGGGCAGATGCTTAGAATCACGCCTCTTTCGCGCTAACGGAAACACGGCGCGGGAGGGAAGGGAAGCGGTGCTGTTGGGGCTGGGTAGTAGCGGCCTCGGCGGTACAGGAAGTTGAGCCCCGCAGTCGCAACGATGTAGTAAAAGAGTTGTTGACGAGCTGCGAAACACGGTTCATAATCTCGCTTCTCTGCTGCTGAAAACGCAGCGCTGCCGGGAAACACGAAGTTCCTCGCAGAAATGCTCTTTAAAAATTAACAGCCGATAAGTGTGGGCGCTTGATGGAAGCGAGCTGATCCTCGGATCAGATAGCGAAAGTATCAAGAGTCTCACACTAAAGTAAGTCAGGTTTATGAAGTGATTCATATTCCTGTCAGCTTTGAGTGAGCGACCGGTTCTTAACCGAACCGAAAACAGTAACAGGTTTAAACTGAAGAGTTTGATCCTGGCTCAGATTGAACGCTGGCGGCATGCCTTACACATGCAAGTCGAACGGCAGCACGGGTGCTTGCACCTGGTGGCGAGTGGCGAACGGGTGAGTAATACATCGGAACATGTCCTGTAGTGGGGGATAGCCCGGCGAAAGCCGGATTAATACCGCATACGATCTACGGATGAAAGCGGGGGACCTTCGGGCCTCGCGCTATAGGGTTGGCCGATGGCTGATTAGCTAGTTGGTGGGGTAAAGGCCTACCAAGGCGACGATCAGTAGCTGGTCTGAGAGGACGACCAGCCACACTGGGACTGAGACACGGCCCAGACTCCTACGGGAGGCAGCAGTGGGGAATTTTGGACAATGGGCGAAAGCCTGATCCAGCAATGCCGCGTGTGTGAAGAAGGCCTTCGGGTTGTAAAGCACTTTTGTCCGGAAAGAAATCCTTGGCCCTAATACGGTCGGGGGATGACGGTACCGGAAGAATAAGCACCGGCTAACTACGTGCCAGCAGCCGCGGTAATACGTAGGGTGCGAGCGTTAATCGGAATTACTGGGCGTAAAGCGTGCGCAGGCGGTTTGCTAAGACCGATGTGAAATCCCCGGGCTCAACCTGGGAACTGCATTGGTGACTGGCAGGCTAGAGTATGGCAGAGGGGGGTAGAATTCCACGTGTAGCAGTGAAATGCGTAGAGATGTGGAGGAATACCGATGGCGAAGGCAGCCCCCTGGGCCAATACTGACGCTCATGCACGAAAGCGTGGGGAGCAAACAGGATTAGATACCCTGGTAGTCCACGCCCTAAACGATGTCAACTAGTTGTTGGGGATTCATTTCCTTAGTAACGTAGCTAACGCGTGAAGTTGACCGCCTGGGGAGTACGGTCGCAAGATTAAAACTCAAAGGAATTGACGGGGACCCGCACAAGCGGTGGATGATGTGGATTAATTCGATGCAACGCGAAAAACCTTACCTACCCTTGACATGGTCGGAATCCTGCTGAGAGGTGGGAGTGCTCGAAAGAGAACCGGCGCACAGGTGCTGCATGGCTGTCGTCAGCTCGTGTCGTGAGATGTTGGGTTAAGTCCCGCAACGAGCGCAACCCTTGTCCTTAGTTGCTACGCAAGAGCACTCTAAGGAGACTGCCGGTGACAAACCGGAGGAAGGTGGGGATGACGTCAAGTCCTCATGGCCCTTATGGGTAGGGCTTCACACGTCATACAATGGTCGGAACAGAGGGTTGCCAACCCGCGAGGGGGAGCTAATCCCAGAAAACCGATCGTAGTCCGGATTGCACTCTGCAACTCGAGTGCATGAAGCTGGAATCGCTAGTAATCGCGGATCAGCATGCCGCGGTGAATACGTTCCCGGGTCTTGTACACACCGCCCGTCACACCATGGGAGTGGGTTTTACCAGAAGTGGCTAGTCTAACCGCAAGGAGGACGGTCACCACGGTAGGATTCATGACTGGGGTGAAGTCGTAACAAGGTAGCCGTATCGGAAGGTGCGGCTGGATCACCTCCTTTCTAGAGCTTCTCGCAAAGTTGAGCGCTCACGCTTATCGGCTGTAAATTTAAAGACAGACTCAGGGGTCTGTAGCTCAGTCGGTTAGAGCACCGTCTTGATAAGGCGGGGGTCGTTGGTTCGAATCCAACCAGACCCACCATTGTCTGGCGGTAGGTACCTGAGGAAATCTGTACTCATGGGGGCATAGCTCAGCTGGGAGAGCACCTGCTTTGCAAGCAGGGGGTCGTCGGTTCGATCCCGTCTGCCTCCACCAATCCTCAATGCTAAGAGTTTGCTGAAAATTCAGCGAGCGCTTTGCATTGGCGATTGAGCCAGTCAGAGGATATCAATAGATATCGGCTGTCGTTCTTTAACAATCTGGAAGAAGTAAGTAATTTGGATAGCGGAAGCGTCTTGAGATGGACGTGAAAACTATCCGGGTTGTGATTGTATCGATGTATCTCAAGATGATTCGAACTCTATGTTTGACTCAATTGGAATACGGCACAAATGCGAGAACTCAACCTGTAGCGACTGTCGACGAGACAGACTCGTTATAGGGTCAAGCGAACAAGTGCATGTGGTGGATGCCTTGGCGATCACAGGCGATGAAGGACGCGGTAGCCTGCGAAAAGCTACGGGGAGCTGGCAAACGAGCTTTGATCCGTAGATGTCCGAATGGGGAAACCCACTCCTTTTGGAGTATCCATGGCTGAATACATAGGCCATGTGAAGCGAACGCGGTGAACTGAAACATCTAAGTAACCGCAGGAAAAGAAATCAACCGAGATTCCCAAAGTAGTGGCGAGCGAAATGGGATGAGCCTTGCACTCTTTATTTGTATTGTTAGCCGAACGCTCTGGAAAGTGCGGCCATAGCGGGTGATAGCCCCGTAGGCGAAAACAGTATGAAAGAACTAGGTGTGCGACAAGTAGGGCGGGACACGTGAAATCCTGTCTGAAGATGGGGGGACCATCCTCCAAGGCTAAATACTCGTGATCGACCGATAGTGAACCAGTACCGTGAGGGAAAGGCGAAAAGAACCCCGGGAGGGGAGTGAAATAGATCCTGAAACCGCATGCATACAAACAGTCGGAGCCTCGTAAGGGGTGACGGCGTACCTTTTGTATAATGGGTCAGCGACTTACGTTCAGTAGCAAGCTTAACCGTATAGGGCAGGCGTAGCGAAAGCGAGTCCGAATAGGGCGTTCAGTTGCTGGGCGTAGACCCGAAACCAAGTGATCTATCCATGGCCAGGATGAAGGTGCGGTAACACGTACTGGAGGTCCGAACCCACTAACGTTGAAAAGTTAGGGGATGAGCTGTGGATAGGGGTGAAAGGCTAAACAAACTTGGAAATAGCTGGTTCTCTCCGAAAACTATTTAGGTAGTGCCTCGTGTCTCACCTTCGGGGGTAGAGCACTGTCATGGTTGGGGGGTCTATTGCAGATTACCCCGCCATAGCAAACTCCGAATACCGAAGAGTGCAATCACGGGAGACAGACATCGGGTGCTAACGTCCGGTGTCAAGAGGGAAACAACCCAGACCGCCAGCTAAGGTCCCCAAATATAGCTAAGTGGGAAACGAAGTGGGAAGGCTAAAACAGTCAGGAGGTTGGCTTAGAAGCAGCCACCCTTTAAAGAAAGCGTAATAGCTCACTGATCGAGTCGTCCTGCGCGGAAGATGTAACGGGGCTAAGCTATATACCGAAGCTGCGGATGCGTGCTTTGCACGCATGGTAGGAGAGCGTTCCGTAAGCCTGCGAAGGTGCGTTGAAAAGCGTGCTGGAGGTATCGGAAGTGCGAATGCTGACATGAGTAGCGATAAAGGGGGTGAAAGGCCCCCTCGCCGTAAGCCCAAGGTTTCCTACGCAACGTTCATCGGCGTAGGGTGAGTCGGCCCCTAAGGCGAGGCAGAAATGCGTAGCTGATGGGAAGCAGGTCAATATTCCTGCACCATTGTTAGATGCGATGGGGGGACGGATCGCGGAAGGTTGTCCGGGTGTTGGAAGTCCCGGTCGCTGCATTGGAGAAGGCGCTTAGGCAAATCCGGGCGCGGAATTCAAGGGTGTGGCGCGAGCTCCTTAGGGAGCGAAGCAATTGGAAGTGGTTCCAAGAAAAGCCTCTAAGCTTCAGTCTAACGATGACCGTACCGCAAACCGACACAGGTGGGCGAGATGAGTATTCTAAGGCGCTTGAGAGAACTCGGGAGAAGGAACTCGGCAAATTGGTACCGTAACTTCGGGATAAGGTACGCCCTTGTAGCTTGATGCCCCTGCGGGCAGAGGGTGAAGGGGTTGCAATAAACTGGTGGCTGCGACTGTTTAATAAAAACACAGCACTCTGCAAACACGAAAGTGGACGTATAGGGTGTGACGCCTGCCCGGTGCCGGAAGATTAAATGATGGGGTGCAAGCTCTTGATTGAAGTCCCGGTAAACGGCGGCCGTAACTATAACGGTCCTAAGGTAGCGAAATTCCTTGTCGGGTAAGTTCCGACCTGCACGAATGGCGTAACGATGGCCACACTGTCTCCTCCCGAGACTCAGCGAAGTTGAAGTGTTTGTGATGATGCAATCTACCCGCGGCTAGACGGAAAGACCCCATGAACCTTTACTGTAGCTTTGCATTGGACTTTGAACCGATCTGTGTAGGATAGGTGGGAGGCTATGAAACCGGAACGCTAGTTTCGGTGGAGCCGTCCTTGAAATACCACCCTGGTTTGTTTGAGGTTCTAACCTTGGCCCGTGATCCGGGTCGGGGACAGTGCATGGTAGGCAGTTTGACTGGGGCGGTCTCCTCCCAAAGCGTAACGGAGGAGTACGAAGGTACGCTAGGTACGGTCGGAAATCGTGCTGATAGTGCAATGGCATAAGCGTGCTTAACTGCGAGACCGACAAGTCGAGCAGGTGCGAAAGCAGGTCATAGTGATCCGGTGGTTCTGTATGGAAGGGCCATCGCTCAACGGATAAAAGGTACTCTGGGGATAACAGGCTGATACCGCCCAAGAGTTCATATCGACGGCGGTGTTTGGCACCTCGATGTCGGCTCATCTCATCCTGGGGCTGTAGCCGGTCCCAAGGGTATGGCTGTTCGCCATTTAAAGAGGTACGTGAGCTGGGTTTAAAACGTCGTGAGACAGTTTGGTCCCTATCTGCCGTGGGCGTTGGATATTTGAAGGGGGCTGCTCCTAGTACGAGAGGACCGGAGTGGACGAACCTCTGGTGTACCGGTTGTCACGCCAGTGGCATCGCCGGGTAGCTATGTTCGGAAGAGATAACCGCTGAAAGCATCTAAGCGGGAAACTCGCCTTAAGATGAGATATCCCTGGGGACTAGATCCCCTTGAAGGGTCGTTCGAGACCAGGACGTTGATAGGTCAGGTGTGTAAGCGCAGTAATGCGTTCAGCTAACTGATACTAATTGCCCGTAAGGCTTGATCCTATAACAAGTCTGCCTTGTAGATCGGCGCCGTGTGAAAGCACTGGCTGCGATCCAAAGCGACAAGTTGGATTCTCGTGTGTGATACACACAACTCAAAATTACTGCTTCTTCCAAGATTGGTTGCGCTGCGAAGCCAGCGCAACAACCCTCTTTGCCTGATGACCATAGCGAGTCGGTCCCACCCCTTCCCATCCCGAACAGGACCGTGAAACGACTCTACGCCGATGATAGTGCGGATTCCCGTGTGAAAGTAGGTAATCGTCAGGCTCCCTAAGCCAGAAACCCCCGCCCGAAAGGCGGGGGTTTTTGCATTTGAGCGACAGAAATGTGCGATGCCGGCCACGCGAAATGCGCCCGGCGCTGCGGCGCCGACGGGCGTCGATTCGGACCGAGGTCGCATCCACGCCACCCGCCAGATTCGCCACCTTCCATCCCGCTTCCACGATCTTGGCATATAAAGATGTTCCGCCTGCCCAGGTTGCCCGTTCACTTGCGTCGGTACTATCGAAGCTGGTGTCCTTCTACTCAGGTATCTGCTGTCTTCGCGATCCACCGCCAGCACCTCTGAAATCCCCGGTACGTTCGTCGATGGGCTGCACCAGCGCACCGTTAGCCGACGTCCTGCCAAGGTCGACGCACTCAGCAGCGATCACGTGATGGCCAATAATGAGCGACGTTTGCCGACGATGATCGACAAATCCCGATTTCTGCCGAAAAACTCCCTGCATCATCCATCTGCCTTTCGGCGCGCCGCGTCGAGCTGATGCCCAGGCTTGGCTGCGGTAAATGGCATTCCCGCAAAACCAATCCCTCGACGACATCCCGGCTCAAGAAACGACGACCGTAAATTCAACTCCCGATTCAAACTCCAGTGTCGTGGTCGAAAACCGCGGATCGTCGTCGAGATAGCGCTTGTACGGTCGAACGGCGTCCTCGGCCGTGTACATGTTGTCGGCAAGTACGACCGATCCCGGGCGTAGCAGACGCTCGATCTGCTTGAATACGGCGAGATAGGCGTCGGCCCACACGTCGATGAATACCAAGTCGAAAATGCCGTCCAGTGCGGCAACGGTCTCGAATACATCGCCCTCCCGCATATCGACATAGGCGTCCAGGCCCGCTGTTTCGACGTGAGCGCGCAGATGTACGCACTTGAGCGCATCGCGTTCGGTCGCGACGACCACGCCCCGACCCAACGTGCGCAGTGCCTCGGCGAAATACAGCGTGGACACGCCGCGGGAACTGCCGAGCTCGAGGATTCTGGCCGGCCGTTGCGAGAGCACCATGTTGTGCAGGAATCTTCCCGTTTCCGCCGACACGGCTAACGACAGCGGGCTGCCTTCCGGGGACCCGAAGTCTTCGCTGGACAGCCCGATCATGTCGAGAAATCGTCCCCGCAGCCGGGGGGCCAGCGCCTCGTATTCGTCGCCGAGCGTCAGGAACGCTTCGTTCGATCCCTGGAACTGCGCGCGTGCGCGGGCGATGATTTCGGCTCGGCTCTCTTCATGAAGCCGTTGCAGCAGATCGATGGTGGATGAAGCCATTTGCATTCCTAATAGATTATTGAAGTCGACGACATATCCGGCGGCTGCCTCTCCGTCAGGCTTCCTGCGCTGCGGTTCCGTCATCGACGAACCCGGGCGATGCTAGGTCCTTCGGGCGAGCGTGATGGCGCGTTCAGGACACGCCGTCACACAAAGCCCGCATGACCGGCAGGCGTGCGCATTCGGCGTGTAGGCGACTTTCATGCCATGCACGCGCTGTTTCAGGCGATGCATCAGACCGAGGCCGAGGTAATCGGCCTGATCGATGCGCCGGATCTCGAACACGTTCTCAGGGCAGACGGTGACGCAATCCCCCTTTCCTTCGCAACGTTTCAGATCGACGACCGGCGCGATCACCCCCGGCTTCTGTTTGCAGTCGCCCGTTGATTTCTCGCGCATGTTCACTCTCCTGTGCGCGGGTTGCTGCCCGATCGCCATGCGGCCCGAAAACGCTCGCGTTCTTCCGGGGTCATGGATTCCCATTTGCGCCAGTGGCGCCGGCCGTGCCAGCCGCGGTGTCCGCGGAATCCGCCGAACAGAATGCGGCTCAACACGAGCAGGCCCAGCGCACGGGCGAAGTCGATCGTACGGGCACCGACGAATAGCGCCGGAATCACCCAGTTCCACAGCATCATGACGACCCATCCGAGCACGCCTATGGCGATCACCACGAGCACTGCTTTGCCCGCACATCTGATTCGAAAATTCATTCGCCGACTCCTTTAGAGATCCAGTTCGTCATAAATGGGCTGCAACCGCGCACGAAGATGCAAGACCGCATAGCGTTTGCGCGCGAGCAGGGTATTGAGCGTGATGCCGCTTTGCGCGGCCATTTCCTTGAAGGACTGCCCCTCGAGTTCATGCGCGATGAAAACCTCACGCTGATTCGATGGCAACTCGTCGAGCGCATCCTGCAAGGCCTTGAGCACGAGCGTGCGAGCGTAAAGCGCTTCGGGGCCGGCATCGTGTGCCGGTAGCGCGAGGTCCAGGCGATACTCGCTGCCCGCTTCGTCCTCGGCCTCGAGCAGGTCGGTCAGCGGCTGCTCCTTCTTCTTGCGAAAGCGATCGATGATGCGATTGCGCGCGGTACGGAAAAGCCACGCGCTTGCCTGTTCGATTGGCGCAGGCAGTCGATACGCTTGCACGAACTCGTGAAACACATCCTGCAGGATGTCCTCGGCGTCGTCCGGGTCGCGTATTCGACGCCGGATGAAATTCACGAGCCTCGTTCGTTCACGCATCACTGTCGCTGTGATGTCGCGGTCTGGGTCGGTCATCATGTGCGAAGTGGGTGGCGATTCCATGCCTCTGAAGACGTTTCAGGCGCCCGAATATTGTGGCGCCTGTGAAAATCTGCTGCAGCACGCATTCCCGCTATGCGCCACGGGCAGTCGGCACGGTCGTCCGGCCCTGCCGAATCAAGCCGTCACCTTCCGTTTTCGCCCCCCGCCGATCTCTTGCGTGAACTGGTCTGGCCAGTCAGGCCTTAAGTTCCCGCAGGCGCTGTCGTTAAACAGGACGTTGCCGGCCTTCGGCGATCCCATTCAAATAACGTAGTAACGGAGATCGAAGTCATCATGCTGTCCTCGATTCGTGCTCGGATACTCGCGACCTGCGTCGCCATCGTGGTCACGGCGCTGGCTGTGACGGGGGGGCTGGTCTATTGCGTCGTCAAAAACCACAACGACGAGACCATCGACCAGAATCACAAGTCGATCCTCGCCGGTCACGCGCTGGCGATCAACGAATGGGTGGCCAGCAGGGGACGGGAAACCCAGGCACTGGCCGATACGATCGCCATCGGCGAGGGCGACCCGCTGCCGGCGTTGAAGCTGCTCGGCAAGTCGGGCGGCTTCGAGGTGCTGACGCTTGGACTGCCGGACAAGACCGCCTTCTCGAATGTTCCGCTCGCGCCCGGCTACGACCCGACCGCACGGCCCTGGTACAAGCAAGCCGTCAGCGCGGGCCAGCTGGTCGTGACGGCGCTCTACCGTGATGCGACGACCGGCAAGCCGGCTGTTGCGTTCGCGGTGCCCGTGGTGCGAGACGGCACCGTGAAGGGCGTGCTCGCCGCCAGCCTGTTCATGGAGAGCGTAAGCGCGATTGTCACCTCCGTTCACCCGACACCGGCGAGCTTCGCGTTCCTGGTGGACAAGAGCGGGCGCGTGATCGCGTCGGCCAAGACCGACCTGATCATGAGGCCTGCGACCGGCTTGTCGCCTGCGCTCGACGCCGATCACCTCGGCGCGCTGCAAACGGCGTCCGCCCCCGTCGCGGTCGACATCGACGGGGCCACCAAGCTGATGCGCGCACAACCGATCGCCGGCACGGACTGGTCGCTGGTGCTCGCGCTCGACAAGGCTGACGTGACGGCCGGTATGCGTGCGGTCGCGACGACGACGCTGGCGGCGATCCTGATCGTCGCCGTCATCGCCGCGGCGCTCGTCGGCGCGATGACGAACGCGGCCTTCAAACGCATTCTGCTGGTTCGCGATGCGCTCACGGACGTCTCGAGCGGCAGCGGCGACCTGACGAAACGCCTGCCTGCCGACGGCACGGACGAAGCCGCGCAGATCGCGCATGCGTTCAACCTGTTCGCCGAAAAGATCAGCACGATCCTGCTGCAGATTCGCGAATTCAGCGCATCGGTCAACCTTGCGAGCGCCGAGATCGCCCAGGGCAACCAGGATCTGTCGAGCCGGACCGAACATGCGGCGTCGAGCCTGCAGGAAACGGCCGCTGCACTCGAGGAAATCGCCGGCACGGCCCGCAATTCGGCCGATGCCGCAAGCCAGGTGAGCCGTCTGGCGGAATCCGCGTCGAATGTCGCGCTGCGCGGCGGCTCGGTCGTGAGCGAGGTCGTCTCGACGATGAACGACATTACGCAGGCGTCCGGCGAGATCGCCAACATCGTCGGCGTGATCGACGGCATCGCGTTCCAGACCAACATTCTCGCGTTGAATGCCGCCGTCGAGGCAGCACGTGCGAACGAGCATGGCCGCGGCTTTGCGGTCGTCGCGGGCGAGGTGCGTGCACTCGCGCAGCGCAGCGCGCAGGCCGCCAAGGAGATCAAGCAGTTGATCCACTCGTCGGTCGAGAAGATCGAGGGGGGCTCCGGACTCGTCCAGACGGCCGGCGCGACGATGGATGAAATCGTCGAGGGCGTGCGCGGCATCACGGGCGTGATCGCCGAAATGACCGTCGCAGCGAAGGAGCAGAGCACCGGGCTCGAGCAGGTGAATCAGGCCGTGTCGCATCTCGACAATGCGACCCAGCAGAATGCGGCGCTCGTCGAGCAGTCGGCGGCCGCGGCGACGTTGCTGCGCGAGCAGGCCGCCAAACTCGCGCAGACGGTCGGCGAGTTCAAGCTCGAGGACAGGCGCGCATCGACGATGCAGCCTGTTTGACGACGCGCGACACCGGCCACGCTCGTCTGCTGGATGGGCGGGCGTGGCATCCCTCACGCGTGCCGGCGCGGCTGGCGCACGCAGAGGCGGCACCGCCTCCATCGACAGGCCGAAATGGACGTGACCCGCGACGGGTAGCCGTCCATCGATCCCGCGACGCAGCGATATCGAGAGCGGCCGGCGCCTGTTCCCGGTGGTGCGCGCTGAATGGGAAAGTCACGCGCACGCGGCTGTCCGGACAGACGGAATCCGGCGCAATCTACATGACCTGCGATGCATGCCCGGCAACGACGCGCCAGCCGGTGCCCGCGCGGCGCCAGAGGCGCGTATAGGCAAACGTGCCGTCGAACGCCGCGCCGTCGAAATGGCCGGCGAGGGTCGCCCTCGTCGTGGTCAGGATCATCTCGTCGATCGCGCATGCGCGCATGTCGTGGACGTCGAGTTTCTCCAGACGCAGCAGCTTCGCGCGATGCGCGGCCAGATCGTCCGCCTTCGAGATGACCTGCCCGGTCGGAACGGTGAATACCAGCGCGTCGTCGAGCAATGCGTCGAGCGTTTCGACATCGTTGGCCAGCATCGCCGCGCGCAGCGCGGCTTCAAAAGGTTCGACGACTGTACGGATTGCATCCATGTCAGGGCCTCGCATCATTCCGGAAGAGTCGCGGTTGGGCACACCGTGGTGACGGATCGTGTCTAGCGCGCGTTCGACAACGTTTGACGCCGCACCAGCATCACCATGCAGATGCCGATCGACGCGAGGAGGTTGACGGCCGGATAGAACGCGACCGCCACACTCCACGTACTCAGTGCCAGCAACGCCAGCGCGTACTTGAGCACGCACAGCGCGAAATAGGCGAGGCTCTCGCTCCACGGATCGCGAATCGTCTTGCGCACGGTCGGGCCGAGACCCGCAAGCTCGATCAGCGTGACCAGACAGATCGAGACCGTCGGATCGTCGGTCAGCACCCACAGCGGAATGGCCGACAGCGCCGCGCACAGAAACAACCAGTCGACGGCCGTCCAGCCGCGTTCGCCGCGAAACAGGCTGGCGACCAGCGTCAGGAAACACGTGACGGCAATCGCCGCCGTGCACCATGCGGACGGTCCCGCGCCGGCCACGAACTGGCCGACAGCCGCGATCGCCGTGACGACCGACCACACGAGCCACGTGAACAGATGCGGGCGAACGGTGCGCCGGTAGATCGCGAGCGCGTACGGAATCGCCGCCAGCAAGGACACGGCCGTTCCGATCACGCCAAAGACCGAAGCGGCACCCTGATCGACACCCACCATCGACGTAACCTCGTTCGGACTGACCGACCAGTATGTGGTCTGACGGATCGGGGCGCAACGTCGTGCGCATCGCGCATCGCCGCGCGCAGGACGTTGAATCGCGGCGGAAAGCCGATGCGCGCGGACACCAACAAACGGCACCGGGACGGCGCGGCGACAGGAAAACCCACTGCACGACAGTCAAATGAATAGAAATAACCTCTTCAGTGAGAAGAAAAACTGTTCTTTCAAATCTCTTTTTGTTGACCGACAGTTTGCCAACCGGACGACGGCTGCGCATCACGGCTGACATGAAAGTCGGCCGTGCCCGCCGGCACTGTCGCCGGGTCGAACCCAGGCGGACAACAATGCACACGCGCCTGGTCGTCACAACGGAGTCTTGAATGAACCCAACTTCAGCAGAACACCATCAGCACGCGGACTGGAGACGTCTCGCGGCGCAGGTCGTCCCGGGAACGCTCGCCCATATCGGCGGCCACAGCGTGGCGGCGCGCAGCGGCCGGACGTTCGCCGCGATCAATCCGGCGACCGAGGCCGTCATCGCGGAGGTCGCATCGTGCGACGCGCCGGATGTCGATGACGCGGTGCGCGCCGCACGCAACGCGTTCGAGTCCGGTGTCTGGTCGCGCTGCGCACCGGCCGAGCGCAAGCGCGTGCTGTGCCGCCTCGGTGAGCTCATCGCCGCGCATGGAGAGGAACTCGCGCTGCTCGACTCGCTCAACATGGGCAAGCGCGTCGCAGACGCGTTCAGCATCGACGTGCCGGCCGCCGGCGGCCTGTTCAGCTGGTACGGGGAAGCGGTCGACAAACTGCATGGTGAAGTCGCGTCGACCGACCCCGGCAACCTCGCGGTCGTCACGCGCGAACCGCTCGGTGTGGTCGGCGCGGTCGTGCCGTGGAATTTTCCGCTCGACATGGTCGCGTGGAAGGTGGCGCCGGCGCTCGCGGCCGGCAACAGCATCGTGCTGAAGCCGGCGGAGCAATCGCCGCTGTCCGCGCTGCGTCTCGCGGAACTGGCGCTCGAGGCCGGCCTGCCGCCCGGCGTGCTGAATGTCGTGCCGGGCTACGGCGAGACCGCAGGGCGCGCGCTCGGGCTGCATCCCGACGTCGACGTTCTCGCGTTCACGGGATCGACGGCCGTCGGCAAGAAATTCCTCGAATACGCCGCGCAGTCGAACATGAAGCAGGTGTGGCTCGAATGCGGCGGCAAGAGCCCGAACCTCGTGTTCGACGATACGGACGATCTCGACCTCGCCGCCCGCAAGGCGTGCTTCGGCATCTTCTTCAACCAGGGCGAAGTGTGTTCCGCGAACTCGCGGCTGCTGGTCCAGCGCTCGATCCACGACGCGTTCGTCGACCGGCTGATCTCGCATGCGGCCGCGTTCATGCCGGGCGATCCGCTCGACCCGGCGAGCGGGATGGGCGCGATCGTCGACGAGCAGCAGCACCGGCGCGTGCGTGAGTGGATCGCGCGCGGCCGCGACAGCGCGACACTCGCGATCGGCGGCGGCGCACCGCGTGTCGACGGCAAGGGCTACTTCATCGAGCCGACGATCTTCATCGACGTGACGCCTGGCGACGCGATCGCACGCGAGGAGATCTTCGGGCCCGTGCTGTCGGTGATGGCGTTCGATACCGAGGACGAGGCTGTGCGGCTCGCGAACGACTCGATCTACGGCCTTGCCGCGTCGGTGTGGACCGGCAGCCTGTCGCGTGCGCATCGCGTAGCGGGCCGGCTGCGCGCCGGCACGGTGTCCGTCAACACGGTCGATGCGCTGAGCGCGCAAACGCCGTTCGGCGGGTTCCGCCAGTCGGGCTTCGGCCGCGACCTGTCGCTGCACGCGATCGACAAGTACACGGGACTCAAGACGACCTGGATCAGCTACTGATTCGATGCGGTGGGCCGCTGGCGGCCGCACCGCGCCGCACGTCAACGATTTTCATCCATACAACGAACCGGAGACTCGCTCATGAATGCGCCCAACTTTCCGCATCGTACGACGCAGGACTATCAACGCAGCGACGCCGCGCATCACCTGCATGCATTCGTCGACCAGAAGGCGCTGAACGAAGAGGGCGCGCGCGTGATGGTACGCGGCGAAGGTGTATATCTATGGGATAACGACGGCAACCGCTATCTGGACGGCATGTCCGGGCTGTGGTGCACCAACGTCGGCTATGGCCGTCCGGAGTTGATCGATGCCGCCGCGCGGCAGATGAGGGAACTGTCCTACTACAACATGTTCTTTCATACGACGCACCCGTCGGTGATCGAGCTGTCGGAGCGGCTGTTCGCGCTGCTCGGCAATCGCTTCAGCCACGTCGTGTATACCAATTCGGGTTCCGAATCGAATGAAGTGCTGATCCGCACGGTGCGGCGCTTCTGGGACGTGATGGGCAAGCCCGAAAAGAAGGTGCTGATCGGGCGCGTGAACGGTTATCACGGGTCGACGGTCGGCAGCGCATCGCTGGGCGGCATGGCGTTCATGCATGAAATGGGCGACCTGCCGATTCCGAACGTCACGCACGTCGACGAACCTTACTGGTACGCGAACGGCGGCGACCTGAGCCCCGAGGCGTTCGGCAAGCAGGCGGCGCTGTCGCTCGAGCGCAAGATTCTCGAGATAGGCGCGGACCGCGTCGCCGCGTTTGTCGCGGAGCCATTCCAGGGCGCCGGCGGGATGATTTTTCCGCCGGACGGCTACTGGCAGGAGATCGAGCGCATCTGCCGCCAGTACGACGTGCTGCTCTGCGCGGACGAAGTGATCGGCGGCTTCGGCCGCACCGGCGAGTGGTTCGCGCATCGTCACTTCGGCTTCGAGCCTGACCTGATCTGCATGGCCAAGGGGCTGACGTCGGGCTATGTGCCGATGGGCGGCCTGATCATGAGTCGGCGCGTCGGCGATGCGCTGGTCGACAAGGGGGGCGTCTATGCGCACGGGCTGACCTATTCGGGGCACCCGGTCGCGGCTGCGGTCGCATTGGCGAACCTCGACGTGCTCGAGCGCGACGGGCTCGTCGAGCGGACGAAGACCGCTACGGGCCCGTATCTGCAGAAGGCGCTGCGCGACGCGTTCGATGGTCATCCGCTCGTCGGCGAGATCCAGGGCGCGGGGGCGGTCGGCGCGATCCAGTTCGCGAAGAACAAGGCGACGCGCGAGCGCTTCGCGAACGAAGCGGACCTGACCTGGCACAGCCGGACCGTCGGCTTCGAACTCGGTGCGATCGTGCGTTCGACGAACGGGCGCCTGATCGTCGCGCCACCGCTGGTGATCGATCACGCGCAGATCGACGAACTGGTCGGCACGATGCGCAAGGCGGTGGATGCAACCGCGCGCGAAGTGCTGGGGATCGGCTGCTGACGGGTTGAGCGGCGCGCTTTCGTTCCGGTGATTGACGGACGGGAGCGCGTATCGCGACCGAGATTGGTCGACTTCGTGCGGTATTCGGAGCGGCAGTCAGGGGCACGGAAGTTCGGGTATCAAGGGCGGTGATTCGGTGAGATGCCGTTTCATCTTGTTTCAATTAATGAGGAATTCAGAAAACATCGCCGCCCGCGAGCCGACACACATCACGACATAGACAAGGAGACGAAATGAGTCAGGGCGAGTCCATTGCTCATCTCGAGGAAAGCACCATCCAGCCGATTCCGCTGACCGAGCGGCACGGCAGCGCGAAGGACCTGTTCACGATCTGGTTCGGGTCGAACATCATGATGCTGACGATCGTCACCGGATCGCTCGCGACGACGGTGTTCAAGCAGCCGTTCTGGTGGGCCGCGCTGGCCACACTCACCGGCAGCCTGATCGGCGCAGTGTTCATGGCGCTGCATTCCGCGCAGGGGCCGCAGCTTGGCGTGCCGCAGATGATTCAGACACGGGGGCAGTTCGGGTCGTTTGGCGCTCTGCTGGTGGTCGCGCTGGTCGTCGTGATGTATGTCGGCTTCTTCGCGTCGAACTGCGTGTTCGGCGGGCAGGCGCTGCACAGCCTGAGCCCGGCTATTCCGCTCGATGCGGGCGTCGTCGTGATCGGGCTGATCAGCCTGCTCGGGTCGATCTACGGCTACAAGCTGATCCACGCGTATGCGCGACTGCTGAGCTGGTGCTCGGGCAGCGTGCTCGTGCTCGCATTCGTGTGGATCATCTTCGTGCACGGATTGCCGGGCGATACGTTCTCGAAGCATTCGCTGAACCTGTCCGGTTTTCTCGGTGCGATGTCGGTCGCCGCGCTGTGGCAGATCGCGTATGCGCCCTACGTGTCGGACTATTCGCGCTACCTGCCGCCCGACACGGGGCCGCGCAGCGCGTTCTGGTCGAGCTACTGGGGCTGCGTGCTCGGCTCGTTCTTCCCGATGCTGCTCGGCTGCCTGGTCGGCCTCGCGACGCCCGACGGCAACGTCGTGAGCGGCCTCACGGGCCTCACGCAAGGCATCAGCGTGCTCGTGATCGTCGTGCTGTCGTTCGGCATCGCGGCCAGCAATGCGATGGAGCTGTATTGCGGCGCGCTGTCGGCCATCACCGTGCTGCAGACGCTCTTCCCGTCGTGGTCGGGCAAGGCGCGGGCGCGCGCGATCACCGCGATCGTCCTGTGCGGCATCGCGCTCGCGATCGCGCTGTTCGGACAGGACAATTTCCTCGCCGGCTACACGAACTTCATCCTGCTGCTGCTGTACGTGCTCGTGCCGTGGACCGCGATCAACCTCGTCGATTACTACCTCGTGTGTCACGGCGAGTACGACGTCGATTCGTTCTTCCGGCAGGACGGCGGGATCTACGGACGCTTCAACACGATCGCCGTCGGGTCGTATTTCATCGGCATCGTCGCGCAGGCGCCGTTCATGGCGACCGACCTCTATACGGGCGAACTGGCGAGCCGGCTTGGCGGTGCGGACGTATCGTGGATCGTCGGCCTGTCGCTGACATCGCTCGTCTACTACGCGGGTTGCAAGCTGTTCTCGCGGCCGTTGCAGGGTGTCGCGGCGAGCGTCGACTGAGCGCTTCGTGGTGTCGGCGCCCGCGTGACGTTACGGCACGAACGTCCGCAGGCGCTTCACGCCGGAGGTCATGGCCGAGCTTGCCGGTGCGAAACTCGCAGATGTTCGCGGCGTATCGGCGTCGCGGGACGGGCGCCCCGCGACTTTCGCACGCGTCCCGGTTCAACCGCACGCGCTTCAAGGCTCCACCTCAGCCGCATGCACGTCACGCCGGAATGCGCCGGGGCTCGTGCCCGTCCACTTGCGGAACGCGCGATGAAACGCGCTCGGCTCGGTGAAGCCGAGTTCGACCGCGATCTCCGCGACGCTGAGCGCGTGCCCGCGCAGCAGCGACTGGGCCAGCGCGCCGCGCAACTCGTCCTTGATCGCCGCGAAGCTTTGCCCTTCGCTGCGCAAGCGTCGCCGCAATGTCGCGGGCGTCGTGCCGAGGCGCACGGCCAGCGTGTCGAAGTCGGGCCACTCGGCGGCCGGCAAGGCCTTCAGGTGCGCGCGTGTCTTCGCGACCCAGCCCGTATCGTGCCGGTAGCGGACCAGCAGGTTGCCGGGCGCGCCGCGCAGGAACGTTTTCAGCGCCTGCTCGGAACGGATCGTCGGCAGCGCGAGATACGCGGCATTGAACGCGAGCCGGCTGTCGGGCCGGTCGAAATGCACGGGCACGCCGAAGAACTGGTGATAGTCGCTGCGCTGATCGGGGCTCGGGCAAGCGAAATCGATGCGCTGCAGCGGGATGCGCCGGCCGGTCAGCCAGCACGCGACACCGAGCAGGATCAGCCAGAAGGTCCGGTACGCGAACGCCGGATATGGCGCGCCCGATTGCGTCAGCACGATCTGCGCCTGCCCGTCGGCCACGACGAGCGCGCCGTGCGGCTCGTCGAGCACCACGCGCAGGAACTGCAGCGCGCGCCGCAGCGCCTGCTCGAGCGTACCGGCGTGCAGCACCGCGTGGCACAGCAGCGTGAAGCTGCCGCGCCGCATCGGGCGCGCGGCGAGCCCGAAGAATTCGTCGTCGAGCACGCCGGCGATCGCCAGCCACAGCCGGCCGTACTGCAGCGGCGTGACGGGCTCGCGCACGGCGGCCGGCAGGCCGGCGGCGCGCAGCACAGGCGCCGTCGCGATGTGCCGCCGGCGCAGGCTCGCGAGCGCATCGTCGACGAAATCCGGCGAAATCATCTGCGGCCCCATTTTCCTGCATCCTCCCGACATGGCAAAAGCGATCACGATTCTAGATTCTGTTTGTCATTGATTGCAATGTACGGGCTGTCTACTATCGATGTATCCCCGTCGCGCCCCTGGCTCGCCGGCGGTCATAACGCACAGGAGACACGCATGCCTGATGGAGCTACCGCCCGGGCGGTGCCGGCCTACGCCGACGCCGTGGCCCGGTTCAGTATCGAGACCGCCGCCGCGCAACTGCACGGCGACCTGGAGCGCGGCCTGAACGCGTGCGTCGAATGCTGCGACCGGCACGCGACGGCGGGCGCGGTCGCGCTGGACTGGATCGATATCGGCGGGCAGCACCACCGCTTCACGTTCGCGCAGATGCAGGCGTTGTCGGCCCGCGTGGCGAACCTGCTCGTCGCGCAGGGCGTGAAGCCGGGCGACGTGGTGGCCGGCCTGCTGCCGCGCACGCCGGAGCTTGTCGCGACGATCCTCGGCACGTGGCGCGCGGGCGCCGTCTACCAGCCGCTGTTCACCGCGTTCGGCCCGAAGGCGATCGAGCACCGGTTGCGCATGAGCGATGCGCGCCTCGTCGTGACCAATGTCGCGAATCGCGCGAAGCTCGACGAGATCGCCGATTGCCCGCCGGTCGCGACGGTGCGCGAACCGGGCGACACGCTGCCGGAGCGCGACATCGATTTCCGCGCGGCGCTCGACGCGCAGTCCGACACGTTCGAACCGGTGCTGCGCAAGGGGTCCGACCTGTTCATGATGATGTCGACGTCGGGCACGACGGGTTTGCCGAAGGGCGTGCCGGTGCCGCTGTACGCGCTGCTCGCGTTCGGTGCGTACACGCGCGACGCGGTCGACCTGCGCGCGGGCGACCGGTTCTGGAACATCGCCGATCCGGGCTGGGCGTACGGCCTCTACTACGCGATCACGGGCCCGCTGGTGCTCGGCCATGCGACGACGCTCTACGAAGGCAGCTTCACGGTCGACAGCACGTACGACGTGATCGAACGGCTCGGCATCACGAGCCTGGCCGGCTCGCCGACCGCGTACCGGATGCTGATGGCCGCCGGACCGGAAGCGGCGGCGCGCGTGAAGGGCAAGCTGCGCGTGGTGAGCAGCGCGGGCGAACCGCTGAATCCGGAGGTCGTGCGCTGGTTCGACGCGGCGCTCGGTGCGCCGATTTACGATCACTACGGCCAGACCGAGCTCGGGATGGTCGTGAACAACCATCACGGTCTCGCACACGTGGTGCATGTCGGTTCCGCCGGCTTCGCGATGCCGGGCTACCGGGTCGCGGTGCTCGACGAAGCGGGCCGCGAGCTCGGCCCCGGCGAGCCCGGCAACCTCGCGATCGACATCGCGCGCTCGCCGCTGCTGTGGTTCCGCGGCTACTGGCAGCAGGACACGCCGGCGATCGCGGGTGGCTATTACCGGACGGGCGACAACGTCGAACTGGAGCCGGACGGCACCGTGAGCTTCATCGGCCGCGCGGACGACGTGATCACGTCGTCCGGCTACCGGATCGGCCCGTTCGACGTGGAAAGCGCGCTGATCGAGCATCCGGCCGTCAGCGAAGCGGCCGTGATCGGCGTGCCCGATCCGGAGCGCACGGAAATCGTGAAGGCGTTCGTCGTACTGTCGAAAGGCTTCGACGGTACGCCTGAACTGGCCGAGGAACTGAGCCTGCATGTGAAGCGGCGGCTGTCCGCTCACGCCTATCCACGCGCGATCGACTTCGTCGACGCGCTGCCGAAAACCCCGAGCGGCAAGATCCAGCGCTTCGTGCTGCGCAAGATGGAAGCCGAGAAGGTCGCTCAACCCTGAATATGGACTGCGAATGAATATCAAGGATCGCGTTTTTATGATTACGGGCGCCGGTTCGGGCCTTGGCGCCGCGGTGGCGCGCATGGTCGTCGAGCAAGGCGGCAAGTCCGTGCTGCTGGACGTCAATGACGATGCGGGCGCGAGCCTCGCGAACGAACTCGGTGCGGCCGCGCGTTTCGTGAAGACCGACGTGACGAGCGAAGCCGATGGCCAGGCGGCCGTCGCCGCCGCGCGCGATGCATTCGGCCGTATCGACGCGCTCGTCAATTGCGCGGGCGTCGCGCCGGGCGAGAAGGTGGTTGGCCGCGACGGCCCGCACTCGCTCGAGCGTTTCGCACGTGCGGTATCGATCAATCTGGTCGGCACGTTCAACATGATCCGGCTGGCCGCCGAAGCGATGTCGAAGCAGGACGCCGACGCGGAAGGCGAGCGCGGCGTGATCGTCAACACCGCATCGGTCGCCGCGTTCGACGGGCAGATCGGGCAGGCGGCGTATGCTGCATCGAAGAGCGGCGTGGTGGGCATGACGCTGCCGGTCGCGCGCGAACTCGCGCGCTTCGGCATTCGCGTCGTGACGGTCGCGCCGGGCATCTTCGCGACGCCGATGATGGCCGGCATGCCGCAGGACGTGCAGGACGCGCTCGGCAAGAGCGTGCCGTTCCCGCCGCGGCTCGGCCGCCCGGAAGAATTTGCGGCGCTGGTGCGCCACATCGCCGAAAACACGATGCTGAACGGCGAAGTCATCCGTCTCGATGGCGCGTTGCGCATGGCACCGCGCTGACACTGGAGGAAGCGAATCATGACGACTCAGGATCCGATCGTAATCGTTGGCACGGCGCGTACGCCGATGGGTGGTTTTCAGGGCGACCTGGCGGCGGCCAGCGCGAGCGACCTTGGCGCGGTCGCCATTCGCGCGGCGCTGGAGCGCGCGAACGTGCCGGCCGAGCGTATCGACGAAATCGTGTTCGGCTGCGTGCTGCCGGCCGGCCAGGGCCAGGCGCCGGCGCGGCAGGCCGCGCTGAAGGCCGGGCTGCCGCTCGGCGCGGGTGCGACCACGGTCAACAAGATGTGCGGTTCGGGGATGAAGGCGGCGATGTTCGCGCATGACCTGCTGCTGGCCGGTTCGGCGGCGGTGGCCGTCGCGGGCGGGATGGAGAGCATGTCGAATGCGCCGTATCTGCTGCCGAAGGCGCGGGCGGGGATGCGCATGGGTCACGGGCAGGTGCTCGACCACATGTTCCTCGACGGGCTCGAAGATGCGTACGAAAAGGGCCGTTTGATGGGCACCTTCGCCGAGGATTGCGCACAGGCGTACCAGTTCACACGCGAGGCGCAGGATGCGTTCGCGATCGCATCGCTCACGCGCGCGCAGCGCGCGATCGCCGAAGGGCATTTCGTGTCGGAGATCGCGCCGGTGACCGTGAAGGCCGGCAAGACCGAAAGCGTCGTGTCGATCGACGAGCAACCGGGCAATGCGAAGCTCGACAAGATCCCGACGCTGAAGCCGGCGTTCCGCGACGGCGGCACGGTGACGGCCGCGAACGCGTCGTCGATCTCGGACGGCGCGGCTGCGCTCGTGATGATGCGCCGCTCCGAAGCCGAGCGCCTCGGCCTCGCACCGAAGGCCGTGATCGTCGGGCATTCGACGTTTGCGGACAAGCCGGGCCTGTTCGCGACCGCGCCGATCGGCGCGCTGCGCAAGCTGTCCGAGAAAACCGGCTGGAACCTGCGCGACGTCGACCTGTTCGAGATCAACGAAGCGTTCGCGGTCGTGCCGATGGCCGCGATGCGCGACCTCGACCTGCCGCACGAGAAGGTCAACGTACACGGCGGCGCGTGCGCGCTCGGGCATCCGATCGGCGCATCGGGTGCGCGCGTGATGGTGACGCTGCTGGCCGCGCTCGAAACGTATGGCCGGAAGCGCGGCGTCGCATCGCTGTGCATCGGCGGCGGTGAGGCGACGGCCATCGCGATCGAGCGCATCGCGTAACGTATCGCCGATTACGCACGCTGCAACGCGGGCGACGGGTATCGCGCAAGGCGGACTTGCGCGATACCCGTCGCCCGTTTTTTATTCCGGAGAACTTGCCTTCGGCGATACCGCGCCGCATGCGCGGATCACGAGCTGCACAACCTGTTCGGTCTTCTCGTCGAACGCCTTCTTCGTGAAGGTGCGCTTGCCGCTCAGCGCGCGGATCTGCGCATCGAAATCCGCGTAGTGCTGCGTGGTCGCCCAGATCAGGTACATCAGCGCATGCGCATCGATCGGCGCGAGCAGCCCGCGCGCGATCCAGCCGTCGATCACGCTCACGCGCGTGTCGAACCACGGCCTCACGCGTTCCGACAGGATGTCCTGCATGTGCTCCGCGCCGTGGATGATCTCGTTGGCCCACACCTTGGAGCCGAGCGGTCGCCGTTGCGACAGCGCCATCTTTGCGCGCACGTAGCCGGCGATCGCCTCCACCGGATCGTCATCGGCCTCGAACGAGCCGGCCGCGCGATGCCAGTCCTCGAACAGGTCGTCGAGCACGCGACGGTACAGCGCGAGCTTCGTCGGGAAGTAGTAATGCAGGTTGGCTTTCGGCAAACCGGCACGCTCCGCGATCATCGCGGTGCTCGCGCCGTTGAGCCCGCGTTCCGCGAATACGGCCTCCGCGCAGGCGAGCAGATGCGCTTCGTTGGACTCGCGGATGTGCGCCTTGCGTCGCCGCAAAGGCGCGGACGTTTCGTCTCGGTCGGTGGCTTCGGTTGCCGCCTCGTCATGTCTCATCGTTACCCTCGCGCGGCGGGCATGCCGCGTTGGGCTTCATTCTAGCCGCTGATCCGCGTCGAGCGCACGCGTGCGGATGCCGCGCGTGCGTGGCGATGCTGCATTGCGATGGCACGTTTCTCGCTCTGTCGCGTCATGCAAGAAAGACGTTGCGCTGGCCATTTTGATCGTCTAAAACCTGTCCAATCGGACAGGATCTGATGCGTTTCGCGAACGACGGGAACATGCACCGCACTTGGGCGGACATGCCCCGGAACAGGCATCGCACGCACCGGCACAGACCGGGCTGAAAACATTACCGACCCCACAGGAGCGATACGAATGAACGCGGTATCGGAAACAGTGAAGCGGGCAGCTTTCGACACGTCGATCAAGGTCGACGGCAAGCGGTTGTGGGACAGCCTGATGGAAGTCGCGAAGATCGGCGCGACGCCGAAGGGCGGCGTGTGCCGCCTCGCGCTGACCGATCTCGACAAGGCCGGCCGCGACCTGATCGTCGGCTGGGCGAAGGCCGCCGGCTGCACCGTGACGGTCGATACGATGGGCAACGTATTCATGCGCCGTGCGGGCCGCGTGGCCGACGCGGCGCCGGTCGTCACGGGCTCGCACGCCGATTCGCAGCCGACCGGCGGCCGCTTCGACGGCATCTACGGCGTGCTCGGCGGCCTCGAGGTGATTCGCAGTCTCAACGATCACGGGATCGAGACCGAGCATCCGGTCGAGGTCGTGATCTGGACCAACGAGGAAGGTTCGCGCTTCGCGCCCGCGATGGTCGCGTCCGGAGTGTTCGCGGGCGTGTTCCCGCTCGAATACGGGCTGTCGCGCAAGGATGTGGACGGCAAGACGATCGGCGAGGAACTGGCGCGCATCGGCTACGCGGGCGACGTGCCGTGCGGCGGGCGCAAGCTGCACGCGGCATTCGAGCTGCATATCGAGCAGGGGCCGATTCTCGAAGCGGAATGCAAGACGATCGGCGTCGTGACCGACGCGCAGGGGCAGCGCTGGTACGAGATCACGTTCACCGGGCAGGAAGCGCACGCGGGGCCGACGCCGATGCCGCGCCGCCGCGATGCGCTGCTCGGCGCGTCGCGTGTGGTCGATCTCGTCAACCGGATCGGCCTCGATCATGCGCCGTTCGGCTGTGCGACGGTCGGGATGATGCAGGTTCACCCGAACTCGCGCAACGTGATTCCCGGGCGCGTGTTCTTCACGGTCGATTTCCGTCATCCGGACGACGCCGTGCTCGCGAAGATGGACGCCGCGCTGCGCGACGGCGTCGCGCGCATTGCGGCCGACATCGGGCTCGAGACCGAACTCGATCAGATTTTCTACTACAAGCCGGTCGCGTTCGATGCCGCCTGCGTCGAAGCCGTGCGCGGCGCGGCCGATCGCTTCGGCTATTCGCATCGCGACATCGTGTCGGGTGCGGGCCACGATGCGTGTTATCTGGCGCAGGTCGCGCCGACGTCGATGGTGTTCGTGCCGTGTGTCGACGGCATCAGCCACAACGAGATCGAGGACGCGACGCCCGCATGGATCGAGGCCGGCGCGAACGTGCTGCTGCACGCGATGCTGTCGCGCGCATGCGAGCCGGCTTCATGATGGATCGGTCATAGCAGCCGGGAGGCTGCGTATCGCCTGAACACAGGATTCCTCAGCATGACCGCCCCGACTGTGCGTTTGCAGCCGGCGGGGACGGCTTTGTCTCCACTCAGTCGAAGGAACGCGTATGACCACCAAGCCAACCGGCGATATCGCCGCGCATCGCCTGTCGTCCACGCAACTCTCGTGCGAATTCGCCGATATCGCGCCGCTGCTCGATCCGACTGCCGCGGCGGCCGCCGCGAGCCGTTGTCACTACTGCTACGACGCGCCATGCGTGCAGGCGTGCCCGACGCAGATCGACATCCCGAGCTTCATCCGCAAGATCGGCAACGGCAACCTGAAAGGCGCCGCGACCGACATCCTGTCCGCGAATCCGCTCGGCGGGATGTGTGCGCGCGTGTGCCCGACCGAGATCCTGTGCGAAGGCGCCTGCGTGCGTAACCACCAGGATGCGCAGCCGGTTGCGATCGGCGCGCTGCAGCGGCATGCGACCGACTGGGCGATGGAAACCGGTGCGGTGCAGTTCCGGCGCGCGCCCGATACGGGCCGTCATGTCGCGGTGGTCGGCGCCGGGCCGGCCGGACTCGCGTGTGCGCACCGGCTCGCGCTTGCCGGGCATCGCGTCACGCTGTTCGACGCGCGCCCGAAGGCCGGTGGCCTCAACGAATACGGGATCGCCGCGTACAAGACCGTCGACGATTTCGCACAGCGCGAAGTCGAGTGGCTGCTGTCGGTCGGCGGCATCACGCTGGAAACCGGGGTTGCGCTCGGGCGAGACGTGACGCTCGACGCACTGCGTGAGCAGCACGACGCGGTATTCCTCGCAATGGGGCTCGGCGGCGTGCGGGCGCTCGCGATCGATGGCGAGCAGCTGGGCGGCGTGATGAATGCGGTCGATTTCATCGAGCAGGTGCGGCAGGCCGACACGCTGGAGAACGTGCCGGTCGGGCGGCGCGTGGTCGTGATCGGCGGCGGCAATACGGCCATCGATGCGTCCGTGCAGAGCCGCAAGCTCGGCGCCGAGCGCGTGACGATGGTGTACCGGCGCGGCGTGGAGGCAATGAGCGCGACGTGGGCCGAGCGCGAGTTCGCGCAGAAGTGCGGCGTCACGCTCGTCACGCATGCGAAGCCGGTGCGCATGGCGGGCGCGAACGGGCAGGTGACGGGTGTCGAATTCGAGGCCGCATCGGGCGAGCGCTTCACCGTCGATGCGGACATGGTGCTGAAGGCGATCGGCCAGACGCTGGTGCCGGACGGTGTCGCCGCCGCGTTGCTGACGGCGGACAGTTCGCGCATCGCGGTGGATGCCGACGGGCGCACGGCGCTGCCCGACGTATGGGCCGGCGGCGACTGTGCGGCGACGGGCGGCATCGACCTCACGGTGCAGGCCGTGCAGGACGGCAAGCGCGCGGCCGCGTCGATCGACGCGGCGCTCGCCGCGCGCGACGCAAAGGCGGCCTGAACGCGCGGCGCACTGCAAGCACATCGAACACGACCCCATTCTCACGGAGCCGACCATGGCCGACCTTCGTTGCACCATCGCAGGCATCACTTCGCCGAATCCGTTCTGGCTGGCGTCCGCGCCGCCGACCGACAAGGCGTACAACGTCAACCGCGCCTTCGAGGCGGGCTGGGGCGGCGTCGTCTGGAAGACGCTCGGGCTCGATCCGCACGTCGTCAACGTCAGTTCGCGCTACGGCGCCGTGCAATGGAACGGCCAGCGCATCGCGGGGCTGAACAACATCGAGCTGATCACCGACCGGCCGCTCGACGTGAACCTGAGAGAGATCGCGCAGGTGAAGCGCGACTGGCCGGACCGCGCGCTGATCGTATCGCTGATGGTGCCGTGCAACGAACGCGACTGGAAGTGGATCCTGCCGCTTGTCGAGGATACCGGCGCCGATGCGGTCGAACTCAACTTCGGCTGCCCGCACGGCATGAGCGAGCGCGGGATGGGCGCGGCCGTCGGGCAGGTGCCCGAATATGTCGAAATGGTCACGCGCTGGGTGAAGGAAGGCACGAAGCTGCCGTGCCTCGTGAAGCTCACGCCGAACATCAGCGATATCCGGATGGGGTCGCGCGCCGCATACAAGGGCGGTGCGGACGGCGTGTCGCTGATCAACACGATCAACTCGATCGTCGCGGTCGATCTCGATCACATGGCGCCGATGCCGACCGTCGACGGCAAGGGCACGCACGGCGGCTATTGCGGCCCGGCGGTCAAGCCGATCGCGCTGAACATGGTCGCCGAGATCGCACGCGACCCGGAAACGCCGAACCTGCCGATTTCGGGCATCGGGGGCATCTCGTCATGGCGCGACGCGGCGGAGTTCATGGTGCTCGGTGCCGGCAGCGTGCAGGTGTGCACCGCGGCGATGCATTACGGATTCCGGATCGTGTCGGACCTCGCAGACGGGTTGTCGAACTGGATGGACGAGAAAGGCTATGCGACGCTCGACGACATCCGCGGCCGCGCGGTGCCGAACGTGACCGACTGGAAATACCTGAACCTGAAGTACGACATCAAGGCGCGCATCGACCAGGACCGCTGCATCCAGTGCGGGCTGTGCCATATCGCGTGCGAGGATACGTCGCACCAGGCCATCACGGCGACGAAGGACGGCGTGCGGCACTTCGAAGTGGTCGATTCGGAGTGCGTCGGGTGCAATCTTTGCATGCATGTGTGTCCGGTCGAGCAATGCATCACGATGGAGCGTGTCGATACGGGCGACTACGCGAACTGGACCACGCATCCGAACAATCCGGCGAGCGCGGATGCGAGTGCAGGTGCGGCGGCGGCGCCCGAGAAGCACGCGAAGAAGGCTGCCTGACCGGCGTCCGGCGGCGCGGGACTTCCCGCACCGCCGCTTTTCGTTCCACCCGGGCCGGCATCGCATGATGCCGGCACTGGCGTTTTCCGTGGAGTGCGTTCGATGAATCACGCAGCGAATCCAGCCGATCCCGACAGCGCCGCGGCGCCGGGCGGCAGCCTGTACAACGACGACCTCGCGCCGACGACGCCGGCGCAGCGCACGTGGAAGTGGTATCACTTCGCGGCGCTGTGGGTCGGGATGGTGATGAACATCGCGTCGTACATGCTTGCGGCCGGGTTGATTCAGGAGGGCATGTCGCCGTGGCAGGCGGTGACGACGGTGCTGCTCGGCAACCTGATCGTGCTCGTGCCGATGCTGCTGATCGGCCATGCGGGTGCGAAGCACGGGATTCCGTACGCGGTGCTCGTGCGCGCGTCGTTCGGCACGCAGGGCGCGAAGCTGCCGGCGCTGCTGCGGGCGATCGTCGCATGCGGCTGGTACGGCATCCAGACCTGGCTCGGCGGCAGCGCGATCTACACGCTGCTGAACATCCTGACCGGCAATGCGTTGCACGGCGCGGCGCTGCCGCTCGTCGGCATCTCGGTCGGGCAGCTCGCGTGCTTCCTCGTGTTCTGGGCGCTGCAGATCTACTTCATCTGGCACGGCACCGATTCGATCCGCTGGCTCGAAAGCTGGTCCGCGCCGATCAAGGTCGTGATGTGCGTGGCGCTCGTCTGGTGGGCGACGTCGAAGGCGGGCGGCTTCGGCTCGATGCTGTCGGCGCCGTCGCAGTTCGCGGCCGGCGGCAAGAAGGCCGGCTTGTTCTGGGAGACGTTCTGGCCGGGCCTGACCGCGATGGTCGGCTTCTGGGCGACGCTCGCGCTGAACATCCCCGATTTCACGCGCTTCGCGCATTCGCAGCGCGACCAGATGATCGGGCAGTCGATCGGGCTGCCGCTGCCGATGGCGCTGCTGTCGGTGGTGTCGGTCGTCGTGACGTCGGCCACCGTCGTGATCTACGGCAACGCGATCTGGGATCCGATCGACCTGACGAGCCGGATGACGGGCATCGGCGTGGGCATCGCGCTCGTGATCCTCACGCTCGACACGATGTGCTGCAACCTCGCCGCGAATCTCGTGGGCCCCGCTTACGATTTCTCGAGCCTGTGGCCGAAGGCCATCTCGTACCGCACCGGCGGGATGATTACCGCGACGATCGCGATCGTGATGATGCCGTGGAAGATCCTCGCGACGACGGACGGCTATATCTTTACCTGGCTCGTCGGCTATTCGGCGCTGCTCGGGCCCGTCGCGGGCATCCTGATGGTCGACTACTTCCTGATTCGCGGCACGCGGCTCGACACGCGCGCGCTGTTCGACGAGCGCGGCGGCTTCAGCTATGCGCACGGCTGGAACCCGGCCGCGCTGGCCGCGCTCGCGGTCGGCGTGCTGCCGAACCTGCCCGGCTTCCTGCACACGGCATTCCCGGCGTCGTTCCCGAACGTGCCGGCGTTCTTCAACACGCTTTATACGTACGCGTGGTTCGTCGGCCTCGTGCTGGCGTCCGGCGTGTACGGCACCTGGATGAAGTGGCGCGCCGGACAGCGCGCGCAGATCGCGAGCGCATGACGCACACGGCATGCGATGCAAGCGCGGCATGCGGCACCCGACAGTCAACGAGGAGGCAACGAAATGGCAATCCTGATTCGCGGCGGCACGGTGGTCGATGCGGACCGCTCCTATCGCGCGGACGTGCTCTGTGCGGACCCTGAGGACGGCGGCACGATCCTGCAGATTGCGGAGACGATCGATGCGCCGGCCGGCGCAACCGTCGTCGACGCGCACGACCAGTACGTGATGCCCGGTGGCATCGATCCGCATACGCACATGGAACTGCCGTTCATGGGCACGAGGGCAAGCGACGATTTCTACTCGGGCACGGCCGCCGGGCTGGCGGGCGGCACGACGAGCATCATCGATTTCGTGATCCCGAGCCCGAAGCAGCCGCTGATGGACGCGTTCCGCGAATGGCGCGGCTGGGCCGAGAAGGCGGCTTCCGATTACGGCTTCCACGTGGCCGTGACGTGGTGGGACGAGAGCGTGCACCGCGACATGGGCACGCTCGTGCGCGAGCATGGCGTGTCGAGCTTCAAGCACTTCATGGCGTACAAGAACGCGATCATGGCCGACGACGAGGTGCTCGTGAACAGCTTCACGCGTTCGCTCGAGCTCGGCGCGCTGCCGACCGTGCATGCGGAGAACGGCGAGCTCGTGTTCCAGTTGCAAAAGGCGCTGCTCGCGCGCGGGATGACCGGGCCGGAGGCGCATCCGCTGTCGCGGCCGCCGGAGGTCGAGGGCGAGGCCGCGAACCGCGCGATCCGCATCGCGCAGGTGCTCGGCGTGCCCGTGTACATCGTGCACGTGTCGGCAAAGGATGCGGTCGACGTGATCACGCGCGCGCGCAGCGAAGGGCTGCGCGTGTTCGGCGAGGTGCTGCCGGGCCACCTCGTGATCGACGAGGCCGTCTATCGCGACCCGGACTGGACGCGTGCGGCCGCGCACGTGATGAGCCCGCCGTTTCGCTCGGCCGAGCACCGCGAGGCGCTGTGGCGCGGGCTGCAGTCGGGGCAGCTGCATACGACGGCGACCGACCACTGCGTGTTCTGCGCGTCGCAGAAGGCGATGGGCCGTGACGATTTCACGAAGATCCCGAACGGCTGCGGCGGCGTCGAGGACCGCATGTCGGTGCTGTGGCATCACGGCGTGAATCACGGCCGCATCACGCCGAACGAGTTCGTGCGGATCACGTCGACGAACGCCGCGCAGATCTTCAACCTGTATCCGCGCAAGGGCGCCGTGCAGGTCGGCGCCGATGCCGACCTCGTCGTGTGGGATCCGGCCGCGACGAAGACGATCTCGGTGAAGACCCATCACCAGCAGGTCGACTTCAACGTGTTCGAGGGGATGACGGTGCAGGGCGTCGCGACGCACACGCTCACGCGCGGCGCGCTCGCGTGGGCCGACGGTGAGCTGCGCGCGGTGCGCGGCGCGGGCCGCTACCTGAAGCGCCCGCCTGCGGCCGGCTACTACGAGGCCGCGCGGATCGCGAACCGGCTGCGCGAACCGCATCCGGTCGAACGCGCGGGCTGAGCGGCGCGGGTCATGCGGGGCGTGTCCGTTCGGGCGGCGAACGGCACGCCCCGCATACGTTTTGTGCAAAATAGATAGAATAACTGATCAAATAGCCGGGATGCGAAACGGGAAACGATCGACGGCAATGGCGACAGCGTTTTTGTCGGCGTTGCAGGCGTGCATATCCAGCGAGTAACATCCACCAACCCCGCACAGGGGCCGCGGGCCAGGGCCGCCCGCCGGACAGTTCAAATAGTGAGAAAGGAGCACAAGGTGGATATTCTGCGCAGTCTCCTCGGTATGCTGTTCCTGTTGCTGGTTGCCTATCTGTTGTCGAACAATCGCCGTGCGGTAAGCGGCCGGACCATGATCGCCGCGCTGCTCACGCAGTTCGCGATCGGCGCGCTGGTGCTGTTCGTGCCGTCGGGCCGCGCGGCGCTGGCGGGGGCCGCGAACGGCGTCAATCGCGTGCTCGACATGGGCAATCACGGCATTGCGTTCGTGTTCGGCGGGCTGGTCGATGCCCGGATGTTCCAGCTGTTCGGCGACGGCGGGTTCGTGTTCGGCCTGCGCGTGCTGCCGATGATCATCTTCGTCACCGCGCTGATCTCGGTGCTGTACTACATCGGCGTGATGAAGTGGATCGTCGCGATCCTCGGCGCGGGGCTCGCGAAAGTGCTCGGCGTGAGCCGCATCGAAGCGTGTTCGGCCGTTGCGACGATCTTTCTCGGGCAAAGCGAGATGCCCGCGCTCGTGAAGCCGTTCGTGCGGAACATGACGAGCGCCGAGATCTTCACGGTGATGGCGAGCGGCATGGCGTCGGTCGCCGGCTCGGTGCTGGTCGGCTACGCCGGCCTCGGCGTGAAGATGGAATACCTGCTCGCCGCATCGTTCATGGCAGTGCCGGGCGGGCTGCTGTTCGGCAAGCTGCTGTTTCCGACCGTCGAACCGAGCCGCATCGTGGTCGACGGTCTCGATTTCGACGACAAGCGGGCCGCCAACGTGATCGAGGCCGCGGCGTCCGGTGCGTCGGTCGGCCTGCGGATCGCGATCAACGTCGGCGCGATGCTGATCGCGTTCGTCGGACTCATCGCGCTGATGAACCTGATCGTCGGCGGCGCGGCCGCGTTCGCAGGCTTTCCGCAGGTCACGCTGGTGGGGCTCATCGGCCACCTGTTCGCGCCGCTCGCGTGGGTCATCGGCGTGCCTTGGCACGATGCGACGCTGGCCGGCAACTTCATCGGCGAGAAACTGATCTTCAACGAATTCGTTGCGTACGGCGACTTGTCGCCGTACCTGAAGGGCGGCGAGCACGTCGCGGCGGCCGGCTTGCAGGTGCTCGACCCGAAGACGCTCGCGATCGTGTCGTTCGCGCTGTGCGGCTTCGCGAACTTCTCGTCGATCGCGATTCTCGCGGGCGGCTTCAGCGCGGTCGCGCCCGAGCGCCGCTCGGAAGTCGCACGGCACGGCTTGCGCGCGCTGACGGCGGCAACGCTGTCGAACCTGATGAGCGCGGCGATTGCCGGCCTGTTCTTCTCGCTGCATTGAACCGTGCAGTAGACTCCGACCGTTCGAAGAGAGGCAACGATGTTTCTACCGCAGGAATTCATTCGCAGGAAGCGCGACGGGCAGCCGCTCGATCGCGACGGGATCGCCGCGTTCGTGCGCGGCGTGACCGACGGCAGCGTGACCGAGGGCCAGGTGGCGGCGTTCGCGATGGCCGTGTATTTCAACGACCTGAGCACCGACGAGCGCGTCGCGCTGACGCTCGCGCAGCGCGATTCCGGCGACGTGCTCGACTGGCGTGCGCTCGATCTCGACGGGCCGGTGATCGACAAGCATTCGACGGGCGGCGTCGGCGATGTCGTGTCGTTGATGCTCGGGCCGATGGTGGCTGCGTGCGGCGGCTACGTACCGATGATTTCGGGGCGCGGGCTCGGCCACACCGGCGGCACGCTCGACAAGCTCAGCGCGATTCCCGGCTACGACGTGATGCCTGCGACGGATGCATTTCGCCGCACGGTGCGCGAGGTCGGCGTCGCGATCATCGGCCAGACCGAGCGGCTCGCGCCGGCCGACAAGCGCATCTATGCGATTCGCGACGTGACGGCGACCGTCGAGTCGGTCGCGATGATCACCGCGTCGATCCTGTCGAAGAAGCTTGCCGCGGGGCTCGACGGGCTCGTGATGGACGTGAAGGTCGGCTCCGGCGCGTTCATGCCGACCGCGGAGAAATCGGCGGAACTGGCGCGCAGCATCGTCGACGTCGGCAACGGTGCGGGCATGAAGACGACCGCGATCCTCACCGACATGAACCAGTCGCTCGCGCCGTGCGCGGGCAACGCGCTCGAGGTGGCATGCGCGATCGACTACCTGACGGGCAAGTCGCGCCCGGCGCGTCTGCATGACGTGACGATGGCGCTGTCGGCGGAGCTGCTCGTCACCGGCGGGCTGGCACGCGATGTCGCCCACGCGCGCGTGAAGCTGCGGCAGGCGCTCGATTCGGGCGCGGCGGCCGAACGCTTCGCGAGAATGGTCGTGGCGCTCGGCGGCCCCGCGGACCTGATCGACGCGCCCGCCCGGCATCTGGCGCGGGCGGCGGTGATCGTGCCGGTTGCGTCGCCTGCGGCCGGCGTGGTGCAGCGGGTCGATTGTCGCGGGCTCGGACTGGCGGTCGTCGCACTCGGCGGTGGCCGCACGCGCGCGGAGGACGCGATCGACGTCAGCGTCGGCCTGACGGCGCTGACGGAGATCGGGCAGCGCGTCGAGGCCGGCGAGCCGCTCGGCTACGTGCACGCGCACGATCACGCGTCGGCGGCGCATGCGGTGGACGCGGTCCGGCGCAGCTACGTGCTCGGCGAGACCGGCGAAGCGCCGCCGACCCTTTACCGGCAGATCGGCTGACCCTACTCCCGGAGGCACCATTTCGATGGAACGAGACGAACTGCTCGAGCAGGCCAAGGCGGCGCGCGAACGCGCGTATGCGCCGTATTCGCGTTTCAAGGTCGGCGCGGCGCTGCAGGCGCGCGACGGGACGGTTTTCCACGGCTGCAACGTCGAGAACGCGTCCTACGGACTGTGCAATTGCGCGGAACGCACGGCGATGTTTTCGGCGATCGCCGCCGGCTATCGTCCCGGCGACTTCGCGCGGCTCGCGGTCGTCGGCGACACGGACGGCCCGATCGCGCCGTGCGGCGCATGCCGTCAGGTGATCATCGAGATCGGCTTGCCCGATATCGAAGTGATCCTGGCCAACCTGAAAGGGGCCGTCGAAGTCACGACGGCCCGCGCGTTGCTGCCGGGGGCGTTCAGCCTGTAACGGCGCGCATCGCGGCGCGCCGCATGCGTCACGCGCCTTCGCGCGTCTCGCGGATCGGGATCACGGTGCGCGCGCCGCACTGGCGCAGCAGGTCGCGCAGCTCGTTGATGACCGGAAACACCTCGTGGTTCCAGTCGGCGCCCTGACGATCGTGCGCTTCCTGCTCGCGCTCGACGATCCAGCGATCCTCGCGGAAGATGCGTTCGGTGAACCACACGAGCAGTGGCCACGCGAGATCGAGTGCGAACGGGATGCCGGGTTTGTGGATCGACAGCAGTCCGAACGTGCGGTTGGTACGCTGCTCGGCGTCGAGCGGAACGTAGACGATCCACAGATCCATCACGAGCGTGCCTTCGCTCGACCGGATCTGCAGCGTCTGGTACGGGTAGCCGGTGCGTACCGTCATCACGCTCTTGTCGGACTGGTCAGCGGGCTTCTTGCTCGCGCCGAACACGAGCGCTTCGCCGACCGGCTGCTTGCCTTCCATCCGCGCGAACGTGTAGTCGACCTCGACCCAGTCGTCGCCGCGGCGGCGGCCGACCGAGCGCGCGCGCATCTGTCCCATCTGCTTGCGGTGCAGGAACTGATGGTTCATGTCCATCAGGTTCTCGTGCATGAACGAGTAGTGGCACTTGACCTCGCGGCCGAAGCGGCGCGTCTTGTACGCACGGTCGTCCGCCGATTCGAGTGCGGGGAACGGCCGTTCTTCGGCGAGCGTCGCGTCGCCCGGGAACACGAAGATCAGCCCATGTGCCTCGCGGCACGGATACGCACGTACGCCGTTGGGCAAGCGTTCGCGGCCGAGGTAGGGCACGTCGACACAGCGGCCGCTGTCGCACGCGTAGGTCCAGCCGTGATAGCAGCAGCGCAGCGTTTCGCCGCTGACGACGCCCGCGTGCAGCGGAACCTGGCGGTGCGCGCAACGATCTTCGAGTGCGTACACGGCGCCGGACTCGGTGCGCACGAGCACGATCGGCTCGCCGGCAAAATGCACGCCGAGCGTCTTGCCGCGCTTGAGCTCGCGCGACCACGCGAGCGGGTACCAGTGATCGGGGTGAATCGGCACGCGGCGCAGGTCGCGCACGGTCGCGCCGGAGGACGATTCTCCAACGGTGTTGCTGTCAGGCAAGGGCACTGCGAGCATGCGTGACGCCTCCTGGCTGGGCGGGTGGTCCGGGCGCCGCAAAAAGCGGCGGGGATCTGGAGAAGTCTACGCGAAGTTGCCCGCCGCGGCGGACGCGATGCGGGTTTGCCCCGGCATGGCGGCCGGGGGTTCGTTGATGCGGCGCAAACGGGTTCGCAGGCGGCGCGTACCGGTCACGTACGGCCGTGCGGCGGGCGGTCTCCCGCCACGCGGCCGGTTGGCGGTCAGGAACGGGCCTCGCGCCACAGCACCGCGTCGGAACGGTACAGCGCCGGGAAGCGCTGCTTCAGCCCGGCGACCTTCGGCAGGTCGTTGAACGCGATATACGGCGCGTCGGGATGCAGTTCGAGGTAGTTCTGGTGATAGGCCTCGGCCGGATAGAACCCCTTGTAGTCCTCGACCCGTGTGACGACGGGCACCGGGAACACGTGCGCGGTGCCGAGCTGCGCGATGTACGCGGTCGCGACCGCGCGTTGCTGTGCGGTGGTCGGGAAGATCGCGGACCGGTACTGCGACCCTTCGTCGGGGCCCTGCCGGTTGAGTTCGGTCGGATCGTGCGCGACCGAGAAGAACACCTGCAGCAGCCGGCCGTACGTGATCTGCGTCGGGTCGTAGACGATGCGAACCGATTCCGCGTGCCCCGTCAGCCCCGAGCCGACGAGTGCGTAGTGCGCGGTTTCGGATGCGCCGCCGGCATAGCCCGCCGTGACCTGCTTCACGCCCTTCACGTGCTCGAACACGCCCTGCACGCCCCAGAAACAGCCGCCAGCGAGCACGGCCGTTTCTTCGTGCGCCGCGCCGGGCGTTTCGTCGAGCGTCGGCGCGGGCACCGTGCGCATCGGCTCGGCGGAATTGACGATGCGCTGGTAGCCGAACACGGCGGCGGCCGCGACGGCGACGGCGCCGATGCGGCGCAGCAAAGTCGCGCGGCGTCGCGCTGCGGCATCGCGGGTGGAGATCGGGATCATCGTTTGCTCCTTTTGAATGGGTCGGAGAGCGCGGCGGCCGGATGGCGGCGCATGCGATCAACCGAAAGTGAATGCGTACGCATCGACACCCGGATCGAGAAACTCGATCGCGAACGTGCGGTCGGCGACCGCACCCGGCTGCCGGACGAGCTGGTACAGACGCTGGCCGGTGATCGTGCCGTAGCCCTGCGCGTCGACGTCGGCGCCGTGCGCGGTACCGGGCGCCGCGCCGTCGAGCGTCACGCGAAAGCGCACGGGCCGGCCGTTTGCGCCCGGGCCTAGCACGAGGTGCAGGTCGCGTGCATGGAACCGGTAGACGATCCGGCCGTCGGGCGCGGCGAGCGACGCACGCTCGGCGCCGACACTCCAGGTTCCCGCGAGGCCCCAGTCGTTGAGGTCCAGCCGGGCCGGCGCGGCGTAGCGGTGTGCTGCATCGCGTACCGCGCCGCCCGGCGACGCGAAGCTCTCCGCGCGCGCATAGCCGACATAGGTTTCGGGCGAGCGGACGTCCGCGCTGTCGGCCGCCGCGAGTGCGCCTTTCGCGGGTGCCCCGGTCAGCCCGAGCGGCACGTTCAGCGCTTCCGGATGGCCGGCTTCCGCGAGCAGCGACTGGATCGCGCGTTCCGACTGCGCGTATTCGCCTTCGCCGAAGTGGTGATGACGAACGCGCCCTTGCGCGTCGATGAAGTAGTGCGCCGGCCAGTATTCGTTGTTGAATGCGCGCCAGATCGAATAACCGTTGTCGATTGCGACCGGGTAGTCGATGCCGAGGTCGTGCACGGCCTTCTTCACGTTGCCGATGTCGCGTTCGAACGCGAACTCCGGCGCGTGTACGCCGATCACGACGAGCCCGTACGGCGCGTATTTGTGCGCCCACGCGTTCGTGTACGGCAGCGTGCGCAGGCAATTGATGCACGAGTACGTCCAGAAATCGACGAGCACGACCTTGCCGCGCAGGCCGGCGGCCGTCAGCGGCGGCGAGTTCAGCCATTGCACGGCGCCGTCGAGCGACGGCAGCGTGCCTTCGACGGGCAGCGCGGCCGGTGTCGTGACAGCCGCGCGCATCATTGCGCTGCCGGCCATCGCACCGCCATCGGCCGCCGCGGTCATCATTGCGCCGCCGGTTACGTTGCCGGCGGTGTTGTCGGTTGAGTTGCCGGTCGCGTCCAGCGCGGCTGGTGCGCGGTTCGAGCGTCCGCCGAGGCGATCGACGAGCTTCGTCTCGAGGCCGCCCGTCGTGACGGTCGACAGTTGGGCAAGCGCACCCGTATCGAGGCCGAGCGCGATCGCGCCGACGCCCGCCAGGAGCGCCGCGCCGATCCCGCGCCGGATCCATTCGCCGGCGCCGAGCGAGCGCTTCATCGCGGCAAACACCTTGCCGCCGATCACGAGCGCGACGCCGAGCGACGTCGCCGCACCGGCCGCATACGCGACGAGCAGCAGCGTCGTGCCGACGCTCGCGCCGCGCAGCGCGGCGCCGGTGAGCACGAGCCCGAGGATCGGGCCTGCGCACGGCGCCCACAGCAGGCCCGTCGCGACGCCGAGCAGCAGCGACGACGCAGGGCCGGCCGGGCGGCCGTCGCGTTGCGCGAACCCGGTGAGCCGGTTGCCGGCGGCGACAAGCGGGCGCGTCAGGTGTTCCGCGAAGCGCGGCATCAGCAGCGTCAGCCCGAACACGGCGAGCAGCACGATGGCGATCCAGCGGCCGGCCTGGTTGGCTTGCGCGACCCAGCCGCCGCCGACGGCGGCAAGCGTCGCGACGACGGCGAACGTGAGCGCCATGCCGGCGAGCAGCGGCAGGCCGGTGCGCACGAACGGCTGGTCGGCGCGCGCGAACACGAACGGCAGCACGGGCAGGATGCACGGGCTCAGGATCGTGAGCACGCCGCCGAGATAGGCAAGGACGATGAGCAGCATGGTGCGTTCTCCAGTCGGTCGGGAGTGGGGCCGGATCAGGCGGCGGCCGGGTGGAAGGCGAGCGCGAGGCCGTTCATGCAGTAGCGCAGGCCGGTCGGCGGCGGGCCGTCGTCGAACACGTGGCCGAGATGGCCGCCGCAGCGGCGGCAGTGCACTTCGGTGCGGACCATGCCGAACGTGGTGTCGGCGTCGGTGCCGACCGCGTGGTCGAGCGGCTTCCAGAAGCTCGGCCAGCCCGTATGGCTGTCGAACTTGGTGGCGGACGAGAACAGGGAGAGGCCGCAGCCGGCACAGGCGAACGTGCCGGCCCGGTGCTCGTCGTTCAGCGGGCTGCTGTATGGCCGCTCGGTGCCGGCTTCGCGCAGGATCGTGTACTGGGCGGGCGTGAGCCGGCGATGCCATTCGGCGTCGCTGAGCGTGATCTCGAAAGGGGGGGCCTTCGGTGCGCCGGCCGGCGGCGCGGCGAACGCGCGGCCGACCAGCGTGCGGCGACCGGCGGAGGACAGCGCCGCGAGCGCGGCAAGGCCGGTGGCGCCGGCGAACAGCAAATGTCTGCGGGTAGGCATGGCGGGCTCCTGAAAGCAGGTCCTGAAAACATGCGCCCATCGTAGGCAACGGCCGGTGTCGAAGTCCTCACGGAAAGTTAAATGAATTGTGATGTCTGGGGTGTTTCGTGGGGGGCGGTGAAATCCGTCCGTACCCCAACCGGCAAGGGCCTTCTAGCGGGTGAGCCGCCGATGTTCACCGAGCACCGGTTCGCGCTGCGATTTTTAGTGTCGTTTTAGTGTTCGTCGAGTTGCGTGGCGAATCCGGACTTTGGCTTGCCGATCAAATCGGGCTGGGAAGCAAGCGTTGTTTGACTGCGGTCGCGAATCACACCGAGCGTCTGATGCGCATTGATAGACGGATGAGTTTGCAAGCTGGCGTGACCGACGTGTGATGCGCGTGTGGACGCGGAAGTTTGACAGTTTTTACGTAGAAACTTCAGGGGCGAGTCAGGACGCGCGCGGTTGTGCGGTGAAAGAGGAGCACGATGCGCTCCGCCGAAATGGTCCATGTCGAGGTAGGATCCGGCGGAATGAAGGGGAAAATAGTAAGGGCCATGTTGCCCTTCATTTCGGGACATCCTGCGAAGCCCCTGCGCGCGTCCCGCTCACGCAACTAATGTTGTGACGCGCCCGAGCACGGCGCTCAGGGTGACCTGATCAAGGTGCTACGCGTAGAACCCCCCACACAGCAGCCGGGTAGAGGCCGTCGGCGCGAACACGTGCTCGGCACGTTTCGCGCCGACGAACCAGTACTACCTGGGTTGCTCGACGCGTTGACGCGAGAGGAGCGCAAGGCGCTCTTGCGCTGGCTTGCGGCCTACCGGGAAAGCCAGGCGCGCGCAGATGCGCGCCCGGTGTTGACCGCGGCGCCCGCGCAGCTTGAGTCGCTCGTCAGGGCACTCGAGGTAACGGCCGACACGTTGTCGGCCGCTGACGCGGATCAAATGTGGGCGCAGCTGCAGGCGATCGCGCGAACGCTGAAGCGCACCGGCCATCCGCGGCCTCGCGCGGCGCGCCGGCCGCCGGCGCCGCTGCCCGGACAGCGAGACTTCTTCGATGAATGCGACGATCTCGAGGATCTGGCGGAACAGTGAGCACGTTCTCCGCCACACAAAGATCCCGACTCGAGCAGTCAATGCGCAGATCACACATTTGCCGGGTAGGGGAAGACGGCTTGCGTGGATCCTCCACGCCTACAGGAAGTTGCCAAAGGCCCATTGAGGGCTAGGCGAGAAATGACGATGCCCACCCGACGAACACCCTCAGTACAACGACACAGGTCTTCCGCGCACGCGAAGCTTGCCAAGACCCTATTGCTTCCGATGCCCCATCAGCAGGCCGAAAAGCTCTCGCTGGAGTATCACGCGGCGTTCGAAGCGTTGCGCATGCACCCGGTTCGGCGCGCGGACTCGCTGTTCTGCTCCAGATGGTCGTGCTCGCTCGCCTTATCGACGAGGCCCGCAAACGCGAACTACGCACCGAGATCCTGGTGGCCAGCGAACGCGGCATCAACGACGCGCTCGAGCGCGGCGGGGACAGCGGCGAATGGTGTCTGGATCCGCAGACGGACGAGCTCGTCGCCGCGCTGATCGCATGGCACGACGATCAGCTGCGCGGGGCCCCGCTCGGCGTGTTCGCCGAGGCGCTCGAGCGGCTTGAACGGATTCGCGACAAGCGCTAGCACCATTGCCTGCCGGCGCACGGTGGTGGCATCGGAAGCTGGCGTGGGCGACCCGACCACCGGCAGGATTTTGCTTGATGACCATCCCCCTGATATATACACAGTGTTCTCGGCGGCATTCGGCCGCCGAACGGGCGGGGACCAGGATGGACAACCCGAATCGAGCGGTCGATGGTCGTAATCGTGAAGCTTCCGTGCAGTTGGTGCCCGACCTCGCGGGCGGGCACGCACGCCTGGCACATACACCCGGGAGTCGAGCATGAGCACCGCGCCGATGCTCGAGCAGCGCGAGACGATGGTCGCGTTGGGGTGCACGGTGGTCAGCGACTACGGTTATTCGCACCGCAGCGGCTGGACGATCGGTGTCTGTCGGGTGCGCGATAAGTGGACTGTCGAGCTGTGGGATGGAGCGTCTCTCCATGGCGTCGTCGACTCGCCGGTTGCGGCCGTCAGGCTCCATCGGGAGTTGGTGACGGAATCCGACCCACGCAGCCTTCCTGATCTCGAAGGACAGGACGAGCTGTCGAACTGACCAGGTCAAGCGATCGGTGCGGCCGGGCCGCCGGCGTAAATTTTCCGGCGTAGACGCGATCGCGACGTCCGTTCGACGCGCCGCGGGTAGCGCCACCCCGGCCACGCTGCCGTCAGGTGCCGGCAATCGGTCCACGGGCGAGAAATAGAGCGCGTTCGCCTAAAGTTGCCAAGCGGCCGGAACCATACTCTCTGGATCCGGCTCGCGCAAAACGTTATTTCCCATAACGCAATTCGACGCCACCCCCATATTCATATATTCAATTGGTCGATCCAATCTGTCCATTAGATATATGCGCGGCAATAATCGGCCCGCCATAATGGGCCGACATCGAAATTTCTCGTCAAATATTACGGCAACTGTAAGCTTCGCGTATGCGTGACGCCCGTCTGGTGGGCGTAACAAAGCTTGACGATCTGATTCGCGCAGTCCGTCTAGAATGACTTTGCTAAATCGGCATATGGTCTAATAGCCGAATTCCGAATGTTTTGGGAAGCGCTGGGAAACTTCCGATTGACGCCATGAGGACGCTGGGTCCCGAGCACCCGGTTTATGTCCTGACGACGCCGGCACCGAAGGATGTCTTGTCCGTGTTGGGCGATCGGTCGGATTTCGGTCCAGCGGTTCGCTGTTTCCTGTCGCCATTCGACGCGCTATTGGAGATGGTGTTCCTGCTGCGACACGATGCAAAGGCAGTCGAAGGCGTCTTGCTGTCGAGTCACCTGCCGCGGCGCGTCCTCTATTCAGGCAGTTTCGACAGCGGCCGCTCACCGTGCATCTCGCGTGGCTTGCCCACGGGAACCGGCTCGTCGTGCATCACGATGGCCATCTCTTCAGGGTTGCTCGAGACCAGGCTGCACGATGGCGTCAGCACCAAACGGCGGTAGCTATTGAAGCAGCGACGTGGTCGACGCTCGATCGACTGCACCAGTCCGCAGGCCTCTTTGCCCGGCAAGAGACGTTGCAGATCGCGCGACGATGGCTGGCGTCGCCGGCCGTTGAAGAGGCGTCGCTCCGGCGGGCGGTCGCGGCGCTCGACGCTGTCGATGTGATCGCGGTACCTCCCGGCGATGCCGGGCAGTTGGCGTTGTACAACCCGGAAACCGGGTGCGGGCACTTCGTGCCGCGAGACGGGACCGTCTGATAGAAAATTGACGGTGGGCCACGTTGTGGCTCGCCGGATATGAACATAAAACTGAGAGGGCCGAAGTGAGCATCAGCGACACACTTAGTAGCTTCGCGTCGGGCGCGGTCGACTGGAACCGACGTCCGGTCGCTTTGAATTTCGGGCGGCTGCAAGGGACGCTGGGGCGCTTGCTTGCGCTTCAGCACGCAAACGTTCACGAAGGGCTGATGACCGGCATCCACGGGCATCTCACGTGCGTATCGACGCGACACGACCTACCGCCCAAACTGTTTATCGGCGTGCCGGTCTCATTGCGACTGGTGACCGACCGCGGCCAGCTGCAGACGATCAACGCAATCGTTCAGAACGTGCAAATCGGGCAAAGCGACGGCGAGCTGTGCGTATACCAGCTGACCGTTTGCGATACTTTGTCTCTGATGGACAAACGCACGAACTCGCGCGTCTTCCGCAAGCAGAGTGTCGTCGACGTCCTCACGGTGATGTTCAACGAATGGCGGCAGCGTAGTCCGGCGCTCGCGCGCGCCTTCGAATTCGACCTGTCATTCCTGAATCGCGATCGGTATCCCGCACGAGAATTGACGCGGCAGGTGAACGAGTCGGACGCGGCGTTTGTGCGGCGGTTGTTGCGTCGCGAAGGGATTTCAATCTTCGTCAAGGCAGGGTCCGCCAAGGGCGGCTCTACCTCCGAAGACGATACCCCGGTGCACACCTTGGTCTGCTGCGACAATCCCGATGCGTTGCAGGAAGGGCCGGCGGGAACGGTACGTCTTCACCCGCGCGACGCAGGCACCGAAGAGCGCGATACGGTGACGCTGTTCGCGCTGCACGCGCGCCTGGTGCCGGGCGCAGCGAGTCGACCATCATGGGACTACAAGAAGGCGCGTATCGATGAGTCGATCGTGGCCGGCGACGTCGACCAAGGCGATTCCGGCAACGATCTGGCAAAGCTCCTGACCGACGTCGCGATCGATGTCCCGCATGCGGGCGACTCGTGGAACGATCAGGATCGCCTTACTCGCTCACGCATGCTGGCTCACCAATTCGAAGCGGAACAGTACGACGGCGCGAGCGGGATCCGAGATCTCGCCGTCGGCACGTGGATCACGTTGACGGGTGACCCCGACCTGGACATGCAATCGGCCGACAAGCGCCAGTTCGTCGTCACGTCGATTCGCCACGACGTCTCGAACAACCTGCCGAAGGGGCTGACCGAACGCGTGCAGCAGCTCTTTGCTGCGAGCAAGAACCTCGTATCACCTTCGCCGGCCCAGCTGGCCAGTTCGTCCGCCGAATCGGATACGCGCTACGAAAACACCTTCACGTGCGTGCGCCGCGGCGTCCCGATCACGCCGGCATACGATCCCAGAATTGACCTGCCACCCGTCCATTTGTTGACCGGGGTCATCGTCACGCGCGACGGCGATGAGGTAGTGACCGACGAGCTCGGGCGGGTCTACGTGCGGATTCAAGGTCTGAATCCCGCCGATCATTCCCATGCGCAAGGGGCCGGCACGAACGATAACGCCGGCGACAGCGCGCCGATCCGGGTGGCCTCGAGCCTTGCGGGCACGCAGTTCGGCGCCTCGTTTCTTCCACGCATCGGCATGGAGGTCCTGCTCGGCGCGATCGGGGGCGATCCCGACCGGTTGGTGATCATCGCTGTCCTCGGCAACGGATCGAATCCGCCGGCGGCGTTCACGCACACCGGTTCGCTGCCTGGCAACCGATATGTGTCGGGTATCAAGACGAAGGAAATCAAGGGGCAGCGCTATAACCAGTTGCGGCTCGACGACACGCCAAACGAAATCAGCGCACAGTTGGCGAGCGAGCATGCGCATACTCAGTTGAACCTCGGGGATCTGACGCATCCGCGTGAGAACGGCACCGGACAGGCGCGCGGCGAGGGCGCTGAGCTGCGCACCGACGCGGCCGCCGCTGTGCGGGCTGCTCGAGGCATCCTGCTCACCGCCTATGCCCGTACTCGCGCCAGCGGCGACCAGCTTGATCGTGACGAATTGATCGAACTCCTCGGCGAGTGCGCTCAACTCTTCAAATCCCTTGGCGACTATGCCAGCCAGCACGGCGGACAGGCCACCGACGTTGCGGGACAGCAAGCAGTCGCAACGGCTTTCAAGGATTGGGCGGCAGGCGATGGCGCGTCCAATAGCGGCGCCAGTTCGTCGGCCAGCACACCCGCATTGATGGCATTCGGAGCGCCGGGTGGATCGGTGAACGTAACGCCGAAAACCCATGTGACGTATGCTGGCGAGAACGTTGATCAAATAGCGCAGCAGCACATGCAGCTCGTGAGCGGGCAGCGGCTAAACGCCATGGGCGGGCAGGGCGTGCAGGTGTTCGGACGCGGCGAAGGCGTGAGCGCAATTGCCGGCGAGGGGCCGCTGACACTGCAGGCACAGAAGGATGTGATGTCGGCAGTCGCCCAAAAGGGCGTGCAGATCACAGCGGTCGACGGGGAGGTCGTGATCAGCGGCAAGACGCTGCGGTTGGTCGCGGCAGACGGCAGCTACGTGAAAGTCGGAGGTGGTGTCCAGGTCGGCTCAAATAGTGCATTTACCGCACACACGGCCGGACATGATTTCGTCGGCCCTGATACCGATCACGTCGCGCAACCGGGCTTCAATCAGGCGCCGACGAGCCAGAAATTCCGGCTGCGATACCCCGGTACCGATACGAGCGAGGTTCCGCATTCGGTCCCGAATCGACCGTACAAGATCACGCTGAATAACGGCCAGGTCATTCAGGGTGTTTCCGATCACGAAGGGTTGACCAATCTCGCCGAGAGCGACGTGATGCACATCGCACATGTTCAGGTTTTCGACGCGCAAGGATAAATCATGGCGAGCTCTCAAAATTCCCCGCGCGTGGTTGGCGAGAAGAAGGCTGTTACGCAATCCAATCTCCCGAAAGACGCGCATACGCCGGTCGACGTCGAGCACCGGTTTCCGTGCACGACGATTCTCATTCACGGCGTGAACGATCTCGGCACCGATTTCGGCACCGTTGAAGGCGGACTCTGCGAAGGGCTCAAGGATCGGCTCGGGCGACCCGATCTCAAGGGGGCCGAGTATATGCAAGGCCGCATGGCCCATGACGATCCGAACAAAAAACCCGTCACCGCCGCCGACCTCATGAAAAACCTTGACGATGTGCTTTATCGTCGTCAGGAAACCGCCGATACTCGTAGCCCACTTATCCCATTCTATTGGGGCGTCCGCGCAAACAAGGACGAGCTGCCGAAAGATGCCAATAAGCAGACCGTCAACGGCCAGTATGTCGACAAGTTCGGCAACCGCCTGGATGTGCACCGTGCCAAGGGCGGCGGTTTTTTCGCCAACGCCACGACCGACATCCCTGGCATGTTCAACTCGCACTTCATGGGCGGAAAACTTACCGCCACACTCAACTATGCCTCGGGCGACCCCACCCATCCATTGCTTGAAGCCCCGAGCCGCCATTACATGGTGCTGGCTGCCGTCCGACTGGCTGCACTCATCCGACAGATCCGAATCATCAACCCTGACGAGACCGTGAATATCATTGCCCACAGTCAGGGCACCCTGATCTCATTGCTCGCTCAAGCCTTCTTGATCAATGGCCTCAATCCGAACGCCTGCAGTGTCGGCGATCGCCCCGCCGACACGCTGATCTTGATCGACTCGCCTTTCACCCTCGAACAGGAATTCGCAGAGCGCTTTGGCCAGACCGGCGACGCACAGCAAACCACTTACGCGCGCACGAAAACCCTCGCTAATCTCACGCAGTTGGTCGCACAAGCGAAACACAGCACACCAACACTCGACAAGCTCTCCGCCACCGACGGTCAGGGTAAGGTCGTGCGCGACAATTTCGGCATCACCGGCCCCAAATGGGGCCCCGAGCATGCCACGCGCCTGACCGGCCCCCAGGATGTCGTCGGCAATGCTACGTTAGCGTTCGCCGAACGCGACAATCGCGGCAAGGTCTACCTGTACTTCTGCCCCGAAGATTCCACCGTCGCTATGACCGGTATCAACGGCATGGGCGCGTCCGGGCTATCCGATTCGCGCAGCGTCACGGCCTCGCGCGACGGTGCGAAACCCGAAATCGTCCGGCTGCTGTCCGATAGTTTCCGTCAACGCGTGTTCACGCGCCGCTTGCGCAACGGCCAACCGGTACGCGTCGGCAATGCCCCCGGCCCCTTCACGTTGCGGGAAAAGGGAGAAAGCGCACACGGAACCTCAGGCGTTATCGAAACGCACGGCAAACGCGCCGACATCCCAGTCGGCACGGTCCGCACCATCAACGGTGAAGCCTTGCCTCCGCCGTTTCCGCCGGAAATGCAGGCCAATGTCATTGACGGCACCCAACGCACCCCGCTGGACGGTAGTGCGAGCGAAGTGGAGCCGGGTCAGCAGGCCCTAGACCAGCTCGAAGCCGAGACCGTATTGAGCACCGATGGCGGGCCCGGCACCTTGCAGAAGCTCCCGCTTCAAACCATCGACTGGCCCGGTTTCGGAATCGGCAGTCAGATCCCCGATCGTGGCGCAGTCGAAACCCGACTGAATACCGGCAAGGGCGATCCGGATGATCGATGCCGCGTGCTACAGGTCACCGCCTCCTTTCCCCTCCAGCCTGGCAAACTGCAGATCGTTCGGCAGGAAACCCCCAACGAAGCCAAGGTGCGCATCATGAACACCTTCCGCTCCCCTGACTCTTATCACTCCGCCGTTATGAGTGGCCGCCGCAATCACCGCTGCGCCACCGCGTTCGATGTCGCCATCGGCCAGGGGCGAGCCATTGATGATCCGGACTGGGCAAACCTACTCCGCGGTATCGCGGACTGGCGACTATCCTTAAAAAAACTAAAGAACATTGCAGAATCACAATACAACCAGCTCGATTCCACGACCCGCGAGATCGTCGAAGCGAACTGTAAGTACTACGACAGCGGGACGTTCCCGGCCCCACACCTGGTACCGGTGACGCCGCCGCCGCAGGTGGTAAGCGAGATCTACCAGCAACAGCAGGATTTTAAAAAGAAACAAGAAGCCGAACAGGAACGCAAGCGAATCGACGAGCGCAACCAGCGTCTGAAGGCACAGGCCGAACAGGTCAAATCCCAGGTCCAACAGGGTATGGCGCGCGGCCAGCAATACATTGGCGAGCAAGCCGACGCCGCCAAGCAGGGGCTGGACGGGGCGCTCGAGCATGCCAAACAAGGCGTCAAGGATCTCTGGAACAAATTCTGATTCGCGATGACAATCACATCTTCTACCCGCGCGTCGAAACGTCCCCTGTTCGGGGCTCTGATGATGGTCCTGGCGTTGTTCTGGGCCGCCGTATTGAAGCTGCTCACCGTGAGCAGCACTCTATCCTGGGGAACCATACCAATGACTCAACGCGTGCTGCTCTGGCTGCTTCCGATCGCACTGATCGGCGGCATCGCGTATGCCGGCCACAGTCTGTGGTCGCGCCAACATACGCCACGCTCGTTTGATCCAGCAGCAGTGCAGGCCACCGCTGCACATGACGATGCAATCGCTGCAGCCGCCGCTCGCGATCCGCGCTTCACGCTGGAGATCCGCCGCTTCGGCGTCACGGTCGATCGCTTCCGCCAGCGCGCGCTGCTGATGCGCCTCGATGAGGCCGGTGTGAATGGCAAACTGCTGCTGCAGGATCCGAAAGAGTACCCGTGGGAAGCCATGGCGCGGATGTCCGCTGAGGGACAACGCGAAAACAATGTGTTCGGCTACACGCTGCGCAACTGGACGGATTACTGGCCAATACCTGTTATCGTGGCTGGCCCGCCGAGAGATGAGAACAACATTGATGCGGATCGCATGGCAACGCATATCAGCAGCGCCGACAACGGTGCCGGCATTGGCAACACCCTCTACATTCGTCTCGATGAGATCCATACCGAACATGGTGACGAAGTAATGTCACGTGTATTCAACTTCTTCGATCAGCATCCAGACCTGCCAGCAGTCGTGCTGCTGATCGAGGATGGGTTGAATACCCGGGCATACCTACGCACTCCTGGCGAAGTAGATGTCGAGCAGCAGCGTAAAAATGGCAATTTCGTACCGAAACGCCCCGATAGCTTCGTAGCGTTGCTGGTGACACGCAAGGACCGTGTCGACAAACTGATCCGACCATACACGGTTGACGCACCGGAAGCGATCGACAACACCAAGACGCAGTACGACGTAATCAAGCTATGGAATTACTTTTGGGCCGAACAGAAAGCCTATTGGGCAGCAAGCGACGCTGCCGGCGAATCAACGCATAAAGAAATGCCCTGGGACTACTGGCAATCGAAGTTGCCGGAATTTTGGAAGACCACGCCGCTGAAAGCGCCGGAAGGTTTCAAACCGAATCCGTGGGTGCCGATTCCATGGACGACCTGGCAGTTGAAAGAGTACGACGACTGGCCGGTGCTGGCCTATCTGCATCGGCCGGTACGGGTGGATCTCAGCGACGGCAACGGCGAATCGCTGAAGAAGGGCGAAAAAATCGAGAAACTACGTGCGGGTTGGCAGCAGGCACTGGACACACTTCCGACTGGCGGCCAGCCGGGCCGCATGTTCTACGACACTGGCGCGTCGAACAGCCAGTTGGCGCTACTGGTGCAGTCGCTCCACGACAATCCGCAGCACATCGATCTGGATGACCCGAAAGATGCATTCGACATGCAACGTCGAATTGGAGGCGACACCGGGACGAGCTCGACTTGGGTTCAACTCGCGCTCGCACTGATGTTGGATTACGGCGACGGCAAAACGAGCGCGTTGGTGAACCTGCGCGACCCGCTTCACGGCACGATCGTGATGCTGACACCTCCGGACGAAGCGTCTCGCAAAGCAAACCCACAGACGTTCAGCTGGGATTTTTAGGGGCTAGTCGTGAGCGATAAACCCTACGTCCTCGAGGGCGATACCCATAGTCATGGGGGGCGCGTCCTGTCGGGCGCGCCCCACTCTCGGATCAAGGGTCGAGCGATCGCGCGCTTACACGATCCTGCGATTTGCGAAATTCACGGTCCGACGACCATCGCGAAGGTATCGGGTCGTGGCTGTTTCGACGGCCAGCCAGCCGCGTGTGATGGCGACGAGTTGGCTTGTGGCGCGAAGTTAATCGCAAGCCAAACCAACACGGGCGGCTGATCGGGTGACTTATCATGGCACGGCCAATGGCGTCGTGCTCACGAGCGCGTGCGAACTGGGGATCGCCCGGTGGGCCAAGACGGGAAGCGTGAAGCCGTAGACCAGTCACATGCCGTAGAGCAAAGCAAAGATGTCAATCCGAGGTGTCCGTTGCACGTGGCTCTTGGGGTCCGAGTTGACAGTTTTATCGACAACCTCACCGAAATAATGTCGTCACTTCGTCTATGTCCGAAGCAAAGTCGTCAATTTGCATCGTACGCTCCCCCGCCCGACCGTAGAGCTATGATTTATATGCGATTTGTGGTTTGCGAATCGTTCGGTGGCGGCGCCGCGCCCGGGCTACGGCCTGGAGGCGTGTATAGCCGATGGCGGCTCGGATGCTACGGTCGGCTGCCCGAGTTTACCAGTGGCCTGAACGGGACCGCTCCAAGTTCGCCATCCGGCCAATTGTCACCGATCACGATGGGCGGCTCGCAGTGCATGTTCGACAACCAGGACTGGATCGGCAACAATTCCTCAGTCAAGTCAACACGAAAGCCCTTGCGAGCTATCTACCACCCATCATGTGCGTCGACAGTCAGCTTCGCCCGTTTCGGTCAGAGCAAGAGGTTCTTTCTCAAATCGCCCAATTTAGTCCGGCTGGTGGGGACTGGTTACCGCTCGAGCGTCTTTTGGAAGATCTCTGGAGCGTCGGGGTGTCGGAAAAGTCGTTCAGTGTTCTATTCGGCCTTTTTGAACGATTCCCCGATAGTGATGGGGCGGGAGTGCTGTGGAGCATTGTTCACGGGGTCGAGAGTCTTGACATTCCTTATGAACAGGAGCTGGCAAAGTCGCTCGCGCAATGCTCGTCTCACATGGGCAACATAATGATGTCGCGATTACGGCGCAGTCTTGAATGATGTGCTGGCTGACGAAGAGGTGCAAAGCGGAGGGCGTAATGGTGGAATTGAACATCGCGGAAATTTTGTATCCAAGCGGTGCGCTTAGATACCGCTATAGCAGATACCTGGCCGCTGATGGGCGGCGATGGATTCGACACGGCCTCTTCGTTGAATACAGAGAGGACGGCACTCTCGCGTCTGAAGGAACCTACGAACACGGCGTTGAGCACGGAGTCTGGAAGGATTTCCATCCAAACGGACAACTAGCCGCCCTTGGGGATTACGATCACGGAACCGAAGCAGAGAACTGGACGTATTGGGACACTGAAGGGCAACGCGAGATAAAGTGACGACCGATCTCGACAGCGGCGAGCGTAGGTCTCAGCGTAACTTTCTACGCTAACCTTTGTCAGATAAGGCGCAGGTACTGCTGCATCATTGGCGTGACGGATGCAGGTGCTGCCGTAGTTTGCGTGCTTGAGGCTAGCCCAATTTCCGTCCCGGTCTTAGTTGGAAAATTCCGACTCTTCGGGGTGGGCCGAATCGGCACCGATCGGTGCACTGGCGGGCGAATTCCGCCGGCGTCATCCACTGCAGCGCAGAGTGAGGGCGCGCCTCGTTAGAGTACTCGCGCCAGACCTCGATTTTGTGTCTGGCATCCTCCAACGACAAGAACCAATGCGCATTGAGGCATTCCTCCCGGAAGCGTCCGTTGAAGGATTCGTTCTTCGCATTGTCGGTCGGCTTGCCAGGACGCGAGAAGTCAATCTCCACTCCATTCTCGTACGCCCATTTGTCGAGCGCCTTCGATATGAATTCGCTGCCATTGTCTGCCTTGATATAGCGGGGAAGCGGACGATGATGTGCAAGCCGAGTCAGCGCGGCGACGACGTGCTCACCACGCAACGAGCCATCGACTTCAATCGCCAAGCATTCCCGCGTGTAGTTGTCCACGATCGTGAGGGTGCGCAAGCGTCGACCGTCAAACAGCGCGTCAGCGACGAAATCCATACTCCAGATTTCGTTGATTGCGTTCACTGACTGCTTCGGCCGTCGGCGCCGAGCGGATTTGTTTCGACGGGGTCGCTTGTGGCGCAACGAAAGGCTCAGTTCGCGATACACGCGTTCTACTCTCTTATGGTTGTCCCGCCAGCCTTCCCGGCGAAGCATCACGTACACGCGGGGCGCACCATAATGCACCCGCACTTCCGTGATCTCCTTGATGCGCATCTCCAGCGCGCTCTGATCCCGCGCGACCGACTCGTAACGGTAGACCGTGCGGGATAGCTGCAACAACGCGCAGGTCTGCCGCTGGCTTGCGCCGAAACGTTGCATCAAGTCCGTGACAAGCTCACGGCGCCGAGAAGGCTTCAGAGTTTTTTTGACAGCACGTCCTGCAGCATGGCCTTGTCCAGCGACAGATCGGCCACGAGCCGCTTGAGCTTCGCGTTCTCTTCCTCAAGCCGCTTCAGCCGGCGCAGCTCCGAGGGTGAAAGCCCGCCGTACTTCGTCCGCCAGTTGTAAAGCGTCGCGTCGCTGATCCCCATCTTGCGGCAGACCTTCGCGACCTGCGTGCCCAGCTCGGCCTGCTTCAACGCGTATGTGATCTGCTCGTCGGTGAACTTGCTCTTCTTCACGGCATGACCTCCTGGTCTCGATGACAACGTCATGCCGGAATTTTCCACTTTCAAAATGGGACAGTTTTGTGGGCTAGGGTCACGCCCGGGCGATCGGCTGAATTATTTCGGAAATAGATTTTTATTGGCGAATAATAAATACAATCTAGGCTTATCTGCGTCGCGTCAATTAAATTGACATTACAATATGTAATGTTATATCTTGGTTTCTCAAAAACAACCGAGAGAAGATAAAGTGGCAATTAACGAGGTGCATCAAAATAATCATCGCTGGTCGGCCATCGTCGCGTTGTCGGTATTCGTGGGGCTGGCCGGCGCCGCGTCGGCCAATACCGAGCCGTCTCCGACGACGCAACCAAAGCAGGCGCGCATGCCTCGCGTGCCGCAGAATCTGCCGGTGTCGCCCGAACAGGCCCAGTACAACCTGCCGCTCAGCCAGCAGGATCGCGCGGCGCTGACCAAGCCGTCGCAGTTGAAGCAGCCGGCCACGCGCAGCAAGCGCAGCGCGTCGGGCGCCGATTGCCGCGACATGTCGGTGATGACCCAGTATCGCGGCGCGGCGCTCGCCGATTACATCGCGAATCTTCCCGATTACGAATGCCATTACGGCTTGTTCTCGGTCGACAAAGCGCAGGCCACGCAGATTTTCAATGCCGAAAACGTTCACGCCGTCGCGAGTCGTTTCGTGCAGGAAATCTATAAATACGACGCGAGCAATTTGATCCTGGTCAATTTGCTGATTTACCTGCGCTCCGGTTATTACCAATATGACGTATCGGGCATTGCCAACCCGATTCCGGATCTCGCGGTGTCGCTGCGCCCGTATATCAAGCAAAGCCTGGAGGGCGATGCGCTCTATCGCGACAATTCGCGTGCGCCGAGCACCGCGAACGAGCTGATGAAGCTCATCACGAACATGCGGGATGAAGCGTACTACCTGCCGACGCTGAAGAACCGCATCGCGTCGTACACCGTGAGCGCGGCGAATCCGCAGGCTGCGGCGCCGCTGCTGCAGCGCAGTGCGGCGGGCGGCTTCACCGGTTTGCTCACGGTGTTCTTCTACGCGCACCAGCGCAGCGGCGCGCAGCCGATGCTCGACAACGACGCGACGCTCCCGGAGACGCTCAACCGTTTCGTCACCGCGAACCGCGCGAGCCTGTCGAACACGAGCGCCGCCTATCAGCTGGCCGACGCGGCGCGCGAAACGTTTCGCTTCCTCCGCTATCCGACGCAGAAGCCGCGCGTGAAGAAAATGATCCAGGACATGCTCGCGTCGACGAGCATGACGGGCGCGGACAGCGATCTCTGGCTCGCGGCGGCGGAAGCGGTCGACTACGGCGATCCGGGCCACTGCGCGGACTACGGAACCTGCGACTACAAGAAGCGGCTGGCCGACGCGGTGCTCTCGAATCGCTACGCGTGCAACGCGGGCGTGCGCATTCTCGCGCAGGACATGACGATGCCGCAGCTGCGGTCCGTCTGCACGGCGGTCGCGCAGCAGGACGACTACTTCCACCGGATGATGAAGACCGGGCGCAAGCCGGTCGCGGGCGATCGCAACGACACGATCGAACTCGTCATTTTCGATGACTACGCGAACTATCGAAAATACGCGTCGGTGATCTACGGCATCAGCACCGACAACGGCGGCATGTATCTCGAGGGCGATCCGTCCGCGCCCGGCAACCAGGCGCGCTTCATCGCGCACGAGGCGTCGTGGCTGCGGCCCGAGTTCAAGGTGTGGAACCTCGAGCACGAGTTCACGCACTATCTCGACGGCCGCTACGACATGGCGGGCGACTTCTCGGTGAGCACCGCGAAGCCGACCGTGTGGTGGATCGAAGGCGTGGCCGAGTATCTGTCGAGAAAGAACGACAACCCGGAGTCGATCGACGCGGTGCGCACGGGCGCGTACCGGTTCTCGGACGTGCTCGGCACGCGTTACGCGTCGAGTGACTACATTGCGCGCGCGTACCGGTGGGGCTACATGGCGACGCGTTTCATGTTCGAGCGCCATCGCGCGGACGTCGACACGATCGTGTCGCGCTTCCGGGTGGGCGATTACGACGGCTACGCAAACTATGTCGCGTACATCGGCAATCGCTACGACACCGAGTTCGCCGACTGGGCGCGCAACGCGACGACGGCGGGCGAGCCGCCGGTGCCGGCGAAGCGCTGACAGGCACGGGCGGGCGCCGCGTGATCGGATGCCGGTCACCGTGGCGCCCGGCGCAAGTGAGGCGAACGCCACTCTCGGTCGACCGCCACCGATCCGGAAAGCGCGAGCGTAGGTCTTGGCGTGGGTGTGTTCGTCGAGTCTTGTCAGATAAAGAGCAGGTAGCCAGGTCGACTACGAGGCCAGCTCGATCGCTGCACACGTTGCTGTACGTGGAAACGAGGCAGGGTCAAGGTTCCGACTCGCATCGTCATCCCAGTCGACTTCATGCCGAGCAGACCTGCGCACTCGATCTGAACTGAATGACCCGGTTCATCCAAGCGGTCGAGAATGCTGCGTTCGCGGACCTGTCTGCCTGAGGGGACGTCACGCGCGCTCGTCTGCGATCCAGTCGCCGAACAGCTGGATCTTCTGTGGCTGCCCGGACCCGCCCGGATACACGAAGTAATACCCCATCCCAGTCGGGAGCGAGATGTCGAACGGCATCACGAGCCGGTGCGCCGCCACGTTTTCGTCCACCAGCGTCCGGTCGCCGATCGCGATGCCGTAACCGTCGATCGACGCTTGGGTCGCAAGGTCCAGCGTTTCGAAGCTCAACCCGCGCGTCGAATCGACGTGAGGCGCGCCAGCATGGTCGAGCCACCGTTTCCAGTCCCGATGATCGCGGGTCGGATGCAGCAGCGTATGACCGGCCAGGTCGTCGAGACTGGCCAGTGGCTGCCGCTCGAGCAGGCCCGGCGCGCAGACGGGCGTCAGCTGCTCGTCGAACAGCGGGATCGCATGCATGTCGGGGCCGGCGCCGGCCGCGTAGATCACCGCGGCATCGAACGGTTCCATGCGGAAATCGACGTGATGGTCCCAGGTCGTCGTGATCTGTACCTGGAGTTCGGGGTGCTCGGCCTGGAACCGCATGATGCGCGGCAGCATCCATTGCATCGTGCAAGTCGGCACCTTCAGCGCGAGCTCGGTGCGCCGGCGCGACAGGCGCATCGACACCTCTTCGATGCGCGCGAAACTTTCGCGCACCGTCGGCAGCAGCAGTTCGCCTTCCACCGTCAGCGTCAGGCCCTTCGGCGTGCGCTTGAACAGCGGGAACTGGTAGAAGCCCTCGAGCGCGAGGATCTGCCGGCTTACGGCACCCTGCGTCAGGCACAGCTGCTCGGCGGCGCGCGTAAAGCTGCCGTTGCGGGCGACGATGTCGAAGATCTGCAGCGCGTTGAGGGAAGGAAGTCGTTTCATCGGAAGGGCTGGCGTGGAACGGACGGCAGGATGCGCCGCGGCATGGCTCAGTGCAGGATCTTCGCGAGGAAGTCCTTCGCGCGTTCCGATTTCGGATTCGAGAAGAAATCGTCCTTGCGGTCGTCCTCGACGATCGCGCCCTTGTCCATGAAGATCACGCGATGCGCGACCTTCTTCGCGAAGCCCATCTCGTGCGTGACGACCATCATCGTCATCCCTTCCTGCGCGAGTTCGACCATCACGTCGAGCACTTCGTTGATCATCTCGGGATCGAGCGCGGACGTCGGCTCGTCGAACAGCATCGCGATCGGGTCCATCGACAGCGCGCGCGCGATCGCGACACGCTGCTGCTGACCGCCCGACAACTGGCCCGGAAACTTGTGCGCGTGCGCCTTCAGGCCGACGCGATCGAGCAGCTTCATGCCCTTCTCGTTCGCCTCGTCCTTGCCGCGGCCGAGCACCTTGACCTGCGCAAGCGTCAGGTTCTCGGTGATCGACAGGTGCGGGAACAGCTCGAAATGCTGGAACACCATCCCGACCTTCGAGCGCAGCTTCGACAGGTTCGTCTTCCTGTTGCCGACCGACTGGCCGTTCACGAGGATCTCGCCCTGCTGGAACGGCTCGAGGCCGTTCACGGTCTTGATCAGCGTCGACTTGCCCGAGCCCGACGGGCCGCACACGACGACCACTTCACCTTTGTTGACCTCGGTCGTGCAGTCGGTGAGGACCTGAAACTGGCCGTACCACTTCGAAACGTTGCTGATGGAAATCATGGGGGATACCTGCATCGTAATGAGGCGCGCGTGGCGCCGGTTCAGCGTGCCTTCGCGACGCGGTAGCGGCGTTCGAGCACGCGGGCGTACCACGTCAACGGGAAGCACATCGCGAAGTAGAGCAGCGCGACCATCGCATAGATCGGAAACGGCTTGAATACCGCGTTGGTGATGATGTTGCCGGTCTTGGTCAGTTCGGTCAGCCCGATGATCGACGTGAGTGCGGTGCTCTTCACCGCCTGCACGAGGAAACCGACGGTCGGCGGCAGCGCGATCTTCCACGCCTGCGGCCACACCACGTAGCGCAGCTGCTGAGTCCACGTCATGCCAAGGCTTGCCGCCGCACTCCATTGGCCGCGCGGTACCGCGTCGACACAGCCGCGCCAGATGTCGGCCAGATAGGCGCTGGCGTTCAGCGTCAGCACGACCGACGCGGCGACCCATGGCGTCACGTCGATGCCGATGAGCGGCAATCCAAAAAATCCTAGGAACAGTTGCATCAGCAACGGCGTGCCCTGGAATACCTCGACGTACAGGATCACGAAGCGGCGCAGCGCCGGCGCCGGCGAAATGCGCATCGCGAGCAGCGCGAAGCCGCCAATGCTGCCGCCGACGAACGTGATCAGCGACAGCAGCAAGGTCCAGCGTGCGGCGAGCAGCAGGTTCCACGCAATATCCTGGAAGGTGAATTCGATCATCGTGCACGCTCCGTGGGAAGGCGGGTTTCAGGAGAGCGGGCGCGCCACGTGAAGCGGGCCACGCGAGCGCGCTGGGGCGTGGCCGCCGCGCCGCGCTGTGTGCGACCCGAGAACAGCCGGCGACCGATGCGATTGAGCAGCATGCGCAGCGCGATCGACAGCAGCAGGTAGATCGCGGTCACGACGATGTAGATCTCGAACGCACGGAAATTGCGCGACTGGATGAAGTTCGCCGCGTAGGTCAGGTCGGGCACCGAGATCTGCGACACGACGGCCGAGCCGAGCATCACGATCAGTACCTGCCCGAGCAGCGCGGGGTACACATTCGCGAGCGCCTGCGGCAGCACGACGTGACCGAATACCTGCCGGCCGTGCAGCCCGAGCGCCCGCGCGGCCTGCACTTGCCCGTGCGGCACCGATTCGATGCCTGCGCGCAGGATCTCGACTGCATACGCGCCCAGGTTGACCGTCATGGCCAGCACGGCCGCCTGCGCTTCGTCGATGTGTACGCCGATTGCTGGCAGCCCGAAGAAGATGAAGAACAACTGGACCAGAAACGGCGTATTGCGGATCAGCTCGACGTAGGCCGAGACGAGCGCACGCGCCCAGCGCGGGCCGGCGAGTGCGGTCCATGCGCCGGCGGTGCCGATCAGGCCGCCGAGCGCGGTGGCGGTCGCGGTGAGGCCGAGCGTCACGCCGATTCCGCGCGCAAGCATGCCGGCGTAGAGGCCGAAATCGCTGAAGTCGAACACGTAGATCATCGCGATGCCTTTCGTCGTGAATACGGGGCGGGGGCGGCGCGCATCACAGGTCGGCCGGCAGCGCCGCGTGCAGCCACTTCTGCGACAACGTGTTCAGCGTGCCGCTCTTCTTCGCGCCGGCGATCGCGTCGTTGACCTTCTGCATCAGGCGCGGCTCGTTCTTGTTCAGGCCGACGTGATCGGGCGAGCTGAACAGCGAGAACTTCTGTTCCGGATCGATCGACGGATGACGCGCGATGATCGTTGCGCCGACGTCGTTGCCGACCACCAGCAGCTGCGCCTGTCCCGACAGGAACGCCGCGATCGCACCGTTCGGATCGTCGAAGCGCTTGATCGTCGCGCTCGGCGGCGCGACCTTGCTGACGCTCAGGTCTTCGAGCGTACCGCGCGCGACCGCGACCGATTTGCCGGCGAGATCGGCGGTGCCCTTCACGGCGAGCGACTTCGGGCCGAATACCGCGAGGTAGTACGGCGCGTAGGCGTTCGAGAAGTCGATCACCTTCGCGCGTTCCGGCGTCTGTCCGACCGACAACAGCATGTCGGTCTTGCGGTCGGCGAGATAGGCCATCCGGTTGTCGCCGGTGACCTGCACGAGCTCGACCTTCGCGTTGAGCGCCTTGCCGATCAGCGTCGCCATGTCGATGTCGTAACCTTGCGGCTTCATGTCGGGGCCGATCGAGCCGAACGGCGGGTAGTCCTCGAACACGCCGATGCGCACGACGCCGGATTTCGCGATCGTGTCGAGTGCGTCGGCATGTGCGAGCGGCGCGACGGCGGCGAGACCCGCCGCGCAGGTGCAGACGAGGGCGGTGCGGGCGAGCAGGCGTCGCACGAGACGGTGGGCTTGGGTCGATGCGTTCATGATGGAGTCCTTGTTGCTGCGCTGGGGAAAGAACAGGAAATCAGGCGCCGCGTGCGGCGATCAGCTTGCATGCATGCGCGGGTAGCTCGGCGGCGACCGGCATGCCGACGTGCAGGTCGGGCGTTTCGCGCGGCGTCGTCGCGGCCGTCAGCGTGAAGCCGCGGCAATCGATCGTCGCCTCGATCGACGCGCCGACGTCGCGCACGAACGTGACTGTGCCGGCGAGCGTGTTCGGCGCGGACGGCGAGACCGAGGCCGCGCGCACGCACACGTCCTCGGGGCGAATCAGCAGGCGCACGGCGTCGTCCGCGCGCGGCGCGTCGGGCGCGCGCCGGATCGCGAGCCGTTGTCCGCCCGGCAGCACGATCGCGTCGTCTCCGTCGCACGCGACCGGTAGGATGTTGCCGAGGCCGATGAAGTCGGCGACGAATTCGTTGACCGGATCGCGGTAGATGTCGAGCGGCCGGCCCACCTGCTGTATCCGGCCTTTCTCCATCACGACGATCTCGTCGGCCATCGTCATCGCTTCGCGCTGGTCGTGCGTGACCATGATCGTCGTGATGCCGAGCCGTTGCTGGAGCAGTCGGATCTCGACCTGCATCGCCTCGCGCAGCTTCGCGTCGAGCGCCGACAACGGTTCGTCGAGCAGCAGCAGGCGCGGCGACGACGCGATCGCGCGTGCAATCGCGACGCGCTGGCGCTGCCCGCCCGAGAGTTGCGTGACGAGCCGGTCGGCCATGTGCGGAAGCTGGATCAACTCCAGCAACTCGGCGACGCGCCGCGCCTGCGCGGCCTTGGCCGTCTTGCGCAGCCGCAGCGGGTACGCGATGTTCTGCGCGACGGTCATGTGCGGAAACAGCGCGAGCGACTGAAACACCATGCCGAAGTCGCGCCGGTTGGCGGGCACGTTCGTGAGGTCGTGGCCGGCGAACGTCAGGGTGCCGGAGGTCGGCGTTTCCAGGCCGGCGATGATCCGCATCAGCGTGGTCTTGCCGCAGCCGGACGGGCCGAGGAAGCAGACAAGCTTGCCGTCCGGCACCGACAGGTCGACGTGATCGACCGCATACGCCTGATGGAAGCGCTTCGTCACGTTCTGGAGGATGAGCTGGGTCATGAGGGGTCCTTGCGCGGGCGGGAGCGGGGCAGGGCGCGCGTCAGAGCGCGACGCCCTTGTCGCCGACGAGTTTTTCGAGCATCCAGATCAGCGCGAAGTCGATCGCGACGGTGAACACGGCGAAGCAGAACACGGTCGGGTCGAGCGACGACACGGTGCGGCTGTAGAGCCAGACGGGCAGGGTCATCGTGTCGATGCTGTACAGGAAGAACGTCACCGTGAATTCGTTGAACGACACGATGAACGCGAACAGCATCCCGGCGAGAATGCCGGGCCGCATCAGCGGCAGCACGACGTCGACGAGCGCGCGGCGCGGGCTCGCGCCCATCAGGCACGCGGCTTCCTCGAAGTCGGGGCCGATCGATGCGACCGAGGCCGCGCAGTTCTTCACGGTGAACGGCAGCGTCAGGATCACGTGGGCGACGACGAGCCGCGCGATGCCGAGTTCGACCGGCAGCGCGTTGAACACGATCAGCAGCGCGAGGCCGAGCATCACGAGCGGATAGACGATCGGCAGCGCGACGAGCTGCTCGACGAGCGTCTTGCCGCGGAAGCGGTAGCGCGACAGTGCGTACGCCGCAGGTACCGACACGGCGGTCGCGATCAGCATCGTCGCGACCGCGACGACGAGGCTCGTCGTCAACGCGGCGCCCATCGACTGCGCGCTGCCCGCGTCTGACGAGACGAACGTCTGCCATGCGGCGCGATACCAGTGCAGGCTGAATTCGCGCGGCGGGAATTCGAGCGTGCCCGACGCGCCGAACGACATCGTGATCATCGTCAGGATCGGCAGCGCGGCGAGGAACAGCACGAGTGTCGCGAGTGCCCCCGTTACGCGTCCGAGGCGGCCGGGCATGGGCGTGCGCAGGAGCAGGGCGTTCATCGGTTCACCTCGCCGGAACGTTGCAGGGTGCGCACGAGGCGCTGGGAAACCGCCATGACGACGAGCGTCGCGCCCATCAGCACGATGCCCGATGCCGATGCGGCCGGCCAGTTGAGCAACGGTGCGACCTGGTCGTGCACGAGCACCGCGAGCATCGGCACGCGCCGGCCACCGAGCAGCAGCGGCACCGCGAATGCGCTGGCGTTGTACGCGAACACGAGCAGCGCACCCGAGACGAGGCCGGGCATCGCGAGCGGCAGCGTCACGTGCCGCAGCGTTTGCCAGCGGCTCGCGCCGAGCGTCGCGGCGGCTTCGTCGTACGCGCGGGACACCGCGCGCAGCGCGCTCGACAGCGGCAGCACCGCGAGCGGGAACGCGGTCTGGATCAGGCCGAGCAGCACGCCGTGCTCGCGGTACAGCAATTGCAGCGGCCGCCCGATCATGCCGGTGGCGAGCAGCGCGCGGTTGAGCAACCCGGCCGGGCCGAGCATCACGAGCCAGCCGTACCCTTGCAGCAGCAGGTTCACGAGCAGCGGCAGCAGTACGCCGGCGAGCAGCAGCCGGCGCGCGAGCCGCGATTCGGTGCGCGCCATCGCGAGCGCAACCGGGATCGCGAGCAGCACCGCGCATACCATGCTCTGGAACGCGAGACGCAGCGTGAGCCACAGCGACGTCGTGAAGTACGGATCCGCGAGATCGGCGTAGTTCTGCAGCGTGAAGGTCCGCCATTCGTCGCCGGATACGCCGACGCTCATTCGCAACACCGTGAGCGTCGCGGCGGCAAGCACCGCGAGGAACGCGAGGATCGGTGCGAGCAGCAGCCACGGCGGCATGCCGGCCAGCGCGGCGGCGGTGTCGGGGCCGGCACCGGCCGTTCCGGCGCCGGCCGACCCTGCATCGCGGGGGGAGGGCAGGGAGGCCATGTCGTTATGCCGAGAAGAGGCCCGTGTAGCGCTTGATCCACGCGGGCTGGACGGCCGCGAGCGCCTTGTCGTCGTGCAGCAAGGCCTTCTCCGCGATCTGCTGCGGCGACGGCACGAACGCGCGGCTTTCCGCGGGAATCACGGCCTTGCCGTTCACCGGGCCGTTCAGCACATCGGCCGCCATCCGGCCCTGCACGCCCGCGTCGAGCGAATGGTTGATGAACGCATGGATCAGGTCGAGGTCGCCCGGGTGCGCCTTCGGGATCACGGTGAACATCAGTTGCGTCGCGAAGCCTTCCTTCATCCCGTACGTCACGCCCATCTTGTAGTCGGGCTTGCGGATCTGGTCCGGGAAGAACGCGGGCGAATAGATGCCGCCGATGTCGAGCGAGCCGGTGCGGAACAGGTCGGCTACCTGGTTCGGGTTTTCGCCGAGCGTCATCACGCGATCCTTCAACTGCGCGAGCTTCCTGAATCCCGGATCGATGTTCTGCTGCGAACCACCGGCCAGCTTCGCGGCGATGATCGCGAGGTCGACCGCTTCGGCCCACTCGGGCGGCGGCAGGAACAGGCGGCCCGCATACTTCGGATCCCACAGTGCCTCGTAGCTCGACGGCGCGCTCTTCACGGTCGCCGTGTTGTAGATCAGCCCGTCCGACCACAGCAGGTAGCCGATGCCGAAGCCGTTCGCGCCGGTGCGGTATTGCGGCGCGACGTCCTTCAGGTTCGGCAGCCGGTTCAGGTCCGGCTTTGCGAGCAGGCCCGCATCGGCGAGACCCGCCGCGCCCACGCCGGCGAGCGTGATGACATCGTAGGTCGGCCGTTCACCCGCGGCCTTGACCTTCGCGACCATGCCCGACGTGCCGTCCGCACGATCGGCGATCACGCGTGCGCCGGTCTGCTTGCTGAAGGTTTCCGCGATGTTGCGCAGCGCGGCCGCGCCGGTATCGTCCGACCAGGTGAGCAGGCGCAGCGTCTTGCCGGCGAAGCTGCTCGACTGTGCCTTCGCAGTACTGATGAATGGCATCGGAAGGGCGGATGCGGCGAGTGCCGTGCCGAGGGTTTTGATCACCTGCCTTCTGCCCGCCTTGAAGTGTTGCATGGCCGTCTCCTGATGAACGATGCCGTGTGGTTCGATGCCGCTCGCCGAACGGCGGCGCGGGGTGTGGATGAACTGTAGGGAGGTCAAATTTCCGCAACAAACGAAATATCCGCATGCGCGGCATGACATAAACGCATGGGCCGCGTGGCTTCAGCGGGCCGGCAACATGACCTGCTTGATCTCCTGGAACGCGGCCAGCCCGAACGGACCGAGCTCGCGTCCGATGCTGCTGCGCTTGTAGCCGCCCCATGAGGTTTGCGGATAGATCAGCTGCGGCGTGTTGATCCACACGACGCCTGCCTCGAGCGCGTCGGCGACCCGCTTGCCGCGTTCCGTGTCGCGCGTGACGACGGTGGCGACGAGCCCGTACTCGGTATCGTTGGCGGCCGCGATCGCGTCGTCTTCGGTGTCGAACGCGCGTACGCACAGCACCGGGCCGAAGATTTCCTCATACCAGAGCGTGCTGTCGGCCGGCACGTCGGCGAACAGCGCGGGTCGGATGAAGTAGCCGGGGCCGTCGAGCACGTCGCCGCCCGTCACGAGCCGCGCGCCGTCGGCCCGGCCTTGCGCGATGTGGCGCTTCACGCGTTCGTATTGCGCGCGGTTCGTCAGCGGGCCCATCTGCACGCCGGGCGAGAACGGCGGGCCGACGACGGTCGCGTCGATCCGCCGCGCGAGGCGCGCGATCAGCTCGCGGGCGAGCGGGGCGGCGACGAGCACGCGCGAGGTTGCCGAACACATCTGCCCGGCGTTGAAGAGGCCGCCGCCCGCGATCAGTTCGACCGCATGATCGAGATCGGCATCGTCGAACACGACGATCGACGACTTGCCGCCGAGTTCGAGGCCGACGCCCTTGATCGTGTCGGCGGCCGTCTTCATGACCTGTGCGCCGACCGCCGTGCTGCCGGTAAACGACACCTTCGCGACGAGCGGATGCGCACACAGCCGCGCGCCGACATCGTGGCCGGTGCCCGTCACGACGTTCAGCACGCCGGGCGGCAGGCCCGCCTCGGCGACGATCGCGGCGAGTTCGAGTTCGGGCAGCGGCGTGATCTCGGACGGCTTCAGCACGACGGTGCAACCGGCCGCGAGCGCGGGCGCGAGCTTCCACGCGGTCGTCACCATCGGGAAATTCCACGGCACGATCAGCGCGGCGACGCCGGCGGGTTCACGCCGGATCCACGCACGATGGTCGCCGCCGGGCAGCGACACCTCGGTTTCGCCGTCCATGTCGAGGCGGTCCGCGAGGCCTGCGTAGTAGTCGAAGGTGGCGATCACGTCCGCGACGTCGATCTCGGCTTCGGCGAATGGCTTGCCGTTGTTGAGCGACTGCAGTGTCGCGAGCCGCACGCGGCGCGCTTCGACACCGCGTGCGATCGCGCGGAGCAGGGCCGCGCGCATGGCGCCGGTTGTGCGTTTCCAGCCGGAAAACGCGCGCGATGCGGCTTGCACGGCACGCTCGACGTCTGCCTCGCCGCCCGCGCTAACGTCGGCGAGGACCGCTTCCGTCGACGGATCGACGACGGGCAGCGTCGCGCCGCTGAAGCTCGTGCGCCACGTACCGTCGATGAAATGGTGCGTGTGCAGAGGCGGATCGATCGCGAGATCGGGCGTCGTGCTCATTGCTGCACCTGACCGAACCAGGTTGCCTCGTCGATTTCGATCACGGTCGGAATCGCGCGTGCTGCGGCGTCGCGCAGCGCCATGGACAGCGCGTCGGGCGTCGCGGCTACTTGCGCCGCGCAGCCGAAACCGCGTGCGAGTGCCTGGAAATCGGGCGTATAGGGATCGACGCCGACCGGCGTGATGTCGCGCGCGACCATGTATTTGCGGATCTCTCCGTAGCCGCGGTTGTTCCAGACGATCACGATCACCGGCACGCGTGCCTCGACCGCGCTCGCGAGCTCCGGCAGCGTGAACTGCAGGCCGCCGTCACCGATCAGGCATACGACCGGCCGCGCAGGCGCGGCAAGCTTGGCGCCGATCGCGGCGGGCAGCCCGTAGCCGAGCGTGCCGTAGCCGGTCGACGAGTTGAACCAGCTGCGTGGCGCCGGTGCATCGTGCGTGAAATTGCCGACGTAGACGGGGCTCGTCGAATCGCCCGCGACGATCGCGCCGGGCAGCGCCGCGACGATCGTGTCGATCAGCCGCGCCTGCGCGCGCGCGGGGCCGTCGTGGCCGGATGCGATCGCGGCGCGCACAGCGGCCACTCGAGGCGCGCCCCAGCCGGCCTCGGGTGTCGGCGCCGGCCGTTCGTGCAGTCGGGTCGACAGCGCGCCGAGCGCCAGCCGGGAATCGCCGGCGATGGCGATTTCCGCGCGTGCGTTGCGCATCAGCTGTTGCGCGTCGATGTCGATGCGGATCAACCGGCCGTCGATCGCGAAGCCGCCGTCGAACGTGACGTCGTAATCGGTTTCGCCAAGCTCGGTGCCGACGGCGAGCACCACGTCGGCATCACGGATCGCCGCGCGGGTGGCCGGCAGCGACTGGGTGGAGCCGATCAGCAACGGGTGGCCGGCCGGCAGCAACCCCTTTGCGTTGATCGTCAGCGCGACCGGCGCGTGCAGGCGTTCGGCGAGTTCGCGCAGTTCCGCCGCTGCGCGGATGGCGCCGCCGCCCGCGAGGATCAGCGGCCGGCGTGCGTGCGCGAGCAGGTCGGCGGCCGCCCCGAGCGCATTCGCATCCGGCGCGGGTCGCGCGGGCAGCGCGAGCGGCGCGGCGGGCAGCGCCGGTGCCGGCATCACGATCACGTCGAGCGGAATTTCGATATGCACGGGCCGCGGCCGCGCGCTTTCGAAAACCGCGAATGCGCGCGCGAGCACCTGCGGCAGGTCGGCCGCGTCGAGCAGCGTGTGCGAGAACGCGGTGAGTCCCGCAAACACGTCGCGCTGCGATGGCAGTTCGTGCAGGCGGCCGTCGCCGCTGCCGAGTTCGCGCCGTGCGTTGACGCTCGAGATCACCAGCATCGGAATCGAATCCGCGTAGGCCTGTGCCATCGCGGTCGCGATATTGGTCATGCCCGGCCCCGTGATGATGAAGCAGACGCCCGGCCGGCCCGTGACGCGTGCGTAGCCGTCGGCCATGAAGCCGGCCCCCTGTTCGTGGCGCGGCGTTACATGGCGTATCGACGACTCGGCCAGGCCGCGATAGAGCTCGACGGTATGCACGCCGGGAATGCCGAACACGCATTCGACGCCCTGGCGCTCGAGCAGGTCGACGAGCGCTTCGCCACAGGTGCGGGGGTGGGCAGTGAACGGTGCCGCCGTGGCCGTACGGGCCTCGGCGATGCAGGAGACGGTGGCAGGATGGTTCATGGATCGTGGGGTGTCGGTTGGGAGGGTGAGTGGCCCGTACCGCAAGCGAGGGGCATGAAGCGGATTGTCGGCGTCGATCCGGGGCGCCAACAATCGATTAGTTTTCATGCGCGGCATGAGCGCCGTGCATGGCGGAGACGACACATCGCCAAACCGCGGGAAAGTATTCCCGCGAAGAAATCACTGAACCGGCTTACGTCAGCAGCGTGTGCGCCCCAGCGTGGATTTGACCTGCGGCGGAATTTTGTAGCCAATCAGGCGGTGAGTCTCGCGTCGATATTATCGGAATCCAGCCAGGCTCGACGGACCGTGGCGGGAGGTTGATAGCGATGTGCGCTATGGGGTCGACGCTCGTTGTAGAGCGGTCGCCAGCGTTCGATGAGCACCTTGGCTTCGGCGCGGCTGCGGAACCATTCCCGGTTCAGCAATTCGTCACGCAGTTTGCCGTTGAAGCTCTCGACGAACCCGTTTTGCCACGGACTGCCTGGCCTCTCGGCCTCTCGCAAGATGCGGATGATCTGCTCGTCGGTAAATCGCTTCTTCATCGAGTTCTCCTTGCTTCCAGGATAAAAGAGAACTCACTTGCCAAATGGCTACAAGAAACGCATCAGGTCATCCCGCGTATCTGGAACAGGACTTCACGGTCGAGACGCCGAATCACTACATGGTGCGGCTTGAGCCGATCCAGCGCGCGGAGTTCCGGATCTACGCGCAGAAGCCCGACGCGCAGGTGCGCCGGCGCCTCGTGATGGAAATCTGCGAGCCGTGTCTGTTATTGAGGCGCCCCACGTGGGTCGGCGAGCATGTAGCGACGTCGGTGCGCTTGTGGCATCCGGCATCGCGGTTTCATCTGGCGGGGAAGGTGTGAGCCTGCAGGTTGCCGCCCGGCGGCTCAACCCCACGTAGCGATATGCGTTTCATCGTGCCGGTCTAGAGCGACTGCTCTGAATTCTCGCCGCACTGCCGCATAAAACGGTCATCAGCCGGTGGGGGTACGCCGGGGCAAATCATTTCGTATGCACCCGGCAAGATTCGTCGCGCTCCCGGGATAAGGCCGTCCGACAAGGGGTACGGCGAGTTTGCCGTCGTTATTCCCGACCTGCCGTGGCCGCTTTTGCACATCCGGCTCGCGATCTGCATTCAAGCGACGAATCTGTGCATCGCAACAATCCATTTCATTCACGGCAATCGTCCCGGTAAGGTGAACGCACGTTCGAATTTGCTCGAACGAAGCGAATCCACTCCTTGACGATGCCATGAAAACGACTCCCGATCGACCAGCGGAAGCGTCACCCTCGCGCCCCGGCGTCCCGCCGGCAGGCGGCGGAAATGCACGCGCGGCGGGCCTGCGCCTGCCGACCCGGCTGGTGGGTCCGATTGTGCTCGGGACGCTGCTCAACGCGCTGAACTCGTCGATGATCGCGGTCGCGCTCGTCAGCATCCAGCAGGCGTTCAACCCGCAGGGACATGAACGCATCGACACGATGTGGCTCGTGTCGGGCCTTTATCTCGCGACGGCGGTCGGCCAGCCGACGATGGGGCGGCTCGCCGACCGGTTCGGTGCGAAGCGGATCTTCTGCATCGGCCTCGCGATCGTATTGATCGCGTCCGCGCTCGCGCCGTTCGCGCCGTCGCTCGAGTGGCTGATCGCATCGCGCGTCGCGCTCGGCATCGGCACGTCCGCCGCGTATCCGGCCGGCATGGCGATGATCCGCGCCTGGTCGCAGCGACACGCGAACGGCGCGACGCCGACGGGCGGCCTCGGCGCGATCTCGGTCGCGGCACAGGTGGCCGTCGCGTTCGGGCCGCCGCTTGGCGGCGCGCTCGTGCAGTTCGCCGGCTGGCGCGCGATCTTCTGGATCAACGTGCCGATCGTGCTGCTGGCCTTCGTGCTGGCGTGGCTGTGGATTCCGGCCGACGTCGTCCCGCGCGGCGCGCAGGAACGCCGCACGCTGCGGGGCACGCTGAAGGAGCTGGATCTGCCGGGCGTCGCGCTGTTCGTCCTGACGCTCGCGAGCCTGCTGCTGTTCCTGCAATCGGTAACGCACGAGCCCGACTGGCTGCTGCTGGTTGCGACGCTGGTTCTGTGCCCGATGCTCGTCGGGCGCGAGCGGCGGGCCGCGACGCCGCTGATCGACATCCGCATGCTGAGCGACAACCGTGCACTCACGAGCACGTACCTGCGCTGCGTCGGCACCTACGCGGTGTTCTACGCGATCTTCTATGCGCTGCCGATGTGGCTGCAGGAAGCCAAGCACCTGTCCGCCGCCGATGCCGGCCTCGTGATGCTGCCGGTCGCCGGGATCGGCACCGTGGCGACGATGTTCGCGACCCGCCTCGCGCACCGTCACGGCTCGCGGCCGGTGCTGATCATCGGCTCCGCGATGCTGTGCGTCGGCAGCGTCGTGATGAGTCTCCTCACCAGCGCGATGCCGGTCTGGTCGATCGTGCTGCTGTCGATCGTGTTCGGCGTACCGAACGGCTTCAACAATCTCGGCAACCAGGCGGCGCTCTACCAGAGCGCGCCGCACGACCGGATCGGCACGGCCTCGGGGCTGTACCGCACCGCGCAGTATGTCGGCGGCAGCCTGTCGTTTGCGCTCGTCGGGCTGGCGCTCGGCCATCCGGCGAGCGATCGCGGCCTGCGCGAGCTGGCCATTGTCCTGGCGGTCATCAGCGTGCTGCTGCTGCTCAACGCGGCATCGAGCCGGCACCTGGATGCCGCCGCTTCTTCCATCTCCCAACAGAAGTGAGGTGTTACATGTCCATTCCGACGCTCAATCGCACGGTTGCCCTGGTCGCCATCGATCTGCAGAACGGCATCGTGTCGCTGCCGGTCGTGCCGTACACCGGTGCGCAGGTCGTGGCGAAAACGGTCGAGCTCGCGACCGCGTTCCGCGCGCTGCAGCTTCCCGTCATCTACGTGCACACGAGCTACCAGCCGGACGGCGGCGTGGCGCTGAAGGTCAAGACGGATGCGCCGTCGGCGCCGCCGAATCTCGATCCCGAATGGAGCGCGTTCGCGCCGGCGCTCGGCGTGGCGCCGTCCGACATCGTCGTGACGAAGCACCAGTGGGGCGCGTTCACCGGCACCGACCTCGACGTGCAGCTGCGCCGGCGCGGCATCACGGACATCGTGCTGACCGGGATCGCAACCAACATCGGCGTCGAATCGACGGCGCGCCAGGCATACGAGAACAACTACAACGTCGTCGTCGTCAGCGACGCGGTCAGCACGTCGTCCACCGACGCGCAGACCTTCGCGCTGACGCAGATCTTCCCGAAGCTCGGGCAGGTCGCCGCGACGGCCGACGTGGAGGCGGCACTGGAGCAGGCGTTTTCGCGCTGAACGAAGCGGCGTGTTCGGCGTGCACCATTCATACAGAGCCATTTAACGAGGCATGACGATGATCAAGACCGATGCATGGGTTCTTTACGCAGGACCGGAACCGAGCAAGAAGCAGGCGCCCGTGGCGGGCGAGCTGCGTCGCGAAACCTTCGAATTCTCCGATCTGGAAGCCGACGAGGTGCTGGTCGAGCCGCTGTACGGATCGTGGGAAGCGAACCTCGACCACGCGCTGTCGCGCAATCCGGTCGACATCTGCCGGCAGCGCCGCGAGGACAAGATCGTGCTCGGCAACGGTGCGCTGGTGCGCATCGTCGAGCGCGGCCGCGGCGTGAAGACGCTGAAGGAAGGCGAGATCTGCATGGTGATGCCGTTCGGCAAGCGCGACGAATACGGGTTCGCCGAACTCGTCTACGCGTACGACGCACCGGGCACGATCGGCGTGATGGCGCAGCGGACCAAGATGCGCGCCGACAACCTCGTGGCGGTGCCGACGGACAGCCGGCATTCGCTGCTGCAATGGGCGACGTACGGCCGCTACTTCACCGCGTGGGACAACTGGAAGGTGGCGTCGGCGTGCTGGCGCTCGCAGTTGCCGGACGTCGATCCGGCCGACTACCTGGTATTCGGCTGGGGCGGCGGCACGACGCTCGCCGAACTGCAGCTCGCGAAGCGAGAAGGCTTTCGCGTCGCGATGACGGCGAGCAACGACCGGCGCCTCGAGGAGCTCGCGAAGCTCGGCATCACGCCGGTCGATCGCCGCAAGTTCCCGAATCTCGCGTATGACGACGAGCGCTACAAGACCGATCCCGAGTATCAGGCGAGCTATCGCGAGTCGGAGCGCGTGTTCGCGGAGACGATCGCGGAACTGAGCGGCGGCCGCGGCGTCGCGATCTTCCTCGACAACCTCGGCGGCGCGCTGTATCGCTCGACGATGCGCGTGGTCGGCCGCACCGGCATCGTCACGACGGTCGGCTGGAAGACCGGGATGCGCCTGTGGAACCTGCGCGCGACGGAATGCATCAACCGCCGCCTGCACATCCACACGCACGCGTGGCGCTACGACGACAGCATCACGATCCGCGACTTCCAGGAAACGAGCGGCTGGATCGGCGAGGAGCCGACCGAGATCTTCGATTTCGACGAAGTGCCGAAGCTCGCGTCCGACTACCTGAACGGGAAGATCCAGACGTATTTCCCGATCTACCGGATCAACGCCGTCTGAGCGACAGGTCGCGCGCCGCGCCCGCATCTTTGCATGTTGATTAGTCATGCAGACGATGCCGGCGCGCGGCGCGCCGTGCAATCCATTTGACTGGAGAACGGCATGGCCACTGTGGAAATCGGGGACGTCGACGCCGGCGCGGCGTCGGACACCTCCAAACGGGCGCCCCTCGACGGCATTCGCGTGATCGACGCCGCGACGCTGTTCGCGGGCCCGCTCTCGGCGACGATGCTCGCGGACTACGGCGCCGACGTGATCAAGGTCGAGCATCCGGACGGCGATCCGGCGCGCAAGTACGGCGCGCGTCGCGACGACGTGCCGTTGTGGTGGAAGGTGCTCGCGCGCAACAAGCGGGCGGTCACGCTGAATCTCGGCACGGCCGACGGCCAGCGGATCTTCCGCGAACTGGTGGCGCAGGCGGACGTGGTCGTCGAGAATTTCCGGCCCGGCACGCTTGAGCGCTGGGGGCTCGGTTACGACGTGCTGTCCGCGATCAACCCGCGGCTCGTGCTCGTGCGGGTAACGGGCTTCGGCCAGTTCGGCCCGTATGCGAGCCGGCCGGGCTTCGGTACGCTGGCCGAGGCGATGAGCGGGCTCGCGTCGATCACCGGCGAGGCGGACGGGCCGCCGCTCCTGCCGTCGTTTCCGCTTGCCGACACGGTCGCGGGGCTGACCGCCGCGTTCGCGATCATGACCGCGCTGAAGGCGCGCGAGCAGACCGGGCGCGGCCAGGTCGTCGATCTCGCGATCATCGAGACGATGCTTGCCGCGATGGGCGCGCAAGTCGCGAGCTACGACCAGACGGGCCGGGTGCCCGAGCGTACAGGCAATCGTTCACCGAACAATTCGCCGCGCGGTGTCTACCGCACGTCGGACGGCAAGTGGGTCGCGCTGTCGACGTCTGCGCACAGCATCGCCGAGCGCGTGATGCGCCTCGTCGGCCGCGCGGACCTGATCGACGAACCGTGGTTCGCGAACGGCGCCGAGCGCGCGAAGCATGCGGACGAGCTGGATGCGGCGGTCGGCGGCTGGATCGGGCAGCGCACGCGCGACGAGGTGATCGCCGAATTCGAGCGCGCGCAGGCGGCGGTCGCGCCGATCTACGACGTCGCCGACGTGCTGCGCGATCCGCAGTACGCGGCGCTCGGCTCGGTCGTGTCGGTGCCCGACGCGGAGCTTGGCGCGTTCCGCACGCACAACGTGCCGTTCCGGCTGTCCGACACGCCCGGCGCGATCCGCTGGGGAGGACCTGCGCGCGGCACGCACAACGACGAAGTATTCGGCGCATTGGGACTGGAGCGGCGCGAGATCGCCGATTTGACCGAACGAGGCGTGATATGAAAACCAGCGCAACTTACCGCAGTTACCTTTACGTGCCCGCGCACAAGGCGCAGGTGGTGGAAAAGGCGTATGCAAGCGAAGCCGATGCCATCGTGCTCGACCTCGAGGATGCCGTGCCGGCCAGCCACAAGGCCGAGGCACGCCAGGCGGCCGCCGCGATTCTCGCGGAAGGCCCGCCGAAGCCGACCTACGTGCGGATCAACCCGATCGGCAGCCCGTGGTGCCGCGACGACGTCGAGGCGATCGCGCAGCCGGCGCTGCAGGCGCTGCGCCTGCCGAAATGCGACCTGCCGCAGCATATCCAGGAGGTCGCGGGCTGGCTCGACGCGCTCGGCTGCGAGGCTGGCATCCAGATCCTGATCGAGTCGGCGTACGGCGTCGAGACGGCTTACCAGCTCGCGACCGCGTCGCCGCGGCTCGAACGGATCGGGCTCGGCGAGAGCGACCTGCGCGCGGACCTGCAGATCGGCGTCGACAACTTCACGCTCGAGGTGTGCCGTGCGCGCTGCGTGGTCGTGTCGCGCGCGGCGGGGCTGAACGGGCCGATCCAGACGGTCTATCACACGCTGCCCGATCTCGACGGACTGAAGGAATCGACGCTGCGCGCGAAATCGATGGGGTTCCTCGGCCGCTTCGCGATCCATCCGTCGCAGCTCGCGGTGATCAACGAGGTGTTCACGCCGTCGGAGGACGAGATCCGCGCGGCCGAGCGCGTGCTCGAAGCGGTCGATGCGGCGGCCGGCAAGGCCTCGGCGTCGTCGGTGTTCGTGCTGCCGGACGGCCGCGTGGTCGCGCCGCCGCTGATCGCCAACGCACACGTGACGCTCGCGCTCGCGAACAATCTTCGACTCAGTGGAGCACTGGCATGAGCACACCCGAAACGCTTTCCGCTCCGGCAGCGGCCGCGACGAACCGGCCCTTGCCGCCCGACGGCATCGTCGGCGCGCTCGGCCGCTTTGCGGCGGAGGTGCGCGCCGAAGGGCTGGAACGCAGGCTGCGCGTCGAGGCCGCCGCGCGCGTGCTGGACGTGGTCGGCAACAGCCTGATCGCGCACGACGAACCGGTCGCGCAGTCGGTGCTGCAGGTCGCGCGGCGCTGGGGCGGCACCGGCCCGGCGAGCGTGATCGGCGCGCCCGACCGGCTGCCGGCCGCGAGCGCCGCGCTCGTCAACGGCACGCTCGCGCATGCGATGGATTTCGACGATTCGCACATGCGCTCGGTGCTGCATCCGAGCGCGTCCGTGATTCCGGCCGCGCTCGCCGCCGCGCAGGCGAGCGGCGCGTCGGGTGCGGCGCTGCTCGATGCGATCACGGTCGGCACCGAGGTGTGCATCCGGCTCGGTGTCGCCGCTTACAACGAGCAGCTCGGCAATTCGGTGTTCTTCGAGCGCGGCCAGCACGCGACGTCGATCTGCGGCACGGTCGGCGCGGCGGCGGCCGCGGCGATGCTGTTCGGGCTCGACGCCGCGCAGATCGCGGCGGCGCTCGGCATTGCCGCGAGCATGGGCGCGGGCCTGCTCGAAGCGAACCGCACCGGCGGCTCGGTGAAGCGGATCCACTGCGGCTGGGCGGCGCACGCGGGCGTGAGCGCGGCGGAACTGGCGGGCGCGGGCGTAACCGCGCCGCCGACCGCGCTCGAAGGCCGCTTCGGTTTCTTCCACGCGTGGTGCGGCGACCTCGCCGACGTCGACGCGGTGCTGCGCGGCCTCGGCGACGAATGGGAGACGAGCCGGATCATCTTCAAGCCCTATCCGTGCAACCACTTCACGCATCCGGGCATCGACGCGGCGCTGCAGCTGAAGGCGCAAGGCGTGACGGCGGACGACGTGGTGTCGGCCGAGCTGCGGGTCGCGACGTCGACGCTGCGCACGATCGGCGAGCCGGCCGAGCTGAAGGCGAATCCGCCGACCGGTTATGCGGCGGCGTTCTCGGGGCCGTACACAGTCGCGGCGGCGCTGCTCGGCGGCGGCGGGCTCGGCGTCTGGTTCGACGATTTCGACGATGCGCTTGCGCAGCAACCCGCACGGCGCGCGCTGGCCGCGAAGGTGCGCTGCGTGGCCGATCCGTGGTGCGACACGCGCTTTCCGAACTTCCTGCCGGCCGTGCTGCGCGTCGAGCTGCGCGACGGGCAGGTGCGCGAGGCGCGGATCGAGTCGAGCAAGGGCACGAATTCGCGGCCGCTGACCGAACAGGAGCTCACCGCGAAATTCGTGCTGGCGGCGAGTTCGGCGCTCGGCATGGAGCGCGCGCTCGCGCTGCGCGACGCGGTGCAGGCGCTCGCCGACGATGCGCCGCTCGACCTGCTTGCGGCGCTGACGTCAGGTACTGAAGGAGGACACCGATCTTGAATGCACCGCGCTGGAAAAAGCGGCCGCCCGGCTCGAACTGGGGCGACTTCGGTCCCGACGATCAGAAGGGGCGGCTGAACTGGCTGACGCCCGACAAGGTACGGCAGGGCGTTGCCGAAGTCCGGGAAGGACTGTCGTTCTCGCTGAGCCTGCCGCTCGACGTGCCGCGCGGCGGCGGGTTGAACGCGCGGCGCCGGCCGCCGGCGATCATGCCGGCGCTGCTCGGCGACAAGCCGTACTTCGGCTATCGGGCCGACGAACAGGTTGCGAACGCAACCGACGTGGTCTGCGACGACTCGTTCTGCATGCACTCGCAGTTCTCGACGCAATGGGACGGCCTGTCGCACGTGGGCGGCGTGTTCGACGCGGACGACGACGGCGTGCCCGAAATCGTGTTCTACAACGGTTTCCGGATGGGCGAACATCTGCGGGTGCCGCAGGAAGGCGACGCGACGGGCGGCGCGCGCGCGCTCGGCATCGAGGTGATGGCGCAGACGGGCGTGCAGGGGCGCGGCGTGCTGATCGACCTGCGGCGTCATTTCGGCGATGCGCGCACCAAGGTCGGCTTCGCGCAGTTGATGCAGGTGATGGAGGCGGACCGCGTGCAGGTCGAGCGCGGCGACATCGTCTGCATTCACACCGGCTTCGCCGATCTGCTGCTGAACGACGACGGCGGATCGCCGGCGACGGTCGCGAGCGCGTGCGTGCTGGACAGCAGCGATGCGCGGCTGCTGCAATGGATCGACGAATCGGGGCTGGCCGCGCTCGTGGCCGACAACCATGCGATCGAGGAACGTCCGCAGCATGCGCAGCCGCTCCCGCAGCCGGGCGCACTGATGCCGCTGCACGAGCTGTGCCTGTTCAAGCTCGGCATTCACCTCGGCGAGCTGTGGCACCTGACGCCGCTCGCGAACTGGTTGCATGCGCATCGTCGGAACCGGTTTCTGCTGACCGCGCCGCCGTTGCATATCCGCGGCCTGGTCGGCGCGCCGGCGAATCCTGTCGCGACCGTTTGAGCCTGCGGGCGGCGGCTGTGGCGGCGGCCGCCCGCATTTTTTTGCAACGCGACAGGGTTGCGAAAATCGCGAATTAAATGGCCGATTGGCACGGTATTCAGAAGAATCGACGTGAAACGGACCCATTAATTTGAAAACTTAACCAATATCGTCCGATACCTAAAAATATAGATACGTCAAGATTGGACTATTCTTGTGCATTGCACTAAATATCTGGGGATTGCTCCGATTGCAGAATTTCGCAATCGTAATCGGAGGCGGTGATTAACCTGTTTAGTGGATGGTCGCAAACATGAATCTACGTTCGATCGATCTGAACCTGCTGGTCATACTCGATGCGCTATTGACGGAGAAGCAGGTCACACGGGCCGGCCAGAAGGTCGGCCTCACGCAGCCGGCCGTCAGCAACGCGCTGGCGCGGCTGCGATTCCTGTTCAAGGACGAGATCCTCGCGCGCACGGCGGTCGGCATGGAGTTGACGCCGCGCGCGCAGGCGCTGGCCATGCCGATTCGACAAATCATGCAACAAATCGAGGAATTATTTGAATCGGATTATCAATTCAATCCATTTACGTCCGAGCGCCATTTTACGGTGCGCATGTCGGATCTCACCGAATTGCTTTTGCTTCCGGCCCTGCTGCGCTGCATGCGATTGACCAGCCCGAATATCGGCATGGACGTCGTGCATATGAGTGCCACCCGGACCGCCGACGCGCTCGAATCGGGGCTGCTCGACCTGGCGATCAGCGCCGGCCTCGAACATTCGGGCACGCTGTCGTCGCGCATCGTATTTCATGACCGGATGGTCTGCGTGATGAGTTGCAGCCATCCGGACGCGGCCGCGCCGCTGACGCTCGAACGATTCCTCGCGCTCGACTTCCTCAACGTGACGATCAACCCGGTCGACCACAGCCTGATCGACAACCTGCTCGCGACCATGAACTGCACGCGGCGTATCGCGCTCAACGTGCCGCACTGGCTCGTCGTGCCGAACATGCTGGATGCGCTGCCGTACGCGGTGATCATGTCGGAGCGGCACGCGCTGAGCCTCGACGATGCGCGGCTCGTGATCCGCGAACTGCCGCTCGCGATGGAGCCCGTCGCGTGGTCGCTGTACTGGCACCGCCGCTACGACGGCAGCAACGCGCACGCGTGGCTGCGCGGCCGCATCGTCGAGGTCGCGGAAGCGCTCGAGCGGCACGTCGTCGCGGCGGAGGCTTAGGCGTAGGCCGAGCACGCCGGTCAGCCGACGACGAGCAGCGGCGGCAGCGACGCGACGTCGGGCTGCTCGTCGAGCCGCCACAGGTAGTCGAGCGCCGCGTGGATCTGTGCCGGGTTCCAGTGCCGCCGGCAGTTCTTCGTGAACTTCGCGACGTAGTCGTCGCGCCGCATCGGCCGCGTCGGCGAGCCGGGCAGGTCGTCCACCTGCTTCGTGCAGGTCGTGCCGTCTTCGCACACGGCCGTCACGCGATTCGGTGCCTGCGCCGGATAACGCGCGGTCAGCGACGGGTCCTCGCGCACCGTGATCCGCTCGATCAGCGCGCGCAGCGCCGGATCCTGCAGCGCGTCGTGCCGGTAGCTCTCGGTCGTGATGTCGCCGTCGAGCATCGCGCGCGCGACGATGTACGGCAGGCTGTGATCGGCGGTCTCGTGGGTCGATGGCGCCCATTTTTCGCGGTCGCGGCCGGCCGTCACGTAGCCGACCTCGGTCGTGTCGATCTCGATGCGCTGGATGCGGCGCAGGTCGCCGACCTGCGCGGCGACGTCGACTGCGGCCGGAATCGCCGTTTGCGTGAGCCCCTGGGCGGGATAGAACTTCACGAAGCATTTGCCGATCCGGAACGCGCCGCCGCGCCCGCCGAATTCACGTGTATCGACCGCGAACGGGCCGGACACCTGCGGAAAGAATCCCGCCATGCCTTCGAAGATCGGCGCGGGGCCGGTCAGCCCGGCGCGCGCGAGCTGCGTCGAGAACACCGCGTTGCGCGCGGCGTCCGCATCGGCGAGCGCCTTCCAGTTCGACAACTGCTGGACGCGTGTCTGGTTCAGCGCGAGATGGCTGTTGATCGACAGGTTCACCGCCTGCACCAGCTGCGGCGCGGGCATGCGCATCAGCTTGCCCGCGGCGAGCGCGACGGCGGGCAGGCTGTAACACGTGTGGTCCCAGCCGCGCGGGCTGATCGCGGCGGCGTCCATCAGCCGGCACGCGATCTCGTACGCGATCGCGATCGACAGGATCAGGTCGCGGCCGTTCGCATGCTGCGCTTCGGCGACGGCGAGGCACGCGGACATGTTGTCGCTTGGATGGCCGGTCTCCTTGCCGGCGTAGGCGTCGTTGAAATCGTAGTAGCGCAGCGCGGTGCCGGTCGCGAACGCGGCGAGATCGGGGCTCGTGCGCTCGCGGGTGCCGACGATGGTCGACACGCCGCCCGGCGACGCAAGCGCCACATCGCGCGCGATCCGCACCGGGCGTTCGTCGTGAGCGGCGATCGCGCAGCCGAGCGCGTCGATCAGGTGCGCCTTGATCGTCTCGACCGTCGCGTCGTCGAGGTCGCGATACTGCAGCCCGGCCGCGTAGTCGGCGAGCTGCTGCGCGAGATCGGGGCGGCCGGTGGTGACGCCGGCGGCCGGCAGCGCGCCGGCGCGGGCGTGGGCGAACGGCAGCGCGAGCGCCGTGCCGGTCAGCGTGGAAAGGAAGTGGCGGCGGTTCATGGTGCGTGGCTCCGGAGGTTCCTGAAACGGGGGGAGAGGCGGGCTCAGAACAGCTTGCGCAGGCCGAGTGCCGCGCCCGCGCTGCTGGCGCGGTCGCCGGCCAGCGTGTAGTGGAGAAAGTTGTAGTTGTAGTTGTCGAAATCGAGCGCGGCGCGGCGCGCGTAGCCGCCTGCCAGGTACACCGTGACGGCCTTCGACAGGAAGTAGTTCAACTGCAGCGTGACCTGCTGCGGGTTCGCCGGGTGCGGTGCGGGCGTCTGCGCGTTCGGCGGATTCTGCGCGCGGATGTCCTCGTAATAGAACGCGCCGATGGCCTGCAGGAAAGGGGTGATCGCGTAGCGCACGCCGGCCCACCAGAACGTGTAGCTCGTCACGACCGATGGCGCGGCGACGCCGCTCTGTCCGTGCGTGACGCCGGCCAGCAGTTGCACGCGGTCGATCGACGCGATCGCGGCGGCGGCGTAGCGGCGGAAATGCGCGAAACCGCCCGGCTGCGGCGTGTTGACGTTGTCGAACGCGGCGGCGACCGAGAATGCGCCGCCGGCATAGTCGAAGCCGGCGCCGTAGGCGGCGTTCGACTGGAACGCGCCGGGCGTGCCGCCGAACGAATAGTGCATTTCGAGCGTCAGCGCGCCGATCTTCGCGAGGTACTTGGCGACGTTGTTCTCGCGGAAGTTGACACCGACGATCGCGCCGGCCGGCTCGTACAGCGTCGAGTACGCGCCCGTCGGCGAATAGTGCTCCATGACGTCGAACAGCGTCGTGTACTGGTGGCCGAGCCGCAGCGCGCCCCAGCGCTCGTGCTGCAGCCCGACCCACGCGGAGCGGTCGAAGCCGCCCGCGCCGGTGCCGGTGCCGTTGTTCAGGTTGATGCCGCTTTCGAGCCGGAACGCGGCCTGCCAGCCGCCGCCGAGTTCCTCGACGCCCTTCAGGCCCCAGCGCGAGCCGCTCTTGCCGCCCGACGCCATCCGCACGAGCGATGCCGACGCGTTATTGCCGGGCGCGGCCTGGTGGGTGAGGAATTCTGTATAGACGTCGGCCACGCCGTACAGCGTGATCGTGTTCTGCGCGCAGGCGCTGGCCGATACGAGGCCCAGTCCGCACAGTGCGGACATCCGCTTGCCCATGGCTTGTCTCCTTCGTGGGTTTATTTATTGGATTGCGGCGTCGCGCCGGTCGAGCGGCGCGACGGTGCTGCGGGGCGACGCTATCCGGGCCGCGCGGCGAACGGGTGGCGTCGTGGCGCGACGCACGCGCGCATCGCGCGACCTGCGCATGCACCGGGACGAAGCGCGGCTATGAAGGGCGGCACGTGCATCACCGGGGCGTGCCGCCGGTACGCGCCTGCACGGCTGCGTGACGCGCGAGCACGCGCTTCGCGCGGGCGACGCCGGGCGCGTCGACCATCCTGCCGTCGACGCGCAGCGCGCCGCGCCCGTTCGCGCGCGCGTCGTCGTAGGCGGCCAGCACCGCGTTCGCGTCGCGCACCGCGTCGTCGTCGGGCCGGAACGCGCGGTTGAGCGCACCGACCTGCAGCGGATGGATGCAGGTCGCGCCCGCATAACCGAGTTCCGCGGACATGCGCGCGATGCGCTCGAACGCGTCGAGATCGCGCAGCTCGTCGAGGCCGCCGACGAGGCCGAGCGGCAGGATGCCGGCCGCGCGCGCGGCGATGATCAGCAACTGCTTCGGCACGCGCAGCACGTCGGCGCTCGCGCCGCTTTCGCAGTTCAGCGCGAAGTCGCCGCCGCCCAACATCATCGCGATGACGCGCGGCGACGCCCGCGCGATCCGGTCCATGGCCTGGAACGCGCGCGGCGTTTCGACGATCGCGACGATCCGCGTGCCGCCGGGCGGGGCGCCGGTTTCCTCTTCGAGCGCGGCCAGCAGCTCGTCGATCGCCTCGACGTGCGAGCTGCCGCGCACCTTCGGCAGCACAACGCCGTCCACGCCGGCCCGGACGGCCGCGCGCAGGTCGGGCACCAGCAGGTCGAGCGGGCCGTTGGCGCGCACCAGCACATCGCGGCCGGGCGTGCGCAACGCAGGCACGGCGTCGGCCAGCCCGTCGCGGGCGGCCGCCTTGCACGCGGCCGGGACGCTGTCCTCGAGATCGAGGATCAGCGCGTCGGCGTCGCTCACGGTGGCCGATGCGACGAAACGGGGGATGTGGGCGGGGACGTACAGCAGCGAGCGCCAGGCAGGTTGATCCGAAGAATCCATCGTCGATCTCTAAAAATGAAAGTCACTTTCATTTTTGTGATGGATGATGGCATTCGTCAAGATTATCGTTAACGCCTAGTTTCAAAGGAGATTGCGCGACGATGAGCGAACGAAGCCGTGCGGATTCATGTTGATGCCATCGATGATATGCGTATAATGAAAGTGACTTTCATTTTTTGAGTGCCGGCCAACACGGCGCGGCACGGATGCCCGGCATCGCACGAGGTGGACATGAGCAAGGTGGAGACAAGCAATCCGGCAGAAGGCGGCGTGGCCGCGGTCAACCGCGCGCTGACTGCGCTGCTGGCGTTCGGCAACGCGCCCGGCGGGCTGATGCTCGCGCAGGTCAGCGAGGAGACGGGGCTCAACATGAGCACGCTGTTGCGGATGTTCGAGTCGCTCGAGCAGTTCCGCTTCATCAAGCGCCTGCCGGACGGGCGCTACGTGCTGGGGCCCGCCGTGTTCCAGCTGGGGATGATGTATCGCGAGTCGTTCCAGCTGCGCGAGTACGTGATGCCGATCCTGTCGACGCTGTCGGCGGAAACCGGCGAGACCGCCGCGTTCTACGTGCGCGAAGGCGACCAGCGCGTGTGCCTGTTCCGCATCCAGGCGCAGCGCTCGGTGCGCACGCATCTGCGCGAGGGCGACCGCTTCCCGCTCGACGTCGGCGCGGCCGGGCGCGTGCTGCTCGCGTTCAGCGGCACGCGCGGCGGTGAGTACGAGAAGACGGCCGAGCAGGGTTACGCGGTATCGATCGCCGAGCGCGACCCGGAAAGCGCGGCGATCGCGTGCCCGGCGTTCGGCGTTGGTCGCGTGCTGAGCGGCGCGATCTCGCTCGGCGTGCCGCGCTATCGCTTCAACAAGAAGGTGCTGGCCGACTACCTGCCGCGTGTGCAGGCGGCCGCCGCCGAGCTGACGCATGCGCTGGGCGGCGATCTGCCCGCCGCGGGCGCGGCGTTCCGCGCGGCCGACCAGCTCGGCGCGCTGCTCGAGTAGCGCCGCGCGCGGTTGAGCGCGCACTTCGAAGTCCGTATCGAACGACGCACACACCAACCAGGAGACAAGCATGTTCGTTCCCGACACGCAGGCCGCGCACGCGGCCGGCGCGCGCCGTCGCGCGTCCACCGGCCCGATCCGTCCGAAACCGTTCGACGCCAGCGCGCAGGGGCCGCTTGCGGGCGTGCGCGTCGTCGACCTGTCGCGCCTGATGGCGGGCAACATGCTGAGCGTGCAGCTCGCCGATTTCGGCGCGGACGTCGTGAAGGTCGAGAGCGAGCGCGGCGATACGCTGCGCGCGGTCGGCGCGGGCGGGATCAGCACGAACTGGAAGGTGTACGGGCGCAACAAGCGCAGCGTGTGCGTCGACCTGCGCACGCCCGAGGGGATCGACATCGTCCGCCGGCTGGTGCGCGACGCGGACGTGTTCGTCGAGAGCTTCAAGCCCGGCGTCGCCGAGAAGATGGGGCTCGGCCCGGATGACCTGCTCGCGATCCGGCCGGAACTGGTGATCGCACGGATCTCCGGCTGGGGGCAGACGGGGCCGTATCGCCACAAGCCGGGCTTCGGCACGCTCGCGGAAGGGTACGCGGGGTTCGCGGCGATCAACGGCTTCGCCGATCGCGAGCCGGTGCTGCCGCCGATGTTCCTCGGCGACATGACGGCCGGGCTGTCCGGCGCGCTCGCCGTGCTGGTCGCGCTGCATGCGCGCGACGCGCACGGCGCGGCGGGGCAGGTGATCGACGTGTCGCTGTTCGAGCCGCTGCTGTCGATCCTCGGGCCGGCCGCCGCGAACTACGTGATGACGGGCGAGATCAAGGCGCGCACCGGCAGCCGCTCGTCGAACACCGCGCCACGCAACGCGTATCGCACCCGCGACGGCAAGTGGCTGTGTCTGTCGAGCTCGACGCAGGCGATGGCCGAGCGGCTGTTCCGCGCAATCGGCCGCGCGGAGCTGATCGACGATCCACGCTATGCGACCAACGTGCAGCGCGTGCAGCACGCGGAGGCGCTCGATGCGATCGTCGGCGAATTCATCGCCGCGCGCGATCTCGACGCCAATCTCGCGTTTTTCGAAGAAGCGGGCGTGACGGTCGGGCCGATCCAGGACATCGCGCAGATCGTTCAGGATCACTATGTGATCGAACGCGAGGCGCTCGTCGAGCTGCCGGACGACGACGTCGGCAGCCTGCCGATGCACAACATCACGCCGCGCCTGTCGGCCACGCCGGGCACGTTCCGCCGGCCGGCGCCCGCGCTCGGCGAGAACAATCGCGAGATCCTGCTGCCGCTACTCGGCGAACACGAATACGAGCGGCTCGCCGGGCTGGGCGTGATCCGCACGCGCTAGCCGCGAAACCTCGGGCGCGACACGGCCGCGAAGGACGGCCGTGCGCGCCTGCCGCCACACCCTGGATATGGCATGGAGGAGACACCATGAAACCACGCTGGACCCATCGGCCGCCCGGCTCGAACTGGGGCGATTTCGGCCCGGACGATCAGAAAGGGCGCTTGAACTGGCTGACGGCCGACGCGGTGCTGCGCGGCGTCGCGGAGGTGCGCGAAGGCCGCGTGTTTTCTCTGAGCCTGCCGCTCGACGTGCCGCGCGGCGGCGGTCTGAACGCACGGCGCCGGCCGCCGGCGATCATGCCGGCGCTGCTCGGCGACAAGCCGTACTTCGGCTATCGGGCCGACGAACAGGTTGCGAACGCAACCGACGTGGTCTGCGACGACTCGTTCTGCATGCACTCGCAGTTCTCGACGCAATGGGATGCGCTGTCGCACGTCGGCTCACTGTTCGATCCGGCGGGTGACGGCGAGCCAGCCCGCGTGTTCTACAACGGCTACCGGATGGACGAGCACATCCACGTGCCCGAAGCGGGCGCGCCGCGCGGCGGTGCGGGTGCGCTCGGCATCGAGGTGATGGCACAAACCGGCGTGCAGGGGCGCGGCGTGCTGGTCGACCTGCGCCGCCACTTCGGCGACGAGCGGCGCAAGATCGGCTACGCGGAATGGATGGCGGTGCTGCGCGCGGACGACGTGGTCGTCGAGCGCGGCGACATCGTGTGCGTGCACACGGGTTTCGCCGATCGTCTGCTCGACGCCGACGCGCGTGGCGAGCCCGGCGCGCCGGACCTGTGCTGCGTGCTCGACGGCAACGACCCGCGTCTGCTCGAATGGATCGCCGCATCGGGGCTCGCGGCACTCGCGGCGGACAACCACGCGGTCGAGGAGCGACCGCGCAATGCATCGGCGCGCGAGCGGCCCGGCGCGCTGATGCCGCTGCACGAGCTGTGCCTGTTCAAGCTCGGCATTCATCTCGGCGAGCTATGGCACCTGACGCCGCTTGCCGAATGGTTGCGCGCGCACCGGCGCAATCGCTTCCTGCTGACCGCGCCGCCGCTGTACCTGCGCGGGCTCGTCGGGGCGCCGGTCAACCCGGTCGCCACCGTCTGAACGCCGGCGCCGCGCGCACGCTGCGCCGGCGCCTTGCCCGCCGCTTCGCGCCGGCCGCGCGGGCGGATCATCGAGGAGTCGCCATGTCCCATTCCCATGCGGCGTCGATTGCCGCGCGCATCGACCGCCTGCCCGCGACGGCCAGCATCTGGACGCTCGTGCTGTTCCTGAGCGTCGGCGGTTTTTTCGAGGTCTACGACCTGTTCCAGATGACCTACCTGCCGCCGGGGCTGATCCGCGACGGCATCTTTCATGCGGGCTCGCACGGCGTGCTCGGCATGTCGGACCAGGGCGCGCTTGGCGCGGCGACGTTTGCCGGGCTGTTCGTCGGCGAGATGTTCGTGTCGCGCCTCGCGGACCGCTTCGGGCGGCGCGCGTTGTTCACCGGCGCGCTGCTGCTCTACACGGCGGCGAGCCTTGCGATGTGCGTGCAGACGCATGCGCTCGGCATCCTCGTGTGCCGCTTCATCGCGGGTTGCGGCATCGGCGCGGAGCTGATCACGATCGGCGCGTTCCTGACCGAGCTGGTGCCGAAGGCGGTACGCGGCCGCGCGTTCGCGCTGTGCTTCGCGGTCGGTTATCTCGCGATGCCCGTGCTCGCGCTGGTGTCGTGGTTATGGGTGCCGCACGATCCGCTCGGGATCTCCGGATGGCGCTGGGTCGTGCTGCTCGGCGGCAGCGGCGCGGTCGTCGTCTGGTGGCTGCAGTCGCGGCTGCCGGAGTCGCCGCGCTGGCTCGCCCGCAACGGCCGCGAGGCCGAGGCCGAAGCCGTGCTGCAGCGTCTCGAGCAGGCGGTCGAGCGGGAATCCGGCCAGCCGCTGCCCGCGGTCCCGGCGCCGGCCGCAACTGCGCCGGCCCCGCAGCGCGCGCCGTCGATGTGGGACGCGCAACATCGCGGCCGCACGGCGATGCTGATCGCGTTCAACGCATTCCTGAGCATCGGCTTCTTCGGCTTCAGCCAGTGGCTGCCGACGCTGCTGGCCGCGCAGGGCGCGAGCGTCACGAAGAGCCTCTGGTATGCGTTCGTGATCGCGTTCGCGTATCCGGTGTCGCCGTTCGTGGCGGGCCTGCTCGCCGACCGGATCGAGCGCAAGTGGCTGATCGTCGCGTCGGCGTTCGGCGTCGCGCTGTTCGGCACCGCGTTCGCGATGTCGGCGCAGGCGCCGTTCGTGATCGCGTTCGGGCTGCTCGTCACGCTGTCCAATACGGTGCTCGCGAGCAACGGCACCGCGTACCAGTCGGAAGTGTTTCCGACCGAGATCCGCGGGCGCGCGCTCGGCTTCGTGCATTCGATCGGCCGCCTGACGGGAATCGCGAGCAGTTTCATCATCGCGCTGCTGCTCGAACGCGCCGGGGTGTCGGCCGTGTTCGTGCTGATCGGCGGCAGCATGGTGATCGTGATGGTGTCGATCGGTGTGTTCGGGCCGTATACCAACAACCGGGCGCTGGACGAGATCACGGGCCGCGGCGGGGAGGGGGGCGAGAGCGGGGCGGCGGTGCGCGGGCTCGCTGTTTTGCCGACTCGGCGTGTCGATGGGCCGCGTAAGGGCGCCGGGGATCGGGCGGTGTAATGGCGCCGGCGGCAGGTTTCATCACGCTGTCTCGGCCGCCGACTCACGCATCGCCGCTCACTCGCGGCGGCGCGGTCGAGCGGTCGCGTCGGCGACGCGGTCGACCCAGCCGCGGTAGAACGCGCGGTACTTGAGCACGAGCTTGTCGTACTTGCTGTACGCGCCGCCGCCGTCCGGCTTCATCCCGTTCCAGATCTTGACGTCGTACCCGACGGCCTGTCTGGTCCGGAGTCCGAACAACACGAAGTCGATCGCGCGGTGCAGTACGCCGCCAACCTTCTTGATCGAGATGAGCATGTGCATGACGTTCTTGCCGTCGCTCACCGGCGTCACACGCCACCGTGGGCGCAAGCAACTGCGGCGTGAGGCGGGGACGGGCGACCGGTTGGGGGGCGCTCGCCTTTTGATCATCGACCGAAATCGGCCTGATCAGGCTACGGGGGCTGGTTTTCGATTAGCGCGTCATGAATGGAAAACTTGCAATGCGCTCGTTGCTGCGCCGTCAGCGATTACGGTGGCGGCCTTCGGGCAGAAGCCGCTCGATCGGCGCGCGACACGGCGGGTCATGATCGCCGTGATGAATGCAAGTTGACGTAAATACAACGGAAATTTTTTCGATTCCAACGGGCGACTGCCGGTATGTCGGCTGACGAGCATTGATAATTCCGCGGGGTTCCACGCTTCCTGGATGCCAGAATCATTGTCGTATAGGCGTTGTTGGTCATCGGATCGCCCCAACGTTCGGAATTGTCTTACACAGACATCGGCGAACGGCATGAAAGGAACCTTACCACTACGGCACGATTGCCAATTCAAACTCGGGGGGGCGCACAACACGTGACCACTGCGGCTGGGCGCTGCAACACCATCGCGGGGAGTTGACACGGTCTTCGCGACGCCACGCGCGGCGACTACTTTATTTTTGCCTACGTCTACGAAGCGCTGAATTGCCGGCCAACGGGGGAGTATGTCGATCCGGGGCCGGTCCGGCGGTTGCACATCATCGTCTTCGCGTGGGGCGGCATGCGTCAATCGCAAGCGCCGAATGGTGCTTGCCATTTCCGCACATGATCGATCAACGCCCGCAGCTTCGGCACCATGTTGCGCCGCTGCGGAAAGTAGAGAAAGAAGCCGGGAAACGGCGGCAGGAACGCCTCCAGCAACGGCACGAGCGAGCCGTCGTCGAAATGCGCGCGCAGGCAGTCCTCGGGGGCGAACGTGATGCCGCCGCCCGCCAGCGCGAGACGCAGCATCAGGCGCAGGTCGTTCGTCGTCAGTTGTGGTTCGACCGCGACGTCGAAAGGGCGGCCGTCTTCCACGAACTCCCAGCGGTAAGGCGCCAACTCCGGCGCCAGCCGCCAGCCGATACAGCGGTGCCGGACGAGCTCGTCGGGGTGACGGGGCGCGCCGTGCTTCTCGACGTAACCGGGAGAGGCCGCCGCCCGTTCGCGTTGCTCGCCGCCCAGCGGCACGGCAATCATGTCCTTCTCGATTACCTGTCCCAGCCGGATCCCGGCATCGAATCCGCGCTCGACGATATCGAATTCCTCGTCCGTCACGGTTACGTCGATGGTCATGTCGGGATAACACTCCGCAAAGCTTGCCAGCAACGGACCTGACAGGAAGGGTTCGGCGATCGACGTGGCCGTGAGCCGAAGATGGCCGCGCGGCGCGTCGGTCGTGCCCGTTGCATCGAGCGCGCTGCCGATGTCGACGAGCGGCCCTTCCAGCGATTGAACCAGCTGCATGCCCGCGTCGGTCAACTGAACCGACCGCGTGGTGCGCACGACGAGCGCGACGCCGAGCGTGTCTTCGAGCCGCCGGATGCCTTGGCTAACCGCGGAACGGGTGACGCCCATCCGGTCGGCCGCGGCGCGGAAATTCCGTTCTTTCGCGACGGCGAGGAGCAGTGGCAGAAGATTCAGGTCCATATCATTGTCCAGTTACGCTAACCAACCCATCCAGTATTCACCATCTACAAGCGACAGAGAAGCAACGATATCGTCCTGTCATCGAAACAGGGAGGTGTCATGGACAAAGTCATTCTCATCACCGGCGCGTCGAGCGGAATCGGCGAAGGCATCGCGCGCGAACTGGGCGTACCGGGCGCGAAGCTCGTGCTGGGCGCGCGGCGCACGGACCGGCTCGACGCCATCGCGCGCGACCTTCGCGCGGCGGGCGCGGCAGTCGAGACCTGCGCGCTCGACGTGACCGAGCGCCGTTCGGCGCAGGCGTTCGCGGATGCGGCACTGGAAACGTGGGGGCGGATTGACGTGCTGGTGAACAACGCGGGCATCATGCCGCTGTCGCCGCTCGCGGCCGGCCATCACGACGAATGGGACCGCATGATCGACGTCAACATCAAGGGCGTCCTGTGGAACATCGCGGCCGTGCTACCGCACATGGACGCGCGTGGCGCCGGGCAGATCATCAACATCGCGTCGATCGGCGCGCTGTCGGTGGTGCCAACCGCCGCCGTCTACTGTGCGACGAAGTTCGCGGTGCGCGCGTTGACGGAAGGCCTGCGCCAGGAGCATCCGGCACTGCGGATTACCTGCATCAATCCTGGCGTCGTCGAAAGCGAGCTGGCAGACACGATCACGCACGCGCAGACCCAGGCGTTCATGCGCGAATACCGTGCGATCGCGCTGCAACCGGCGGATATCGGGCGCGCGGTACGCCACGTGATCGAGTCGCCGGCGAGCGTCAGCGTGAACGAACTCACGATCCGGCCGACGGGCCAGACGAGCTGAACCACCGTTTCCCCAAGGAGCAACCGATGAACGATCAATCGCCCGTGTGGTTCATTTCCGGCGCATCGTCCGGCCTCGGCCGTGCGCTTGCCGACGCCGTGCTCGAACGCGGCCGGCGTGCGGTTGTGACCGCCCGCCGGCCCGACAGCCTGTCCGATCTCACCGGCCGGTACGGCGAACGCGCGCTTGCGTCGCCGCTCGACGTCACCGATCCGGCCTCGATCGCAAGCGCCGTCGAACAGGCGCGATCGCGTTTCGGCGTGAGCGACGTGCTCGTCAACAGCGCCGGCTGCGGCTATCTCGCCGCGATCTAGGAAGGCGAGGAGCGCGAGATCCGCGCGCAGTTCGAGGTCAACGTGTTAGGCCTCAACGCACTGACGCAGCGGATCCTTCCCGGCATGCGGCAGCAGCGCCGCGGCCACATCTTCAACATGTCGTCGCTCGGCGGGCTCGTCGCGTTTGCCGCGACTGGCTACTATCACGCGACGAAATTCGCGGTCGAGGCCCTGTCCGAATCGCTGTCTCATGAACTCGCGACGCTGGGCATTCGCGTGACGATCGTCGAGCCGGGCGCGTTTTGCACCGATTGGGCGGGGCGTTCGATGATTGAAGCCGCGAGTCGGATCGACGACTACGCGGAAACGGCGGGAAAGCGCCGCGCGGCGGCACGCGCGGTGTCGGGCAAGCCGCCCGGTGACCCGGCGCGCGCGGCTTTCGCGATCATCGGCGCGTACGACGCCGACGAGCCGCCGATGTTTTACCGAGTACCGGTTCGCGCCGCGATTTTTAGTGTTCGTGTTGACGAAGGCAATGCAAGGAGGAAAGCGCGCGCCATGACCGCCTCACCGATTGAGCACGGAACTGGCCAGCGTTGCTGCGAACGTCAGCAACACAAGCGAGGAGCACCGTAACACGATAGAAGCCAATCGACCTTCCGCACGATTCATGAGCAGCAGCCGCCCCGACCGGGACCATACCAGTCCTATCGGAATCAGGGTGATCAGAAATACGCCTGTCGACAACAAGAAAATATCGAGCGATCTGAATGCCGCCTCCGGGAAAATTGCGCTTGAAAATAACAAAGCCTTGGGATTCATCAAGGTCGCAAAGAAAAGCCCTCGGAACCCCAGCGGCGGTGAGTCAGTCGCATCAAAGTTGGCACCTTTGAGCCACATACTCACTGCGAGGTAGAGTATGAACATGGCGCTGATCAACTTTACGCAGCTGACAATCCATGGATATTGCGTCGCCAAAGACCAGAGAAAGAATCCCCATACGGTAATGGCTATCACGTAGCCTGACGCCTCCGCCGCGACCAGCCTGCACGCACCACGAAGATTCAGCTTGAGCCCGGCAGAAAGCAGCAGCGTGTTTGTCGGCCCGGGTACCAGCAGCACAATGGCGACGTAGAACGACATTTTTAGCATGGGACTCAATGTCAACATCGACTAACCTCGTCTTTCTAACGATTTACTTTGTGAAATTATTGATTGCGCTATGGCTGAGAGTGACGAAGAGTGAATTTGTCATGGGCTGCCGGAATGTCGACGCACACGCGATAACTTGATTTTTCGACGACGAGAAAGAGCGCGATCGAGCTTGATCTGTTGATGTCCTTGAGAGTTGAGCCGGCCAGCCGGGATCCTGACACCGTACCGCTGCCAGCCGGCTTGATTGCCGCCCCCGGGGCCGAGTCCCGCCGGTCCGATGATCGCCATATTCGATAGCGCGGCGCCGACGGCACAAGAGAAAACTTTCTTCTTTGACTTCGCGTGGCATGCAAGGCGATGGTGTCGGTACCCATAATTGTCATGCCAAGTAGGTTCCCGGAATATTGTCAGGGAATCATAGGTGGTGGAGATCGTCGCTGGCAACTCTTCTTTCTCGCGTTTGAAATTCTGAAACACCGGGGGCACTTGTTCCATTTACTCGTTGCGCGATATGGGCTCGGAGTTTGATTTTTTATGTATCTAATTAAAATCGGAGAAGATGCAATAGTCATTGCTATTGACTCGGAATTTTTGAGAATTCGTCTGGCGGGGCCAAGTGGGGACTGTTTAGTGATCATGCGCTAATCATCAAGCTGTTCACAAATATAAACTTCAATTCGAAATTATTTCACCCCGACGCTGATGGTGTGGAATTTCGATGGAGTGCAATTAAATCTGGTGATCGGAAAATAAAAATACTGTCAAATATGTCAGTTTGATTTAAATAATCGTCGGCTTATTCTGATGCGGATCAATTGGCCACCGTTGCAGAAGTCCATTCGGGTTTTGAATCCTATGGGAAGCGTGTCATGAGCAATCCGATCAAGAATATCGTCATCGTGGGCGGTGGCACCGCGGGCTGGATGTCCGCCTCGTACCTCGTCCGGGCGCTTCAGCAGCAGGCGAACATTACGCTCGTCGAGTCCGAGGCGATCCCCCGGATCGGCGTGGGCGAGGCGACCATCCCGAATCTGCAGAAGGTGTTCTTCGACTTCCTCGGGATACCGGAGCGGGAGTGGATGCCCCAGGTGAACGGCGCGTTCAAGAGCGCCATCAAGTTCGTGAACTGGAGGAGGTCTCCCGACCCCTCGCGCGACGACTACTTCTACCATTTGTTCGGCAGCGTGCCGAACTGCGACGGCGTGCCGCTTACCCACTACTGGCTGCGCAAGCGCGAACACGGCTTCCAGCAGCCGATGGAGTACGCCTGCTATCCGCAGCCCGAGGCGCTCGACGCCAAGCTGGCACCGTGCCTGTCCGACGGCACCCGCCAGATGCCCCACGCGTGGCACTTCGACGCGCACCTGGTGGCCGATTTCCTGAAGCGCTGGGCCGTCGGGCGCGGGGTGAAACGCGTGGTCGACGAGGTCGTGGAGGTCCACCTGAACGAGCGCGGTTACATCTCCAGCCTGTCCACCAAGGAGGGTCGGACGCTGGAGGCGGACCTGTTCATCGACTGCTCCGGCATGCGAGGGCTCTTGATCAACCAGGCCCTGAAGGAGCCCTTCATTGACATGTCCGACTACCTGCTGTGCGACAGCGCGGTCGCCAGCGCCGTGCCCAACGACGACGCGCGCGTGGGGATCGAGCCGTACACCTCCGCGATCGCCATGAACTCGGGGTGGACCTGGAAGATTCCGATGCTGGGACGGTTCGGCAGCGGCTACGTGTTCTCGAGCAAGTTCACCTCGCGCGACCAGGCCACTGCCGACTTCCTCAACCTCTGGGGCCTCCCGGACAAGCAGCCGCTCAATCAGATCAAGTTCCGGGTCGGGCGCAACGGGCGGGCGTGGGTCAACAACTGCGTCGCGATCGGGCTGTCGTCGTGCTTTCTGGAGCCCCTGGAATCGACGGGGATCTACTTTATCTACGCGGCGCTTTACCAGCTCGTGAAGCACTTCCCCGATGCCTCGTTCGATCCGCGGTTGAGAGACGCGTTCAACGCCGAGATCGTCTACATGTTCGACGACTGCCGGGATTTCGTCCAGGCGCACTATTTCACCACGTCGCGCGACGACACACCGTTCTGGCTCGCGAACCGGCACGACTTGCGGCTCTCGGACGCCATCAGGGAGAAGGTTGAACGTTACAAGGCGGGGTTGCCGCTGACCACCACGTCGTTCGACGACGCCACGTACTACGAAACGTTCGACTACGAATTCAAGAACTTCTGGTTGAACGGAAACTACTACTGCATCTTCGCCGGCTTGGGCATGCTGCCGGACCGGTCGCTGCCGCTCTTGCGGCACCGGCCGGAGTCGATCGACAAGGCCGAGGCGATGTTCGCCCGCATCCGGCGCGAGGCCGAGCGTCTGCGGACGAGCCTGCCGACGAACTACGACTACCTGCGGTCGCTGCGTGAGGGCGACGCGGGGTTGTCTCGCAGCCAGCCCGGGCCGGCGCTCGCAACGCCGGAGATCCTGTAGTGGAGCGCGCCCTGGGCCGGGCATGCGCATTCGCGGCCACGCACGCCACGGTGGCGGCCTGCGATCCGCTGCGGGCGAGGGCGCTCGTTCTGCAGTTGCCGGGCCTGAACCTCAAGAAGGACGTGCCCGGCATCGTCGGTCTGTTGCGCGAGTTCCTCCCGGCGCATGGGATGCCGTCCGGCTGGGGCTTCGTCGAAGCCGCCGCCGCGATGCGGGACATCGGATTCTTCCTGGGGTCGCTCAAACGGCACGGACAGGAGCCCGTGGACGTGGTGCCCGGGCTCGAGCCGGTGCTGCTTGACCTGGCGCGCGCGACCGACCTGCCGCCGCGCGAGACGCTCCTGCATGTGACGGTCTGGAACCCCGCGGCGGCCGACGCGCAGCGGAGCTATACCGGGCTGCGCGACGAAGCGCACCTGCTCGAGAGCGTGCGCATCTCGATGGCGGCTCTCGAGGCGGCCATCGCGTTGATCGTCGAGCTGTCCGACGTGCCGTTGCAGTCGCCCGCGTTCGCGGAAGGGAGCGACGAGCTGGCGGCCTATCTTCAGAAAATGGTCGAATCGATCGTTTACGCTTACCGCTTCATCTCGCCGCAAGTCTTCTACGACGAGCTTCGCCCCTTCTACGAACCGATTCGAGTCGGAGGCCAGAGCTACCTCGGCCCCGGTGCCGTCGAAATGCCCCTCTTCGTGCTGGAGCACGTCCTGTGGGGCTCGCAATCGGACCACCCGGCTTATCGAGAATTCAAGGAGACCTACCTGCCCTACGTGCTTCCGGCGTTCAGGGCGGTTTACGCCCGGTTCGCCGGGCAGCCGGCGCTCGTCGACCGCGTGCTCGGCGAGGCGCAAGCGGCCCGCGCGCGGGGCGAGTCTGTCGGGGCAGGGCTGGCGGCCCTAGAGCGGGTCTTCGAGGTCCTGCTGCACTTCCGGGCGCCTCACCTCAAACTGGCGGAGCGGACGTACGAAGCCGGGCGAAGCGGACCTGCAATCGGCAGCGGGGGGTACGCGCCCAGCATGCTCGGCGATCTGCTCACGCTCACGCGGGCCGCTCGGTCTCGCCTCCGTGCTGCGCTCGACGGGCCCTGACACCTGACACCTGACGCGCGCGGCCATGTGTTCCATCTCACCAGGAGAGCTTGCCCCCATGACTCAGAAGAGCACCGCGAACGAGCACGACAGCAACCACTTCGACGTGATCATCCTCGGCTCGGGCATGTCCGGCACCCAGATGGGGGCGATCCTGGCCAAACAACGGTTTCGTGTGCTGATCATCGAGGAGTCGTCGCACCCGCGGTTCACGATCGGCGAATCGTCGATCCCCGAAACGTCCTTGATGAACCGCATCATCGCCGATCGCTACGGCATTCCGGAGCTTGACCGCATCACGTCGTTCTACGCGACGCAGCGTTACGTCGCGTCGAGCACGGGCATCAAGCGCAACTTCGGCTTCGTGTTCCACAAGCCCGGCCAGGAGCACGACCCGAAGGAATTTACGCAGTGCGTCATTCCCGAGCTGCCGTGGGGGCCGGAGAGCCATTATTACCGGCAAGACGTCGACGCCTACCTGCTGCAAGCCGCCATCAAATACGGCTGCACGGTCCGCCAGAAGACGAACGTGACCGAATATCACGCAGACAAGGACGGCGTCGGCGTGGCCACCGCCCAGGGCGAACGGTTCACCGGCCGGTACATGATCGATTGCGGAGGACCTCGCGCGCCGCTCGCGACCAAGTTCAAGCTCCGCGAAGAGCCGTGCCGCTTCAAGACGCACTCGCGCAGCCTCTACACGCACATGCTCGGGGTCAAGCCGTTCGACGACATCTTCAAGGTCAAGGGGCAGCGCTGGCGCTGGCACGAGGGGACCTTGCACCACATGTTCGCGGGCGGCTGGCTCTGGGTGATTCCGTTCAACAACCACCCGCGCTCGACCAACAACCTGGTGAGCGTCGGCCTGCAGCTCGACCCGCGCGTCTACCCGAAAACGGACGTCTCCGCTCAGCAGGAATTCGACGAATTCCTCGCGCGGTTCCCGAGCATCGGGGCGCAGTTCCGGGACGCCGTGCCGGTGCGCGACTGGGTCAAGACCGACCGCCTGCAGTTCTCGTCGAGCGCCTGCGTCGGTGACCGCTACTGCCTGATGCTGCACGCGAACGGGTTCATCGACCCGCTCTTCTCCCGGGGGCTCGAGAACACCGCGGTGACCATCCACGCGCTCGCGGCGCGCCTCATCAAGGCGCTGCGCGACGACGACTTTTCCCCCGAGCGCTTCGAGTACATCGAGCGCCTGCAGCAGAAGCTTCTGGACCACAACGACGACTTCGTCAGCTGCTGCTACACGGCGTTCACGGACTTCCGCCTGTGGGACGCGTTCCACCGGCTGTGGGCGGTCGGCACGATCCTCGGGCAGTTCCGGCTCGTGCAGGCCCACGCGAGGTTCCGTGCGTCGCGTGACGAGGGCGACCTCGATCGCCTCGACGACAACCCCCCGTACCTCGGGTACCTGTGCGCGGACATGGAGGGGTACTACCAGTTGTTCAACGACGCCAAAGCCGAGGTCGAGGCCGTGAGCGCCGGGCGCAAGCCGGCCGAGGAGGCCGCGGCGCGGATTCACGCCCTCATCGACGAACGCGACTTCGCCAAACCGATGTTCGGCTTCGGGTACTGCATCACCGGGGCCAAGCCGCAGCTCAACAACTCGAAGTACAGCCTGCTGCCGGCGATGAAGTTGCTGCATTGGACGCAGACCAGCGCGCCGGCAGAGGTGAAAAGGTACTTCGACTACAACCCGATGTTCGCGCTGCTCAGGGCGTACGTCACGACCCGCATCGGCTTGGCGCTGAAGTAGTCGACCGACACCGGCACGAATATGATGAACGACGTTCAATTGGATCAAGCGGGCACCAGGGAGTATCCGTCGGGCGGGTACGACGCGACCACGCGCCTGGCCGCGAGCTGGTACGTCGCGATGCGCTCGGGCGACCTCAAGGACAAGCCGACGGAGTTGACGCTCTTCGGCCGGCCGTGTGTGGCGTGGCGCGGTGCGACGGGGCGGGCCGTGGTGATGGACCGCCACTGCGCGCACCTTGGTGCGAACCTCGCCGACGGGCAGGTCAAGGACGGGTGCATCCGGTGCCCGTTTCACCACTGGCAGTACGACGAGCAGGGCCAGTGCGTCCATATCCCCGGCCACAGCACGGCGGTGCGCCAGCTGGAGCCCGTCCCGCGCGGGGCGCGCCAGCCGACGTTGGTCACGGCCGAACGATACGGCTACGTGTGGGTCTGGTACGGCTCCCCGCAGCCGCTGCACCCGCTGCCCGAAATCGCCGCGGCCGACGTCGACAACGGCGACTTCATGCACCTGCACTTCGCGTTCGAGACGACGACGGCGGTTTTGCGGATCGTCGAGAACTTCTACGACGCGCAGCACGCGACCCCTGTCCACGCGCTCCCGATCTCGGCCTTCGAGCTCAAGCGCTTCGACGACTGGCGCCAGTGGCCGGAGGTCGAGTCGCTGGCCCGGGCCGGTGCGTGGTTCGGCGCCGGGATCGACTTCACCGTGGACCGGTACTTCGGGCCCCTCGGCATGCTGTCGCGCGCGCTTGGCCTGAACATGTCGCAGATGAACCTGCACTTCGATGGCTACCCCGGCGGGTGCGTCATGACCGTCGCCCTGGACGGAGACGCCAAATACAAGCTGCTCCAGTGTGTGACGCCGGTGAGCGAAGGCAAGAACGTCATGCACATGCTCATCTCGATCAAGAAGGTGGGCGGCGTGCTGCGTCGCGCGACCGACTTCGTGTTGTTCGGACTCCAGACCAGACAGGCTGCAGGGTACGACGTCAAGATCTGGAACGGGATGAAGCCGGATGGCGGCGGCGCGTACAGCAAGTACGACAAGCTCGTGCTCAAGTACCGCGCGTTCTACCGGGGCTGGGTCGACCGCGTCGTTCCGTCAGCCGCTAGCGAACATGCCGAGTGGCGTCACGGTCATCAGCGCGATTGTTGACGGGGCCGCCGTGCGATCAAGATTCAGCGCTTCCCGGGCTCGAGCGGGCCTCCGGGATTGCATGGGACGGAGCGTAGTTCCGGGTTGCGTTCAAGTTCGATACACGTGTTTCAAGGTCGCGAGGAAGGTGCGGGGCTCGCGCATCGTCGCTTACCGCGGTTTCATTCGACCTCTGCTTTTGCCGATCGGTGTGCGCGGCGACGCGCCGACAGGAATCTCGGTCAGGGATCTTGCGGCGGGCTCGATGTGCACACCTTCATTCCAACATCAATGCCATGAGGGATCATGAATCAGATCATCCGCAGATACGTTGCTTCCGTGATGCCACGCTCGTTGGCTGGCATGGCACTACTGGTCACAGCGGTCGGTGCGCATGCGCACGGCCGTTTGACCGAACCGCCTTCGCGCATCGTGCTGTGCACGCAAGGCCAGAATCCGGACTGTCCTGTCGACGCGTGGCACGCGAACGCGATGGAGAACGGCAAGTTCTTCCCTGCAACGCAAAGCGGCCTGTCGGATCCGTTCGCGCCGAACGATGCGAAGAATGCCGCGCCACCGATGGACGGCGAAATCGCCGGCGCCAGCACGAACGGCCCGCTGCCCGTGCTGAACGAGCAGTCGCCCGGCCGCTGGCAGAAGATCCCGTTACGTCCGGGCGCGTTGCAGAACTTCAAATGGGAATTCAGCGCCGTGCACAAGACGCGTCGTTGGAACTACTTCATTACACGCGCCGACTGGAATCCGTCGGAAAAGCTGACGCGCGCGCAGTTCGAGGCCACGCCTTTCTGCACGATCCAGAATCCCGGCCAGCCATACTGGGACCCGAATGCGAACCTGGTGCCCCAGCAACCGACCATTCACCAATGCCGGCTGCCGATGCGTAGCGGTTACCACGTGATCCTCGCGGTCTGGGAAGTGGCGGATACGGCGATGGCGTTTTATCAGGTCGTCGACGCGATGTTCACCAATGGCGATACGACACGCAGCCCGTTCTGATCTTGCTGCGCCATGACGCGTTCGGCGGTGCCCGGGGCGTCATGATTCGATTGAGTTCGAAAACGGAATTATCCCGGGCGCCCCGTCATTCTCAGCGTATTGGCGGGGCATCGAGAATGTCGGTGTACGATCCGTCGACAGGCAGGCAGGGGCGAGGCCTGCGGAAGCGGTTTCGTCCGGTTGAGAAGCCCGGGGCCGAAACTAACCCGGGATTTTCGGGGGCGCGGACAGGCCGGCACGTGACGAGGCGGTGTCTCTCGAACCCGGCCGTGCATTCCCTGGCGAAGGGGGCATGCGATTCGCACTCTTGCGCAATCCAGGGTCGGCCCGGTTCTGGCATCGTGACCATGCGGGTCGCGCAAGAACGTCTGCCGGGGACGCGGTGGCGAGTACGGATACGAATACGGCAACCGGCTACCCGGCGACCACCTGGTTGCGACCTTGATGCTTCGCGCGGTACAGGCGTTCGTCCGCCTTGCGAAGGATCGCGTCGATCGTCTCGCCGTCCCGACCGAATTCGGAGGCGCCGACGCTTACGGTGACCTTGATCGGTTCGCCGATGCCTGCTTCGAACGGCTCGCCCGCGATCGCCGTGCGGATGCGCTCGCCGATCGATTGAGCGGTGTCCAGCGCGGCGTGCGGTAGCAGCACCATGAATTCCTCTCCGCCCGTCCGCGCGACGCCATCGTACGGCCGGATCGCATCGGCGCATTTGTTGACGAAGCGTTGCAATACCTGATCGCCCGTCTGATGCCCGTAACTGTCGTTGATCGCCTTGAAGTGGTCGAGGTCGAGCGCGAGCAACGAGAACGGCGCGCCGTTGCGCTTTGCCCGGTTGATTTCCGCTTCCACGCTTTCGATGAATTGCCGCCGGTTGGCCGCACCCGTGAGCGGGTCCGTGGCCGCCAGGTGCTCGAGCTTTTCGTTGGTACGTTGAAGCGCCTGCAGCGCTCGCTCCGTCCTTGCCATCGCTTCCCTCAACCGGGCAAACAGTTCTTCCTGGCTGTAGATCTTCGAAAACGAACGGGTTGTGTGAAAGGCCTGCACCACGCCGAAACTGAGCAGGAAGAAGCCGGCCGCAAAAATCGCATGCGCCAGCCACCACATGTGATTCCACGGCCGCGCGAGGATGAAAGCAAGCGAGGACAGTGCGAACGACGTCACCGAAATACCGTAGATCGTCATCAACGGCGAACGGATGCGGCGCACGGCCAGCGCGATGACGTTCACGCTGAAGAACAGCAGTGCGCCCCCCTCCATCGACAGGCGTACCCACAGGTTGCCGGCCACCGGCGAGTAGGCGACCGCGGCGACCGCGACGTCGACGAGTCCGAACACGGCGATCCAGGCAAGCCATGTGCGGCGCCGGCCGCGGATCGCTGCGCTGTCGGCCTTGCGACCATAAGTGAGTTGCCCGACAAAAGCGAAGATCGACATGGTCAGGCGCGAGGCCGGACCGTACAGCAGAAACAACCAGAGGTTGTGATGCGCCATGCCGGTGAACATGCCATGCAGCGCATAGATGAGGGAGAAGCCCAGAAAACCCAGCGTAAGCCAGCGTAGCAACGGCTCGCCCGACAGGCTGTAGCACCGCCAGCAGACATAGGTGACGAATGCGCCTTCAAGCGTGGCAGCCGCGATCGCAAGTTCGTGAAAGGCGTGGTTCTCGAATTTCAGTGACGGGTCCTGGAAGAAGTACAGGTAGGCAATCAGATACGCAGGCGTCAGCGCGAAGCCGACCAGCAGGAGTCTGGCGTACACCCGGGTGACCCGTTGGGCGGTGCCGGTCGATTCTTGGGCGGCAACATTGACAGTCATGTTCTGCCTCCGGTTTCGTTGAATGAATCAAGGATGGGAACGGCAACCATGACGTCATGGCGGGGCGGTCGCCAATATGATGAAGCACGAGCGCATCGCCTGAATCTCGTCGACTTGAACAATAAGCCAAATGGCTGCGAGATACCGGTTTGAATTGTCGAATGAAGAGAATTGCAATATGGCAATGCAATCGATTGAATATTTCGGATTTCGATATTGTTTGAAGTAATCGATTCCAGGGTTGATGCCGGATGATTATGTAGTATAACCAGTAGCAGACCAGTTGAAATGCGGGTGCCGGATTGGGTCATCGCTCCATCATCCGCCGAAATATCGGTATCCGCCACTGTGCCGAAGGCATGCCATCACGGGCCGGCGTGACAACTTGACGATACCGCTTGCATCGCGTTGTTGCAGGCCTCCGATCTTGCGCGAACGTGAGGCATGACATGCTGCATCGGCATTGACCAAAGTCGGGGCGTTTCACGTCGTTGATATAAGAACAGCATCAATATCGAAATTTGTCTTCAGATGGCAATTTGTAAGGTCGATTTTTTGAATTCGACCTGAGCGGAGCTTTGCCAATCGAAAAGGGGGAAATCATGGACCAGTGACGGAGAGACAGGGTTCGAGAAATGAAACCAGCCGTAAGGCACATGCGGTTTCGCTTTCATTTGCGTTGCTTTCGATGTCCGGCGCAGCGATGCCAGCCTGTGCAGCAAGCTTCCACGATATTGCGAGCGGCGCCGCAGGCAGTTACACGGCGGTGAAAGTATGACCTGGTCACCAGATGGGGAAGCCCCGGGGCTGATCTGATCACGATGTTTATTATGTAGTGCATATCAATGGTGCAAGTGATTGACGTCCATGTCACGTGTCGGTTTTCCGTTACGCCCGCATGGACGAAGCGCGTCTTCCTGAAATATTCCCCGGCATGGTTTGCGTGAAAGACCGGTGCCGGTAATGCGTATAACGCGATGAGGGCATGAACATGAAGAGCAACCAATCCGGATTCATGCAGCGATCGACCTTGAGGGGTGCGCTGGCGCTTCTGCTGGCATGGTCGTCTTTCGGCACTGGCGCTGCCACGGCGGGCGGGGCGGGTACCGGTACGGCGCCGGCATTCGTATATAGCCCGTACAAGGACGCGACGATTTCGATGAACTGGAACACGAACGTCATCTCGTCGAACGTGACCGGTCAATTGAGCCCGGTGCTGTCGGTGCTGCCAGCCGGTGTGCGTACGCTGACGCTCGCGTTTGCGACCGGCGAATGCGGCAGCGAGAACTGGGCGGGCGTTGACGGCGGCGCGATGGCGTCCGCCAATGTGCCGCTTTTCACCGCGGCCAACGTGAACTACGTGATTTCCACCGGCGGTGCGGCCGGTATGTTCACGTGCGGGACGGATGCGGGCATGGCGACCTTCATCAATCGTTATGCATCGGGCAACCTCATCGGGATCGATTTCGATATCGAAGGCGGGCAGACGCAACAGGTGATCAACGATCTCGTGCAGCGCGTGGCAGTCGCCCAGCAGAATTATCCCGGCCTGCGCTTCAGCTTTACGCTGGCGACACTGGCGCCTTCCCAGCAGGGAGCGACCACGGCCGGCTCCTGGGGCGCCAGCGCACCCGACAGCTTCAACGTGTATGGCGACTGGGTCATGCAGGCCATCCAGGCATCCGGCCTGAAGAACTACACCATCAACCTGATGACGATGGATTACGGGTCGGCCGGGGCGGGGAACTGCGTGGTCGCGAACGGCACCTGCCAGATGGGGCAGTCGGCGCTGCAGGCGGCGATGAACCTGCACGATCACTGGGGTGTACCGTACAGCCAGATCGAGCTGACGCCGATGATCGGCGGCAACGATGTGGCCGGCGAAACCTTTACGCCGGCGGATGCAGACACCGTTGCGCAGTTCGTGAAACAGAATGGCCTCGTGGGGGTCCATTTCTGGTCGTTCGACCGTGACGTCGATTGTCCGCCCGGTGCCGCGTCGTCGACATGCAACTCCATCGGCGGTGTCGGTACGCTCGGTTATACGAACCGGTTTGCCAACGGCCTGGCGCCCGGAAAATGAATGAAGTCTGGCCAGGGAGGAGACCGCGGGGGCCGTCCATATCACGACGAAGTTTCCCGTGGTTTCCGGTTTCCACGACCGGCAACCGGAGGAACGGCCGGGTGCCTACCTTGAACGGCAACTGCTGCTCAAGTGCGAGCTGATCTGCAGGATCGTGGCCGCCGCCGCGCCGACAAAAATCGACAAATCGGAACAGATCGGCGCGGCGTTCCCGCCTACCATCCGGACGTGCCTCGCGCATTCCCGTACCACCGCGGCATCGGCAGATGCATCGCCCGCATTCCGTTGCTCGCGTGTTCCTCGCACCCTCGCATCCTGACAAGCCGCCAAGAAAGCAAAGGATTCGCCATGTCTGCAAGATCACTCGCTTCAATTGCGCTGATGCTGCTGCTTGCCGCGTGCGGCGGCGATGGGGACGTGTCTGCACCGGGCGCCACCGTCGCGGCGACCACGATGCGCGTGTCGCCGGCCGCGGCCTGGAAGCCGCTCGCGCCCGGCACGAGCTGGCAATGGCAGATCGACGGCAACACGATCAACGAGACCGTGCTCGACCGCGTGAACAATTCCCGCAAGATGTTCGACGTCGACATGGAGCAGACCGATGCGGCGGCGATCCAGCGCTTGAAGGCGAAGGGCATCTACGTCGTCTGCTACATGGAGACCGGCGGCCGGGAAGACGGCCGCAGCGATGCGAACCAGTTTCCCGACAGCGTGCTCGGCAACCCCGTCGAAGGATACGAGGATCATGAGCGCTGGCTGGACATCCGTCAGACCGCGATCCTGATGCCCCTGATGCTGGCGCGTCTCGACCGGGCGAAGAAAAAGGGCTGCGACGGCATCGAACCGGATCTGGACGACAGTTATCGGCAGGAAACGGGTTTTCCGCTGACGCGCGACGACCAGTTGCGTTACAACACGGCACTGATCGCCGCCGCACACGATCGCGGGATGTCGATGGGCCTCAAGAACGGTTCGGGGATCGCCACCGCGATGGCGAAGGTCGCCGACTGGGCGCTCAACGAGCAGTGCAACAGGTTCCACGAGTGCGACGGCTACGCGAGCTTCATCGCGCTGAACAAGGCCGTGTTCAATGTCGAGTACACGCGCCCGGACGGCATGAGGCTCGCCGATTTCTGTCCGGCGGACAACCGCGCCAACTTCGACGGCCTTCTGAAATGGTCGAGCGACACGCTCGCGGCGCTGCCGCGCGCGGCATGCCGGTTCGAATGAGCGGCGCGCGGCGTGCGACGGTCGGGGCGATCCGCGGCACGCAAGTCGTGACGAAGCCGCGAACGCAGCCGCGCGAATCTGGGCGACAGATTCCGCGCGCGTGCCCAGGCCATTCAGGCTGAATGGCTTCCGGGCCCGGTTCGCCATCCGGACACGGCACGGCGTTCTGCTTGTGCCGGGCTTCCTTGCCCGGAATCGTTGCGATGGGCGGTGTTCTCCCGGCGGGAGGGCATCACCGCATGGCAGTGCTGTCGATGCATCTCGAGTTTCGCCGGTCGCGCGTCATCGTCCACGACCACTTCGCGAAGATGCCGACGCCAGCATGACGCACGGTCTCCCGATGGCGTGCATGCCGATGGCCGTAAAATCTCCGCCTGGGCCAATCCAGGCACGGGCGTATCGCTTCCCGGCTGCGCGCTTCGCCGGCCCGCAGCGGTAAATTCTTCCCTGAACGGGAGGCCGCGTTTATGATCCGCCCTGCAAGCGGTGGTCGCTGGAATCGTCTGGTTGGTCGCACAACCAGTTCATTCCTTCGGGCACCGCTTTACTTTTGTGCCCAACCTTCACGCGAATTTGCGCAGACACCGGATAACCTGTGGTCTCGTCACCGTCGAATTGAAAGCGATCTGTAAATAACAATGCTGCCGACAAGTTATAACGCGTTGCTCGTTCTTCTTTCGCTCTTGATCGCCATACTGGCGTCCTACACCGTGCTGGACATGGCCGGGCGTATCGAAACCGCTCGAGGGCACGCCGCACACTGGTGGCTGGTAGGCGGAGCTTGCGTGATGGGTACGGGCATCTGGTCGATGCATTTCGTCGGCATGCTCGCCTTCGCGTTGCCGATTCCAATTGGCTACGATCCGGCCATCACGGTGCTTTCGTGGCTGATCGCCATCGTCTGCTCCACGTGTGCGCTCTGGCTCGTCTGCCAGGACACGCTGAAGTGGCACCGACTGGGCGGCGGAGCCATGTTGATGGGCGCCGGCGTTGCGGGTATGCATTACACGGGCATGGCCTCCATGCGCATGTCGCCGGGCATCCAGTACGATCCGTTGCTCGTGTGCCTGTCGGTCGCGATTGCCGTGGTCGCGTCGGGCGCCGTGTTGTGGATCGTCTTCATTCGGCGGACCCACTCGAATCGCGTGCGCCTGCTCAATCTGGGCTCCGCCGTCTTGATGGGGGCCGCCATCGCCGGCATGCACTACACCGGGATGGCCGCCGCGCGGTTCCCGCTAGGCAGCATCTGCGGGGCAGCCGGCTCCCGCCTGGATGCCGGCTGGCTGGCGCTTGTCATCGTCGTTGCCACGTTGGCCATCCTCGCCATCGCGCTGGTCGTTTCCATCCTCGATCTGCGTCTGGAAGCCCGCACGGCGGTACTGGCGACGTCGCTGGCCGAAGCCAACCAGGAATTGACGTATCTGGCGCTGCACGACAACCTCACCAAGCTCCCCAATCGCGTGCTGCTCGAAGACCGGATCGATCAGGCCATCCAGAACACCGACCGCGAGAAGGGGCGTTTCGCGCTGATGTTCATGGATCTCGATGGATTCAAGGCGGTCAACGACGCCTACGGCCATCATGTCGGCGATCTGTTGCTGGTCGACGTGGCGCGGCGCATCGGCGCGAACCTGCGCTCGCAGGACACGATTGCCCGTCTGGGTGGCGACGAGTTCGTGCTGGTCGTGGCGGTGGACGAGCCCGCGGACGCGGCCGACGTGGCGGACAAGGTATTGGCGGTGATCCGGAAACCGTTCCGCGTGTCCGAGCACGAATTGCGCGTGTCGGCCAGCATCGGTATCGCGCTTTATCCCGGCAACGGCAGCGATTTCCGGGACCTGATGACCAACGCCGATGCCGCGATGTATCACGCGAAGGCGCTCGGCCGGAACGCGTACTGTTTCTTCGAAGCATCGATGAATGCGAATGTCCGCGAGCACTTGAAGATCGTGCAGGAACTCCGTTTGGCGCTGGAGCGGCGTGAACTGGTCCTGCATTACCAGCCGAAGTTCGACGTGCCCCACGGGCCGATCATCGGCGTCGAGGCGCTCTTGCGATGGATGCACCCGACGCGCGGCCTCATCGCACCCGATCAGTTCATCTCGATCGCGGAAAAGACCGGATTGATCGTGCCGATCGGCGAATGGGTCCTGGACGAGGCCTGCCGGCAGATGCGCGTGTGGTGCGATGCAGGCCGGACCGACTGGACGATGGCGGTCAACCTGTCACCGTTGCAATTCGGTCACGCGAGCCTGATCCGGGTCGTGCAGGCCACATTGGAACGGCACGCGCTGGAGCCGCACTGCCTGACGCTGGAGATCACCGAATCCACCGCGATGCGCGACGCGGACGCCAGCTTGAGAATCCTGCAGCAGCTTCACGACATGGGCGTGCGTATTTCCATCGACGATTTTGGAACGGGTTATTCGAGCCTGCTCTATCTCAAGCGCTTGCCGGCCAGCGAGCTCAAGATCGACCGGGGATTTATCCGCGATCTCGAACACGATACCGAAGATGCCGCGATCATTTCCGCGATCGTCGCGCTTGGCCGGGCACTCGACCTGAAGATCGTCGCGGAGGGCGTTGAAACGACCGCGCAGCAGCAGTTCCTGACCAAACTCGGTTGCAACTCGCTGCAGGGCTTCCTGCTCGGGCGTCCGATGCCGGCGGATCACTTCGTCGACGCCACCACGCAAGGTAGTGCGATCAAGAACGTTTGAGCGTTTTACGCACGCGGCTCCGGCGTTGCCGCAGCGTACGCAGGTGCCAGCGGTCCGGCGCCCTGCGAAGGCTGCGATGACGATCCTGCTATTTCACGGGCGTAAGGACCGGCGCGCCCTTGTGCTTGATCAGGAATACGACGAACTTTGCCGGCTTCGTGCTGCTGGCGTTCCGCCCGACCGTATGCACGTCCTCAGGGCCTTCGTGGAACGTGTCGCCGGCGTGGAGCGTGACCTCCTTCCCGCCGTTCAGGCCCATCACGATGCTGCCGTCGAGCACATAGACAAAGGCGTGCGCGTCGTGACGATGAACGGGGTCGACACTGCCGGGCGGATAATCGACCATGATCATTTCGACCTCATTGCCCGGATACTCGGGCAACGGCTCCGTGGTCAGCTGCGTCACCCTGGCTTGCGGTGCGGCCGCTGCCGGCTGGGCTGGCATCAGCAGCGACAGCGCCAGCGCCAGCGGTGCGAGAACAAGCATGATGCGTTTCATGTCGTCACTCCAGGTCGGCCTTGTCGAGCCCGAACATCTTGTCGAACGAGCCGGGCACGATGCGGAATGCGACATTCAGCCGGTTCCAGCTGTTGATCGCGCCCACGAGGAAGGTGAGATCCGACAATTCCTTCTCCGAATAGTGGGCACGCACGCGTTCGTAGAGATCGTCCGGCACGCCATGCGCCGGGAGTTGCGTCAGTGTGTCGGTCCATTCGAGCGCGGCACGCTCGCGCGGCGAAAAGAGCGTCGACTCGCGCCAGATCGCCACGTGATGGAGACGCAGTTCGCGCTCGCCGTGGATTTTTGCCGTCTTGATGTGCATGTCGACGCAGAACGCGCAACCGTTGAGTTGCGACGCCCGAATCTCGACGAGCTCGCGGACCGGCGTCTCGATCGTCGTCTTCTGGAGCAACCCGTCGAGTTCCACGAGCTTCTTGGTCAGTTCAGGCGATTGCTGAAAGTAGTTGATGCGTTGCGTCATGATCCGTTCTCCTGATCTGTGGAAGCGGGACTACCGGGCCTGCGCATGGCGATTCATCGCAGGACCTGTCTGGCAACCATCGTAATCGCGGGTCTCGCGGGTCAGTAGTGCCGGGAACGTGCGCACTCTGTTGCCGCTTCGGCACCAATCCGGACTTGCGCACGATGCGTGCCGCGCGTCAACGGCCCAGGCACGCACGCAGCGTGTGTGCGTGACGTTGGGCTTCGTCCGCATCGGCGACGTTCGCGAACCCGATGACGAGGCCGCGCGGTGTTTGCTGCGTGTGGCTGTTCATGTACCAGATCGACAGCGGCAACACCGCGAGTCCCGCTTCGCGGGCGCGGGCAGCAACGGCGACGTCGTCGACCGGTCCGTCCGGGCCCTCGGTGAACCGCACCGCGAACTGGATGCCGCCGGGCGGCAATTCGACGATCAGCCGCTCGCCGAACACCTGTCGCAAGGCGTGCACGATCAGCGTGCGTCGCTCGCCGTACAGCGTGCGCATCCGCTTCAGATGCCGGGCAAAGTGCCCCTGTTCGATGAAATCCGCCAGGGCCGCCTGCAACAGCGTCGGCGAGCCGGCGTTCATGCTGCATGCCACGCGTTCGACGCGTTCCACCGCGCGCTCCGGCACGACCGCGTAGGCCAGCCGCAAGCCGGGATACATCGCCTTGCTGAAGGTACCGCAATAGATCACGTGATCCCGCCGGTCGAGGCTCTTCAGGGCCTGCAACGGGCGGCCAAGATAGCGAAACTCGCTGTCGTAGTCGTCCTCGACGATCCAGCCCGACATTTTTTCGGCCCAGTCGAGCAGCGCGATGCGCCGGGCAAGCGACAGCGTATGGCCAAGCGGGCTCTGATGCGACGGTGTTACCAGCGCGAAGCGTGCGTGCGCGTCCAGTTGCATGCCGCGCGCGACGTCGATGCCGTCGGTGTCCACCGGCACCGGGACGAGCTGCACGCCGGTCTCGGACAGAAAGCCGCGTGCGAGCAGATAGCCGGGATCCTCGAACCACACCCGGTCGTTCGGCCGTGCGAGGCTGCGCAGCACGAGTTCCAGCGTTGCGCGGTAGCCGCTGGTGATGAACACCTGCTCCGGCGCGCAGGCGACGCCCCGCGACAGCGTCAGATAAGTGGCGATGTGCTCGCGCAGCGGCCGGTAGCCGGCCGGATTCGGGTAGCCGAGCAGCGCGCGATCGCCGCCACGCGCGCGCTGCGACACGAGCCGATGCCATACCTTGCGCGGAAATGCGTCGAGCGCCGGGACCCCGGGTTGCAACGGGCGCGGCTCGCCGCTCATCGCGACGGCGATCGGCTGCGGACGCCGTGGCGGCGGGTGGTCGTGCCGTGCCGGCTCGTCGGCACGTGCGGGCGCCGACCGCGTCAGCGACGTCGGCAGCGACGGCGATACGAACGTGCCGGCCGCGCCGCGCATTTGCAGATATCCCTCGTCGACCAGGATCGTGTACGCCTGTTCGACCGTGCCGCGCGCCGTGTTCAGTTGCGTCGCCAGCCCGCGCAACGCGGGCACGCGATCGCCGGGGCGCAGATGACCCGCGGCGATCGCTGTTCTGAACCGCTCGCAAATCTGCAGATAGACGGGCAACTGGCGTTGCCGGTCGATTTCGATGGTCAGGGCGGGCGTTTGCGCAGACATCACGGTCTCGTGGGTAAGGGGAGCCGACGCGGCATGGATCAGTCTGATCGACGATTCTTGGCACTTCTGGATAGGACATGATTCTTCCACACTTGCGCCACGCGATGCGACGGTCATGGCCGGATTCACCGGATCCGGTGCCCGTCACGTACTCCGCACGTTTCAGTCAAATCCTTTCGTCAGGAGATTTTGCGATGAAGATCGTTGTCATCGGTGGTTCGGGCCTGATCGGCTCGCGGGTCGTCACGCTGCTCGGCGAAGCCGGCCATCAGGTGCTTGCTGCATCGCCGCGTACCGGCGTCAACACCGTCACGGGCGAAGGCCTGGCCGGCGTATTGACGGGCGCGGACGTTGTCGTGGACGTGGCGAATGCGCCGTCGTGGGAGCCGCAGGCGGTGCTGGACTTCTTCCGCACGTCGGCACGCAATCTCGGCAAGGCCGAAGTGGCAGCGGGCGTGCGCCATCACGTCGCGCTGTCGATCGTCGGCTGCGACCGGATGCCGGAGAACGGCTATTTCGCGGCCAAGGTGGCGCAGGAGCAGGCGATCGAGGCAGCGGGCGTGCCGTACACGATCGTGCGCGCCACGCAATTCATGGAGTTCATCGGCGGTATCGCCGATTTCGGCACCGAAGGCGGCACCGTCCGCGTCGGCGACGGACTGTTCCAGCCGATCGCGGCGGAGGACGTTTCGGCACTCGTCGCGCAGATCGCGCTCGACGGGCCGCTGAACGGTACGGTCGAGATTGCAGGCCCGGATCGCGCGTCGTTCGCGGAGATCGTCGCACGCTATTTGAAGTCGGCCGGCGACGCGCGCGCGGTGGTGACCGATGGTGACGCCCGCTACTACGGCGGCCGCGTCGAGGAAGAATCGCTGGTCCCGCTCGGGCCTGCACGACTCGGCCGCATCGGACTCGACCAGTGGCTCGCGAGAAGCTGATTCGCATTGGCACGCGCGGCAGTTCGCCGGCGCAGGTCGGCGACGGGCAATCGGGGGGCGCGACATGTCTGGGGGCACGGGAAATGAATCGGTCGGAAACATCGGAGCACGGCGTTCGTCGCGATCTGGCCAGTCGCGCCGATGCGTTGTCGGCGAGCTTCGGTGCGAGCTATGCAGGCATCCTTGCATTCGTTGCAGTGGCGAGCGAGGGAAGCTTCACCAGGGCTGCCGAACGGCTCGGCGTCGGGCGGCCGGCCGTGAGCCGGAATGTCCAGAAGCTGGAGGCGCAGCTGAGCACGCGGCTGTTTCAGCGCACCACGCGCACGACCGAACTGACGCGCGAGGGCCAACGATTTTTCGAGAACTGCCATCAGGGCGTGGCCCAGATCGTGGAAGCCATGAACGACATGCTGGAGTTGCGGCAGGGGCCGCCGCGCGGCCTCATTCGCATCAGCGCGGCAGTGGGATTCGGCAGGAAGATCGTGGCGCCGCTGCTGGAAAAGTTTGCGGACGCGTATCCGGAAATCGTCATCGATCTGCTGCTCGACGACCGGCCGATTGACCTGGTGTCGGAGCGGATCGACGTATCGTTTCGCAACGGGCGCATCGAGGATTCCAGCATCATTGCCCGTCAATTGATTCCGATGCAGATGGTGCTTTGCGCGGCGCCGTCGTATGTCGCGAAGCACGGACTCCCGCAGCGCGTCGAGGACCTCGGCCGGCACGCATGCATCAATTTCAGGTTTGCGAGCGGGCGTCTGTTCGAATGGGAGTTCAATGTCGACGGGCGCGTGCAAAAGTACCTGCCGACGTCGCGCCTCACGTTCAACGACGCGGATCTGGTATTGCGTGCGGTGCTGAACGGATCGGGCATCGCACAGATGGCGGGCTACCAGATTCGCGATCACCTCGCGTCGAACGAGCTCGTCGTCGCGCTGGCGAAGCACGTGCCGGAGGATCGCGGCCATTACATCTGCTATCTGAGCCGGCAACATCTTCCGACGCGCATTCGAATCTTCGTCGATTTCATGACCGAACAGATTCGCGCGCGCGATCTGAATTGCATGACCCGGTTCAATCCGGAGACGGCGGATCTGTCGTCGACGGGACTGGCGGCGTGACGCGTCGATGAAGACAAACGCCCAGGGCCACGGCCGATCCGCCTGACGTCGGTCACGGTTGAGCGTACGAAAATCGAGGCGCTGTGATGCGAACGGGATGATTCGACCTGGTAAGAGAGCGACCGACGTCACGTCGGCTCATGCGCTGGAATCCAAATGGAATCGGTATGTGCGCCATCGAGGTCACGCATCCATCAGCGCTTGCGCGTCCGGCGCTGTCGCGAGCACGGGCGACCACGCCGGTGGTGCGATCGCCAGCAACTGCTTCAACTCGTTGACGACCGTTTCCGCCGGCAGGACGCCGGCATGTTCGCCGGCGCGGCCAAGACGCGGCATGATGTGCTGGACGCCATCGTATTGCCAGTGGGATGTCCCCCGCTCGGCCGCCTGCAGCGCACGCAAGAGGATCGACAGGTCGCGCCGGGGGCGCGGCGATTGCGAGACGCGTGCGACCCAGCCCTCGTAACGCTGATGAATCATGACATCGTCGTGCGCGACGAGCGCGAGCGTCGACAGGGCGGTCCGGTTGTGAAATCCGATCGGCGACAACCCGAAGTAGCGTTGCGATGCGCGCCCGCGAGGCGCGGCCGACGCAGGCAGTCGGAATACCGCGAGATCGAGTTCGGGATGCTGTTCGATGTGCGTACCCGGGTGATCGAGCAGGGCCTCGGTGCCGGCATGATGACGCTCGGCGTCGCGCCACAGGGCGTCGGGTATCGATGGCGCATCGAGCCAGTCACGCAAGGTCGGCAACAGCGTGTCAAACACCGTCGCGATGCGCGCGCTATCATCGCTGAACCCGTGGACATCCTGCAAAACGCGCGCGGCAACCGAGTCCAGTGCGAACGCGAGCCGGCGCGCGACGTCCGAGCGACCGCGCGCGAAGTCGCCGAAGCGTGCGACATCGACCAGCAGCGCCTGATGGCGCAACGCGTGGCCAGGCGCGATGAGTGCATAGATCGACGCGAGTCCGTCGAGATCGAAGTGATCGGTCGTCACGCAGTGCACGTCCGGATCGACGGCGCCTTCCGTCACGAAGCGAAGCACGCTTTCTGTCGAAAGGTTGGCCCGATAACGTGCCGGCGTGCGATTCGATGGCCAGTGCGACAGCGTGAGCCGCGTCGCCGCGTTGTGGATCGCGTCGGCCGCGATGTTCGGCACTTCGTCGGCGTGATCGAACGGCAGGAATGCGAGGCGATCGTGCGGCGACAGCCGCACGGCGTCGATCGGGGCGCGCGGGCGGACCGGGTGCGGTGCGAGTGCGGCACGCAACGCGGCATCGTTCCGTTCCGCATAGCGCTGTTCGAGTTCACCGTGCCGGCCGAAATCGTAATGCAGTGTGCGCAGATTGCTGCGCCTCAGGTCGAATGGCACACCGTTTTGCGTGATCGCGCCACGCCCTGCGATCAGGTTCTGAAGATCGTGGAACGTATTGTCGCGGATCGCGATGACGCGGCCGGCGAGCAGACGCAACGCGAAACCGTCGAGATGTGCGGCGACGTCGTCGTCGAATTGCGCTTCGTGGTCGCCGTCGTACAGCGGAACGAACGAGGTCATGGCAGGGATTCCGTCAAGTCGGGTTGTCAGTCATAAGGCGTCCGGGAGCGCAGGCGAGCGGCCCGGCCATCACCGGACAGGCACGCGGCGAGCGACGACGGCGGCCAGCAGGGGCGCGGCCGCGAACAGGCCGAACAACCATGCGGCCGCCTGCTGCGCGCCGGCGAGTCCTCCGGGCGTCGAGAAACCGGCGAGATTGGCGACGAGCCCGCCGAGCGCGGCGCCGATCGCGGTCGCATAGAGCTGCACGGTCGTGATCGACGTCGAAGCGAGGTCTTCCTGCCCGGCCGGTGCGTGCGTCAGAATCCGTGTGAGCAGGTGGGGCCAACCCACGCCGATGCCGCCCCCCACCGCCGTGAGCGCGATGCACAGGATGGTCACCCCGGCCCAGGTTCCGGGCGGGTGCTGCTGCGGGGCGACGAACGCGAGTGCGGCGAGCGCCAGCATCACGACCAGCGGCCCGCCGCGCACCAGCGCTTGCGCGGTACGCGCGCGTTGCCCCGAGCTGAAGACCGAGCCGACCGTCCAGCCTGCCGCCATCAGCGCGGTCAGATAGCCGGCGATCAGCGGCGGGTAGCCGTGAATGACCTGCAGGAAATACGGAACGAACACCTCCGTCGTGATCCCGATCACGAGCAGGCTCATGCACGCGTAGATGGCGCCGAGCGGTGTGCGGATGCTGTAGGCACCCGTCGGCAGCAGCCGGATCGTCGCGTCGCGCTCGACGCGCACGATCAGCGCTGCGATCGCAAGGCCCGCGGCGACACCCGCGATGTTCGCGGCGCGCGCCGTCGACAGGCTGGCCACGGACACGACCAGCACCGAGGCGGCAAGCAGCAGAATCCTGCCGAGCGCGAGCCGCGATGCCGGCTGGCCGGACGCCTCGTATGCGGGCAGCCTGACGATCACGATCAGCGCCAGCACGGCGGCAACGGGCAGCAATGCGACGAACGCGAGCCGCCAGGACCCCGTCTCCGCGAAGATTCCGCCGATTGCCGGCCCGCAAAGCGTCGCGACGCCCCACATGCCGGACACCATCGCCATTGCACGCGACCACAGGCGTGCGTCGAACACGACCCGGATCAACGCGTAGCTGAGCGCGAACAGGATCCCGCCGCCGAATCCCTGTGCGGTACGGCCGACGAGCATCCACGGCATGGTCTGCGCGCTCGCGCACGCGAGCGTGCCCGCGCAAAACACGACGAGCGCAATGAGGTAGGCGGCGCGCGGTCCGAAACGTCCGAGCACGTTGGCAGACAGCGGCGCGCCGACGATCGATGCAGCCATGAACAGCGTCGTATTCCACGCGTAGTATTCGAGCCCGCCGATATCCCGAACGACCGACGGCAGGATGGTCGTTGCGATGTAGATGTTGATCGCATGCAGCGCGACACCGCCGGCCAGCGCCAGCGACCGCATGCCGTTCGCGCCCGACAGCAGCGCACGCCAGCCCGCGGTCGACGGCGCGGCCGATGCAGGCGGCGCGTTCGTGACGTCGTCGATACTCATGTCTTCTCCGATGCGTGATCGCCTGTCCTGGCGACCGGATGCTTGAAAGGGTCATCGGTATCCGTTATAAAACCTCAACCATTGTTGAGGTCAACAGGCGGGGATCATGAAAATCGATATGCAGGTGCCGTTGTCCGTCGGTGAGGTCGCGCGGCGCAGCGGTATTGCCGTGTCGTCGATCCACTTCTACGAAGCCAAGGGATTGATTCACGGCTGGCGTAGCGACGGCAACCAGCGTCGTTATGCGCGCGACGTGCTGCGACGGGTCGCGGTCATCAAGGTTGCGCAGCGCGCGGGCATTCCGCTCGACCGGATCAAGGCCGCGCTGGACGAGCTGCCGTCCGGCAAGGCGCCGAGCGCGGCGGACTGGCGGCGGCTGTCGACAGGATGGCGCGACCTGTTGAACGAACGGATCCGGAAGCTTACCCAGTTGCGCGACCAGATGGACGGGTGCATCGGCTGCGGATGCCTGTCGATGAAGGATTGCCCGTTGAGGAACCCGGGCGATGCATTGAGCGAGCGCGGGCAGGGGGCCGTGCTGCTCGAGGACGAGCCGGGGCGCAAGCGCAGGTCGACGTGACGCGGACTGTCATGTGGACGTGACGATCGATTTCATCCCACCGACGCTGACGCGGGATGCGGATGCGCGCAGCACAAGTCTCCACGACGGTCGTCATATAACGGCGATTCGATTTCAGGCTGAAACCGGAAATGCACGGTCGTTTCCTTTTGTTCACCGGTGAACCGGGAATCCAGATTCGATGCATAAAAATAATTAGAAGAATTCCGGTGGCACTCAGATATTCCCTTCATTCATCTACGCGCGACACGTCGAATCGAATTGCCCGTGTTATTTCCATCGTGTGCGCGTTACGGCGTGCCGTTACGTAACGGGCGACACGATGATCGAGTCGCAAACGTTTTCCAATTGGAATTCGAATTAATCAGACGTTTTGAACAAAAATCATAGGTCATTGTTTTATTGGAATTTTTCTGCACTGCAGCAAGAAAATTCGGAACAGTGGCACGGATTGTGCATTAAACGATGCGTGCCGCAGTAACGAATACCAAGACGATAGACCAAACATGAATCGAAACCACATTCCGAAATCCGGACGCGACGCGGGGGCGAAGCGGTCGAATCCGGACATTCGCACCATTGATCGCTCCGGCAGGCCAATCGATTCAGGCCTGTCCGGGGGCGACGTCATCCTTGCCGCAACGGAACGTACCAGCAGGTTCCAGCAGAGCCGATCTGCCGGCATGCGGGCGTAAGCGTAGCCATTTCTCGATTCGAATAATCCAGTCAGGTCATAAAATTAGTATTGCGAAATAAATAATTAATCGATATTTCGTACATGTCGGGGTAAATGATGGACGGGTTCTTCTTGCGCGTGATCGACGGTGCGTTGATCGTGGTCGGCGCCTTTGGCGCATTGCATTTCGGGTTTCCGGCGGACGGTCTGTCGCACGCCGGATTCGATGGCCTGCTCGTGGCTTTCGCGGTTGCGCTCGCGTTGTCCGTGTTTCCGGCATGCGGGCTGTATCGCGGCACTCGCGAACGCTCGGCGGTCAACCTGATGAGTCGAGCGATTGTCGCCTGGCTTATCGTGCAGGCCGGCGGATATGCATTGCTCTTCGTACTGCACCGATTGCATCTGGTGCGCGGACTATGGTTCGTCTACTGGACGATTACCAGCGGGCTCGGGATGCTGCTGGCCCGCACGCTCGCGCTCGCGGTACTGAAGCTGGTCGTGCGTTTCGGCCGGCGCGCGCGCAGTGTGGCGGCACAAGGGCCGGTGGTGGCTTCTCGAATGATGCGGCTCGTGTTCAAGCGCGTTTTCGATCTCGCGCTTTCGATTCCGCTTCTTTTTATTCTGGCTCCATTATTCGTAATACTAATTATCGTGGTGAAGCGTGATGGCGGTCCGGCAATCTTCGGTCACGTACGTGTCGGCCGTGACGGAACGCGTTTCCGGTGCCTGAAATTCCGCACGATGGTCGTCAATTCCGAAGAAGTGTTGCGCGACACGCTCGCCCGCGATCCGGAAGCGCGCGCGGAATGGATGAGGGATTTCAAGCTGAAGAACGACGTGCGCATCACGCCGGTCGGGCATTTCCTGCGACGGACCAGCCTCGACGAATTGCCCCAGTTGTGGAATGTGCTGCGCGGTGAAATGAGTCTCGTGGGCCCGCGCCCCATCGTCGACCAGGAACTCGCGCGCTATGGCAGCGACGCGCACTACTACCTCATGAGCACGCCTGGCATTACCGGGCTATGGCAAGTGAGCGGACGCAGCAATGTCGACTATGCGCAGCGCGTATCGCTCGACGTGTCGTACGTGAAGCAATGGTCGCCCCTGCTCGACTTCGGCATCTTGCTGCGAACCGTCAAGGTCGTGATGCGACGGGAGGGGGCGTACTGACGGCGGCATGTCGTGCGGAGTCGATGTCGCGAGGCCGGCCCGCGACGCGGTGGCGTCACGGCGAAGTGGGGGCGGGATTCGCGTAAGCCGAAGATGCCGACCAGCCGTCGTACTGGTACGGGTCGCCAGCCGTGCTGCTTGCTGCGCCGCTGCTCCGGTCGCGGTAACGGGCAAGGTGCTGGCGACGTGTCGGCGGCGCGTGATGCTTGCCCGTCGTACCCGACAGCTTCGGTGCGGCGGGTCTGGCTGACGATGCGGCGTCGCTTGCCGCGCTTGCCGCGCTGGCCGGAACCGGAAGCATCGCCTCGGTCTGCGTGATGCGGGCGGCGTGGGGCGCGCGTTTGGCTGCAGAGGTGGATGCAGGGAACTGTGCAAGGGCGGTGACGCTGAGCGAAATGCTCGTTGCAACAGCAAGCAGGTGCGGGATTTTCATGAAATGGCAAGAAGCGGGATCGTTTCGGGGTGAGTGCGGATATGCCAGGGCGTGCGGTTGCTTTGCGATGCGCGTGATTGACAGAAGACGGTGGAGGATCGATTCGACCCGCCATCCAACATATAGGCCAAAAAGGATGATTGACCCTCTGATCGGTGTTCGAACGATAGCACTGTCCGTCGTATCGAAGGAAGCGCGAAACGTACGCAGCCGGGTTGCACGATGCGGCGGAATCTTGTCGGTCGCACTCGCGCTGACGTGGCTCGGTGGCTGCGCGTTTGCGCCTGGCATGACTTTTCGCGGCGGGTGTCCGGCCGACGTCTCCGCGGATCCGTCGGGGGCCTGTGGCCGTGCGATGCATGCGGCGTCACTTGCGGCTACGACGGGCGGCACCGCAACCGAAGATGCACCGCCCGCCGGTGCGCTCGTCGAGATCGATGCAGCGCTGATCGACCAGACGCGAGCGCAGGCCGGGCCGTCGATCCCGAAGGATGTGCTTTCGCTGTTCCAGCAGGCGCGACCGTACACGCTCGGGCCCGGCGATGTCCTCAGCATCGTCGTGTGGGATCACCCGGAACTGAACATGCCCGTCGTCGCGACATCGAACGGCATCGATACGACCGGCTCGAACGCGATCGTTTCCGGCTATACGGTCGACACCAACGGGGTGGTGCAATTCGCGTATGTCGGCCCCGTCAAGGTCGGCGGGCTCACGGAGTTGCAGGCGCGCGACATGCTTGCGCGTCACCTGGCGCGTTATATCCGGGATCCGCAGGTGACCTTGCGGATTCAGGCGTATCGCAGCCGACGCATCTATCTCGACGGTGAAGTTCGCATTCCCGGCCTTCAGGTGATGAACGACCTGCCGATGACGTTGCCCGAAGCGATCAATCGCGCAGGGGGATTCACGTCGAACGGCGATCGCGCGCGCGTCGCGGTCACGCGCGGAGAGGCGACCGTGACCGTGAACCTGCCGCGCATGATCGAGCAGGGACTCAACCCCGACCGGATCCTGCTGCAAAGCGGCGATCTCGTCCGCGTCTATCCCGTGAGCGACAGCAAGGTGTTCGTGCTCGGCGAGGTCGGGCACACGATGACGGCGACGTTCAACAACGGCCGCCTGACGCTGAATGATGCGCTCGGCTATGCGGGCGGCGTCAGTCCGTATTCGGGCGATGCGAGCCAGGTCTATGTCGTGCGTAGCCGGCGCGGCGGGACGCCGACGGTCTTTCACCTGAATGCGACATCGCCGGCAGCGATGGCGCTCGCGAACGATTTCGACCTGATGCCGGACGACGTGGTCTTCGTCGATGCGTCGTCGCTGGTGCGCTGGAGCCGCGTGGTGGGAATGTTCCTGCCTAGCGCGCAGACGCTCGCGACCGGCCGCAATATCGCGTTCTGACATGGACCGTCTGCTCCTGGTTTGCACTGCGAACGTGTGCCGAAGCCCGATGGCGGAGGCGCTGTTTCGACGCGTGCTGGAGGGTGTGCATGTGATGTCGGCCGGCGTCGACGCGATGCCCGGAATGGGCGCCGATCCGGCGGCGATCGCCGTCATGCAGCGCATCGGCCTCGACCTCGGCCAGCATCGCTCGCAACTGCTGGCACGCTGGATGATCGAGTCGTCCGCTCTTGTGCTGACGATGAGCGAGCGTCAGCGCCAGGTCATCGTACACCGCTACCCGTCCGTCTCCGAACGCGTCTGCCGTCTGCTGCCGGACGGGGATGTGGCGGATCCCTATCGGCTCGACAGTGCGGCATACGCGGCGACGGTCGATCGATTGACGACGGGCGTCAGGCACTGGTCCGGCCTGCTGGCCGGTGTCACCCGTCACACCCAAACATTGCAGGAAACGACCCATGAACCATCTTGATGCGCCGGTGCATTACGCGGAACCGGAAGACGGGCCGCCCGGGACGGTCGCGAGTTATCTCGACGCGCTTTACGACAACCGGCGGCTGATCGCGTTCGTCACGGGATTGATGCTGTTGATCGGCACGACCTATGCGTTTCTCGGGGTGCCGGTCTATCGGGCCGATATCCTGGTGCAGGTCGAAGAAAACACGAATTCGGCAAAGAGCATGCTCGGCGACATTTCGTCGATGTTCGACGTCAAGACCCAGGCATCGTCGGAAATCGAGGTGCTGAGGTCGCGTCTGGTGGCGAGCAAGGTGGTCGACACCTTGTCGCTGGCCATCGACGCGCATCCGCGCTACTTGCCGCTGATCGGGTCATTGCTGTCCCGGCACGCGACACGTGTGTCGGATCCGCTGCCGTTCGGCTATGTGACCGGCACCGAGCGCATCTCGGTTGCCCAGTTCGACGTGCCCGACAAGCGCTATGGCGAAACGTTCGTCATGGCGCTGCAGCCGGGCAACACGTACCGTCTGTCGGGCCCGGATGTCGACGCGGGCGGCACGATCGGCGTACCGCTGAAGGTGGTCACGCCGGACGGCCCGCTCTCGCTGCTGGTCACGTCGGTCCGCGGCAAGCCGGGCGCCACGTTCGTGCTGCGCCGGTATTCGACATTGTCGACGATCGAGGATCTCCGGCAGAGCCTGAACATTGCGGAGAAAGGCAAGCAATCGGACGTGATCGGCGTCACGCTGGATGGGTCCGACCCGGTGAAGACGGCGATGATCCTCAACACGCTGGGTAGCGAATATGTTCACCAGAACGAGCGGCGCAAATCCGAGGAAGCCGAGCGATCGATCAGCTTCCTCAATGCACAGTTGCCAGAGTTGAGGAGCCAGCTCGAGCTCTCCGAAAATCGCTTCAACGCGTATCGCGCCAAGCACGGAACGTTGAATCTCGATGAGGAAGCGACTGCGCTGCTGCAGCGCTCGGTCGATGCGCAGTCACGCCTGACCACGCTGAAGCAGAAACGCGACGAACTGATGGCGCGCTTCACGCCGGAACATCCGGCCATCCGTGCGCTCGATGCGCAGCTCGATACGGCCCAGGCGGAAATTGGGGGTATCGAGCAACGTACGCGTGCGTTGCCGCCCGTCGAGCAGGACGTGTTGCGATTGCAACGTGACGTACAGGTCGGAACCGAGCTGTATACGAACCTGCTCAACACGCAGGAGCAACTGCGTCTCGTCAAGGCAGGGAAGGTCGGCAACGTGCGGCTGGTCGACACGGCGGCGGTTCCCGAGGAGCCGGTCAGGCCGAAGCGCTTGCTCGTGATCGTCGGGTCGGCAGTCTTCGGGTTGCTGATCGGCGCGACGGTTGCGTTCAGCCGCCGCCGCATGTTCGACTCGATCGACGACCCGATCGAGGTGGAGCACGTCTGCGGCGTACCCGTGTATGCGACGGTGCCGTATAGCCGCCAGGAAGCGTCGCTGACGCGTTTGCGTCGTGTCGCGAATACGCCGTCACGGGAGCTGATTCTCGCCCACAACGCGATGATGGACCCGGCACTCGAGAGCCTGCGCAGCTTCCGGACCGCACTCGAATTCGCGATGACCGACGTGCCGAACCGGATGGTGTTCATCACCGGCCCGACGTCTTCCGTCGGGAAATCCTTCATCTCGCTGAATTTCGCTGCCGTGCTGGGCTCGGCCGGAAAGCGCGTGCTGCTGGTCGATGCCGACCTGCGTCGAAGCGGACTCCAGCGGACGGTTCCCGTCGGTCCGGGAGCCGGGCTCGTCGAGCTGTTGCAGGGCACGCATCGCGTCGAAGACGTATTGCACCGCGAGATCCTGAAAGGCGTCGATTTCATCGCGACGGGCAGCGTGCAGATCAATGCGAGCGACGCGCTGTTCGATTCGGATCTGCGCACGATTCTGTCCGAACTGGGGGCGACCTACGACGTGATCGTGTGCGACGGCCCGCCGATTCTTGCGGTTCCGGACGCCGCGCAACTGGCCGGCCACGCTGGCGTGACGTTCCTGGTGGTGCGTCAGGGGGTGACGAAACACGGCGAGATCAAGGAATCGATCCGGCGGCTGCGTCACGTGGGCGTGTCCCCGCACGGATTGATCTTCAACGGGCTCAGCGTACGGCCGGGACGCTACGCGTACGGCTACGGGCGCTATCGCCACAATCGCGACAGTCACGCGTACTACGGCAAGGCATGACGGATGTCGGCATGGAACAGGCGACCGGCCGACATGACGGGCGGCCACGGACAACCATCGGGCGAGGATCTGCATGAACGATACAACTTCAATGTGTGACGCCATGACGCGTTCGCAGGCTGACGCGCGGCACACCGATAACGAGACGGGGCGGCATTTCAGTCGCGTCGCCGTCGTGCACGACTGGCTGACGACCTATGCGGGCGCCGAGAAAGTCCTCGCCGAGATCCTCAACATCTGGCCGCAGGCGGACCTGTTCACGGTGGTCGATTTCCTGCCGGACAGCGAGCGCGAGAAGCTGCTCGGCAAGGTCGCCACCACGTCGTTCATCCAGCGGCTGCCGCGCGCACGCTCGGCCTATCGTGCGTACTTGCCGTTGATGCCGTTCGCGATCGAGCAGCTCGACCTGTCCGGCTACGACCTGGTGATTTCATCGAGCCATGCCGTCGCGAAGGGAGTCATTACCGGGCCGGATCAGCTGCACATGAGCTACGTGCACTCTCCGATACGCTATGCGTGGGATCTGCAACATCGTTACCTGAACGAGTCGGGCCTGTCGACGGGGTTGAAAGGCTGGATCGCGCGCGCGATGCTCCACTACATTCGCATCTGGGATCAGCGTACCGCGCACGGCGTCGATGCGTTCGTGGCGAACTCCGGCTTCATCGCGAGACGCATCCGCAAGGTGTACGGCTACGATGCGGCGGTCGTCTATCCGCCTGTCGATATCGGGCGATTTTCGCTGGTCACGCAGAAGGAAGACTTCTATCTGACGGCGTCGCGCATGGTGCCGTACAAATGCATGCCGCTCATCGTCGAGGCGTTCGCCCGCATGCCGGAACGGCGCCTCGTCGTGATCGGCGACGGGCCGGATTTCGAGCGCGTCAAGGCCGCCGCCACGCCGAACGTCACGCTGCTGGGCTATCAGCCGGATGCGGTACTCGTCGACTACATGCAGCGGGCGAAGGCGTTCGTATTCGCCGCCGAAGAGGATTTCGGCATCACGCCGGTCGAGGCGCAGGCGTGCGGAACGCCGGTCATCGCTTACGGGCGCGGCGGCGCGCTCGAGACGGTGATCGCATCCGGGGATGCGCGCACACGCACGGGGTTGTTCTTCGAACGGCAGGCAAGCGCGGACATCGTCAACGCGGTGATGCGCTTCGACGCGGCAGGCGGATTCGATCCACGGGTGTGCCGCGCCAATGCGCAGCGATTCACGGTCGAGCGATTTCGCGACGGCCTGCTGGAGGTGATGGCCAGCGCGCTGCGCAACCGCGCATCTGCCGCCGGGGCGCGCGACACGGCCGGCGGCTCGGCGAGGGGCGAACCATCGTGGAGCTGAGCCTGTTCGGCGTGATCGTCATTGCGCTCGGCATCCTGACGTTCGTGCTGCCTTATCGGTGGGCGGTCTACGTGATGGTGGCCAGCACGCTGTTCGGGGCGACCGAGGCGGTTGCATTCGGCGGGCTGGGCGTGTTGCCGGCCAGCCTGATGATGCCGCTGTTCGTCGCACGCGCGCTGTTCCTCGAAGATTCGCGCGCGATCCGCAGCAGCCTTCGAGTCGGCTCGCCCGGGTTCTGGCTGCTGGTGCTGACCGGCTACGCGTGCATGACGGCTGTCGTGTTTCCGCGCATGCTGGCCGACACCACGTCGGTTTATTCCATCGATCGTTCCAACATCGGCACGACGCAACTCATGCTGCAGCCGCTCGGCCCCGTGTCCGGAAACCTGAGCCAGTCCGCATACCTGATCGGTGAATGCCTGCTCTATTTGGCCGCCTCGATGGTGATGCGGCGACGCGACGCCAGCCGGGCCGTGGCGGACGCGTTCCTGTTCCTGACCGCGTTGAATGCGATCGCCGCGGCGGCCGATCTGTTCGGCAGCGCTGCGGGCGTCAGTCTGCTGGATCCGCTGAAGACCGCGCAGTACTCGATCCTGGACGGCGCGGAGGTCGGAGGCATGCGGCGGATCAGCGGGACTTTCTCCGAGGCATCGGCATTTGCCGGCTTCTCGCTGCCGCTCTTTGCGTTCACCGCGAATCTTTGGCTGCTCGGCTATCGGCGGAGCCTGTCGGGATTGCTTGCGCTGTTGACGGCCGGTTTCGTGCTGCTGTCGACGTCGAGTACCGGGTACGTGGGGCTGTCGATCTATCTCGCCGTCTTCATGGCCAGTCGCTCCGGCGCGATCGCCCGTCACAGCCAGGCAAGGAAGTTCCGGATGCTGGCGGTGGCGTGCGTGGCGGTCGCGCTGATCGCGTGCGTACTGGTCGCAATCGATTCGCCGATCGTGACGGCCGTGTCCGAGGTAATCAACCGGACGTTGACGAGCAAGATGAGCAGCGATTCGGGCGTCGAGCGCAGCGCGTGGAACATGCAGTCGCTGATCAACTTCGTCGATACGTTCGGATTGGGTGCCGGCCTGGGCAGCGCGAGGGCATCGAGCTTCGTCGCGGTGACGCTCGGCAATCTCGGGCTGCTGGGCGCGATGCTGTTCGGACTGTTCCTTTACCGCACCGTGCGCGTACGCGTGCGGCCTGCTACGTGGGCATCGGACCGGATCGTCAGTTTCGCAGCCGTTCAAGCGCTGGCCGCGGCGCTGATCGGCGCGACGCTGTCCGGCACGGTGTTCGACCTCGGGCCGTGCGTCTATCTGTTTGCGGCGGCGGCGTTCGGGGCACTGAACGTCAGGCGCGCATCGAACCGGGAGCCGAGGGCGACATGAACACCACCTCGTCTCGCACGGAATTGCTGGCGGTGTATGTGGCCTACATGTTCCGCTATCTGTACCCGTTGTTCATGCTCCCGTATTACGGGCGCGCGCTCGGCCCGAGCGGTTATGGCCTGGTGCTGGCGGGCGCCTCGCTGTCGAATTCGCTGTGGCTGTTCGTGAGCTACGGCTTTCCGACCGTCGGCGCGCGCGATACCGTGCATGCCGCAGGCAGCACCGAGCGGGCCGAGATTCTGCGCACCCACGTGATCGCCCGACAACTGCTGTGCGTGCCGGCCATCGTCGCCGGCACGATCGCGATCGGCGCGTCGCTGGCGTTTCGCCAGCACTGGTCGAGCGGGCCGGTCGTCATCGCCATGGGCCTGGTCTCGGCATTCAACGTCGGGTGGTATCTCGTCAGCACCGGCCGCGCGATCGCGAGCGTCCGGATCGAAGTCGTCGGCTTCGCGATTTCGTTGTCGCTGATCGTCGGCTTCGTGCATCACCCGTCCGATGTCGAGCGAGTATTTCCGTTGCTGCTGACGTCGAGCGTCGTCCAGCTCGGGCTCGCGTACTGGCTGATCCGCCGAGAGTTCGCCGGCGCCGTCGCGAGCCTGAAGCGCGCAGTGGACCTGATCCGCCGGTCGACGGTCATTTTCGTCTATGGCGGCACATCGGTCTTGCTGGCGGGCGCGTCGACGTACCTGTTGTCGACCATGGCGCATGCCTCCGAGGTCAGCGCGTTCGGTGTCGCCGAGCGGCTCGTCGCGGCGGGATTGAGCGTGATGTCGCCGGCCGCGCAGATCCTCGTGCCAAAGCTGACCAGCCTGGTCGGCAGCGATCCGTCGCGCGCGAATCGTCTGATGCGGCGGGTGTTCGTGTGGTTCTTTTCCGGAGCGGCGCTTGCGGCAGTCGCGACTGTCCTGCTGTCGGAGCGGCTCATTCCGCTCGCGCTCGGTGCCGGCTTCGAGCGCTGTGTGCCGGTGCTGAATCTCATGGTGTTCGTGCTTCCCGTCAGCGTATGCACGCAGGTGCTCGGCGCCTATTTCCTGATTCCGCGCAAGCTCGAACGTCTGCTTGCGCAAGCAGGCGTGCTGGGCGCGGTCGTGAGTCTGGCATGTGCGATTCCGCTTGCGAGCCAATGGGGGGCGCTCGGGATGGCAGGTGCACGCCTCGTCGGAGAGTTGACGATGCTGGGGGCGCTGGCAGCCGGTCTGTGGCGCGCGAAGCTGATGACGGAAATCTTCGGTATCGACGGCGTTCCCGCCACGAGTGTCAACGACAACAGAATTCGCCAGTAACGAGGGTATGTGATGACTCATGAATGGGAAGTTCGCGAGAGCGGACCCGTGAACGTGCATGACCGTGCGACATCGGGCGCTCCGCGCGTTTGTGCCGGCATTGCGACGCGCGGCCGGCCCGCCGAGCTGGCGAACATCGTTGCCTGCCTGCGTACGCAAACGCTCAGGCCGACGTCGATCATCGTCGCGTGTACGGGGCCGGACGATGTTGGCGCGCTTGCCGAAGCCGATGACCTGTCCATCGTGTTCGTCAAGCCTGGCTTGACGCGTCAGCGCAATGCGATCCTCGACAGGGTGCCGGCGGATACGGACTATGTCGCGTTCTTCGACGACGATTTCGTCCCGCAAACGGACTGGCTGTGCGTGGTTGCCGACGCATTCGAGCGCGACCCGATGCTCGCATGCGTGACGGGGCACGTCGTTGCGGACGGCATTCTCGGCCCCGGGCTCACGATTGACGACGCGAAGCGGGCACTGGCTGCCGTCCGGGACGACACGCAGCGATGGACCCAGGACGGCTACAGTCCTTACGGCTGCAACATGGCGTTCCGCGCGTCGGCGGTTGCCGCGTTGCGTTTCGACGAGCGGCTCGTGTTGTACGGCTGGCTGGAGGATCTCGACTTCGGTGCACGGGTCGCCCAGCGCCACGGCCGGCTCGTGAAACTCGGCAGTGCGGTGGGTGTGCATCTCGGCGTGAAGCGCGGCCGCGTGTCCGGACGCCGGCTCGGTTACTCGCAAGTCATGAACCCGGTCTACATGATGGCCAAGGGGACGTTGTCACGTCACGATGCGTGCCGCCAGATCGTGCGCAACTTCGCTGCCAACATGGCGAAATCGATCGCACCGGAAGCCTATATCGATCGACGCGGCCGGCTGGCCGGAAACCTGATCGCATTCGTCGACGTGTTGCGCGGACGCCGGACGCCGGAACGTGCGGAACTGCTATGAGCGGCGGAACGGCATCGGGCGCAAGCACGGACTCGTTGGCGCAGGTATCGCTGCTTCGGCTTGGCAAACCTTTAATATTTGTTACGGTATGCGAAGCATAATGGAATTGGAAGGTATAGTGAAAGCGTATCGTCACCTGAGCGCGACGGCAGATATCCGACGCAAACGTCGGTTTCGCATCCGTGAATGTGCAGGGCGAAGCTGCCGCTCGCATGCCTTTCCGCCATCGTGCCGCTCATTTTCACGCGGTAACGTCCAGCGAGTCTGGAAAAAGTCCTGCGACACAACAATGCCTCCCGATCATCCCACCATGCAGAACCGCGTTCGCCACGGGGCGCCTGGCGCCGACGAAATGCCGCATGCGCCGCGCGTCGCGCTCGTCAACGTGAAGTACAGCCCGAATCTCGGCGACGGCATGCTGTCCGAATGTCTCGAGGCGGAACTCGCGGCGGCGTTGCCGGGCATCGAGATTCGCGTGATCGATCTCGCGGGTCGAACCGACTACGCATGCGGCGCAACCTCCCGAAAATCGGTGTTGACGCTGATGCACCACAGCCCGCGTGTCGTGCGTCATGCGATCGTGCACTCGGTGCTCGGGTACAAGTTGCACACGGAACTGCGTCCGCGCTGGCGTTCGGTGTTGCGCGGCGTCGACGCCGTTGTTGTCGGCGGTGGCAATCTGTTGAGCGATGCGGATCTGAACTTCCCGATGAAGCTCGATGCCGCGATGGCGGAAGTCCGTGATCTCGGTTTGCCGGCCGCCGTCTTCGGTGTCGGCGTATCCGGTGACTGGACGTCGCGTGGCGAGCTGCTGTTCCGGCGCGCGCTCGGCGGGGTTTCGCTGTTTCATGCGTCGGTGCGCGAGCGACGCTCGGCCGAGATCTGGCGGGCGCGCTTGTGCGGTGCCGGGATTCGCGCGGCGCAGGTCGTGCACGATCCCGGTCACCTGGTGTCGCGGCATGTCGCGCGATCCCGCACGCCGGATAACGCCGTCACCACGATAGGGCTGGGGATTACCCATCCGATCGCGCTCAAGTACCACGGCGGCAGTCTTCGCGTATCGGCAGCGGCGCAAGCCGAATGGTATCGCGCGCTCGTGCGTGCCGGTAGCGCATATGGCTGGCGTTTCGTCGTGTTCGCCAATGGCAGTCCCGAAGACGAGGCTTACATCGACGAACTGCGCCCGATCCTCGCGGAGGCTGCCGGGCCCGGCCGGATCACTTTCGCGCCTCGTGCGGCGACGCCGGCCGACCTCGCGCGACTGATTTCATCGTTCGACTTGTTGATGGCGCACCGGCTTCACGCGAACATCGCCGCATTCTCGTATGCGGTCCCGCAGATCGGGTTCGCGTGGGACGTCAAGCTCGAATCGTTTCTGTCGGGTGTCGGGCGCGGGCACTGCCTTTGTACGGTCGGTGTCGATTCGATCGACGCCGTCGTCGGGCTCGCTGCCCGGCAGCTCGGTGAGGGCATCGATGCGCATGTGCATCGCGTCGTGCTCGACGACGCGTGCGCACACGTGGCCGAACTCGCCGCTGCGCTGCGGGGCGCGGTGGCGGGAGCGCGGCAACCTGACGGCCGCGCGCCGGTGGCGGGAGCGTCGCTCGCATGAATACAACTCTTCCGCAACGGCTGGTGATCGTCAACGACGTGTCGGTCGCCAATGGGGGCGCGACGGCGCTGGCGTTGCTCGAACTGCGCCTGATGCGAAAACGCGGCGTCGAAGTGACGTACGTCACCGGCGACGACGGCGCCAATCCGGAGTTCGACGCGCTCGGTATCGAGGTCGTCTGCCTGAGAGGCATCGGGTTGCTGCAGGCGGGGGCGGCCGCGTTGGGGCGTGGCGTGTACAACCCGGACACGGTTAGAACGCTCAATGCGTGGATCACGCGTCACGACACGCCGGGTACGGTTTATCACGTGCACGGCTGGAGCCAGATCCTGTCGCCGTCCTTGTTCGCGGCGCTGCGTCGCGTACGCGAGCGGACCGTGATTACGGCGCACGACTTTTTCCTCGTGTGCCCGAACGGCGCATTTGCCGACTACCGTGCCGGCACCGTCTGTACGCGCGTTCCGCTCGGCGCGGCCTGCGTGACGCGCGATTGCGACAAGCGACACTACGCGCACAAGGTGTGGCGTACGGTCAGGCAGGCCGTTCAATCGCACACGCTTCACTTCGATTCCGCCGGGCCTCGCGTCCTGATGATTCACCACTCGATGCGCGAACCGCTCGAGCGCGGCGGCATTCCCGTCGGTTGCTTGCAAACCGTACCCAACCCGGTGACGCCGTGGAGCACCGAGCGCATCGCCGCAGAACACAACGACACGTTCGTGTTCGTCGGCCGGCTGGCATCGGAGAAGGGGCCGGACCTTGCCGCGCGCGCGGCGCGGCGCGCAGGTGCGCGGCTCGTCATCATCGGAGACGGGCCGATGATGCCCGCGTTGCGCGCCGCGTATCCGGAAGTAACGTTTTGCGGCCATCTCGCACCGAGCGAGGTGGCGCAACGTGTGCAATCCGCACGCGCGTTGCTGATGCCCTCGCGCTATCCGGAGCCGTACGGCCTCGTGGCCGCGGAAGCGATGTGGAGCGGATTGCCGGTCGTTGTCGCGCAGTCCGCGTTGCTGGCAGGCGATATCGTTGCGTGCGGCGCCGGCGACGTGTGCGATCCCGCCGACGAGGCGGCATTCGCCGGTGCGATTGCCCGCATTGCGCACGATGACGATGCGACGCGACGGATGAGCATCGCCGCCCACTCGGCGACCCGCCACATGGGGCTGTCACCGGATGCGTGGGTCGAACGTCTGCTCGAAGTCTTCGCGGCGTGCACGGTGCTGGAGCCGCAATCGGCCTAGTTCACGGCCAGCCGGGGGCGGCGCGGGTGGCGGCCCCGAGCCGGGGCGCGATCAGTGTTCCTTCGGCCGCGCACAGCGGCTCGATTTGCCCGCTTCGTCGAGCGCATAGAGCCGCACCCATTTGACGGCGAGCGTCGACGGGTCGGGCGTTTGGTCGATCGGATAACCCGAGCCCAGCGCAAGATTGACGAGCGGATAGAGCGGTGTATCGAGTTCGGCTGGCGTCGCCTGCTCCCAGACGGGGCGGCGATCGAGGTAGTACGTGATCTTGTCTGGCAGCACGCGGACCCCGTAGTCGTGGTACCCGTTGACGAGCGAGTCGGCCGGAACGGGACTGCGATGCGTGACATGGCGCGACTGATTCTGGTTCGCGCCGCGGTACCACACATGAAGCGACGAGGAATACCGATCGGTTGCGTGCCCGTAGTATTCGACGACATCGATTTCGACACGCGGCGCCGGGTCGGCGACGGGTTTGAGGCTCATCAACCAGAATGCCGGCCACGTGCCGGGGCCGGGCGGCATCTTCATGCGTGCTTCGAAGTATCCGTAGCGCACGCCGCGGCCGTTGCCGGACGCGTCTGCCGCGGCAATCAGGCCGGAATGCCAGCGCCCCTGCGGCGTGCGGCTCGCCGTGATGTGCAATTCGCCGTTGACCACGCTGAACGGCCCTTGAGGCCCCGGATCGGAGAACGCGGCATCACCGAAGTCGCCATTCCACGGTGTGTGCGCGATCCATTGTGCGTCGCCCAGGATACGGGGCGACACGCGGAACGCGCTGAAATTCTCGTTGAATACCGGCACGAACTCGCAAAGATTGAGTGGAGCGGATTCTGCGCCGTTGGCCGGTGCGACCGTTGTAGCGGCCAGGAGGGCGACGATGGCGGGAAGGATCGGTGAGGACATGTGGTGGGGCGTCTGGGCAATGGATGGGGTGAGTGGCCCGAAGCGAATTCGCCGTGCTGTGTTCGGCCCGCGTCAGGGTGGGATGATGCGCGATTGCACGCAAGACAGCAACATCTGATTCGCATGACTAAGCATTTACTCGATCGAACGTTCTCGACGGATGGCGTGCCGATGTCCCGTTCGTCACGTGTGCGTTACGACGTGCCGTTACGTAACGGCACGTCGCTGCGGGCAGAACGCAAACGTTTTACCGCAGGAGCCGGTTTTATTCAGATATTTTGAGCGACAGATAAAAGTCATTGGTTTGCCGACGTTTTTATGCGGCGCTGCAACCGAATGCTTGGAGATGGCACGAATCATGCGTTGAACGGTATGTGCCGCGTAAATTGATGCCGTAAATTCAGCACCATCGTGAATCGCCAGCGCTGCTCGAGATCGTGGTTCGATGGCGGGCAGCGCGAGTTCGAGACTCACGTTGGCGGCTTGTCCCGTATGACGCGTATGGGTCGGGACGTTGCGCCCTGTTCTCGGGATCGGGTGCCGCGAGATGGGTCATGCAGTCACGGAAATACCGAATCGCTCACGCGCAGCCGAAAGGCCGCCAATTGACTTAATCTCGGAATGGATCGAATGAAGAGTCCTACGATTCGCGAGCTTCAAAAGCAGCTCGGTCACTTGAATCTGATTGTCGAAGAAGCCAGGCAGAAGGAGAAGAAAGTCAAACTCGAGGAGATTGCCGAGCACGTCAAGCTGTTCGACATCACGGAAATCGAGTTGTTGCGGGCGGCGGGTTTCATCAAGGCCAATCGACAAAAGGCTTCGGCAAAGTACTACGACCCGGACACCGGTCGATCGTGGTCGGGAAAAGGTGCACGCCCCAGGTGGCTTGTCGGCAAGAACCTGGATGACTATCTGATTCGGGACACACCGCAGCCATGGTGGCCGGAAAAACAGGCTTGTTGAGCTGTTCTCGCGAATTCGGCATGTGCTCGTCGGAACGGTTGTCGCATGTCGACGCACATTGTCTCGCCAGATGCTCGTCGGTTCATGACGCGGCAGACGCGTTTTCTTGCCGTCCCGCCGGGCCACGGAACCGGTGATCCTGGCATTGCTTGACGACCGGAATTTCAGCTCATGCAGAATCCAGAAATTGACGCGGCGGATCTCGTCGATACGGGACCTGAGAAAAAGGCAAGATATCGCGCCCCGGCGCTCGAGAAGGGCCTTGATATTCTCGAGCTGCTCATCGATCGCGAGTACGGCATGGCGCAGGCGGACATCTGCCGCGCGTTGAAGCGCAGCCGAAGCGAGCTGTACCGGATGATGCAGGTGCTCGAGGATCGTGGTTACATCTACCGGGTGGATCGGTACGACCGGTACGCGCTGACCATGAAGCTCTACTTTCTCGGGCAGCATCATGCGCCGACACGATCGCTGGGCGCGCTCGTCACCCCGCTGTTGCAGCAGTTCGCATTGCAGATGGTCCAGTCGTGCTATCTGACGGTATTCGACGGCGACACGATGATCGTCATCGCAACGGCCGGCAGCGAAACAGAATGGAACATCGCGGTCCGTGTCGGGACACGCGTGTCGATGCACGGCAGCGCTGCTGGCGAGATGTACCGGGCCTTTCAGGACGAAGACGTGCGGACCCGGCTGTCGCGGGCCGATGGGCACGATATCGAGTCGCGGAATCCGGCGCTCGGCGACGAAGCGTTGCCCGCGCATCTGGTCGACGGCTATCTCTGCCGCCCCAATGAGCGAATTCCCGGCATCACCGATATCGCGACGCCGATCGTGGACAAGTCGGGTTCGGCCATCGCGATCCTCGCTTGCCCGTACCTTGCGCAGTCGGGCGAAGCGGGCGCGCTGTCGGTCACGCAGATCGGCGCGGCGTTGCATGAAACGGCCCGGCGGATCTCCGCGACGGTCGATCAACGGTTCATGCAATCGGCCGTCGATCTGCCCGCGCGAGGTGCGGCACGCACGTAGGACGGGGGCGATTCCACGATCGTCGCGTGGCGACGTCCGCTGCTTGGCGGGCGCTTCAGGATACCGGGGAAATTTCAGGGGCCAGAACGGTAATCGTTGCGGGTACTGGCTTGCAATGCGAGCGTGATCCAAAGATAAACGAAATGTGATCACTTCCCGCCGCAAAATTTTGCACAATGACGGCAGCGCAGCTTTCCGCCGCGATTCGACCCGGGCCATCGATCGCCCGCCGACAACCGTTATCGAACCCGGCTTCGACGTGCCGCCCCCCACCGCCATGGACCAACCGAAACGCATCCTGATCGTCGAGGACGACGCCGACATCGCCGACGTGCTGAGCCTGCACCTGCGTGACGAGCGCTATGAAGTCGTGCACAGCGCGGACGGCGCCGAAGGGCTGCGCCTGCTCGAACAGGGCGGCTGGGACGCGCTGATCCTCGACCTGATGCTGCCGGGCGTCGACGGCCTCGAAATCTGCCGGCGCGCCCGCGCGATGACGCGCTACACGCCGATCATCATCACGAGCGCGCGGTCGAGCGAGGTGCACCGGATCCTCGGCCTCGAGCTCGGCGCCGACGACTACCTGGCGAAGCCGTTCTCGGTGCTCGAACTCGTCGCGCGCGTGAAGGCGCTGTTGCGGCGGGTCGACGCGCTCGCGCGCGATTCGCGGATCGACGCCGGCACGCTCGACGTCGCGGGGCTCGCAATCGACCCGATCGCACGGGAGGCGAGCGTCGACGGTGCGCGCATCGACCTCACGCCGCGCGAATTCGACCTGCTGTATTTCTTCGCGCGGCATCCGGGCAAGGTGTTCTCGCGGATGGACCTGCTCAATGCGGTGTGGGGCTACCAGCACGAAGGCTACGAACACACGGTCAATACCCACATCAACCGGCTGCGCGCGAAGATCGAGGCCGATCCGGCCGATCCGGTGCGAATCCTCACCGTGTGGGGCCGCGGCTACAAGCTCGCCGCGCCGGGCCAGCGGGACGCATGATGAAGCTCACGCTCACCCAGCGGCTGTCGCTCGTGTTTTCGGTCCTGCTGCTCGCGTGCTCGGGCGCGTCCGCGTGGCTGCAGATCCGCGCGAACGACATGCGCGAGAAGGAAGTCGTGCAGGCGTTGTCGCGTGACCTGGCCGCGAACATCGCCAACAGCGCGCCGCTGATGGACGCGAACGGGCTGCGCCCCGATGCCGTGCGTACGCTGTTCAGCCAGCTGATGGGCGTGAACCCGAGCGTCGAGGTGTACCTGCTCGACAACGCGGGGCGTATCCAGGGCGACGATGCGCCGCCCGGCCACGTGAAGCGCGACCGTATCGATCTTGCGCCCGTGCAGCGCTTCATCGCGGGCCAGCCGCTGCCGATTCTCGGCGACGATCCGCGCAGCCCGGACGCGCGCAAGGTGTTCAGCGCCGCGCCGCTGCAGCGCGCGGGGCAGCCGCCGTCGGGCTACATCTACGTGGTGCTGCTCGGCGAAGCGCACGACCGCCTGGCCGCACGCGTCGACGCCGGCAACGTGCTGCGCACCACGCTGTGGTCGATGGCGCTCGTCGCGCTGCTCGGCCTGCTCGCAGGCCTTGTTGCGTTCAGCTTCATCACGCGCCCGCTGCGCCGGCTGACGGACGCGATGCGTGGCTTCGACGCGAACGGCGCGCCCGACACGCAGCCGCCGGTGCCGCGCTCGCCGGCCCGCCGCGGCGACGACATCGTGGTGCTCGAATCCGCGTTCGCGCAGATGGCCGACCGGATCGGCGACCAGTGGCGCGCGCTGACACATCAGGACCAGCAGCGGCGCGAACTGATCACGAACATCTCGCACGACCTGCGCACGCCGCTCACATCGCTGCACGGCTACCTGGAGACGCTGTCGTTGAAGGCCGACACGCTCGCCGAACCCGAGCGGCGGCGCTACCTGTCGATCGCGCTCGCGCAGAGCGCGAAGGTCGGCCGGCTCGCGCAGGCGCTGTTCGAGCTCGCACGGCTTGAATCGGGCGGCGTGCAGGCCGAGCGCGAGCCGTTCTCGCTCGTCGATCTCGTGCAGGACGTGTTCCAGAAGTTCGAGCTGACCGCGCAGGCGCGCGGCGTCGCGCTGCATGCGCGAATTCCGCCGCGCGTGCCGGTCGTGTCGGCCGATCTCGGGATGATCGAGCGCGTGCTGACCAACCTGCTCGACAACGCGCTGCGGCACACGCCGCCACACGGCGAAATCGAGGTCGCGCTGGAGCCGCAGGGCGACCGCGTGGTCGTGACCGTCGCGGATACCGGCGAAGGGATCCCGGCTGCGCGGCGCGAAGGGCTGTTCCAGCGGCCGCAGCGGCCGATGAGCGGCGGCACGGTGACAAGCGGCGGGCTCGGCCTACTGATCGTGCACCGGATGCTTGCGCTCAACGGCAGCGGGATCCGGCTCGTCGACCGGGCCGGGCGCGGCGCGGTGTTCGAGTTTGCGCTGGCGGTTGCGTCGCTGCCGGGCGGCGACGCACGCTGACCGCCGCCGTCGTCGGCGGCGGCATCCGCCGCGCTTACCCGCCGCGCTTACCCGCCGCGCTTGCGCCGCACGTCGCTCGGCGTCGTGCCGGTCCAGCGCTTGAACGCGTGGCGGAAGCCGACCGCATCGCTGAAGCCGAGCGTCAGCGCGATGTCCTCGGTGCTGAGCGTGGTCGTGCTGAGGTAGTCGAGCGCGAGCGCCTTGCGCACGCTCGTCAGCAGTTCGCTGTACGACGTGCCTTCGGCTTCGAGCTTGCGGCGCAGCGTGCGCGAGGTCATGCACAGGATGTCCGCGATCGCGTCGATGTCGGGAAACTGCCCGGGCGTGCGCGTGAGTTCCTGGTACACGCGCCGCGTGACGCCGGCCTGGCTGCGCAATTCCTCGAGCAGGCTCGCGCAGTGCGACGACACCTGTGCGACGGTGATCGGATTGGCGAGCTGCGGCGCGCGCGTGAGCCACGCGGCCGGATAGCTGAGCACATGATGCGGCTGGTCGAACGCGATCGGGCATTCGAGCGCATCGGCCAGCGATGCCGCGTGCGGCGGCTCCGGCTGCGCGAACTGCGCACGTGCCGGCACGCACCATGCACCCATCACGTCCTTGATGATCGTCACGTGCAACGCGAACTGCATGTCGATCAGGAAACGGTACAGCGGCTCGTCGAGATCGGGCAGCCCGACCTCGTGCCGGTCCGGAAACAGCCACGAAGCGGTGTCGCCCTGTTCGACCCAGCGGATCGCGAGCATGCCGTTCGCGAGCCGGTGGTACTTGACGGCCGAATCGAACGCGTGCGCGAGCGATTCCGAGCACAGCATCGCGTAGCCGTACATCCCGTAGCTCGACGCGTGCAGCCGGCGGCCGACGCGCACGCCGAGATCGGTGCCGTCGTACCGGCCGATCGCACGGCGCGCGGCCGTCAGGAACTGCAGCGGCGACGTGAGCGTGAACGGATCGGCGACGTCGGCCGGCGTGAGGCCGGTGCCGTCGAGCACCGTGGCCGGGTCGAGGCCGGCCTGTGCCGCCACGTCGAGCAGCACGGCCAGCTTGGCCGGCGTGAAGCGCTGCTCGCGCAGCGCGTGGGCGGGGGCGGCGTCCGGCAGGCGGGCTGCGCGGGCGGCCGTCGGGTTCAAGAGCGCACTGCGCGGCATGACGGGATCCTGCGTCCGAATCGATATCGTTTACGGCACGCAATTCTGCGCGGGAACGATCCCATGCGCTACAGGGTTCACCCTGATACGCGCGCCGGTGCCACCCGGCGCACCCGGCCCGGCCTCGACCGGCGTCAACCGGCCTGGAACACGCCGGCCTGCCACGCGAAGGGCTTGGCGAGCCGGTTCCACGTGTTGATCTGCGCGACGATCAGCGTGAGCGTCGCCAGTTCGTCGCGATCGAAGTGCTCGCGTGTCGCGGCGACGAGCGCGTCGTCGATCGCGTGCTCGCTGATCAGCGTGAGCGCTTCGGCCCAGCGCAGCGCCGCCTGTTCCTTCGGGCTGTAGAGGCCGGGGGTCTCGTGCCATACGGGCAGCAGGTTGTAGCGCAGCGGATCTTCGCCTGCGTGGATGCCTTCCTTAATGTGACGGTCGAGACAATACGCGCAGCCGTTCAGTTGCGACACGCGTGCACGCACCAGCTCGACGAGCCTGAAATCGTGTCCGGTGTGGTTCGCGTATTCCTCGACGTTGAGCACGACGTCGAGCAGCCGGGCGGGGAGTTGTCCAAACGAGATGCGTTCTGGCATGGCGACTGACCTCTTGATGGAGCGGGATAGGTTCGCGGGTTGGATGTGTCGTGTCTGTTGCTCCGGCGCGGCACGTTGCCGCGATCGGCGGCATATGTGAAGTAATCCTGATTAAGCGGCCGCGGGAGCGACCGGCTGGGCCAGGGTATGGCGCAGGCGGAATCCGTTGTGCGGATGCGCGTGTATCGGCTTCATCGGCGGCGTTGCGCGGTGCGTTCGGCCGCGGCGAACCGGAAGCGAAGCGATCGTATCAGGCGCGACCGGCGGCCGGAATCGCCTGATCCCGTATGTTGTCCATGCTGATAACGCGATAGTCGGGCCGCCGGACCGGTCAGCGCTGAGCGTCCGGGCGAGCGCGCAGGATCGCGTCGGCGAACTCGACGAATCCGCTGCCGCCGGGGCCGTGCGTGATCCAGCGCGGCGGCGCGGGCAGGTGTTGCAGATACTCGACCACGGTGCTCATGCCGGCCGTGTGCGTGAAATGGCCGAACATCGGCGCGTCGTTCGTGGAGTCGCCGGCGTACGCGACGCACGCTGGCGCGGCATCGGCGTCGACGCCGTAGGTATCCGACAGCACGCGCAGCGACATCGACAGCTTGTCGTATCCGCCGGCCCAGCCGATGATCCACAGATTGTTGATGGTCGCGTCCGCGCCGGCCGCGACCAGCGCGTCGAGTACCCGGTCGTCCTGGTCGGAGCCGGTGCGTGCATACGCGAGCGACGTCAGCCTGAAGTCCTGGTCGTCCGCGAGGCGTGCAGCGGGTACGATCTTCTCGACATGCTGCGCGATACGCCGGCGTGCGTCGCGCGCGCCGGCGAGCGCGTCGTCCGCGTGCCAGTACCGGCGCTCGACACCGTTCCCGTCCGGGCTGCGCCGAATGAAGAGTCCGCCGTTCTCCGCAATCACACCGTCGACCGGCCACATGCGCGCCATCTGGTCGCACCAGCCTGCCGGCGCGGCCGTCACGGGAATTACGCGGATGCCGTGCGCCTGCAGCCGCTCGAGTGCTGCATAGGTCTGCGCGGCCAGACGGCCCCGATGGGTCAGGGTCTCGTCCATGTCGGTCAGCAGGAACCGGACCGACGCGAACGTGTCGGCGGGGGCCAGGGAAAGCGGCTGCATCGTCTCGACGAAAGAATGGCGATCGTCTGATTATGAAGAAGGGCGGCAGCCCGTGCCATGCCGCTTGATGCTTTGCAATCCGCGCGGTGGAATATGCGACTGCCTGCCGCGGCAAGCGCGGTTGCCTAGACAAGCGGCCCCGCCCGCATGTCCGTTTCGATCATCTTTTCGGCCGCCCGGATCATTTGCAAAGCGCGTCGCGCGGGCGATAGTCGCCGGTCAGGCGACGGCCCGCGTCCTTCCGGCGTGCAGGCCGCCGTGCGAACGGTGTGCTGCGGGCGCACCGTCCCCCCGTGGAGTGAGACATGACGAAGAGACACTGGACCGGGTCGTATGGCTCGATCCCCGCCGAGATCGATGCCGATCGCCATCCTTCCGTAAGCGCGCTGCTGGACGACGCGATGCGCCGCTTCGCCGACCGTCCGGCGTTCCATGCGTTCGGCCGCACGCTCACCTATGCCGACGTCGACCGCCTGTCGACCGCGCTGGCCGCCTATCTGCAGCAAGTCGTCCGCGTACGCAAGGGCGACCGCGTGGCCGTGATGCTGCCCAACGTGCTCGCGTTTCCGGTCGTGTTCGTCGCCGTCGCGAAGATCGGCGCGATCCAGGTCAACGTGAACCCGCACTACACCGCGCGCGAGCTCGAGCATCAGCTCAACGACGCGGGCGTCGAGGTGGCCGTCGTCTGCGGCGGCTCGATGGGCACGTTCGCCGACGTGGTCGGCGGCACGCGCGTGCGCACCGTGCTGAGCGTGGGGCGCGGCGATCTCGGCGTCGTCGATGCGCCGGCCGGCACGTGCGATGCACTGCCACCCGGTTCGACCGCGCTCGCGGACGCCATTGCGGCCGGCGAATCGCTCGCGTACGAACCGGTTGCGCTGGGCGGCGCGGACCTGCTGCTGCTGCAATACACGGGCGGCACGACCGGCCTGTCGAAGGGCGCGGCGCTGTCGCATCGCAACCTCGTCGCGAACATCGAACAGTTCGCGGCGATCGTGCCGGCCGCGCGCGAGCCGGGCGAGGAGGTCGTCGTTACGGCGATCCCGCTGTATCACATCTTCGCGCTGACGGTGAACTTCCTGTCCTACTTCGCGATCGGCGCGCAGAACTGGCTCGTCGCGAACCCGCGCGACATGGACGGCTTCATCGACGTGCTGAAGGCTGCGCGGCCGACGGTATTCGTCGGCGTGAACACGCTGTACGCGGGGCTCGCCGGCCATCCGCGCCTGAACGAAGTCGACTGGTCGCGGCTGAAGCTGTCGGCCGGCGGCGGCGCGGCGGTGATCGACGTGATCTCGTCGCGCTGGAAGGCGGTGACCGGCAATTTCATCCGCGAGGGTTACGGGCTGTCGGAAACGTCGCCGGTCGTGTCGTTCAACCCGCAGTCGATCGACTCGTTCACGGGCACCACGGGCCTGCCGTTGCCGTCGACCGACGTGATGCTGCTCGACGACCAGGATCGCGAGGTGGCGATCGGCGAAGCGGGCGAGATCTGCGTGAAGGGGCCGCAGGTGATGGGCGGCTACTGGCAGAAACCGGACGCGAACGCGGCCGCGTTCACGGCGGACGGCTATTTCCGCACCGGCGACGTCGGCGTGTTCGACGCGGCCGGCTTCCTGCGGATCGTCGACCGCAAGAAGGACATGATCATCGTGTCGGGCTTCAACGTGTATCCGAACGAAGTGGAAGCCGTCGCGACCGCGCTGCCGGGCGTCGCCGAGTGCGCGTGCATCGGCGTGCCGGACCCGCGCACGGGCGAGGCCGTCAAGCTGTTCGTGGTGCTCGCGCCGGATGCCGGCGTGACCGAGGCCCACCTCGTCGAGCATTGCCGCGCGAGCCTCGCGGCCTACAAGGTGCCGAAGATCGTCCGCTTCGTCGACCGGCTGCCGAAGTCCACGGTCGGCAAGATCCTGCGCCGTGAACTCAGCCGCACCGACTGATGGCGCCGACGCGCCGCGCGGCCGTGGCTGCGCGGCCCGGTGCGCCGAAGGTCCCGAAGGCCCCGAAGGTGACGCACGGGCCGCTCAAGTACAATGCGAGCGGTTCGATCGACGGGGACCCGATGACCGGCTCAGATGCCCTTTCCGCCCGGCCCGGGCGTGCGATGCCGTCGCCGAGCGCGACGGTGCCGATCTCGCTCGTCAACGGTTTCCTCGCGAGCGCGGGGGCGCAGCGCGACGTGGTGGAGCGCTACCTGCGCGGCGCCGGCATTCCGATCGAGCTGCTCGGCGAGCCGCACGCGCGCGTGACGGAGGAACAGTTCTCGACGCTGTACCGCACGCTCGCGATCGATCTCGACGACGAGATGCCCGGCATCTTCTCGCGCCCGTTGCGCGGCGGCACGCTCAAGTACCTGTGCCTGAGCCTGCTCGATGCGCGCAACCTCGAAACGGCGCTGCATCGTTTCGGACAGTTTTTCCACATCCTGCTCGACGATTTCTTCGTCGAATCGAAGCGCGACGACCTGATCGCGCAGGTGCTGCTGCGCCCGAACGACGCGATCGGCCCGATCGGCGCGCTCGGCCAGGAACTGATGCTCAAGCTCGTGCACGGCGTGTGCTCCTGGCTGATCGGGCAAAAGATCCCGCTGCTGCAGATCGAATTCGCGTGCCCGCGGCCGCGCCATGCGGTCGACCACCTGTATTTCTTCACCGGCTCCGTGCAGTTCGATTGCGAGCGCACGCTGATGCGTTTCAGCGCCGATTACCTCGATGCGCCGATCCGGCAGAGCAAGCGCAACCTGCGCAAGTTCCTTGCGCGCGCGCCCGGCGACTGGATCTTCGAATCGTTCAGCGAACAGCTCGTGTGCCATCGCGTGCGGCAGTACCTGTCGGCGGCGCTGCCCGACCTGCCCGTGATCGACCACGCGGCCGAGCACCTGCACTGTTCGGTACGCACGCTGAGCCGCCATCTGGCCGCCGAAGGAACGACGTTCCAGGTGCTGAAGGACGAGTTGCGGCGCGACATCGCGATCCAGCGGCTGACCGACACGCCCGACACGATCGCGGCGATCGGCGCCGATATCGGTTTCGACGATCCGAGCGCGTTTCACCGCGCGTTCCGGCACTGGACAGGGAGTACGCCGGGGACTTACCGGCGGCAGGTGTAGGACGCGGGGACGCCGGTGTGTGCGGCCGGCGCCCGTATCCGGCGCCCGGCGGCGATGCCATCGCGGGTCGCACGCAGATTTCGAAACATGCACATGATTCTGGTAACTTGACGCACCGGCCCGAGCGCTTCGCGACGGCCATCACCCATCTTTCATAATATGACATTACAGATTGGGATTCCGTTGGAGACAGCCACCGGCGAACGGCGCGTAGCGACCGTCCCCGAAGTGGTCGAGAAGCTGGTCAAGCTGGGGTTTTCGGTCGCCGTCCAAAGCGGCGCCGGGACCGGCGCGAATTTTGACGACGACGCGTACCGCGCGGCCGGCGCGAGCGTTGCCGCGACAGCGGCCGAGCTCTGGTCCGGCAGCGACATCGTGTTCAAGGTGCGTCCGCCGACCGGCGACGAAGTGGCGCTGATGCGCGAGGGCGGCACGCTGATCGGCTTCGTCTGGCCGGCGCAGAACCCCGAACTGATGCAGCAGCTGGCCGCGAAGCGCGCCACCGTGCTGGCGATCGATTCGCTGCCGCGTACGCTGTCGCGCGCGCAGAAGATGGACGCGCTCACGTCGATGGCCAGCATCAGCGGCTACCGTGCGGTGATCGAGGCCGCGCACGCATTCGGCCGCTTCCTGAACGGCCAGGTCACGGCGGCCGGCAAGATTCCGCCGGCCAAGGTGTTCATTGCCGGTGCCGGCGTGGCGGGCCTCGCCGCGATCGGCACGGCCGCCAGCCTCGGTGCGATCGTGCGCGCGAACGACACCCGGGCGGAAGTGGCCGATCAGGTCAAGTCGCTGGGCGGCGAGTTCGTCAAGGTCGACTACGAAGAGGAAGGCTCGGGCGGCGGCGGTTACGCGAAGGTGATGAGCGAAGGCTTCCAGCAGGCGCAGCGCGCGATGTACGCGCAGCAGGCCAAGGACGCCGACATCATCATCACGACCGCGCTGATTCCCGGCAAGCCCGCGCCGAAGCTGATCACGGCCGAGATGGTGCAGTCGATGAAGCCCGGCAGCGTGATCGTCGACATGGCCGCCGAACAGGGCGGCAACTGCGAACTCACGGTACCCGGCGAGGCCGTCGTGCGCCACGGCGTGACGATCGTCGGCTACACGGATCTCGCGTCGCGCCTGTCGCGGCAGTCGTCCACGCTGTATGCGACCAACCTGCTGCGCGTGGTCGAGGAGCTGTGCAAGGGCAAGGACGGCACGATCAACGTCGACTTCGACGACGACGCGATCCGCGGCCTCACCGTCATCAAGGAAGGCAACGTCACGTGGCCGCCGCCGCCGATCAAGCAGGCGGTCGTCGCGCCCAAGCCGCAGGCGGCGCCTGTCGCGGCCGCGCCCGCGAAGTCCAAGGGCCACGGACATGCCGGCGAGCCGATGTCGGCCAAGGCGCTTGCGATCGTGTTCGCGATCGGCGCGCTGGCGTTCCTGTTCGTCGGCCAGTTCGCGCCGGCGAGCTTCCTGTCGCACTTCACGGTGTTCGTGCTCGCGTGCTTCGTCGGCTACATGGTGATCTGGAACGTCACGCCGTCGCTGCACACGCCGCTGATGAGCGTGACCAACGCGATCTCGTCGATCATCGCGATCGGCGCGCTCGTGCAGGTCGCACCGCCGCTGGGCGAGCTGGCCAACGCCGGTGACCGTCCGTCCGGGTTGATCCTGGGCCTCGCGGTGGGCGCGCTGACGCTCACGGCCGTCAACATGTTCGGCGGCTTCGCGGTGACGCGTCGCATGCTGGCGATGTTCCGCAAATAAGGGGACGACAACCATGACTGCAAACCTGACTACCGTCTCCTATATCGGCGCCGCGATCCTGTTCATCCTCAGCCTCGGCGGGCTGGCCAACCCTGAAACCGCGCGTCGCGGCAACCTGCTCGGCATGATCGGCATGCTGATCGCGGTGCTGGCCACCGTGGCCGGTCCGCGCGTGTCGGCCGCGGGCATTCCGTACGTGATCGCCGCACTCGTCGTCGGCGGCGCCGTCGGCCTGTACGCCGCGAAGAAGGTGCAGATGACGCAGATGCCGGAACTGGTCGCGTTGATGCACAGCCTGGTCGGTCTGGCGGCTTGCCTGGTGGGCTTCGCGAGCTACATCGACACGTCGCTGCAATTCACCGGTGCCGAGAAGGCGATCCACGAAGTGGAGATCTACGTCGGCATCCTGATCGGCGCCATCACCTTCGCGGGCTCGATCATCGCGTTCGGCAAGCTGTCGGGCAAGATCGGCGGCAAGCCGCTGCTGCTGCCGGCACGGCACTGGATGAACCTGGCCGCGCTGCTGATCGTGATCTACTTCTGCCGTGCATTCCTGCATGCGGAAGGCATCCAGGACGGCATGCTGCCGCTCGTCGTGATGACGGTGATCTCGCTGCTGTTCGGCGTGCACATGGTGATGGCGATCGGCGGGGCGGACATGCCGGTCGTGGTGTCGATGCTCAACAGCTACTCGGGCTGGGCGGCGGCCGCGACCGGTTTCATGCTCGGCAACGACCTGCTGATCGTGATCGGCGCGCTGGTCGGCTCGTCGGGTGCGATCCTGTCGTACATCATGTGCCGCGCGATGAACCGCAACTTCATCAGCGTGATCGCGGGCGGCTTCGGCAGCGGCGCGGGCGCCCCGGCGGCAGCCGGTGGCGGCGGTGCGCAACCGGCCGGCGAAGCGGTCGCGGTGAGCGCGGCGGAAACGGCCGAGCTGCTGCGCGAGGCGAAGCGCGTGATCATCGTACCCGGCTATGGGATGGCGGTGGCGCAGGCCCAGCACACGGTGTTCGAACTGACGAAGCTGCTGCGCGAGAAGGGCGTCGACGTGCGTTTCGCGATTCACCCGGTCGCGGGCCGCATGCCGGGGCACATGAACGTGCTGCTGGCCGAAGCGAAGGTGCCGTACGACATCGTGCTGGAGATGGACGAGATCAACGACGACTTCCCCGAAGCCGACGTGTCGATGGTGATCGGCGCGAACGACATCGTGAACCCGGCGGCGCAGGACGATCCGACGAGCCCGATCGCCGGCATGCCGGTGCTGGAGGTGTGGAAGGCGAAGACGTCGATCGTGATGAAGCGCAGCATGGCTTCGGGCTATGCAGGCGTCGACAATCCGCTGTTCTACAAGGACAACAACCGCATGTTGTTCGGTGATGCGAAGTCGATGCTGAGCGAGGTCTTCGGTGTGCTGAAAGCCTCCTGATCGCGGCCGCGCGACCGGCGCGGGCCGCAGGCCCGTTCCGGACGCGTGGTTCCTGCATACCGTCGGCCCGCCACGTATCGTTGATGCATGGCGGGCCGATGCACATGCGGCGCGGGGCGTTGCTGCCGGTGTTGATGTGGCCCCGATGAACGTGGCACGCGAGCCGGCCCGGCGCGTGATGCAACCGCACCGGGCGCGTGACCGGTATTCGCGCGCGCTTCCCATAACCGGCTCCCATTGCCGCCGGCCCAGGCCCGATCCGCGGCATCGGCGCCTGCCGCGGGCACGCCGATTGCTCGCCGAATCCGCCAAACCCGAATTCGCCACACCCCTGTCCAGCCGGCCTTTCCCGGCAACGCCCCCCTATCTCGTGGCCGATTTTGTCACCATGTGGGCCGGATATGACAATAGGAATCGCCGGCGGCGGCATTACGATGGGTCACCACGTCGCCCGGGTCTGGCCGCTTCTGCCGCATCGAGCCCTGAGCGCACCTCATTCACCGCCTGATTGGAACATCGACCATGAGCTATAACGCCCCCGTCAAGGACATGCTGTTCGTGCTGAAGGAACTCGCAGGTATCGACGCCGTCGCGCAGTTGCCCGGTTTCGAGGATGCCGGTTACGACACGGCGCAGGCCGTGCTCGACGAGTCCGCGAAGTTCTGCGGCGAGGTGCTGGCGCCGCTGAACGTCGAAGGCGACCGCAACCCGAGCAGCTGGAAGGACGGCGTCGTGACCGCGACGCCGGGCTTCGCGGAAGCGTTCCGCCAGTTCGTCGAAGGCGGCTGGCAGGGGCTGCAGCATCCGGCCGAGTACGACGGCCAGGGGCTGCCGAAGCTGATCGCGACGCCGTGCATCGAGATGCTGAACGCGTCGAACCTGTCGTTCGCGCTGTGTCCGCTGTTGACCGACGGCGCGATCGAGGCGCTGCTGACGGCCGGCACCGACGAGCAGAAGCAGCGCTACGTGCCGAAGCTGATCTCGGGCGAATGGACCGGCACGATGAACCTGACCGAGCCGCAGGCGGGCTCCGACCTCGCGCTGGTGCGCTCGCGCGCCGAGCCGCAGGGCGACGGCACCTACAAGGTGTTCGGCACGAAGATCTTCATCACGTGGGGCGAGCACGACATGGCGGACAACATCGTCCACCTGGTGCTGGCGCGCACGCCGAACGCGCCGGAAGGCGTGAAGGGCATCTCGCTGTTCATCGTGCCGAAGTTCATGGTCAACGAAGACGGCTCGCTGGGGGCACGCAACGACGTGCACTGCGTGTCGATCGAGCACAAGCTCGGGATCAAGGCGAGCCCGACGGCGGTGCTGCAGTACGGCGACCACGGCGGCGCGATCGGCTACCTGATCGGCGAAGAAAACCGCGGCCTCGAATACATGTTCATCATGATGAACGCGGCGCGCTTCGGCGTCGGGATGCAGGGGATCGGCGTGGCCGACCGTGCGTACCAGAAGGCGGCCGAATTCGCGAAGGAACGCGTGCAGAGCCGCCCGGTGGACGGGTCGGCCAAGCAGTCGGTGACGATCATCCATCACCCGGACGTGCGCCGCATGCTCGGCACGATGCGCGCACTGACCGAAGGCGCACGGGCGCTGGCATACGTGGCAGCCGCGCACAGCGACATTGCCCACCGCCATTCGGACGAGGCGACGCGCAGCCGTCATCAGGCAATCTACGAGTATCTGGTGCCGGTGGTGAAGGGCTGGAGCACGGAGATGGTGAACGACGTGGCGAGCCTGGGCGTGCAGGTGCACGGCGGGATGGGCTTCATCGAGGAGACGGGCGCGGCACAGTACTACCGCGATGCACGGATCCTGGCGATCTACGAAGGAACAACCGCGATCCAGGCGAACGACCTGGTCGGGCGCAAGACGATGCGCGACGGCGGCGCGGTGGCGAAGGCGCTGCTCGCGGAAGTCGGCGACACGGTGACGGCGCTGGGCAAGCTGGACGGCGCGGCGGCCGCATCGATGAAGGCGCAGCTGGAGAAGGGCGCCCGCGCGCTGTCGTCGGTGGTGGATTACGTGCTGGCGAACGTGAAGCAGGACCCGAACGCGGTGTTCGCGGGCAGCGTGCCGTACCTGAAGCTGGCGGGCGTGGTGCTGTGCGGGTGGCAGATGGCGCGTGCGCTGGTGGCCGCGCAGGCGAACCGCGCGAGCGACCCGGCGTTCTTCGACGCGAAGATCGCGATCGCGCAATGCTATGCGGAGCACATTCTCGTGCAGGCCGGTGCGCTCGAAGCGTCGATCGTCGGCGCGAAGGGCAACGAGAGCGTGCTCGCGTTGACGGAAGACCAGTTCTGACCGGTTGACGGTCGGGACGCAGGAGGAGACAGGATTTTGACCACACAGGACTTGCTCGCGCAATACGGCCCGCGCGAATCGATGGAATACGACGTCGTGATCGTCGGCGGCGGCCCCGCCGGGCTGTCGGCGGCGATCCGGCTCAAGCAGCTGGCCGCCGAGAAAGGCACCGAGATCGGCGTGTGCGTGCTCGAGAAGGGTTCCGAGATCGGCGCGCACATCCTGTCGGGCGCGGTGATGGACCCGCGCGCGATCAACGAACTGTTCCCCGACTGGAAGGAACGGGGTGCGCCGCTCGACGTCGAGGTGACGGAAGACCGCTTCCTGTTCCTGTCCGAGAAAAGCGCGGTCACGACGCCGAACTGGGCGCTGCCCGCCAACTTCCAGAACCACGGCAACTACGTGATTTCGCTGGGCAACGTCACGCGCTGGCTCGGGGCACAGGCCGAAGCGCTGGGCGTCGAGATCTTCCCGGGTTTCCCGGCCGCCGAGATCCTGTACAACGACGACGGCTCGGTCAAAGGCGTCGCGACCGGCAACATGGGCGTGGGCAAGGACGGCGAGCCGACCGAGAACTTCCAGCTCGGCATGGAGCTGCACGCGAAGTACACGCTGTTCGCCGAAGGCTGCCGCGGCCACCTCGGCCGCCAGCTGATCTCGAAGTTCAAGCTCGACGCGAACGCGGAGCCGCAGGCGTACGGGATCGGCATCAAGGAACTGTGGGAAATCGATCCCGCGAAGCACAAGCCGGGCCTCGTGATCCACACGGCCGGCTGGCCGCTGAAGTCCGATACGTACGGCGGCTCGTTCCTGTATCACATGGACAACAACCAGGTCGTGGTCGGCTTCGTGGTCGGCCTCGGCTACACGAACCCGTACCTGTCGCCGTTCGAGGAATTCCAGCGCTACAAGACGCATCCGTCGATCCGCGCGTTCCTCGAAGGCGGCAAGCGCGTGTCGTACGGCGCGCGCGCGATCACGGCCGGTGGCCTGCTGTCGCTGCCGAAGACGGTGTTCCCGGGCGGCGCGCTGATCGGCGACGACGCGGGCTTCCTGAACGCATCGCGGATCAAGGGCAGCCATGCGGCGATCAAGACCGGCATGCTGGCCGCCGACGCCGCGTTCGACGCGGTGCAGGCCGGCCGCCAGTCGGACGAGCTCAACGCGTACCCGGACGCGTTCAAGCAGTCGTGGCTGTACACGGAGCTGTATCGCGCGCGCAACTTCAAGCAGTGGATGGCCAAGGGCCTGTACCTGGGCACGCTGATGGTCGGGCTCGAGCAGAAGGTGATGGGCGGCAACGTGCCGTGGACGCTGCACCACAAGCATGCGGACCACGAGATGCTGAAGCCGGCGTCGCAGTGCGAGCCGATCGAGTATCCGAAGCCGGACGGCAAGCTGACGTTCGACCGGCTGTCGTCGGTGTTCATCTCGAACACGAACCACGAAGAGAACCAGCCGGCGCACCTGACGCTGAAGGATGCGAACGTGCCGGTGAACGTGAACCTGCGCACGTACGCGGGGCCGGAGGGGCGTTTCTGCCCGGCGGCGGTGTACGAGTTCGTGAAGAACGACGACGGCAGCGATCGCCTGGTGATCAACGCGCAGAACTGCGTGCACTGCAAGACCTGCGACATCAAGGACCCGACGCAGAACATCGTGTGGGTCACGCCGGAAGGCGGCGGCGGGCCGAATTATCCGAACATGTAACGCAACGCATCCTTGCGCCCGCGGGCGCGAACGAACCGGAGTGAAACGATGAGCAATGCAGCGAAAGAAGTCGTGGTGGTGAGCGGTGTCCGTACCGCGATCGGTGATTTCGGCGGCAGCCTGAAGGATTTCTCGCCGACCGATCTCGGGGCGAAGGTGGTCGCGGAAGTGCTGTCGCGCGCGAACGTGCCGGGCGATGCGGTCGGCCATGTCGTGTTCGGCCACGTCGTGAACACCGAGCCGAAGGACATGTATCTCGCGCGTGTCGCGGCGATCAATGGCGGTGTCGCGCAGCACGCGCCGGCGCTGACCGTGAACCGCCTGTGCGGCTCGGGCCTGCAGGCGATCGTGTCGGCTGCGCAGACGATCATGCTCGGCGATGCCGACGTCGCGATCGGCGGTGGTTCGGAAAGCATGAGCCGCGCGCCGTACACGGTGCCGGCCGCGCGCTTCGGCCAGCGCATGGGTGACGGCAAGCTCGTCGACATGATGCTCGGCGCGCTGCACGACCCGTTCCAGACGATCCACATGGGCGTGACGGCCGAGAACGTCGCACGCAAGTACGACATCTCGCGCGACGCACAGGATGCGCTGGCGCTCGAATCGCATCGTCGCGCGGCGCGCGCGATCGCGGAAGGGCGCTTCAAGGATCAGATCCTGCCGATCTCGATCCGCACGAAGAAGGGCGAGGTCGCGTTCGACACCGACGAGCACGTGCGTCAAGACGCAAGCGCGGACGATTTCACGAAACTCAAGCCGGTGTTCGCGAAGGAAAACGGCACCGTGACGGCCGGCAACGCATCGGGCATCAACGATGCGGCGGCAGCCGTGCTGATGATGAGCGCGGACGCTGCGCGCGCCCAGGGCGTGAAGCCGCTCGCACGCCTCGTCGCGTATGCGCACGCGGGTGTCGATCCGGCGTACATGGGCATCGGCCCGGTGCCGGCCACGCAGAAGGCACTCGAACGCGCGGGCCTGAAGATCACCGATCTCGACGTGATCGAAGCAAACGAAGCGTTCGCCGCGCAGGCCTGCGCCGTCACGCAGGAGCTGGGCCTCGATCCGGCGAAGGTCAACCCGAACGGTTCGGGCATCTCGCTCGGTCACCCGATCGGTGCGACCGGCGCGCTGATCACGGTCAAGGCGCTGTACGAGCTGAAGCGCATCGGCGGGCGTTACGCGCTCGTGACGATGTGTATCGGCGGCGGCCAGGGGATTGCTGCGATCTTCGAGAACATCTGATAATCGACCGTTCAGCACCCGAACACACAGGAAAATTCATGGCCATCGAAATCGTCGGCGTCGTGGGCGCCGGAACCATGGGTAACGGCATTGCGCAAACGGCTGCCGTTGCGGGACTCAACGTCGTGATGATCGACGTCAGCGACGCCGCGCTCGACAAGGGCCTCGCCACGCTGAAGGGCAGCCTGGAGCGGCTCGTGTCGAAGGAGAAGCTCGACGCGGCCGCACGCGATGCGGCGCTCGCGCGCATCACGACGTCGACCGACTACGCGAAGCTCGCATCGGTCGACATCGTGATCGAAGCGGCGACCGAGAACGTCGAGCTGAAGGGCCGCATCCTGAAGCAGATCGAGGCCGTCGCGCGCCCCGACGCGATCATCGCGACCAACACGTCGTCGATCTCGATCACCGCGCTCGCGGCGCTGCTCGCGGAGCCGTCGCGTTTCCTCGGCATGCACTTCTTCAACCCGGTGCCGCTGATGCCGCTCGTCGAGATCATCCGCGGGCTGCAGACGAGCGATGCGACCGCGTCGGCCGTGCGCGCACTGACCGAGCGTTTCGACAAGTCGCCGATCGGCGTGCGCAATTCGCCGGGCTTCGTCGTGAACCGGATCCTGGTGCCGATGATCAACGAAGCGTTCTTCGTGCTGGCCGAAGGCATCGCATCGGCGGAGGAGATCGACGCGGGGATGAAGCTCGGCGCGAACCACCCGATCGGGCCGCTCGCGCTGGCCGACCTCGTCGGCCTCGACGTGTGCCTCGCCGTGATGGACGTGTTCGTGAAGGACTTCGGCGATCCCAAGTATCGCGCGTGCCCGCTGCTGCGCGAGATGGTGTCGGCCGGGCGGCTCGGGCGCAAGACCGGGCGCGGCGTGTACGACTACGGCAAGTAAGCGGCACGTCCTGCCACTTCACGCGGCCGCCTTCGGGCGGCCGCGTGCATTGTGCGGCGCGATTATGCGTCGAGCACCGACAGGTCGCGCGGCAGCGCGCGCTTGAACATCGCGAGGATCTGCCGCGCCGCCTTCGGCGGCAACGTGATCGCGTGGCGCACGGCCGCCGCGATCTGGATCATCATCAGCTCGGCGAATGCGCTGCGTTGCGCACGTGTCGTGTCGGGCGCCACGTCTCCCAGCGCATCCGCGAACAGCCCGGCCAGGAATTCGCCGTCCGCCCGGTCGAGATCCTGCAGCGCGCGGTCGGCCTGCGTCGCGCGCCAGATGTCGCGCATCAGCGGCGCGTCGACGAACATCCGGTAGTAGCTGTCCGTGATGCGGGCGAGCGTGGCGTGCAGGTCGTCGAGCGTCTTCATCGCGGCGAGGTCGCGCCGCACGCAGTCGTGCCCGACCGCGTTGTAGCGCTCCGCGAGCGTGCCGATCACGGCCGCCTTGTCCGGAAAGTACTGATACAGCGAACCGAACGAGATGCCCGTGCGCTCGACGATGTCGCTCATCCGGAATGCGTCGCAGCCCTTCTCGATCATCACTTCCGACGCACACGCAAGGATGCGCTCGAACCGCTCGCGGCTGCGCTGTTGCGTCGGCACCAGCCGTGCGCGCGCCGGCGCGTCCGCTGCCGCCGCGTCGGGCTCGTCGTTCTGCCCCGATTTTTGTCGGCCCATGCCGCCTCCGGAAAAACTTGACGTTGCTAATGCGAGAGTCTATCGTGTTTTTGAAACGCGAGACATTCTCGTATTTTCGTCAAAGGAGACGCACATGTCGGCACTTCCCATCCTCATCGTCGGCGGTTCGGGCAAGACGGGCGCCCGCGTCGATGCGCGGCTGCGTGCACGCGGCCTCGCGACGCGCCCGGTGTCGCGCACGTCGGCCGTCCGCTTCGACTGGACGGCGCCCGCGACCTGGCCCGCCGCGCTCGACGGCGTGTCGGCCGCGTATGTGACCTACCAGCCCGACTTGTCCGTTGAAGGCGCCGTGGAAGCGATCGCGGCCTTTGCGCGGCTTGCACGGGAAAGCGGTGTCGAGCGCGTGGTGCTGCTGTCCGGGCGCGGCGAGCCCGGCGCACTGGCGGCCGAGGCCGCGCTGCAGGCGTCGGGCGTGGGCTGGGGTGTCGTGCGCGCCAGCTGGTTCAACCAGAACTTCTCCGAGGGCTATCTGCTCGACAGCGTGCTGGCCGGCGAAGTCGCGCTGCCGGCAGGCGCGGTGCGCGAGCCGTTCGTCGATACGGACGACCTCGCGGACGTGGCCGTGGCCGCGCTCACCGATGCGCGGTTCGCGGACCGCGTGATCGAAGTCACGGGCCCGCGCGCGCTGACGTTCGCTGAAGCAGTCGGCGAAATCGCGCGGGCTGCCGGCCGGCCCGTTGCTTATCGCGAGATTCCACCCGAAGCGTTCGTCGCCGGGCTGCGCGAGGCCGGGGTGCCGGAGCCGGTCGTCGAACTGCTCGACGATCTGTTCCGCGTGGTGCTCGACGGGCGCAACAGCGCGGTGGCGTACGGCATCGAACAGACGCTCGGGCGGCCGGCGCGCGATTTCGCCGACTATGCGCGAGCGACGGCCGCCACCGGCGTGTGGAGCGCCTGACCATGATCGCCTTCGTGACTGCCGCATTGCTGTGGGGTTCGGCCATCGGTTGCGGGCTGATGGCCGGCGTGTACTTCGCGTTCTCGACGTTCGTGATGACGTCGCTCGGACGGATCGCGCCGCAGGCCGGCACGGCCGCGATGAATGCGATCAACGTCGACATCGTGCGTTCGCCGTTCATGCCGCTGTTCCTCGGCACGACGCTGATGGCGCTCGCGCTCGTCGTGATCGCGCTGTTCAATCGCGACCAGCCGGGCGCGATGGCGGCGGTCGCGGGCGGCGTGCTGTACGTGTTCGGCATGTTCGCGGTGACGATGGCCGTCAACGTGCCGCTCAACGATGCGCTTGCCGCGGCCGATCCGGCGACCGCGCAAGGCGTGGCGCTGTGGACGCGCTACGTGCACGACTGGACGATGTGGAATCACGTGCGCACGGTCGCGTCGGCGGCTGCGTGCGCGTGCTTCATCGCGGGAATCGCGGCGCGGTAGCGTGGCTGCTACGCATAGAACGCCGACGGCGACATGCCGAAATGCCGCTTGAACATCGCGGAGAACGCACTCTGGCTGCTGTAGCCGTGATCCATCGCAACGGTCAGCACTTTCTCGCCGTGCGCAAGACGCTTGAGCGCGAGCAGCAGCCGCGCCTGCTCGCGCCAGCGGCGGAAGCTGAGCCCCGTCTCGCGCCGGAACGCGCGATGCAGCGTGCGCACCGACAGGCCGAGCTTGTCGGCCCACTCGGCGATCGTGCACAGGTCGTCGGGCGTGGTGACGAGCGTATCGCAGATCGTCCGCAGGCGCGCATCGTGCGGCCACGGCAGGTACAGCGGCAGCAGCGGCGCGACCGTCACCTCGGCCAGCAGCAGGTGCATCAGGTGATCGTGGCGCGAGCCGGGCGCATAGTCGAGCGGCACGTCGACTGCGGCGAGGATCAGCTCGCGCAGCAGCGGATGCACTTCCACCGCGCAACTGCGCGCAGGCAGGTGCTCGACCGCGCCCGGTTCGACGAATACGGTGCGCATCTGCACGTCGCCGCTCATCTGCACCGTATGGTCGAGGCCGGCTTCGAGCCACACGCCGCGCGTCGGCGGCACGACCCACGACGCGCCTTCGGACTGCACGTGCATCACGCCCTCGATCGCATAGAGGAGCTGCGCGCGGCGATGGCTGTGCGTCGGGATCAACGTGCCGTGCACGTACGCGGCCGCCATCGCCGCCACGGGCATCGGCGTCGATTCGTAGCGCAGGTGCGCGAAGGGCTGGGTGGACTCGATTGTCCGATTGGCGATAAGTCCTGACATTTTGGCGTGAGACAGGCAGTTGGGCGGACGGGCACGATGGCGTTCCGATTCACGCCAGATCCCCTGTCAGGATATTAATCCGTCAAACGCGATGAACAAGTCTCCTTTTCTGTTTCCCTTCTGCGCGATCGCGCTGTGGGCCGGCAACGTCGTGGTGTCGAAGCTGTCGGCGTCGACGATCGACCCGTCGGCCATCACGTTCTACCGGCTGCTGCTCGCCGTCGCGCTGATGAGCGTTTTCACGCTGGCCCCCGCGTGGCGCAACCGCGCGAGTCTCGTCGCGCACTTGCCGAAGCTCGCGGTGCTCGGCTTTCTCGCGATGGCGCTGTTCCAGAGCCTGTCCTACGAGGCCGCGAAGACGACCAGCGCGACCAACATGGCGATCATCACCGCGCTCGTGCCGCTGATGACGATGGTGCTCAGCTCGCTGCTGCTCGGCGATCCGCCGGGCGCGGGCATGATCGGCGGCGGGGTGCTGTCGCTCGCGGGTGTCGTCTACCTGATCGCAGAAGGGCACCCGACGGCGATCGCCGCGCGCGGCGTGCATGCGGGCGACCTGCTGATGCTGGCCGCGTCGGCCGCGTACGCGCTTTACGGCGTGTTGCTCAAGCGCTGGCGCATCGGTGCGCTGCCGGCATGGCAGTCGACCTACGTGCAGGCGCTGGCCGCGCTCGTGTTCATGGTGCCGATGCTGCTGCGGTTGCCCGCGCAGGCCGCGTGGCCGACGCGCGCGAGCGTGCCGCTGATCCTGTACGCCGGCGTGCTGGCGTCGGTGGTGCTGCCCTATCTGTGGATGCAGGGCGTGCGGCTGCTCGGCCCGAGCCGCTGCGCGATGTTCATGAACCTGCTGCCCGTGATGACGGCCGGCGGCGCGATCGTGTTGCTCGGCGAATCGCTGCGGCTGTATCACCTGATCGGCGGAGGCGTCGCGCTTGTCGGCGTGGCGATCGCGCAGCGGTTCCCGTTCCATGCAGGTGCGTCGCAAGGCGCCCGCCAATGAGCGCCGGTTTCGACGTGCAGGACCTGATCGCCGCGCTGCCGGACGGCCATGCACCGGTTGCCGACCCGTCGCTTGCGCGCCACCTCGAACGTATCGCGACCGCGCTCGAAGCGATGGCGGGCACCGGGCGGCAGGCGGCCGTCGATTTCGATGCGGCCATCGCGTTTCGCTGGCGCGGTTTCGGCGCAGGCGATCGATCGGCGCCGCTCGAGCCGATCGCCACGCCCGCGCTCGTCGCGTTTGACGCGCTGCGCAACGTCGGCCGGCAGGCGGCGATCGTCGAACGGAACACGCGGCAGTTCGTGCGCGGGTTCGCGGCCAATCACGTGCTGCTGACCGGCGCGCGCGGCACCGGCAAGTCGTCGATCGTGAAGGCGTGCTTGCACGCGTTCGCGGCGCACGGGCTGAGGCTGATCGAGGTCAGCAAGGAAGGGCTGAACGATCTGCCGGCGATCGTCGAGTTGGTGCGCACACGGCCCGAGCGCTACATCGTGTTCTGCGACGACCTGTCGTTCGAGGCCGGCGAGACCGGCTACAAGGGGCTCAAGACGGTGCTCGACGGCTCGGTTGCGAGCGACCTGTCGAACGTGCTGGTGTACGCGACGTCCAATCGCCGCCACCTGATGCCCGAGCAGGCGAGCGACAACGCGAACGTGACGCGCGCGGAGAACGGCGAGCTGCATCCGGGCGATGCGGTCGAGGAGCGGATCTCGCTGTCCGAGCGCTTCGGGATCTGGGTCACGTTCTACGGCTTCACGCAGGACGAGTATCTGGCCGTCGTCGAGAGCTGTCTCGGCGCGGCCGGGTTCGATGACGGGCAGATCCGTGCGGCGCGCGAGCCGGCGCTGCAATGGGCGCTCGAACGTGGTGCGCGCTCGGGGCGGATTGCGGTGCAGTTTGCGCGCGATTACGCGGGGCGGCTGGCGGACGAAGGCGGCGCGGACGAAGGCGCGCCCGGGCGCCGAACCGGCTGAGCGCCGCGTTACAGCAACCGCTCGGACAGCACACGGAACGCGACGTTGGGCACAACGAAGCACATCGGTTCGCCGGTGGCGCCGATGCGTGCGAGGAAATCGCCGCCGCCCGCGGGCCCGGTCGTCGTCAGCGGCCGGACCGCGTCGACGCGGATCGGCAGGTCGATCGACGCGCAGGCAAGACGGTCGCAGTCCTGGACATGCGCGATCGCCGCATGCTGCAGCGCCAGGTACGCGACGGCCGCGCGCCAGTCGTCGAAGAACGGCGCGAAGGCGGCGGGCAGCGTCCGGTCGTCCGACGCTTCGGCCGTGCAGCGGAAGTCGGGCGCACTCCCGCCACCGCCGGCCAGCACCGTGTCGTAGCGTCCGGCGTGGGCCGCATGCGTGAAGCGCCGCGCGAGATGGGACGGCAACGCATCGCTGAAGAGCCGGCTACCGAGCGCATAGAGCGGGTGGTCGAATACGTTCTTCACGAACAGCACGGTGCGCTCGGCCGGCATCCCGTCCGGCAGCGCGTCGACGTAGAGCCGCCAGTTGCTCTGCAGCGGCGACGGAAACACGCGCCGCAGCGGGCCGGCGAGACGCGGGCCGAAGTGCCGGTGCGCATAGGTGAGCGTCGTGAACAGCGTGCGGCCGTCGCGGCTCGCAAGCGTGACGCCGCGCGGCACGAGGTGCGCGACGGCGGCGACCTCGACGACCCATGTGCAATACACGACGTTCTCGACGTCGCTCGCGAGCTGCAGGAACGGCAGCCGCGACAGCAGCGCGCGGCGTGCGCGCAGCAGCGGGCCGCTCCCGACGATCCGGTTGGCGAGCCGGCCGGCGATGCCGGCGGACGGGTAAACGAAGGTGTTGTCGTAGCGCATGGGCGGCATTGTGCCGGCGTTGCGGCATGAGCGGAAGACGGTGCGCGACGGCGCCCGGGTATTGTGGGATTCGTGAGGGGCAGGCATATTATCCGGGCGATCGGGGCAGGACCGTGCCGGATCGCGCCGGAGATCAAGAACAGAACACGCACGCACCAATCCACGGGGTTTGCATCATGACCGACTCTTTCGATCGCAGGCGCTTCCTCAAGACGGCATTCGGCTCGGCAATCGGCCTCGGCGGCCTCGGTATGCTGCAGGCGTGCGGCGGCGATTCGGTGTCGCCGGATCCGCTCGCGCCGGTGCCCGATGCACAGGTCGCGGCGGCCGTCGCACGGCTCGACCCGCTCGTGAGCGCGCTGCTCGGCAGCTCGGGCGTGCCCGGCATCGCGGTGTCCGTCGTGCACGGCGGGAAGACGCTGTTCGCGAAGGGCTACGGCGTGTGCAGCACGGCCACCGGCCAGCCCGTCGACGCCGATACGATCTTTCAGCTTGCGTCGGTCTCGAAGTCGATCGGTGCGACGGTCGTCGCGTCGCAGGTCGGCAAGGGCGTCGCGCGTTGGGATACGCGGATGCAGCAGCTGATGCCATCGTTCGCGCTGTCCGATCCGGCGGTCACGCAGTCGCTGACGGTCGCCGACCTGTATGCGCACCGTTCGGGGCTGCCGGAGCATGTCGGCGATCAGCTCGAGGAACTCGGGTTCGACCAGGCGACCGTATTCAACCGGTTGCGCGAGATCCCGCTCGTCGGCTACCGAAGCCATTATGCGTATACGAACATCGGCCTGACCGCCGCGGCGATCGGCGTCGCGAATGCGGCGGGCATCGACTGGGCGACGCTGTCGGAGCAGGCCGTTTATGCGCCGCTCGGGATGACGCGCACGAGCTCGCGATACGCGGACTACCAGGCGAGCGCGAACCATGCGGTGGGGCACGTGCCCGTCAACGGCGTGTTCGTGCCGGTCGCGGCGCCGCGCGATGCCGACCTGCAATCGCCGGCGGGCGGCGCGAGCTCGTCGGTCAACGATCTCGCGCGATGGATGGCGATGGTGCTGGCCGGCGGCCGCGCCGGCGCGACGCAACTGATCCCCGCCGCCGCGCTGTCGCCGGCGCTGTCGCCGCAAATCCAGATCCGCCCGGCGAGCGCGGACGGTGCCGCCGCGTACTACGGCTTCGGCTTCAACGTCGGCACGACCGCCGACGGCGGGCGGCCGATGGTCAGCCACTCCGGCGGCTTCCTGCTGGGCGCCGGTACCTTCTTCGTGCTCGTGCCGTCGCTCGACATCGGCATTGCCGTGCTGACCAACACCTGGCCGGTCGGCGTGGCGGAGGCGATCGGTTTCGCCTTCCTCGACCTGGTCCAGTACGGTGCGCAGCAGCGGGACTGGGCGGCCTTCGCGAAGGAGCAGACGGCCCCGCTGACCGCGCCGGCCGGTTCGCTGGCCGGTGCCGCCGCTCCCGTGTCGCCGGCGCCGCCGCAAGCGTTGGCCGCCTATGCGGGCACCTACGGCAACGACTACTACGGGCCGATGACGGTGAGCGTGGTCAACAACGCGCTGGTGCTGACGATCGGTGCCGGCAACGTGCCGTTCGCGTGCGCGCATTGGGACGGCGATACGTTCGCGATCAGCCCGTCGGGTGAAATGGCGCCGCCCGGGTCGAAATACGCGCTCACGTTCGCCGGTACGCCGCCGACGCGCGTGACTGCCGAACTGTTCAGCGACGGCGGGCTGAACGTCTTTACCCGCTGACGCCAGCGGCGGTTCAGTCAGCGGCGCGACATCCGCGAGCGTTGCATCGCCGTGGCCGAACCCGGTCGACGTCTTCACGAACGCCGAGCCGAGATCGCGGCACATCCCGCATGCGCGGATTGTCTCGTCGTCGGTCAGCCGCCCCGTATCGAGGGTCTCTTGAGCGGCACCGCGCCGCATGCGTGGTGTACGCCCGCGATGTCGGCCGTCACGTCGTCGGCGCGGCCGCGCTTCAACTCGCCGACGTCGATCGTCATGTCGAACTCTCCGGCATCCGCGGCGGTGGCTTCCAATATCTCATTGGGGGGACGGTCCCTCGTCGATCCTGGCCGGTGCGGCAAGTCGCGGATCCAGCACGACGGGCAACGCCCCGGCTTCTCCGGCACGCGTTCTTGAAATTGTTGCGAGCGGGTCGGTAACGCGTCATGTCGTCGGGTAAACACTGGACCGGAGTGCTTGACTTCGATTTTGACGCTGTTAAGCTTAATTCATCAGCATACTGATTAATTGAGGCAAGCAGATGAGTTACAGATTCGCAGCGAAGCGGGCCGACCTGGTGGAAGACGAACCGCTTCCGGTGACGATCGGCGACGAGCGGATTGCGTTGTATCTGCTCGACGGGAACGTTCACGCTACGCACAACGTGTGCACGCATCAGTTCGCGCTGTTGAGCGACGGCTACATGGAAGACGGGTGTATCGAATGTCCGCTTCACCAGGGCCGTTTCGACATTCGCACGGGCGCCGCAGTGTGCGCGCCGGCAACGGCACCGGTACGCGTGTACGACGTCCGGCTCGAAGGCGATTCGATCATGGTGGATCTATGAACGCGTCGACGGTCGATGCACGGCACGCGTCGCAGACGATCCTGATCGTCGGGGCAGGGCAGGCCGGCGGGCGCGCGGCCGAGGCGCTGCGCGCACGGGGGTTCGGGGGCCGCATCGTGCTCGCGGGCGATGAACCTGCGCGCCCTTATGAGCGGCCGCCGCTGTCGAAGGACGTGCTGCTTGCCCGCGACGATGCGGATTGCTTCACCGGCTGGCTGCATCCGGCGTCGTTTTATCAGGATTCGCGCATCGAATGGCGCGACGATTGCGTCGAGCGGCTCGATCTTGCGAATCGGGTTGCCGTGTTCCGCGACGGACCGTCGATCCGCTTCGACCAGTGCCTGTTGACGACGGGCGGACGTGCCAGGCACTGGCCGGGCCTGCGCGAAGGGCGGCACGTGTACTCGTTGCGGACGCTGGCGGATGCGATGCGTTTGCGTGAACGGCTTGCCACCGCGCAATCGGTGGCGGTGATCGGCGGCGGGTTCCTCGGTCTCGAATTCGCGGCCAGCGCGCGCAAGCGGGGTCTCGACGTGACGATCTTCGAATCGGCGTCGCGGCTGCTGGCGCGGGCGGTGCCGGCGGCATTTGCCGCGCGGCTGCGCGACAAGCACGAGTCGCATGGCGTGCGGTTCGTCTTCGATGCGTGCGGATTGCGCGTCGACGATTCGGGGCCGGGTGTTCGCCTCGAAACGGCAAGCGGCAGCGTCGGTTTCGATTTCTGTGTCGTTGCGATCGGGCAGACGCCGAACGACGATCTCGCGCGCCGGTCGGGCATTGAAACCGACAACGGCATCGTGGTCGACGCGTACTGCCGTACCTCGGCGCCCGGCATCTATGCGGCGGGCGATTGCGCGAACTTTCCGTTCGGCGCGACGGGTCAGCGACTGCGTCTCGAGTCCTGGCAGAACGCGCAGGAACAGGCGATCGTCGCGGCGGCCAACATGACGGGCGAACAGCTGGCCTATCGGCCCACGCCGTGGTTCTGGACCGATCAGTACGACTGGAACATCCAGATGCTCGGCATGCCGGACAGTGCGATCGAGTGCTGGGTCGAGCGGCCGTCGCCGGACGGGAAGGCCTTGTCGATCGGACTGCGCGGCGGCGCGATCGTGTATGCGCTGGCGATCAACCAGGGAGGCGAACTGCGTGCATTGCGCCGCTTGCTCGAGCGCGGGACGCCGGTCGACCCGGCCGCACTGGCGGACCCGTCGGTCAAGTTGCGGCAGCTGGACCAGCGGGCAGCGTAGTCATCAATTCGGGCGCAGCGGCTGCGCCCCAGCGGAGAACAACGTGTATTCGTGCGACACCATCATCGGCGGCGGAACGCCGCAGGCAAAAAACCTTCCGGTCGAAGCGCTCGCGTGGCCCGACGAAGGCCTTCAGGCGATTCCCGACTGGGTTTATACCAGCGACGCCGTCTATGCGCGGGAGGTCGAGCGGATCTTCCACGGCCGGACCTGGAACTTCGTCGCGCTCGAAGCCGAGGTGCCGAACGCCGGCGACTACAAGCGTTCGTACGTCGGGCCGACGCCGGTCGTCGTATCGCGCGCCGAAGACGGGTCGATCAACGTGTTCGAGAACCGGTGCGCACATCGCGGCGCGGAATTTTGCCGGCACAGCCGCGGCAACAACGCGGAGTTCGTCTGTCCGTATCACCAATGGTCGTACGACCTGAAAGGCAACCTGCAAGGCATTCCGTTCAAGCGCGGGGTGAACAAGCTCGGCGGCATGCCGAAGGATTTCCGCAACGACGCGCACGGGCTGCGCAAGCTTGCGGTCGCGACGCGGAACGGCGTCGTGTTCGCATCGTTCGTGCACGACATGGAGCCGCTCGAGGATTACCTGACGCCGGAGATCCTCACCGATTTCGATACGGTGTTCAACGGCAAGCGGTTGCGCATTCTCGGCTTCTACAAGAACGAGTTGCCGTGCAACTGGAAGATGTACCACGAGAACCTGAAGGATCCGTATCACGCGACGTTGCTGCATTCGTTCCTCGTGGTGTTCGGCCTGCTGGTGGCGGGCAACCGTTCCGCGATGATCGCCGATGGCAAGTACGGGATTCACGGCACGATGGCGTCGGCCAAGAGCGACGATCTCTACGCACAGGTCGACGAGGACAAGAAGAAGGAGATGCGGTCGTTCCACGAAGGGATGGTGCTGCGTGACGAGCGCTTCCTCGAATTCGTCAAGGAGTTCGATTCCGAATGGTCGGTGACGATGCAGACGATCTGGCCGAACCTGGTCGTGCAGCGCGAAATGAACACGCTGGGCGTGCGCCACATCGTGCCGAACGGGCCGAACAGCATGATCATGCTGTGGACGATGTTCGGCTACGAAGACGACAGCGACGACATGGTTCGCCACCGCCTGCGCCAGGGCAACCTGATGGGGCCGGCGGGCTTTCTCGGGCTGGAGGACAACGAGGCGATGAAGTTCGTCCAGGAGGGCGTGCGGCGCTCCGTGACCGACCGCAGTGTGATCCGGCTCGACGGCGACAAGATCGGTACCGCGGACAACCTGATCTCGGAGGCGGCGATTCGCGCCATGTACAAACACTATCGGGAAGTGATGGGGTTCTGATGCTGAAAGGATTCGACAAAAAGCCGGTCGCGCACGGGGATGCGATCGCGGCCCGCATGGCGGTCGAGGCATTTCACGCCGAGTATTGCGCTGCGCTCGACGACGGCGAGCTGGAGCGCTGGCCCGAGTTCTTTGCCGAGCAGTGCGTGTATCGCGTGACCGAATACGAGAATGCGGAACGCGGGTTGCCGGTCGGGCTCGTCTATGCGGAAGGCCGCGACATGCTGCGCGATCGCGCGGTCGCGATCTCGCGCACGCAGATGTTCGCGCCGCGCCGCGTGCTGCATCTGGTCACGAACGTGCGGATTCTCGACGCGAACGACGAGGAGATCGTCGCGCAGAGCAATTACGTCCTGCTGCAGACGCTGGTTGAAGGCGCGACAACGGTTCATCAGGCGGGCCGCCTGTACGACCGCTTCGCACGCAACGGCAGCAGCCTGCTGCTGAAGGAGCGGCAGGCCGTGTACGACACGGCGCTGATCGCCAACGATCTCGCGTATCCGGTCTGATGGCGAGCGCGCAAACGAGCGGGCGTCCGTTGCGGGCGGCCCGGGAGGACAGCATATGAACGAAGCACCGAACATGGAGGCGCCGGTCGATACCGGCGGCGTCGGCGCGCGCGTGCGACGCCGGGAGGACGAACGGCACCTGAACGGGAAGGGGCGGTTCGTCGCGGATTACACGTTTCCCGACCTGCAGGAAGTGGCGTTCCTGCGCAGTCCGCTTGCGCATGCGATCGTTCGTCGCATCGGCAAGCCCGAACGGCATGCGGCCCAGGTGATCGTGCGGGACGACATGGCAGGCGCGACGGATATCGTCGCCGATTCGAGCCTGCCGAGCTACCAGTCGTCCGCGCATCCGCCGCTGGCGTCGGGCAAGGTCCGCTTCGTCGGCGAGCCGGTCGCCATGTGCTTCGCGGCAACGCGTGCGGAAGCGGAAGACATCGCCGAGGAAATCGAGCTGGATCTCGACGAATTGCCGGCGTTCGCGAATGCGTTTTCCGCGCGGGAGCGCACCGACACGCGCGTGCACGATCACTGGCCCGACAACCTGTTTCTCGATCTGAAGGCCGATGTCGACTTCGACGCGCACGCGCAGCGTGCGACCGTCGTCGTGAAGCAGAAGGTGGATCTGGCGCGTCAGTGCATGGTGCCGATGGAAGGCAAGGCCGCGCTCGCGTACTGGGACCACACGCAGGCGCAGCTCGTCGTGATCACGTCGACGCAGGTGCCGCACATGATCCGCACGATCCTTGCGCAGTGCCTCGGGCTCGACCAGGCACAGGTGCGCGTCATCTCGCCCGACGTCGGCGGCGCATTCGGCTACAAGTGCGTGCTGCAGCAGGAGGAGCTGTGCGTCGCGTGGCTCGCGCTGACGTACAAGCGGCCGTTCCGGTTCATCGAGGACCGGCGCGAACACCTGATCGCGGGCGCGAATACGCGGCAGCACCATTACGAACTGACGGCCTATGCGGACGATCGCGGCCGCCTGCTGGCGCTCGATGCTCAACTGCTGATCGACGGTGGCGCCTATTCGGCGTGGCCGTTCACGATCGGCCTCGAGGCCGGGCAAGCGCTCGGCAACCTGCCCGGGCCGTACGATTTCCGCGGCTACCGGTGCCGTACGCAATGCGCGGCGACCAACAAGCCCGGCTTCCTGCCGTATCGCGGCGTCGCGCGAACGGGCGTGTGCTTCGCGATCGAACTGACGATGGACGCGATCGCGCGCGCGGTCGGACGCGAGGCGTGGGAGGTGCGTCACGACAACCTGGTGCGCGGTGCCGACATGCCGTACACGAACGTCGTGAAGAAGCACTATGACAGCGGGGATTTCCAGGCAAGCCTGAAGCAGGCCGTCGAGCAGATCGACGTGTCGCGCTGGCGGCAGCGCCAGGCGCTGGGCGAGCCCGACGGCCGGTTGATCGGCGTCGGCTTCGCCACCTTCACCGAGCAATCTGCACACGGCACGTCGGTGTTCGCGTCGTGGGGGCTGCCCGTCGTACCGGGCTACGATCTTGCCACCGCGCGCATCACGGCCGACGGCGGCATCGAACTGCGCGCGGGCATCCATTCGCACGGGCAGGGCATGGAGACGACGCTCGCGCAGATCGCGAGCGAGGTGCTCGGCGTGCCGGTGCAGAAGATCCGGCTGGTGCACGGCGATACGGCGCTCACGCCGTATTCGACCGGCACCTATGCATCGCGCAGCATCGTGATGGCGGGCGGCGCCGTCGCCGCGGCCTGTCGCGAACTGGTCCCGCGGCTGGTCCGGATCGGCGCGCACCTGCTGAACGAAGCGGAAAGCGCGGTGCGATTCGACGCGGGGCGCGTCGTGGGCGCGAGCGGCAGCGTCACGCTCGCGGACGTCGCGGCGGCCTGGTATCTGCGGCCGGACACGTTGCCGAAGGGCGTCGACCTGGCCGGCCTGGAAACGACGCAAGGCTTCAAGCCGGCGGTCGACACGGGCGCATTCAGCTACGCGACCCATGCGGCGGTCGTGGCGGTCGATACGCAAACGGGGCAGGTCGAGATCCTCGATTACGTGATCGTCGAAGACTGCGGCACGATGATCAATCCGATGGTGGTCGAAGGACAGACGATCGGCGGGACGGCACAGGGAATCGGCACCGCGTTCTACGAAGAGACGCTCTACGACGACAATGCGCAGCCGCTGACGTCGACGCTGGCCGACTACATGTTGCCGGGGCCGACTGAGCTGCCGTCGCTGCGGATCCATCACATGGAAACGCCGTCGCCGTACACGGCGTTCGGTGCGAAAGGTGTCGGCGAGGGCGGTGCGATCGCGCCGCCGGCCGCGCTTTTCAATGCGGTCAACGATGCGCTTCGGCCGCTCGGCGCGCGGGTATCGGAAACGCCGCTGACGCCGCGCCGGCTGCTGCAGGCGATCGAGGCGGCGAAAGGCGGCCACGCCGCGGGCACGCATTCCGCGGTCGCGGCAGGGGAGGCAATCCGATGAAGGCCGCCGCATTCGAATACGTGGCGTGTGCGTCGATCGCCGATGCGCTGGACGAACTGCAACGGGGCAACGGAAGCGCCAAGCCGATGGCCGGCAGCCAGTCGATGGGGCCGATGCTGAATCTGCGGCTGGCGCGGCCGGCACGCGTGATCGACGTGTCGCGCATCGATGCCTTGCGCCAGGTCAGCGCAGCGGGCAGCGACATCCGGATCGGCGCGGCCGTCACGCACGCGGAAATCGAGGACGGCAAGCATCCGCTGCTGCGCGGCGGCATGCTGCAGGTTGTCGCGTCGGGTATCGCGTACCGCGCGATCCGCAATCGCGGCACGATCGGCGGCAGCCTCGCGCATGCCGATCCGGCGGCCGACTGGCCGCTGGCGCTGAGCGCGCTCGATGCGCGGCTCGAACTGACCGGGCCGTCGGGTGTCCGGCAGGTTCGCGCGGCCGCGTTCATGCTCGGCGCATTTACGACGCAACTGGCGGACGGCGAGCTGATTTCCGCGGTGCTCGTGCCCAGAACGAGCGACGCCGTGCGCTGGGGCTACTACAAGCTGTGCCGCAAGACCGGTGAATTCGCGCACGCGAGCGCGGCGGCCGTCTTCGACGCGGAAACGGGCCTGGCGCGCGTGGTGGCCGGTGCGCTGGACGGCCCGCCCGCCGCGCTCGATGCGCTGGCAGCGGAGATCGCCCGCCACGGGCCGGCTGCGGCGACGCAGACGGCGATCGCCGACGCGGTCGCGACCGTGATGCCCAACGCCGATGCGATCGATCGCGGCATGCACGAGGCGGCGGTCGAACGCTGTCTTGCCGCCGTGTTCGGCCGGTAGGCCGTTTTTGACAGGAAGATTTCATGTCTGCCATCGAACTGACGATCAACGACAAACCCGTCCGCAACGAAGTCGCGCCACGCGTGCATCTCGGCGATTTCCTGCGCGATACCCATCACCTGACCGGCACGCACCTCGGCTGCGAGCACGGCGTATGCGGCGCGTGCACGGTGCTGTGCGACGGCGAACCGGTGCGCGCGTGCATCACGTTCGCGGTCGCGTGCGATCGACGTGAGGTCCGGACCATCGAGGGGTTCGACGACGACGAACTGATGACGCGGCTGCGCCGCGCGTTCTCGCAGCATCACGCGTTGCAATGCGGCTACTGTACGCCCGGGATGCTCATCACTGCGCGCGATATCGTGCAGCGCTTGCCGGACGCGGACGAGGCACGCATCCGGCTCGAACTGTCGGGCAATCTGTGTCGCTGCACCGGGTACATGGGCATTGTTGCAGCGATTCGCTGGGTGCTCGACGACCTGAGACGCAATCCGCTCGCGCAGCCGGTGCCGTCGGCGTTGCCGGCGGTCGCCGGGCCCGCCGGGCGCGCCGGCGCGACGGCCGGATTCACGACGTTCGATGCGAAGCGTGCCGAACCGGTGCCGGGCGCCGCGACGCCGCCCGTCCGCCCGGCTCAGGTGGCGGAGCCGTCCGCCACCGTGCCGTCTGCCGCCGACCGCAAGGGCTGGACCGCGATCGACGACAGCTTCATCGTGCCGTTCCCGCTCGAGCGCGTATGGGCGTTCATGGGCGATCTGCCGTCGGTGACCGCGTGCCTGCCGGGCGCGGAACTCGTCGAGCACGACGCGGAGAAGGTCAAGGGCCGCATCGCGATCAAGTTCGGACCGATGTCCGCGAACTTCGCGGGCTCGGCCCGGCTGGAGCGCGACGACGCGAACCATCGCGCGGTGATGCGTGGTGCCGGCCAGGACAATATCAGCCGGTCGCGCGCGAACGGCGACGTCACGTATGCGCTGACGCCCGAGCAAGACGGTGCGCAAACGCGTGTCGCGGTGACGCTCGAATACATGCTGCAGGGGCCGCTCGCGCAGTTTTCGCGATCGGGGCTCGTCAAGGATTTCGTGCGGCGGATGATCGCCGATTTCGGGGCACGCATCACCGCGCAGCTCGGCGGCGACGCCGCACCCGCGGCCGGGCCGGCGACGACGAAGTTCAACGTCGGCGCGATGATCTGGAGCGTCGTCTGGGGGCGCATCAAGCGCCTGTTCGGAGGACGCTGAGCAAGGCAGGCCGCGGACGGCATCGTCCGCGATATCCCGCCAAAATTGTCAGTATGCTGAATATATGGAGCATGAAGTGACCGACCGTATCCGCAAGATCGCGCTGGAAGAACATTTTTCGACGCCCGGGTTCCACGCGTACTCGAAGAGTTTTACGCAACACATCGCGCCGGCGGTGCTGGCCGACCTCGGCGCGCGGCTGGCCGATTTCGACGTGCTTCGGCTCGCCGAGATGGACCGGGCGGGCATCGACTACACGATCCTGTCGCAGACCGGCCCGAGCGTGCAGGGCGAGCGCGACGCCGCCGTCGCGGTGGCGCGTGCGCGGGAGAGCAACGATTTCCTGGCTGCACAGATCGCGCGGCATCCGTCGCGCTTCGGCGGATTCGCGACGCTGGCGATGCAGTCGCCGGATGCCGCGATCGACGAACTGACGCGCACCGTCACGACGCTCGGCTTCAAGGGCGCGCTGGTGAACGGGCACACGTTCGGCGCGTATTACGACGAGCGTGCGTACGACCCGTTCTGGGCGTGCCTGCAGGCGCTCGACGTGCCGCTGTACCTGCATCCGGCCGACGCGTACGTGACGCCGCGCGTGTTCGACGGACATCCGGAACTGGCGGGCGCCGCATGGGGGTGGGGAGTCGAAACGGGCACCCATGCGCTGCGGCTGCTGTTCGGCGGCGTGTTCGACCGTTTCCCGGGCGTCAAGGTGATCCTCGGGCACATGGGCGAGGGCCTGCCGTTCCTGCGCTGGCGCTTCGACAGCCGCTTCGCCGTCTATTCGCACGGCGTGAGGCTTGAACGCCAGCCTTCCGACTATTTCGGCCGAAACATCCTGATCACGACGTCGGGCGTGTGTTCGGCGCCCGCGCTGATCGGTGCGATCGGCGAAATGGGGGCCGACGCGGTGATGTTTTCGGTCGACTACCCGTACGAGTCGACGGCCGTCGCGGCCGACTTCATCGAGCAGGCGCCGCTCGACGACGCAACACGGCAGCGCGTCTGTCACGGCAATGCGGCGCGCATTTTCAGGCTTTGACGCCGGGGTCCGGCGTCACGACACCCTTCCCCGTAGAAACAGGAACCTGCAATGAGCAAGCAATTTCGTATCGGCCAGATCGTGCCGAGCTCCAATACGACGATGGAAACCGAGATCCCGGCGATGCTGCGGCTGCGCGAAACGATCCGCCCCGAACGCTTCACGTTTCATTCGAGCCGGATGCGGATGAAGAAGGTCGTCAAGGAAGAGCTCGCGGCGATGGATGCCGAATCCGACCGCTGCGCGATGGAGCTGAGCGATGCGCGCGTCGACGTGCTCGGCTACGCGTGCCTCGTCGCGATCATGGCGATGGGCCACGGCTACCACCGAGTGTCGCAGGCGCGCCTGACGAAGCACACGGCCGACAACGGCGCGCAGGCGCCCGTGCTGACGAGCGCGGGCGCGCTCGTCGACGCACTGAAGGTGATCGGCGCGAAGCGCATCGTCGTCGTCGCGCCGTACATGCTGCCGCTCACCGAACTCGTGGTCGACTACCTCCGCAACGAAGGCTTCGACGTGCTCGCCTATCGCGCGCTGGAGATTCCCGACAACCTCGACGTCGGCCGCCACGATCCGGCGCGCCTGCCCGGCATCGTGAAGACGCTGCCGTACCAGGATGCCGATGCGATCGTGCTGTCCGCGTGCGTGCAGATGCCGTCGCTGCCGGCCGTCGCGCAGGTCGAGGCGATGACGGGCAAGCCGGTCATCACGGCCGCGATCGCGACCGCCTACGCGATGCTGCGCGAGCTCGATCTCGAGCCTGTCGTGCCGGGCGCCGGCGCACTGTTGTCCGGCGCGTACTGACGAAGCGGAGTGTGTTCATGAGCGATCGTTCCACTTTCATGTACGGCGGCAACGTTCACGCGAACGGCATCCGCCAGCATTACCTGCGCTACGGCGGCCGGCAGGCGCCGCGTGCCGGCCGCGATCCGGTCGTCATCGTGCCGGGCATCACGAGCCCGGCGGCGACCTGGGGCTTCGTCGGCGAGCATCTCGGCACGATCTGCGACACCTATGTTCTCGACGTGCGCGGGCGCGGGCTGTCGTCGGCGTCCGATACGCTCGACTACAGTCTCGATGCCCAGGCGCGCGACCTCGTGGCGTTTGCCGACGCGCTCGGCCTCGAGCACTACAGCGTCGTCGGGCATTCGATGGGGGCGCGCATCGCGGTGCGTGCCGCGGCGGCGAAGCCTGCCGGCATGGCGCGCATCGTTCTGGTCGACCCGCCGGTATCGGGGCCGGGGCGTCGCCCCTATCCGTCTGCGCTTCCGTGGTACATCGATTCGATGCGCATGGCGCGCGACGGTGCCGGCTACGCAGCCATGCGCGAATTCTGTCCGACCTGGACCGACGAGCAATTGCGGCTGCGCGCCGAATGGCTGCACACGTGCGACGAGCGCGCGGTGCGGGCCAGCTTCGACGGCTTCCATACCGACGACATCCATCGCGACCTGCCGTCGATCGACATCCCGGTGATGCTGATGACGGCCGGGCGCGGCGATGTCGTCCGGCAGGCCGACGTGGACGAGATCCAGCGCCTCGTTCCGCATCTCGTCCACGCCCATGTCGCGGATGCCGGCCACATGATCCCGTGGGACGACGAAGCCGGCTTCTATCGGGCCTTCGGCGGATTTCTCGGCGTGCCGCTGCCGTTCGCTGTCGCGACCGGGCGCTGAGCCACGACACACGTTCAAAGGAGCCCATCATGCCCGTAAGCGATTTCCAGATGGTCGACGCGTGGAAGCAGGTCCTGACGCTGTCGCGCCTCGAACCCGGCCAGACCGTCACGATCCTGACGAGCTCGGCCACCCACCCGCAAACCCTCAGTACCGCATCGATCGCGGCCCAGTCGATGGGCGCGGTGGTGAACCGGCTGGACCTGCCGCCCGTCAACGGCGAGAAGTCGCTGAGCCGCGATTCGCTCGCGTATCTCGGCACGACGCCGCTGACCGGCAACCGGGCGGCGATTGCGGCGCTCAAGGCGAGCGATCTCGTGCTCGACCTGATGACGCTGCTGTTTTCGCCCGAGCAGCTCGACATCCTGAAGGGCGGCACGAAGATCCTGCTCGCGGTCGAGCCTCCTGAAGTGCTGACGCGTCTCGTGCCCACCCAGGAAGACCGCACCCGCGTGCTGGCCGCCCGCGCGCGCATCGCGTGCGCGAAGGAGATGCGCGTGGTGTCGGCGGCCGGCACGGATCTACGCTGCCCGATCGGCGAGTTCGACGCGATTGCCGAATACGGTTTCGTCGACGAACCGGGGCGCTGGGATCATTGGCCGAGCGGTTTCGCGCTGACGTTCCCCGACGAAGGGCGCGCGTGCGGACGTATCGTGATCGATCGCGGCGACATCCTGCTTCCGCAGAAGTGCTACGTCCGGGAGCCGATCGTCCTCACCGTCGAGGCCGGCTTTGCGACGCGCATCGAAGGGGGAATCGATGCGCAGCTGCTGTCCGAATACATGGCGACGTTCGACGATCGCGAAGCGTATGCGATCTCGCATATCGGCTGGGGGCTGCAACCGCGGGCGCACTGGGCGACGCTCGGCCTGTACGACCGCGAGGCCACCATCGGCATGGATGCCCGCGCGTTCGAAGGCAATTTCCTGTTCTCGCTCGGACCGAACAACGAAGGCGGCGGCCAGCGCACCACGACCTGTCACATCGACATCCCGTTGCGCCACTGCGACGTCTTCCTCGACGGGGAAGACGTGGTGCGCAATGGCAAAGTCGTTTGAGGAGACCGCACATGACACATGACCTCGATACCTATCGCCGCCAGCGCTTCGGTGCGGCACTCGAACCGGTCGCGCCGGTCGGCCTGCTGATCGTCGACTTCGTGAACGGCTTCGCCGATCCGGACGTGTTCGGCGGCGGCAATATCGCGCAGGCGATCGAACGGTCCGTGCCGCTTCTCGCAGCCGCCCGCGCGCGCGGCTGGCCGATCGCCCATACGCGCATCGTGTTTGCCGACGACGATGCCGACGAGAACCTCTTCACGACCAAGGTGCCCGGGTTGCTCGCGCTGAAGGAGCACGCGCACAACAGCGCGATCGTGCCGGAACTGACGCCGTGGGCGGGCGAACTCGTGGTGCGCAAGACGGGCCCGTCGGCGTTCTTCGGCACGCCGCTCGCGGCCTGGCTCGCGCAGCGCGGCGTGCGCACGCTTGCGGTGGCCGGCGCCGTCACGAGCGGATGCGTGCGGGCGAGCGTCGTCGACGCGATGCAGTACGGCTTCCGCCCGTTCGTGCTCGCCGATTGCGTCGGCGATCGCGCGCTTGCCCCGCACGATGCGAATCTTTTCGACATGGCGCAGAAGTACGCAGCCGTCATGGCGCGCGACGAAGCGCTCGCGTGCCTGGACGAGGCGACGTGACCGTACGCGGTATCCGCTCCGCACGGGACGGGTACTGCGCTCGATCGAACGTGACGCAAAGGCTGTCGCTGAAGCGATCGGCCGGATAAAAGAATCGCCCGGCCCGATCCGGGACAAGGAGACAGCATGTTGACAGCAACGCCTGCCCCGGCGGCGGGGACAGTCACGCGCAGCGAATTCACGCTGATCGTGGCGTCGTCGTTCGGGGCATTGCTCGAGTGGTACGACTTCTACATCTACGCGGCGCTCGCCGCGACGTTCAGTACGCTGTTCTTCCCGAGCGGCAATGCGGCCGCGGCGTTCCTGGCCAGCCTCGCGACCTTCGGCGCGGGCTTCCTCGTGCGGCCGCTCGGTGCGCTGTTTTTCGGCCGTCTCGGCGATCGCATCGGCCGCAAGTACACGTTCATGGCCACCATCGTGCTGATGGGCGTCGCGACAGTCGGCGTCGGCCTGTTGCCGCCGTACGCGCACATCGGCGTGGCGGCGCCGGTGTTGCTGGTGGTGCTCCGGCTGCTGCAGGGTTTCGCGCTGGGCGGCGAGACCGGCGGCGCCGCGACCTACCTGGCCGAACATGCGCCGGACAGGCGCCGCGGGCTCTATACGAGCGCGTTGCAGACCACGGCGACGCTCGGCCTGCTGTCGTCGATCGCGGTGGTCGGCGCGACGCGCGCGCTGGCCGGGCACGATGCGTTCCAGGCATGGGGGTGGCGCATCCCGTTCCTGGTCTCGCTGGTGCTGCTCGCGATATCCGTCTACCTGCGCACGCGCCTCGCCGAATCGCCGACGTTCCAGCGGATGAAGGAAACCGGCAAGCTGTCGAAGTCGCCGATCGGCGAAAGCTTCGGCACGTGGGCGAACCTGAAGTATGTGCTGGTGATGCTGTTCAGCACGGCGTCGGGTGTCGGCGTGGTGTTCGGCACCGGGCATTTCTACTCGATGTATTTCCTGCAGAACACGCTCAAGGTCGCGCCCGAGACCGTCAACCTGTATCTCGCGATCGCGCTGGTTGGCGCATTTCCGTTCTACCTGTTGTTCGGCTGGCTGTCCGACCGGATCGGGCGCAAGTGGATCATGGTCGCCGCCTGCGCGTTGCTGGCCACGACGACCGTGCCGATCTTCCACGCGCTGACGCACTATGCCAATCCGCAACTGGAGGCGTTCCAGGCGCGTACCGACGTCGTCGTGCATGCGGACGATTGCCACTTCTCGCTGTTCGGTGCGCCGCGCAGCGAGTGCGACCGCATTCGGGCCTTTCTGAGTGCGTCCGGCGTGTCCTACGAGCAGGCGGCGACGGCCGGGCGTCCGTACACGACGATCGGCACCGTCAGGGTCGACGGTACCGACCCGGCCGCGCTGCGGCGCACGCTGCTCGCGGCTGGCTGGACCGATCGCGCCGACCCGGCGCGGATCAACGGCGTCGCGGTCGTGCTGCTGATGTGGCTGCTGATCTTTTACCTGACGATGGTGTACGGCCCGATGGCCGCGTTCATGGTCGAGCTGTTTCCCGCGCGTATCCGCTACACGTCGCTGTCGCTGCCGTTCCATCTCGGCTCGGGCTGGTTCGGCGGCATGCTGCCGTTCGTCGTGTCGGCGATGGCGGTCGCGCACGGCAATGTCTATTTCGGCCTCTGGTATCCGGTCTCGATCGCGCTCGTCTCGGCCGTGGTCGGTGCCGCGTTCGTCCCGGAGACATTCCGGCGCGACGTATCGCACTGACGCGGCTGCTCGATGAAAAACAGGCGGCCCGCACAAGGACGGGCCGTCACGGTAGAGATCCTTTCAAGGAAACGACAATGCGTGCGTGGCAAGTGGCGGCGTGTGGAATGTGCACGGCGTGGTGGTCCGTGTCGGCGTGGGCCGATGCGTCGAGTGTTCAGCTCTGGGGTGTCGTCGATGCGGGCGTGACCGTCGTCAGCAACCAGAAGGGGCATCGCAACACGCTGATGGATACTGGTATCGCATCGCCCAATCTATGGGGATTGCGTGGCCAGGAGGATCTGGGCGGCGGCTATCGCGCGGTCTTCGAGCTGACCGACCAGTTCAATCTCGGCACCGGCGCGGTCTTTCCGACCAACGGCGGCGGGCTGTTCGGCCGCACTGCCTACGTCGGGCTGGCGAGCGATCGTCTTGGCCGGCTCACGTTCGGCGAGCAGTACGACTTCATGATCGACAGCCTGCTGCGCCATGACAACTCGGTCGCGATTGCCGGCCTGTATGGTTTCCGGCAGGGCCCGTTCGCGGGCCTGGGCATTCCGAACAACGTGTCGGGCAGTTCGAACTTCGACCGGATGTCCGGAACGGCGATGCCCAATGCCGCGAAGTATGTGACGCCGACCTGGAACGGCCTGTCGGCCGGCGTGATGGCCGGGTTTGGCGGCGTTCCCGGTTCGATTGCGCAGCAGAGCGGACAGAGCGCGGGCCTCAACTATGCAATCGGGGCGCTGTCGCTCGGCGCGGCCTACACGTACCAGCGCTATCCGCAGCTCGGCAGCGGCATGCGCGGCATCCGCAATGTCGGTGCGGGCGCGACGTATGCGCTTGGCGCGCTGACGTTCAACGTGCTGTACACGAATACGACGAACACCGCGAACGATGCGCGAATCGATGTCTATCAGGCGGGCGTGCGTTATCAGGCCGACGCGGCGCTGTCGATCGGTGGCGATTACGAATTGATGCGCGGCAACGGTGTGCTGCACGACGATCGCGCGCACCAGTTTTCGCTCGGTGCCCGCTATGCGCTGTCGAAGCGCACGGTGGCCTATGTGGAAACCGTGTACCAGCAGGTTGCCGGAGACGACCAGCCGAAGGCGTGGATCATGGCCGTGTCGAGCCCGTCGGGCAGCAACCGGCAGATGCTCGCGCGCGTGGGGATGCTGCACCGGTTCTGAACGGGCGACGAACCTGCCGCGATCAGTCGAAATGCTTGAGCGACGTGCGTCCGTACTGGTTGTTGCCTTCGACGAGCGCCATCATCATCCGGACGAACTCCGTGCGCTCCTTCGCGGACAGCGGCTCCATGAACCTGACCTGCGCCTCGCGCATGCTGTCGTACATCTCGTTCATGATGCGCGTGCCTTTCGCCGAAATGGTGGCCAGCTTCTGCCGGCCGTCGAGCGGGCTCGGTTCGCGTTTCACGAGCCCGCGCTCCTCCAGCCGCCGCAGCACGTCGGCCATCGTGGTGCGGTCGACGCCGACTTCGGCGCACAGCGACGTCTGGTCGAGGCCGGGGCGCTCGTTCAGCGTCGTCAGCAGCCCGTACTGGACCGGCGTGATGTCGAAGCCCTTGCAGCATTCGAAGAACAGCGCGATGTGAATCTGGTTCAGGCGGCGGATCAGGAAGCCCGGGCGTTGCCACAGATGGCCCGTTTCGAGGTCGGGTTCGGGCTTGGACGTCTTCTTGTTCGTAGCGGAAGTCATGACGGAACATCCAGAGGGGTCGTTCGATGGGGCCATTGTAGCCCGGCCGCTATCGGGCACGACGCGCCCGCTGGCCGTGACGGCCGTGATGTCAGGGTAACCCTGCTTGCAGCGGGAAAATTCTCGATATACAAAACAATATGTCAGTGTACTGATTAAATGATCGAAAACGATCCCGATCGATGGAGGCGATGCGGGAGGGTGGCAGCGTCGATGTTCCGATAGTAAGACAGACCCTGGCGATGCAGGACAGGAACCTTCCGGATGGTTGACCTGCATCCAATTCGTCAGTGAGCTGATTATAAAGATACCGAACGGAAGTGAACCTTTCAAGTGTTTGGAGATTGCAATGAATTCAACCCCCGTGCAACCCGGCGAGCTGTCGACGGATGTCCGTTCGCTATCGCGCAACGATGTCAAAACGCTCTTTCTGGCGTCGCTGGGCGGCGCGCTCGAATACTACGACTTCATCGTCGCGGTGTTTTTCACGAAGCTGCTCGCGACGGTGTTTTTTCCGCCGCATACGCCTGAATGGCTGGCGCAGCTCGAGGTCTTTTGCGTGTTCGCGGCAGGCTATCTCGTGCGTCCGATCGGCGGCATCTTCTTCGCGCATTTCGGCGACCGGATCGGGCGCAAGAAGATGTTCGCGCTGAGCCTGTTCCTGATGGCGTTTCCGACGCTGCTGATCGGCCTGTTGCCGGGCTACGCGACGCTCGGCATCGTCGCGCCGCTGCTGTTCCTGCTGTGCCGCGTGCTGCAGGGCCTGTCCGTGGGCGGCGAGGTGCCCGGCGCCTGGATCTTCTGTTCGGAGCATGTGCGGCGCGATCGCGTCGGGCTGGCCTGCGGGCTGCTGATGGCGGGCCTGTGCACGGGGATCCTGCTCGGTGCGCTGAGCGCCAGGTACCTGTCGTCGAACCTCGATCACGAGAGCCTGCTGGCATGGGGCTGGCGCATGCCGTTCATCGCCGGGGGGGTGTTCGGGCTCGTGTCCGTCTACCTGCGCCGCTATCTGCACGAGACGCCGGTGTTCGAGGCGCTGCGTGCAAAACGCGCGGCGGACGCCAGGCTGCCGCTGTCGATCGTGCTCGGGAATCATCGTGGCGCGATCGCCGTGTCGATGCTGGCGACCTGGGTGTTTTCCGGCGTCTTCGTGCTTTTTTTCCTGTTCACGCCGACCTATCTGCAGTCGCAGTTTCATCTCGATGCGAAGACGGTGTTCACGATGAATTCGTGGTCGATCCTGATGCTGATTCTCGGGAGCGTCGCTGCCGGCTGGGCGGCCGACGTGATCGGCGGAGGCCGTGCGTATGCGATCGGATGTGCCGGCATGCTCGCCGTGTGCGGCGCGTTCTACTGGACGCTGACGGCAGGCGGCGGCGTGTCGTGGCCGCTTTACGTGGCCGGCGGGTTCCTGATCGGGACCATTACGCTCGGGCCGTACATCATCGTCCGCAGTTTCCCGCCTGAAGTCCGCTTCACCGGGTTCGCACTTGCCTACAACACGGCCTATGCGTTGTTTGGCGGAACGGCGCCCGCCGTCGCGTCGTATTTCGTCGGCAAGCTGGGGATCGTTGCGGCGCCCGGCTACTACACGGTCGCCCTGTGCGTGCTTGGCATCGTCATCGGACTGTTCTGGAAAGCGCCGGTGTCACGCGACACGAGTCGTCCAGAATAGGATGCGCGCGCCGGTCACCGGCCTTGGGAGGCATCGGCGAGCGTCGTGAACGGCGTGCGGCCGTCGCGGCTCGCGAGCGTGACGCCGCGCGACGAGGCGTGCGTTTCCTGGGCGGTGCCGCAGGTTGCCGGCCGCGTGAAATTTCCCGGCGGCCGGCCCTGCGCGGTTCAGTACCCCGATCCGTTGCCATCCTGGTCGGTGACGATCGCGACCCCCGAGCTCGTACCGAGCCGCGTCGCGCCGGCTTCGAGCATCGCGAGCGCGGCCGCGCGGTCGCGCACGCCGCCCGATGCCTTCACGCCCAGCACGGGGCCGACCGTGCGGCGCATCAGTGCGACATCCGCGAGCGTCGCGCCGCCGTGGCCGAACCCGGTCGATGTCTTCACGAACGCGACGCCGAGATCGCGGCACATCTCGCATACGCGGATTTTCTCGTCGTCGGTCAGCAGCCCCGTTTCGAGGATCACCTTGAGCGGCACCGCGCCGCATGCGCGATGTACGGCCGCGATGTCGGCCTTCACGTCGTCGGCGCGGCCGCTCTTGAGCGCGCCGATGTCGATCACCATGTCGATCTCGCCGGCGCCTGCGTCGATCGCGGCTGTGGCTTCGAATGCCTTCGCGGCAGACAGCCCGGCGCCGAGCGGAAAGCCGACGACCGAGCACACGAGCACACCGGTATCGGCCAGTTCGCGCGCGGCGAGCGGCACGTTCGCCGAATTCACGCAGACCGAGTAAAAGCGATGCTCGGCCGCCTGGCGGCAGAGTTCGCGGATCTGCGCGTCGCTCGCGTCGGGCGCGAGCAGCGTGTGATCGATGGTTTGGGCGAGCTGGGCGTTGGAAAGCGGCATGTGTCAGGACTCCACGGATCGTGTGCGGAAAGGGCACACGGAAAGTTGATGTTTTCACATCGGTTTGTTACAAATACGACATTCCGGCCGGGCCTGTGTGCCCGGCACGACACGCGACGGATGCGACGGGTACGCAGGATACTGGCATGGAAACGAAGAAGGGCGAACGGATCAAGACATTGATGAACGTGCTGCAAGGGCAGAACGCGATTCATCTGAAGGAAGTGGCCGAGCTGTTCGGTGTGTCCGAGATGACGATCCGCCGCGATCTCGCGGACAATCCGCACGGTCTCAGCCTGATCGGTGGCTACGTGACGCGCCATTTCGCCGCGCAGCGCAGCGATATCGGCGAGTACCTGATCAGTGCCGAGAACAACCGGCAGACCGAGGAAAAGCGCCGCATCGGCAAGCTGGCCGCGCAGTTCGTGACGACCGGCGACACGATCTTCGTCGACTGCGGCTCGACCACGCCGTTCATCGTCGACTTCATTCCGGACGATCTCGAATTCACGGCGGTTTGCAATTCGCTGAACGTGTTCGCGAAGCTGCAGCAGAAGCCGCATTGCAACGTGATCCTGTGCGGCGGTGCGTATCACCGCCAGAACATGGTGTTCGAATCGGTCGCCGAAACGGGCATCCTCGACTCGGTACGCGTGTCGAAGGCGTTCATCTCGGCGGCCGGCGTGAGCGACCGCTGCGGCGTCACGTGCTTCAACTTCCACGAAGTCGATGCGAAGAAAAAGGTGATGGCGCGTGCGCAGAACCGCTTCCTGCTCGTCGACCACACGAAGTTCGACGAAGTACGCGCGGCCTATTTCGCCGAACTGACCGATTTCAACTACGTGATCTCCGACGGGCAACTGAGCCGCCGCTACGAAACGGCGATCCGCGAACACGGGATCGCGCTCGTGACCTGATGGCGCACGGACGTGCGTCGCGCTTTGCATCGCATCACGCATCGCGCGCTTCCGCCGCACTCAGGTAACCGGTGAGCACGTCGAAGCGGCGCGATGCGCCCGATGCGAGTGCGGCGACGTGGCCCTTGCGGCGTTCGGCTTCATAACCCTCGGGCTCGCAGGTCGACGGCAGCGCGAACGCGGCGACCTGCTGGTCCGCGTTGTGCAGGATCCAGCGCGTCACATGCGGGAATTGCTCCGGGCGATAGGCGGTGTGGAACGCCCCGCCGTCCGGATGCGCGAGCCGGAAATGCGCGACGCCGTCGGCGTCCGTTTCCACGCCGTTCATGAAGAACACGATCTCGGGGTCGTACAGCGCGGGCGCATCGAGCGTCGCGAGCCGCTCGGGTTCGCGCGCGAGCGTGGCCGTGTAGTCGCGCCATGCCGCGGTCGGCTTCACGTGCGCGGGCACGCTGTCGCGCAGCCGCAAGCCGCCGCGCGACAGCGATTGCACGAAGCGGCCGCCCGGCACATACGCGTAGTTCAGGTGGGCCATGTACATCAGGTCCATCGGCGTGCCGCCGAGATTCGTTACGTCCATTGCGATCGTCATCTGCGCGTCGTGCTCCGCCAGCCGCACCGACGGACGCGCAACGTAGTGGCTGCCGAAGCCCTGCACGTACTCGTATTCGCCGGTCACTTCGACGCATGCGCCGCGCGCATCCATGCCGACGACGAGGCTCGCGCGGTCCATCGGCGCACACGGCATCTCGCCGTGCAGCGCATGCGTGTCGTCCGGCCCCGGGCAGCCGTTGCGCAGCAGCCCGCTGTGGAACATGAAGCAGCCGTAGGTATCGATGATCGATGCCGCCCGCTTCGGCTGCCGGAACATGTGCTGCATCGTCAGGTCGCGGCCATCAAATTGCGCGGCCCAGATCATCTGGCCGAGATACGGCAGCACGACGAGATGGCCTCGGCGGTTTTCGAGCTTCAGCGCTTCGACGCCGGACGGATACGCGAACGCGGTGACGGTGAAGCCGTTGGTGCGGTACAGCGTGCGCGGCGTCTCGCGGAAGTCGTCGCGCCGCAGTTCGATCTCGCCTCGCATGGTCATGCTCCCGACGTGTTGCGCGGTGCGGCGTAGCGTGCGGGCGCGCGGCTGTCGGCGGGCGCATCGGGCGTCGCGGCCGGCAGGTGGCGCAGGCAGTAGAAGCCGTAGTAGACGATCACGACGAAGCACGCGAGCGGCACGACGAACGCGAGCTGCATGTTGCCGCCGGTGTGGTCGGAGATCAGCCCCTGGATCAGCGGCACGACCGCGCCGCCGACGATGCTCATCACGAGGATCGAGCCGCCGTATTCGGTGTCCTTGCCGAGACCGTCGATCGTCAGGCCGTAGATCGTCGGCCAGCACGGGCCGAGGAACACGCTCACGCACACGGCGGCATAGACGGCCGTGATGTTGTGCACGCTGATCGTGTACGCGAGCAGCGCAATGCACAGGATGCCGTAGACGATCAGCACCTTGGCCGGGCCGACGCGTTTCATCACGAGCGTCGCGACCAGCTTGCCGACGAAGAACGCGAAGAACGTCGCGAGCAGATAGTGCGACGCGCCGCGCTCGGTGAGGCCGCCGATCTGCATCGCGAGCCGGATCGTGAAGCTCCACACGCCCACCTGCGCACCGACATACAGGAACTGCGCGACCACGCCCGCGACGAAGCGCCGGTTGCCGAACAGCCGTGCGAGCGTGCCGCGCGCGTCGATCCGGTGCGTGACCGCGCCGGGCCCGTTGCCCTTGCAGGCCGGGTAGGGCGTGAGCGCGAACACGATGAACACGGCGACGAGCACGGCGATCAGCCATTTGTACGGCTCGAGCGTGGCCTGGATCATCGCGAGCTGGTGCACGTGCGCTTCGGCGGCCGACATCGCCGCGAGCTGCGCATGCGACGCGTCGCCTTCCTTGAAGATCAGGAGGCTGCCCATGTAGACGCCGGCCATCGCGCCGAACGGATAGAACGTCTGCGAGATATTCAGCCGCCGCGTGCTGGTGTCGCGCGGGCCCATCAGCGTCGAATACGAGTTCGCCGCCGTTTCGAGGAACGACAGGCCCGCGGCAATCACGAACAGCGCGACGAGGAACATCCCGTATTTCGCCATCGACGCGGCCGGGAAGAACAGCAGGCAGCCGGTCGTGTAGAGCAGCAGGCCGACGAGGATCGTCGTCTTGTAGCTGAACTTCTTCACGACGGTCGCGGCCGGAATCGCGAGGAAGAAGTAGCCGAGATAGAACGCGGACTGCACGAATGCCGATTCGAAATCGGACAGGAAGAACGATTTCTTGAACTGTGCGATCAGCACGTCGTTCAGGTTCGCGGCGGTGCCCCACAGCGCGAACAGGCAGCACAGCAACGTGAATGCGAAGAGCGGCGTGCGGTTCAGGTAATAGCCGTCGGGTGTGTGTTCGATCCTGGCTCGGCTCATGGGTGTCTCCTTCCCAATGTCTCGTCGATGAAGGCGCCGATCAGAGGCCGGCGTCGTGGAGAAAGCGTTCGAACGTCGCGGCGTCCGCATACGACTTCTGCGTGCCGAGGCCCGTGACCGAATGCGCGGCATACGCGGACGCGTAGCGCATCGCGTCGACGGCATCGCGCGATCTGGCGTAGCAGCGCGCGAAGCAGCCGATGTATGCATCGCCGGCGCCCGTCGTATCGCGCGCGTCGACCGGGACGCCCGGCACGTGCCGGGCGCCGTCGTGCGAGACGAGCAGCGAGCCTTGGTCGCCGAGCGTGACGAGCACATGCTTCAGCCCGCGCGCGACCAGCGCTTCGGCGGCACGGGCCGCGCTCTCGCGCGAATCGACCGGCATGCCCGACACGATCGCGAGCTCGGTTTCGTTCGGCACGAAGAATTCGACGGAGCGGATCCGTTCGAAATCGAGGTCGGCCACGGCGGGCGCGGGGTTCAGCAGCACCGGGATGCCGTGCCGCGCGCCGAATTCGATCGCGTGATAGACGGTGTCGAGTTCGATCTCGAGCTGCAGCACGATCAGAGCGCAGTCGGCGAGCGCCGGCGCGGCCGCGTCGATGTCGGCCGGCTGCAGATGGCGGTTCGCGCCCTTGACGATCAGGATGCTGTTGCTCGAATCGGGCTCGACGAAGATCGGCGCGACGCCGCTCGGCACGCCGGCGACCTTGCGTACGTGCGTGGTGTCGATCCCTTCGCGCGCGAAGTTGCGGATCGTGTTGTCGGCGAACACGTCGTCGCCGACCTTCGTGACCATCACGACGCGTGCGCCGAGGCGGGCGGCCGCGACGGCCTGGTTCGCGCCCTTGCCGCCGCAGCCGAGCTCGAAGTTCGGCGCCTCAAGCGTTTCGCCCCGGGCGGGCATGCGGTCGACGTAGGTCACGAGGTCGACCATGTTGCTGCCGATGACGGCGATTGTCTCCATCTGCGTCTCTTCCTTGGTATGGGGTGCGCCGCGCGCGTGGTCGACGGCGGCTTGCAACAGGTGATAATAAAATCACATTAAATGTGATAATGCAATCTCCTGATGTTATTGGGGTCACTTTTCACGGGGTATGTGTGGCCGGAATCGTGGTATCGGTGATTTTGTTGTCGGATGTCGTACAAGGCCGAAATGCAGCTTCCGCCTTTGATGGCGGGGTGCTGCTTCCGGGAAGTCGCGTGATGCGAGGGCGCGCGCCGGGTCACCGGGCGTGCACGGCGGGCTTAGCCAGGAAGGCGGCGGCGATGCGGGCGCGTCCGTCAGGCGGGCGCGGCGCTTATGCGTACGCGCGGATCAGCGTATCGAGATTGCGTTGCGCGAGCGGTGCGAGCGGCGCGAATTCCGCCGATCGAAACAGCGGGGTCTGCGCGCGCAGATGTTCGAGCGCCTGCTTGCGGCCCGCGCGGAAAATGGCCGATGGCGCATCGGGATCCTGCGCCCATTCGCGGGCGATCGCGCGATCGTATTCGCGCAGCCGGCCGGGCGCGGCCGCGAGGATCGCGAGATCGGCATCGAGAAAAATCAGCCCCGCGCGCTGCAATGCCGGCGTGGACGCGAGGCTGTCGGGCAGCCGGTGCGATTTCGTTGCAAGCACGAATGCATGCGCGGCGGCGACATGCGATGCATGCGCTTCCAACCACGCTGCGTCGCAGCGCGCGTTCGTGACCTGGACGAGCCATTGCGCGCTGCGCGCTTCGTTTTCCGCATAGTCCGGCAGCGTCGTCGCGTAGACGACATCGTGTGCCCAGACGGCGAGTTCGATCGCCGGCCACAGCGGTTCCGCGCGATACGGCGCGAGATGACCGAACAGTTCGGCCAGGTGCGAGAGCGTGTGGTAGAAGCGCTGCGACTCGCCATAGGCACGCTCGACGAGCGGCCAGACGGCGGCCGTGCCGAAGCAGGCGTCGCAGGACGCGCGCAGCGCGCGGGCGAGGTCGGGGGCGAGGTCGTTCATGGCGGCGATCGGCTTGGGCGGGCGATGCGTGCAGCTTACCGTGCGTGGCGCAAGTGCGTGCCCGAAACGCGGTATTTTCGGGCGAACGTACAGTCAAGCGGGCGAGATGAGGAAAATGCCCGCTCATCGAGCGGGCATGTGAAGTGGTGGCGCGGGACCGTACCGCAGAATCCCTTCCAAGCCGAAAAGCCCGGCGCCCTGTTTTCTTTCACCTAGCGTCGATCGGCGATGACGTGAGCGTACTCAGGCCCGGCGAGACGCTGCACGAAGTGCAGTGGGGCGGGTGGGAGCGCGATGCGCGAAAGCGCCGCCCTGATCGCCCGCGTCACACGTTGATCACGCCGCGCCCGATTTCGATCACGCGCCCGCCGACGCGGATGTCACCCGTAGCGCCGACCGACAGCCGCAGTCGGCAAGGCCGGCCGACGGCATCGCCCTGCTCGACCTGAAACGCGGCAGGCAGATCGCGTCCGGCGGCAAGCAACCAGCCACCCAGGTTCGCGCAGGCCGACCCGGTGCCCGGATCCTCCGACACGCCGCCGCCTTGCTTCACGAAGAAGTAGCGGGACACAACCGTCCCCGGGCGCTCGGCGTCGAATGCGAACACATACGCGGTCCTGCGGCCGAGACTGCTCTGAGGCCAGATGTCGAGGCGGGCGCTGTCAGGCCGCGCGCGCCGCACGGCGGCGGGGTCCTTGAGCGCGACCAGCAACTGGTCTGCACCCGTGTCGACCCAGATCGGCGGCGCGAGCAGATCGTTCTCGGCGAGGCCCAGCAGCGCCGCCGTCTGCGCATCGGTCAACTGGCACGGTGCCGTTTTCGGCATGCCTGCATGCGGCGCGGTGAACGTCCACACGTCGTCGTGCGCCTGGACGTCGACAACCCCCGCCTTGAATTCGAGTGCGAGCGTGCCGCCTGCTTTCTGCAGGTCGCGCACGACATGCGCGGTACCGAGCGTCGGATGGCCCGCAAAGGCCATTTCATAGCCCGGCGTGAAGATGCGTACGCGCGCATGCGCACGCTCCGACGGCAGCACGAAGGTCGTCTCCGACAGGTTGAACTGCACGGCCAGCGCCTGCATGGTCGCATCGTCCATGCCGCGCGCATCGTCGAATACGCACAGCGGGTTGCCGCCGAACGTCGATTCGGCGAAGACATTCAGCAGGCGGAAGGCATACGGGGTCATGTGAATCTCGCGTGGATGAAGCGATTGCCCGGCTTCGAAACAGGAGTGATCGGCTGTCCACAGCCGCGTGATCGATGCATGAGGTGGTCATGCAGTACGCCATTGTGCCCGCAACATGCGATGAAGGGGGCGGCGTACCTGCGATCCGGTTTTCATGCATCATCGGGTTGCTTCGATGCGTCGAAGGCGATCCGGTCGAGGCATTCAACCATCCGCAACGATGGCGGATATTTTTGCGCCGAAGCAGACGGCCGCGCTCGAACGCGTGTCATTTGCGATCGCATCCGGATGCGGATTCATCGGTTTTTGCGATAACGACGCCGTGCCCGTGCAACACGTGTCGGGTTCGGTGTCGCTCAGCGCTTGCAGATTCAAGCATGCAGGAAGGAGGAGACATGAAATCCGACAGCGGCGTCCCGAACGCCGATTCGCGGCAGGGCGCGCTGGACGCAATCGTGCGCGGTGTGGAAGGCTTCCGGATTCCCGCCGCAACGGACTGGTCGACGGCGAAGCACTCCCTCGCGGACAACGACGGCCAGTGGAAATTCTCCGCGGTCCTGGTCGCGATCGTCACGCGGCGCGAGCCGACGATCCTGCTGACCAAGCGATCGTCGGGGCTCAGCGAATACTCGTCGCACGTGAGTTTTCCGGGCGGGCGTCCGGCGGAGTCGGATGCCGGCATCGGCGCAACGGCGCTGCGCGAAGCGTTCGAGGAAATCGGCCTCGATCCCGGCGCGGTGCAGGTCGTCGGGTCCATGCCGATTCACAAGACCCGCAAGCGCCACCACGCGATTTTTCCGGTGATCGGCCTCGTGCCGGAAGCCGCCGCATGGGAAGCCGCACCGGCCGAAGTCGAGGAGATCTTCGAGTTTCCGTTCTCCGCGCTGCTGAACCCGGATCTGCCGCGGCAATACAGCGACGGCGAACGTGCCGGCGGCTGGTATTGGGCCGACCAGCCGCAGGACATCTGGGGCGTGACCGCATTCATCCTGAAGTCGCTGGCCGGTCTCGTGCTCGACACCGCGCACGGCGAGCAGGCCCGTCCCGGCTAGGTGCATGCATCGGGCGTCGGGCTCGCAAAGGCCGCGCATGCAGACGGCGGAAACTTACGTCGCCAGCGTGGTGCGCTTCGACCGGCGGCGCGGCCAGACGCGCTTGCACAACGACGGGCGTCGTGCGGGTTCCGCGAACAGATGGCGCGTGTCGCCCCAGGTCGAGGCCGTGTTGGCGATTCTGCTTGAAACCGGCGCCAACGTGCTTGCACAACGCGCGTCCCTGATCGCGATGCCGACGAACATGGGACGATGCCGCTGGTTCGCTAGCGCAGCGCCAGATCCAGCGGCATCATCGCCGGCCCGACGGCGGCCAGCAGGCGATCCTTAGATACGCCGTCGCGGGACTGGACGGAAATGCCATGCAACTGCACGGCGTAAAAATCGGCCAATGCGGCGACATCGGTGCCAGGCTTGAGCTGGCCCTGGGCCAGCGCTTCTCGCAGGCGCTCGAGGATCGATTGCGTCCGGGCTCGGCGATGTTCGGTCAGCCACGCCATGACGCCTTCGTTGCTGGCCGAGTAGTTCGTGGCGGATGAGACCACCATGCAACCATGAGGGCGGCCGCGCCTGGTATAGGTGGCTATCGCCTCATGCAGCATCGTCTCGATGGCCGCGCGGACATTCGTTTCCCGGAGCGCGCGGTCGGCGAAACCGCCGTCGCTTTGCTCGTAGAGCGCCACGGCTTCCTGGAACAGGGCCTCCTTGCTGCCAAAGGCGGCGTAGATGCGTGCGGAGGCGATGCCCATGACTTCGACCAGGTCGGACATCGACGTGCCTTCGTAGCCGCGTCGCCAAAACACCAGCATCGCCTGTTTCAAGGCCGTGTCGCGATCAAATTCCCTCGGTCTTCCTGCCATTGCCTCTCTCGTCTGCCGATCCGTCGTTGCGCCGATTTTATCGCGTGCCGTGTTGACACGGGATATTCCCATGTCCTATTCTTTGTCGATCAACAAAGAATAGGACATGCACATGCGTACCCTCAAAGGGCCCAGCCTCCATCTTGCGCAGTTCGCTGCCGACGTCGCACCTTTCGACAACTTGCCGAACATCGCGCAATGGGCTGCCGGCCTTGGTTTCAAGGCGTTGCAGATTCCCGCCTGGGAGCGGCGCTTGTTCGATGTGGAGACCGCGGCGCACAGCCAGGACTACTGCGACGAAGTGAAGGGCATGCTGGCCGGGCACGGCCTGGAGATCAGCGAGTTGACGACGCATCTCTTCGGGCAACTGGTGGCGGTGCATCCGGCGTACGACGCGATGTGCGACAACTTCGTCCCGGAGCCCTTGCGCGGCAATCCGGCCAGGCGCACGGCATGGGCGCTGGAGCGACTCGAGCTGGCGGCACGCGCGTCACGCCGCCTGGGGCTCACCGAGATGGGCACCTTCTCGGGCTCGTTGGCATGGCCCTACCTGTTTCCGTTTCCGCAACGGCCCGCGGGCCTGATCGAGGCGGCCTTCGATGAACTGGCGCGCCGCTGGCGCCCGATTCTCGATGTCTGCGACGACAACGGCGTCAACCTGTGTTACGAGATCCACCCCAGCGAAGATCTGCATGACGGCGTCTCGTTCGAACGATTCCACGCGTTGGTCGACCAGCACGCGCGTTGCAAGATCCTGTTCGATCCCAGCCATTTCGTGATGCAGCAGCTGGACTATCTGGCCTACATCGACATCTACCGCGAACACATCCGCATGTTCCATGTGAAGGACGCGGAATTCCAGCCTTCGGGGCGGCAAGGCGTCTATGGCGGCTACAGTTCATGGCTCGATCGTGCGGGTCGTTTCCGTTCGCTTGGCGACGGTCAAGTCGATTTCAAGGCGATCTTTTCCAAGCTCGCGCAGTACGACTACCCGGGCTGGGCGGTCCTGGAGTGGGAGTGTTGCCTGAAGAACCAGGAGGATGGCGCACGCGAAGGCGTGGCGTTCATCAACGACCACATGATCCGCGTGACGGAGCGCGCGTTCGACGATTTCGCCGGTGCGGCGGTCGATGCACGGCAAATCCACACCATGCTCGGCCTGGCGTGAGCCGCTCCCACATCACTACGGAAAATCATATGTCCGCTCAACTTCTGTCTCCGTCGGCCGGCTTCGAAGGCTTTACGCATCAATACGTCCGCATCGACGGCCAGCGAATCCATTGCGTCATCGCCGGCACGGGCGCTCCCGTCCTGCTGATTCCCGGGTGGCCGCAGACCTGGTACGCGTGGCGCCACGTCATGCGCGCACTCGAAGAACGGGGCTTCATGGCCATTGCGGTCGACCCGCCGGGCACCGGCTATTCCGACCGGCCTCACGAGGGTTACGACACGGGGCACACGGCCGCGATCATGCATCGTGTGATGGTGGAACTCGGCTTCGACGCGTACCAGGTGGCAGGCCACGATGTCGGGATGTGGGTGGCCTATGCGCTGGCCAGCGACCGGCCCGAGGCCGTGACGGCGCTGGTCCTGACCGAGGCGGTGATCCCCGGGCTGGCGCCCGCGCCTTCGATCTTCGCGCCACCGGAAGAAAACATCTTCCTGTGGCATTTCATGTTCAACCAGCTGGCCGACCTGCCCGAAACGCTGATTGCGGGGCGTGAGCGGGCCTATCTGGAGTTCATGTTCGACCGCTGGTCGTTCCGGCGCGACCGCGTGGCCGTCGAGGTCTACGTCGATGCCTATTCATCGCCGGGTGGCCTGCGGGGTGGTTTCTCCTACTACCGCGCGATACCGGAGACGATTCGCCAGAATCAGGCGCGGGCGACGCGCAAGCTGACGATGCCGGTGCTCGCCATCGGCGCGGAACACGCCACCCGCGATGCGCCGCTGGTTACCATGCGCGACAACGTGACCGACTTGCAGGGCGCGATCGTGCCCGACTGCGGCCACTTCGTGATGGAGGAGGCGCCCGAGGTGTTTATCGGGCACCTGCTCCCGTTCCTGGAACGGAGCCGCTGAGATGCCGGTCGACGCGAACATTGCAGCGTTGCTGGAACAACTGGCCGTGGGCGAACCGCCTTCGTCCCTGGCCGAGCTGCGGGATGCCACGGATCGCGCGCTGCGGGCATGGCACGGGCCATTGGAATCCATCGGCCGTATGGAAACCTTCGCGGCGCCGACGCGCGACGGGCGACAGATACGCGTGCGTGCCTATTGGCCGCACGACATCGGGGATGGCGGGTTACCGCGACCGGCCATCGTGTATGCGCATGGTGGCGGGTGGTGCCTGGGTACGCTCGAGCTCTACGACAATCCTTGCCGCGCGTTGGCCAACGCGACGCGGTGCGTCGTGCTGTCGGTCGATTACCGGCTTGCGCCCGAGCATCCGTTCCCGGGGCCGCTGGAGGACTTCTGCGATGCGCTTGCCTGGGTGTGCCGACACGCGGGCAACCTCGGGCTCGACCCCGGGCGCATCGCCGTCGGCGGCGACAGTGCCGGGGGCAACCTCGCGGCGGCGGCGTGTCTGGTAGCCCGCGAGCAAGGTGGCCCTGCCATCGCGCATCAGCTGTTGCTGTATCCGCCGCTCGATGCGTCGATGGACACGTCGTCCTATGACACTTACGGGCAGGGCTACTATCTGACGAAAGAGGTCATGCAGTACTGCTACGCAATGTATCTGGACGATCCGGCCGACGGACGATCGCCTTATGTGTCGCCGCTGCGCGCGCGTTCGCACGAGGGGTTGCCGCCCGTCACGTTGCTCGTGTGTGAATTCGATCCGTTGCGCGACGAAGCGCAAGCGTACGCGAAGCGTTTGCAGCATGCCAACGTGCCGGTCAATCTGAGTGTGCTACCCGGAATGGTCCATGGCTGCATTCATATAGGCGGCGTGACGCCGGCAGCGCGCCATGTGTTCGAGCGGGTCGGAGCGGACATGCGCGACGTCTTCCGATAGCGATCCGGTTGCGCATGGTTTCGATGCGCAGCGTCGATTGGCGGGATTGACCGGTTCGTGTGCGCGACAGCATCCGGCATTCCCGTGGCATCCACATCGGTGTCGATCGTCCGGCCCCGGCCGATGTCATGGCCCGGGTTGGTCCGTTCTTTCCGGGCGATGGCGGCATGCCCGCAAAACGCGCGGTCATGGCCGACCGGCGCAACGAGGGCATGCATGGGGACGGCGCGGACCGGCCGGCATCGTGCATGTGCCGCTCGCGGTTCCCCCCGTCAATGCGACGACACGAACACCGCATCCTCGAATGCCTCCGGAATCGCGAAGCTTTCGCGCATGCGCTGCGTTTCCTTCGCGGGCGTCAGGCCGAACAGGCGCTTGAATTCCCGGCTGAACTGCGACGGGCTCGTATAGCCGACCGCGTAGCCGGCCGCCTCCGCCGTCAGGTCCTGACGCACCATCAACAACCGTGCCTGATGCAGGCGTGTCGATTTCAGGTACTGCATCGGCGACACCTGCGTGATCGCCTTGAAGTGACTGTGAAAACTTGGCACGCTCATGCCGGCTTCGTCGGCCAGTTGCGATACGTCGAGCGGCTGCGCGTAGTCGGCATGGATCACCCGTAGCGACCGGCCGATCCGGCCGAACTGCCCGCGCATCGCGAGCGCGCTGCGCATCGCGCTGCCCTGCGCGCCGGTGAGCACGCGGAAATACAGCTCGCGCAGCAACGCCGGGCCGAGCACCGCGGCATCGAGCGGCCGGTGCATCGCCTCGACGAACCGCAGTACCGACGCGTGCATCGCTGCGTCCATCGGCGTCGACATCATGCTCCTCGGCGCCTGCACGGGTTCCGCGCTGCCTTCGCGGTCGATCTGCGCGGCGAGTTCGGCGGCCAGCGTGAAATCGAGGTGCAGGTACAGCGCGAGCAGCGGGCGCTCGGGCGTGGCGTCGGTTTCCATGCTGAACGGGACGGGCACGGCGACGGCCAGGTAATGGTGCTCGTCATACCGATAGCGCTCGCCGCCGAAGTAGCCGCGCTTGGATCCCTGGCACACGATCACGATACCCGGGTCGTACAGCACCGGCGTGCGCGACAGCGCGCGGTTCGAGCGCAGGATGCGCACGCTCGGCAGCGCCGTCAGGTTGTAGCCTTCGTCGGGCGCCAGCGCGCGCAGCAGCGTGACCAGGCGCTTCCGGTCGCGCGGCGGCAGCGACGGAGGTCGGGCGGAGGTGGGGGCCGTGCTCATAGTTTTGTGCAAGAAAATCAGTGGAATCGGGCTTAATCGACATCGATCGTCAGACTAGTATGCATGCTTCAATCGACATTCGGGAGAAGCACACATGGCATCAGGCAACATCATGCTCATCACGGGCGTCAGCAGCGGCTTCGGTCGCGCGCTGGCACAGGAGGCGCTGGCGGCCGGTCACACGGTGGTCGGCACGGTGCGAAGCGCGCAGGCGGCGCGGGAATTCGAGGCGCTGTCCGCGCAGGCGGCGGTTGCACGCGTGCTCGACGTGACCGACTTCGAGCGCATCGACGGCGTCGTCGCGGACATCGAAGCGAACGTCGGGCCGGTCGACGTGCTGGTGAACAACGCGGGCTACGGGCACGAAGGGATCATGGAGGAAGCGCCGCTCGCGGAGATGCGCCGGCAGTTCGACGTGAACGTATTCGGTGCGGTCGCGATGATGAAGGCCGTCATGCCGTTCATGCGCGAGCGCCGGCGCGGCCGCATCCTGAACATCACGTCGATGGGCGGTCACGTCACGATGCCGGGCATCGCCTACTACTGCGGCAGCAAATTCGCACTGGAGGGCATTTCCGAAACGCTCGGCAAGGAGCTCGCGCCGTTCGGCGTGGCCGTGACGGCCGTTGCGCCGGGTTCGTTCCGCACCGACTGGGCCGGCCGCTCGATGGCGCGCACGCCACGCTCGATCGCCGACTACGACGCACTGTTCGACCCGATCCGCCAGGCGCGCGAGGACAAGAGCGGCAAGCAGTTGGGCGACCCCGCGAAGGCCGCGCGGGCGATGCTCGCCGTCATGGCAGCCGAACACCCGCCCGCGCACCTGTTGCTCGGCAGCGATGCGCTGCGGCTGGTGCGGAACAAACTGTCGGCACTGGACGACGAAATCCGCGCGTGGGAGGCCGTGACGGTTTCGACGGACGGCTGACGCGCGCGGTGCGCGACGCAACGGCGCCGTTCATTTCCTGTCGGCGGATGATCGGCCTGCGTGGCCTGTCATGGCATCGGGATTTCACATTAATGTCCGATAATGGCTGCTGGCGAGTGCGCCATGTTCATTCACCTCACAGGAGTCATCGCGATGCCATACGTCACCACGAAGGATCACGTCGAGATCTTTTACAAGGACTGGGGCCCGAAGGACGCGCAGCCCATCATGTTCCACCATGGCTGGCCGCTGTCCGGCGACGACTGGGATGCGCAGATGCTCTTCTTCGTCCAGAAGGGTTATCGCGTGATCGCGCACGACCGGCGCGGCCACGGTCGCTCGGCGCAAGTCTCGGACGGCCACGACATGGATCATTACGCTGCGGACGCGTTCGCCGTCGTCGAAGCGCTCGACCTGCGCAATGCGGTGCACGTCGGTCACTCGACGGGCGGCGGCGAGGTGGCCCGCTACGTCGCGAAGCATGGCGAGCCGGCCGGTCGCGTCGCGAAGGCCGTGCTGGTCAGCGCGGTGCCGCCGCTGATGTTGAAAACCGCGTCGAATCCCGACGGCTTGCCGCTCGAAGTGTTCGACGGCTTCCGGAAGGCGCTCGCCGACAATCGTGCGCAGTTCTTCCTCGACGTGCCGAGCGGCCCGTTCTACGGTTTCAACCGGGAAGGGGCAACCGTGCATCAGGGCGTGATCCGCAACTGGTGGCGCCAGGGCATGGAAGGCAGCGCGAAGGCGCATTACGAAGGCATCAAGGCGTTCTCGGAAACGGACCAGACCGACGACCTGAAGTCGATCTCCGTCCCGACGCTCGTGCTGCACGGCGAGGACGACCAGATCGTGCCGATCGCGGATTCCGCGCTGAAGTCGGTCAAGCTGCTGAAGAACGGCACGCTCAAGACCTACCCGGGTTATTCGCACGGCATGCTGACGGTCAATGCGGACGTGCTGAACACCGACCTGCTGGCGTTCGTGCAGGCGTAACGATGTTGGGCGCATGCCTGCGTCGGCGGGCTGCGCCGTGACCGGCGGCAGGCGATCCGCCGGCCCCGTTGAAAGGGGCGGCGCGATCGCCAGGTTTCAGCCCATCCCGTTGAAGCGAACACCCGGATGCGCGAGGCGCGGCATCCGGCCTGCCAGAAACGTATGCAGTTCGCGCACCTGCGCAGCCTTGCCGGAATCCTCGGGCCAGACGAGGTAATACGCGTCACCGGTGCTGACGGCCGTCTTGAACGGCAGCGCGAGCTGCTTCTCGTCGATCGCCTTCGCGCACAGCGCGAGGTCGCCGATCGAAATCCCGTGGCCGGCGATCGCCGCCGCGATCCCCTGTTCGAGCATGTCGAACACCTGCCCGCGCGTGATGTCCACATGCAGATCGTGACCGCTGCCCTTGAGCCAGCGGCGCCAGTCGCGCCGGTCGGGCGACGGGTGGATCAGCTCGCACGCGGAAGGGTTCGCGCGCGCGACCGTCGCGGTCGCGCGCGAGCACACCGGAATCAGCCATTCGTCGAACAGCTTCACGCAGTGCGTGCTTTCGCCGAACCTGCCGGTGCCGAGCAGGATCGCGCAATCGTAGGACTCGCTGAAGAAATCGACGGTATCGACATCCATCCACACGCTCGCGATCTGCACTTCGAACGCCGGCTGCGTGGCGCGAAAGGCGGCGAGCGCGTCGAGCAGCCAGCGCATCGTGAGCGTCGACGGCGCCTTGACCCGCAGCACGTCGCGCTGCGTCTGGAACAGCATGCAGGCTTCCTCGACCTGCCGGAACCCGCGCCTCAGGCCCGATGCGAAGATGTGCGCTTCCGCCGTCACGGTCATCCTGGGCCCGCGCCGGACGAACAGCTTCCGGCCGAAATAGGCCTCGAGCGTCTTCACGTGCTTGCTGACCGCGCTTTGCGTCAGGCTCAGCTCCTCGGCGGCGAGCGTGAACGAGCCGGTGCGTGCGGCGCTCTCGAACGCGCGCAGCGCATAGACGGGGGGAAGCGATTTGGCCTTCATGGGTTTTGAATATGAATAAAACTCATGTCATCAGACAGGATTTTCCGTTTTTCACCGGCAGCCTGGACGCGCGATACTGGCTGAAACCGTGCCGTCCGAGACGTCGAGCCTCCATGATGCCACCGTGATGGGCACGCCTCCCGAATCGTCGATCAACTTTTATTCATGTCACTCCATTACCCGCTGCTGTTCGCCTATCTCGCCGCGATCGTGCTGCTCATCGCGACCCCCGGCCCGGTCGTCATGCTCGTGACGGGTACCGTCGCGCGGCGCGGCTTCCGCCAGGGCGTGCTGACCGCGGTGGGCGCGAATGCCGCGAGCCTCGTGATGATCGCGGGCGCGATGCTGATGGTGTTCGGCGTCGTAATGGTCAGCGATCGCCTGCTCGCCGGGCTGCATGTCGCGGGATGCGTATTCATCGCGGTGCTGGCGATCCGGACGCTGCTCGGCGAATGGCGCGCCGGTCACGACGCGGCGGCAGGCGCACCGGTTCCGCAGCCACGGGGGTTGCCCGGTATCGTGCGCGGCTTCCTCGTCGGCATCGCGAACCCGAAGGACCTGCTGTTCTTCGTCGCGTTCTTTCCGCAGTTCGTCGGCATCACGCCGGACTCGCGCGTGAGCCTGGCGATCCTGGCCGCGTTGTGGATCGCAGTCGATTTCACGATCCTGACCGGCTACATGGCCGCGATCAACCATCCGTCGATTCACCGGAAGCAGCGATGGATCTCGGCGTCGTCGGCGCTCGCGCTGCTCGTGATTGCGCTCGCCGGGCTCGGCAGCACGATCGCGGGCGCCGTGTAGCGCTTCGGCGATCTGCGTTACGCTTCACGTGCCCCGGATTTTTTCCTCGAGTTCAATCATGTCCAGTTCCGCTACCGCTTTTTCCGAACACCTCTTTTCGTACGGCACGCTGCAACTCGAACAGGTGCAGCTCGCCACCTTCGGCCGCAAGCTCGACGGTCGCGAGGACGCGATGCCCGGCTACGCGATGACGATGCTGAAGATCGACGATCCGGAAGTGGTCGCGACGAGCGGGAAGACCCATCACCCGGTGGTGGCCTATACCGGCCAGTCCGGCGATCGCGTGACCGGCACCGTGTTTGCGATCACGCGCGAGGAACTGCGGCACGCGGACGACTACGAAGTCGACGCGTATCGGCGCGACCGCGTCGTGCTCGAGTCGGGAGTTGCGGCGTGGGTGTACGTGGACGCGAGCTCGCCGCGCCCGGGCTGACCCGGGCGCGCGGGCGGGATCGCCCTCGCCGTGCGGCCGCCCGCTACCGGTTGCGCAGGAACACGACGTAGCCGCGGAACCACGGATTCGATGCGAGGTAGGGCGGCGCGTCCCACTCGCCGCCCTGGATCACGCCGATGCGAAACGGCAGCTGCAGCCGCGCGACACGCGGCAGGTAGGCCGCGTAGTCGGGGATCGTGCTGCGGCCCTGGTAGGTCTGCACGACCACCTCGTCGACGATCCCCTTGAGCTGGTTGACCTGACCGGTATCGATGCGGCTGCTCCAGTCGAGCAGCCCCGTGATGCTCAGCCGGCAATCGGCGGGCAAGGTCTCGCGCAGCGTCCGCAGGAATTCGAGGTAATCCTGCAGGTGGCGCGTACGCGCATCGAAGTCGATCTGGATGCCGGCGATCGTGCGGCCGGACGCACGCCAGCGCTCGAGCTGCGCGAGCATGATCTGCGTGACGCGCGGCGTCCAGCGCAGCGTATGCGCACGATAGACGAGCCACACGCGCGCATCGGGCGCGGGCGGCAGCGCGACGCCCTGCGCGATCACGCGTACCTGCGACTCGTCCTGCGGCGACGCCTCGATCTGCCCTTGCAGCACGTAGACGGTGCGCGCGCCGTGCACGACCGCCTGCGGCTTCACGCCCGCCCACAGCCAGAATGCGTCGTACTGCGCAGCGTCGACGGTGCTGGCCAGCGCGGCGCGCGCGGCCAGCAGCAGCGCGATGCACGCGATGCGCTTCATGCGGCGCTTACCAGTAGTAGCGGAGCTTCTGCGCCCACGGGCTGCCCGGATAGGCGGTCTTGAGCGTATCGAACCAGCGCTTGCGCGTGTTCTTCGGCACGTCCTTGCCGCCGCATTCGTTGGAGCCGGCCGGCGCATAGCACTTGATCGCGCGGTAGAACGCGTACGCGCGGTCGTTCGGGTTCGCCTGCGCATCGGCCATCACCGTCACGTAGCTCGACATCCGCTCGTACGGCTTGCCCGCGAACTGCGACGGCGATGCACCGAGCGTCGGCGGCACGCGGGTAGCGGACGTGTTCGACGCGCTGCGCATCCACGGCGGCACCGGATCGCTTTCGAGGCCGGACGCGGGCGGATGCAGGCGCACGAAATCGGCGAGGCAGTTCAGCCCTTTCGGATCGGCGGGATTCTGCTGCAGCGCCGTGGCGATGTCGCGCGCGGACAGGCACGCGTAGCCGTCTTCGTTCTTCGCGCCGGATGCGATGAACGGCTTCAGCGGATCGGCTGGCGTGCCGGACACCAGCGCGGTATCGGCGATGAATTCCGCGTAATGCGAGCGCGTGAGTTCCTTGTACAGCAGCGTGTACAGCGCGGTGTCGCGCAGCGCGCCGCCGGTCGCCTGGTTCTGCGCCTGCGCGCGCAGCAGGTCCGCATTGGCCGTGCGCTGCAGCAGGACTGCACGGATCGCGCCGTTCTGCACGACGGAATCGTCGGCAAACACGTCGTTGACGAGGCCGGCCTGCTCCAGGTTGATCGCAAGCGCGAGTTCCAGCATTTCGCGCTGGAAGCGGAATTTCGCGAGCGGGACCAGGTCGCGCCACAGCTGGCGGGCCTTGTCGTTCTGGCCGCTGTCCTCCAGCGCGAATGCGCGCAGCGCCTGCTGGCTGAGCCCGAAGTAGTCGAGCGGCGCGGCGGGCGTCTGCGGCAGCAGTTCGAGCGCGGCATCCGGCTTGTGCCCGATCTGGACATACCAGGTTGCGAGCAGGTAGTCGTACAGCGCGGGCGCGTTCGCGAAGCGCGGCTTCTGCGCCTGCAATTCGTCCAGCGTCATCGGCTTGCGGGTCGAATCGCTGCTGTCCGACACGCGCATGCGCTGCAGGTCGACGGTGGCGAGCACGGTGGGCGACTGGATCTGGCGCGCGTCGAAGTCCGGTCCGAACAGCAGCTTGCTGTCGAGTTCGTTTGCCAGTTGCATCAGCGGCACGTTCGATGTCGCCGGCGACCAGCGCGCGAGTGCGTGGCCATACAGGTCGGCCTGCTGCGTGACGTTGCCGCCGAGCCACGCGACACGCCGCAGCAGCCCCGTCGCGGAGGCCGCATAGCGTCCCTGCGGATACACCTTCAGGTAGGTGCGGAACACCGTGTTCGCGGCGTCGAGCGACACCTTCGACACGCGTGCGCGCGACGGCGTCGGGTTGTCGTTGTCGAATGCGTTGGCTTGCGCGGCGTTCAATTGCGCGCGCCCGGCCATATAGAGGCCGGTTTCCTTCAGCCACGGGTCCGCGCTGTGCGATGCGTTCGCGAAGGCCCGGGTCGCGGTGAGGAAGTCGGCGCGGTAGAACGCGTTCGTGCCGTCGAGATACGCGGCGAACTGCTGGCCGAGCGGCGACTTGACCGGCGGCTTCGTCCACACGGCGCTCGCGCCGCCCGCGGCACAGGTTTTTTGTGCGATGTCGGCGCGCGCCGCGCGCAGGCGCGTGGCCTCGTCGGCGGGGAGGCCGCCGGCGCCGCCGAGGGCGTCGTTGAATGCGTCCGAGCCCGAGCCCATGCTGCGGCAGATGCTGCCTTCGCCGTCGGCATACCGGTTCGACGACGCATCCGCATCCGGCGCGTTGCCGGTCTTGTCGGGCTCCTTCTGGCCGATGTAGATCCATCCGGAGAAATCCATCGGGAACGGCACGACGATCTGGTTGATCCGCTCTTTCGCGGGGATGGTTTTCGGGTCCGGAAACACCTGCGCGACCTTGCTGCTATCGACCATCATCAGCATCGCGTTGATGCGCGTGTCGTTGGCGGGCGTCAGGATCGGCAGGTTGCCGCACGAATAGGAAGATTGCCGGAGCGTGTTCGGCACGTAGCAGCCGTCGTCCCCGCTGGCATGGGCGGCCGGCGTCCAGAGCAGGCTGGCCGCCAGCGCGGCGAACAGGTTTCGGTGCAGCGATGGGTTTCTTGGCATTTTTCTTGTGCTGGGTAGGAGGCCGCGACGGCCGGATCTCTCAGGGGGCGCGGTTTGCCCCGGCGCGTATCGTACCTCACGGGCGGCAACGCCTGCCGGCGTGCAGCCGGGCCGGCCCGGCCGAGCACAGGCCCGGCGAAATGGAAGTCCACTCAGTGTGGACGCAACGCCACCTTGAATCCGGATCGCTTGAATTAAGATGCAGCCGGCAGTGACGGACATCCGACGAAAGACGACCCGGCGTGATCGTTGCTGCCCGACGGGGGAGGTTTGCCGCAAGTGGCGTTCGCGTCGATCCGCACGGCGGAATCGATCATCAAGGGGTGGCGAACCGATGCCGGTTTCCATGCCTGTTAAATAGTATTGCTTATCAATGGGCCGGGCGATGGGATGCGTCGTTGCGGCGAACGGCAGACGAGAGTGCGCCGGCAAATGAAAACAAGAGGATTCCGATGAAACCCATTACATGGATGGTCATGGCAGCCGCGCTCGCGCTGACCGCATGCGGCGGCGATGACGTCGCGACGAACGACGGCGCGTCGTTGTCGACGCCGAACAATCCCGGCTCGCCTTCCGGCCCGACCTCGCCCGGTGGCGGCTCGAGCGGCGGCCCGACGGGCGGCGGGTCCACGCAGCCGCAGGCCGGCTGGTCGACGGCCGCTGCGGTGGACGGTAAGGGGCCGGAGGGCGATCCCAGCGTGACGATCGACGCAAGCGGCAACGCGCTCGCCACCTGGATGACCAATGGCCCGGCCGGCGCGAACGGCAACGAGATGTGGGGCGCGCACTATGTCGCGGGTTCGGGCTGGGGCAGCGCGACGCGGCTCGACACCGGCGACGGCTCGCATTCGATGAACACGACGAGCTCGAGTCCGCCGCAACTGGTCGGCAACGCGAGCGGGCAGGCCGTCGCGTTCTGGACCGAATGGATGCCGGGCCCCAACACGTACGCATTGTGGGCGCGGCCGTACAGCCCGGCCGGCGGCTGGGGCGCGGCATTCGAACTGGTGCCGGACGTGACGGGTTCGACCTATTCGGCCGGGATCGACAGCCAGGGCAACGCGCTCGTCGCGTGGACGCAGTCGATCAGCCTGCTCGATACGCGCATCGCGTGGTCGCGCTACACGCAGGCCGGACAGTGGTCGTCGCCGGCGGTGATCCAGATGCCGGTGCAGAGCGGGCCGGGGGCGGTGACCGGCGACACCGACAACGTGAGGCCGATGATCTCGGTCCTGTCGTCGGGCCGTGCCGTGCTCGCATGGCGGCAGACCAACCATACGCACTCGGCGCTGTGGACCGCCACGTACGACGCGACCAACGGCTGGACCAACGTCAATCAGGCCGTGTCGAACACGAGCCTGTTCACGACGATCATCTCGCCGGTGGCAGGCATGGACGCGAAGGGCAACATCACGCTGCTCTGGGGGGAAATCGACGTGACGGGCGGGAAGATCTACACCGCCACGATGTCGCAACGATATGTGTCCGGAACCGGGTGGCAGCCCGCGCAGCCCGTTTCGCCGGCGATCGTCGAGCCGACGGGTTTCATCGCGACGCCGATGCTGGCCGTCAACGACAACGGCGTGGCCGCCGCGATGTGGGCGGAAGGCGGCGCGGCCCTGCAGGTGAGCGTCGCCGATACCAGCGGGAACTGGGGGTCGCTGCAGCGGCTGACGGAGCACCTGAACGGTGCGGCTGGCCAGTATCCGCCGCTCGTGGTCGATGCGGGAGGCAACGTGACGGTGGCATGGCAGGACACGGGCCTGCCGGGCGCGTCGGCGGTCATCGCGGCCAGCTACCGGAAGGGTGCGTGGAGCGCGTCGACGGTGGCGGCCCAGAGCGCGTCGTGGCCGGCGCTGGCCGTGAACGCGACGGGGGCGATGGCGCTTGCCTGGCTGTCGTATGTCCCGAGCGTCGGCAGCCAGGTGCAGGCCAGTTTCTATACGCCGGGATCGTAACCGGTTCGCGCCGGGAAATTGAGGGAGAAAGCATGAAAGGAAGCTTGCATTGCACCGTCCGGACCGCGCTGGGCGCCCTGGTCGCGGCCCTCGTGTTGTCCGCGTGCGGCACGACGCAGATGAACATGATCGACGTGCAGACGTCGACCGCGAAGACGCTCGGGCTCGCGTCGTCCGACGAGATCACGATCGCCAACGTGCAGTACGGGAAAAAGGACGGACTGGGCGGCCAGAAGGTGAGTTACGACGCGACGACCGGCAAGGGGCGGCGTTTCGGCTGTACGGTGTTCATGATTCCGGGGCTCACGCCGATCGATCGGCCGACGTACAACAACTGGGAATGCCATCCGCAACGCTGATGGCTGCGATGACGACGACGCCCGCCGCCGGGCGTCGGTCGACCGTTTGGGTGGACGATGTGCTGCGCCGGCCTTGCGCCGGCGCAATTTGGTCCGATAATCGACGAACCGATGCATCCTTTCCCGCCGGTTCGATAAAAAAACTGTCATGGATCAAGCAGCATTCGTCCCTGTTTTCAAGTTTCGCACGATCGACTACCCCGAGCCGGACCGGTTCCATGTCTGGGTCAAGGACATGCTGTGCGACTACCGGCTCGATGACGACGGCGGGCTCGGCCCGTTCGACGCGGAAGCGAGCGGCGCGGCACTCGGCCCGCTGATCCTGTCAGGCAGGCACTGGCGCTCGCGCGCGCCGACCTATACGGTGCACCGCACCCCGCGGCGAATCCGGCTCGACGGGCAGGATTCGATCCGTTTCACGCTGCTGCTCGGCGGGCGGCTCGCGTGCCATACCGGCGGGCCCGAGCTGATCAAGGGCGCCGGCGACCTGTTCGTCTACGACGTCGCGCAGATCAACGACTGCCAGGTCGAGGCCGGCGACGTGATCAGCCTGGTCGTGCCCAGATATCTGCTGCCGAGCCACGCGGCGCACGCGCACGGCCAGACGCTGACGAGCGGGGTGGGGCGCCTGGTCGCCGACCAGATGCTGTCGCTGTTCCGGAACCTGTCGAACCTGCGCATGCACGAGGTGCCGAGCATCGTCCAGTCGATGCTGCTGTTGCTGGCCGCGGCCGTTTCACCCGCCGCGCAGGCGTTGAACGATGCGCGCGGCCCGATCGATCATGCGCTGGTCGACCGGGTGCGCCGCTACATCGACGTGCACCTGCTGGAGCCGGACCTCTCGCCCGAGCGGATCTGCCGCGACATCGGCGTGTCGCGGGCACGGCTCTATCAGTTGTTCAAGGAGGAGGGCGGCGTGATGCGGCAGATCACGCGCCGGCGGCTGCGCCACGCGTACCACGTGCTCGGCGATCCGCAGCGCCGGCATCAGCGCATCGCGGAGATTGCGTGGGCGCATGGCTTCCCCGACGAGAAGTATTTCCACCGGCTGTTCAAGGCGGAATTCGGCCATACGCCGAAGGAGACGCTCGAGTGTGCGGCCGCGCCGGTCTTGCTGCCGGTCGATGCGGCCGACGCGCGATGGGGCGACGGCGGCAGGCTGACCGGGTGGACGCTGCCGTTCGGCGTGCTCACCAACTGAGCGGGCCGGGCGTGTGCGTCGCGCGGCGGGCGTGCGCGAGCATCACGCGCACACGCTGCTTGCGATGCCGCCTTCGTCCGTGTCGTCGATCGCGGCCCGCAGGTCGTCGATCGCCACCATCAGTTCGCGGACCTGCCGCAGCGACGGGTATTGATGCAGCACGGCATGCCATTGCGGCAGGGTCAGCAGTGCGTGCCACACGACGCCGAGGCCGTCCGGATCGGCATCCCGCTGCTGCGCGAGCGCGCTCGCGTATTCGAGGCTCGCCTGCGCCGACAGCAGCTGCATCCGGCTTGCGGCGCCCAGCAGGCGCGGCGTCGCGTCCGCGGAGGCATCGCAGCAATAGAGCACGTCCCGTTGCAGCGACGCTTCGTCGGTCGCCAGTGCGCGCAGCGATGCGCCCTGCACGCGCACCGTGCCCTGGTGCGTCTCGAACGCATAGACCGTGCCGGGGTCGGCCTGCGCGAGCAGGTTCAGGCCGCGCAGCAGCCGCGGCAAATCGGTCGTCGCGGCATCCGCGGACGCCTTCGCTTCGACGAGGAAGCGGACGTTCCATGCGGACGCGGGATCGGTGCCGCGCGCGCGTTCGAGCAGGATCGCGTCCCATTCGGTTTTTGCGCGGTCGTGCCGGCCCGGTATCGACGAAGGCACGCGCATCGACGTGACCACGCGGTAGGTCCGCTGCTCGTCCACCGCGTCGAGCCTGCGTGCGAGCGCATCGAGCGCCTGTGCCGCCAGCGCTTCGACGGCGGCACCGCGCTGCTGGGAAGCGGCGCCCTGCGCAACGGCGACCGTGCTGCCTTCGAGCGGCCCCTGGCGGACCCACAGCGCGCGGTATCGGCGCACATCTTCGTCCGATGCCAGTGCATCGAGACGCAGCATGCGTTCAAGCGCGGGGCTGTCCTTCAGCTTGACGATGTCCTGCTCGAAAGCGGCGTCGGTTGCCATGTCGGGCAGCGCGAGCAGTTGCGCCAGCGCGGCATGCAGACCGGCCCACGACGCTGCAGTCGCGGCCGCATGCAGCCTTGCGAGGCCGTCGCGTTGCCAGGCCAGTGCGCTGCGCTCGAGCTTGGCCGGGTGCGCGATCGCATTGACGGCCGAGTGGAGCGCGCGCCGGTCCTGCTCGGCGTGCGCGGACAGCGACGCGTATTCGCGTACGCTCGGCGCATCGTGACGCAGCACCGAGGCCTGAAACGACGGATCGCCGGATGCCGGATCCATTGCGTCGCGGATCATCTGCGCGAGTGCATCGATGAAGCGTTGCCGCAATGCTGCGCCGGGAGCGTGGCCGTCTGCCCGCATCCTGCGCGCCGCCTCGATCACGATCGCCAGGGCGGTGGCCGGGTTCGTCGCATCGGTCAGCGACGACGCGCCGTCGAGCGGCGGCAGCCGGTAACGGCGCACGACGGCGTGTAGGGTTTCGTCGAGCAGGGCGGGAAGCGGTGTCAGCGACATGGCGGGTCTGGGCGTGAAGGCGATGCGCGTGCGCGGCGTCAGGGCCGGAACGTGCGACGATGTGCAACGTTATCACGGCGGATCGAAGGTGCACGGTGTCGTGTCGCATCCGCGTCATGGGGTGACGGGCGGGCGAAGCGTGCGTCGTCGATGCCGGCAACCCACATTTCGCGCGAGGCTGAAGCATCCGCTGGCGGCCGCCGCCATAATCCGCACGTGCGGCCTGACGCGAACGGGTCGATGCCGACCCGGCCAGCCCCGTCCCGTCCCGCGAATCCGAGTTACCCGACATGCAGCCAGCCCTGACCCGCAGCCCGCCCGCCGTCGCGGACCTGCTGCTGCTCCTGACGCTTTCGACGTTATGGGGCGCGTCCTACACATTCATCCGGATCGGCGTCGAGACGATCCCGCCGCTGACGCTGATCGCCGCGCGCACCTTGATCGCAGGCGCGGTGCTGCTGATGTGGATGCGTGTCCGGCGGATTCCGATGCCGCGCGATCCGACGGTCTGGCGGCGTTTCTTCGTGCAGGCGCTGCTGAACAGCGTCGTGCCGTTTACGCTGATCGCGTGGGCCGAGCGTTCGGTCGAAGCCGGTCTCGCGACGATCCTCAATTCCGCTTCCCCGGTGCTCGCGTTCCTCGGCACCTGGCTGATCACGCGCCACGAACCCCTGACGCCGCGCAAACTGTTCGGCGTCGTTGCGGGGCTGGTGGGCATTGCGCTGGTGGTCGGCGTCAGCGTGCTCGACGGACTGGGGCGGCAACTCGTGCCGCAACTGGCGATCGTCGCGGCGACCGTCTGCTACGCGGGCGCCGCGATCTACGGACGCTCGTTCAAGGGGCTGTCGCCGGCCGCACCGGCCGCGGGCTCGCTCGTCGTCGGCGCGCTCGTGCTGGTGCCCGCGAGCCTCGTCGTCGACCGGCCGTGGACGCTTCATCCGTCGCCGCAAGCGCTGCTGGCGCTGGCCGCGCTCGCGATCTTCTCGACGGCGCTGGCGTTCGTCATCTACTTCCGGCTCGTGCAGACGCTCGGTTCGGTCGGCACGACCGCGCAGGCCTATCTGCGCGTGCCGATCGGCGTCGGCATCAGCATGGCGCTGCTCGGCGAGTCGCTGTCGATGTCGGCCTGGCTGGGACTCGGATGCGTGGTCGCGGGCGTGGCGGCGATGACGCTGCCGTCACGAAACGCCGGGCAGCCACGCACCTGACCGATCACGCCGTCAACGTCACCGACAGGCTGCCGAGCTCGCCGAAGCGGACCGTCAGCGCATCGCCGAGCGGCACGTCGATCGCGCCCGCGTACGAACCCGTCGTCACGATCTGCCCGGCGCGCACCGCATCGCCGCGCGACGCGAGGAAATTGACGAGCCACACGAGCGGCTTCAGCGGATCGCCGTCCGGATGGCGGCCGTCGATCGTGCGGTTCAGCGCGCCTTCGAACGACAGCGCCAAAGTGGCGAGCGGCACGTTCAGCCCGTCGGGCACGACGGGGCCGACGCACAGCCCCTGGTTGAATTGCCCGTCGGCCAGCAGCTCGAACTTCGACGCGCGCGCCGGTTCCGCATAGCGGCAGCCGAGCACCTCGAGCACGACGCGCACTTCGCGGATCGCGGCGCGCACGTCGCTTTCCTCATACGGCCGCTCGCGGGCGGGCAGGTCGCGATCGAGCACGAACGCGATTTCCGGTTCGATCCGTACGATCGGCCCGCCGACGACGCGGTACGGCGCATCCGCTTCGCGGATCGTCGACGCGAAGATCGGCGCGAGGATCACGCGGTCGGGCGGCGGCAGCGCGCATTTCCATCCGCCGACGGGTTCGCCGAGCAGGTCGGCCACGCGTTGCTGGATCGCGAGCGCGGTGTCGACGTCTTCGGGGCGCAGCGCATCAGGCAACAGCGGGCCGGGCGAGCCGGCATGGCGGGCGGCGACGAGATGCTGGGCGGCGCCGTCCACGCGTTCGGTAGTCGTTGTCATGTCGGTTGAGCGAGTTGAAAGTGGGGCCGGCAAAAAGGGGCCGGACGAAAGTCGCATCGTCGATGATAGCGCCTTCGGCACGATGGCCGCTCGATCCGGGCGCATAGGGACGGCTCGCGGCCGTCGCGCAGGCCCTCGGGATATCCCCTAGCCGATCGTTTCATGCCGGTGCTTGCACGCCGGGCAGGTTGTGCGACACAATAGGGAAAGCGCTTTCCCAAATGAATCGGACGACGGGAAACGCGGGCGCCCTGCGCGACGGATCGCGGCTGCATGCCGCACAGCCGGCCGCCGCACGCCACTGGCCGTACGCAACGATTCAACAACAACGTGGAGACAGCAGATGTTCAACAGGCTTCGAGCGGTAACTTTCGCAGTCCTTTCAGTGCTGGCGGCGCAGGTGTGCGCCGCGCCGGTCACGCTCGACGTGACGGGCTGGAAGGGCGGCGGCGCCGAGCCCGCCAACATGGCGGCGCTGATCGCAAAGTTCGAGAAGGAAAACCCCGACATCAAGGTCAAGTTCGAATACATGTCGCGCAACGACACGACGACGGTCGTGGCGTCGCGGCTGCAGGGCGGCAACGGGCCCGACGTGCTGATGGTCGACCGCGAGCTGATGCGGCAGTGGCAGGGCGCGCACCAGTTGCTGGATCTGAGCGGCGAGAAGTGGGTGCCGACGATCTGGCGCGGCGTGCGCACCCATACGCAGATCGGCGGGAAGACCTACATGCTGCCGATGGAACTGGTCGGCATCGGCTTGTTCGCGAACCTCGACCTGCTCAAGCGCGCGGGCATCGCGACGGTGCCGACCGACGTCGACCAGTTGAAAGCCGCGTGCGGGAAGCTCGCGGCGGCCGGCATCACGCCGATGCTGCTGCCCGCGAAGGAAGGCTGGGCGCCCGCGGCGCTCGTGATCGCGTCCGGGCTTGCGGCCGGCGGCGGCGACGCGGATGCGCGCGCCGAGTCGTTCGTCGGTGCGGGCAGCGCGCGCTTCGCGGCCGATCCGGCGTTCAAGCAATCGATGGCTGCGCTGAAGGTGCTCGCGGACGCGAAGTGCTTCGTGCCGCGCCTGAACAATGGCGTGAGCGCGTGGAGCACGGGGCTGACCGAATTCCAGGCCGGCCGCGTCGCGATGATGCCGCAGGGCGCGTGGAATATCGCGAAGTTCAGTGCGACGAAGGGGCTGTCGTTCCAGTTCGCGCCGCTGCCGGCGCTCGTGTCCGGCAACGGGCCGGTCGCGCTCGACATGCTCGGCACCGCGTGGGCGATCAATGCGGCGTCGCACCACGCCGATGCCGCGAAGAAGTGGCTCGCGTTCTGGGCGCGCCCCGACAACGACCGCCAGTTCCTCGACGCGGAAGCCGGGTTCAGCCCATTCGAGGGCGGCACCGACGCGATGCCGCCGCAGGCGCAGCCGTACGCGGCCGCGCAGAAGAACGGGCACGTCGTGCTGTATCCGAAGGGCGTGTGGACCGGCGCGCTCTTCACGGCGATCTGGAATTCGATGTCCGCGTATTTCCTCGACATCGGGCAGGACCCGGCGAAACTGCTCGCCCGTTGGGATGCGGCCGCGCGATGAGCTGCCTGACTGCTGACATTTCCCGTGCCGCGCGAGGGTGCGCGGCGCGGTTCGACGAAGGAGGCGCACGATGAAGCGCAACCGGACCTTGCTGTGGTGCGCCGTGCCGGCGCTCGCGCTGTACGCGCTGCTGAGCCTGTATCCGTTGTTCAAGGCCGCGCGGATGAGCCTGACGGATTTCTCCGGCGTGGGCGATGCGTACTGGATCGGGCTCGCGAATTACGCAGCCGCGTTTCGCGATCCGGCGAGCCTGCATACGCTCGTCGTCACGTTCGCGTATGCGGCGATCGTCGTGATCGTGCAGAACGGGCTCGGGTTGCTGTTCGCGGCGCTGCTGTTCTCGCTGCCGCGGCTGCGAGGCGCGCTGCGGGTCGGGCTGCTCGTGCCGAGCATGTTCTCGGCGGTGATCGCCGGGTTCGTGTGGGAGTACCTGTACTCGCCCCTCGGCGGCGGCATCAACGAGCTGCTGCATCTCGTGCATCTGGACGCGTTGCAGCAGGTATGGCTCGGCGATCCGTCGGTCACGCTGCCGGCCGTCACGGCCGTGCACGTGTGGATGTACGTCGGCTATTCGACGGCGATCTTCCTGGCCGGCTACCTGAACATTCCGTCGGAACTGCACGACGCGGCGAAGCTCGACGGCGCGAACGCGTGGGTGCGCTTCACGCGCATCGACTTGCCGCTGCTCGCGCCGGCCTTCACCGTGAACATCACGCTGAGCACGATCGGCACGCTGAAGACCTTCGAACTGCCGCTCGTGCTGACCAACGGCGGGCCCGACGGCGCGACGACCACGCTCGGGCTGCAAATTTTCCACAGCCTGTTCAACGACTACAAGTTCGGCTTCGCGAGCGCGTTGTCGATGATCATGCTCGCGATCGTCGTGGTGGTCGCGACCACCCAGAACACGATCCTGCGCCGCCGGGAGGACAACCTGTGAACGTCATCCGCCAACGCTTTCATGCGGACCATCCGTCCGCCGGCACGTCGGGCGGCGGGCTGCGCGCGGGCACGCTGCTGCGCCGCGTGCCGGGCTTCGCGCGGCTGGTGGCCGCAATCGCGATCGTCGCGATCGTGCTGCTGCCGACGATCTACATGGTGCTGATGTCGCTGCGCACCGGCGACGACATCATCGCGCGCCCGCTCGGGCTGCCCGATCACGTGTTCTTCGGCAACTACGTGGCCGTGTTCACCGAGATGAACTACTGGCGCAGCGTCGCGAACACGATCGGCATCACGCTCGCGGTCACGTTCCTCGTCGCGCTGCTGTCGTCGCTCGCGGCCTATCCGCTGGCCCGCGTGAAGGGCCGGCTGTCGACCGCGGTCTACATTGTGCTGACGCTCGGCCTGACGATCCCGATGTTCGTCAGCCTGACGCCGCTGTACGTGCTGTTCCGCGACCTGCACCTGCTCAATACGTATCTCGGCGTCGTGCTCGCGTACACCGTGCAGAGCCTGCCGCTCGGCGTGTTCTTCTACACGAGCTTCCTGAAGCGCATTCCGCTCGAACTGGAAGAAGCGGCGGTGATGGACGGCTGCAGCCCGCTGCAGGTGTACTGGTACATCGTGCTGCCGCTGCTGCGGCCGATCACCGGCACGCTCGCGATGTTCGTCACGTTATCGGTGTGGAACGACCTCGTCTATCCGCTGTTGTTCCTGACCGACTCGTCGAAGTTCACGATCACGGTCGCGGTGTTCCGCTTCATCGGCACCAACGACATCGACCCGACCAAGCTGTTCCCGGCGGCGGTGATGGGCACGCTGCCGCTGCTCGTGCTGTTCTTCATTCTTCAGCGCAGGATCGTCGCGGGCATCACGGCCGGCGCGGTCAAGGGGTGAAATCATGAATCCATTCGAATCGCTCGACGGCCGCGTGATCGTCGTCACCGGCGGCGGCGACGGCATCGGTCTCGGCATCGTCGAAGTGCTCGCGCAATGCGGCGTGCAGGTCGTCGTCGCGGAGAAGAACGCCGCGCGCGCCGATGCGGTGCGCGAACGGCTCGGCGGCCGCGACGCGCTGTTCGTCGAAACCGACGTCGCGGATCCGGCGAGCGTCGTCGCGCTGTTCGGGCGCGTCGACGCGCATCATGGCCGGCTCGACGGGCTCGTGAACAACGCGGGCGTTACGCTGCACGGCCCGTTCGATGCGTTCTCGCTCGACGACTGCGACCGCCTGTACCGCACCAACCTGCGCTCGATGTTCCAGTGCGCGCAGCTCGCGGCGCCGCGCATCGCTCGCGCCGGCGGCGGCGCGATCGTCAACATCGCGTCGAACCATGCGGGCGCGAGCGTGCCGGGCTTCGAGATGTACGCGGCGACCAAGGGCGGCATCGTCGCGATGTCGCGCGCGATGGCGACGAGCCTCGCGCCGCAGCGCATCCGTGTCAACACGCTGAGCCCCGGCTTCACGCTGAACGCGCCGATCGGCGCGGCGCTCGAGCGCGATCCCGCGCTGCTCGACGCGTATCGCGCGCTGCATCCCGCGCAGCGCATCAACGAGCCGGCCGATATCGGCCGGATCGCCGCGTTCCTGCTGTCGGACGCGGCGACCGGCATCGCCGGCGCCGATCTCGTCGCCGACAACGGCATGTCGGCACTGCTGTTCAACCGGACCCGTTCCTCCACATGAAGATCACCGAAATCGAAACATTCGCGGTTGCGCCGCGCTGGCAGTTCGTCAAGGTCAGCACCGACGAAGGGCTGGCCGGCTGGGGCGAGCCGATCGTCGAAGGGCGCGCGGCCACGACCGCGGCGGCCGTGCACGAACTCGCCGACTACCTGATCGGCCGCGATCCGCGCCACATCGAGGACCTGTTCCAGGTCATGTACCGCGGCGGCTTCTATCGCGGCGGCCCGATCCTGACGAGCGCGATCTCGGGCATCGAGCAGGCGCTGTGGGACATCAAGGCGCGCGCGCTCGGCGTGCCCGTCTACGACCTGCTCGGCGGCCCCGTGCGCGACAAGGCGCGGGTCTATGCGCACGTGAAGGGCGACACCCCCGAAGAGATGGCCGCGAACGCGCGGCAGCTCGTCGAGGCCGGCTATACCGCGCTGAAGATGGGGGTCGTCAACGCGACCGACTGGATCGAATCGCCGGCGGCGATCGACCGCGCGGTCGCACGCTTCGGCACGGTACGCGACGCGATCGGCAAGGAAGTGGGGCTCGGCATCGACTTCCACGGCCGCGTGCGCCGCCCGGTTGCGAAGGCGCTCGCGAAAGCGCTCGCGCCGTTCGATCCGATGTTCTACGAGGAATTGCTGCTGCCCGAGCACAACGACGCGCTGCGCGAAGTCGCGCGCGACTGCGCGGTGCCGCTCGCGACGGGCGAGCGGCTGTTCACGCGCTGGCAGTTCAAGGCGCTGCTGCAGGAAGGTGTCGTCGATATCGTGCAGCCCGACGTGAGTCATACGGGCGGTATCTGGGAGCTGCGCAAGATCGCGGCGATGGCCGAAGCGTACGACGTCGCGGTCGCACCGCATTGCCCGCTCGGCCCGCTGACGCTCGCGGCGTCGCTGCAGATCGATTTCTGCACGCCGAACGCGTTCATCCAGGAGCAGTCGACCAATGTGGCCTATCACGACGACAACGCGATGTATGCGTACACGCGCGGCATCCCGTTCGCGTTCGACGCGGGTTACGTGGCGCGTCCGGATGCGCCGGGGCTCGGCGTCGAGATCGACGAGGAGAAGGTGAGGGCAGCCGCCGCGACCGGGCACCGCTGGCGCAACCCGGTGTGGCGCCGCGAGGATGGCTCGGTTGCCGAATGGTAAGCGGCACGAACGGACGAGGAGAAACGCAATCATGGCAAGTGTGTCGCTCAAGCAGATCCGCAAGCGTTACGACGACGGCGCGGATGTGATCAAGGACGTCAGCCTCGACATCGAGGACGGCGAATTCATGGTGTTCGTCGGCCCGTCGGGCTGCGGCAAGTCGACGATGTTGCGGATGCTCGCGGGGCTCGAGGAGATCACGTCGGGCGACCTGCTGATCGACGGCCGCCGCGTCAACGACGTGCCGGCCGCGAAGCGCGGGCTCGCAATGGTGTTCCAGAACTACGCGCTGTATCCGCACATGACGGTGTTCGAGAACATGGCGTTCGGGCTGAAGCTCGCGGGGGTCGACGCGGCGGAGACGCGCACGCGTGTCGGGCAGGCGGCCGAAGCGCTGCGGCTGTCCGCGCTGCTCGACCGCAAGCCGAAGGCGCTGTCGGGCGGCCAGCGGCAGCGCGTCGCGATCGGCCGCGCGATCGTGCGCAAGCCGGGCGTGTTCCTGTTCGACGAACCGCTGTCGAACCTCGACGCGGCGCTGCGCGGCGGGATGCGGCTCGAACTCGCGCGGCTGCATCGCGAGCTCGGCAGCACGATGATCTACGTGACGCACGACCAGGTCGAGGCGATGACGCTCGGCGACCGGATCGCGGTGTTCAACGGCGGGCGCATCGAGCAGGTCGGCTCGCCGCTGTCGCTGTACGAGCAACCGGCGAACCATTTCGTCGCATCGTTCCTCGGCTCGCCGTCGATGAACTTTCTGCCGTGCCGCGCGCGGGGCGGCGCCGATGCGCCGCGCTTCGACGTGCCGGGTGGCTCGCTCGCCGCGACGCAGGACGCGTCGCGCACGTGGCCGTCGGGTTCGCTGCAGCTCGGGATCCGGCCGGAGAACCTCACGGTCGGCGCGCCCGGCACGGGGCTCGACGGCCGCGTCACGCACGCCGAGCATCTGGGCGACGCGACGATCGTCTATGTCGAACTCGCGGGCCACGACCGGCCGCTGTCGGTGCGGCAGAACCGCGACGCGTATGCGGTTGCGTCGGGGCAGCCGGTCGGTGTGCGCGTCGACATGCGGCACGCGCACTTCTTCGACGACGCGGGCCGCGCGCTGTAAGGCCGGCTCCCGGCAGGTTCCGCCCGCCGCACCGGCGGGCGGCCGAACGCATGCACAAAAACAGAATTTCGATGACGACAGTAAAACTGGTACAGGGCGCGAACGCGATCCTGGGTGAGGGCCCGCTCTGGTGCGAACGCTCGGCGTCGCTCTACTGGATCGACATCAAGCGCACCGCGCTCTACCGCTACACGCCCGGCCACGGGCAGACGGGCTTCTGGCTGCTGCCGGAGCTGGCCGGCTGTGTCGCAAGCGTCGACGACGGGCGGCTGCTCGTCGCGCTGAAGAGCGGCCTGCACCTGTTCGATCCCGCGCACGGCACGCTCGAACGGCTGGCCGACGCCGCGCACGCGCGGCCGTCGCTGCGCTACAACGACGGCGCGGTCGATGCGCGCGGCCGCTTCTGGGTCGGCACGATGGCCGACGACGGCGACGGACCCGGCGATCTGCATTGCTTCGAGCATGCGCGTGCGTCGCGTGTCGCGGTCGCGGGTTTCGCCTGTGCGAACGGAATGGGCTGGAGCCCGGACGGCGCAACGATGTACGTGACGGATTCCGGCCGCCGCACGATCTTCGCGTACGACTTCGACGTCGCTGCGGGGCAGTTGTCGAATGCGCGGCCGTTCGCGACGTTCGACGACGCGCGCGGCGTGCCGGACGGGCTCGCGGTCGATGCGCAAGGCGGCGTGTGGTCGGCGGTCTGGGACGGCTGGCGGCTGCATCGCTATGCGCCCGACGGCGCGCTCGACAGGGTTGTCGAGATGCCGGTGCAGCGGCCGACCAGCGTTGCGTTCGGCGGCGCCGATCGTGCGACGCTGTTCGTCACGTCGGCGTCGGTCAACGTGAGCGCGGACGGGCTGTTGCGCGGGCCGCTCGCGGGCAGCCTGTTCGAGACACGACCGGGTGTCGCCGGGCTCGAACAGCATCGTGTTGCGCACGCATGGCTCGGTGACGCGGTCGCGGCCACGCCGCGTTGAACGGGCAAACGGCCGGGCGGTCAGCGGCGCCGCGCGTCGCGCGGCCGCACCGTCGATTCGCGCACGACCAGCCGCGCATCGAGCATCGTATGCGGATCGGGCGACTTGCCGGCCAGTGCGTCGAGCAGCGTCGTCATCGCGACCTCGCCCGCGCGCTCGGTTTCGGTGTCGATCGACGTCAGCGTGGGCGACGTGAGCTTGCCGAGTTCGAGGTTGTCGAAGCCGCACACGGCGACGTCGTGCGGGATCGAGATGCCGAGCCGTTCGGCTTCCTTGATGAAGCCGGCCGCGATCATGTCGTTGTAGCAGATCACCGCGTCGGGCGGCTCGGCCGACAGCATCACCGACGCGCACACGCGTTCGCCGTCGGCCACCGTCGCGCGCGGCACGCTGAAGGTGCGCAGCGGCAGGCCGGCACGCGCGAGCACCTGCTCGGCGCCGGCGCGGCGCTCGTCGTCGCCGCGCGCGTTCGGCAGGCTGATATACGCAAAGCGCTGGTATTTCTCCATCAACAGGTGTTGCCCGAGCATCTCGCCCGCGCGGACCGGATCGGAGTACAGCGTGAGCAGGCCGTCGCGCGGCGCGGAGCCGACCGCGACGACCGGCTTGCCGAGGCTCGCGGTCCAGCGCAGGTCGTCGTCGGGCATGCTGGTGTTCAGGATCAGCCCGTCGACGCGCCGGCTCAGCTTCGTCAGCGCCGGCCGTTCGCCCTTGCGGTTCTCGTCGGCATCGACGATCAGGACGACGAAATCGTTGCGCTGCGCGATCCGGTTCACGCCCTTGACCATCGCGGTGAAGTACGGGTTGAGAATGTCCTGGATCACGACGCCGACCGCACCCGTCTGGCCGGTGGCCATCGAGCGCGCGAGCGGGTTCGACTCGTAGCCGAGCTGCTCGATCGCCTCGGCGATGCGGCGCTCGACGTCCGGCGAGAAGCGCTTCGTCTTGTTGATGAACTTCGAGACGGTTCCGATGGAGACGCCGGCAGCGGCGGCGACTTCGTTGATCTTGGCCACGATGAAAGTGAGTGTCAGTGCATTTTGCCGGCGAGCATAGCATGCGCGCCGGCGGCGGCGGCCGTGCGGCGGCATCGCATGCGTGCCGCGCGACCGGACTCGGTAGTATCCCTTGGGGGGCCAGAATTTTCTTGAAAAAGCGCAATCGCGCGCCGACAATGAAAACGCTTTCCCATTTCGCGAGCATAGCACGCGTGCCTTCCGTTCGAAACGTAGCGGAAAACGACACACGACAACCGCCGCGAAATTTTTTTGCTGTTGAGGGAAAGCGTTTTCCCAAATCAGACGAAACGTCAACGAAAAGCAGGAGGAGATCTTGATGCGACAGTACGGGTGGATCGCGGCGCTGGCCCTGGCGGTGCCGGCGGTGGCGCAGGCTCAGTCGAGCGTCACGGTGTGGGGGCGCGTCGGCGGCGACGTGCAGTACCTGAGCGGCGTGCAGAACGGCCCGCATTCGACCGGTTCGCGCTTCTCGGAAGGCAACGACTGGGGGACGAGCATCCTCGGCATCACCGGCAAGGAGGATCTCGGCGGCGGCAACCAGGCGGTATTCTGGCTCGAGTCGTCGATCAATGCGGCGAACGGCAACTACGGCGGCGGCGTGCTGTTCCAGCGCGGCGCGTGGATCGGGTTGAAGAACGAGCGTTACGGTTTCCTGAGGCTCGGGCAGGGCTCGTTCATCAACAGCTATATCTGGTCGTACGATCCGTTGCTCGAGGAGAACTACTCGGTCGAATCGCTGACGTCGTACCGCAATGGCCCGAAGCTGTCGAACGGGATCCGCTACGAATCGCCGAAGTTCGGCGGCTTCTCGTTCGCGCTGCAGGCGAACCTCGGCAACAGCTCGAACGGCTGGCTGCGCGGCTCGCCGAACAATGTCGGCGCGACGGGCCTGTCCGACGGCGCGACGGTGGCCTATACGCACGGCGACTTCGAAGTGCGCGCCATCTGGAACGAGATCCGCAACCAGTACGGCCGCGAGGACAACCTGTTCACCGCGTCGCAGGAAGCGTTCATCGGCGTGCGCGAGCGCTTCGGCCCGGCGCTGGTGCAACTCGGCTATACGCGCTACAGCGCGCCCGATACGCCGGCCGGCCTGTCGCGTACCGCGAACTACTACTGGGGCGGCCTGACGTACGACGCGACGCCGTTCCTGCATCTGCAGGGCGCCGTCTATTCGATGAAGATCGACGCGGGCCAGTGGACCGCCGACCACAGCGGCGAAGGGCGCTCGACGATCATCGGGCTCGGCACGATGTACGACCTGTCCAAGCGCACGTTCCTGTATGCGACGGCCGCGCACGTGTTCAACAGCGCGAACGCGAACCTGGGCGTGAACCCGCAGTCGCCGGGGCTCGGCAACGGTAACGGGCTGGGCGCGTCGCCGATGCCGGGGCACGGACAGACGGGCATCTATGCGGGGATCGAGACGCTCTTCTGATCCAGGCCGAATCACGCAGCGAGCCGCAACCGTCAAACAGAGGAATCCTATGCAAGATGCAACACCACGTGCCAACGGGCAATCGCCGTTGCCACGCCTGATCGCACTCGACTGGGGCACCACGTCGCTGCGCGCGTACCTGATGGCGGACGCGCGCACCGTGCTCGACGAACGCGCCGCGCCGAAAGGCGTGATGCAGATCGGCGGCGCGGGCGTTGCGATCGCCGACGCTTGCGATGACGCGTTCGAGGGCGTCTGCGGCGCGTGGCTCGATGCGTGGCCGGACTTGCCGGTCGTCGCGGCCGGCATGGTCGGCAGTGCGCAGGGCTGGCGCGAGGCGCCGTACGCGGACGTGCCGATCGATGCGGTGCGGCTCGGCGCGTCGCTGCAGCCGGTACACGCGCGGCGCGGCGCGATCGTGCACATCGTGCCGGGGCTGATCCAGCGCGGCGAACTCGCGAACGTGATGCGCGGCGAGGAGACGCAGATCGTCGGCGCGCTGCATGCGGGCGGCGCGGCGCACGACTCGGCGCCTGCCCGGTGGATCGGGTTGCCGGGCACGCATTCGAAATGGGTTGCCGTGCGCGGCTCGCGCATCGAGCGCTTCCGCACGTTCATGACCGGCGAGCTGTACGCGCTGCTGTGCACGCACAGCCTGCTCGGCCGCACGATGCGGCCGCCGGCCGCGTTCGCGCGCGATGCATTCGAGCGCGGCGTGCACGCGGCGCAGGCGGGCCATGCGACGGGGCTGCTCGCGACGATCTTCGGCAGCCGCGCGCGGCTGCTGGCCGGCGAACTGGCGGCCGCCGAGCAGCGCGACTACCTGTCCGGCGTGCTGATCGGGCATGAGCTTGCGGGGCTTGCCGCGGAAGGCGACGGGCCGGGCGCCGAAGCAGGCGCCGGCGCGCCGCGACCGATGCTGATTGGCGATGCCGCGTTGTGCTCGCGTTACCGGCACGCGGCGTCGTTGTTCGGCTGGCCGCCGGTGGACACGATCGACGGCGCGGCGGCGGCCGGTTTGTGGGTGCTGGCCGAGCGGGCAGGGCTGTTGCCCGCGGCAAGCGAGGGGGCGCCGGTTCGTCTGGACGAACCGGCTGCCGGAATGGGCGGACGGCATGCGGAGCGACCGGCGGTCGACCCGGTGCCGGATCACGAATGCAATATTTCGGGAGACTGACTTTGAAACACTGGAAGATTGTCGCAGCGCCGCTGATCGGCGCGCTGGCCGCATGCGGCGGTGGAGAATCGGCGGACGGCGTGGCGGGGCAGCAGCTTGCCGCCGCGTCCGTGGCCGGGCAGGCCGGCGGCGCGACGCCCGGCACGCTGCACGTCGACTGTTCGCTCGGCGCGAATGGAACGGGATCGCCCGCGACGCTCGGCACCCCGGCCAATCCGATCCGCGATCTCGCGACGCTGAACCGGATCGTACTCGCACCCGGCACGCACGTGCGCTTCAAGCGCGGCACCACCTGCAACGGCAGCTTTACGCCCGCGCCGGGCAGTACCGGCGCGGCCGGCGCACCGATCGTCGTCGATGCATACGGCGACCCGAAGGCATCGCGCCCCGTCATCGCGGCCGGCTGTGCGGATACGACGGCCGACCCCGACCAGTCGATCACCGAGCAGCACAAGACGCCCAACGGATTCAGCGGCTATTACTCGCTGTGCAAGACGGACAACCCGACCGTGAACCGCGCGGCGATCTATCTGTACAACACGCAGTACTGGGAGATCCGTTCGCTGGAACTGACCAACGATGCGACGACCGTCGGCGGCCGCCTCGGGCTGTACGTGCGGCTCGAGGATTACGGCACGGGCAGCCACTACCATGTCGACGACGTGTACGTGCATCACGTTCGCGGCTATCTGAAGGATGTCGCCGGCAATACGGTCGGCTCGTACAAGACGACCGGCGGGATGCTGTTCGAGGTGACGCGCGACAACGAAGTCGTCGGCACGAAGGAGAAGCCGACCAACTTCGACGACATCGCGGTCGAGAACAGCGAAATCTACGCCGTCGATGCGGTCGCACTGTCGACGCGCTCCGCGTGGATGTGCCGCGAAGGCGGTGCGCCGTGCGGCGACTATCCGCCGTACAAGGGCAATCCGGCCTACCTGACGAATCCGGCCACGCAGGCGGCGTCGGACTACTTCCCGATGACGCGCGTCGTGCTGCGCAACAACCTGATCCACAACGTCGGCGGCGACGGCATCATCGTGCGCACGGCAACCGCGCCGAAGGTCGAGGCGAACCACCTGTACGACATCTGGATGCGCGCACCGGGCAACAGCGCCGGCGCGTGGGCGATCAACACCGACGATGCGCTGTTCCAGTACAACGAAGTCAACGGCGTGCGGTTGCAGAACAACATCGAAGCCGGCGACGGGATGGCGTTCGACGCGGATCTCGGCACGCGCAACACGCGCGTGGCTGCGAACTTCAGCCACGACAACGACGGCGGGCTGATGCTGTTCTGCGGATGCGGTTCCGACGGCCTGGGCCACACGGCGCAGGAGACGGGGGCAATCGTCGAAAACAACCTGAGCCTGAACGACAAGCGGCGGATCATCTCGGCGGCGGGATCGGCCGATTCCGTCGTGCGCGACAACGTCGTGATCACGCGTACGCCGGGGCTGGTGACGCCGATCGTCGAGAACCTCAGCTATGCGAACGCGTTCCAGGTGACGGGCAACCGCTTCTACAACGCTTCGGATAGCGGCGCGATCTACCGGACGAAGAATGCGCAAGGCAGCTACGCGAACATCGTGTGGAGCGGCAACGCGTACTTCGGTTATGCGGCGGATTCCGAGTTCACCGGGCCGAACTATCGCCACGGTGCGCAGCCCGACACGGTGCTGCCGTTCGCCGGACAGGACGTGGACGCGGTCGCCGGTGCCTGGTTGCGCGACAGCGGGTTCGACCGGCACAAGTACCGCGCGCCGCACGCGCGATGACGGGCCGGGCGCGGGCGTCGATGCGTGGCGCCCGGTGCCCGGCGCGTGCGTCGTCCGGTCGCGGGCCGGACGCCCGCCGGCTTGATCGTCGTCAACATCCGGGCCCGCCGTCGGCCGATGATGGTGACATGGCCGCGCGCGACAGGGCGCGCGGCAGTTCACCCCAGCGAGGTTCGCATGTACAAGAAGATCATGGTGGCCGTCGACGGCAGTGCTTCGTCGAAACAGGCGCTTGCCGAGGCCGTGAAAGTGGCGCTGGCGAGCGACACGCACGTCAGCGTCGTGTATGTGGTCGACAAGTCGGTGCTGTTCACGTACGCGGGACGTTTCGATCCGCACGCGCTCGTCGAGGAAATCCGCGACGACGGGCGCAAGGTGCTGCGTGAAGCCGAACAGATCGTCGCGCTGGCCGGCGCGAAAGGCGAAGCCGAACTCGTCGAGACCGAGAGCATCGGCGAGGACATCGCGGAGCGCCTGCAGCGCTACGTGAAGGAGCACGGGATCGATCTCGCGGTGGTCGGCACGCACGGGCGGCGCGGGATCCGGCGCGTGCTGCTCGGCAGCGTCGCCGAGCGCTTCGTGCGCGGCTCCAAGTGCCCGGTGCTGCTGATTCGCGGCGACGATGCCGACGAAGCGGCGGCCGCGGCTGCGGCGTAACGCGGTGTTCGAGCGATGATCCGCCGCCAGTACCGCATCGTCGTCGCGGCGATCGCCGTGTTCGTGTCGCTCGTGGGGATGATGGCCGTCGTAACGGGGCTGCTGTTCGACGAAGCGATGGCGCTGCGTGGCGGCGCGATCGCATTGATCGTCGGTGTGGCCGGCTTCGTCGTGATGCTCAATCCGGGCGCGAAAGGCGAGGAATGACGCGGGGAGGCTGCGTCTTTCCTTGAGGGAACGCGTGCAGGCACTATCGTGCTCGAAGAACGACAACATAGCTGATGGGGCAGCCGGGCATCGATCAGTCGAAAGTCGTCGTTGCGATGATGTCGAACACGAAGCAGCGCTTTGTGGCCAACGGTCATGCGATGGCGAACGCGTCGGGGCACGTCTATATGCTGTCCCGTGACGATCCCTGTCAGCAGTGACCGTCGTTGCCCTGACGATCACCGCTTCCGTCGAGATTACGTGCCGCTCGCACCGGGCGCCGCCGCGCTGTCCGGGCTCGCCTGCACGTCCAGTCGCTTCAGCGTTTCCGCCAGCTCCGCGTTCTTCGGCTGAAGCTTCTGCGCCTGAGCGAACGCATCGCGCGCTTCATCCCGGCGCCCCAGTTTCCACAGCACTTCACCCTTGTGCGTCAGCCCGGTCGCATGGGCTTCGCGCGCGTCGCCGTCGTCGTCCTTCGCGAAGATCGCGATCGAGCGGTCGAACCACGTGAGCGCCTCGTCGTTGCGGCCGAGGCGATATAGCGCCCAGCCCTTGCTGTCGAGCGCATACGCATCGTCGGGCGACTTCGCGAGATGTGTGTCGATCATTGCGAGCCCGCGATCGACCTCCACGCCCGCATCGACGAGCCGGTAGCCGATATCGTTCAGGCGATCGTCCGGAATCGTGTCGAGATCGAGCACGGCAGCCACGCGGCTTGCGTCGCGTTCGGCGATCGCGAGCGACAGCAGCTTCGCGACGATCTGCTGCCGCAACTCGCCGCTGATCCGGTCGCTGTTGGTGACCAGCGTGCCGAGGTACTGCGTGTACAGGTCCGGCGTGCCGGGTTCGTTCGCGCTGTTCGCGATGGTCAGGCCCGGACCCGCGCACCAGTCGGTGTCGGCCGCTTTTTCCAGCATGCCGACGTAAAGATTGACGTTCCGCGGCGTGCGCGATTGTGCGTAGTAGGTGTAGCCGTTCGCGTCCGAATAGCCGCATGCCAGATATTCGTTCTCCACGTCCAGCACGTACGGGAAACGGCCGAGCGACGCCTTGCCGCCCGGATCGACCAGCCGGAACGATTCGCCCAGGTCGCCGTCGCCGACGACCGGGTTGAACACCCACTGCTTCTGCGGATGCGATTTCGGCAGCCGGATCCGGATCGTGCGGCCCGCCGCGTCGGTCGTGCCGAAGATCACGCTGTCGTGCTCGCCCGGCTTGACGGGCAGCCCCGCGATGACCTGGCCCGGCAGGAACAGCCGGTAGCGCGCGTTCGGCAGCGGCTGTTGCGTGACGGGGTCGCGCAGCACGAACTGGTGAACGTAGGCGCCTTTGCCGAGCGACGCCGTCGGCGCGACGTAGGTGCGCGCGTGGGCGACGGGCAGGCCGGTGCAGCTCAAGGCCGCGGCAACGAGCGCGGCGAGAAGTCGGGATGTCATGAAATTTCGGTTCTTGTATGTAAAGGTGCGATGGTCCGACGGCCGGAAATGCACTGAACAAACCGCGCGGTCTTTGATGAACGGCCGGCTGCGGTTGGCGAATCCCGATGCGGTGGATCGGATCGTCCAGTGCAATTCAATGCGGAGCCCGCCCGCCGTCACGGGATGCATGACGGCAACGGACGGGCAACGCGGGAATGCAGTGCGCAGCATAACAGGCCGTGCCGCGCGCTCGATCCCCATTCGATTTCACTGTTGCGGATAGATGAACGATTCCGTGATTTGTATCAAGTCGTGATATGTTGATCCGCCTGACAATGGGTTCGATCACGGTGAGAAGGACGAAATGATCGACATTCGATCGTCCTTTACAACCGGTATTTCGCCTCCTTAAATAATCAGGGTCTGCCAAAAGACCGGAAAAACGAGATCCCCATGAGCCATTTCCTGGACAGATTGCGTTATTTCTCCACCACCAGGCCACGCTTTTCCGACGGGCACGGCGCCGTCACCGACGAAGACCGCAAATGGGAAGACGGTTACCGGATGCGCTGGCAGCACGACAAGATCGTCCGCTCCACCCACGGCGTGAACTGCACGGGTTCGTGCTCGTGGAAGGTCTATGTGAAAGGCGGGATCGTCACCTGGGAAACCCAGCAGACCGACTATCCGCGCACACGTCCCGACATGCCGAACCACGAGCCGCGCGGCTGCTCGCGCGGCGCGTCTTACTCGTGGTACCTGTACAGCGCGAACCGCCTCAAGCATCCGATGGTGCGCAGCGCGCTCGTGAAGCTGTGGCGCGAGCGCCGCCGCACGCTCGGCCCCGTCGAAGCATGGCGCTCGATCGTCGACGACGATGAAGCGCGCCGTTCGTACCAGAGCCGGCGCGGGCTCGGCGGCTTCGTGCGCGCGAGCTGGGACGAGGTCAACGAGATCGTCGCGGCCGCCAACGTGCACACGGTCGAGCGGCACGGCCCCGATCGCGTGGTCGGCTTCTCGCCGATTCCCGCGATGTCGATGGTGTCGTACGCGGCAGGTTCGCGCTACCTGTCGCTGATCGGCGGCGTGTGCCTGAGTTTTTACGACTGGTATTGCGACCTGCCGCCGGCGTCGCCGCAGACCTGGGGCGAACAGACCGACGTGCCGGAATCGGCCGACTGGTACAACTCGACGTTCATCATGATGTGGGGCTCCAATGTCCCGCAGACGCGCACGCCGGACGCGCACTTCCTCGTCGAGGCGCGTTATCGCGGCACCAAGGTCGTGTCGGTGTTCCCCGATTACTCGGAAGGCGCGAAGTTCGGCGATCTGTGGCTGCACCCGAAGCAGGGCACCGACGCGGCGCTCGCGCTCGCGATGGGCCACGTGATCCTCAAGGAATTTCATCTCGCCGGGAAGAGCGACTACTTCTCCGACTACTGCAAGCGCTACACCGACATGCCATGCCTGGTGCGCCTCGTACCGCACGGCGACGGCTACGTGCCCGAGCGCCTCGTGCGCGCGTCGGACTTCGACGACGCGCTCGACGAGGCCGCGCATCCGGACTGGAAGACCGTGATGATCGACGACGCGAACGGCGAGTTCGTCGTGCCGGTCGGCTCGGTCGGCTTCCGCTGGGGGCAGCAGGACGACGCCGACAAGGGCAAGTGGAACCTGCGCGGCGAGACGTCGAAGGGCGCGGCGCTGTCACCGCGGCTGTCGTGCACGGCCGAGCACGACGACGTGGTCGACGTGCTGTTCCCGTACTTCGGCAACCAGCCGCACGCGCACTTCAACTCGACGCAGCATGCGTCCGAGCTGTCGCGCCGGATCGGCGTGCGGCGCATCGCGACGCGCAACGGCGACATGCTGGTCGCGACCGTCTACGACCTGTTCGTGGCGAACTACGGGCTCGACCAGGGCCTCGGCGGCCGCGACGTCGCCGCGAGCTACGACGACGACCTGCCGTACACACCCGCATGGCAGGAAACGATCACCGGCGTGAAGCGCGCGGACGTGATCTCGGTTGCGCGGCAGTTCGCGGAGAACGCGCACAAGACGCAGGGCAAGTCGATGGTGATCATCGGCGCCGGGATCAACCACTGGTTCCACATGGACATGTCGTACCGCGCGATCATGAACATGCTGATCATGTGCGGCTGCATCGGCAAGCCGGGCGGCGGCTGGTCGCACTACGTGGGCCAGGAGAAGCTGCGGCCGCAGACGGGCTGGACGGTATTGTCCGGTGCGCTCGACTGGAGCCGCCCGCCGCGCCAGATGAATTCGACGTCGTTCTTCTACGCGCACACCGATCAGTGGCGCTACGACCCGATGGACCCGGCCACGCTGCTGTCGCCGCTCGCGGACAAGTCGCAGTTCCATGGGGCGCCGATCGACTACAACGTGCGCGCGGAACGGATGGGCTGGCTGCCGTCCGCGCCGCAACTGTCGGTGAATCCGCTGAAGGTGGGGGCGGCGCTGGCCGATCCCGCGCACGCGGGCGCCGATGTCGCGCGGCAGTTGAAGGCCGGCACGCTGAAGCTGGCAAGCGAGGATCCCGACGCGCCCGGCAACTTCCCGCGCAACCTGTTCGTGTGGCGCTCGAACCTGCTCGGTTCGTCGGGCAAGGGTCACGAGTATTTCCTGAAGCACCTGCTCGGCACGACCAACGGCGTGCAGGGCGAGGATCTCGGTGCAACCGGCGGCTCGCGTCCCGAGGAAGTGACGTGGCACGACGAAGCGCCGCGCGGCAAGCTCGACCTGCTCGTGACGCTCGATTTCCGGATGTCGACGACCTGCATGTACTCGGACGTCGTGCTGCCGACTGCGACCTGGTACGAGAAGGACGACATGAACACGTCCGACATGCACCCGTTCATCCATCCGCTGTCGGCGGCCGTCGATCCCGCATGGGAATCGAAGAGCGACTGGGAGATCTTCAAGGGGATCGCGAAGCGCTTCTCCGAATTGTGCGACGGGCATCTCGGCGTCGAGCGCGACGTCGTGCTCGCGCCGATCGCGCACGACACGCCGGGCGAGCTGGCACAGCCGTTCGACGTGCAGGACTGGAAGCGCGGCGAATGCGAACCGGTGCCGGGCCGGACGATGCCGACCGTGACCGTCGTCGAGCGCGACTATCCGAATACGTATGCGCGTTTCACGTCGCTCGGGCCGCTGATGGACACGCTCGGCAACGGCGGCAAGGGCATCGGCTGGGACACGAAGGACGAAGTGACGCTGCTCGGCGAGCTCAACTACAGGGTCGCCGACGGCGCCGCGCAAGGGCGCCCGCGCATCGACACGGCGCTCGACGCGGCCGAGGTGATCCTCGCGCTCGCGCCCGAGACCAACGGCGAAGTGGCGGTGAAGGCGTGGCGCGCGCTGTCCGGCATCACGGGCGTCGACCACACGCACCTCGCTGCCGCGCGCGCCGACGAGAAGATCCGTTTCCGCGACATCCAGGCGCAGCCGCGCAAGATCATCTCGTCGCCGACCTGGAGCGGGATCGAATCCGAGCACGTGTCGTACAACGCCGGCTACGTGAACGTGCACGAACTGGTGCCGTGGCGCACGATGACCGGCCGCCAGCAGTTGTACCAGGATCACGCGTGGATGCGCGCGTTCGGCGAATCGCTGTGCGCGTACAAGCCGCCGGTCGATACGGGCAGCTACGCGCACATGCTCGGCACGCGCTCGAACGGCAACCCCGAACGTGTGCTGAACTTCCTGACGCCGCACCAGAAGTGGGGGATCCACAGCACGTACACGGACAACCTGCTGATGCTGACGCTGTCGCGCGGCGGCCCGATCGTATGGATGTCGGAGGACGACGCGAAGGCGATCGGCGCGGTCGATAACGACTGGATCGAGTGCTACAACTCGAACGGCGCGTTGTGTGCGCGGGCCGTCGTCAGCCAGCGGATCCCGTCCGGGATGGTGATGATGTACCACGCGCAGGAGAAGATCGTGAACACGCCGGGCTCCGAGATCACCGGCACGCGCGGCGGCATCCACAACTCGGTCACGCGCATCGCGTTGAAGCCGACCCACATGATCGGCGGCTACGCGCAGCTCGCGTACGGCTTCAACTACTACGGCACGGTGGGCTCGAATCGCGACGAGTTCCTGATCGTGCGCAGGATGAACAAGATCGACTGGCTCGACGGCGAAGAGACTGCGGTCGATCCCGCAATGCACGCGGTAGGGGCCTTGCATGGGACGGGAGTAGGCGCCAAAGCGCCAACTCCCATCGACACGGGAGAAACGTCATGAAGGTACGCGCACAGATCGCGATGGTGCTGAACCTCGACAAGTGCATCGGATGCCATACCTGCTCGGTGACCTGCAAGAACGTGTGGACGAGCCGCGAAGGGATGGAATACGCGTGGTTCAACAACGTCGAGACGAAACCGGGCATCGGCTATCCGAAGGACTGGGAGAACCAGGACCGCTGGCGCGGCGGCTGGCGGCGGCGCGCGGACGGCAAGATCGAGCCGCGCCTCGGCAGCAAGTGGCGACTGCTCGCGCAGATCTTCGCGAATCCGCATCTGCCCGAGATCGACGACTACTACGAGCCGTTCACGTTCGACTACGCGCACCTGCAGGAAGCCGGCAACACGCGCGCGATGCCGGTCGCGCGGCCGCGCTCGGTGATCAGCGGCCAGCGGCTCGAGAAGATCGAGTGGGGGCCGAACTGGGAGGAAATCCTCGGCGGCGAGTTCGAGAAGCGCGCGAAGGACACCAACTTCGAGAACGTGCAGAAGGACATCTACGGGCAGTTCGAGAACACCTTCATGATGTACCTGCCGCGCCTGTGCGAGCACTGCCTGAACCCGGCGTGCGTCGCGTCGTGCCCGTCGGGCTCGATCTACAAGCGCGAGGAGGACGGCATCGTGCTGATCGACCAGGACAAGTGCCGCGGCTGGCGCATGTGCGTATCGGGCTGCCCGTACAAGAAGATCTACTACAACTGGCAGAGCGGCAAGGCCGAGAAGTGCATCTTCTGCTATCCGCGCATCGAGGCCGGCCAGCCGACCGTGTGCTCGGAAACCTGCGTCGGCCGCATCCGCTATCTCGGCGTGCTGCTGTACGACGCCGATCGCATCGGCGAAGCGGCCAGCGTGGAGAACGAGAAGGACCTGTACGAAGCCCAGCTGTCGCTGTTCCTCGATCCGGACGATCCGGCCGTGATCGCGCAGGCCGAGCGCGACGGCGTGCCGGCCGCGTGGATCGACGCCGCGCGGCGTTCGCCGACCTACAAGATGGCGATCGACTGGAAGATTGCATTCCCGCTGCACCCGGAATACCGGACGCTGCCGATGGTGTGGTACGTGCCGCCGCTGTCGCCGATCAACTCGGCCGCGAACAGCGGCGCGCTCGGGATGAACGGCTACCTGCCGGACGTCGAATCGCTGCGCATCCCGCTGCGCTATCTGGCGAACCTGCTGACGGCCGGCGACGAGGCGCCCGTGAAGCTCGCGCTCGAACGGCTGCTCGCGATGCGTGCGTTCATGCGTGCGCGCCACGTGGACGGCATCGACGCGCGCGGCGTGCTCGACCAGGTCGGGCTGTCGCTCGCGCAGGTCGAGGAGATGTATCGCTATCTCGCGATCGCGAACTACGAGGATCGCTTCGTGATCCCGACCGCCCACCGCGAGTATGCGGAGAACGCATACGACCTGCGCGCGTCGTGTGGCTTCTCGTTCGGCAACGGCTGCTCGGACGGCCGTTCCGAAGCGAGCCTGTTCAGCCCGAAGAAGGGCAACAAGACCATCCCGATCCACGAGGCTTCCCGATGACGAGCACCGCATCCGATCCGACCTACGCGGCGCTCGCGGCGCTGCTCGACTATCCCGACGCATCGCTCGTCGACGCGCTCGACTCGATCGAAGCGCACCTGCGCGACCGCACCCGCGTGCCGAAGTCGGTACGCGCAGGCCTCGACCGGTTCTTTGCCTATGTGCGCGAGCGCGACCTGCTGACGCTGCAGGAGAACTACGTCGGGCTGTTCGACCGTGGCCGCGCGACGTCGCTGTACCTGTTCGAACACGTGCACGGCGAATCGCGCGACCGCGGGCAGGCGATGGTCGACCTGCTGCAGATGTACGAGCGGCACGGGCTGTTCCTGAACCCGGGCGAATTGCCCGACTACCTGCCCGTGTTCCTCGAATACCTGTCGCGGCTGCCGGTGCCCGACGCACGCAAGCTGCTCGCCGAAACCGGCGAGATCCTGCGCGCGCTGGCCGGCCAGCTCGCGCAGCGCGGCAGCCATTACAGCTTCGTCGTCGGCGCGCTGTTGCCGCTGGCCGGCCTCGCGCCGGCCGACGCGCCGGATGCAGCCGACGACGACGTGGCCGCCGAGCGGCCGAGCGCCGACGACTACCGCGCGCTCGACGCATCGTATGCGGACGAGGCCGTGCGCTTCGTCGGGGCAGCGACGCCGGCGGAGCAGACCGTGCGGTTCCACGACAGGCGGCCGGCCCGCGGCGCGTAAGCGCGGGCCCAACTGGGGAAAGACATGAACGCTTACTTGCATCAGTTCCTGTTCGGGATCTACCCGTACATCTGCCTCGCCGTCTTGCTGGTCGGCAGCCTGATCCGCTTCGACCGCGAGCAGTACACGTGGAAAAGCGATTCGTCGCAGCTGTTGCGCCACGGCATGCTGCGGCTCGGCAGCAACCTGTTTCACTGGGGTGTGCTGGTCGTCGTGCTCGGTCACTTCGGCGGCTTTCTGGCGCCGCACTGGCTCGTGTCGCCATTCCTGTCGGCGTCCGGGCATCAGCTCGTCGCGATGGTGGCGGGCGGCGCGGCCGGCGTCGCGGCGATCGTCGGGCTCACGATCCTGATCTGGCGTCGCCTGGGCGATCCGCGCATCCGTCGCAACAGCCGCCGGTCCGACATCCTGATCGTGCTGATGCTGTGGGTGCAGCTTGCGCTCGGGCTCGGCACCGTCGTGCTGTCGACGCGGCACATGGACGGCGCGATGTTCGAACAGTTGACCGATTACGTGAAGGGCGTCGTCACGTTCCGGCCGGATATCGCGAGCCTGCTCGTCGGCGTGCCGCTGACGTACCGGCTGCACATCCTGCTCGGCTTCACGATCTTCCTCGTGTCGCCGTTCACGCGGATGGTGCATATCTGGAGCGGGATCGCGTCGGTCGCGTACCTGATCCGCCCGTACCAGCTCGTGCGCAAGCGCTGAGGAGGCCGCATGAACGACGTTCTCTCCGATGCACCGGTCGTCTTGCGCATCAACGGCATCACGATCGACGACGCTGCGATCGCGGCCGAGGCCGCGCATCACGGCGAGACGCCCGATCCGCTCGACGCGGCACGGCGCGCGCTCGCGGTGCGCGAGCTGCTGCGGCAGCGCGCGATATCGCTCTCGCTGCTCGACGAGGGGGCACCGCTCGACGACGCGGCCGTCGACGCGTTGCTCGAACGCGAACTGACGCACGTGCCCGAACCCGATCGCGCGGATTGCGAGCGCTATTACGCGCAGCACCCGGCGCGCTTTCGCCGCAACGACATCGTCTATGCGAGCCACGTGCTGTTCGCGATGACGGATCGCGTGCCGCTCGCGCCGCTGCGGCAGCGCGCGGAACGGGCGCTCGCCGATGTCGTGGCCGCGCCCGGGACGTTCGAAGCGGTCGCGCGCGCGTCGTCGAACTGCCCGTCGGCGGAAGTCGGCGGCAGCCTCGGGCAACTGCTGCGCGGCGATACGGTGCCGGAATTCGAGGCCGCGCTGTTCGATACCGACGGCATCGGCGTGCTGCCGAAACTCGTCAACACGCGCTTCGGCTTCCACATCGTGCGCATCGAGCGTCGCGTGGAGGGCGACGCGGTGCCGTTCGACGAAGCCGCCGGCCAGATCGCCGCGTACCTGTCGGAACGCGTGCGGCAGCGGGCGATGCGGCAGTACGTGGCGATTCTCGCGGGCGATGCGCGCGTCGAAGGCGTCGAATTCGACGGCGCGAACGGGCCGCTGGTCCAGTAACGGAGTCTTGCGTATGGCAATTCAACAAGGTAATGCCGGGCCGGTCGTGAACGCGCCGGCCGTCCCGCTGCGCGCGTGGTCGGTGCTGGCCGCGAGCACGCTCGCGTTCATGGTGTGTTTCGTCGTGTGGATGATGTTCGGCGTGCTCGGCGTACAGCTGCGCACCGACCTCGGGCTGAACAGCACGGAGTTCGGGCTGCTCACGTCGACGCCGGTGCTGACCGGCGCGCTGATGCGCTTGCCGCTCGGCACGTGGACCGACCGCTTCGGCGGCCGCATCGTGATGACGGTGCTGCTCGTCGTGTGCGCGGTGCCCGTCTATGTCGTCAGCTACGCGACGCAGCTGTGGCAGTTCCTGCTGATCGGGCTGTTCCTCGGCTGCGTCGGCGCGTCGTTCGCGGTCGGCACGCCGTATGTCGCGCGCTTCTTCCCGCCGCAGCGGCGCGGGCTCGCGATGGGCGTGTTCGGCGCGGGCACGGCCGGCGCGGCCGTCAACTTGTTCGTCACGCCGCTGCTGCTCGATGCGTACGGCTGGCGCGTCGTGCCGCGCATCTACGCGGTCGCGCTGCTCGTCACGGCGCTGATCTTCTGGTTCGCGTCGGCGCCCGATCCGGGCGCGGGCAAGCGCGGCGGGTCGATGCTCGACGCGTTCAAGGTGCTGCGCGACCCGCGCGTGTGGCGGCTCTGCCAGTACTACTCGATCACGTTTGGCGGCTTCACGGCGCTGTCGCTGTGGATTCCGCAGTACCTGAAGAGCGAGTACGGGATGTCGCTCGTGATGGCTTCCGCGTTCGCGGCCGGCTTCTCGCTGCCGGGCTCCGTGCTGCGCGCGCTCGGCGGCGCGCTGTCCGACCGCTTCGGCGCGCATGCGGTCACGTGGTGGGGGCTGTGGGTCGCGTGGATCGCGTTGTTCCTGTTGTCGTACCCGGCGACCGACTTCGTGATCCACACGATCGACGGCACCGCGACGCTGAACGTGTCGATGCCGGTGGCCGGTTTCGTCGCGCTGACCTTCGTGCTCGGCGCGGTGTTCGCGCTCGGGATGGCGTCGACCTTCAAGTACGTCGCCGACGACTTCGCGGACAACATGGGCGTCGTCACCTGCATCGTCGGGCTCGCGGGCGGGCTCGGCGGCTTCCTGCTGCCGATTCTGTTCGGCGTGCTGCTCGACCTGCTGCGCGTGCGCACGACCTGCTTCATGTTCCTGTACGGGATCGTGTGGGTGTCGTTGATCCTCATCTACCTGTCGGAAGTGCGGCGCACGCCGGTCACGGGCTGACGGGGCGCGATCGATGCGCGGGCGCGATGCCGGAAGGCTCGGGATCGCGTCAGTGCGTCGCTTCCCTCTGCAGGCGCGCACGACGTATCCGGCCGCGCGCGCTTCTGTCAAACTGGCGCCCATGAAACCGCGCCTCATTTCACCGCTTTCCCCCGATTCCGCGCCTGCGCCCGCAGGCTTTCCCGACGCCGACGAACTGGCCGCGCTGCGCGCGTGGTATGCGGGCATGACCGTGCGCCAGGCCGTCGAGCGCTACTTGCCCGATCGCCTGGGCGACGGGCGATCGGCGCGCGGCGTGATCGGCGCGATTCGCCGCCGCCTCGTGCGCGTCGCGCGGCAGGCCGGTCGGCCCGAACTCGCGGAACGGCTCGGGCATGCCGACGGTGAGCGTTTGCGGGAGGCGAAGGCCGCAACCGAAGCGATCGGCCTGCTGCGTCATGCGCGGGCACCGGTCCCGCAGATCAGCGACGACGTCGGCCTGTGGCTGCCCGCCCGCGCGGTCGGCGCGCTGCGCGCGCATGGCATCGCGACGCTGGCCGACCTGACGGTGCGCATTCCGCGCCGGCGCCAGTGGTGGAGCGCGATCGCGGGCCTCGGCGTGGCCAGCGCGCGGCGCATCGAGGCCTTCTTCGCCGCGCACCCGGACCTGACCGAACGGGCGCGCGCGCTGATCGCCGCGACGCCGCGCGGCAGCATCGTGCCGTGGGAACAGCTGAAGCTGCCGCACGAGGTCGACGGCTCGGCCGGCACGTTCCGCGCGCCGCGCGCGACCAGCACGCTCGACGCGGACAACGACTACGCGGCCGTGCACGCATGGCTGTCGCTGCACGAATCGGCCGCGACGCGGCGCGCATACCGCAAGGAAGCGGAGCGGCTGATACTGTGGGCGATCGTCGAGCGCGGCCGCGCGCTGTCGTCGCTGACGACCGAGGATGCGGTCGCGTATCGCGCGTTCATCCGGCGCCCGACGCCGCACGAGCGCTGGGTCGGGCCGGTGCGGCCGCGCGGCGCGCCCGACTGGCGGCCGTTCTCGGGCGCGCTGTCCGCGCGCTCGGCGGCGTACACGCTGTCGGTGCTCGGTGCACTGTTCCGCTGGCTGATCGAGCAGCGCTACCTGCTCGCGAATCCGTTCGCGGGCGTGAAGGTGCGCGATACGCGCGGCGCGAACGCACTCGACACGTCGCATGCATTTACCGAAGGCGAGTGGCTGCTGGTCCGCACGATCGCCGACGGTCTCGAATTCCGGAGGCGCACACCGGCCGGCGCGCCGCAGTCGGGCTGGACGCCGGGCGCCGCGCAACGGCTGCGCTTCATTCTCGATTTCGGCTATGCGACCGGGCTGCGCGCGAGCGAGCTGGTCGGCGCGACGCTCGGCGGCATCGAGACGGATGCGCACGGCGACGCGTGGCTGAAGGTGATCGGCAAGGGCAGCAAGGCCGCGCGTGTCGCGATGCCGCCGCTTGCGCGTACGGCGCTCGATCGCTATCTGGTCGCGCGACGGTTGCCGGTGACGCCCGCGCGCTGGCGGCCCGATACGCCGCTGATTCCGAGCCTCGCGGAAGACGATGCGGCCGCGATCACGAGCGTGCGGTTGTGGAAGGTGATGCAGCGGTTTTTTGCGCAGACGGCCGATGCCGTCGATGCCGACAACCCGGCGCTGGCGCAGAAGCTGCGCCAGGCGAGCCCGCACTGGATGCGGCATACGCATGCGACGCACGCGCTTGCACGCGGGGCCGAGTTGACGACCGTGCGCGACAACCTGCGGCATGCGTCGATTTCGACGACATCGATTTACCTGCATGGCGACGACGTGAAGCGCGCGCGGCAGATGTCGAGTGCGTTTGCTGCGGACAAGTAGCGGCGTCGCGCGCGGCAGGCGGCCACCGCTTTAGCGGCATGCCGCGCATCCGCATCCGTCCCGTTGCGCGAGTTGCTGCGCCGCACGCGCGACGACCGCATGACGATCGGGCCGTACGCGCTCGAACAGCGCGCAGACGGAAGCGAGCACATCCTGGGCGGCAAGTTCGGGGCGCCCGCAGTCGAACGGCGGCTCCGGCGCATATTCGATGCCGAGCTGCACCGCCTGTGCGTATTCCGCCCCTGCGACGTCGGCCATCACCGCGAGCGCCATGTCGATGCCGGCGGTCACGCCGCCGCCCGTGACGATCCTGCCGTCGCGCACCACGCGCCCTTCGTCGACGATCGCACCGAACGGCGGCAGCAGGTCGCGCCACGCCCAGTGGCAGGCCGCCCGTCGTCCTCGCAGCAACCCGGCCGCGCCGAGCACCAGCGACCCGCTGCACACCGACGTCACATAGCGCGCATCCTGCGCGAGCCGGCGCACCTCGCGGACGAACGCATCGTCGGCGATCGCGTCGATCACGCCGAGCCCGCCCGGCACGCAGACGAGATCGGCATGCGCGATGTCGGCGAGCCGCCCGACCTCCGCAACGGCGAGGCCGCTGTCCGCGCGAATCGATCCGCCGCGAACGGAAGCGCGGTGAATTTGTGCGCCCGGAAGGCGCCAGAACACTTCGTCCGGCCCGGTGAAATCGAGCTGCGTGACGTGATCGAACAATGCGAATACGACGATGAACGGCGTGGAGGCCATCACGATCCCTCGAAGGCATGAGCGGCCTGTAGCATCGCGCCGCGCGCGGCCTGTCGCAAGGTCATTTCTCCCGCACTTTCTGCCATGCGCGCGCACCGTTTCGCGCGGATCCGCCGGAGGTCGACATGCAAAAAGAGCTGGTCGTCGAGCATCTGGCGAATGTCGCACGGGAAGCGTCATTTTCGCCCGTTCACATCTTCACGCGCGCTACCTGGCGTGTTTCGATCGCCGGGGTTGCGCCGGTGACCGGATGCAAACGTTCGTCGAAGTCATCGAGACTCGGGAATGGAAGCGGTGATTCCGTCGCGAGCGACGACAAGCGGCTTCGCCAGGCTGCCAGATAGTCGAGTCGCACGTCGTGCGTGACATAAGGAACATGCCAGGCCACGAACGGCTCGAGCACATCGAGCCCGGTATAGCCGAGCGTGCCTTGCAGCAGCGGCCGCAGCATGTCCATGAGTGGCCCGTGGACGCCGTCGTCAGCGAACATGTGAGCCTGTCCGCCCAGCGTGAGACTCACCACGGCGCGCTTCCCGCGCAGGCCGCCGCGATTGTAGAAGCGCATGCCGCCATAAACGGGTCCGGAGACGAGAACGCGATCGATCCAGCCCTTGAGTATCGCCGGGGTCGAGAACCAGAACAGCGGAAAGTTCAGGATGAGCAAGTCGCATCGCATGAGCTTCTCGAGTTCGTCCTTGATGTCCGGGGCGATGGTGCCGCCGGCAACGCCGTGGCGCTGCTCGAGTGCATAGACGCAGTAGTCGGGGTTGGCGCGTGTTCCGAAGTCATCGGCGGATGCGACGGGATTGAAACCCATGGCATAGAGATCCGACACCTCCACTTCGTGCCCGGCGTCGCCGAGCACATCGACTGCCGTGGTTTTGAGTGCCGTGCAGAATGACTGCGGTTCGGGATGCGCGTGGACGATCAGGACTTTCATGAAAGCTGGCCTCGTGACGAAAGGGCAATGGATACCGGCTGGAACGCGGGTATCAGGCGTGAAACGTGACTTCGCATCGAAAGTTTCGTCGCGCCGCGCGCTGCTGTACATTGGCGGAAGTGACAAACACTTTGCGAAATCCGACATGCACCGCGCGGCCATCCTTGCCTACGAAAATTGCTATGCCTTCAGCCTGGGGGGATTCGCCGACATACTTCAGGTTGCGAATTCCCACCTGAGGCGGCAGAACGGCGAAGCGGGGGCGCGCTACGAGTGGCATTTCGTGTCGCAGCATGGCGGTCCGGTCAGGACCAGCAACGGTCTGGAGATCAGTACGCAACCGATTCGTCCGCGGCAGCGATTCGACCTGGTGTTCGTCCCTAGTGCGCACTACGCCGGGCACAAGGCGTTCGACAAGCTGCTGGCGAGTCAATCGATGGCGTGCGACTGGCTGATCGCGCAATGGAACGCCGGCGCTTGTGTCGCGGCAAACTGCACCGGCACCTTCATTCTGGCGAAGACCGGCCTGCTCGACGGACGATCGGCGACGACGACGTGGTGGCTCGCCGACCAGTTTCGCGCCAGGTTTCCCCGTGTGAATCTTCAGGTCGAACCCGTTCTGACTGAAGTCGATCGCCTGATTTGCGCCGGCGCATCGGCTTCCTATCTGCTGCAGACGATTCACATCATCGAGCGTCTGTCGGGGCCGACGATTGCGTCGCTCTGCGCGAAGACCATGCTCATCGACGTCAGCCAGACCCGGCAAACGCCTTATCTCCCATTGCTGGCCGACAAGGTTCATGGCGATTCGCTGGTTCATCGCGCCCAGCACCGGTTGCAGAGGAGCATGGCAAAAGAGGTGCGGATATCGGTGCTCGCGAGCGAACTCGGCGTGAGCGAGCGGACCCTCATCCGCCGCTTTCAGGCCGCGCTGGATCAGACGCCGCTGCGTTATTTGCAAAGCCTGAGAATCGAGGCGGCCCGTGGGCTGTTCGAGGCGGGCGACCTGAGTATCGAGGCGGTTGCAGTCAAGGTCGGCTATAGCGACGTGAGTTCGTTCTGCAGGTTGTTCAAGGAGCGGGTCGGGCTGAGCCCGGGCGCGTACCGTGGGCGTTTTCGAACATCCTGACCCGCGTGGTCCTCGCGCTTTTTCAGTGGCGCGCCGGCGGCCGATGGCGAGCGATTCAGCCGTTCCGCCGCCTGGGCAACGCTGCCGGTTCGACACCGGTTGCGAAACGACGGCGCACGGCCAGATCCGGCAATATCGGGCGGATGTCGATCGTTCAAAAAAACAGGATCGTTGATGCAGATATTTCAAATATTCAGCATGCGCGTGGCTGGCTAGACTGAAAGCCGTCAATCCCCACCACAGGTGCCCTGATGGCCAAACCCGCCACCGATCTGGAAAAAATCACGCGATTCGCTCCAAAGCTCGCTCAACTGAGCGAAGACGTGCTCTTTGGCGATGTCTGGCAGCGCCCCGAGCTTTCGCCACGGGAGCGCAGCATTGCCACCGTTGCTGCGCTCACGGCGCTCTATCGTCCCGAGCAACTGCCCGGACACCTGCAGAGAGCCATCGCCAACGGCGTCACGAAAGGCGAGCTGGGAGAACTGATCACCCACCTCGCGTTCTACGCCGGCTGGCCCGCCGCGGCATCCGCGATCAATGCGCTCGCCGCGCTGCCCGAATAACGGAGAGGTGTTCGATGCCTTACGCGAGAATTGCGTTGCTGGACGGTAAGCCCGCCGACTGGTTGGCGGCGATTTCGAGGAGCTTGCAGGAGGCGCTCGAGCAAACGTTCGAGGTGCCGGCCGGGGATTGCTTCCAGATCTTTCAGCAGTGCCGGCCGGGCGAACTGGTCTATGACCGGGACTACGGTGGCGGGCCGCGCACCGACGATTTCGTCCTGATCCACATCACGGCTGGCCGCGTGCGCAGTCCTGCGTGTAAAGCGGCGTTCTACGCGAAACTCGTCGAACGACTCGCGGACAGCCCCGGTATCCGGCCCGCGGACGTGATGGTGATCATCGGCACGACCGGTGCCGACGACTGGTCGTTCGGGCATGGCCGGGCCGCATCGCTGACGGCGCCGCCGGCTCATCGGGCCGTACCGTGAGAATCGCGTTGACGTGAGGTCCGAACCAGGTCATGCGACGACGGAGAAAACGCCTTCGAGAGCCGATGCACCGAAAGGGCCGAAGCGCATCGAAGGCGAAAGCGCGGGATGTCCACCATCCGGGCCGAGTGCTTCGACAAGTGCATGTGCGCGGAGCAGTCGATCGACGACTGCCGGCTTCGGTAAGGCGCCCCGGCCCGTGTTTTCCGGCCGGTCAATCGCCGGACCGGTCGTCGCGCTCCGCGGCCACGCCCGCGAGCCATTCCGCATAACTGGACGCGACGCGTTCGCGCAGCTCGTCGTCATGCCACACGCGGATCACCTGGCCTGCCACGCCGCCTGCCGCGGGATCGAGGTCGATGCACAGATGGTTGCCGCTGCCGTCGTGCGTGAACGGAAGCCACTTGAGGTTGTACCAGTCGTCGCGAATGCCGGCGTCGGGTTCCGATGACATGCCGTCGAAGTCGCCGGACGCAACCAGTTTCTGCCAGATCGACCATTGCGCGACGATCTCCTGCGCGCTCAACAACGCATCGCTTTCGGCGAACACGGCGTCGGGATCGGCTTGCCCGTCGTGCAACCGGAGGCTGGCGATCAGGTCGTCCGGCAGCGTCGAACCCAGCGCGGCTTGGAGTTCGGCAATCGCATGAGCGTCGGCCGGCCCGTTCAGGCCGCCCGGCAAGCTCGCGGGATGGGCGGCGATCGCGTGTTCGATGCGTTTCCATGCATCGTGAACATCAGGCGCAGCGGCGCCGGCAACCGGTGCAGCGGCGGAGGCCGCGGCCTGCGGCGACTGCGCCGGAACGGTCGCGGTGTCGTCCGTCGTGACGTCGGTGCGCGACGCGCGCGTACCCGTGCCATCCAGTCGCAGAAACAGCACGGGCGTCCCGGCCGGCAGTGCATCGACGCCCGCCGGGATCGCGACGAGCACGTCGGCTTCGGCCACGCCGCGGATGGGGCCGTCACCCTGGAACGGCAGAAGACGGACCCGCGATTCGCCGCGTTCGGTGGCGGACAGATTGCCCCATCGCATCCCGTTGACTTCGGCATCGGGTTCGATGTCGTGCGCGGTCAGTGCGGTTTCCCAATACGGCCCCGGCGTCGCCATGTGCTCCAGCAGGTCGAGCACGTGCGGGACGATCGTATGCAGCAGTACGGCGACGCCGCTCGTGTGACCCGGCAGGTTGACCAGCACGGCCTGGTCGTAGCGGATGAACGACTCCGTCCGGTAGACGAAGCCGTCCGGCCTCGTGGATTTCACTGTCCACTTCGTCGGCGGCGAGCGGTCTTCGCTTCGCCCGACGTTGAAGCGTTCGCCGGGCACCTGCCGGACCTGGACCGTCTCCCGGCTGTTCGAATACATCATCTGCGCATTCAGGCCGCGAATCCCGAATGGCGCACCCGCCGGCAATCCGGCGCCGACGATCAGGTCGTAGCGGCTGGACAGCTCGACCAGCTGCTGCCTGAAGGCCCGTTCGTTGCGCTCCACCTCGGGCGACAACGAATCTGTCGAAGGCAACGGCAGATATTCGACGACCGGGACGTCGTAACCCCATTGCCGCAGCACCGCGCGCAGATACGGGCCCATCGAGTCGAATCGCTGCCAGGGTTCGCGCGCGTGGCTCGGCGGCGCCACATCGTAACTGGCGATCACGACGCCGACACGCGGCCGCCTCGTGACGGCAACGTCGCGCACACCTGCCGCTATCAACGCCGCCTGTCGCGCGGGCGTGATCCGCATCCCTTTCGCGAGCAGCACGTGTCCTTTCCGGAATTCACTGCCGATGGCGATCACGTGCTGCCCTTCCGCCAGCGGCGCATGAAACCGCAGGCGTGCGCCCGTGTGCGAGTCGATCCACCGATGCTCGGCGTTCGGCGCAACCGTGTCGGCGTGATCCGGCATCGCGACGTAGGCGGGAATGCTGGCCACTTGCCGTTCGCCGAGCGCGCGGGCAGCCGGGCTGGCCGTTCGCGACGCCAGCTGGCCCAGCCCGACTTTGCAGTCGAGCTCGACGGGTTCCCGGCGAGAGGCGGTTGCTGTATCGGCCGCACGCAGCGCATAGCCGTCGCAGGCGGCCAGCGGAACGGACGGAACGTCGTCCGGGGCGAGGATGTCCTCCGCCGTGACGCGCAATGCCGCTTCGTCGATCGGGATCGACTCGCTCAGCATCGCGCCGGGAACGAGGCGCCGGCATGGTTCATAGGCTTGCCTGAGCCATGCGGGATAGCGGGCGGGTACGCTCATCGGGTTCCTCGTCGTGATGCTTCGTGGCACACCATTGTGCGGCCAGGTGGCCCGCGTCTCTCTCCAGACGCGTGACCGAAGGCGGATTTTTGTGAAGCGCTATTGGACGATTCATCGCGTTGCGATGTAACTGTCAGGTGTGTCAGGAGATTGTTGGCAGGGACGGCCCGGCCGGTGCTGGAACAGGCTGGCGGTCGACGAATGAATGACGCGCCGCAACGCATCGGCCGATGGCACGGAACGGTCGGTGCACGCGGCGGTCATAATTTTTTTCGCAAGGAGCAGTGAATGGCATCCAGCCAGAGCACGGTCGATTTCATCGTCGAGCAGATCGCGGCGGCCGGTACGGTCTCGTCCCGCAAGATGTTCGGCGAGTATGGCATCTATTGCGATGGCAAGATGGTCGCGCTCGTCTGCGACGACCGGCTGTTCGTCAAGCCGACCCCGGAAGGGCGCGCGTATCTCGGCGCCTGCGAAGAAGCCCCGCCGTATCCGGCCGCGAAGCCGCACCTCGTCATCGCCGGCGATCGCTGGGACGACCGCGAATGGCTGTCGGCATTGATCCGGATCACCACCGCGCAGTTGCCGATGCCGGTGAAGCGGAGCCGATAGCGACAGTGCGCGACACGCAGGCGTATTCTGTGACACATGCGTGCGGCCATCGCGCGCCAGGGAGTACAAGAATGGAGACATCCGGACATCCGCGCGGCACGTGGCGTGCCCGCCGCGCGTGGCACGCGCTCGTCGCGGTTGCGTGTCTTGGCTGGAGCGCGTTGTCGTTCGGCGCGGACGGTGCGGGCGGCGCGGCCGCGTTGCTCGATCGCTATCGCAGCCTCGGCGCGCAACTGAAGGACAACGCGTTTCACCGGCCGGTGGTCCTCGAATCGGCGGAATCGTCGTCATCGCTGAAGGGCGACATCTACGCGGTGGTCGATTATCCGTTCGCGGTCGTGAGCGATCAGCTCGACGATCCTGCGCAGGGCCCGGCGAACTGGTGCGCGGTGCTGATCCTGCACCTGAACACGAAGTACTGTCACGCGTCGAGCGGCAGCAACGGCCCGGTGCTCGACGTGAACCTCGGCCGCAAGATCCAGCAGAAGCTGTCGGACACCTATCGCGTGCAATTCCGCTATCGCGTGGCGGCCGCGACGCCCGACTATTTCCAGGTCGACCTGACCGCCGACAGCGGCCCGATGGGCACGAAGGACTACCGGATCGCGCTGGAGGCCGTGCCGGCCGGCGGGTCGCGCACGTTCCTGCACCTCACGTATTCGTATGGCTTCGGCACGGTCGGCCGGATGGCGATGAAGACCTACCTGGCAACGGTCGGCAGCGACAAGGTCGGGTTCACGAACGTCGGCGCATCGGCCGCGCAGCCGCAGTACATCGGCGGCGTGCGCGGGCTGCTGGAGCGCAACACGATGCGCTACTACCTCGCGATCGACACGTATCTCGCGACGCTCGACAAGCCGCTCGACCAGCGCCTCGCGCGCTGGTTCGACGCGACCGAACAGTATCCGCAGCAACTGCACGAAGTGGAAAGGAACGCGTATCTGCAGATGAAAGCGCAGGAGGTGCAGCGGCAGCAGGCGGCGCGCTGACGGTGTGGCCCGCCGGCGCGCGGCCCGGCATCAGTTCGACGCGCCGCCGACCGTGCGGATGCTGTGCCACTGCCCCTGTTCGACGCGGAACAGCGTGTACGGCGGCTTGATCAGGTCGCCGCGCTCGTCGAACGAGATCTTGCCGGTCACGCCGGTCACCGATACGCCCGGCAGGCTCGCGACGATCTTGCCGCGATCGAGCGAATCAGCCTTGCGGACCGCCGCGATCATCGCGAGCGCCGCGTCGTACGCGAACGGCGCATACAGCTCGACGTCCTGGTTGAAGCGCGCCTTGTAGCGCTGCGCGAACGCGACGGCTGACGGCAGCTTGTCGAGCGCGGGGCCGGGCTCGAGATCCTGCGTACCTTCGCCCGCGTTGCCGGCGATCTTCAGGAATGCGTTGCTTTTCAACGCGCCGGCGCCGAACAGCTGCGCGCGGATGCCGAGCGAGCGCATCTGCTTGACGAGCATCGCGCCTTGCTCGTCGAGCCCGCCGAAGAACAGCAGGTCGACGTTGTTGCTCTTCATCGTCGTCAGGATGCCGCGGAAATCGACGGCCTTGTCGTTCGTGTATTCGCGGCCGACGATGCTGCCGTGCGCGTCCTTCACGCCTTTCTCGAACGCGTCGGCGAGACCCTGGCCGAACGCGGTGCGATCGTCGATGATGCCGATCCGCTTCGCCTTCAGCTGTTCGACCGCGAAGCGGCCGGCCACCACGCCGCCGACGCCGTCGTGCCCCATCGTGCGGAACACGTTCTTGAAGCCCTGCATCGTCAGTTGCGGATTGGTCGAACCGGGCGTGATCATCGCGACGTTCGCCTGCTTGTAGACGGCCGACGCCGGAATGCTGCAGCCGGAGTTGTAGTGGCCGATCACGCCGACCACGCCGTCGTCGACCAGCTTCTGCGCGACCTGGATCGCGATGCGCGGATCGGCCTGGTCGTCCTGCACGTCGAGCACGAAGCGCACCGGCTTGCCGCCGACGGTCGGATGCTTCGCGTTCTCCTCGTCGAGTGCGAGCTGCGCGCCGTATTGCAGATCCTTGCCGACGCGCGCGACCGGCCCCGTCAGCGGGCCGGCGAAGCCGATCTTGACGGTTTCCGGGTCCGCGGCCTGCGCGGCCCCCGCGACCGTGCCGATCGAGCAGACGGCCAGCCATACCAGCCAGTGACGACGATTCATGATGCCTCTCCTTGTGTGGGTGGAAGTCGTGGCGCGCGTCAGAATCGCGCGGCCCGGTACGGCGTGAGGTCCAGCGGCGGTGTGCGCCGGGCGACGAGGTCGGCGACGATCTGCCCGGTGATGCCGGCGAGCGTGACGCCGAGATGCTGATGACCGAATGCGTGGATCACGCGCGCGCTGTGCCGCGCGTGGCCGATGACGGGTACGCCGTCGGGTAGCGTCGGCCGGAAGCCGAGCCAGCTGCGCGTCGGCGCGCCGAGCGACGGCACGGCTTCGCGTGCGGAGCGCGTGAGCAGCGCGACGAGCGACGGGTTCATCGGCGCGTCGAAGCCGCCGAGTTCGACGGTGCCGGCCGCGCGCAACCCTTCGTCGAGCGGCGTCATGTAGAAGCCGCGTTCGGCCCAGCCGACCGGCCGCGTGACGATCGGCTCGTGCGTGGCGAACTGCACGTGATAGCCGCGCTCGGTATCGAGCGGCACCGCGTCGCCGCACGCGGCCGCGAATTCGCGCGAGCGTGCGCCTGCGGCAATGACGACATGATCGAACGCGCGCACCGTGCCGCCCGCCTGCACGTTCACGCTGTCGCCGGCGGGCGCGATCCGCTCGACGCGCACCCGTTCGAGCGTTGCGCCGGAGGCGGCGAGTTGCGCGAACAGCTCGCCGAGGAAGCCGTGCGGGTCGGAGAAATGCCAGCTGCCGACGAACAGCACGCCGCGCGTGAAGATCGGCGCGAGTGCGGGCTCGAGCTGGCGGATCGCGCTCGCGTCGAGCGTCTCGAACGGCACGCCGAGCCGGCGCCGCAGCGCGAGCGACGGTTGCGCGGCATCGAACGATGCCTGCCGCGCATACAGGTACAGGCATTCGCGCGGCCGCACGAACGCGGCGAGCCGCGGCGGCGCGAGCAGCGGCGCATAGCCGTCGGCGGCGCGCGACAGCAGCGCGGCCAGCGCGCTCGCGCTGCGCGCATGGCGCGCGGGCGTCGACGCGAGCAGGAACCGCGCAAGCCACGGTGCGCCGCGCAGCAGGTAAGGCCAGCGGATGCGCAGCGGGCTGTCGGCGGCGAACAGGAAGTGAGGGATGTTGCGGAACACGGACGGGCCGTTCACCGGCACGCAGCCGTACGGCGCGAACGTCGCGGCATTGCCGAACGACGCGCCCTGGCCGATGCCGGCCGGATCGAACAGCGTCACGCGATGCCCGTCGCGCTGCAGCCATGCCGCTGCGCCGAGCCCGATGAAGCCTGCACCCACGATGGCGACATTCGCCATGACGCTTCCCCTCCGGTCCACGTGATTCACACAAAGTTGCGATCAAGAATCACACAGTAATTTTTTGTGTGCAATCAAAAATCGATTGTGTGGTGCCAGTGTTTACCCGATTCCAATGCATTGATTCAGCAGACTTTTCCCTGGGCGTTTGACGGGGCGGGGATGTCATATACAATCGCTGGGCAAGCCAAAACGGCAGACAAACGCTTTTTGTGTGGTCACAGGCGACAAATGGCATCAGACAAACTTTCCGGCGAGCGCGACAGCGGCCTGCTGGCGCAGGCGAAGCGGCCGACTTATGTCGAGGTATCGAGCTCGATCGAGGCGGAAATCCGCAACGGCACGTATCCGCCGGGCAGCCGGCTGCCGCCGCAGCGTCAGCTCGCGACCGAGCTTGGCATCAACGTGTCGACCGTGTCGCGTGCGTACAAGGAACTGCAGCTGCGCGGCCTCGTGATCGGCAGCAAGCGGCGCGGTTCGCTCGTCACCGGCGGCGCAATGCCGAGCATCGAGCCGGCCCGCGCGTCGCTTGCGGCGGGCAACGGCGTGATCGACCTGACCGTGAACCGCCCGGCGACCGGCGAGTTTCTCGCGAGCCTCGCGCAGACGTTCGGCACGCTGCCGAACGACCCGCGGTTCGCCGCGCTGCAGGAATACCAGCCGCCGCAGGGGCCCGACTGGGCGCGCGCGGCCGGCGCGCAGTGGCTCGCCGCGCCCGGCTTCACGCCGCCGCGCGACCAGGTGGTCGTCACGAGCGGCGCGCAGCACGGGCTGTATGCGGTGCTGAACAGCCTGATCGGTACCGACGGCGTGATCATTGCCGATCGCCTCACGTACTACGGCCTCAAGGCGCTCGCGCCGGTATTCCAGTTCGAGATCGTCAGCGCGCCGGCCGACGACGACGGCCTGCTGCCCGACGAGATCGAGCGGATCTGCCAGCGCATGCCGGTCAAGGCGATCTTCGTCGTGCCGAACCTGCAGAACCCGACCGTGACGACGATGAGCCTCGCGCGCCGGATGGCGCTCGTCGACGTCGCGCGGCGCCATCACGTGACGATCATCGAAGACGACGTATACGGCCCGCTCGTGCGCGACCGGCTGCCGGCGATCGCGGGGCTGTGTCCCGAGCTGACGTTCCATATCGGCGCGACGTCGAAGATCCTCGCGCCGGGGCTGCGCCTCGGCTACCTGAGCTGCCCGCGCGACAGCGTCGCGCTGTGCGCGGAAGCCGTGCGTACGACCGCATGGATGCCCGCGCCGACATCGATGCTGATCGCGACGGTATGGATCGAGGACGGCACCGCCGAGCGGATCATGGCCGCGCAACTCACGGAAATCCGCGCGCGTGTCGATCTCGCGCGGGAGTTGCTGCCGGCCGGGCAGCTGAAGTCCGATCCGGCGTGCATGTTCGTGTGGCTGCGGCTGCCGCCGCCGTGGCGTGCCGACGACTTCGCCGCGAATGCGAAGGCGCGCGGCGTGATCGTGATGCCGTCGTCGACGTTCGCGGTCGATCGCGCGGAAATCGAGCATGGCGTGCGCATCAACCTCGCGTGCCCGGCCACGCGCGACGAGCTCGTCAACGGGCTGCGGATCCTGTCCGGTACGCTGAAGGACCGGCCGCGCGCGCTGTTCGGTTCGATCTGACGGCGCCCGCTCAGTCGAGCAGATCCGCGACGACGTCGACGATCCGCTGCAGCAGCGCTTCGTCGTAAGGCAGCCACGGCACCGCGCGCAGCGGCGACGGCGGCGGCTCGATCGTGGCATCGACAGGCGCGCCATCGCGCGTCACGCGGCCGGTCGCGCAATGCACCGACCACGCGCCGACCCGCACGTGGCGTTCGTCGATCGTGATCTTCCCTTGTGCGACCGGTTCGGCGAACACGAGCGACAGCACGTGTTTGCGATGCCGCGCCATTACGCCGAGCGGCAGATCCGACAAGCGGTTCAGGCGCTGCCAGCGTTCCGTTTCGAGATCGCGCTGGCGGACCGGGTCCGTCGTGCGCGTGGCGGTGGCCGCACGCGTTGCATCGTCGTCGAGCGCGAACGCGGCCACGCTGACGAGCAGGTCGACCGCGCGCGCGACTTCCGAGAACACGACAGGGTCGATCTCGCCGATCGGCAGCGGCGCCCAGCGACGCTCATGCCGGCGTTCGACGTGCAGCCGGCGCGACGTGCCGTGGCTTTCCGAACCGGGATAGAGCCGCGCATCGACGAGAAAGGTCGCGCGCACGTCGCCGAATTCGCGGACGAGTCCGTCGTCGTACGCGCGGATCGACCAGCCTTCGCGGCGCGCGACGCCGAGCAGCGGCCGGCTCGACAGCACATGACCTTCGAACATCGCGGAATCGCTGGCCGACGCGTCGTCATCCGCCGGGACGTAGTACTCGCGAAACGCCTGCCTGACCGGTTGCCGCAGCGAACGGCCGACGATAGCGCGCTGCCACGCGAGCCGTTCGTCCGCGTCGGCCAGCAGCGGGTGCCAGAGCCGGATGTCGCTGTCCTCGGCGATCTCGCACGCGTGCCCGGCCGCGTCGCGCAGCACCACCTTGCCTTTCGCGATGTCGGGCATGAACGATTGCGTCGCGCCATCGCTGCCGCGCGCCTGCCAGATCATCCGCGCGGAGAACGCGGCGCCGGCCGGCGCATCGACGAGCCGTTCGCGCCATTCGGCGTGGCCGAGCGTCATCGGCTGCCAGAAGCCGGCTTCCATGCACGTGGCGAGCATCGCAAGCTGCTTCTTGTCGGGCTTTGCATCGAGCGTCATCCGCAGCGCGGTGTGCGGCCGCTCGCCGAGCATGCGTTCGGCCGGTTTCAGGTTGCGTGCAAGCTTCTTCTGCACGCCCGCATGACGCACCGTGGCCAGCGCGTCGCGCAGCGCGCGCACGCTCTCGGGCGTCGGGATCGTTTCGACTGCATGGCCAAGCGCGATCGCGAGCGACTGCGACGGCACCGTCTTCGCGGCCGTCGGCGCGACGCACACGCCCGTCAGCAACGGCCCGATCAGCGGGCGCAGCCACGCTTCGTCGCGATAGGCGGCCACGCGCACGGCGCGCGCAACGACCTGTGCATCATCGATCGTGAACGCGCGGTCGGCTTCGTACGGCACGGTGCCGGCATGAAGGGCCGCGATCTGTCTTGCTGCGTCGGTCAGCGCGTCGTGCGCGAATGCGACATACGCGGCGTCTTCCGCGAGTGTGACGGCCGGATCGCTGGCGTCGAGCCACAGCCGCTTCGGCGCAAAGTAGCCGTTGCTCGACGCGGCCAGCGCGAGTAGCGCGGCCGGCCCCAGCTCGGGCAGCACGTCGAGTTCGCGCACGCGAAACGGCGAGTCGGCCAGCGCCTGTGCGTAGGCCTCGCGCCGCGCCGAGAAGTCCCGGCGGCCGGCAAACCAGTCGAGCGCATACGCGCCATATGCGGACTTCGCGCGGATCTCGCCGTCTTCCGGTTCGCCCGCGATGCGCGCGAGTTCGGCCTGCAGCGCGGGCGACGGCAGCGCGTCGAGGCAGGGCAGGTCTTCCAGCGCGCGTTTCCATCCGCCGGGCGGCATGTCGCGGAACAGTTCGAGTGCGGTATCGGCGTCGACGAGCGGCTCCAGGCCGAGCGCGTCGATCTGCCCGCGCAGCCAGCGCGCGAATTCGGCGCGCGGGTCGTCGTACGCGTGGTCGCGCAGCATGATCTCGTACTCGGCGCGACGCAGTGCCGGCCAGGCCGCACCGAGCGTGTGCGCGTCGAGCGTCGACAGGTCGATCGGCGCGCCGGTGAAGCGCGGATGGTCGGCCGTGCCGGTCAGGCGCGCGACGAGCAGCGCGGCGAGGTTGCGATCGGTCATGTGCGGTTTCCTTCCCGGCGGCGTGCGGTGCACGGTCGGCCGTTTCGTTTTGACACCATTTCATCTGTACTTGTCGGGCGTTTCGGATCGCGCCACCGAGGCCGGCTGCTCGTTCGATCGCGTGCGGCATGGGACTGACTCCGGCACTGAACGCCGTGCGGCCGCACAGTATTGCACCCCGATTGAGGCAATCGGGCGAATGCCCGTCCGGCGGGCGTTCCGGGCCGATCCGGCCGCGCCGCGCCGGTTTCCCGGCCAGCCGGCCATTTCATAAGACGTACAGTTATCCCGCCATGCGCGATTCGCGCCGAACTGTACTCTTGTTCGCGTGGTCGATGTGTGTACTCGCCGCCAACTGTTCTGCTCTTAAGATTCCATCATCAAGTGCACAGTGCCGCAGATCCAGTCTTACCGGAACCCTGTTGGCGCATCTTCAAGAGAGCCAGTGCGATGGAAAAGGCAAAACCGGAGGGAAAGATCAGGAATCACGACGGCCCGGTCGGCGGGCGAAACACGTGCGTGTCGGACGCACACGGCAGGGCGGCGCTTCTGCGCCTGCCGGCGGGAGGCGCACGATGAAACTCTATGAAAAACTCGCGGACGACATCGAGCGTCTGATCCGCCAGGGCGTGTACCGGCACGGCGACCGGATTCCGTCGGTGCGGCAGGCGAGCCAGCAGCACCGGATCAGCATCACGACCGTGCTGCATGCGTATCTGCTGCTGGAAAGCCGCGGGCTGCTCGAAAGCCGGCCGCAGTCGGGCTATTTCGTGAACCTGCGGCGCGACGACAGCCACGCGCCGGTGCGCGAGCTGCGGCCGTCGAAGCCGATCGCGATCTCGTCGTCGGTCGATGTGAGCCGGCTCGTGCTGTCGACGCTGCGCTCGATCGGCACCGACGATGCGGTGCCGCTCGGCTCGCCGTACCCGGACCCGAGCCTGTTTCCGTTCGAGAAGCTGAACCGCTATGCGTACGCAGCCGGCCGCGACAAGTCGCTGTGGGGCGTGACGGACGGCTTGCCGCCCGGCCATCCGCGGCTGATCCGGCAGATCGCGCGCCGCTACCTGGAAAACGGGATGTCGGTGGACCCGAACGAGATCATCGTGACGGTCGGCGCGACGGAGGCGATCAACCTGTGCCTGCAGGCGGTGGCGAAGCCGGGGGACACGATCGCGGTGGAATCGCCGACGTTCTACGCGATGCTGCACGCGATCGAGCGGATGGGGATGAAGGCGATCGAGGTCGCGACGCATCCGGAGTACGGGATCGACATCGCGGCGCTGGCCGCGATCGCGAAGTCGCAGCCGATCGCCGCGTGCATGGTGATGCCGAACTTCCAGAACCCGCTCGGCTTCCAGATGCCCGACGAGCGCAAGCGCGAGCTGGTTGAGTACGCAACGAAAACGGGCATGCCGCTGATCGAGAACGGCGTGTACAACGAACTGTATTTCGGCGATACGCATCCGAGTTCGCTGAAATCCTATGACCGGACCGGGATCGTGCTGCATTGCTCGTCGTTCTCGAAGAGCCTGACGGCCGCATACCGGATCGGCTGGGCGTTGCCGGGCCGCTATCGCGATCAGGTCGAGAAGCTGAAGTTCCTGAACACGCTGGCGACGCCGTCGCTGCCGCAACTCGCGATCGCGGAGTTTCTCGAGCGCGACGGCTATGAGCATCACCTGCGGCGTTTGCGCAAGGCGTATGCGCAGCAGGCGAACCTGATGCGTGCGATGGTGTCGCGGTTCTTCCCGGAAGGCACGCGCATCTCGAGCCCGGCGGGCGGGTACGTGCTGTGGGTCGAGCTGCCCGCGCAGGTCGATGCGATGCGGCTGTACCAGCTCGCGCTGGAGCAGGGCATCACGATCGGTCCCGGCTACATGTTCTCGATCACCGACAACTACCGGAACTTCATCCGGTTGAACTACAGCAGCCCGTGGTCGCCGGAGATCGAACAGGCGGTGATCACGGTCGGGAAGCTGGCCGCGGCGTGCATGCGGTGAGCGGGCGCGTGCGGTGTCATGCGCTTGGACGACGAAGCCGGCCGGGTGCCGGCTTTGTCTTTTTGAGTGATCGCTGGCTGCGCATCAACCGCCATCAGTCGCGCGGCGGCTCGTCCGAGCGGTACAGCACGAACCCGTCGGGGCGGACCAGCACGTGGCCGTCGTCGGGAAGCGCGGTCGACGCGTGCCAGCCGGTCGCGGCGTCGACGAAGTCGAAATCCCTGCCGGCCACCAGGACGGCCGGGTTCGCACGGCTCAGGCTCGCGCGGCCCGACGAGGCGACCGGCGCGGCCGGGCCGGCGAGCAGCACGTAGCCGCTGCCGAACAGGTCGAGTGTCGACATCTGCCGGCCATCGCGCCGGATCCACGCATGCGGGAAGCGCGTGCCGGTTTGCGCCTGCAGTTGCACGACGGAATCGGGCGGTGCGTCGCCGGCTTCCCGGTAGCGATGACGTAGCAGCACGTCGCCGGTGTCGAGCAATCCGGCGAAGACGTGCCGGTTCGCGTCGGTCTTGATCCCGAAGCGCGCGTCGAAGTCGCTGCGCAGCAGCGCTTGATGCCCGTTGCGCACGGCCAGCGGCCGCCGCTCGGAATCGTAGCTGTCGAGCAGCGCCGCATCCGCGTCGCCGCGCAGCGTCGCGGCGAGCTTCCACGCGAGATTGTGCGCGTCCGCGATGCCGGTCGTCGCGTTGAATCCTCCCCACGGCGGCATCACGTGCGCAGCGTCGCCGCACAGAAACGCGCGGCCCGACCGGTAGCGCGTCGCGACGCGCACGCCGGTGTTCCACGTGCCGTGGCTCCGGATGTCGATGCCGAGGTCGTCCAGACCGATCGCGGCGCACACGAGACCGGGTAGTGCGTGGTCGGGCGGCGGCCCTTGCACGGGGTCGTACTCGAGATGGAATGACCACTTGTCGGCGTTGTCCATGGCAAGGAACAGGCCGCGCACGGTCGCGTTCGCGACCTCGCACTGGCTGAACGTGCGGCCCTGCACGGTCCGGCCAAGATCCGCATGGAAGAAGATGTTGACGAAATGCTGCGGCGCCGGCGTGTCGGCCGTATCGATGCCGAGATGCCGGCGCACGAAGCTGCCACCGCCGTCGGCGCCGACGAGCCAGGCGGCCTCGATCCCGGCTTCCACGCCGTCCGGGCCGCGCACGGTGGCAAGGACGGTGTCGCCGGTCATGCTGAACGACACGAGCGTGTGGCCGAAGCGGACATCGCCGCCGCGCGCTTCGACATGCCGGCGCAGTACGGGCTCGATCAGCGTCTGCGGGCACGCGGTGAAGCGCGACGGCGACGGCGCGATCGCGGCCAGCTTCGATTGCATGGCCGCGATGTCGATGACCGGTTGCGCATCGACCAGCGTGCGCCCGCGACGCGCCCCGCCGAACGCACCCTGACGCCACGCACCGGCCGCTGCGTCCGTGACGGCGTCTTCCACGCCGGCCTGACGGAACAGTTCCATCGTCCGCAGATGAATGCCGCGTGCGCGGGGCAGCGGTGACACGCCCGTGTTTTTCTCGACCAGGATGAACGGAACATCGAGGTGCTGCAGGAACAGGGCTGCGGACAGTCCGACCAGCCCGCCGCCGGCGATCAGCACCGGCGTCGTAGTGACAGAGGTAGGCATCGGGCACACCTTCGCGTAAAATTTATCGGTGATAAGTTTATCTATCATCGATAGAGAAAATCAAGCATGGCGAAGATACGACGTGACGAAATCGTGGATGCGGCGCTCGCGCTGCTCGACGAACAGGGGCTCGATGCGCTGACGACCCGGCGCCTTGCGCAGCGGCTCGGGGTCGAGTCGGCGGCGCTTTACTGGCATTACCGCGACAAGTCGGTGCTGCTGGCGGAAATGGCTGCCGTCGCGCTGGCGCGGCATCACACGCTCGACGTGCCGGCCGGCATCGCGCAGTGGGACGCGTGGTTCGCGGACAACGCGCGCAGCTTTCGCCGCGCATTGCTCGCGTATCGGGACGGTGCGCGGCTGCATGCGGGCTCGACGCCGGGCCCCGGTGCCGTCGAGCGGATCAGGCCGAAAATCGCGTACCTGGTACGCGCCGGCCTGACGGAGCAGGAGGCCGGGATGGCGATGCTGGCTGCAGGCCAGTTCACGATCGGCTGCGTGCTGGAGCAGCAGGCCGCGCAGGGGGGCGGGGCGGAGGAGCCGGCGCGGCGTGAGGCGGCCGACGACCGGCCGCGGACGAACGGGGCGACGCTGGCGCCGATCGACCCCGGTGTGGCGTTCGAATTCGGGCTCGGCCTGATCGTGGACGGCTTGCGCCGGCGGGTGGGCCGCGCGTAGCCGCGCGTTCCCTTGCGTCGGGGTGCGTTACCCGCCCGTTACCGGCGGAAAGAACGCGACCTCGCTGTCCTCCCGCACGACGAACTCCCCGGTCACCATCTCGAGGTTCACGGCCGCCCGCACGGGGCGGTCCATCCGCAGCGCTTCCGCGCTGCGTGCGTCGCGCGCGGCCAGCGTGCTGCGCAGCGCATCGACGGTGAGTTCGCGCGCATCGACCTCGACGGTTTCTTCGTCGGTGTCGAGTTGCTCGCGGATGCTTGCAAAGTATTTGATGGTCAGTTTCATCGCGATGTCTTGAACGGAAGCGGCGGAATCGGAAAGCGCGAAGCGGACGCGGTCAGCCCCAGCGCCGCATTGCCTGGTCGTCGTGCGCTTTCGCCTCGACCCAGCCGGATTCGCCGTCGTGCCGGATTTCCTTCTTCCAGAACGGCGCATGGGTCTTCAGGAAATCCATCAGGAACTCGCAGGCATCGAATGCAGAGGCGCGATGCGCAGCGGCCACCACGACCAGCACGACGGCCTGACCGAGCGGGATGCGGCCCACGCGGTGCACGATCTTGGCCGATTCGAGCCGCCAGCGCGCGCTGGCTTCCTCGACGATGCTCCAGAGCGCCTGCTCGGTCATCGTCGGGTAGTGCTCGACTTCCAGCGCGACGACGTCGTCGACGTCGCCTTCCTTGCGCACGACGCCGAGGAAATTCACGACCGCACCGACATTCGGATTGCGAACGATCGGCGCGAGCTCGGCACCGGCATCGATCGGCGCGTACTGGACGCGCACTTCGAAGCCGGCCGCAATCGAGGGCGCCGGTTCGGTGTGCGGGTCGGTCGCGTCGACGGAAGGCGGGCTGCCGGCACGCAGCGGATCGTCCGGCAGCCCGGCGCGGGATTCGGTGAAGGTCGTCATGACAGGTTCTCCATGGGGGCGGCGCATCCGGTGTCGCGCGGCGGCCCGTCAGCCGCCGACGAGCGACATGCGCACGGTCGGATAGGTCTTGCCCGGCGCGCGGGCCGGCCGTGCGGCCCGGCGCTCGGAATAGCGGTCGTCGCGTTGCGTCCAGCGCGCGCGGACGGCCGCTGCGAGGTCGCCGGTCGAAGCGGCGTCGTCGAGCCACGGCCGCAGGTCGGTGCCTTGCGTCGCGAACAGGCACGTGTAGAGCTGCCCGTCGGCCGACACGCGCGCCCGCGAGCAGGTGCCGCAGAACGGATGCGACACGCTCGCGATGAAGCCGACTTCGCCGGCGCCGTCGATGTGCGCGCAACGGATCGCGGTGGCGTCGTGCCCCGGTTCGCCGACGAGTACGAGCGGGTAGTGCTCGTCGATCAGCTCACGCATTCGCGCGGCCGGCACGACCTTGTCGCCGGACCAGAAGCTCGCGCCGCCGACGTCCATGTATTCGATGAAGCGCACGGCCACGCCGGACTGCCGGAAGTGACGCACGAGCGGCAGGATCTGGTCGTCGTTCACGCCGCGCTCGATCACTGCGTTGACCTTGACGGGTGCGAGCCCGGCCGCGTGCGCGGCCTCGATGCCGGCCAGCACGCGCGACACGGGCACGTCGGCGTCGCTCATCCGGCGGAATACCGCATCGTCGAGCGCATCGAGGCTCACGGTCACGCGCGACAGCCCTGCATCGCGCAACGTGCGTGCCTTCGCGGCGAGCAGCGAACCGTTGGTCGTCAGCGCGATTTCGACGGGTTTGCCGTCGACGGTCGTCAGCGCGGCCAGCCGCTCGATCAGCGCTTCGAGGTGGCGGCGCAGCAGCGGCTCGCCGCCCGTGATGCGGATTTTTTCGACGCCGAGCGACGTAAAGGCGCGTGCGATCTTTTCCAGTTGCGCGAACGACAATCGTTCGGACGACGGCATGAACGCGTAGTCGGCGCCGAAGCTTTCGCGCGGCATGCAGTAGCCGCAGCGGAAATTGCACTGATCGATGACGGACAGGCGCAGGTCGCGCAGCGGGCGGCCGAGCGTGTCGGACGTGCGGGGGAAGGCGCCGGGCGATGCGCCGCCGGATGAAACGGCGGCGGCCGGCGCGGCGGAAACGATGGCATTCACGATCGGGTCGTCGGCCTGCATGAAGTAAGCGGAGGGGCATCGCCGGCCGGCCGTGCATGTGCCGACGTGTCGGCGCACAGGTCGTGACGAGCCTCATCGTGAGCATAGTCCGCCGGTTTTTTCCGGCAGAGACACAATCGCGCCCGAATTGCAGGAATACAGTTCGCCGGGCGGAAGGCGCGACACGTGCGGCGATTGCGCTGCATCGGGCGGGTGTCAGGCGTCGTGCTCATGCGAGCCAGTGCGCGAATTCGTAATACGGAACTGCGTCGCCGCGCGCGATCGCGCGCCCGGCGGGCAGCCGCGCAAGCCCGCTGGCCTGCACCAGCGACTGCAGCGTGCAGGCGCCTTGCTGGCGCAGCGTGTCGAGCACGGGCGCACCACCGGCGCCGACCGTGCAACGCACGCGCACGAAGCGTTCGCGTTGCGCATCGGGTTCGAAGCCGGTGTCGATCGGCAGCGACGGCACGGCCGGCCGGCATGCGTCGCGCCCCTGCAAGCGTCGGATCAGCGGCGCGACGAACAGCGCGAACGCCGTCATCGCGGCCCCCGGATTGCCGGGCAGCAGCACCACGGGGCGCGTGTCGAGCCGCGCGAGCGCGACCGGCTTGCCGGGTTTCATCCGCACGCCGGTGACGATGAACGACGCGCCGAGCGCGGTCAGCGCGGGGCGCAGCAGATCCTTGTCGCCGACCGAAGCGCCGCCGACGCAGATCACCAGGTCGCAGTGCGCATGCAGGTCGCGCAGCGCACGATCGACGGCCGGCGCCGTATCGGCCGCGTGCAGGCGCATCGCGACGCCGGCGCCGGTTCCTTCAACCAGTGCGGCGAGCATTGGCGCATTGCTGTTGTAGATCTGCTGCGGCGCACGCGGCTGGCCGCACGCGACGAGTTCGTCGCCGGTCGTCAGGATGCCGACCCGCAGCGACGGACTTACGTCGACGCGTGCGAACCCTTGCGCGGCGGCTACGCCGACGTGCATCGCGCCGATCCGCACGCCGGCCGGCACCAGCAGGTCGCCCGCGCGCACTTCCTCGCCGCGCCGGCGGATATGCGACCCGCAGCGCTGCGGTGCGTCGAACGCGACCCAACCGTCCCGTTCGCGTGCATGCTCCTGCATCACGACGGTGTCCGCGCCGGGCGGAATCAGGCTGCCGGTAAAGTTGCGCGCGGCCGTGCGCGGGGCCAGCGGCGCCGGCGTATCGCCTGCATAGCAGCGTTGCGCGACGTGCAGCGGCTCGCCCTGCGCGAGATCCGCGTAACGCACCGCATAGCCGTCCATCGCGCTCTGGTCGGCCGGCGGCTGGTCGAGCACGGCGGTCAGCGGTGCGGCCAGCACGTGGCCGGCCGCTTCGGCGACCAGCAGGGTGGCGCGGGCTCCAAGCGGGGCGAACGCGCCGGCGAATTGCTGCTGCGCGGTATCGAAATCGAACAGGTGTTTCATGACGAGAGGGCCGCTTGCTCGGGCGCAAGCGCCGGTTGGTCGGGGTGAACGGCGACGGGCGACACGTATTCGACGAAGCCGTCGTTGCGGCAGAAGCCGAGCAGCCGCACGCCGGCTTCGCGGGCGACGTCGATCGCGAGCGACGTCGGCGCCGAGATCGTCGCGATCATCGGGATGCCGACCCGCGCGGCCTTGCGCACCAGCTCGTAGCTCGCGCGGCTCGACAGGAACGCGAAGCCCGCGCCCGGGTCGGCGCGCCGCCGCGCGAGATGCCCGATCAGCTTGTCGAGCGCGTTGTGGCGGCCGACGTCCTCGAACACGTCGAGCACCGCGCCGTCGCGGTCGCACCACGCGGCCGCGTGGATGCCGCCCGTCTCGCGCATCAGCGTCTGGCGGGCCGGCAGTGCGCGCGCGGCGCGGGCGATCGCGTCGGCGCCGATGCCGGCCGCCGCGCCGGCGGCCGCGATGCGCGGCGGGTGCAGGTCGAGCTGCGCGATGCTTTCGATCCCGCAGACGCCGCAGCCCGTGCGGCCGGCCAGCGCGCGGCGGTGCGCCTTCAGCGCCATGAATGCCTGCTGCGACACGGTGAGCCGCACTTCGGCGCTGCCGGGCCGGCATTCGCTTTCGATGTCGAACACGTCGGACGCGCGCTCGACGATGCCTTCGCTCAGCGCGAAGCCGAGACCGAACGTATCGAGGTCGATCGGCGTGGCCATCATGACCGTGTGCGAGATGCCGTTGAATACGAGTGCGACCGGCGTTTCTTCGACGACGCAATCGATGGTGTCGCGCACGTCGCCGGCACGATGACGCGTCACATGACACGCGGTGCTGCCGGTCGGATCGTCGAGTCGGGTGCAGGACTCCATGCGTTTTTCTCCAGGCGGGGCGGCCGGCGGACCGGCCGGGCTCGGCGCATTGGCCGAACCACGGGAATCGAAGCTGCCGGACGAGTGCCGCAGGGCGCACTACCGCCCCGGGCAGGCGTTGCATAACATGTTAAGTGGAGTGAACAGCGCGCCGGAGGCACAGCACCGCAACGCGGAAAGCAGTACAGCTGACCATCCCGCGGGCACGAAATGTGTTTTCCGTACACACATCTTCGGCGGCGGAAGCAGCACAGTTTCGGCGCACGTTCGAGTGATTGCGAGTATCGTTGCAAACGCGATATCGTCATTCACGCTTCGATGCCATGCGAGTGACCGTTTGTGTTCGCATGTGTTGTCGCCAAGCCGTCGCGCGATTTCCTGCTTCGGGCGTACGTCCTCACAATCACGAGCAAATTACGGTCATGGAAATCTTCGATGCGTTCCATCTCGCCCGATTGCAATTCGCATTCACGGTGTCGTTCCACATCGTGTTTCCCGCGATCAGCATCGGCATGGCGAGCTTCCTGGCGGTGCTGGAGTGGCGGTATCTCGTCACCGGCGACGCCGCCTACAAATCCATGTTTCAGTTCTGGTCGAAGATCTTCGCGATCGGCTTCGGGATGGGGGTGGTCTCCGGCGTCGTGATGGCGTACGAGTTCGGCACCAACTGGGCCGGCTTCTCGCGCGTCGCGGGCAACATCACGGGGCCGCTGCTTACGTATGAAGTACTGACGGCGTTCTTCCTCGAGGCCGGCTTCCTCGGCGTGATGCTGTTCGGCTGGCAACGCGTCAGCCCGCGCGCGCATTTCTTCGCAACGCTGATGGTCGCGGTCGGCACGCTGATCTCGACGTTCTGGATTCTCGCGTCGAACAGCTTCATGCAGACCCCGCAGGGCTACAAGATCGAGAACGGCCTCGTCGTGCCGGTCGACTGGTTCAAGATCGTCTTCAACCCGTCGTTCCCGTACCGTCTCGTGCACATGACGATCGCGGCGTTCATCGTCGCGGGCTTCATCGTCGCCGCATGCGGCGCATGGCACCTGCTGAAGGGGCGCCGCGACGAGCCGGTGAAACGCAGCTTCTCGATGGCGCTGTGGATGCTGCTGGTGCTCGCGCCGATCCAGATCGTCGTCGGCGATGCGCACGGCCTGAACACGCGCGAATACCAGCCGGCGAAGATCGCGGCGATCGAGGGGCTGTGGGAAACCGAGAAGGGCGGCACCGCACTGAACCTCTTCGGGCTGCCCGACATGCAGGCCGAAACCACGCGCTATGCGATCCAGGTGCCGCACCTCGGCAGCCTGATCCTTACGCACAGCTGGGACGGCGAGATCCGCGGGCTGAAGGAATTCCCGCCGCAGGACCGCCCGTATTCGCCGATCATCTTCTGGACGTTCCGGATCATGGCCGGCCTCGGGATGCTGATGCTGCTCACCGCGCTGCTCGGGCTGCTGCTGAGAAAGGGCGGACGCCTCTATGAAACGCGCTGGTTCCAGTGGTTCGTGGTGGCGATGGGGCCGTCGGGCATCGTCGCGCTGCTGGCCGGCTGGATCACGACCGAGGTCGGGCGTCAGCCGTGGACCGTCTATGGCGTGCTGCGCACCATCGATTCGGTCGCGCCGCTCAGCGCGCAGCAGGTCGGCGTGTCGCTGCTGATCTTCGTGGTCGTCTATTTCCTGGTATTCGGGACGGGTATCTACTACATGATGAAACTGATGAGGCGCGGGCCGGCTGCCCAGGCCGGGTACATCGAGCTGCACCGGCATCCGGGGCTGCGCAAGAGCGCGCTGTCCACGCCGCTGAACGTCACCGAAGCGGAGTAAGCCATGCACATCGATCTTCCTGTCGTATGGGCCGCGATCATCGGCCTCGGCGTATTCATCTACGTGATGCTGGACGGCTTCGATCTCGGCATCGGCCTGCTGTTTCCGTTCTTCGATGCGAAGGCCGAGCGCCAGGTGATGCTCGACACCGTCGCGCCGGTATGGGACGGCAACGAAACGTTCCTCGTGCTCGGCGGCGCGGGCCTCTACGGCGCGTTCCCGGTCGTGTATTCGACGCTGCTGCCCGCGAACTACCTGCCGCTGGTGCTGATGCTGGTCGGCCTGATCTTCCGCGGTGCAGCGTTCGAATTGCGCGCGAAGGCCACCCGCACGCAGCACATGTGGGATCTCGCGTTCATCGGCGGCTCGGCGCTCGCCGCGTTCTGCCAGGGGATCGTGCTCGGTTCGCTGCTGCAGGGCATCAAGATCGAGAACAACCAGTTCGCGGGCGGGCCGTTCGACTGGCTGTCGCCGTTCAGCCTGCTCTGCGGGATCGGCGTGCTCGTCACGTATGCGACGCTCGGCTGCGGCTGGCTGATCCTGAAGGTCGACGGCGAACTGCAGCGCAAGATGCGGCTGCTGATGAAGCCGCTCGCGGGCGTGCTGCTTGCCGTGATGGGCGTGGTGAGCCTGTGGACCGTGATCGGGCTGCCGGCCGTCGCGCACCGCTGGTTCGGCAGCGGCAACCTCGGCTGGTTCCTGCCGGTGCCGATCCTCGTCGTCGCCTGCGTGTGGGGCATCTTCCACACGGTGAAGCGCGCACATGAAGCCACGCCGTTCCTGCTGACGCTCGCCCTCGTGTTCCTCGGCTACACGGGGCTCGTGATCAGCATCTGGCCGAACATCGTGCCGCCTTCGCTGACGATCTGGGATGCGTCGTCGAGCCATTCGAGCCAGCTGTTCGCGCTCGTCGGCACCGTGATCGTGCTGCCGATCATCCTCGTGTACAACGCGATGCAGTACCGCGTGTTCCGCGGCAAGGTGCGGGAGGGCGACATCGGCTATCACTGAGCGGCAAGCGATGTGACGGGGCGCGGCATGCGCGGGCGTATCATCACGCGCAGCGCGCCTCCGGCACGGCACCCGACCGACAGCGGCCCGCCACGCGCGGGCCGTTGCGCATCGGGCGCAGGCGTGCCGCGCAGCGCATTCATTTGGCAGTCGAGAAAACATCATGATCGTCAGACCACGACAAAACTGGCTCAGGATGCTGTTCGTATGGAACGGCTCCGTGCTGCAATCGATCATTCCGCAGCTCGTGTTCATGGCGATCGTCAGCACGCTGGCGGTCTTCACGAACGGGCGCATCTTCGGCGAGAAGATTCCGCTCAACACCGCGCCGTTCACGCTGTTCGGGCTCGCGCTCGCGATCTTCCTCGCGTTTCGCAACAACGCGAGCTTCGAGCGCTTCAAGGAAGCGCGGCATTTGTGGGGCAACCTGCTGATCGCCGCGCGCACCGTGACGTCGCAACTGAATCGCTACCTGCCCGACGGCGTCAGCGATGCGGAGCGCAACCGGCTCGCCGATCTGCTGATCGCATTCACGTATGCGCTGAAGCATCAGCTGCGCCATACCGATCCGACCGAAGACCTGCGGCGCATTCTCGGCGCGGCGCGCACGGTCGAGCTTGGCGGCAAATGCTTCAAGCCCGTTGCGATCCTCGACGAGCTGCGCGGCGGCATCGTCCGTGCGCTGGGCCGCGCGCCCGGCAGCGACACGACCTGCTGGATGTTCGAGACCCAGCTCGACGAGCTCGGCAAGTCGGTGGGTGGTTGCGAGCGCATCCTGTCGACGCCGATCCCGTTCTCGTACAGCGTACTGCTGCACCGCACCGTGTACGCGTATTGCGTGCTGCTGCCGTTCGGGCTCGTCGATTCGACGGAGTTCTTCACGCCGCTGATCTGCGTGTTCATCTCGTACACGCTGATCGCGCTCGAAGCGATTGCGAACGAAGTGGCCGAGCCGTTCGGTCTTGCGCCGAATGCCCTCGCGCTCGATGCGATGACGCGCACGATCGAGCGGTCGGTGCTCGAACTCGGCGACCGGCCGATGCCGGAGGAATTCGTGCCGGCGTCGACGTACCAGATCACGTAAGCAATCGACGCGAAGCCGGGCGGTCATGCGCGGCGGCGGGCGCTAGAATGGCGCTTGCCCGTTTCCCGGATTCAGGACCCTTCGCGATGACCCTCGTCGATACCTACCTCGCCGGCCTGCGCGCCGCGCTGCCCGATGCCGACAACACGGCGCTCGCCGCCGCCACGGGCGCGACGCCCGAGCAGCTCGATGCGCTGCGCGCCGTCTATCCGCAGTGCCCGGCCAGCCTGCTCGAACTGCTCGGCAAGCTCGACGGCACCTACTGGCGCGACTACGGCGGCACGACGATCAACGTGTACGCGCTGGGCTCGGACGTCTACGAATATCCTTACTACCTGCTATCGGCCGCGCAGATGCTCGACGAAAGCGCGAAGTACCGCGACAGCATCGCCGGGATTTACGGCGACGACGCGAACGACGACGGCGAACTCGTCGATCCGCGCATCGACATCGCCTTGCCGATGAGCCGGCGGCTGTGCTTCTCGCATTGCATGAACAACGGCGGCACGTCGCAGCTCTACATCGATTTCGAGCCGGCGCCCGGCGGCAAGGTCGGGCAGGTCGTGCGCTTTCTGCACGACCCCGACAGCTACGCGGTGATCGCCGACGACTTCGACGGCTACCTGAGCAAGCTGATCGACGAGGGTTACACGTTTGTCATCGATTTCGACGAAGAATAGAGGCGGGCGCTGGCCGCCGCTTCAGGAGAGCGTGAAATGCGAATCTATGTGACGAGTATCTTTGTCGACGACCAGGACAAGGCGTTGACGTTCTATACCGACAAGCTCGGGTTCAGGCTGAAGAACAACGTGCCGGTGGGCGAGTTCCGCTGGCTGACCGTGGTGTCGAAGGATCAGCCGGACGGCACCGAACTGCTGCTCGAGCCGAGCAACCATCGCGCGGTGGGGCCGTACAAGCAGGCGTTGTACGAGGACGGCATTGCTGCCGCGTCGTTCCAGGTCGACGATCTCGACGGCGAATTCGCGCGGCTCACGGCGCTCGGCGTGCGGTTCACGCTGGCGCCGATGGATGCGGGGCCCGTGCGTGTGGCGATCGTCGACGATACGTGCGGGAACCTGATTCAGCTGATGCAGATGAAGTAACGCGCCGCGCGGGCCGTTCAGCGCGCTGCAACCGGCGGCGCGTTGTGCATCCAGCTGCGCTCCTGCATGCGGCTCTGGATGCGCCACCCGCATTCGGTCCGCACCAGCAGGTCGCGATACCACAGCCCGACGAAGCACACGCGATCGTCGCCGGCTTCGTCGGCCGACACCATCATCACCTGGCCGGCCGTTCGCGCGGTCGCGGCGTCGCCGTCGACGATCACCAGCGACGTCGAAATCGTGTGCTGCGTGCCGCGCATCGTCGAAGTCATGTGTTCCAGGTAGGACGCGATCTCCGCGCGGCTGTCGACCGGGCCGCCGAACGCCGCGTAGTCCAGCCGCGCGTTGGCGGTGAAGAGGCGCTCGAATTCCGGCCAGTCGCGGCGGTCGACTGCGTGACAGTAACGCGTCAGCAGATCCTGGATGTCCAGTCGGTCGATCGTTTCCTGTGATGTCATGGTGTCATGAACTGTGTGGATGACGGGGAAACGATAGCGGGTGTGCCAGGGCGCGACATCGGCGGAGTGGACTAAGAAGCCGGTGCGTTCGTGCACGAAAGTCGTCGTGATGCTCGATATCGACACATGAAAGAAACGCGCGGGACGCGTGCCGCACGACGTGAACGAGCGTGTCGTGAGTGGGCTGGAATAGCGGCGATGCAAGGCTGCCGCCGGATGACGGCGACAGCCTCGGGCCGTTGGCAGGCACACGCGTGCGGCGATGTTCCACCCGTGCGAAGCAGCAGGCCGCTTCGCGTGACGGAATACGCTAGCTCAGCGTGGCGAAGGCCGCGGGCGTGAAGTCGGCAATGGCCTCGAGACGGTTCTCGCGGATCTTGTCGAGCCACGCTGCGTCCTGAAGCAATGGGCGTCCGACTGCGACAAGATCGAATTCGTCACGCGCCAGCCGTTCCAGCAGGCCATCGAGCGATGCCGTTTGCGCGCGCTGGCCGGCGAACGATGCGTAGACGTCACGCGTCAATCCAACCGAGCCCACGGTAATGGCGGTCACGCCCGTGAGCTTCTTTGCCCAGGCCGCCAGATTCAGCCCTGCATGGACTTCCGGGAAAGCCGCCTGCCAGAACTGCTGTTGAGAGAGATGGAAGGCGTCGGCGCCTGCGTCGACGAGCGCGCCCAGCCACTGTTCCAGTATCTGGGGCGTTGCCGCGAGACGTGCGTTGAAATCCTTCGGCTTCCATTGCGACAGGCGGAGAATGACCGGGAAGTCGCGGCTCACGACGGCGCGGATCGACTTCAGGATTTCAATGGCAAAGCGCGAGCGCGCGAGAAGTGTCGAGCCGCCATACGGATCGCTGCGCAGATTCAGATCCTCGGAGAAGAACTGATTGATGAGGTAGTTGTGCGCACCGTGCAACTCAACAGCGTCGAATCCGGTTCTTTCGGCGTCGGCCGCCGCGCGTGCGAAGGCGTCGATGGTTTGCGCGACGTCGGCATCGGTCATCGGCTTGCCGGCTGGCTGCCCCGTCAAGGCAAGACCCGAAGGACTTTCGTAGGGCGCGGGCGGTATCCAGCCGGAAGCCGCGTTCGAGCGTTTCTGGCCCACATGCATGAGTTGCGATGCGATACGCCCGCCTGCTGCGTGGACCTCATCCACGATCGTTTTCCAGTGGGCGAGCGCCGTTTCGCCATGAAAGCGAGGCATATCCGGCTCGTTCAGCGCGGCCGGACGATCGATTCCGGCGGCTTCCGTAATGATGAGACCCACGCCGTGCTCGGCACGGCGACGGTAGTAAGCGGCCATGTCGGCGGTAGGCACGCCGGCGGGCGACAACGATCGCGTCATCGGTGCCATCACCACGCGATTCGGCACGTCGAGCGTATGCAGGCGATAGGGGCTGAACAGGACGTCAAGATTCGGCATGGGCATTCCCGGGCTTGGAGGGGGCGTGGTCTACAGCGAATCGATCCACGAGGTCACGGCCGCGTTCACGTCGTCCTTGCGATCTTGCATGATCCAGTGACCTGTGTCAGACCACACCTGCACTTTCGACTTCGGGTGCGAGAACCATGGACGCATGCGATCGGCCTGCGCGGGATCGATGCACAGGTGGTAGACGGGCACCGTCAGGCCCGCGCAAAACCGTGCGCTCGCTTCGCCAATCCCCACCTGACCCGCGCCGAAGAACAATGGTGCGAAGGATTCGCGAATGACGTGCAGCGGCATCGACTGAAGCCGGTCGGTGTGCAAGCGCTTGTGAGCTGGATCGGTCCCGGGGCCGTAGACACGTTGGAAAAACGCCGCGACCACGCCGCGAGCATCTTCTCCGTTCATGTCGTTTGCGGCTTTCGCAAAGATTTCGGCGGCTTCGTTGGAGAATCCGAGTGCGCCGTCAATGGAGACGATGGCGCGGACCAACTCGGGCCGGCGCGCCGCGAGGCGGGCCGCAATCTGGCCGCCCATCGAATGCGCCACCAGAATGAACGGTTCGCCCGCGTAGCGCGTCGCAATCAACGACTCGATGTCGGCGACGTAATCCTCCGGAGAGTACGCGCCGGACGGCATCACCTCGGACCTGCCATGTCCGCGTAGCTCGATGGTCACGGTGCGATATTTGTGCTCGAAGCAGGGGGCTTGCCCACTCCAGTCGCCGGCGTCGCAGGTCCAGCCGTGCAGGAGCATCACGTTCTTGCCGCTGCCGGCATCCGTTGAATAAAGATGTGCCGCGGATTCAATTGCAGTGCCGGCGAAACCGGCTCCATCGACTGACAATGCATTGCCCAGGCTTGCTTCCATTCCGCATTCTCCGAGGTGTCGAGCCACGCAATCTGACGTGTATGCCGGCAGCGCATTTGCGATTCAAGGCTCGGCGCGATTGAGGTGACACCTATGGTATACGTCGGATATCTACGGTCAATTACGCACCACGAAGTGCGTAGATATACAGGAGGATACCGGGATGGCATGTGAGGTTGACGCAGTGTTCTTTGCGGACTGCGCCGCGCGCTCGTTTTTCGATCAGGTGGCCAATAAATGGTCGGTGATGATTCTCACGCTGCTTTCGGAGAAGCCCACACGCTTCAACGAGATCAAGCGGCGTCTGGAGGGCGTCACGCACAAGGCGCTCACGCAGGCGCTGCGGCGTCTCGAACGTAATGGCCTGATTGCGCGCGAAGTGATCAACGCTTCGCCGGTTGCGGTCGAATACTCGATTACCGAATTGGGGCGCACGCTGCAGGTGCCGTTCGGCGCCGTCTACGATTGGTCGATCAACCATCTGGACGAGATCGAACAGGCCCGGCAAGCCTATGACGAGCGGGAAGGCGCGTGACGATCGGTGGTTTGATCGATCAAGTCGGTCGTCAGATGGTGGCTTCGTTACTCGGCGCGACCCTCCGTCATCGCCTCGCCTTGTGATCCGGCTAGTGTGCGCCGAGAGAATGAGAATCTGATTTGATAAGGAAACCATATTAATGGATGATTTCATCACTCTGGAGAAACAAGTTGATCAAGCCAAAGAAGCGCCTTGTCGATCGCTTCGCAAATCAAGCCGGTTCTTCGTGATGAGCACCGTGCCGCCACGCGCATTCCGCGCAACATATACATTCCGCGAGACTGGTTCATGAGGGCTCCGGGAGGGGCTTGGCCTGTCTCAGGCATCGAAACGATCGGAGCTTGATGGACGGGCAAGTCGATCATTCGCGGCGCAAGCATTACTCCGATCCGCACGCAACGTGCAACCCGTTGCAAATAATCCCTGCATCACCACGGAAGAGGAACATTGGACATGTACATCGCAGTCAATCGTTTCAAGGTGAAACTCGGATCCGAAGCGGCATTCGAAAATGTCTGGTCATCTCGCGAGACTTATCTGAGAGAGCTTCCGGGCGCGATCGAGTTCAATCTGCTGAAGGGGGTGAGCAGGGAAGATCACATTCTGTATTCCAGCCAGACGATCTGGACGGATTACCTGGCGTTCGAGGCATGGAGAAATTCGAAAGCCTTCGACGCCACGCATCGAGGGGAGTCGAACGACAGCCGCTCGCTCTTTCTCGGGCATCCGGAATTCGAGGGCTTCGAGGTCGTTCAATCCATCAAGTAGGTGCGTTGAGCCATCGCCGGGAAACATCGATGATTTTCCCGGCCGGGTTGGTCGGCTTAGAATGACGGCTGAAAGCACGTGCTCTCATACGGAGCGGTGACGTCATGGGGGCAGGAAGTTCGCCGATCGAGTCCTCGTCGCCTGTTTCCGAGGAATGCGCGATAGCCGCGCAGCCTCGTATGACGGGCGCGTGCACGTTCCCACAGGTGTGCAATTCTCGGTTGACCAACCCATGCAACTGCTTGATCACGTGTCGATCGGTGTCCCGGATATCGATCTGGCTCGCCCCTTCTACGATGCCGTCATGGCCGCGCTGGGCGCGACCAAGGTCTATGATCGGGCTACCGCGCTCGGTTATGGCGAACGTTGCAACGCGAACGACATCGCATCGACGTTCCTGGCGGTGTATCTGGATCCCGCCGAAATCGGGACGAACAAGCGACACTGGTGTTTCAAGGCGTCCACGCGCGAGCAGGTGCACGCATTTTTCGAGGCCGGCCTGTCCACGGGCGGCCAGTCCGACGGCGATCCCGGATTGCGGCCGCACTACCACGGCGACTACTACGCGGCGTTTCTTGTCGATCCGGCCGGCAACCGGATCGAGGCCGTGTGTCATGCCGCTCCGCCGGAGCGTGAGCGGCCATGACGGCGCCGCTCAATCGAAGTACGTGAGCCCCATTGCGCCCTTCACCTCCGCGATCGTCGCACCCGCCACGTCCCGCGCGTGCAGCGTGCCGCGTTTCAGGATCGCCATCACCTCGGCCTTGTCGGCTTCGAATTCGCGGCGGCGCGTGCGGATCGGCTCGATCAGCGCCTGCAGCCGCTCGTTCAGCACGCGCTTGACGACGCTGTCACCGAGCCCGCCGCGGCGATAGTGGGCCTTCAGTTCGTCGACTTTTGCGACGTCCGGCTCGAATGCGTCGAGGAACGTGAACACGACATTGCCCTCGACCTGGCCGGGATCGCTCACGCGCAGGTGGCTCGGATCGGTGTACATGTCCTTCACGGCCTGCGTGATCTCGTCCGGCGTCGAGCCGAGCGTGATCGCGTTGCCGAGCGACTTGCTCATCTTCGCCTTGCCGTCGATTCCCGGCAGCCGCGTGACCGACGACAGCACCGCCTCGCATTCGACCAGCACGGGCTGTTCGACGGTCGCGTTGAAGCGGCGCACGAGTTCGTTGGTCTGTTCGATCATCGGGAGCTGATCGTCGCCGACGGGCACGTGCGTCGCCTTGAACGCGGTGATGTCGGCTGCCTGGCTCACCGGGTAGGTCAGGAAGCCGGCAGGGATATCGCGTTCGAACCCGCGCAGGCGGATCTCTTCCTTGATGGTCGGATTGCGTTCGAGGCGCGCGACCGTGACGAGGTTGAGCAGGTATTGCGACAGCTCGGCGAGTTCGGGCACCTGCGACTGCACGACGATCGTCGAGATCGCCGGGTCGATGCCGACCGCGAGATAGTCGAGCGCGACCTCGATCACGTTCTCGGTGACGCGCTGGCGGCGGCCCATGTTGTCGGTCAGCGCCTGCGTATCGGCGAGCAGCAGGAATTGCGTTGCTTCGTGCTGCATCTGTACGCGTGCACGCAGCGAGCCGATGTAGTGGCCGAGATGCAGCGGGCCGGTCGTGCGGTCGCCGGTGAGGATGATCGGGCGGGACGGGTGAGTCATGGTGGACGTTGGCTCCGGGTTATCGAAGCCGCCAGCCATGATGTCAGCGCAGAAACGCAAATACCGCCATGGCTGGCGGCATCACGTTTGGGACATGCAAAAGGAAACGGGCCGCCTGGGTCAGGCGCGCCACCAGCAATGCACGATCGGCGAGGCGGGTTGGGTTTCCATCGCGCCAGTATAGCGCAGTGTGCGGCAGGCCGTGCGCGTCAACGGATCACCGACTCCATCGCGAGGTAGGCGGTTTCGGCCGACGGCCACAACAGGTACAGCAGGCCGGCCATCAGCAGCAACGCGCCGGCGCGTGCGAGCGGCGTGCGGTCCTTGTCGTGCGAGGGACGGGGGGGCTGCTTCGATTTCTTCATGCTTGCAGGCGCGGGGCGCGCCACTCCAACGGTTGCTGCAACGGGTCGGGCTTGGCGACGCCGAGGTGTGACGGGTTTTACGGGGGCCGGGGGGCTGTTCGGTGCACGGGATCGTCAGGGCACGACCGAAAGTTTAGCAGTCGCGGGGCCTTGAAAAAGGGGGCGGTTGAGTGTCCTGCCGCTTGCCGCCCGCATCGAGGCGACCGGCATCCTACCAGTTCGGCGGTTTGGGCACAGTCAAGAATTGTCGGGAACGGGCGCGACCACTCGTTGCTTCCCGTCCGCTCGAACAGCGCATCGTCCGGCCGATGCACGCTTTCACGCGCGGCCCGGACGTCGGCGACATCGGACACCTTGCACACTCCGCCCGCCCGCAGCAACGGCTGACTTCACAGGCACGTCGCACGGTTCGTCCTTGCAGCGGTTCTGCCGAAATTTTCGGCCAGGCCGTCACGCATCCCATTCCCGGAGAACACCATGCGATATCCATTGCAGCACGTCGATCAGGGCGCCGAGGCGCGGCGTCCATCCGAATCCGAACCGCACGCATTGGCGCCGCGAGCCGATATCGAGGAGGGCTGAGCGATGAGCCACGAAGCACTCGACCCCCTGCTGCGGCAGTTCGCGGAGAAGCGATTGGGACGGCCCCTCGAGCCGGGCGAAGAACAGGCGCTGGTGGAGCGGCTGCCGGGCAGACACGGGAATCCGCAGGCGTCGGCCACCGGCCCGGCCACGCACGCGCACGCCGCGAACCCGTCGTTGCCGCAGTTGAAGACCCGGCATGAGGCGCGCGAACAGATCAAGCATTTTCTGCAGCTCAACCAGCAGAAGGCGTACGAGAAGATGCGCGGCATCCTGCAGACGATCGACGCGCAGAACGAGACGACCCTCGGCATGCTGGCGTCGGAACAGCGGAAGGTGTCGGGCGTACTCGACGCGCACGAGCCGCAGGGCGACGCGCAGGCATCCGGCGCGGCCGAGCTCCAGGACAGCACCCGCGAGGCGCTGGCGATGATCGGCGAACAGCTGACGGGCCTCATCCGCCAGGAAATCGAAGCATGCTTCCGGCAATACGTCGACTCGCTCGCCGAACGGCTCGCGATCCGGCTCGACGCAATGGAGGAACGGTTGCAAAGCATCGGCGCCGGTCCGGTCGAGCTGTCCGAATCGACCGCTGCCGCTACCGCCGGCGTTCACGATATCCCCGGCCAAGCGTCCATGGAGTAGCACGCGGGTCATGCGGCCGAACGCGAAACCGGCCGGCCCCGATGTGCGACCTCTCAACTACGTGAACCAAGGAGCAACAAATGGCTGATACGTGTCAAGTGTGCCAGGTCAATCCCGCGATTACCGATGCGGTCACACAGGTCAACGTCAAGGTGGTCGCGGAAGCGCCGGCAATGGCGATGGGCTCGCTGTACCAGGCCCAGAGCCATTCGCTCAGCATCCTGTTCGAAAACGCGGTGCAGCAGCAGTCGCAGGCCGCGATCCAGTCGCAAACGTCGACGAACGTGGGGACGATGCAGCTCTACACGATCGGGCCGGAAAGCGCGGGCGCGGCCGCCACGGAAATCGGTGCGAACGGGATCATTTCCATTCTGGCCGACGTGATCGCGATCGGGAAGGCAGTGCGGCCGTAAGGCGTCGTCGCGACGCCGTGGTTGAGCGGCGGCGCTAGCGGCACGAGCCGCCAATGCCGCCGCCGTGCCACGGATCCGCAGCATGGCCGCCGGCGCCCGACCCGCGGTGCCGCGCGGTGTTCCGGAGCAACCGACAGAGCGGGCGAAGCCGATTCGATGCGGCACCCGTTCGCGAACCAGGAGAAATACGATGGCAAACGACGCAAACGACCCGAAAGACCCCTGCAACTGCAAGACCTGCACGGTCAACGCCGCGATCACCGACGCGGTCACGCAGACCAACGTCAAGGTGGTCGGCGAAGCGCCCGCGATGGCAACGGGTTCGCTGTACCAGGCCCAGAGCCATTCGCTCAGCGTGCTGTTCGAGAATGCCGTGCAGCAGCAATCGCAGTCCGCGGTGCAGCTGCCGACCTCGACGAACGTCGGCACGATGCAGTTGTACACGCTCGGGCCGGCGAGCGCCGGCGCGGCCGCCACGGAAATCGGCTCGAACGGCGTGTTGTCCGTGCTGGCCGACGTGCTCGCGCTCGGCAAGGCGCTCGCCGCCTGACGCGTAACCCGGCGTCGACGCCGGGCGGCGGCCCCGATCGCGGTGGCCGCCGCCCGGCGCCTGATGTCGTGTCGACGTCCGCGACGGCGCGCATCGACTGCGCCGTACGGCACGCATCGCCGACCGACCCACTCACCCATGCTTTCGCCGTGACTGCGCCGCGGCGGCGAGCAAACCAGGAGCAACGACATGCCGGAACAGGTTTCCCCTGCGATGACCGATGCAGTCACGCAAGCCAACGTCAAGGTGGTGGGCGAGGCGCCCGCCGTGGCCTTGGGCACGCTCATGCAGTCGAACAGCCATGCGTCCGCGATCCTGCTTCACAACGCGGTGCAGATGCAGGCGAACCAGGCGGCGTCCAACCTCGCCGCCACGACCGTCGGCATCATGCAGCTCTATGCGGGCTCGCCGGTGGCGCTGGCCAGCGCGGCGCGGTCGTCGAACGACAGCTTTGCGTCCCAGCTGGCCGCCGTTGCGCAGTTGATGAACGCCATCGGCCACTGGCGCGGTTGACCTTCATCGCGCGCCGCGCACCCGGCGCGCGTCACCTCCGCGCGCCGCGGCACGACGCCGTGTTTGCCGGCGCGTCAATTGGCGTCGACGATGTACCGGAGCTGCTCCGGTTTCTCGATCGTCACACCGTGCTCGTGTAGCCGGATCAGGCCCTCGCGCTGCATCTTCTGCAGGCTGCTGTTCAGTCGCGGCCGGCTGACGTTGAGCATCGCGGCGAGGATGCTCTGGTTCTCCGGCAGCGGCACCTCGAGATCGTTTCCTTGCATGCGGTTCAGCAGATGGCGCGCGAGCCTTGCGTCGAGCCGGTAAAGGCACGCCGACTCGACGAAATCGCTCAGCTGGTGGATGTGCCGGCACAGCTGCTCGTGGATGCGTCCCATGAATTCGGCATCGGCCAGCAGTGGTGCGAAGTACTGGCGATGCAGCAGCGAAATGCGGCAGTCGGGGCTCAACTGGGCGGTGAAGCTGCGCCGGTGTGCGCGAATCAGCGTGTTTTCGCCGATGAGGTCGCCCGGCATCGAGTGGCCGAGGATGATCTCGCGTCCGCCGGGTTCGTGCAGCGTCCTGTAGACGCGGCCACGGTGCACGAACGCAACGAAATCGCCCGGATCGCCCTTGAAGAACAGCAGGCGATTGCCGTGTTCGGGCCAGGGTGTGGCATGGCGTTCGATGTGCGCGAGCAGGCTTTCCGGGAGATCGGTCAGTATCGGTATATTGCGCAGCGTTGGAGCATTAGCAAGGGCAGGCATGTTTTCCGCGCGAGGTTGTTTGACGATGCAGCCACCTAGCGAAAAACGCTGCCTTTGGCATTACGTGAAAATTGAATAATGGAAATATCGTGATAATCGGCAAGCAGGCCCGGCAGGTTGCCATGCTGGCGGCAAGGGCGCCTGGCTCATCGACATGGGTAGCAGCATGCCGGCGCACGGATGTATCGCGGCGGCAGTCGTTGTTTTTCATCGCAATGCCGTTATTCAGGCCCGGCAACGCACGTGAAACGACGGATCGGGCTAAGCCGGGTGATTAAAGTTTTCGTTCATAATAATCAAGAAAATTTACCGAAACCGATTATCGTTATAACGGTGTTACGCGGGTAACAGCGCCGCTCTCGGCATCGAATCGATTCTGTGTTTTCCATAAAAAAGGAAGGCACGGGATGACAACCTCGAACCAGCACGCTGCCTCGACGCCCGAGTCTCCGGCGCAGCAGCTCGATCGCACGTGGCGGGAAATGCAGGGGAAGTTGCGGCGCCGCGCGCGCCTGTTGTGCAAGGGTGATATTCACCGTGCCGACGAACTGCTTTCCGATACCGCACTCAAGGTCCACATCTACCTGCAGCGCTCGCCCGAGCGCGTCAGGAACCTGTCCGGCTTTCTCTTCCTGGCGTTGAATCACGCGTTCCTCGATGGCGCGCGCCGCCGTCTCCGCGAAAGCGGCATGCTCGAATTCGACCCGGGCTGGGACGATGATCACACCGTCGAGCTGGCCGGCCACGCGCCGTCGGTGGAGCAGCAACTACTGCTCCGGCAGCAACTGCTGCGTCTCGAGCAGGCGCTGTCCACGCTCCCTGCGCAACAGCAGATGCTGTTCACGCTGAAATTCGAGGAAGACCGTCCCTATCTGCACATCGCGGCGACGCTCGGTATCAACGAGCCGCTTGCCAGGAAGCGTGTCGAACTGCTGCGCAAGAAGTTGCGCGAGGAACTCGCGTGAGCGGGTTCACGAACGCACTCACGCAGCGTTCCTAATGGCATGCGCGGCGTCGCTGGCCTGCCGGCCCGCCCGTTCCTTCAATCGCATGCCGGAGCCGAGATCCGAGGAGGCCTCGTGGCAGACAAAGTCAATGAGCAGATTACCGACGCGCTGACGCAGACCAACGTCAGCGTCGTCGCGGGATCGCCGGCCCAGGCGCTGGGCACGCTTTACCAGATGTTCAGCCAGGCCGTCGGCATCTCGGCGCAGAACATGACGCAGCAGCAGGCAGCGCTGAACCAGATTTCGAACGCCGTCGTGTCGAAGGCGGTGGCCATGATCCTGTCCGTCGAGGCGTCGCCGAAGGGGGCATCGGGCGGCGCATCGCAGCCCGTGACGGGCGGGCCGAAGACGGGCTCCACGCATTAGGACGCGATGACTTTCGGGATACCTGAATCATGAACATGAAAGGTCTTTTGGGCGGGCGCGGCGACGGCGCAACGCGGACGCCGGACGAGCAAGCCGATGTCGCCGCCGAAGCAGCGACGCCGGCCGATGCCGTGCCGCCCCCCGCGGCATCGGCGGGCGGCGCGCGCGCGTGGCCGGTCAACCGGCTGCGCAGGCTGACCGATACGCTGAAGGCGCCGAACCAGATCGCGGTTGCGACCGGGCCCGGCGCCCCGGCGCTGCAGACGGTGCAGGCGATCAACGCGGAGGCCGCGTCCTACGCGACGACGCAGATCGCCGTCGGCCCGAACATGATGATCACGCAGGCGGGCGGCATGGTCGCGCAGGCGGCGGCCAACTACTTCGAGGCGACGACGTCGCTGGCGATCGCGGGCAAGAGCGTGCTGATGAAGGATCTGGCGCAGAAGACCGTCGACGAGAACGTGCCCGGGATGGCGATGGATGCGGTGGGCCTGCTGCTGACGGACCTGTTCGTCGCGACCGCGGCGATCGTCGCGGGGGCTGCGGAGGCGATCGAAGGCGAGGCCGCGAGCGTCGCGCTCGAGAAGATCGACGAGAGCCTGCAGAAGTATCAGGCGCTGCTGGACAAGAAGGGCGCGTAGGGCAGCGTCGGCGGCGCGGTGCGAAGCGATCTGCATTGAATCGATGCGCGCGCAATCGTCCGCGCGGCAGTGGTGGTTGCGTCGATGACGAACGTCGCGGGGAATCGTGCCGCGTGAACACCGGGCGATTGCCTGCCGTGCGTACAGCGACGAAGCATCAATCGACACGACCCGCCGGGCCGTCAGGCCCGATGCGGGATGTGAACGGCGGGACCGGCGCACGTCCATTTTCCCGGACACGTCGCGGCCCGCTACCGGCAGTCCTGTCCAATCTTGTGAGGAACCCATGTCCTACATCATTCACGACGTAAAAGGTCCCGCGCCGCTGCTGGTTGGCGAGCGCGCCTGGGGAGATGCGACGGAAATCGATTTCGGCGCGATGACGAGTTGCATCGCGCTCGTCGAGCAGACGCCGGGCCAGCCAACGCTGGTGCGCGCGATCCATCTGTCGATCGTCAGCGCCGACGGCACGAAGGTCTACGATTCGGCGGCGGATGTCGCCGGACAGGTCGAGACGATCATGCAGCAGAGTGGTGACATGCGTGCGTGCCTCGGGCGGATCGATCTCTGGCAGGGCAGCGAGTCGCAGGAGCTGCAGGATTTCTTCGCCGGGCTGATGATGAGCCTCGACATGACTGAATGGGTGAAGGTGCCGGACGGCAACCTGCGGGTGCGGATTCACGGTGGCGTGATGCAGTATCAGAAGGGCACCGATGCATGGGCCAACGTGTAGCCGGCATGAATCGTTGAAACCGGCGCCTGCCATGCGTGCGGGTGCCGGTGGAATACCGTTCGATGGTTCGCTTATCCGCGCGATTGCGTCGGAAAATCCATTGGTCGACACGGACGCGCATGTGTTGAACCGTTCCGAGCGCGCGCACGAACCTGACCACGCCGATGCCGAGCGAAATGGCTGCGGATCGTATCGGTGCCCGGAATCGCCGCGTGTGGACGATTGCCGGCGTCGGTGCGGCCTGAACCCGAAGAGGCCATTCGGCCCCTGGCCACGCGAGGCCGCTTACGTCACGCCGACCGGAATCTCGATCAGGTTTGGCTGTCCCGATGCGATCCCGCACTCGACCGCGGCCGCGATGTCCGCTGCACGCGCCACGCGACGGGCAGCGAGCCCCCAGGACTTTGCCAGTGCCAGGAAGTCGATGGGCGGATCCTTGAGGTCCATGCCGGCGAAGCGATCGGTGTGAGCACTGACGAAATGCTGCTGCGACTTCATGTACTTCTTCAGGATGTTGTACTCCTGATTGTTCACCACGACAAACGTGACCGGAAGACTTTCATGCGCCGCGGTCCACAACGCTTGCGGCGCGTAGAGGGCGGAGCCGTCGCCGACGATTGCGACGACGGGTTCCCGCCCGAGCCCCAGCGAGATGCCGACCGCCGCGCCCATGCCCCATCCGAGGATGGCGCCCCGGGTACCGTAGTACTGCCGGGTACCGCTGGTGTGGAGCGCGCGGCGAATCAGCGGCATCGTCGCCGGCGACTCATCGACGAGCGGCGTCGTCGGGCCCAGCGCCCGCGCGACCTCGTGCGCGGCGACGAGTGGCGTCGTCATGGCGGCGTTCAACCCGGACGCGACCTGTTCGTCGAGGCGGGCGCGCTGTCGTGCGCGATCGTGCTGCGCGTCAGCGCGCAACGCGTCGATTTCAGCGCGCCGATGCTGCGACGCGTCGCGCAGCATCGGCAGGAGTGCCTGAAGGGAGGGGCGAAGGGCGCCGACGCAGCCCAGTGCGGTTGCATGAATCCGGCCCAGGTCTTGCGGGTCGCTTGCGAGCTGATAGAGCCTGCAACTCGACGGAACGGCCGGGCCGACGGAGTAGAGGATCGTGATGCTGAAGTGGCCGCCCAGCACGAAGACAGCGTCGAAGGCGCGAAGCGTTTCATGCATGTCGGCGACCGTCATGGGCAGGTTGCCGCACCACAACGCATGCGACGTCGGAAACGGCAGGTGGGCCGGCCAGGACGGACCGAATACCGGCGCGCCCAGCGTTTCGGCGATGGCCACGGCTTCCGCGCTGGCGCCGGCCGCGAACACTTCGTCGCCGACCACCATCGCGAGGCGTCCGGGGCGGATCGATGCCAATGCCTTCGCGAGATCGGGCAGCGCCGACGGAATCGCGGTGCGGTCGATCGCCGATCGACGCGCGACAGGCACGGACGTGGTGCGCTCCATCACGTCCATCGGCAGCGACAGGAACACCGGCCCGGACGGCGCGGCCGCGCTGTCGTTGAAGGCCCGCCGCACGAGCACGCCGATTTCGTCAGGGTGCGCGACTTCCCGTGCCCATTTGACCGCCGGACGGGCGACGCCCAGCGAATCGCCGTACAACAGCGGATCGGTGTGGGCATGACGGGTATCCTGTTGGCCGGCCGTGACGACCAGCGGCGTTCTGGCCGCCTTCGCATTCAGAAGGGCGCCCATCGCGTGGCCGAGGCCGCCTACCGTATGCAGGTTCGTAAAGCCGGGCCGGCCGGAAGCCTGGGCATAGCCGTCCGCCATCGCAACGACCGCGGCCTCCTGCAAGCCCAGCACATACGACAGGTCGGGGGCGTCGGCCAGGGCATCGATGAATGACAGCTCGGTCGTGCCGGGATTGCCGAAAACGTAGCGTACCCCTTCGCTTCTCAGCACCTCGACCAGCACCTCCGCGCCGCGTCGCGGCCGGATGTCGTCGAGGGCCACGAAACCCGTAGCGGCTTCTGCTTCCCCGATCGTCACGGGGCTGCGTCGTTGATCTGCGTTCATGTCTTCCTCCCATTGAGGGCGAGGATAGGACGCGGTGCGGCGCGCGCGCTTGAACGTTCTTGTGGTTTGCGCGTTTTTTTACCGGGTGGCCCGCCAGCGACTCGGCGCGACGCCGTTGGCTTTCTTGAAGTGACGGTTGAAGTGGCTCTGGTCCGCGAAGCCGAACGTCGCGGCCACGTCCGTTGCGGGCATGCCGGCACGAAGCGCATCGCACGCGCGGGCCAGCCGAACCTGATTGCGCCACGCATGCGGCGCCATGCCGACTTCGCGCGAGAAGATGCGCGCCGCATGGAATTTCGACAACCCGACGACATTGGCCAGTTCGGCGAGATCGAGCGACGCGGTCAGCTCGTCGAGCATGCGCGCTTTCATGCGCTCGACACGCATGCGATCGATGCTCATTGGCCGGGAAGGCGGACGCATCCGCCCGTAGCGCTTCAGCAGCGTGGAAACGGCATCGAGCAGCGCGTACTCCACGGCAAGCATGTCGGTGCCGGTCTCGAGCACGCGGTGCGCGCGCAGCGCGCGGCCGACCAGGTCGGCATCCTTGATGATGTCCGAGTCGAACCAGGGCGTATCGTGACGGGACGACCCGGCCTCTTCGGCCACGCCCTGCACGAAATCGACCGGCAAATAGAACGTGCGGCACTGCCAGCCCGCGTCGGCCGCGCTCGAGCCCGTATGGATTTCGCCGGGATTGATGATCGGCAGGGACCCGGCGTCGGCGACGAACCGCGTACCGCGGTAGTCGTAACGCTCAGCGCCCCGCTCGATGACCGAGATGGTGTACGCATCGTGCCAGTGAGGCGCATAGACATGGTCGGTGAACCGGGCCGTGACCATCTCTCCGCCTGGGATCAGCGTCGAGCGCCAGACGCGCGCGTCATTCCGGCGCGTCGCCGGGCCGTTCGCCTGACGCGCGTGTTGCTCGATATCGTCGGAGTCGATTGCAGACATAGGTCACTCGGGCACGGTCATCCCTGTTCGAACCGCAGAATAGCGTCAAAACGAAATCTTCGCCGACGCGTTTCGCCGGCAATCCGTCTCGGCCTTGTCGGCATGGGTGCGCCGACGATTGTGCCGACGAGGCGCCCGGTATCCCGGGACCGGGGCCGCAGCGCTGCCCGCACGACCACGGCTCGCCCCAGCTTTTTTCTCGTCAACACCAACAAAAAACATCATTTCGCGCCGGGCGGCCTGTCAGCAGAATGTCTCCATTCCAACTCACGCGACTGCTCAAGCGTCGCATGAGCCGCACTTCAGAAGGAGACAGCCGTGGCAGTCGAAACAACCTCAATCGATACGCTCGTCGTTGGCGCCGGGCAGGCCGGCGTGGCCATGAGCGAACACCTGGGCAAGCTGGGCGTGCCTCATCTCGTGCTGGAGCGCAGCCGCATCGCCGAACGCTGGCGCACCGGGCGCTGGGATTCGCTGGTCGCGAACGGCCCGGCATGGCACGACCGTTTCCCGGGGCTCGAATTCGACGGCCTCGATCCCGATGCGTTCGCGTCGAAAGACCAGGTCGCGGACTACTTCGAAGCGTATGCGCGCAAATTCAACGCGCCGATCCGCACGGGGGTCGAAGTGAAGCGCGTCGTGCGCAACACGGGCAAGCCGGGCTTCGTCGTGGAAACCTCCGACGGCACGATCGAGGCGAATCGCGTGGTCGTCGCGACAGGGCCGTTCCAGCGCCCGGTCATTCCGCCGATCGCACCGGCCGACGCGCGCCTCGTGCAGCTCCATTCCGCCGACTATCGCAATCCGGGCCAGCTTCCGGAAGGCGCGGTGCTGGTGGTCGGCGCCGGTTCGTCGGGCGTGCAGATCGCCGACGAGCTGCAGCGCGCGGGCCGCCAGGTCTATCTGTCGGTCGGGCCGCACGATCGCCCGCCGCGCGCGTATCGCGGCCGCGACTTCTGCTGGTGGCTCGGCGTGCTCGGCGAATGGGACAAGGAAATCGCGACGCCCGGCCGCGAACACGTGACGATTGCGGTGAGCGGCGCGCGCGGCGGCCACACGGTCGATTTTCGCGCGCTCGCGAACCAGGGCGTGACGCTCGTCGGGCTGACGAAGTCGTTCGACGTCGGCGTGGCCGTGTTCGAACGCGATCTCGCGGTCAATCTCGCCCGCGGCGACGAGAACTACCTGTCGCTGCTCGACGCGGCCGACGCCTACGCGGCACGCAACGGCCTCGACCTGCCGGAGGAGCCGGAGGCACGCCGCATCCTGCCGAACCCCGAATGCGTCGCACATCCGATCCTCGCGCTCGACCTCGCCGGTGCCGGCGTCACGTCGATCGTCTGGGCGACGGGCTACGCGGTCGACTACGGCTGGCTGGACGTCGACGCGTTCGCGCCGACCGGCAAGCCGCAGCACCAGCGCGGCGTGTCGAAGGAGCCCGGCATCTATTTCCTCGGGCTGCCGTGGCTGTCGCGGCGCGGCTCCAGCTTCATCTGGGGCGTGTGGCACGACGCGAAGCACATCGCCGATCACATCGTCACGCAGCGCAAATATCTCGCGTACCACGACGCGTCGCAGCACCGCGCGGCCGCGCAGCCGGCACCGGCCGACGCGCGTCCGCTCGCCGAAGCGGCGAACTGACCCCCTGATACGACCCGCCGCGCCGCGACCGCTGTCGGCGTGGCGGGCGAACACCCCGACACTCGAAGGACTTCGATGAGCCAGCCTACCCATACGCGTATCCGCATGTTCAACACCAAGGATACCTACCCGAACCAGACGCTCGACAACGACCTGTGCCAGGCCGTGCGGGCCGGTAACACCGTCTACGTGCGCGGCCAGGTCGGCACCGATTTCGACGGCAACCTGATCGGCCTCGGCGATCCGCGCGCGCAGGCCGAGCAGGCGATGAAGAACGTCAGGCAGTTGCTCGAGGAAGCCGGCAGCGACATCACGCACATCGTGAAGACGACGACCTACCTGATCGATCCGCGTTATCGCGAGCCCGTGTACCAGGAAGTCGGCAAGTGGCTGAAGGGCGTGTATCCGATCTCGACGGGGCTCGTCGTGTCCGCGCTCGGTCAGCCGCAGTGGCTGATGGAGATCGATGTGATCGCGGTGATCCCGGACAACTGGCAGCCGCACCGTGCCCAGGAGGCGACATGACTTTCTCCATCGTCGGGCGTTGCCCGGAGACCGGCCAGCTCGGGATCGCGATCAGCTCGTCGAGCATCGCGGTCGGCGCGCGCTGCCCTTGGGTGCGCGCGGGCGTCGGCGCCGTCGCGACGCAGAACATCACGCTGCCGGCGCTCGGCCCGCAGATCCTCGACCTGATCGAACACGACCAGCTTGCGCCCGCCGCGGCGCTCGACCGCGCGTTGAGCGCGAACGGCTGGAGCCAGTACCGGCAGGTCACGGTGATCGACGGGCAGGGGCACACGGCGTGCTTCACCGGCAAGGAAGCGCTCGGCACGCATCAGGCGGTGCAGGGCGAGCAATGCGTGGCGGCCGGCAACCTGCTGGCCGCGCCGGCCGTGATCGACGCGATGGTGCAGGCGTTCGAACAGGCGCCCGGCCTGCTCGCCGACCGGCTGCTGGCGGCGATGCACGCGGCGATGGCGGCCGGCGGCGAGGCCGGGCCGGTGCATTCGGCCGCGCTCAAGGTGGCCGGTGACGTGACCTGGCCGATCGTCGATTTGCGCGTCGACTGGGCCGATACCGATCCGCTCGGGCAGCTCGATGCGCTGTGGCGTGCGTATCGGCCGCAGATGCAGGATTACCAGACGCGCGCGCTGAACCCGACCGCCGCGCCGAGCTACGGGGTGCCGGGCGATGAGTGATATGTCGAGCCGCGCGCTGCTCGAGCGGCTGATCGGTTTCGCGACGGTCAGCCGCGAGTCGAACCTCGAGATGATCGGCTTCATCCGCGACTATCTGGCGGGCTTCGGCGTGGAAAGCGAACTGTTCTACAACGCGGAACGCACGAAGGCGAGCCTGTACGCGACGATCGGGCCGCGCGATCGCGGCGGCATCGCGCTGTCGGGCCATACGGACGTGGTGCCGGTTGACGGGCAGGCGTGGACGGTCGAGCCGTTCCGGCTGACCGAGCGCGACGGCCGCCTGTACGGCCGCGGCACGGCCGACATGAAGGGTTTCATCGCGTCGGTGCTCGCGGCGGTTCCGGCGTTCGTTGCCCGGCCGCTGAATGTGCCCGTGCATCTGGCGTTCTCGTACGACGAGGAGGTCGGTTGCCTCGGCGTGCGGCCGATGCTCGAACACCTGGCCGCGCGCGAGCATCGGCCGCGGCTGTGCCTGATCGGCGAACCGACCGAACTGAAGCCGGTGCTCGGTCACAAGGGCAAGCTTGCGATGCGTTGCCACGTGAAGGGCGCCGCGTGCCACTCGGCGTACGCGCCGTCGGGTGTCAACGCGATCGACTATGCGGCGAAGCTGATCGGCCGGCTCGGCGAGATCGGTGCGGCGCTCGCGCGACCCGAGCGGCACGACGGCCGTTTCGATCCGCCGTTCTCGACCGTGCAGACGGGGCTGATCAAGGGCGGCCGTGCGCTGAACATCGTACCGGCCGAATGCGAGTTCGATTTCGAGGTGCGTGCGCTGCCGGATTTCGATGCGCACGAGGTGCCGAGGAAGCTGCAGGACTATGCGGAATCCGAACTGTTGCCGAGAATGCGTGCGGTGCAGAGCAATACCGACATTCGATTGCAGCCGCTGGGCGCGTATCCGGGGCTGGCCACTGCGCCGGACAGCGAAGCCGCGCGCCTGCTCGCGATGCTGAGCGGTTCCAGTGCGTTCGGCACGGTGGCGTTCGGCACCGAGGGCGGGCTGTTCGGGCAGGCCGGCATTCCGGCCGTGGTGTGCGGGCCCGGCAGCATGGACCAGGGCCACAAGCCCGACGAGTTCGTCACGCTCGAGCAACTGCACGGATGCGACGCGATGCTGGGTCGCCTGGCCGCGCATCTTTCAGCGGCGGCCTGACCTGTTGCCGACACGCACGCACCGCTTCCTGCGGCGCGTGCGTGTTACTTCTTCCTATCGCGCCGATTCCGCGACGATCTGCGCGAGCCGCTCGCGGCAGAAATCGACGAACGACTGCGCCTGCTTCGTGAGCTGGCCGCGCTTCAGCCGTGCGCTCACGAGCCCGGACGGGCTCACCGTTTCACTGAGGCCGATCGTCACGACACGCTGGCCGTCGTACGTGTATTCGGAATGCGGGCGCGTGACGAGCAGCGAAAAGCCGAATCCCTGGCCGACCATTCCGCGCACCATCTCGATCGAAGGCGAGCCGAACACGATGTTCGGCGTGAGCCCGAGTTCATGAAACAGGCTGACGAAGTAGGTGCGGCTCGGCTGCACGTCCAGCAGGATCATCGGCTCCACACAGAGGTCGCGCAACGAAACGTGCGACTGGCCTGCGAACCGGTGGTTTTCCGGCAGCAGCACGTACGGCTGCTGCGGCGGCATCAGCGGCTCGGTCTCGATCGTGCCGTCGAGATCGTGGTCGTACATCAGCGCGAGATCGAACGTGCCTGACGTCAGGCCCTGCACCAGCTCCTGCTGGTCGCCGTCGCGCAGCCGGATGTTCACGCCCGGGTAGCGCTCGCGAAAGCCCGCGATCAGTTGCGGCAGATAGAGCGGCGCGACCGTCTCGAAGCAGCCGATGTCGATCTGCCCGGTGATCACGTCGTTGTCGGCGAGTGCGTTCTGTTCGAATTCGTGCGCGATGCGCAGCAGCTCCTGCGCTTTCCGGTAGAAGCGCGTGCCGCTCGGCGTGAGTGACACGCCCTGCGCATGATGGCGGATGAACAGCTTCACGCCGAAGCTTTCCTCCAGTCCCTTGATCGCGCTCGAGATCGATGGCTGCGCGATGAAGAGCTGACGCGAGGCCTCGGCGACGCTGCCGGATTCGACCGTCGTGATGAAGTATTTCAGTTGCCGCAAAGTGTAGTGAGCCACAAGCACCTCTGATACGCACGCCGGCCTGCCGCCGCTGCGCGCAATCTGTCCATGGTTTTGCGTAGCACCTTACCTGAAGAGCCGCGGTGCCGGAGTTTCCGCTGCAGAGCTTTTTCGTATGTCGCGGAAATATTTTTAGTATTTTCCGGCCCCCCCGCACGTGGCGCACCATCGTCTCCAACCTGGATCACGAAGATCACGACGCGGCCGCGCACGCGCTGGCGGGGCATGTCATCCGTCCCCGCATGCCGCAGATGCGCCGCTTCGGTCGACACCGCCGCGCGCACACGCGGCGCGTCGTCGCTCGCGTATCCGGACCCGATTGCCGGCGCGCACCCCGACGCGCGCCGGCGGAAACGGCAAGCGCGCATCGCCGCGCAGGACAGGAGACATCACCATGACGAACGCGGAACGCAATGCGTCCCCGATGATAGAGAAACACACGATCGGCTACGTGCCGCCCGCGGAGCGCCACGGCAAGGTGCGCGACCTGTTCACGCTCTGGTTCGGCGGCAACATCGCGCCGCTGCCGATCGTGACCGGCGCGCTCGGCGTGCAGATCTTCCACCTGAACCTGATGTGGGGCATCGTCGCGATCGTCGTCGGCCAGGCGGTTGGCGGCGTGCTGATGGCATTGCATTCGGCGCAGGGGCCGCAGATGGGCATCCCGCAGATGATCCAGAGCCGCGCGCAGTTCGGCTCGTGGGGGGCGCTGCTCGTCACGGTGATCGCGGCCGTGATGTACGTCGGCTTCTTCGCGTCGAACATCGTGCTGGCCGGCAAGTCGGTGCACGGCATCGCCTCGTCGGTGCCGGTGCCCGTCGGCATCGTGATCGGCGCGGTGGGTTCCGGGTTGATCGGCATCGTCGGCTACCGCTTCATCCACATCCTGAACCGCATCGGCACGTGGGTGCTCGGCATCGGCATCGTGATCGGCTTCTGGATGATCCTCACGCACGTGGCGACCGACGATTTCCTGACGCGCGGCGGCTTCGACTTCGCGGGCTGGCTCGCGACGGTGTCGCTGTCGGCGTTGTGGCAGATCGCGTTCGCGCCGTACGTGTCGGACTATTCGCGCTATCTGCCGGAGAATGTCGGCGTCGCGTCGACGTTCTGGGCGACCTATCTCGGCTGCACGATCGGCTCGACGCTCGCGTTCATCTTCGGCGCGGTCGCGGTGCTCGCGGTGCCGGCCGGCGCGGACACGATGGACGCGGTCAAGCAGGCAACGGGCCCGCTCGGGCCGCTGATGCTCGTGCTGTTCCTGCTGAGCGTGATCAGCCACAACGCGCTGAACCTGTACGGCGCGGTGCTCGCGGTGATCACGTCGGTGCAGACGTTCGCGTACAAGTGGATTCCGACCGCGAAGGCGCGCGCGGTGGTGTCGGTCGTGATCTTCGTCGCGTGCTGCTACGCGGCGATCGGCGCATCGACCAACTTCATCGGCAACCTCGTGGATCTCGTGCTGGCGCTGCTCGTCGTGCTGGTGCCGTGGACGGCGATCAACCTGATCGACTTCTACGTGATCCACAAGGGCAAGTACGACATCCAGTCGATCTTCATGGCGGACGGCGGGATCTACGGCCGCTTCAATCCGCAGGCGCTGCTCGCGTATGCGATCGGCATCCTCGTGCAGATTCCGTTCATGAACACGCCGATGTACGCGGGCCCGATTCCCGCGCATCTGGGCGGCGCGGACCTGTCGTGGGTCGTGGGCTTGCTGCTGACGTCACCGCTGTACTACTGGCTCGCGACGCGCGACAGTGCGTATCGGCGCCGGCAAGGCGGTGCGCATCTGCCGCCGACGGCAGTGCGTTGAAGGAAAGGAGGGCCGCCGCTTGGGTTGTGGCGCAGCGGCGGCCAATGGCAGGCGCGGGCAGGCGCGCGGCGGACCCGATACCGCGCGCCTGCCGGTCCATCAGACGACCGCCGAGCGCGCGACGCGCACCGGCACCGACTTGTACGACGGCGTGCCGCTTTCCTTGTCGATGTAGTCCAGCGGGACGAGCACGTTCGCCTCCGGATAGTAGGCACCGACCGATCCCGGCGCGATGTCGTACTCGATCGCGGTGATCTTCTCGAGGCGCAGCGTGCGGCCCGATGCAGTGATTGTCTCGATGTCGACGAGGTCGCCGTGTTCGAGCCCGTACTTCGCGAGATCGGCCGTGTTCATGAACAGCACGTCACGCCGTCCGAACACGCCGCGATAACGATCATCGAGCCCGTAGATCGTCGTGTTGTACTGATCGTGGCTGCGCAGCGTGATCAGCCGCAGCACCTGCTCGGCACCGAGCACGTCCGCGTCTTCCTTCACGCCCTTGTAGACCGAGAACATCGCCTTGCCGGTCGCCGTCGGCCACACGCGCTCGGTAGGCGGCAGCGGCAGCCGGAAGCCGCCCGGCGTGCGGATGCGCTCGTTGAACGCCTCGAAGCCGGACACCGTGCGGTCGATCAGGTCGCGGATGCGGTCGTAGTCGGCGATCAGGTCGAACCATGCGACCTTGCTGTTCGGCAGCGTCGCATGCGCGATCCCCGCGACGATCGCGGGCTCCGAGCGCAACTGGTCGGACGCAGGCTTGAGCTTGCCGGCCGACGCATGGACCATCGACATCGAATCCTCGACCGTGATCGACTGGCGGCCGGTTGCCTGCATGTCGAGCTCGGTGCGGCCGAGCACCGGCAGGATGAAGGTTTCCTTGCCGACCAGCAGGTGCGAACGGTTCAGCTTCGTGCCGAGATGCACGCTCAGGTCGAGCTTCGCCATTGCCGGGAACGACAGTTCCGGATCGGGCAGCGCGACCGCGAAGTTGCCGCCGAGGCACAGCAGTGCCTTCGCGGTACCGTCGATCATGGCCTGCATCGCCTGCACGGCGTCGTGCCCGTGATGCGCGGGCGGCGTGAAGCCGCATACGTCCTCGATCTTCTTCAGGAACTCGGCCGACGGCTTCTCGGTGATGCCGACCGTGCGGTTGCCCTGCACGTTCGAATGGCCGCGCAGCGGGCATACGCCGGCGCCGGGCTTGCCGATGTTGCCGCGCATCAGCAGCAGGTCGGCGATCAGGCGCACGGTCGCGGTGCCCTTGTTGTGCTGCGTGACGCCCATCCCGTACGTGATGATGGTCGCGTTCGACTTCGCGTACGCGAGCGCGACCTGTTCGAGCTGCGCCTGGCTGAGGCCGCTCGCGCGTTCGATGTCGTCCCACGACGTGGCTTCGAGGTCGGCCGAGAACGCATCGAAGCCGTTGGTGTGCTGCGCAATGAAGTCACGGTCGAGCACGTCGCCGCGCTCGGCTTCGAGCTGCAGCAGCGCCTTCATGATGCCCTTCAGTGCGGCCGCGTCGCCGCCCGCGTCGACCTGGTAGTACGTCGATGCGATTCGCGTCGAGCCGAACGACGCCATCTCGATCATGTCCTGCGGATCGGCGAAGCGCTCGAGCGCACGCTCGCGCAGCGGATTGAACACGATGATCGGCACGTTGCGGCGGGAGCACTCGTGCAGCGTGCCCATCATCCGCGGGTGGTTCGTGCCGGGATTGTGGCCGATCGAGATGATCAGCTCGCAGTGGTCGAAATCCTCCAGCGAGACGGTACCCTTGCCGATACCGATCGACTGCGGCAGGCCGACGCTGGTCGGCTCGTGGCACATGTTCGAGCAGTCGGGGAAGTTGTTGGTGCCGAGTTCGCGTGCGAACAGCTGGTACAGGTATGCGGCTTCGTTCGACGCGCGGCCCGACGTGTAGAACTCGACCTGCTCGGGCGGCAGCGCGCGCAGCACTTCGCCGATGCGCGCGAACGCGTCGTCCCATTCGATCGCGCGAAACGTGTCGCTCGCGCGGTCGTAGACGAGCGGATGCGTGAGCCGGCCCATGTTCTCCAGTTCGTAGTCCGACATGCGCAGCAGCGATGACACGGTGTTCGCCGCGAAGAATTCGGGCGTCACGCGCTTGGTCGTCGCTTCCCACGTGACGGCCTTCGCGCCGTTTTCGCAGAACTGGAACGTCGACTTGTGTTCCTTGTCGGGCCATGCGCAGCCGGGGCAGTCGAAGCCGTCGGGCTGGTTGGTCCGCATCAGCACGATCGGCGCCTCGATGGTTTCCATCTGCGTACGCACCGCATCGGCTGTCGCGCGAAGCGCGCCCCAACCGCCGGCGGGCCCATCGTACTTCCTGATGCCTGGCACTTCGCGTCGATTTGTCATGTGAATCTCCAAGAGCCGGGCCCGGTGCGGGCGGCTCGGTTGCGCCATGTCGCGGCGTGGGGCGGCTCCGTCCGGTGGACGGAGCCGGTCATGCGTGCCCCCGGGCTGCAGGGCACGTGTTTTTCTCAGTGCGCGTCCTTCTTCGCGCCGGACGACTTCTTGCCGGACTTCGCCGCGGGCGGCGGCGTGTCGGCGGGCGTGTCGTCCGCTTTCGCGTCGCCGGATGCCTTGGCGGCCTTGCCGTTCGGCTTCGCCTTGCCGTCAGCGTCCTTCTTCGCGTCCTTCGTGTCTTTCGCTTCCGGCGCGGCGAGTGTGGTGAACTTCACTTCGTCGCTGTCCTTGTCGAAATCGACTTCGCACCGGTCGCCCGATTTCAGCCGGTCGGCGAGGATTTCCTTCGCGAGCTTCGTTTCGATGGTCTGGCGGATCTGGCGCTTCAGCTCGCGCGCACCGAACTCCGGCTGGTAGCCGACTTCGGTCAGGTGATCGACGAGCGCGCTACCCATCACGAGCGTGATGTCCTGCGCGGCGGCCGTACGCACCACGCGGTCGAGCTGGATCTGCACGATCGAGCGGATGTTGTCCTTCGACAGCGCGTGGAAGACGATCACCTCGTCGATCCGGTTCAGGAACTCGGGGCGGAAATGCCCCTTCAGCACCTGCATCAACTCCTCGCGGACCGCCTTGTCGGTCTTGCGCGCGGCTTCGGGTTGCGTGAGGTTGTCCATGATGATCGCCGCGCCGAGGTTGCTCGTCGCGATGATGATCGTGTTGCTGAAGTCGACCACGCGACCCTTGCCGTCGGTCAGCCGGCCGTCGTCGAACACCTGCAGCAGCACGTTGTAGACGTCCGGATGGGCCTTCTCGATCTCGTCGAGCAGGATCACGCTGTACGGACGCCGCCGCACGCGCTCGGTGAGCTGGCCGCCTTCGTCGTAGCCGACGTAGCCGGGCGGCGCACCGATCAGCCGCGCGACCGCGTGCCGCTCCATGTACTCGGACATGTCGATGCGGATGATCGCCTGCTCGTCGCCGAACACGGTCTCCGCGAGCGCCTTCGCGAGCTCGGTCTTGCCGACGCCCGTCGGCCCGAGGAACAGGAACGTCGCGATCGGCCGGTGCGTCTGGCCGAGCCCCGCGCGCGACAGCCGCACGGCATCGCTGACGGCGACCACCGCATCGCTCTGGCCGACCATGCGCTCGCGCAGCTGCTCTTCCATTTGCAGCAGCTTCTGGCGTTCTTCCTGCGTGAGTTCGGAGACCGGGATGCCGGTCAGCCGCGACACGACCTCGGCCACCGATTCGACGGTGACTTCCAGCGTTTCCGAGCCGGTCTTGCGCTGCCACGCCTCCATCATCTCGTCGACGGCTTTCTGCTTCTCGTTGATCTGCTCCTCGAACTGCTTCGCCTGGTCGAAGCGCTTGCGCGACGTGGCGTAGTCCTGCTCGCGCTTCAACTGCGCGATCTGCGCCTCGCCTTCCTGGATGTCGACCGGGCGCGACGTCGCGCCGATCCGCACGCGTGCGGCAGCCTGGTCGATCAGGTCGATCGCCTTGTCGGGCAGGAAGCGCGACGTGATGTAGCGGTCGGCGAACTCGGCGGCGGCGACGAATGCGTCGTCGGCGAACGTCACCTGGTGGTGCGCCTCGAGGCTGTCGCGCAGCCCGCGCAGGATCACGATCGTCTGCTCGACGCTCGGCTCCGGCACGAACACGGGCTGGAAGCGCCGTTCGAGCGCGGCGTCCTTCTCGATGTACTTCTGGTATTCGTTGAGCGTCGTCGCGCCGATCAGGCTCAGCTCGCCGCGCGCGAGCGCGGGCTTCAGGACGTTCGCGATGTCGAGGCCGCCTTCGCCGCCGCCCTGGCCCGCGCCGACGATCGTATGCAGCTCGTCGATGAACAGGATCAGTTCGTCCTGCTTCGCAGTCACTTCGTCGATCAGCTGCTTCGCGCGCTCCTCGAATTCGCCGCGATATTTCGCGCCGGCCACCATCGAGTTGATGTTGACTTCGACGAGCCGCTTGTCGCGCAGCACCTCGGGCACGTCGCCGTTGACGATCCGCTGCGCGAGCCCTTCGACGATCGCCGTCTTGCCGACGCCCGGCTCGCCGATCAGCACCGGGTTGTTCTTCTTTCGGCGCGCGAGCACCTCGATCGTGCTCTCGATTTCCTGCGCGCGGCCGAGCACCGGATCGAGCTTGCCCTGGCGTGCGATCGCGGTGAGGTCGCGGCCGAACTTGTCGAGGTTCGGCGTGCCGGTCGGCGCATCGACGCGGCCGTCCTCGGCGCCCTTGCCGACCACTTTCACGACTTTCTGGCGCAGCGCCTCGGGCGTCACGCCGTATTTCTTGAGCAGCGTGCCGGCGATGCTGTCCGGCACCGACGCGAGCCCGATCAGCAGGTGCTCGGGGCCGATGTACGAGTGGCCGAGATCGCGCGACGCCTGGAACGCGTACTGCACGGCCTTCTTCACGCGCGGCGAGATCGACAGCTTGTCGAGCGGCGCATCGGGGTCGGCCGTGCCGGTGTGCGCATGCGCGTCGATGTACGACTTGATGTCCTGCGGCGACAGCTTCAGTTCCTTCAGCAGCGCGGCACACACGTCGGTGTCCGCGAGCGCGTAGAGCAGGTGTTCGGAATCGAGCTCGCTGCGGCGCAGCTCGTGCGCCTTCTCGGCCGCGCGCTGCAGCAGTTCGAGCGTCTGTTCGCTGAACGCGTCGGTCGGGTCGACCGATTCGCGCGGAATCTCCGCGGCAAGCGGCGATTCGTCGCCGGATTCGCCGAACAGCGACGACGAGCCGCCACCCAGCAGCGAGTCGAACGGGTTCAGCATGCTCTGATGCCGCATCAGCTGACGGAAGTGGTAATCGCAGATCGAGATCGTCTTGCGCTCGCCGTCCTGCATCACGGTTGCGCGCGCGACGGCCGGCCGGGCGTGGCAGATATCGCAAAGTGCGGGCATGGTGGTCTGGCTCCTGTCGGTGAAGGTGGGTCGAAGGGTGAAGTCCCGATGCGGTGCGGCGCTCGCGCGTCCCGACCGCGCACACACGACGCGCGGCGCGGTGGCGCGCGTGCCGCACCCGTGCAGCGGCGCAGCGCGCGCCGGCGTGGCACACGGTCGCAATCGGGGCGGAAAGCGCGAGTGCTGCGAGGAGCCCACGGCATCGCTTCGACTGCATTCAAAATAACGAATCGGCGGAGGCCATCCAAGACACAGTTCCCTGCCGGGCTGGCCGTGAATTGCACCCTCACATGGCCGCGTGTATCGGTGGCAAGGAGTACAGACGGGCGCATGCGCGGCGGCGCGGGCCTGCGCGGCGAGTGCAGCATGCGATGGCTGGACGCGGGGAGGGGTGGCGCGCGCACGGCGCGCGGTGCGACATCGGCGCGCAGGGCGCCGGCAGCCGGCAGACGGTTGGCGATACGGGAGGCGGGGCGCGGCGCGGATGCCGCGAGAGGCGCGTGCGCAAACGGGTCACGACTGGCCACGCGCGCGCCGCAACCGGGGCGTACGGGGTGGCCGAAGGCGAGGACGGGTGGCACGGGTTGAGCCGGAACGGCGCAACCGTGGAGAACCGCAATCAGTCGGAGAGTGTCATCGCGAGCCGCTGTCGCGCAATCTGTTTCACGTCGGTCGAGAGTGCCGCATTCGGCAGATCATTGGCCCAGACGGAGAACGAATCCTCGATCAGGTTGCGCGTGTCGGGCGGCAACTCGGCCAGCATCAGCGAGACGACGGTAAACAACACGGCGGTGTCGCCAGCCTGGCTGCCCGCGTGGGCGTCGACCGTCCGCTTCAGGGTGTCGACCGACGCCTGCAGCGCCTGCAATGCCTCATTCGATTCGCTCATGACACACTCCATGCAAGATGGGTTGGATCGGCGACGAACCTGCAGTCGGCGGCGTGGCCGGTTGCGCGCGAAGCCCGGGCGGGCGCCGCGCGCGGGCAACCGGGTTCAGGCCGCCGTATTGCCCTGCGGCGCCACGGCCACCGATGCTTCGCTCGTCAGCATCAGGAACGTGAACGTTTCGCGCAGGTACAGGCGGACGGCCTTGTCGCTATGGCTCGTGTAGCCGATCGAGACGTCTTCCCCGAGGTGCAGCTCGTAATCGCCGCCGCGCATGGACAGCACGCAGCCGCCGCTGATCGCCGGCGCCCAGATGATCTCGCCGCTGACGATGCGTTTGATATGGCCGAGGACCGGATAGCCCTGGTCGCGCGCTTCGCTGAGCGCGGTGTAGGCGTCCGAACCGAGTACGACCGAGTACGGACCGTCGACGCCGGCGAGGCGCAGCGCCTCGAGCGCATCGCTGATCGCGTCCGGATAGGCGCTGACGTCCGCCGGCAGCGTGAGTTTGCGGTTCGACGTGCCTTCGCGGATGCCGACGATGCCGGCTGCGTGGTAGCCGTCGAAAATCGCGTTGTCTTCGGCGAACGCGAGCCGCTGCGCGGCTTCTTTCGCCGGTTGCCAGTCGGCGTCGCGCGCGCCGCGCTCGACGCTGTCGATCGCCGCGCGGCTCAGTTCGAACGGCACCGTCAGCTCGACGATCGTGCGCACTTCGCGCAGCCGCGCATTCACGTGCTCGCGCGGCGCGGCGACCTCCAGCAGGTGCCCCGTGCCGACGGCCGACAGTTCGGGGCCTTCGGGGCCATCGACGTCGACGACGCGGCGGCCGGCCACCGAGCGTTTGAAGGTGCGCGCCACTTCCTCCTCGATTTGTTCCCAGGCGGACGACGAGATCGGGGCGAGTTCGCGGTGCAGGTTATTCATAAGTCGGGGTTCCTTTCAGCGAGCCGATTTTCAGCGAGCCGTCGCGCCGCGGCGCGGACGACGTGGATTCCGGTGGCGCGGCGTCGGCGGCCGGGGCCGCGCGGTCGGCGAGCGCTTCGAGCAGGTCGGCCGACGGCACGAAGAACAGCGAGCCGGTGACCGCGCGGCTGTAGTCGAGCAGGCGGTCGTAGTTGCCGGGCGGGCGGCCGACGAACATGTTCTCGAGCATCTGCTCGATCGGCGCCGGCGAGCGCGCATAGCCGATGAAATAGGTGCCGAATTCGCCGGCGCCCGGGCGCCCGAACGGCATGTTGTCGCGCAGGATCTTCACTTCCTGGCCGTCTTCGTCGAGCGTGGTCAGCGAGCTGTGCGAGCACGACGGCTTCACGTCCGGCGCGAGCTCGATGTCGGACAGTTTGGTGCGGCCGATGATGCGCTCCTGGGTCTCGACCGCGAGCGCGTTCCAGCCGGCCATGTCGTGCAGGTACTTCTGCACGATCACGTAGCTGCCGCCCGTGAACTCCGCGTCCTCGTCGCCGATCACCGTGAAGTCGACCGCCTCGCGGCCTTCCGGGTTCTCGGTGCCGTCGACGAAGCCGATCATCGCGCGCTGGTCGAAATTGCGGAAGCCGTGCACTTCGTCGACGACGGTCACCGCATCGCCGAGCGCGCCGAGCAGTTGCGTCGCGAGTTCGAAGCACAGGTCCATCGCTTCAGCGCGGATGTGCAGCAGGATGTCGCCGGGCGTCGCGACCGCGACGCGCTGGCCGGCGCCGAATTCGCGGAACGGATGCAGCGACGCGGGGCGCGGATCGCCGAACAGCGCATCCCACGCGTCGGCGCCGAAGCCGCACACGCACGTGAGGTTGCCGCCCGGCACGCGCTTGCCGACCGAGCGCACGAGCGCGGCGATGTCGCCGCACCATGAGCGGATCGTGTCAGCGTGATCGGCGCCGGGATTGATCGTCGCCACGAGGAAGATCGCGCTGCGCGTGATCGTGCTGTGAACGGCCTGGGAGAGCGGGGGAGGAGTCTGCATCGCGGCCTGCCGGTCAGTCATGTCGGGACGGACGGGCCGCGGTTGCCGCAGCGCGCGAGGGCGTTCGGTTGAACTGTGTCATGCGACTGTTCTCTTTGTGACATGCGGATGAAGGACGTTGCGCGGGCATCGCGCAACGGGCCGCAGCAGCGGCGGCCGGCCGCCCGGCGCGTGACCTGCCCGCACCGCGTAACGTCGTCGAGCATGCAATCTAGCAGCTTCGGCGGGTCTTTGGAACACGTATCGTCAATCTGTCATTCGATTGCGTCAAACAGGGCCGGATTTTGCGCGGCGCCCGCCCAGCTGTACTCCAGGCGGCTGCGGTGCTGTGCTCTTGAGCGTGCGTGCCGCGTGCAGTAGATTAGGTCCCGCTGCGCCGCCGACGAGGAGCGTCACCATGAACCTGCTGGAAGCGATGCGAGTATTTGTCGCGGTGGTCGAGCAGGGAGGCCTGTCCGCCGCCGCGGCCGAACTGAAGCTCGGCGAGGCGCAGGTGAGCGACCGGATCGACGCGCTCGAACGGTATCTCGGCTGCCGCCTGCTGCTGTGCCGCGAGCACGACGACGTCGCCTGCACCGACGCGGGCGATGCGTTCCATGTGTGCTGCCGCCGCACGCTGTCCGCGGTCGAGCAGGCGACCGGTCCCGCTCGCCCGCCCGCGCCGGAGGCGCGCGGCGCCGCGCATCGCCCGGCGCATTGCCCCGATTTCCCGCCGCCCGGCGCCGCTCACGCACCTGCACACCGACTGTCGCCTTGAATACGTCTACCGTTTCCGGCTCGCCGGCCGAGCGCATCCGTCGCCGTTTCGGTCATTTCCTGCACGCGGCCGAGCTGGCCGGGCTGATCGTGATCGGCCTGGCGACCGCGTTCGCGATGGCGCAGGAAGCGTGGAAGGTCGTGCTCGCGGGCGAGGTGTCGCTGACCGACCTGCTGCTGATGTTCCTGTATCTGGAAGTGCTCGCGATGGACGTGCGCTACCTGCGGCTCGGCCGGCTGCCCGTGCGGTTTCCGCTGTTCATTGCGATGACGTCGCTCGCGCGCGACCTGATCCTGCGCGGCGCGACCGACAGCCCCGAGCGGATGCTGATGACCACCTTCGGGATCGTGCTGCTCGCGGTTGGCGTGCTGATCCTGAGTTTCGGCCAGCATCGCTTTCCGGCGGATGTCGACGATGTCGAGGACGATGTGCATGCGCGCCGGTGACGGGCGCGCGGCATGTCGCATGCATGTGCGATGGCGCTGCAAGGAAGGTGCCCGATGAACACGCATTCCGTCGAAACGAAACAGGCGATCGCGTTGCAGCAGGCGGCGTCGGACGCCTACCGGCTGGCGCGCGACGCGCGCGATGCCGACCCGGTGCATGCACGCGCGCCGTCGGTGGCCGGGCTGCAGCAGGCGGCTGCACACGCCTATGCCGATGCCGCTCGCGCACGCGTCGCGGCCACCGGCGTCTGAATCGAATCCCGACGCGCCCGCATGCGGTGCGTCGGCTGAACTGGACCATCCAACCGAGCGAGGTATCGAATGACCAAGCAACTGATCGTCGCCGTGTTCGGCAGCGTCGACACGGCCCATCGGGCCGTGAACGATTTCGAGGCGCTGTCGGAGAAGAATGAAGGATTCCACATCGAGAACGGCGTCGTCGTCGAGAAGGACGCGGCCGGCAAGCTCGCGGTGCTCGCGGCCGAATCGCGGCCGTTCAGGGGCGGCGTGATCGGTGCGATCGCGGGCGGCCTGCTCGGCCTGCTCGCCGGGCCGCTCGGCGTGGTCACCGGCATGGCGGCCGGCGCGGGCGCCGGCATACTCGCGGATGCGGCCGGCAATGCGCTGCTCGACGGCACCTTCGTCGAAGCCGTGGCCGCGCGGCTCGCGCCCGGCAGCGTCGCAGTCATCGTCGAGGCGAAGGAGGATACGCCGTTCTCGGTCGACAACGTCGTGACAGGATTCGGCGGCAAGGTCTTCCGCCAGGCGCTCGGTTGAGCGCGTCATTCTTCGAACCGATTCGGGAGAACCGCATGCGCATCGATCAATCGTACCGTCGCTTCGACATCGCGGCGACGCTGTCGCCGCTGCCCGGCAACGGCAATCGCGCGATCGCGACGGTCGACGTGACGACCGACGATCCGGCCCGCCTCGCCGATCTCGGCACCGGGCAGTTCCTGCAGATCCGCAAATGGGTCGAGTCGAACGACGTCGCGCTGCTGACGGTGGTATTCGACGAGTGCAAGGTCGCGATCGACCATTACGCGGACAACGTCGACGACGCTTGAGCGCACACCGGCCCGCGCATGACCGGATCCCGCGCGATCGCAGGCCGACCGCCGACGGCAATGCGCGATCACGTGCGCCTGCGCAGCGCTGGGCGAACGGCTGCCGCGCGCTCGCGCCGGGCCGCGCCGTCGCATTCGAATCTGTTCACCATGCCGGCCGGATTTGACGTTTCCTCGCCAAACTGTCACTTACATTCGTCGAAATGACGCAGTAGGATGCCGAACCTTGTCTTGATGAGATTCGCATTGCTATCCGCCTTCAATTTCGATAACGGACGAGGTTCGCACCGGGACACCCGCGCCCGGACACGGCTATCCGGCTTCGGGCGCCGGCGCGGCCGTGCCGCCCACGCATCGCAGGCCGGTTCACCGCTGGCGGGGCGAGGCGGATGAAGCTCTACGAGAAATTTGCAAACGACATAGAGAGACTCATCCGGCAAGGCGTTTATCGACACGGTGACCGTGTGCCTTCGGTGCGGCAGGCGAGCCAGCAGCACCGGATCAGCATTACGACCGTGCTGCATGCGTATCTGCTGCTGGAAAGCCGCGGGCTGCTCGAAAGCCGGCCGCAGTCGGGCTATTTCGTGAACCTGCGGCGCGACGACAGCCACGCGCCGGTGCGCGAGCTGCGGCCGTCGAAGCCGATCGCGATCTCGTCGTCGGTCGATGTGAGCCGGCTCGTGCTGTCGACGCTGCGCTCGATCGGCACCGACGATGCGGTGCCGCTCGGCTCGCCGTACCCGGACCCGAGCCTGTTCCCGTTCGAGAAGCTGAACCGCTATGCGTACGCAGCCGGCCGCGACAAGTCGCTGTGGGGCGTGACGGACGGCTTGCCGCCCGGCCATCCGCGGCTGATCCGGCAGATCGCGCGCCGCTACCTGGAAAACGGGATGTCGGTGGATCCGAACGAGATCATCGTGACGGTCGGCGCGACGGAGGCGATCAACCTGTGCCTGCAGGCGGTGGCGAAGCCGGGGGACACGATCGCGGTGGAATCGCCGACGTTCTACGCGATGCTGCACGCGATCGAACGGATGGGGATGAAGGCGATCGAGGTCGCGACGCATCCGGAGTACGGGATCGACATCGCGGCGCTGGCCGCGATCGCGAAGTCGCAGCCGATCGCCGCGTGCATGGTGATGCCGAACTTCCAGAACCCGCTCGGCTTCCAGATGCCCGACGAGCGCAAGCGCGAGCTGGTGGCGTTCGCCGCGAAAGCCGAACTGCCGGTCATCGAGAATGGCGTGTACAACGAACTGTACTTCGGCAACACCCATCCGAGCACGCTGAAGTCGTTCGACCGCCATGACATCGTGCTGCATTGCGCTTCGTTCTCGAAGAGCCTGACGGCCGCGTACCGGATCGGCTGGGCGTTGCCGGGCCGCTATCGCGAACAGGTCGAGAAGCTGAAATTCCTGAACACGCTGGCGACGCCGTCGCTGCCGCAACTCGCGATCGCGGAGTTTCTCGAGCGCGATGGCTACGAACATCACCTGCGGCGGATTCGCAAGGCGTACGCGCAGCAGTCGAACCTGATGCGGACGATGGTGTCGCGGTTCTTCCCGGAAGGCACGCGCATCTCGAGTCCGGCGGGCGGGTACGTGCTGTGGATCGAGTTGCCCGTGCAGGTCGATGCGATGCGGCTGTACCAGCTCGCGCTGGAGCAGGGCATCACGATCGGTCCCGGCTACATGTTCTCGATCGCGGACAGCTACCGGAATTTCATCCGCCTGAACTACAGCAGCCCGTGGTCGCCGGAGATCGAACAGGCGGTCGTGACCGTCGGCAAGCTCGCCGCATACTGCGCCGACTGAACGTACCGCCGCGCGTCGCGCGCGGCGTTACGTCAGCCGGTACGACTGCGCGCCGGTGCCCGCGAGCGTGCCGCCGTCGACGATCAGGTATTCGTTGCGGATCGGCTTGCCGTCGAACCAGCATTGCAGGATCTCCAGCGTGCCGGCCGCGTAGCGCGCCTGCGCGGACAGCGACGTGCCGGAGATGTGCGGCGTCATGCCGTTGAACGGCATCGTGCGCCACGGATGATCGGCCGGCGCCGGCTGCGGAAACCAGACGTCGCCGCCGTAGCCCGCGAGATGGCCGGACGTGACGGCATTCACGACCGCGTCGCGATCGACCAGCTTCGCGCGCGCGGTGTTGATCAGGTACGCGCCGCGCTTCATTCGCGCGATCATCGCCGCGTCGAACAGGCGCTCGGTCGACGGATACAGCGGGATCTGCAGGTTGACGATGTCGACGGCGCTCGCGAGCGACGCGGCATCGGCGTGATACGTGAGCCCGAGTTCCTGTTCGACCGACGCATCGAGCCGGTGGCGCTGCGTGTAGTGCAGATGCAGGCCGAACGGCTTCAGCCGGCGCAGCACGGCGAGCCCGATGCGCCCCGCGCCGACCGTGCCGAAATGCATGCCTTCGACGTCATAGCTGCGCGCCACGCAATCGGCGATGTTCCAGCCGCCTTGCTGCGCGATCGCATGCGACGGCAGGTAGTTGCGCACCAGCGCGAGCGTCGTCATCACCACGTGCTCGGCCACGCTGATGCTGTTCGACCCGGTGACTTCGGCGACGGTGATGTGCGCACGCGCGGCGGCGTCGAGATCGACGTGATCGGAGCCGATGCCGGCCGTCAGCGCGAGCTTCAGCTTCGGCGCGCGGGCGATCCGTTCGGCCGTCAGATACGCGGGCCAGAACGGCTGCGAGATCACCACGTCCGCTTCGGGTAGCCGGCGCTCGAATTCGGAGCCGGGGCCGTCCTTGTCGCTCGTGACGATCAGCGTGTGACCATGCGCTTCCATATAGCCGCGCAACCCGAGCGCGCCGGACACCGAGCCGACGAGTTCGCCGGGCCGGAAACCGGGCGGGCCGTCCGGCGTCGGCGCGGTTTGGCCGTCCGCGTAGCGCGTGATGACCGGAATCGCATCGCGCACGTAGCGCGGCGGATAGCCGTCGACAGGATCGGGGTAAAGCACGCACAGGACGGTGGCCATCGGGTAGCACTCCTCGCGACAGGGGGAAGGCGGCACGCGGATTGCGCAGGAGGCGCGACGTGCTCCGCAGGCGGCCGGCGTGTTGCGCCGCAGCGTTGATGACGTTCTACGCCCGTCATGGATCGCATGCAAGCTACAGTCCGTGTTTGCGTGCGCTGCGGGGCGTCTGTACCTGTTCTTTTCAGGCGGGATGTCGATAATGGGATCGTTACCTGACTTTCCGGGAGCCACGTCATGACTGCAAGCGACGCTTCGTCTTCACGCCCTGATCTCGCGGCAGGCATCGCGCTCGACGAGATCGCCGACGGCGCGATGATCGAGGGCCATGTCGGCGATGCCGCGGTGCTGCTCGTGCGGCGCGCCGACGAATTGTTCGCCGTGGGTGCGAATTGCACGCACTACGGTGCGCCGCTGGCCAACGGCCTGCTGGTCGGCGACACGATCCGCTGCCCGTGGCATCACGCGGCATTCTGCCTGCGCACGGGCGAGATGCAGCGCGCGCCTGCGCTCGACGGGCTGCCGTGCTGGCGCGTCGAGCGCCGCGACGGCCGCGCCGTCGTGCTCGATGCGCGGCCGGCGGCCGTGCCGCCGGTGCTGGACGCGGCCGGGCTGCCGGCGTCGGTCGTGATCGTCGGCGGCGGCGCCGCCGCGATCGCCGCGGCCGTGACGCTACGGCAGGAAGGCTATCCGCATCCCGTCACGCTGCTGAGCGCCGATGCCGATCCGCCTTACGACCGGCCGAATCTGTCCAAGGATTACCTCGCGGGTACGGCCGACGCGGACTGGTTGCCGCTGCGTGCGCCGTCGTTCTATACCGATCAGCGGATCGACGTGCGGTGCGGCGCACGCGTCGTGCGGATCGATTCCGCGCAGCAGGCGGTCGAGCTGGCCGACGGCAGCCGCGTCGGCTACGGCGCGCTGCTGCTCGCCACGGGCGCGGAGCCGAACCGTCTGAGCGTGCCCGGTGCCGACCTGCCGCACGTGTGCGTGCTGCGTTCGCGCGCCGATTGCGATGCGCTGATCGCCAGGCTGAAAACGGCGCGTCGCTGCGTGGTGGTCGGCGCGAGTTTCATCGGGCTCGAAGCGGCCGCCGCGTTGCGCACGCGCGGGCTCGACGTGCAGGTCGTCGCGCCCGATGCGCGTCCGATGGCACGCGTGCTCGGCGATGCGCTCGGCGACACGATCAAGGCGCTGCACGAGGCGCACGGCGTCGTGTTCCATCTCGGCGCGACGCCCGTGCAGATCGGGCCGGACAGCGTGACGCTGTCGACCGGCGACGTGCTGCCGGCCGATGTCGTGGTGGTCGGCATCGGCGTGCATCCGAACGTCGAGCTCGCGCAGGATGCGGGGCTGGCCGTCGAGCGCGGCGTGACGGTCGACCGCTTCCTTCAGACGAGTGCGCCCGGCATCTATGCGGCCGGCGACATCGCGCGCTGGCCCGATCCGCTCACGGGTGAGCGGATTCGCGTCGAGCACTGGGTCGTCGCCGAGCGGCAGGGCATCGTCGCGGCGCGCAACATGCTCGGCCAGCAGCGCCCGTTCGAGGCGGTGCCGTTTTTCTGGAGCCAGCATTACGACCTGACGATCAACTATGTCGGGCACGCCGAGCAATGGGATCGCGTCGAGATCGATGGCGATCTCGGCGCGCACGACTGCTCGATCGCGTACTGGCGCGGCAACGCGCGGCTTGCGGTCGTGACGATCGGCCGCGATCTCGACAGCCTGAAAGTGGAAGCCGCATTCGAGCGGCAGATTGCAGCCGCGTGACAGCGGCATGACGACACGATCCGAACCTGGAGTGGAGGCAAGATGAATCCCGACGTCCGTGCACGTTTCGAAACCGAGTTCGCGCCGCGCATCGCCACGCGCCTGCTCGGCCTGTATCGGCCCGGCGACGTGAAGGTCGACGTCGTGCCGCACGATGGGCAAGGCAGCCCGACCTGCGTCGAGGTCGCCGGCCTCACGTCGACGGCCGGTCTGCCGAACCGGCTGAATGCGCGGCTCGCGTGGCGCGACGACGCGATCGCCGAGCTGCTGGCCGATCCCGACCGCAGCCGCTTCGACCGCTATCTCGCGGCGCTGCCGGTGACGATCGAGCGCTGGCAGATGGAGTTGCCGGTCGATTTCAGCTCACGGACCCAGCGCGACCGCGAGATCCTGATCGGCGACCTCGATTTCGACGCGTGACGCGCGTCGTGCGATGCCGGCCGCCGCTTCGCCGATGAACCGGGTGCCGCTAACGGTCGCGCGTCCTGACGATCACGCGCCCCTGGTCGATGCCGCCGCGCAGCGCTTCGTCGCACGTGAGCCATTCGGGCGTGACGAGTTCGGGCGCGGGCAGGTCGACCGGCGCGCCGTCGCGGAAGATCCGCACCTGCGCGACCCACGCGCCGTTTGCGTTGCGCGTCGCTTCGACGCGAATCTCGTGATCCATGAAGGTATCGGTGGCTTGCATTGGGGAGGCCTCCGTCGTGCGTGAACGCGGTGCGTCGATCGTATCAGCCCGGCGCGCGCCGCGCACCGGAAACCCGCCCGGATCCATCCTCGGCTTGCCACACGATACGGGAGCGACCCTGTGGGCTTCGACCTGACTTTTTCCATCAAGGTGTTTGCGGCGCTGTTCGCGATCATGAATCCGATCGCGAACATCCCGGTGTTCCTGTCGCTGACCGAGGGCGCGGCGGACGGCGTGCGCCGCAAGGTCGCGGTGACGGCCGCGATCGGCGTGACGATCGGCTGCATCGTGTCGGCCGTCGCGGGCGGTGCGATCCTGCACGTGTTCGGCCTGAAGATCGACGATTTTCGTCTCGCGGGCGGGCTGCTGGTGCTGCTGATCGCGCTGTCGATGCTGCATGGCTCGCCGAGCCGCCAGCATGCGCCGGGTGCGGACGAAGGCGCGGATCCGGCCGCGGCCGAGAGCGTCGCGATCTATCCGCTGACGATCCCGTTGCTGGTCGGCCCCGGCACGATCGCGACGATGATCGTGCTCGGGCACAACGCGTTCTCGACCGGGCAGGCATTCGCGTTTGCGCTCGGGCTGGCCGCGTTTCTCGTGCTGCTGGCCGTCTCGCTGCTGTCGGCGCCGCTGATCGGCCATTACCTGTCGCCGCGCGTGACGGCGGTCACGCAGCGCCTGATGGGGATGATTCTCGCGGCGATCGCGATGCAGATGATCGTCGCGAGCCTGAAGGCCGCGTTCGGGCTGTCGCATTGAGTGCGGCGTGCCGGCATCCGGTCATTCGATTGCATGGAGTGGTCGATGAATACGCTGATTGCGTTGTCTTACCCCGATCTGCCGGCCGCCCATCGTGCGCTGGCCGAACTGGGCACGTTGCGCGACCGGCACGTCGTCGCGCTGGCGGCGGTCGTGATCGTCGAGTGTGCGAGCGACGGACAGTTGCGCACGCATTCGGTCGATTCCGGTCGCGTGTCGTCCGGATCGCTGCTCGACAGCGTGGTCGCGCACCTCGGATCGTCGCTCGACGCATGGCGCGCGCGGCCGGTGGACGACGCGCTGACCGATCGCGTCGCGCGCAAGGCGCGCCCCGGCACCGTATCGCTCGGACTCGACGCGACGCAGCTCGACATTTACGCGCTGAGCGCGGCGCTCGCGCCGTTCGGCGGCGACGTGCTCGACACGACGCTGTCGATCGACGACGAACTGAAGCTGGTCGAAGCGATCTCGAACGCGCGCGGCGGCGGCAACCGCCCGGCGAGCGACTGACGCGCCGCGCCGGCCGCGGTCGCAGGTTCAGTGCGCGGCCGCCTCCGGTTGCGCGCCGGCCTTGTCGTGTGTCGCGTACTTGTCGATCATCGTCGCGCTCGCACGATTCAGGCCGCCGACCTCGACGTCGATTCCGTTGCGCCGGAACTTGAGGACGATCCGGTCGAGCGCGTCGATCGCGGTGATGTCCCAGAAGTGCGCGTGCGACAGGTCGAGCCGCACGTGCTTCACCGGTTCCTTGAAGTCGAACGCCGACACGAACGCTTCCGACGACGCGAAGAACACCTGCCCGCGCACGACATAGCGGCGCGCGCCGCGCGCATCGTCGAGCGCCGATTCGACGCGCAGCACGCGCTGCACCTTCGACGCGAAGAACAGCGCGCTCAGCAGCACGCCGATCCCGACCCCGATCGCGAGGTTGCCGGTCGCGACCACGACGGCAACGGTCGCCACCATCACGAACGACGAGCTTGCCGGATGCGTGCGCAGGTTCGCGAGCGAGCGCCAGCTGAACGTGCTGATCGACACCATGATCATCACCGCGACGAGCGCGGCCATCGGAATCTGCCGCACCCACGGGCCGAGGAATACCACGAGCACGAGCAGGAACGCGCCGGCGACGAACGTCGACAACCGGCCGCGCCCGCCCGACTTGATGTTGATGACGGTCTGCCCGATCATCGCGCAGCCGGGCATCCCGCCGAGCAGGCCGGCTGCGATGTTCGCGACGCCCTGGCCGCGGCATTCGCGGTTCTTGTCGCTCGACGTGTCGGTGAAGTCGTCGACGATCGCGGCCGTCATCAGCGATTCGAGCAGGCCGACCACGGCGACGCCCGCGGCATACGGGAAGATGATGCGCAGCGTGTCGAGCGTGAACGGCACGTGCGGCAGCGCGAACGACGGCAGCCGGTCGGGGAACGCGCCCATGTCGCCGACGGTCGGCAGCTTCAGGTGCAGGGCCATCGAGATGGCTGTCAGCACGACGATGCACACGAGCGGCGACGGCACCGCGCGCGTCACGCGCGGCAGCAGGTAAATGATCGCGAGACCGCCGGCGACCATCGCGTACACATAGGAAGGCACGTCGTGCAGTTGCGGCAGCTGAGCGAGGAAGATCAGGATCGCGAGCGCGTTGACGAAGCCGGTGATCACCGAGCGCGACACGAAGCGCATCAGCGTGCCGAGCCTCAGCAGGCCGGCGGCGATCTGCAGGAGCCCCGCGAGGATGCCGGTGGCGAGCACGTACTCGACGCCGTGGTGCTTCACGAGCGAGGCGATGACGAGCGCGACGGCGCCGGTCGCGGCCGAGATCATGCCGGGCCGGCCGCCCGCGATCGCGGACACGACGGCGATGCTGAACGCCGCATAGAGGCCGACCTTCGGGTCGACGCCCGCGATGATCGAGAACGCGAGCGCTTCGGGGATGAGTGCGAGCGCAACGACCGTGCCGGCGAGAAGATCGGCGCGGAGATTGGAAAACCATTCGTCGCGTAAGGAGCGGGTATGCATGGCGATGGCGATAGCGATAGGAAGCAGATGACGGAACTGCCGGCCGCCGGGGCGCGGTTCGATGCGAAGGTGACGCACGGCACGGCCGCGCGCGGCCCGATGGCGGGCGCGGCGAAGACGGCTGCACGAGCGGCGGCCTCGAGAGCGAAAGGCGCTGTGCGGCCGGCGCGCGAATGCGCAGGCCCGCACAGCGGGTACGCGAACCCCCTGTCGGTCAGGCTGGATGACGATGGGTAGTTCGCGAAGCGCTACATAGGAATCTCGGGGAATTCGGAGGAAATACGGGGAAACGTCGCGCCGCGCAGCGGCTGCCGAGGCGCCGAAGCTTACAGAATGATCGGACGAACGTCCAGCCATGCGAGGGCAGCAGGCAAGCATGTGATGCACGGGGTGCACGGTCGGAATCGCGCGAAAGCGGTCTTGGCCGGATTTCGAGATGCGAAAAGTCGAGTCGGGAAGTTTGACCTGATAGCGCGACGAAACGTGTAAACGCGACATCGCACCCGGCTAAACACCGCATGATCCGCTCGACGGTGAAGACGTTCTTACCGATCGCGACGCATTGAATCTGGCAATGCAGACCGCACGCATGGATAGATTTATTCGATGATCGGCGAATGCGCGACATGCCTCTTCTATACTGACAAGGACCGCTTTTCACGGGAGGAAAGCCAGTCCGCACGAGCGCATCAATCGTGAAGTGCCGTCGCGCAAGCGGCGGCCGGACCGCGCTGTCATCCGCTGCGGTCTCGGCCGACAGACGCGCCGGGCCGCCTCACAAGGAGCGACGATGCCCTATGTCCTGATCGTCGAAGACGATGCCGATACGCGGACGATGCTCGCGGCGCTGGCGCGCACGCAGCAGCTCGCGTGCGATACGGCCGCGACGCTCGAAGAAGCGCGCACGCTCGTCACGACGAATACCCCCGATCTCGTGCTATGCGATCTCGTGCTGCCGGACGGCAACGGGATGGACCTGTTCGATGCGTTGCCGAAGCGTTCGCACTGCGAAATGGTGCTGACCACCGGCCATGCGAGCCTCGAAACCGCGATCGACGCATTGCGGCGCGGCGCGACCGACTACCTCGTGAAGCCGCTGAACATGCAGCGGTTGAACAGCATCTTCGCACGCGTGCCGCGTACGACCGCGCTGCATGAGGAAATCGCCGAGCTGCGCTCGGAACTGCAGCGCCTCGGCCGCTTCGGCCGCATGCTCGGCAGTGCGCCCGCCATGCAGGCCGTCTACGACGCGATCGGCCGCGTCGCGCGTACCGAGGCGTCGGTATTGCTCACCGGCGAATCGGGCACCGGCAAGGAGCTGGCCGCGCAAACCGTGCACGACCTGAGCCTGCGCCGCCGCGGTCCGTTCCTCGCGGTGAACTGCGGCGCCATTGCCGCGAACCTCGTCGAGAGCGAGATGTTCGGCCACGACCGCGGCAGCTTTACCGGCGCGGAGCGCCAGCACAAGGGCTTCTTCGAGCGCGCGGACGGCGGCACGCTGTTTCTCGACGAGATCACCGAGATGCCGCCCGAATCGCAAGTCAAGCTGCTGCGCGTGCTGGAGACGGGGCGTCTCACGCGGCTCGGCTCCACGCGCGAGCTCGACGTCGACGTGCGCATCGTCGCCGCGACGAACCGCGATCCGGAGGCCGCGATGGCGGACGGCAAGCTGCGGCCCGACCTGTTCCACCGGATCAACGTGTTTCCGATTCCGCTGCCGTCGTTGCGCGAGCGCGGCGACGACATCCCGATGCTCGCCGATGCGTTCCTGCAGCAATTCAACGAAGAAAGCGGCCGGAACCTGCGGTTCGCGCCGGCCGCGCGCGATGCGCTGAAAACCCATGCGTGGCCTGGCAACGTGCGCGAATTGCGCAACTTCGTGCAGCGTGCGGGCATCTTCAGCGACGGCGACGTGATCGAGTCGCTGCCGCCGCCGATCATGGACGAACTGTCGAGCATGGCCGATTCGCACGAGGATCGCGTGACCGTGCCGTTCGGCACGCCGCTCGAGGAGGTCGACCGGCGGCTGATCCTCGGCACGATCGCGCAATGCGGCGGCGTGAAGGCGCAGGCGGCCGAGGTGCTCGACGTCAGCCTGAAGACGATCTACAACCGGCTCGCGCAGCTCGAAGACGAAGCAGACAAGCCGGAGACCTGATGCCGCCGACCGAACCGGCCGGCAGGAGCGCGACCGATGATTGATCTTTCGCGGACACGCGCCGGCAACTACGTCACCGCCGTGATGCTGGTGGCGATCGCGACCGTGCTGCAGGCGCTCGCGATCCGCTTCGGCGGCGTGAACCTGCCGCTCGTCCTGTACTACCCGTTGCTCGCGGGCGTCGCGTGGGCCACGTCGTTCCTGTTCGGGATCGTCGCGACCGTGGTCAGCGGCATGCTCGTGTGGACGCTGTTCCTGTCCGATCCCGCCGCCTACACGCAGCCGCTGCCCGAGCGGCTCGTGCGGCTCGGCACCTTCGTGCTGGTCTGCGCGCTGGCGTGCGCGATCGCGTCGATGCTGCGTCGCGCGCGATTCACGAACGACGCCGCTTACCGGCGCGAGGCGCTCGCCCGTCGGCGGCTCGAAGCCGTGCTGCAGGCGTTGCCGCACGGCGTGATCGCCACCGACACGAACGGACGGCTCAGCTACATCAACGCGGCCGCGGCTGCCCTCGTCGGCTGCCGGCTTGAAGCCGCGGCGGGCCGTGCCGCGCGCGACGTGCTGCGGATCGTCGATCGCGAGGGCCGGCGCGTGGCCGCAACGCCGCTCGATCTCGCGCTCGGCGGCGCGGGTGTCGTGTCGGATCGCCACTGGCTGCAGGTGGACGGCGGCGAGCCGGTGCCGATCGTCGAGGTTGCGGCGCCGCTCGGCGACGCGGACGGCAACGTCGACGGCGCCGTGCTGCTGCTGCGCAACGCCGGCGCCGAACGTGCGCGGGCCGACGCGTCGCGGTTGCAGCGCGCCGTCGTCGACGCGTCGCCGGATGCGATCGTCGGCATCGACATCGACGGCCGTATCGTCAGCTGGAACCCGGCGGCGCAGCGCATGTTCGGCTACGACGAAGGCGACGCGCGCGGGCGCGCATTCGAATCGCTGGTCGCGATGCGCTGGCTGAAGCGCAAACCCTTTGCCGAGGCGTTCGACGACATGCGCGAAGCAGTCGGTCCGATCGACCTGCTGTGCGTGAAGCGCGACGGCCGGCGCTTTCGCGCGACGGTGTCGGCGGGGCCGGTGCGCGGCGATGCGCGCACGTACGTCGTGCTGTCGCTGACCCTGCGCGAAGCCGGCGCGCAGCGCCGTCGCGACCTGCGCGTGCAGCGTTCGCTGCAGGGCGCGCGCGATGCGCGCGACCAGGCCGATACGTCGAACCGCATGAAGGACGAACTGCTGGCGACCGTGTCGCATGAACTGCGCACGCCGCTCAACGTGATCTACGGCTGGGTCGAGGTGCTGCGCAACTCGGGCGAGCATGCGCTGCAGCAGCAGGCGATCGATGCGATCGATCGCAGTGCGCGCTCGCTCACGCGGATGGTCGGCGACATCCTCGACGCTTCGTCGCTCGCGACCGGCAAGCTGCAGCTCGACGCGATGCCGGTGGATCTCGTGCGGCTGTTCGCCGATTCGGTCGGCGCATTCCAGACGGCCGCATCGTCGGCCGGCATCGTGCTCGCGTTCGATTGCGAGGTGGCCGCCTGCGTCGTGCCGGGCGATGCCGAGCGGTTGCGGCAGATGCTGTCGAACCTCGTGTCGAACGCGCTCAAGTTCACGCCCGGCGGCGGCAGCGTGACGGTTGCGCTCACCCGTGACGGCGCGCAGGCGGAGTTGACCGTGTCCGATACGGGGCAGGGCATCGTGCCCGCGTTCCTGCCGTACGTGTTCGACATGTTCCGCCGCGCGGACGATTCGCCCGCGTCGCCGCGTCGCGGGCTGGGCCTCGGCCTGTCGATCGTGCGGCATATCGCCGAGCTCCACGGCGGCAGCGTGACCGTCAGGAGCGCGGGCCGCAATCGCGGCGCGACGTTCACGGTGACACTGCCGGCGGGCTGGCAGCCGACCGGTGCGATGGCGTGGGGGATCGCGCATGCGGACGGTCATCGCGAGCCGCCGACGCTCGATACGCAACGCATCCTGATCGTCGACGACGATGCGACGACACGCGCGAGCCTCTCCGCCGCGCTGACGACGTTCGGTGCGGCCGTCGCGAACGCATCGACCGGCCGCGAAGCGCTTGCGGTGGCGGCCGACATGCGGCCGACGGTCGTGCTGTCCGATCTCGCGATGCCCGACGGCGACGGCTTCTGGCTGCTCGATGCATTGCGGCACGCGGGGGCGAACGGTCATGGCGGGCCGTCCGGCATGCGCGTGCTGGCCGTCACCGCGCATGCGGGCCTGGCCGACGAACGCCTTGCGCTCGAAGCCGGATTCGACGGCTATCTGTGCAAGCCGGTCGACGTGCGCGAACTGGCCGACAAGATCGTGCGCGTGACGAAGCGCGACGGCTGATGCAGCAGCTGTCCCGCCGCGCGTGGGTTACGGCATGCGTGCAGGACGACGGCCGCGATCTTTGGCTCGTGACGGCCGCGTACGACGCATAGCGGCGCGCTTGCAAGATTTGCAGCGATCGGTGTAGCAAAGGCACGGCATGCGGCGCGGGACCGCGCGGAGACATCAATGCACACGTGCGCATGGCGCGCACGGACGGCATGCGGTTTGCGGATCATCGGCATGCGACCGTAGCACCCGATATCGCCCCGAACCGCAACGGGCGCATTCCATTTCAACCGGCGCCGAGCCGTCGCTGCAACGGAGGATTCCGATGCCGCCGATCCGGACGATACGCGCGGGCGTATGTGCGTTCGCCGCCGCGTGCGTGCCGCGCGCATGCACGCAATCGATGACCGGCACCTATGGCGCGGCGCCGCCGCCGCCCGCGCCACCCGGCGGTCGCGGCGCGCGGTCGGCCACCACGATGCCGCAGGGCGCAGCCGGCGGCGAGCCGGCCGACGTGCCGCCGCCGGGCCCGAACGGCGCGGGGCGATCCACCGCCGCTGCCGGGCACGCCGCCGCCGCTGCAGTGCCGAACGCGCCGGACCGGGCGCACGGCACACACGTTGCGAGGCGTCGGCCGCGCGGCACATCGCGGCGCACGGCATGCCGCACCGTAATGTGGCGGAGGAACGCAATGGCAAGCCCGCGCGAACATCTGGAAGACTGGCTGCGCGATGCGTACGCGATGGAGCGGCAGGCCGAGACGCTGCTCCATGCGCAACTGAAACGGATCGATCACTATCCGCACCTGCAGGACCGGCTGCGCCTGCATCTCGACGATACGCTCGGCCAGCAGACGCTCGTCAAGGCGTGCCTGAAGCGGCTCGGCACGGCGCCGTCGGCGCTCAAGGATGCCGCGGCGCGGATCGCCGGCTACGGGCAGGTGGCGAGCAACATGATGGCGGTCGACGAGGTGATGAAGGGCGCGCTGGCCGGCTATGCGTTCGTGCAGGTCGAGATCGCCGCGTATACGGCGCTCGTCGCGGCCGCGCAGTCGGCCGGCGAGGCCGAGATCGTGGCCTGCTGCGAGCGGCTCCTGCAGCAGGAGCGCGACATGGCTGCGTGGCTGCTGCGTCATCTGCCGGACCTGACGACGGCGTTTCTCGGCCGCTCGGCCGCCGATTGCATCGATGCGAACCGGTAACGGCCGGACGACGGCGCGTGGCGCGGCGAGCGAAATACGTGCCCCAAACTTGCCGCCGGCTTGTAAAAAAGCGATTCCCGACCGTGGCGACACGGGGTATGAACCCGCGAGAGCCGCGGCCCGATGCGCTTCGCCGGACTGGCACGAAAGCTGCATGAATCCTGCAGGCGATATTCTGCGAACCGAACCGTCAGGAGGCTTTCGATGTCCGTCTCGCTTGCGCTGCAGATGCGACAGCATCTGGCACTCACGCCGAGGCTTCAGCAGTCGCTGCGGCTGCTGCAGTTGTCCTCGCTCGAATTTCAACAGGAATTGCGGCAAGCGCTCGACATGAATCCGTTTCTTGAGGACGGCCAGGGCGACGAGGAACCCGCTGCCGGCACGCCGGAGCAACCGGCCGAAACGGCTGCACCGGAAGCGGCTGCCGAACCCGACGAAGTCCGCCCGCCGGACGGCGAGGTGTCCTTTACGGCCGCGCCTGCGCCGCGCGGCACGAGCCGCCAGGGCGACGACGCTGGCGGCCTGTCGCCCGGCGAATGGATCGCCGCCGAGCCGTCGCTGCATCAGCAGCTGCACGATGCGCTCCGGCTCTACCCATTGAATAAACGCGACCGTGAAGCCGCGCGCATCGTGATCGACGCGCTCGACGACGACGGCTACCTGCGCCAGGAACTGGCCGAGTTGCTGGTCGCCGCCGATCCGGCGCTGCTGCTGTCGGAGCAGGATCTCGCGGTCGCGCTGCGGCTCGTGCAGATGCTCGACCTCCCCGGCATGGCCGCGCGTTCGTTGTCCGAATGCCTGACGCTGCAGCTCGATGCGATGCCGGCCGACACGCCGGCACTCGCGGAAGCGAAAGCGATCGCACGCGAACATCTCGAGCGGCTCGCGCGCCGCGAGACGGCCGAGATCCAGCGGCGCGTCGGCTGCAACCCGCAGATGCTGCACGCGGCATGTGCGCTGGTGCGCGGGCTCGACCCGCGCCCCGGCAATCATTACGGCAGCACGCGCGGTGATTACGTGGTGCCCGACTTGATCGTGCGTCAGGTGCGCGACGAGTGGATCGTGACGATCAATCCGGCCGTGCTGCCGCGTGCGCGCCTGCACGAGCGCTACGCGACGCTGTTCGCGCAGTCGAGCGGCGAGCGCGATTCGCCGCTTGGCCAGCAGTTGCAGGAAGCGCGCTGGCTGATCCGCAACGTGCAGAAGCGTTTCGACACGATCCAGCGGGTCGGCGAATGCATCGTCGCGCGGCAGCGCGACTTCTTCCGCTACGGCGAGATCGCGATGAAGCCGCTCGTGCTGCGCGACATCGCGGAAGAACTCGACCTGCATGAATCGACCGTGTCGCGCGCGACGGGCAACAAGTACATGGCCACGCCGCACGGCACGTTCGAGTTCAAGCACTTCTTCCCGCGCAAGCTCGAGGCGGCCGGCCGGGGCGTGTGCTCGGCATCGGCCGCGAAGGTGCTGATCCGCGACATGATCGCGGCCGAGCGGCGTACCGATCCGCTGTCCGACGTCGCGCTCACGCACAACCTCGCCGGCCGTGGCATTTTGCTTGCGCGTCGCACGGTGACGAAGTATCGCCAGGCGATGAAGATCCCGCCGGCCGACCTGCGGCGCCGCGGCGTCGTGTGACGGCTTGCCTGCCCAACCGGACGTGCGCGGGGCCGGCTTGTCGTATCGGCCCGCGCACCCACGACAGGAGTGCAACCATGCCCGCGACATCCCGGGCCCGGCAACGTGCCGCAGGCGCTGCGCGGCCGGCCAGACGTGGCGACACGAAAATGAAGGACCTCGGGCCATCGGCGAAGTCGATGGCCCGATCGATGAGCGAGAAATCGCTCGAGAAAATGGCTTCCACGCCCGTGTGCGGCAAACCGAAGCACAAGCACGATGCGTGACCGGCGACGACGTTTGGTGACGACGGCCGTCATCCAGGAGGGCTCCATGCTGCGATACGCCATCATCTTTTTCATCATCGCGATCGTCGCGGCCGTCTTCGGCTTCGGCGGCATCGCGGCCGGCGCGGCCGAGATCGCGAAGATCCTGTTCTACCTCTTCGTTGTGATCTTCCTCGTCACGCTGCTGATGGGCGTCTTGCGACGATGAGCCGCGCGCCCGACCGGTCGCAGCGCGTCGCGGAACTCGAGCACGCGCTCGCGAACGGGTTTCCGTCGCGTTCGACCGTTGTCGTGCACGCGGACGCGGTGTCCGGCCGGCTGACGATCCAGGTGTCGTGGGTGCGCGTGCCGTCCGACGAGGACGCGCGCGAATGGCGCTGCACGGTCGACCTGCGCTTCGATCCGGACGTGATCACGCGCTACGCATCGCTCGGAGCGGAAGACCGGCTGCGTGTGCGCACCCAACTGTGCGACCGGGCGCGGCGCGCGGTGGACGAGCACAAGCCGCGCGTCGAGGATGCCGTGATCGAATGCAGCGTGGCGCTCGATGTGACGCGCGCCGAACTCGATGCGGCGCTGTCTGCGCCATGATGCGGCAGGCGATGCGCGCGGCGCGGTTTCCCGCACGGGCCGCCGCCAGGCAGGAGGACATCATGCAATCGAATTCCAGAATCAGGCTCAACCGCGACGAGGCCGACGAGATCGACGGCGACCCGATCGACGCCGTCCATCTCGATACGATGGTCCATCTCGACGTCGCAACGGGCAGGATCATGTTTCAGGCCGCGTGGGCACCGACGACGGAGGTCCCGCCGGAGATCGCGCTCCATCGCGTCGAACTCGTGCTCGACTGCGACACGATGGAGCGCTACGCGGCGCTCGATGAAAACGCGCGGATGCGTGTGCACGCGATCCTGCACGACACCGTGCAGGACAGGCTGGAGCGGCTGTCCGGCGCGGACGGGAGCCCGACGCTGACGATCGAGCTGACCGACGCGATGCTCGACGCCGCGCGTCACCTGCAGTAGTCGCGGCGGCGGGCCGCCGCGCCGCGGGCATGCGGATTGCGCCGCGGCGGCGGCCACAACCTGGATGGGGGTGCGCATGAGCGGCAAGCTGGATCATTGCAGGGTAGCCATTCTCGCGCTCGACGGTTTCGAGGAGGCCGAGCTGGTCGAGCCGCGGCGCGCGCTGGTGGCCGAGGGCGCGCAGGTCGACGTGATTTCGCAGCAGCGCGGCGAGATCCAGGGGTTCACGCACGTCGACAAGGGCGCACGCGTGAAGGTCGACCGCACGTTCGACGAGGCGCGCGAGGGCGACTACGACGCGGTCGTGCTGCCCGGCGGCGTGATCAACGGCGACGCGATCCGGATGCTTCCGGCTGCACGCGAATTCGTGACGGCGGCCGTCGGCGCAGGCAAGCCGATCGCCGCGATCTGCCACGGCGGCTGGCTGCTCGTCTCGGCCGGCCTCGTCGAGGGCCGCACGATGACGAGCTGGCCGAGCCTGCAGGACGACATCCGTCATGCGGGCGGCAAGTGGATCGACGAGCAGGTGGTGCGCGACGGCAACCTGATCACGAGCCGCAAACCGGACGACTTGCCCGCGTTCAGCGGCGCGCTGGTCGAGCGCCTCGCGGCGCAGGGCGGTTGAGCGTATGCATGCCGGTTCCGCCCGCCACGTGACGCTGACGCGTGCGCTGCCCGAGTTCGACGGCGCTGCGCTGCAGCTGCGCTTCATCGTCGACGTCGATGGCGTGCCGGAAGCGTGCGCGATCACGGCGGAGGCGCTCGAGGATCATTTCGGTGCGCCGTCCGCACTGGAAGCCGACCTGTGCGCCGCGTTCGAACGCGGCCGTGCGGGCATCGAGGCCGCCTGCGCGGACGTGCTGGCCGACGGCCAGGGCGGCGTGGTGCTGCACAGCGGCTACTTCCGCGCGCGCGGTCGCGCGGCCGCGGCCAGCGTGAAGGCTGGCCTGTCCCGCTCGCGCCGGTCCTGACCGAAGCGCCGCTTGCGATGGCGTGTTACCCGCGCCCGGATCCGGCGTTACACGCCGTTGAAAACTTTGCACGGGCAGCCGGATGCCGTTCGGTGCCGCATCGCGCCGCGCGCTCGCGGCGCGGACGGTCGCTGCATGGCGTGAATCGGCATGATCGATGCGTGCTTGAAGAATTGTCGGCGTACGCATTGCGCCGGGCGCCGATGCGGCAATGTTGCCGCCTCGCGCGAAGCCGTCCACGGGGAAACGAGCATGCTCACTGCCCATGAACTTGCCGTGCTGTTCCTGGTGTATCGCGCGCCGGAACAGATCCAGATCGACCGCGAAGACGTTGTCGCGCTGGTCGAGCAGCACCTGATCGTGATGCAATGCAACGCCGCATCCGGCGAGCAACGGCCCGCGCTGACGGCCGACGGGCTGGCGATCGTGCGGCGCGTGCAGCGGCACGATGCGATCGAGCCCGACATCACCGACGCATGACACATCGAAGCAGCGCGCATTTTTGCCTTGTCGTCGCAGACGGGCATTGGGGGCCATCATGCAACATCAACAGGACGCTCAGATCCGCGACCCGTATCGCGGCCACGAGATCCACGTCTGGGCGTGGCGCAACGAAAGCGGTGCGTGGTGCGACGAGGTGCAGGTGTATGTCCGCGGCGCACCGATCGAGATCGTCACGCCGGCGGCAGCCGGCCCCGAGTGGCTGACCGAGAACGAAGCGCTGCGCGCGGGCGTCGAGCGTGGCCGTTATCTGATCGACAAGCGCATCGACGACGACTGATCCGCGTTGCGCCGGCGTGCCGGCGCCGCGTTGCGCGATCACCCTGCGCGATCTGCGGCGCGACGACGTCGACGCGAATCCGGCAACGGCGATTGCGGCAATCCGGGCGACTCAGGGCCGCGCCGCAATCTCGTCGAGATGCCACAGCAGATCGGCCGGATCGTCGTACACGCGCAGGGCACCGGCGCGTTCCAGCTCGTCGCTGCCGTACCCGCCCGCCAGCAGCCCGACACCGAGCGCGCGGCAGCGGGCCGCGGCGAGCATGTCCCAGATGCTGTCGCCGACCACCACCGTGTGTTCGATCGGCACGTTCAGTTGCGCGGCGGCGGTCAGGAACAGGTCGGGGTCCGGCTTCGCGTACTTCACCTGGTCGCGCGTGACGACGACGTTTTTGGCCGGATCGACGCCGAGCGCCTCGAGATTGATGGCGGCCGTTTCCATTCGCCCGCTGGTGGCGATCGCCCAGCGGATGCCGGCGCTCGACAGCGCGGCCAGCAGTTCGCGCGCGCCCGGCAGCGGCCGGACCTGCGCGCGCAGCCGCTGGTACGCGGCCGCGTGCAGCCGGGCGAGCCGTTCGACGCGCTCGGCGTCGATGTCGCCCGCCGTCTCGCGCAGCAGCTGGTTGAGGAACAGGCCGCCGCTCATCCCGATCTTGCGGTGGATGCGCCATACCGACAGTTCGATGCCTTCGGCATCGAGCGCTTCCTTCCACGCGAGCACGTGCTGATAGACGCTGTCGACGAGCGTGCCGTCGAGATCGAACAGAAATGACGTTTCAATGCGCATGTGAATCTCCTGGCCCGACGACGCCCGGGCTGATCGTCCGCGAACAGTCCGCGAAAATCCTGAACGGCACATTATCGGCGCATCGCCGTGTCATCGTCATGTCCCGCCGCCGCGCCGTGCGGCGACGTGTCATTTGCCACTGGTACAATCGCGCCGATGCGCCGGGCCGGTTTTTTGCGCCGCGTCCGCGCCGCACGCGCCCCCAACCCTCGTCTCGTCGATTCCACGCATGGCAACACCGGACGCCGTCAGTTCCAGGCACTCGTGGTGGGGCGTACTGGCCCTGGCCCTCACTGCCTTCATCTTCAATACCACCGAATTCGTCCCCGTCGCGCTGCTCAGCGCGATCGGCGAGAGCCTCCACATGGAGCCGACCGCCGTCGGCCTGATGCTGACGATCTACGCGTGGGCGGTTGCCGTCGTGTCGCTGCCGCTGACGTTCGTCACGCGTCACGTCGAGCGCCGCAAGCTGTTGGTCGGCGCGCTGCTGGTGTTCATCGGCAGCCACCTCGTGACCGGCGTTGCATGGAATTTCACGGTGCTGATGATCGGCCGGCTCGGCATCGCGTGCGCGCATGCGGTGTTCTGGTCGATTTCCGTGCCGCTCGCCGTGCGGCTCGCGCCAAGCGACCGCAAGAGCCGGGCGCTCAGCCTGATCGCGATGGGCTCGGCGATCGCGATGGTCGCCGGCATTCCGCTCGGGCGCGTGATCGGCGAGGCGTTCGGCTGGCGCGTCACGTTCCTGATCATCGGGGGCGCCGCGGCCGGTGCGGCGCTGTTGCTGCGCGCCACGTTGCCGGTCCTGCCGAGCCAGGGCGCCGGGTCGCTGAGCAGTATCGGCAGGTTCCTGCGCAAGCCGGCGCTGGTCGCGCTGTACGCGATCACCGTGCTCGTCGTATCCGCGCACTTCACGTCGTACACGTACATCGAACCGTTCGTCCAGAGCGTGAACCACGCGAGCAGCAGCCGGATCACGTACGTGCTGATCCTGTTCGGCGTGGCCGGCCTGCCGGCCGCGATCTGCTTCAATCGCGTCTATCCGCACCGGCCGGACGATTTCCTGCTGGCGTCGATCGTCGCGCTGTCGGCCTGCCTGCTGATCCTGTTCCCGAGCGCGCTGAACATCGTCACGCTGTCCGTGCATACGCTGGTGTGGGGCGGCGCGATCGTCTGCTTCGGGCTGGCGATGCAGGCCTGGGTGCTGAAGCTGGCGCCGGAGGCGACCGACCTGGCCGTGTCGATCTACTCCGGGCTGTACAACGTCGGCATCGGCGCCGGCGCGCTGCTCGGCAACCATATCGCCGGCGACTACGGGCTGCCGTGGATCGGCACGTTCGGCGGCGTGGTCGGCGCGTTCGCGGTCGGGATCGCGTGGCTCGCGTTGCGGCTTCACGCGAAACGGGACGTGGTGGCCGCGGCCCCTTGAGTCACGCCGCGGTTCGCGTGCGGTTCGGCATGCAACCAGGCATGCAACCGGTCATGCAACCGAGTAGCCGCCGTCGGCCACGAGCGCATGCCCGGACACATAGCTGGAATCGTCCGATGCGAGGAACGCAACGATCGTCGCCATCTCCTCGGCCGAGCCCCACCGTCCTGCCGGCGTCGACGCGGCAAACGCCTGTTGCGCGTCGTCCGACGGCCAGATGCCGCGATGATGGAACGGCGTTTCGATCAGCCCGGGGCAAAGCGCATTGACGCGGACCCCGCGCTTGAACCACTCGATCGACGCCGTCTTCGTCATCCCGATCACGGCGTGCTTGCTCGCGATATAAACCGACGCATTCTCGAAGCCGATCAGGCCGCCCATCGACGCATTGTTGATGATGCTGCCCGCCCCCTGGCGCAGCATGATCTCGGCTGCATATTTCATCGAATTGAATACGCCGCGCACATTCGGTTCGAACACCTTGTCGAAGCTGTCGGCATTCTGTTCGAGCAGCGGGGCGAACGTGCCTTCCGTGCCCGCATTGTTGAACGCGATGTCGAGGCGGCCGTAGGCCGATACCGTGAAATCGAAGAGCTTGCGCAGATCGTCTTCGTTCGCGACGTCCGCGACGAAAGCGCGGGCTTCGCCGCCGGCGGTCACGATCTCGTCGACCAGCCGGTCGAGTTCGGTCTTGCGCCGGGCGCTGACGACGACCTTCGCGCCGCGCCGCGCAAGTTCGATCGCCGACGCGCGGCCGATGCCGGAACTGGCGCCCGTCACCACGGCGATACGGCCTTCGAGTTGGGCAGGTTGAGTGCTTGCGTTCATGATGCATTTCTCCAGAGTGGTTGACCGTCCACGTCAAAGCGACGTCTGGTGCTCATTGTGGCCGCCTGGTCATCGCAATAGAATGGAACAATCACGCATTCAGAATTCCTGATTCTGGAATGGATCACGCTGCCTCCGGAACACCGGAACACCGGAACACCGGAACACCGGAACACCGGAACACCGGAACACCGGAACACCGGAACACCGGAACACCGGAAGGGCCCGCCATGCTCAATCGACTCGACCTCCTCAAGATCTTCGCCGCGGCTGCCGCGGCGCCCACCTTCCGCGAGGCGGCGGCGCGTCTCGGCGTGTCGCCGCAGGTCGTGACGCGTGCGGTGCGCGAGCTGGAGGAGATGCTGGGCGAAACGCTGTTTCACAGGACGACCCGCAGCATCCGGATCACCGTGTTCGGACAGTCGTTTGCGCGCGAGGTGCAGGGCGCGCTGGCGGTCGTCGACGGGCTGTTCGGGCCGGCGACCGGCCAGCGCGACGAGCCGGTCGGCGTCGTCAGGATCACCGCGCCGTCCGGCATGGGGCGTCGATACGTGCAACCGGTTCTGACCGGCCTGATGCAGCGGTACCCGGGGCTCGTGCCCGATCTGCGGCTGTCGGACGTGCCGTCGCCGGTGGTCGACGAGCAGATCGACATCGGCGTGCGCGTCGGCGCGATCGGCGACAACCGCTATGTCGCGCGCATGATCGGGCCGTTGCCGATGTGGGTCGTAGCCGCACCGTCGCTGCTCAGGCGGCTGGGCGAGCCGAAAAACCGGAAGGAACTCGAAGCGATGCCGGTGACGTGCCTGATCGACCGCGCGAATGGGCGGCCGTGGCCGTGGATGTTCCGTGGCGAGCACCAGTTCGTGCCGTCGTCGCCGGCTTATCTGACCGACGACACCGAGGTGGAGATCGAGGCCGTGTGTGCAGGGGTAGGGTTCGGCCAGTGCTCGGAATATCTGGTCCGGCCATACGTCCAGAAGGGGCGCCTCGTGCGCGTGTTGCCGAGCCTCGAGCCCGAGCCGTGGAAGCTGCATGTCTATCGGCCGCGGCGCGGCCCGATGCCCCGGCGTATCCGGGTGGTGTACGACGAACTGGTGGCGAAGCTTGCGGACGCAACGTGGCGGGGGTAGCCGGTGCGGTCCGGCCGCCCGTTGCATCGTCGCGACGCGGCGTCGACCACCGGTTTCGCGATAAACCTGCCACAAGCGTCCGGATTGTTTCCATATCGTCGGCCTGGTTGCCAAAGATTGGGTTTTCCCCGTCAATTATTTAAATCATTAAGAAAGCAGCGGGTTTCTGCCCGGAAAGGTGGGGTCTCCCAATATGTGACCGCATGCTGCAAAGATTGAAACAGGGAAACGAACGTCATTAATCTGCGTACGCGTACGAAGCGGACCGGCGTGCGTCGTTCACAACAATCGGGAGACGGAGATGAAGGGCAGAAATCATTTAGGATTATTGATGATGTGCTTTGTTGCGGCGGCGATGGCGCTATCGGCATGCGGCGGCGATGACGTCGGCTCGTCGCCGGGCACGTCGACGACAGGCGCGACGTCAACTACCGGCACGACCACGGCGCCCGGCGGCAACGGCACCCCGGCCACGTCGCCGACGGCATTGCAGCAGATCGCGGTGAATCCGCCGCCGATGGGCTGGTCGTCGTGGAACAGCCTCGAGGAGAACGTCAGCTTCGACACGATCAAGGCGCAGGCCGACGGGCTGGCCGCCCTGAATGCGAACCTCGCGACGGGCAACAAGTACCAGTATGTGAATATCGACGAAGGCTGGTGGACGTCCAGAAAGCGCGACGCGAACGGCAACTTCATCCTCAACGTCGACATGAACGGCAATCCCACCAACCAGTGGCCGGGCGGGATGAAGGCGATGGCCGACTACATTCACGGCAAGGGGCTGAAGGCCGGCATCTATATCGATTCCGGGCCGCAGGGCTGCGGAAACACGAACGGCACGCATTTCGTCGGCAGCGATTACGCGCACTACGACCACGATTTCCTGCAGTTCGCGCAATGGGGCTACGACTTCGTCAAGGTCGACTGGTGCGGCGGCAGCGCGGCCGGATACGATCCGCAGCAAGCGTATACGGCGATCTCGCAGGCGATTCAGAAGGCCTACGTGGCCACCGGCAAAATGCTGGTGCTGAACATGTGCGACTGGGGCACGCTCGGCAAGAGCGGATACCTCGACTACAACCTGGGGCCGTGGGACTGGGGCGCGGGCATCGCGACCTCGTGGCGCACGACGGGCGACATCTACGGGCCGGGGAGCGGGGTGCCGAAGTTCAGCTCCGTGCTTGGCAATTTCAACGGCAACACGCACCCTGAAGGCCAGCACACCGGTTACTACAACGATCCGGACATGATGGTGGCCGGCATGGGCATGACGGCCGCGAACGACCTTGCGCACGTGAATCTGTGGGCCATTGCCGGCGCGCCGATGATACTCGGCAACGATCTGTCGAAGGCGCTGTCGAGCGATACGGTGAGCCTGCTTACCAATCCCGAACTGATCGCGATCGACCAGGACACGCTGGGGCTGCAGGGATTGAAGGTCGCGGACGCCAACGGGCAGCAGGTGTGGGCGAAATTGCTGGCCGGCGCGGGCAAGCGCGCGGTCCTGCTGTTCAACAACGGCACCGCGGCGAGCGACATGACGGTCACGTGGCAGCAGCTGGGTTTCGCCGCCGGTACGTCAGCGACTGTCCGCGATGTCTGGGCGCACAAGGATCTCGGTGCGGCCACCGGTTCCTACACGGTCGCGGCCGTGCCGGCAGGCGGTACCGCGATGCTCGTGTTGAGCGGCACGGATCTCCCGTCGACGACGTTCCTGCCGGGCACGCTGTCGGGCGGCGCGACTGTCGCGGATTGCGCTGCGTGTGCGAGCGGGAAGAAGGTGACGGGGTTGGGCACGGTGACGTTCAACAACGTGACGTCGCAAACGGCCGGCGGCTACCTCCAGATCGCCTACCTGAACGCCGGAACGGAAACCGTCAGGGCCCAACTCGTCGCGAACGGCGGCCACGGCACGACGCTCGCGTTTCCGCCCACGGGCAACGCGGTCGGCACGGTGACGGTGTTCGTCAACCTGACGGCCGGGCAGAACGCGCTGTCGCTGTCGAGCGTCGACAGCACGACGCCGACGCCCGAGATCGCGTCGATCGCCGTGGTGGCCGGGCCGGTGAAAGTCCCGCCGCCGCCGCCGATGGCGTATGAAGCCGAGGCGGCCGCCAACACGCTCGGCGGCGCGGCGCGCGTGTCGTCATGCGGCGCATGCTCGGGCGGGCAAGACGTCGGCTATATCGGCAACGGCGACGGGACCAGCAACGGCACGCTGACGATCAACGGCATCTCGGTCGCGGCCGACGGCACGTACAGCGTCCTGATCGCGTACGTGAACGGCGATTCGGCGCCGCGCAGCGCGCAGCTCAGTTTCGACGGGGGCGCGCCGGTTGCCGTGTCGTTCCCGTCGACTGGCGGTTGGGGGAACGTGTCGACGCTGACGGTGACTGGTGCGTTCAAGCAGGGAAGCGCCAACACGCTGAAGTTCTCCAACCCGACGGGCTGGGCGCCCGATATCGACGGCATCGCTGCACCCGTCAAGCAGTAACGGGCGCGTGGCGCGGCTACCCGGCCACGGGTGGTCGCGTCATTCGCCGGAATGACGGGCCGAATGCCGGCATATTGCGGCATCATCATGGTGCCGCCGCACCCGCGAGCGGTGCCCGATGTCCGACTGGAGACCCTGCATGCCGATACCCCGGATTGAAACCCGCGACGCGATGGGCGACCCCGATGTGGTCTATCTCAACCCGGCGCACGTGCTGTGGATGTCGCAGCCGACCGCCGCGCAGCGGCGGCCGGACAGCACGGCCATCCGTGTGGACGACCGCGTGAAGGGCGGCTCGTTGCTGGTGGCCGACGCCCCGTCGGCCGCCCGGCTCCTGCAGGATCTCGGGCCGTTCGTGACGGTGACGCTGGCGAGCCCGTCGTCCGACTATCCGGACGGGCTCGTGCATATCCGTGCGCATGCGATCGTCAAGGTCGCGACGGACGGCGACGGCAGGCCGCTGGCCGAGCGCACGCTCGGCTGGGTCCATGTCCAGGACGGCTCCGCGTTCAGGATCAAGGATTACGCGGGCGTGGCCGCGCAATGGCAGGCGTCGGTCGCGGCGGCGTCATGAACCTTGCCGCGTCCGACATCACGCCGGACGAACTCCGGCTGTTCGGCGACATCGTGGCCCGCCTGGAAGCACTGGGGCCGATCGTCGACGTGAGGACCGTCGTGCTGCCCGAGATCACGCAACTGATCCGCGCGGATTTCGCCGCATCGTTCGATTGCGACGCGCAGACCGGGCTCTGGTGCAACGGCTTCTCGTACAACCTCGATCCGTCGCAGATCGCACGGTACGAAGCGTGGTTCCAGCATATCGACCCGGTCACGCCGCAGCTGCGCGCGCGCCGCGTGGCAACCTGCGTCGACGAAGTGATGAGCCGCCGCGACCTGGAGCGCACCGCGTTCTACCGCGATTTCCTGAGCCGCGACGGCATGCATCACGGGATCAACGTCTATGCGTTCGATGGCGCGACGCACGTTGGCGACCTGCGCATCTGGCGCGCGCAAGGGCGGCCCGACTTCACCGAACGCGACAAGCTGCTGCTGAACGGCATCGAGCCGTTTTTCCGGCGCGCGCTGCTGAGGCGGCGCCATGCGTGCACCGGGCTGACCGAACGCGAGAGCGACGTCGCGCGGCTCGTCGCCGCCGGCTACACCGACAAGGATGTCGCGCGTACGCTCGGGATCGGGTTGTCGACGGTCCGCACGCATCTGCGGCGCGTGATGGCGAAGAAGGGCGTCGCCAACCGGGCGAGTCTGGCGGCCGCGATGGCGTGACGGGTCGCGCCGCGGGCGGCGCGGGGTCATCCATTGTGATGATGGGCGTCAAAATCGGCGCAGCCTACCTTGTGACGATCCCCTGTTACGAGGCCTGCCGAAATGACCACCCTGGGTTCCCTGACGCTCACCGAAGCCCGGCACGCGATCCTGCGCCGGGAGTTTTCCTGTGTCGAATACGCGTATGCGTTGATCGAGCGGCACGCGCGCTGGCGTTACCTGAACGGCTTCACGTGCGTCGACGACGCGCGGTTGCTCGCCGAAGCCGCCCGCAGCGACCGCGACCTCGCGGCCTCGGCTGCGCCGCGCGCACTGCTCGGTTTGCCGATCGCGATCAAGGACAACATCGACACCGCCTGCCTGCCGACCGGTAACGGCACGCTGGCGCTGCACAACCGCGTGCCGCCGCAGCATGCGCCGGTCGTCGCACGGTTGCTGGCGCACGGCGCGCTGATCGCGGGCAAGGCGAACCTGCACGAGCTCGCGTTCGGCGTGTCCGGCAACAATCGCGTGACCGGCGTGGTGCGCAACCCGTACGATTTCGACCGGATTCCGGGCGGCAGCAGCAGCGGGTCGGGCGCGCTGGTCGGCGCGGGCGTGGTCCCGGCCGCGCTCGGCACGGACACCGGCGGCTCGGTCCGGATTCCCGCCGCGCTGTGCGGCGCGGTCGGCCTTCGGCCGACGGTGGGGCGTTATCCGCAGGGCGGCGTCGCGCCGATTTCCCGCACGCGCGACACCGTCGGCCCGATGGCCCGGTCGGTCGAGGACATCGCGCTGCTCGACGCGATCCTGGCCGGCGACGTGGCGTCGCTGTCGACCCCGACGCGCAGCGTGACGCGTCCCGTGCGTCTTGCGCTTCCGCGCACGACGTTCTGGCGTGGCCTCGCAGCGGATGTCGACGCGCTCGCGCAGGCCGCGATCGCGAAGCTGGAGCAGGCGGGATTCGAGTGCGTCGATATCGACCTGAACGACTACCCGGGGTTCTTCGACGACGAGCCGGCCGTCATCGCGATGTATGAATTCCGTGCGTCGATGCACGCGTATCTGGTCGAGAACGGCTACGACCTGTCGGTCGACGATATCGTCGCGAACGTGGGGAGCCCGGACGTCGCGCGGATCGCCCGCCATATCACCGGCCCCGACGGGATCGCCGAAACGGCCTACCGCACCGCGCTCGACCGGCGTACGCGGTCGCGCGCCGCGTACCGGCAGTGCCTCGCCGACAGCGGCGCCGACGCGCTGGCCTTTCCGACCACGATCGCGACCGCTTGCCCGATCCCGGCGGGCGACGCGATGATCGTCAACGGCGAGACCGTGTCGGTGTTCCAGACCTACATCAGGAATACCGAGCCCGGCAGCAACGCCGGCGTGCCGGGCATGACCGTGCCGGCCGGCCTGACGGCGGCCGGTCTGCCGGTCGGCCTGGCGCTCGATGGCGCGGCCGGCACCGACCGCGAACTCATCGCGGTCGCGCTGCAGGTCGAACGGGTGCTCGGCCGGCTGCCGGCGCCGGACGACGGGTACGGGGTGGGGGGCCGGCTGGCCGGTTGGGCGGGCGGCGGCGGCGCGTCGTAACGGTTAAGGGTCTCAATCGCGTTGCGGCTTCATGAGCGGCGGGCAGTGGCTCAGGATCAGCGCAAGCCCCTTATTCGCGTGAACAGGCGCAAGCGCCATCGCCACACGGCCCGCCGCGTCCGGAATCGTCAATGCGGCTCGTCGTGCCGGATCCCTGCCGCATCGAGCTGACGAAGTTTCGCATACAGCGTCGTGCGTGAAATGCCGAGCCGCCGCGCGGCCGCCGACACATTGCCGTCGTGCTCGCCGAGCGCGCGCCGGATCGCGTCGAGCGACTGTTCGTGCAGGCTCGCCTGAGCATCGGCGGCCGGTGCCGCGTGGCATACGTCGGCGGCGTCTTCCAGCACATCGGCATGGCGCGCCATCGTCGCCCGGTCGAGCGGCGCACGCAGGGTGCGCACCCATACATGGCTACCATCGTCGCGCGCGATCCGCTGCGGCGTGCGTGCCGGTATCAGCAAACGGCGCTGCTGCACGGGCGTCGCACCGGGAAACAGTTGCCGGAGATCGTACGGGGCCACCGGCCCGGCGGCCGCGAGGTCGAGCGTCCGGCGCGCCAGCCGGCTCACCGCGCGTACGCGGCCCGCTTCGTCGAGCGCAATGACGCCGGCGAGCGGCGTGCCGAGCCAGCGCGCGTCATGCTGGACCTGCAGCAGATGGCAGTCGCGCAGCAGCGCATACAGACGCTGCTCGGCGGACAGCGCCGCGTGACGAAACTGTTCGCACAACTGCACGACGTTGCGCTTGCCGACCCCGGTGATGTCGAGCGCGCCGATCACTTCGCCGTCGAAACCCACCAGCGGCACCGCGAGACAGAACACCCGGGACAACTCGTGGAGGTAATGCTGCGCGCCCGCGACGATGGCCTCGGCGCCATCGTGAATCACGCAGCTCGGCGCGGTCGTGCCGATGTTCGGCTCGACGATCCGGCGTCCGGCGACGATCGGCGTCAGCAGCGCGTCGTCGCATTGCGGGCTGCGCCGCGCATGGACGATCGTGCCGTGCGGATTGACGCACATGATCGTCCATTCGGTGCCGCCGAATGCGGCCCACAGCGGTTCGATCTCCTGCGCGACGCAGCGGGTGAGCCGCCGGTCCGCGCGCGATTCGTCGCGCTCGCGCTGCATTTCATAGCGAGCGGTTTGCCATGGTCGCAGCCCGGCGTCGCGCGAGCGCAGCCACGAGCGCGCGACGCTGGCCGGCAACGCCGTGTCCGGCAGCGGCTCGCCCGCGGCGAAGCGGGCGCGGAGCCGGTCGAGATCGACCGGCCGTGCAGGGGATTCAGGGGCCGTGTTCACGCTGCGCTCCATGTGAGGTCGAATGGTCGGGCCGGGCGTGCCGGCCCGGCGTGTCGCGCGAATGCGTAATATAGCCCGGTGCCTGAAGCCGGGTATTTTCGTGCCCGGCAAGGGTGCCCGTCGTGTGGCGCCGCCTGGCATCGGCGGGCGGCCGGCGGCGCCCGCGTCTAGTGCGGCAACCGCAGGATCGGCTTGAGCGTGATGCCTTGGCTGCTGTCCTCGGCGGCCTGGTTGATCTGCTCGAGCGGATAGAACTTCACCAGCCGGTCGAACGGAAACCGGCCTTGCAGGTGCAACTGCACGAGTTGCGGAATGAACGTCTGCGGCACGCTGTCGCCTTCGACGATCCCGCGGATCGTATGGCCGCCGAGCAGCAGGCTGTTCACGTCGAATTCGGCCTTCGTGCCGAGCTTCGGCGCGCCGACCACGCCCATCGTGCCGCGCGAGCCGAGTGCGTCGATCCCTTGCGACAGCACGGCCGGCAGCCCGGTCGACTCGAGCGCGTAGTCGACGCCGCCGCCGGTGATCTCGCGGATCGCGTCGATGACGTCGACTTCCCGGCTGTTGATCGCGTGCGTTGCGCCCAGCTCCAGTGCCAGCGCGAGCCGCGACGGCACGATGTCGACGGCGATGATGGTGGTGGCGCCGGCGATGCGCGCGGCCATCACGGCGCTCATGCCGACCGCGCCCGCGCCGAAGCTCGCGAAGCTGCTGCCGGTGCGCACCGCGAGCGAATGGATGACGGCCCCCGCGCCGGTCTGGATCCCGCAGCCGAGCGGGCCGAGCAGTTCGAGCGGCGCTTCCTTCGGCACCTTGATTGCGTTGTTCTCGCGTGCGAGCGCGTAGCTCGCGAACGACGACTGCGCGAAGAAATGATCGTGCAGCGGTTGTCCGGCCGCGTCGCGGATGGCCGTCTGCCCGTCGCCATCGGCGCCGCCGAAGTTCAGCGCGAAGAACTGCCGGCAATATGCGCCGTGACCGCCGGCGCACGATGCGCAGTGGCCGCACGCACCGTAGGTCAGCACGACGTGGTCGCCGGCGGCGAGCGTCTTCACATTCGGGCCGACCGCCTCCACCACGCCGGCGCCTTCGTGACCGAGCACGGCCGGTAGCGGTACCGGGTAGTACTGGTCGCGCACGATCAGGTCGGTATGGCACAAGCCGGTCGCGACGACGCGCACCAGCACCTCGTCGCCGCGCGGCGCGCGGATCCGTGCCGTTTCGATCGAGAAGGGTGCGCCGGCGGCGCGCGCGACGGCCGCGGTGACGGCGCGTGTATCGTTTTCGGTGTACATGGTCGGTCTCCTCGTCAAATCGGATACAGCGGCGCTTCGCCCTTGATCGTCAGCCACTGCCACTGTGTGAATTCCTCCCAGTTTGCCGCACCGCCGATGCTCGAGCCATTGCCCGAGGCGCCGACGCCGCCGAACGGGTTGATCACCTCGTCGTTGACCGTCTGGTCGTTGATGTGCAGCAGCCCCGTGTTCAAGCGCTCGCCGATCCTCAGCGCGCGGCCGACGTCAGCGGACAGGATCGCCGTCGACAGCCCGTATTCGGTCCGGTTCGCGAGCGCGATCGCGTCTTCGTCGGTATCGAACGGCACGACGATCGCGACCGGCCCGAAGATTTCCTCGTCGAACGCCGGATTGCCCGGCGCGACGCCGCTCAGCACGGTCGGCTCGAAAAACAGGCCGCGATGGTCGCCGCCCGTCTCGACGCGGGCGCCCGCGCGTCGGGCCGCGTCGACCACGCTCGCCGCATGGTCGCGTTGCGCGGCGTCGATCAGCGGGCCGAGGCCGACGTCGCCGGTGGCCGGGTCGCCGACGCGCAGGCTTCGCGCCTTCTCGACGAGCTTCGCGACGAAGCGGTCGTGAATGGCGCGTTGCACGAGCACGCGGCCGGTCGCCATGCAGATCTGGCCTTGATGCAGATACGCGCCCCATGCGGTGTTGGCAACGGCGCGGTCGAGGTCGGCATCGTCGAGCACGATCAGCGAATTCTTGCCGCCGAGTTCGAGCGACACCTTTTTGAGATGGCGGCCCGCCGCTTCGCCGACCTTGCGCCCGGCCGCGGTGGAGCCGGTGAACTGGATCATCGAGATGTGTGGATCGGCGACCAGCGCCGCGCCGGCCGCGCCGTCGCCGGGCAGCACGTGCAGCACGCCTTCGGGCAAGCCGGCAAGCTCGAACACGCGTGCGATCGCGATGCCGCCGCACACGGCGGTGCGCGGATCGGGCTTCAGCACGACTGCGTTGCCGAGCGCGAGCGCCGGCGCGACTGCGCGTATCGCGAGATACAGCGGAAAGTTGAACGGCGAGATCACGCCGACCACGCCGCGCGGGCGGCGGCGCGCGAGCGACAGCCGGCCGGCCGCCGACGGCAGCACTTCGCCGGCCGCGCGTGACGGCAGCCCGGCTGCTTCGTGCAGCGCCTTGATCGTGATCGAGGTTTCGAACGACGCTTTCGCGCGTGTCGAGCCGCTTTCGCGCACGAGCCAGTCGACGATCGCGTCGAAATGCACTTCGGCGGCGGCTGCCGCGCGACGCAGCACCGCCGCGCGCTCGTCGTAAGGCAGCGCGAACCATGCGGGCTGTGCGCGATGTGCGGCGGCGGCGGCTTCGGCGATGGCCGCGCTGTCGGCGACGCCGATGCGGCCGAGCGCGGTGCCGGTCGCGGGTTCGATCACGTCGGCCGCGTGCGCGCTTGCGTGCCAGCGTCCGTTGAAGGTCTTGCCGCGCCAGATGTCGGTGTCGAACATTGCGGTGTTGCTGCTGCTTTCCATTTGCGCTCCTGAGGAATTTGGATCGGCCGGATCGGGGTGCTTGCCTGGGCGTCGACCGGCATGCGCGCGAGGTTAGGCGGGCGCGGCGAAGCGGGGCTATCCGGGTTTCTTCCCACCCGCGGAGGGCGCTTGGGGTGGGGGGCGTCTGTGGTTTTGTGTGCGGAAACTGAACAGTCGTTGTGCGGGTTGTTGCTGCACGCCGTCTGGTGACATGGCAGGTTGTTGCTGGTGTCGTGCGACGTGCGCTGCGTCTGAAGGCTCAGCGCGCAAACTTGCGGCAAGACTTGCGCTCACGGTTCGTCGGAGGGGCGGTTATCGACCCTGAGCAGCCGGTTAGAATCACCTGTCTTGGGTGGCCACTAACGAATATTAGCGGGCAACCGGCGAGTTACCAGATCAAATCGGTCGGCGCTCACGCTTTTTCGTTCGCAGGCATCCAATCTCTGCCCACTGATTCAAATTCGGCACGACACACAAATTAACTCAATCACTTAGTTCCGTGTTTGCCACCGGCACTTATGCTGCCACGCCGATGTGAACCAGCATGTAAGTGCACTCCATCGACACGCCTTAACCAGCTCTAGCGCCTTCGTCGTGGTGGCCCGATCGCCGCTGTTATCAAAGCGCCGCATTTCGTGACCCGCAAAAAAGGAGTATTGTTGAGCACTTGCAGCGAACCGAGAACTCCTGCGTATCAGCGTCGAGACCCTTAAACGGAAAAGAGATGAGTGTGATTGCAACTGCCGAAAGAGCGAGAACTGCCATTGAACTTGGCGAGAGTCACTTCCGGGAATTTAAGAGTGCTCTTGAGGGGCGCCCAGGCGAAAAGCGAAAGCGGCCAGTGAAGGAGATCGCGACAGACATAGCACAAACGCTAGTGGCTTTCGCTAACGCCGACGGTGGCGAATTGCTCGTGGGGGTGGAAGATAACGGCGAAGTCACTGGACTGCTAGGCCTCTCCGCCAACGAATTGAACATTCTAGAAAATGCGCCTACTGAACGAGTATTCAAAAATACACCTCTTCCGTCCGTAAAGCGACAGAAAATCAAGGTCGCTGAAAAAGATATTCTATATTTTTCCGTTGCGAAAAGCACCGAGTTCGTCCATTTGACATCGGATGGCCGGTGTTTGCAGCGGAGCGACCTTGAATCGGTGCCGGTCGCTGCTGAAATGATTCAATTCGACAGGAAGGAAAAGGCATCTCGCGAATACGACCGCAAATTCGTCGACGGAGTTACAGCGGATGACCTCGATTTAGATTTGGTCCGCGCCGTCGCCAATCAGGTACTCAAGGGAATGTCTCCGGAAAAATGCCTACAGTACCTAGAGTTGGCAGAGTATGGAATGTCCCAGCTTCGATATCGGCGGGCAGCGTTACTTCTTTTTTCTAAAATCCCTACCAAATGGCATCCTCGCCTTCAGGTCAGAATCCTAAAAGTTGATGGAGATGAAGTAAAAACTGGAGAAGCATATAATATTGTCTCGGACCAAACGACACAGGGAAACATTCTTACCCTGGTAGATGCCGCATGGGAAGCGCTGCGCCCCCATTTGGTGCAAACAAAAATTGACAAGCATGCTCGTTTCGAGCAACGAGCAATTTATCCAGAGCTTGCGTGTCGAGAGGCGGTTCTCAATTCGATCGCTCACAGAGACTATGCGGATGAAGGACGCGGAACCGAAATATATATTTTTGATAATCATCTGGAAATCCGCAATCCAGGCCCCCTCCTCACTACCATTAAAATAGAAGACATTGTCGGCAAGAAGGGAGTTCACCAGTCTCGCAACACTTACGTCGCTCGCGTATTGCGCGAGTTGGGGTATATGCGCGAACTCGGGGAAGGTATGCGACGTATTTATGATCTCATGCACAGCAATGAATTGGCGCCACCGAAGCTCGTGAGCGCCTCTGAAGGATTCAGTATAACCTTAACCAACAAAGCGATGTACTCACCCAAAGATTTGCTATGGCTGAGTCAATTTGATGAATTTGAGCTTGATCGAAATCAAAAAGCAATCGTGCTGCTTGGGCAAGGAGGTCGAGTTTTTTCGGCTGCCAATGTGTGGGATGCCGTTGGGATTGTAGATACAGAAGACTATCGAAAGCTGGTCGACTCCCTTATGAGGCTTGGTATTTTGCAAAATGAAGTAGAGCGTACCACTGCGAAGTCTCAGGCACGTCGAAAAAAAATACCCTATCGCGAATACCCTCGATACAGAATAGGTCTGCCGACGCCGCAGGGGGGGGCAGCATTTTCAACGTCGACTCAAATCGATTCAAATTCATCTGCTGGTGAAATTGATCAGGGCGAAAATAATATATCGCGACGGCTTCACGTTGGCAACGTGCCGCGCGATGGGAGCAAACAAAGGCTTTTCGAGATTTTTTCGGAATTCGGCGAGATAGTTGATCTTCGCGTTCCACGAGCCAAAACCGTTTCGAAAGGGTTCGCTTTTATAGAATTTGAAACGGAGAAATCTGCAGAAGCTGTGCTAAATCGCGGAGAAAATCAGCCGATCATGTATGACGATCGGAAGCTCGTCATAAACGTCGCGCTTAAAAAAGCCACGAATTCGCGTAGGTAGGCTCACCAAGAAGTTTGTGGAATACACACGGGTTCACGGTAGGTTCGATCACCGATTCTCTGCCAGGGCCGACGATCAGATGAGCGGCAGTTCTCTAGCCATAACTGCCGTTCGAACGACGCACGCAGTCGTGCCACCGAGCGTCTCCTATTGGCCGGCAGCCGCCGGTCATGATCTCCGGTAACTGGCCGAACGGCGAACTTCAGCGGTTCCGTGCGGGCCGCTGGTAACTCGGGCAACTTCTGATGAACGACGGGCATCGACAACGACCGTCGATATCCGCCTACCCAATTTCTTCCGGTTGTTCGCAGAAACCGACGCCGAAGCTAAAGGCCGGACGGCCAGCCCCCCATCTTTCCCATCAGGAAAACCCTGATCGACTCGGCAGGCGGCCGGTTTCAGCCGGTTTTCCCGCTGTCCCAAGCCGCCGCGGTGCGCCCCCGCCCAAACAATACCCTGAACCCGCCCGACCGCGCTCCATCAAGCCTCTCAGCCCGCATACCTAGCCAAAAAAGGTATGGCGCGCCGCAATATTTCACGTGATGAGCGAGATTTCAATACCCACGAGGTATCAAAAGTCCCGCCCAAAAGTATTGGACGCTCCATTTCCCCGCCGCGTATAAATCCGTTCCATGAACACCCCCCAAGCAGCGTGCCCCATGTCCTCCGTCACCATCGAACGCATCGAAACCCGCCTCGTCGACCTGCCGACGATCCGCCCGCACAAGCTGTCGGTGGCGACGATGCACGGCCAGACGCTGATGCTCGTGCAGGTGTTTTGCAGCGACGGCGTGACGGGTATCGGTGAAGGCACGACGATCGCGGGGATGGCCTACGGCCCGGAAAGCCCCGAAGCGATGAAGCTCGCGATCGATGCGTACCTTGCACCGGCGATCATTGGCCGTGACGCGATGCGCATCCAGACGCTGATGGCGTTCCTCGGCAAGCTTGCGAAGGTCAACCACTTCGCGAAGAGCGCGCTTGAAACCGCGCTGCTCGACGCGCACGGCAAGCGGCTCGGGGTGCCGGTCAGCGAACTGCTCGGCGGCCGCCGGCGCGATCGCCTGCCGGTCGCGTGGACGCTCGCGTCGGGCGATACGGCCACCGACATCGCCGAAGCCGAACGGATGCTCGACCTGCGCCGCCACAACGTATTCAAGCTGAAGATCGGCGCGAAGTCGCCGGAGACCGATATCCGGCACGTGGCCGAGATCAAGAAGGCGGTCGGCGATCGCGCGTCGGTGCGCGTCGACGTGAACATGGCGTGGAGCGAAACGCAGGCCGCGCGCGCGATTCCCGCGCTGGCCGATGCGGGCTGCGAGCTGGTCGAGCAGCCGGTCGCGTCGGCCGCGGCGCTGGCGCGCCTGATGCGCCGCTTCCCGGTCGCGCTGATGGCCGATGAAATCCTGCAGGGCCCCGACAGCGCATTCGACATCGCGAAGCATCACGGCGCGGACGTGTTCGCGATCAAGATCGAACAGAGCGGCGGCCTCTTTGCCGCGCAGCGCGTGGCCGCGATCGCGGATGCCGCCGGCATCGAGCTGTATGGCGGCACGATGCTCGAAGGCGCATTCAGCACGGTCGCGTCCGCGCACCTGTTCGCGAGCTTCGCGAACCTGCAGTGGGGCACCGAACTGTTCGGGCCGCTGTTGATCACCGAAGAGATCCTGACGCAGCCGCTGGATTACAGCGACTTCGAACTGACCGTGCCGGACGGCCCCGGTCTCGGCATTGAACTCGACGAAGACAAAGTCAGGCGTTTCACCCGCGACGGACTGATCAAAGTCGCGCGGTAGCCCGAGTCAGGCACAGCCGTCATTCCCCCCAATACACGTGGAGACACCATCATGAGCGTCAAAGTTTTCGAAACCCGGGAAGTGCAGGATCTGCTGAAGGCCGCATCGAACGCGGGCGCGGACAACGCGAAAGGCGGCAACGCGCGCACGCAGCAGGTCGTGCTGCGCCTGCTCGGCGACCTGTTCAAGGCGATCGACGATCTCGACATCACGCCCGACGAGGTGTGGGCCGGCGTCAACTACCTGAACAAGCTCGGTCAGGATGGCGAAGCAGCGCTGCTCGCGGCCGGCCTCGGTCTCGAGAAGTACCTGGACATCCGGATGGACGCCGAAGACAAGGCCGTCGGCCTCGACGGCGGCACGCCGCGCACGATCGAAGGGCCGTTGTATGTGGCCGGCGCGCCGGTGCGCGACGGCGTGTCGAAGATCGACCTCGACGCGGACGACGGCGCGGGCCCGCTCGTGATCCACGGCACGGTCACGGGCCTCGACGGCAAGCCGGTCGCGGGCGCGCTGGTCGAATGCTGGCACGCGAACTCGCACGGCTTCTATTCGCACTTCGACCCGACCGGCAAGCAGAGCGATTTCAACCTGCGCGGCGCGGTGAAGACGGGCGCGGACGGCAAGTACGAATTCCGCACGCTGATGCCGGTCGGCTATGGCTGCCCGCCGCAGGGCGCGACGCAGCAACTGCTGAACGGCCTCGGCCGCCACGGCAACCGCCCCGCGCACGTGCACTTCTTCGTCGACAGCAACGACCACCGCAAGCTGACGACGCAGTTCAACATCGACGGCGACCCGCTGATCTGGGATGACTTCGCGTATGCGACGCGCGAGGAACTGATCCCGCCGGTGGTCGGCAAGACCGGCGGCGCGGCGCTCGGCATGAAGGCCGATGCGTACCAGGACATCGAGTTCAACTTCGTGCTGACGCCGCTGGTGCAGGGCAAGGACAACCAGATCGTCCACCGCCTGCGCGCAGCCGCGACGGCGTAACCACCCTGCGGCGCGGCGCGCATGCGCCGCCGCCGGCCGGGTTTCCGCGAGATTCAACCGAAACCGATGCGAGCGTGCTTGCAGGACGCGGCACGCGCATGGGAGGAGCCAACATGTCCGCCACGATCGATCAAGCCAACGAACTGGATCACCTGCTCGCCACCGCCGTGCAGGATGACAAGGAGGCCGGCGTATTCCGCTGCCGCCGCGACATCTTCACGAACGAAGAACTGTACGCGCTCGAGATGAAGCACATCTTCGAGAGCAACTGGGTGTATCTGGCGCACGAAAGCCAGATTCCGGCCAACAACGACTACTACACGACGTGGATCGGCCGCCAGCCGATCGTGATCACGCGCGACAAGACCGGCGAGCTGCACGCGGTGATCAATGCCTGCGCGCACAAGGGCGCGATGCTGTGCCGCCGCAAGCACGGCAACAAGGGCAGCTTCACGTGCCCGTTCCACGGCTGGACCTTCTCGAACACCGGCAAGCTGCTGAAGGTGAAGGACGAGAAGACGACCGAATATCCGGTGCAGTTCAACACGCACGGCTCGCACGACCTGAAGAAGGTTGCGCGCTTCGAGAACTATCGCGGTTTCCTGTTCGGCAGCCTCAGCGCCGACGTGCTGCCGCTCGAGGAGTACCTCGGCGAAGCGCGCGTGATCATCGACCAGATCGTCGACCAGGCACCGGACGGGCTCGAAGTGCTGCGCGGCAACTCGTCCTACATCTACGAAGGCAACTGGAAGATGCAGATGGAGAACGGCTGCGACGGCTACCACGTCAGCACCGTCCACTGGAACTACGCGGCGACGATGGGCCGCCGCAAGGAAGACGGCACCAAGGCCGTCGACGCGAACAGCTGGAGCAAATCGGTCGCGGGCGTGTACGGGTTCGACAACGGCCACATCCTGCTGTGGACGCAGACGATGAACCCGGAAGTACGGCCCGTGTACCAGCATCGCGACGAGATCCGCGCGCGCGTCGGCGACGTGCAGGCCGACTTCATCGTGAACCAGACGCGCAACCTGTGCGTGTACCCGAACGTGTTCCTGATGGACCAGTTCAGCACGCAGATCCGCGTGGTGCGGCCGCTCGGCGTCGACAAGACCGAAGTCACGATCTTCTGTTTCGCGCCGAAGGGCGAGAGCGAGGCCGATCGCACGACCCGCATCCGCCAGTACGAGGATTTCTTCAACGTGACGGGCATGGGCACCGCCGACGATCTCGAGGAGTTCCGCGCGTGCCAGGCCGGCTATGCGGGCATCACGGCGATGTGGAACGACCTGTCGCGCGGCGCGCCGCTGTGGGTCGACGGGCCCGACGACAACGCGAAGAAGATGGGGCTGAACCCGCGCATTTCGGGCGAGCGCAGCGAGGATGAAGGGCTGTTCGTGTGCCAGCACGAACACTGGGTGCACGTGATGCGCGATGCGCTGAAGAAGGAACGCGGGGAGGTGGCAGCATGAGCTTCGATTTCCGGACCATTTGCGCGGCGCTGTATCGCGAAGCGCGCCTGCTCGACGATCGCCAGTGGGACGAGTGGCTGACCTGCTACACGGAGGACGTCACGTACTGGATGCCCGCGTGGGACGACGACGACCGGCCGACCGACGATCACCAGAGCCAGATCTCGCTGATGTATTACCCGGACCGCGGCGGCCTCGAGGATCGCGTGTTCCGCATCAAGACCGAGCGCAGCGGCGCATCGACGCCCGAGCCGCGTACCAGCCACAACGTGACGAACGTCGAGGTGCTGGCCGAACGCGACGACGAAGTGGACGTGCGCTACAACTTTCACACGTTGAACCACCGCTACCGCGTGACCGATCACTTCTTCGGCACGATGTTCGTCACGTTGCGCCGGGCGGGCGATGCGCTGCTGATTTCGCACAAGAAGATCGTGCTGAAGAACGACTACATCCGGCAGGTGCTCGACGTGTATCACGTCTGACGCCTGTTGACTTGTCATGAAAGGAAGTGGAGGTGACGCCATGTCCAGCTACAAGATTGCACTGAATTTCGAGGACGGGGTAACCCGCTTCATCGATTGCAAGGCCGGCGAGAAGGTTCTCGACGCGGCCTTCCGCGCGAAGATCAACCTGCCGATGGATTGCTCCGACGGCGTGTGCGGCACCTGCAAGTGCCGCGCCGAAAGCGGCAATTACGACCTCGGCGACGATTACATCGACGATGCGCTCACCGACGACGAAAAGGACGGCGGTCTTGTGCTGACGTGCCAGATGGTGCCGCAAAGCGATTGCGTGATCGCGGTGCCGACCTCGTCGGTCGCGTGCAAGACCGGACAGAGCGGCTTCGCCGCGACGGTCACGAAGGTCGAGCAGCATCACGACGCGGCTGTCGTGCTCGAGCTCGACGTCGGCGCGGCTGCGCCTGTGTTCCTGCCGGGCCAGTACGTGAACATCGACGTGCCCGCGAGCGGCCAGCACCGCTCCTATTCGTTCTCGTCGGCGCCGGCCGACGCGAAGGTCAGCTTCCTGATCAAGAAGATTCCCGGCGGCGTGATGAGCACGTGGCTTGAATCGGCGCGGCCTGGCGACACGCTCGAACTGCACGGGCCGCTCGGCAGCTTCTACCTGCGCGACGTGCAGCGGCCGCTGCTGTTCCTCGCGGGCGGCACCGGCCTCGCGCCGTTCCTGTCGATGCTCGAAGTGCTGGCGCGCAGCGGCTCGCAGCAGAAGGTGCACCTGATCTACGGCGTGACGCGCGACCTCGATCTCGTGCTGGTCGACGCCATCGAAGCCTACGCGGCGAAGCTGCCGAACTTCAGCTTCGCGACGGTCGTCGCGGATGGGGAATCGAGCCATCCGCGCAAGGGCTGGGTCACACAGCACATTCCGGCCGATGCACTGAACGACGGCGACGTCGACGTGTATCTGTGCGGGCCGCCGCCGATGGTCGACGCGGTGCGCAAGTATTTCGACGACGAAGGCGTGAAGCCGAACAGCTTCCACTACGAGAAGTTCACCCCGAACGTCACGGCAAAGGCGGCATGACCATGCAACGATTCTCCGGCAAGGTTGTCGTCGTTACCGGCGCGGCGCAGGGCATCGGCCGAGGCGTCGCGCTGCGCGCGGCCGCCGAGGGCGGCAGGGTGCTGTTCGTCGATCGCGCGGATTTCGTCGCCGAGGTGGCGGCCGAGGCGACCGGTAGCGAGACGGCAGGCTTCGTCGCCGATCTCGAAACCTACGAAGGCGCGCACGCGGCGATCGCGCATGCGGTGCAGACGTTCGGCGGCATCGACATCCTGATCAACGGCGTCGGCGGCGCGATTCGCATGCGCCCGTTCGCCGAATTCGAGCCGGCACAGATCGATGCGGAAATCCGCCGCTCGCTGATGCCGACGCTTTATACCTGTCACGCCGTGCTGCCGCACCTGATCGCACGCGGCGGCGGCACGATCGTCAACGTCTCGTCGAACGCGACGCGCGGCATTCGTCGCGTGCCGTATTCGGCGGCGAAAGGCGGCGTCAATGCGCTGACGTCGGCGCTCGCGATGGAGTACGCGGAGCACAACATCCGTGTCGTCGCCACCGCGCCGGGCGGCACCAGCGCGCCGCCGCGCCGCGTGCCGCGCAATGCGGCCGGCGACAGCGCGCAGGAACAGGCGTGGATGGGCGAAGCCGTGCGCCAGGTCACGGAATCGACGTACTTCAAGCGCTACGGCAGCCTCGACGAGCAGATCGCGCCGATCCTGTTCCTTGCGTCCGACGAGGCGAGCTACATCACCGGCACGGTGCTGCCGGTCGCGGGCGGCGATACGGGTTGAGCGGCGCGCCGCCCGCCCGTGTTCATCGACAGCCTTCATCGACAACCAGACGGCCGGCGCATCGACGCCGGCCACGGAGACAGCCATGCATGAACGCAAAGCCATCGTTCCGGCGGGAATGGAAGCGGTGTACGAGAAGATCGGCTATGCGCCGGGCCTGAAGGTCGGCGATACGCTTTACGTCTCCGGCCAGATCGGCCGCGACGCGGCGATGCAGCTTGTCGACGGCCGCGAAGCGCAGATCGTGCAGGCGTTCGAGAACCTGAAGCAGGTGCTGGAAGCGGCCGGTGCATCGTTCAACGACGTGGTCGACCTGACGACGTTCCATACCGACATGCGCGATCTGCCGCTGTTCATGCAGGTACGCGACCGCTATCTTCAGGCCCACCCAAAACCGGCATGGACGGCGGTCGGTGCACACATGCTGGGCGGCTCGCCCGGCTATCTCGTCGAAATCAAGGCGGTGGCAGTGCTGCCGGGTTGAGCGCGGCGGCGCATCGGGCCTGGCGCCCGCTCAGGCGCGTGCGGCCGGCGCGTCGCGTTCCGCTGGCGGCAGGTACGTCATGCCGTGCTCGTCGTACAGGTCGTAGATGAGCCGCAGCATGCGTTCGATGTCGTCGGACGCATCGAGCATGCGCATGCTCATGATGATCGGCGACACGAGCCGCGCGTCGTCCAGCTCCTGGTAGGACACGTCGTCGCGCTTGAGCCCGTACACGCTCTTCGGCACGATCGACACGCCTTCGCCCGCCGCGACGAGCCCGAGCGCGACCTGCAGCTCGCGTGTCTCCAGCACACGCGCCGGCTTGAGCGCACGATCGTGAAATGCGGCGAGTACCTGGTCCGCATAGCTCGGGCGCGGCGCGTTCGGAAACACGATCAGCGTTTCGTCGAGCAGGTCGTGCAGCGACAGCGCCGCGTTCGTTGCGCACAGCCGGTGGCCGAGCGGCAGCGCCGCGATCAGCGGTTCCTCGCGCAGCACGACGCGGCGCACGCTCGGGTCGTTGAGCCGGATGCGCCCGAAGCCGATGTCGATGCGGCCTTCCTTGAGCGCCTTGATCTGGTCCATCGTCGACATCTCGTGCAGGCTCAGTTCGACCTCCGCATGCCGCTGGCGATAGCGGCGAATCACCTTCGGCAGCATTCCGTACAGCGTCGAGCCGACGAATCCGACCGACAGGCTGCGTTCGATCTTGCCGACGCGGCGCGTCATCGATTCGAGCTCGGCCGTTTGCGCGAGCAACTGCACGGCATGCTGGTGAAAGAAGCGGCCGGTTTCGGTGAGCTTCAGCGGACGCGAATCGCGCTCGAACAGCAACGCGCCGAGTTGCTGTTCGAGTTGCTGGATCTGCCGGCTCAACGGGGGCTGTGCGATATGCAGCCTTTGTGCGGCGCGCGTGAAGCTGCGCTCCTCGGCAACCGCAACGAAATAGCGCAGATGGCGGAATTCCATGTTCGTTGGCGTCGAGTGGGGAGCAGGGGGTGAGCGGGTCTCGCCATTCTATGGCAGCTACGACGCGAGCGTGGCCGGTTTTTCGCAAAAATTAGTTCGGTTTGCAGATCGATTCGCGAGGCGTGACGGTCATCGATGCACCAAAGGAGGGCGGCCGGCCGATGCATACCTCGCAGATATGAACCGATACCCATTCGGTGTTGGACTGGCCATTTTGCGGTCGCTACTATCGCCGCAAACAGGTTGCAAGCCCGAACGGAATCATGCAACAAGGAGACGCCCCCGATCACATTCCCTTTTGACCGGCTGCCGGCGGCGAGTCGAGCGGCAGCCTGATGGCGTTCGGCTCGCATGACGCGTCGATCCGGCCCGGTCGTTCAATCCGCACATGCCGGATTGCCGTTCAGTACCCCGAATCAATGAGAAATACCCCATATCAATGTTTGGAGACGGAATGAGATTTCAGCATCTCGCAGGCGGAGCTTTGCTCGGATTCGCGACGGCCGCTTGTGCGCAAAGCAGCGTGACTTTGTACGGCGTCATCGATACCGGCGTCGAATACGTGTCGCACGCCAATGCCGACGGCAAGGGTATCGTGCGCATGCCCTCGATCACCGGCGAGTTGCCGTCGCGCTGGGGGCTGCGCGGATCGGAGGATCTCGGCGGCGGTTACAAGGCCGTGTTCGCGCTCGAGAGCGGCTTCAATGTCGGCAGCGGCACGATGGGGCAAGGCGGGCGGCTGTTCGGCCGGCAAAGCTGGGTGGGCATCGAAAGCCCGTACGGCACGCTGTCGTTCGGCCGTCAGTACACGATGACCTATTACGCGGTGCTCGATGCCGACCTGCTCGGCCCGAACATCTACGGGCTGCCGTCGCTCGACGCATACATCCCGAACGGCCGCGCCGACAACGCGGTGGCATGGCGCGGCAAGTTCGGCGGGCTGACGGCCGGCGCGATGGTTTCGTTCGGCCGCGATTCGGCCGGGACCGGCAACTCGCCGGGGCAAGGCACGTGCGCAGGCCCGACACCGGGCGAAACGACCGTGTGCCGGCTGTGGTCAGCGATGCTCAAATACGATTCGACGTCGTTCGGCGCGGCCGCGTCGTATGAAGAGCAGCGCGGCGGCGGCGCGACGGCCGCTGCGAACTTCTTCGACGGCGTCAAGCCGTTGCCGCTGACGTCCAACGGCGACAAGGACGACCGCGCGCAGGTCAACGGCTACGTCAACGCGTTCGGTGTGAAGATCGGCGGCGGCTGGATCGGCCGCTGGGTCGACACCGATTCGTCGGGCGGCCCGAACGTGCACTCGAACCTGTTCTATCTCACCGCGAACTACTACGTGACGCCCGCGTTCCTGGTCGACGGCGGCGTCTATCACGTCAACGTGTCGGGCCAGGATGCGCGCGCGACGCTCGGCGCACTGCGCGGCACCTACTTCCTGTCGAAGCAGACGGCTGTTTATCTGCAGGGCGCCTACCTCGCCAACAGCGCGCATGGCGCGTTCACGATCAGCGCCGGCGGGGGCGGCACGACGCCCGCACCGGGGCAGAACCAGGTCGGTGTGATGGCCGGCATCCGGCACATGTTCTGAGCGGATCGCGTCGAACGGGCACCACGCGAATCGGCGCGTGCCGGTTCGCTTTCAAGAACGCAAATAACTCGAGAGAAGACGGAGGGGCGGTATGAATTCGACGACAAGCGGCAACGGCGGTCGCCGTGCATGGCGTGCGGGCGTGTGGGCGGTCGCGTCCGCAACGGCAATCCTGGCCTTGTCAGGCTGTAACGATCACGACGTGGAGGCGCCGGGAAGCGGCACGGCAACCGCCGCACTCGCATGCAACGACACGATGAAGACACGGTTCGTACCGGATGCGAACACCACCGTGATTGCGGTGAAGGCGTTCAAGGCCGGCGATCCGCTCGTGCTGACGGCATCGGCCGCCACGTCCGCGACGCCCGTCGCCGGCAGCGACCTGTGTCTCGTCAAGTTGAACGTGGGCCCGGGCAACGCGGGGCCGGCGGGCGCACCGTCGACGTCGGCCGGCATCGGCATGGAGATCTGGCTGCCGGCGCCGGCGAACTGGAATCACCGGATACACAACCTCGGCGGCGGTGGCTGGCAGGGCGGCGCGTATGACGACCCGACGCAGATCGCGAGTGCCGGCGGCGTGCCGGGCGCCGCGGCGATCGCGGCCACCGAGGGGGCCGCGGTCGGCACGACGGATACCGGGCATGCCGTCCCGAACGGTTCGTTCGCGATGAATCCCGATGGCACGATCAACACGACGCTGTGGGGCGACTTCGCGCAGCGCAGCCTGCACGAACTCGCGCTGAAGACGAAGGCGCTGGTCGCCGCGTACTACGCGACGCCGCAGAAGTATGCGTACTGGGACGGCTGTTCGACGGGCGGCCGGCAAGGCTACAACGAGGTGCAGAACAACCCGTCCGACTACGACGGCTACCTGAATGGCGCGCCGGCATTCAACTGGTCGAAGTTCATTACGGGCGAACTCTATCCGCAAGTCGTTGCGCAAAGCGATCTCGGCGGCGTCACGCTGACCGACGCGCAACAGGCGCTGCTGTCGGGCGCGGCCGTCAGCGCATGCGACTCGGTCGGCGGCCAGCATCTCGGTTACCTGATGGACCCGGCGCAGTGCCGCTACGATCCGGCGCAGGACGCGAACGTGCTGTGCTCGGGCGTGAAGATCGGCGCGGTCACCGGGACGAACACGACGGCCGCGTGCGTGACGGCCGCGCAGGCGACGGCGATGAACAAGACCTGGTACGGAATGACACGCGACGGGGCGGTGCCGGGCCCGGCCGCCGACATTGGCACGGGCACGTCGCTCGCGAGCAACCAGCTGTGGTTCGGGCTGATGCGCGGGACGGTGACCGGTGCGCTGGCCGGCGCGTCGCCGTTCAGCATCTCGACCGACCTGGTCGCGCTGGAGCTGCAGGATCCGACGATGGCCGGGAGCAACTTCACGAACGCGACCGGAAACGGCGCGAACAGGTGGAAGGGGCTGGGCTATGCGGGTCTGGCGAACGCCTACGATCAGGGGATTGCATTGCAGCCGTCGTTCGGCAACATCAATACCGACAATCCTGACCTGTCGGGGCTCGTGAAGGCCGGCGCGAAGGTGCTGCACTATCACGGCCTGGCCGATCCGCTGATCACGCCGTCGGGCAGCATCAACTACTACGAACGCGTGGCGGGCCGGATGGGCGGCATTCCGGCCGTCCAGCAGTTCGACCGGCTGTTCCTGGTGCCGGGCATGGGGCATTGCAGCGGCTATGGCGGCGTCAACGGCACCGCCGGCCCTGCGCAAACGGCCGATACGGTGCCGTTGCCGCATGCCGATCGCCAGGACCTGTATGCGCAGCTGGTCAACTGGGTCGAGAACGGGAGCGCGCCGGCCCGCATCACGCTGACGTCGGCGGACGGCAGCGCGAGCCAGCCCGTCTGCATGTATCCGTCGAAGGCGACGTACAACGGCTCGGGGTCGATCAGGGACGCGGCGAACTATTCGTGCAAGTAAGGGCGGACACCACGTCGCCCATGCGCGGGCGGCGGCGATGCGTTGCGTCAGGCAGGCAGGCAGGCAGGCCGCAGGTGCCGGACGCACCGTGACCGCGGTGATTCGCTGGCTCGTCGATGCAGTCGCGCGCAATGCGAGTACGCTGACCGGATCGCATATCGACGAAGCCGGGGGCGTGACCGGTATTCGCCGGCGCGGTATGTGCCGCGTGGCTGGATGGCGGGTGTTGCGGCGGGCCGCGCCAGGCCCCGGTGCCCGTCTTGCGGTCCGCTTGCGCGGCCGTTGGCGGCGCGGCATGCGGATTGCTGCGCCGCCAGGTCGCCCGGGCTGGCGTTGCCGGCTTCGCGGCGACAGCCGTACGACACGCAATCGGCGCGTGGGGCTGCCGTCCCGACAGCCGCACAGCGTCTCATCCGGAGAAAACCGATGACCGAACGCCCATCCCCCGATACGACACCGCCGCACGCGGAGCCCAGTGCGCACGACGCGCTTGAACACCTGCTCGGCAGCCTGCACCGGCATGGTTTCCTGCATTTCGCGAACGAGGTCGTTAGCGCGAATGCGCGGCTGGCCGACACGTTCGTCGACGCGCTCGACAAGCCCGGCATGCAAAGCGGGATGCAGAATCTTGCGGTGCTGCTGATGGCGCTGTCGCGCATTCCGCCCGAGCAGTTCGGCAAGGCCGTGTTCGCGGCGGCGGACGCGCTGCATCATGTCGGCGCATGGCAGCCGGCGCAGCATGAGCACGTTGCGCCCGGCGTGCGCGGCGCGTACCGGCTGCTGCACGACGAGGCGCTGTGGGATGCGCTGACGCCGTTGCTCGAGGGCCTGAAGGTGTTCGCGCAAGGGCTCGCGCGCGATCCGCAGTCGCCCGTTACCCCGCCCGGCGAGAAGACTGCCGGCACGTGATGCGTTGCACCGGGCGCTGGTGAAGCCGCGTGCCATCGCCGGCGCGCGGCGTCATTCCCAGGCGTGCTTGCTGAACTGATAGCCCCGGGAGCGGATGGTCTTGATCCGTTTCGGTTCGGTGGCGTCGTCGCGCAGCTTGCGGCGCAGCTTCGAGATGCGGCCGTCGATCGAGCGATCGAGGCCGTCGAACGCGATGCCGCGCAGCAACAGCGTCAGGTCTTCCCGGCTGACCACTTCGCCGGCGCGGCAGACCAGCGCCCACAGCAGGTCGAATTCGGTCGATGTCAGGCGCGGCATGCTGCCGTCGGGAAGACGAACGCGGCGATCGGCCCGGTCGATCGAGAACTTGCCGAACACGAATCGCTGCGGCGAATCCGGCAGGCGTTCGTCCGCAGGCAGGCGCGTTCGCCGCAGTTGCGCCTTGATCCGCGCAAGCAGGAGGCGCGGCTCGACCGGTTTGCGGAGAAAGTCGTCCGCACCCAGCTCCAGGCCGAGCAGTTCGTCGAACGGTTCGTCGCGGGCCGTCACCATGATGATGGTGCCGTCGTATTGCACGCGCGCCTCGCGGCAGATCTCGAAGCCGTCCTTGCCCGGCAGGTTGATGTCGAGCAGCACCAGGTCGGGACGGTTCGCGACGATGGTGGCGACGGCGCCGCCGCCGTCGAACAGCGTGTCCACCTGGTAGTGATGCTTGCGCAGATAGTCGGCGATCAGCGCGGACAGAGGAACGTCGTCTTCGACGAGCAGGATTCGGATGGGCATCGCTGAACGAGGGGGCAAAACGGGAAAGTGGCGAGCGGTCAGGCCCAGTCCGGACGCGTCATGGCTGAAGCGACGTGGATGATACTGCGCAACATTCCGCCGGAATGTGACGAAATCTGATTCGTTCGGTGAGCTTATCTATGGGGAAAGCGTCGCCGCCGGGCGCAAAGCGCATCGCCGGCGGCACGAGGCCGCGCCCGTGGTCGAAACGGTTCAACGCGATATCCGGCGCGGCACGGACGAGCGGGTGCGATCGGGCATCGTTCAGACGAAAACGTTTGCGGCAATCCGCTGCCGCGAAGGTCGTGCATCCGGGCCGAGCCCAGGCCGGGCAAGGTTACTCGACATATCATTACAAAATATTACCGACGTGGCCGGGCGCCGCTCCCTACAATCCTCGCACCTGACACGCGCGCACGACGCAGCGCGATTTCGTCCGTTTCCCGGACGTATCGGCTGCGGGTTTCGACGACGCGTCGAGCCCTGTCGCTCGTGTGCAGAATCGCATGCGTGCGTGCCGGATTGACGCCGCGCCGGCGCCCGACGGGCAGGCAGACAGGCGAAACCAATAACAGACGGGGATGCGAAATGACGCCGTTGCAAGTCGTCCAGAGTCTCGACGCGCTGACACACGCGATCGAAGTTGCCGTTGCGCGGGCTGACTGGAGCGAGGCCGTGCGGGCCGCCGGGAGACGTTCGAGATTCGTGGTCGCCCTTGGGGCCGATCAACCGGACGAGGTCATGTCGGCGCTCAGGAGAATGCAGGAGATCGATGTCCGGATCTCCACCGCCGCACGCGAAACGTTGCAGGCGCTCGTCGCGGAGGGCTGGGCGGCGTTGCACGACACGCGGGCGGCGACCAACGCGTCGAAGGCGGAGCCGCGGCTCTACGAGGCGGGCGCAGCGGCCGCGCGCTGTGCGGCCCGCGCGGGCCTCCGGTTCACGTTCCGTCCGGCAACGCGACGCCGATATCCGCTTTCTCCGGTGGTGGGATGAAATTCAGAAAACGCACCAGCTATGTCGATGCAACCCGGTGGTTCGTCGAGGGCGACCATGACCGCGTGGAGCATCATCGGGGCATGTGGGCGGTCGCGACGCCGGAAGGCTGGCGTCCGGTGAAGCCGGGCGACTGGATCCTGCTCGACGCATGCGGGCACTGCTGGCCGATGGACCACGATCTGTTCGAGCGTTTCTACGAACCGGCTGCCGAGTGACGCGAGCGACGGCGATCGCGACGCCCACGCTACCGGCTCGTGCGCGAAAACATCAACGAATCGGCGTCGTTGAAGCGGATGCGCCGCGGCTCGCCGTAACCTGCCTTTTCCGCCACGCGGATCGACGCGACGTTGGTCGGCGCAATCAGGCACACGCTGCGCTCGAACCGCTGCTGCGCATCGAGCCACGCCAGTGCGGCCGCAAGCGCCTCGGTCGCATAGCCCTTGCCGTGTGCCCAGGTCGCGAGTGCCCAGCCGGCTTCCGGCACGCCGCGAATCGGCGGCTCGATGTTCCGGTGGAAATCCGCGAAGCCGAGATCGCCGACGTAACGGCCCGACGCCTTTTCGCGGATCGCCCAGTAGCCGTAGCCGAGCAGCGGCCACAGCCCGCGATACGCGAGCAGCCGCATCCACGAATCGCGCGGCGCGGACGGCTGGCCGTTGAAGATGTGCGCGACGACGTCGGGCTCGGCCCACATCGCGGCGAGCGCGTCGAAGTCGCCGAGCGGATGGCCTTCGAGGACGAGGCGCGGCGTATCGAGAACGGGCGGGGAAGAAACGGGCGGCATCGGGGTTTCCGGAAAGGGGAGCGTCGGGCGCGGCTAGACCGTCAGCACGTCGATGCCGCGCTGACGCAGGTCGTCGACCACGGCCGCATCGGCACCGGTATCGGTGATCAGCATGTCGAGCTGCTCGACGCTCGCGATCACCGACAGGTTGCGCTTCATCAGTTTCGACGAATCGGCGACCGCGATCACCTGGCGCGAGATCTTCAGCATCTGCGCGTTCAGCTGCGCCTCGAGCAGGTGCGGCGTCATCAGGCCGATCTCGGGATCGAGGCTGTCGACGCCGAGGAACAGCCGGTCCGCATACAGCCCCTGCAGCGCGACGACGGCCTGCGGCCCCGACAGCGAATAGGAGTTCGGCCGAAGCTGCCCGCCGGGCATGATCAGGTTGATGTGCGGCGCGGCCGCGAGCAGCACGGCCACGTTCAGCGCATTCGTGATCACGTTCAGCGACTGCAGCTTCATCGTGACGATCTGCTTTGCGATTTCCTCGGTCGTGCTGCCCGAGTCGAGCAGGATCGTCTCGCCGTCGCCGATCAGCGCGGCGGCGGCCGTCGCGATGCGCACCTTCTCCGCGTGACGGAGCTTCTGCTTGACCGCGATCGGCACCTCGTCGCTTTCGCGCAGCACGAGCGCGCCGCCGTGCGTGCGCAGCACCGCGCCGGCCGCCGCGAGCGCGTTCAGGTCGCTGCGCACCGTGACGAGCGAAATGCCGAACCGCTCGGCCAGCTCCTCGACGGTGACTTTCTCCCGTTCGCGCACCAGCTCGCAGATCAGGCGGCGGCGTTCCTCGACGAGCAACGGCGCGTGATCGACGGCAGGCGGGGGAGGCACTCTGTGAGCGGGCATGTCCATTTCGGCAAGACAGGGAGCCGAAATGATATCAAAACCCCTGCCCGGGCTGGAGCGCACGCAATGCCGACGGATCGAGCGGCCGGCCCGCGAGCCGGGCCGCGTGGACGGCCGCGCCGACATGCGGGCCGAGCCGCGGTGCGGTAAGCACCGCTTGCGGCACGCAGCGGGCGAGCGCGTCGCGCAGCGGATCGAGCACGAGCGCGCCCGCATTGAACACGCCGCCCGAATACGACACGGGCAGCGGCTGGCCGGGCGGCCAGTCGAGCGCGCGGGCGACGCCGGCCGCGAGTTGCGCGAGCTCGTCCGTCCCGCGTTCGAGCAGCGTGTGCGCTTCGGCGTCGCCCGCGCGTGCCGCGTCGATCACGAGCCGCGACAGTTGTGCGAAGCGGCTGCGCACGGCGCCCGAATTCACGGCCGCGCACAGGTCGAGATCGTGGTCGAGCGAAAAGTGCGTGCGCACGATGTCGAACAGCGGCCCGCGCGCGGCGCGGCCGTCGGCCATCCGCGAGAACGCGGCGAGCCCTTCGCGCGCGAGCCAGTAGGCCGAGCCCTCGTCGCCGAAGATCTCGCCCCAGCCGCCGCAGCGCGCGGCGCGGCCTTCGAGTTGCCCGTACGCGATCGACCCGGTGCCGGCGACGATGCTGATACCGTCGCCGCCGGCCAGCGTGCCGGCCCAGCTGCACACCATGTCGTTGCCGATCCGGTAGCGCTCGCGCGCGAACAGCGGCGCGAGCAGGCCGTCGAGCTCGGGCAGCAGGCGGCTGTCCTCGCCGTACGCGGGCAAGCCGGCGAATGCATACGCGATCTCGTCGCGTGCGACGTCCGCCGCGGCCAGCACGGCGTGCACGCCGTCGGCGAGCAGCGTGCGCAGCGCGTCCATGCCGATCTCGAGGTAATAGCTGGTGGTCGTTTCGTGGCGCGCGAGCACACGGCCGTGCGGGTCGATCACCAGGAACGCGGTCTTGGTGCCGCCGCCGTCGATGCCGAGAAAGAGTGGAGTCATGTGGGCTGCCCCGCATACGGATGAATGGTGACGCCGGCGACGACGCGGTTGACCGTGCCGGACGCGCTCGGGTTGTCGGGCGTGAGCCCGAGCCGCAGCGACGCAAGCAACGCGAAACACTGCGCGAGGATCAGCGCGACGGGCGCGAGCGCGAGGTCGGGCAGGCCGGGCGGCAGCGGCACCGTCAGGTCGTCGTCGGACGGCGGCAGCGTCCCGGTGGTGCCCGCGCCGTCGGCTGCCGCGACGCCGATCGACAGTATGCCGGCCGCGCGGTTTTCGCGCCGCAATTCGCGCAGCAGGTCGAGATCGTAGCGGCGCGTATGCGGATCGCCGGACAGCAGCACGACGACGAGCGTGCGTTCGTCGAGGAACGTCTTCGGGCCGTGCCGGAAGCCGAGCGGCGATTCGGCCATCGCGACGATCAGCCCGTCGGTCAGTTCCAGCAGCTTCAGCGCGGCTTCGCGCGCGAGCCCGAGCAGCGCGCCGCTGCCGAGATACACGACGCGCTCGGGCAACTGCCGCACGTGCGCGGCGATGCGCGACGCCTGTTCGCGCAGCAGCGTGCGCGCGGCGTCGGCCAGCGGCCCGACCGGCATGCCGGCCACGCCGAACGCCCAGGCCGCACCGAGCAGCATGCCGCTGAAACTGGACGTCATCGCGAACGCCTGATCGTGCGTCGCCTCCGGCAGCAGCACGACGTGCGCGCGCGGATGCGTACCGAGGCGGCGGTTCAGCAAGCCGTCGGCCGCGCATGTAAAGACGAGATGGCGGCAACCGTCGACGAAGCGGTCCGCGAGGTCGACGGCCGCGACGCTTTCGGGGCTGTTGCCCGAGCGCGCGAACGAGACCAGCAGCGTCGGCACGCCAGGCTGCAGCGTGTCGCCGGGATTCGCGACGATGTCGGTGGTGGCCACCGCTTCGACGCGGCCGCCGAAGCGGTGCCGCAGCGCGGGCACGAGGCACTGTCCGATGAACGCCGAACTGCCGGCGCCCGTCAGGACGATGCGCAGGCGCACGTCGGCGAGCAGTGGCGCAAGAAACGCGTCGAGCGCCGCGCGTTGCGCGTCGACGACGGCATGCACGTCGGGCCAGACGTCGGGTTGCTGGGCGATTTCGCGGGCCGTGTGAGCGGCGTGGCGGCGGGTGAGGTCGGCGGGATCGAGGTCGAGAAATTCCATGAGCAGATCTGAGGAGAGTCGGTCACGCGGCACACGCGTGAAGGTACGGACGGACGGCCGCGGCCGTGCCGTCTTGCAACAATGCGCTCGCACGCAGGTCGAGCCGCCCTTCGCGGACGGCCTCGTACTGGCGCGGCAGATGCTGGCTGATCAGCGTGAGCGGCGGCGGCGCTGCATCGAGGCGCGCGAGCAGGTCGGCGCACGCGCGCTGCACGGCCGGGTGGGTCCAGTAGTAGCGGATGCGGTCGCTCAGGCTGTACGCGAGGTCGAGTTCGAGCTGTGCGCCGGCTGCGTAGTAGTCGCGCCAATGCGCGGGTTCGTTGCGCATCACGCCGAGCACGGTCGCGATGAAGCCGTCGTCGCCGCCGAGCCATTCGCGCTCGATCGCGGCGAGCGCCCACAGCGTTTCGCGCATCGCGAAGGTCACGCCGGGGCCCACCTTCAGGATCGCGAAGTGATCGCGTGCCAGTTGCGCGAGATTGTCGGGCGTCTGGTAGTCGGTCGAATGCGCTTCGAAGACCAGCGCGGGTTCGCGTTCGATGAACGCGCTCAGCGCACGCGCGTTACCGGCGTCGTAGTCGATGACCTTGTGATGGTCGAACTCGACACCGGGCTGCACGACCATCGCGATCACGCGCGACCACGTATCGTCGAGGCCGGCGCGCGCGAATGCGTCGCGATGCAGCGCCAGCGTCGAGGCGGCCGCGCCGGGCGCGGTGACCGCCAGCGTATCGAGCGTCTCGTGCGCGCCGCCGGGCACCGGCACCTCGGTGCCGATCACGTAGACGGGCGCCTCGCCGCGCGGCGAGCCGGCCGCCCACGCAGCCTCGGCGGCGCGGCACAGGCGCACGGCGCGCGCGGCGATCTCGGGCTCGGGCAGCGGCGACGGATCGTCCGCGCACGACATCGAGCAGTCGAGATGCAGCTTGCGGAAGCCGGCCGCCACGTATTGCGCGACCATCGTCTCGGCCTTGTCCATTGCTTGCGCGGCCGGCAGCCGGCGCCATGGGTTCGGGCCGAGATGGTCGCCGCCGAGCAGGATCGCATCGGGGCTCACGCGTTCGCGTGCGGCGATGTCGAGCACGTGGCGGCGGAAGTCGTGCGGCGTCATGCCCGTATAGCCGCCGTCCTGGTTGACCTGGTTGCAGGTGGCTTCGATCAGTGCAGGGCGCTCGCGCGCCGCGCATTCGCGCAGCGCCGCGGCGATCGCGACCGGATGCGCGGAGCATACGGACGGGATGCCGATCGCGGGTACGCCGTGCGGCGCGTGACGCGATGCCTGTTTGTGGCGGCGGACGAGATCGAGCAGATAGTTCATGCCGATTCCCCCGCCGCGCCGGTCGCCGCCGCGCTTTCCGGCTGCAGCGCGAGCAGCAGCGCGGCCAGCAGCGCCAGCGCGATGCCCGTCAGCTTGCTGCCGGTCGGCGTCGTGCCGGTGACGGCCATCGAGATCACCGACGTCAGCAGCGGCGCGCCCGCGTTGACGAGCGGCGACACGACGATCGCCTTGCCGAAGCGGAACGCGTACACGAGCGTCAGCGCGCCGATCGCATTCAGCACCTGGATCACGGCCGCGAGCCCCGGGCCGTTGAGCCCGTAGTTGATCGTGCGGCCGAAGTCGGTCATCCACAGCGCGAACGGCACGCAGAGCAGGCCCGTCAGCGCCATGTAGAAGAAGATCGATTCCGCGTCCATCGTCGCGTTCGCGATCTTGATGAAATACGCCTGCAGCCCCCACGCGACGAGCACCAGCAGCGCGAGCGCGAACCACAGCCCGAACCGGGCAGGCCCCTGGCCCGACTGGAAATCGAACAGCGGCAGCGAGCACAGCGCGAGCAGGATGCCGGCCACGCCGAGCTTGCCCGTGCGTTCGCGCAGCAGCAGGAACGACAGCGCGATCGTCAGCGCCGGCGACAGCGACACGATCGGGAACACGAGATACGGCGGCCCCGATTCGACCGCACGGAACAGCAGCATCTGTCCGCCGGCGCCGAGCAGCCCGATGGCGAGCCCGAGCGCCAGCGACCGGCCGTCGTGCCGCACGCGCCAGCCGGCGCGTCCGAGCGCGACCAGCGCGGGCGGAATCATCGTGAACGCCCAGACCACGTAGATCAGCGTATCGGGGAAGCCCTGCTCGGCGGGCAAGCCGGTGAATGCGCCCCACACGCCCCACAGCAGGGTTGTGACGAGCGCGTGAACGAGCCAGTTGTTTTGCATCGGTCGCGTCTTTCGAAGTAGGTTCAAATCCGTCGAATGCTTTTGTTTGTTGCCATATGAAGCGAAATCGGAGGCTTTCGGCGGGCCGTCCCGACGACGGATCAGCAAAAAATAGCAGAATTACGTGCCGGGAGCCGCCAATCTATGAGCTTTCGATTTCTTTCGTTATTAGTGTAAACCACAAACGAAAGAAATCGAAAGATGAACTAGATTGCCGATCTGCGCGAGGCGGATGCGTCGGCGCACGGCCCTTCTTCACGAGGAACTCCGTATGAACGCTTGTTTTTCCTTTCGATTTCTCTCGCCCGTCCGGCTGGCCGGCAGGCCGGCGCGGCGCATGCCGCTTCGCCGCGAGGTGCGCCAATGACCACCCGGCGCGCGTTCGTGCAGTGGCTGGCCGCCGGCGCGGCGAGCCCGATCCTGGTCGGCGTCGGCGTGCGCGATGCACACGGCGGCGAACCGCAGCGCGTTGCGCTGCGTGACGACCGGCTCGTGATCGAGTTCGACCCGGCGATGCGCAGCCGGCTGGCCGTGCGCCGCGGTGGCGGCACGCGCGCACTGACCCGGTTCGATGCGAGCGAGACGCTCGAACAGCTGATCGGTCCGGCGCCGGCGCCGACCTCGGACGGCCCCGCGCCCGACACGCGGCCGGTGCGGACGATCGACCGCTTCGCGATCGTCGATGCCGCGCATGCCGACGTCTCGACCGTGTTCGGCGCGGGGCGGCAATTGCGGCTGGTCGGGCGCTCGGCGAACGGTTTCGAGAAGACGGTGCGCATCACGCTGCTCGAAGCGCGGCCGGGTGTTGCGCTGATCGACACGCAGTTCCGCAACGTCGGCACACAGGCGACCGACATCCGCGCATGGAACGTCGGTGCGCACCGGCTGCTGCCGGCCGCCGCCGGCGCGGGCGGCTACTGGACCTATTCGGGCGCGAGCCATGCGGACCGGCGCGACTGGGTGCAGCCGGTGAAGGCCGGCTTCGACCAGCGCAATTTCATGGGCATGAACGCATCGGATTACGGCGGCGGCACGCCGGTCGTCGACGTGTGGCGGCGCGATCAGGGCATCGCGCTCGGCCATCTCGATACCGTGCCGCGCCTGGTGTCGCTGCCGGTGAAGGCGGTGCGCAACGAAGTGACGCTCGGCCTGCGCGGCGAGAAGACGGTCACGCTCGCACCGGGCGCGACTCTCGATGCGCCGACCGCGTTCGTGATGCTGCACGACGGCGACTATTTCGTTGCGCTCGACACGTACCGGCAGATGATGGGCGCGCAGGGCTTTCATTCGCCGCAGCCGCCGGCGAGCGCCTACGAGCCGATCTGGTGCGCGTGGGGCTACGAGCGCCAGTTCAGCCTCGACTACGTGCGTGCCACGTTGCCGAAGGTGCGGGAACTCGGCTTCAAATGGGCGGTGCTCGACGACGGCTGGCAACGGCGGACCGGCGACTGGGTGCCCGACCGCGCGAAATTCCCGGCCGGCGACGCGGACATGAAGGCGCTCGTCGACGACATCCATGCAAGCGGGCAGAAGGCGCGGCTCTGGATCGCGCCGCTCGCGGTCGCGCCGGGCAGCGACGAGCTGCACGACCACACCGACATGCTGCTGCTCGACGCGGACGGCGCACCGCAGGCGATCACGTGGTGGAACAGCTTCTACCTGTGCCCGGCCTACGAAAAGACGCAGGCGCATGTCGCCGCGCTCGTGAAGAAGGTGATCGGCGAGTGGGGCTTCGACGGAATGAAGATCGACGGCCAGCACCTGAACGGCGTCGCGCCGTGCTACAACCCCGCGCACCGTCATGCGCGGCCGGAGGATTCGGTCGAGCATCTCGCGGATTTCTATCGCACGTTCCACGACGCCGCGCATGCGGTCAAGCCGGACGCGGTCGTCGAAGTGTGCCCGTGCGGCACCGCGTACGCATTCCACAACATGCGCTACATCGACCAGGCGCCCGCGTCCGATCCGCTGTCGAGCTGGCAGGTGCGCCACAAGGGCAAGACGCTGAAGGCGCTGATGGGGGCGTCGTCCGCGTATGCGGGCGACCACGTCGAACTGAGCGACGGCGGCCGCGACTTCGCGTCGGCGGTGGGCGTCGGCGCCGTCATCTCGACGAAGTTCACGTGGCCGGTCGATCCGAAGCCGAAGGATTCGTTCCTGCTGACGCCCGAGCGCGAGCAGGCGTGGCGGCACTGGGTCGAGGTTTACAACGCGCACCGGCTTGCCGAGGGCCGCTATCGCGGCGAGCTGTACGACATCGCGTTCGACAAGCCCGAGGCGCACGTCGTGGAAAAGGACGGCGTGCTGCATTACGCGTTCTACGCCGACCGCTGGAGCGGCCCGGTCGCGCTGCGCGGCCTGCAGCCCGGCCGGTCGTACCGGATCGTCGATTACGCGAACGGCCATCGCGAGGTCGGCCGCATCGTGCCCGGGCATGACGCAATCGCATTGCGCTTCGAGCATGCGGCGCTGCTGCGCGCCGAGCCGCTCGACGCATGAGTGTCACCCGGCATCACCGCGTACCACCGCTCGGCAGCGTCCATCGCCGGGCAACCGGCAGTTCCGCAACGTGTAGTTCCATTCGTCATTCCGATCCCTCCACTGGAGATGCTTCGATGAAAAAGACCGTACGCAACCTTTCCTGTGTCGCGGCGCTCGCGCTGTGCGCATCGATCCTGCAGGCCTGCGGCGACGGGTCGTCCGACCCGTTGTCGGCCAAGGCCTTTGCCGCCCCGCCGCCGGCCGCTGCGGCGCCCGCGCGCGCCGCAGCGCACTGGACACCCGCGGCGTCCGACACGTGGCAATGGCAGCTCAGGGGCAAGCTCAATACGTCGTACAACGTCGCGATCTACGACATCGACCTGTTCGATACCGACCCGGCGACGATCGCGGCGCTCAAGCAGGCCGGGCGCAAGGTCGTCTGCTACTTCTCGGCGGGAAGTTCGGAGAACTGGCGGCCCGATTTCTCGAAGTTCAAGGAATCCGACCAGGGCAACAAGCTCGATGAATGGGAAGGCGAGCGCTGGCTCGACATCCGTTCGAGCAACGTGCGCGACATCATGGTGGCCCGCCTCGATCGCGCGGTGGCGAAGGGGTGCGACGGCGTCGAGCCCGACAACGTCGACGGTTACGCAAACGACACCGGTTTCCCGCTGCAGGACACCGACCAGTACGCGTTCAACGTGTTCATCGCGAACGAGGCGCACAAGCGCAACCTGGCGGTCGGGCTGAAGAACGACGTCGATCAGCTCGCAGCGCTCGAGCCGTCGTTCGATTTCGCGGTGAACGAGGAATGCAACGAGCAGAAGGAGTGCCCCGGCTACAAGGTGTTCACATCGAAGAACAAGCCGGTGCTGAATGCCGAGTATGCGGGCAAGTACCGCACACCGAGCGGGCAACGCACGCTGTGCGATGCGGCTCGCGCGCTCAACATGCGCACGCTCGTGCTGGCGAAGAAGCTCGACGACAGCTACCGGTTCAGTTGCGACGCATCCTGATCGAGCCGTGCCCGTGGTAACGGGCGAACCTGTGTGACCGATGCTCGCGCGCGCACGCCACGTGCCCAGGCGTGCGCGCCGCGAGCGTCGCGATGCCGTGATCCGGCGCAGCGCACGACCGATGCCGCGCCGGCGTCCGTTCAAATCGATTCGCAGTACTTATCCATAATCACGATGAAAAATTCCATGCTGGTTGCAGGCGCTGCCGTAGCGGCTGCGCTTTCCGTCGCCGCGCGCGCAGAAAGCTCGGTCACGCTGTACGGCACGATCGATACGGGGATTGCCTACCTGAACCACGCGGAAGGCGGGAAGTCGCGCGTGTCGATTTCGTCGGGCGCGCTGTCGTCGAACGAGTGGGGGTTGACCGGCAACGAGGATCTCGGCGGCGGGATGAGCGCGATCTTCACGCTCGAGAACAATTTCGACGTCGCGACCGGCCAGCTCGATGAAGGGCGGCTGTTCGGTGCGAAAGCGTTCGTCGGCATCGCATCGGACAGGTGGGGCAAGCTGACCCTCGGCCGGCAGAACGATCCCGTGACGGATCTCGTGCAGCCGATCACGGCCGATGCGTTCAGCGGACTGTTCGCGCCGCCCGGCGACGTCGACAACTACGACAGCAGCGTGACGTTCAGCAACGCGGTCAAATGGACGAGTGCGACATGGCGCGGCGTGACGGTCGCGGCGATGGTCTCGCCGGGCGGCGTGGCCGGCGCGTCGGGGTCGGGACTCGCATATGCCGGTGCGGTCGGCTATGCGGACGGCCCGCTGAGCGCCGCGGCCGGCTATCTGCACGTCGACAACGGCAATGCGATCCGTTCGACGCGCGGCGTGACGTCGGCCGATGCGTTCTTCAAAAGCGCTGTCAGTCGTGCGTATGCGTCGGCCCGTTCGATCGGGATCGCGCGCGCCGGCGCGCAATATGCGATCGGCAACGTGACGGTCGGCGCGGCGTTCAGCTTCAGCGAATATCGCCCCGACGCGGCGTCGACGTTTGTGCAGGCGGAGCGCTACCGGAACGGTTCCGCGTTCGCGCAATGGCAAGCGCTGCCGTCGCTGCTGGCCATCGTCGGCTACAACTTCACGTGGTCGGGCGGCGATTCGTCCGCGCGCTATCACCAGGTCAACGCAGGCGTCGACTATCTGCTGAGCAAGCGCACCGACCTCTATACGACCGTCGGCTACCAGCATGCGAGCGGTTTCAACGGGGCGGGGCCGGCCCAGGCCGTGATCGGGTCGTACAACGTCGATGCCGGCACGAATTCGCAACTGCTGGCGATCGTCGGCATCCGGCACCGGTTCTGAGCCCGGCGGTCCGGCCGCGCGTTACTTCCGGCTTTTCAGGAACGTACGCCCTTCGGCAGTGATCGACGCGCCGGAGCGGCCGTGCGCGGGATGGCTGACGAACCCCGCGCTGACGAGTTCCCGCGCGATCGACCAGCCGAGCGCCGGCGCATCGCGGCCGTAGCGTACGTCGGCGAGGCGTTCGAGTGCCCAGATCGCGGAGGCCGACAGGTTAGGGGTGTTGGGCGTGAGCGTGTCGTTCATCGCTTCCTCGTGAAATGGCGTTTCGGGGTGGGCGGCACGCGGCCGCGGGATCGGCGGCGCAAGCGTCAACTGGCTTGCAGCAACGGCAGCAGCGCCTGAAGCGCCGCTTCCTCGTCGGGGCCGGTGGCGAGCACCTGGGCCGACGTGCCGCCGTGTACCTGCAGCGACGCGATCGCGCCGCTGTCTTTTGCGTTGCTGCTGTGCCCGTTGGCGATCAGCTGGATGTCGCTGTCGAAACGGCGTGCCGCGTCGACGGTCGCGTCGCGCGCGATGCGGCCGCGATTGCGGTTCCATGCGGGGCCGATTTGAACGTACATAACGGTTGCCACGATGCTGGAAAACCTCCGGACAGGTGGTCGGGATCGGGGCGCGGCGCCGGGCCGGCGGCGCACCGGAGCGGCACGAAACGCGGGGTTGCGCGCATCGGGCGACCGGCGCTTCGCGATTCCCCGCAGGGTGCGCGACGCCATTCGGCACGAACGTGCCGGCATCCGCAGCGAAGGCGCCTTCAAGTTCGCGGATTGTCGCGAAACCGCGATTATAATACATCGGTCAGTCTATGTGAATTGCATTATAATGTCGTGTGCGCCGATACCGGCCCGCCGCGCTGCCGGCGGGCGCGCGACGACGCATCCGGGCACGCAACCTGCTCGCCCGGCATCGTGATCGACCGACCCGAACTCCTCCCGAATGGAAGCTGCAATGAATGCCCCCGCCTGCCCGCAATGCGCGATGGAAAACACTTACCCGGACGGCGCGCTGACCGTCTGCGCCGACTGCGGCCATGAGTGGTCGGCCGACGCAGGCGCCGAAGCCGGCGACGAACCGGCGGGCGACGTCGTCAAGGACGCGAACGGCAACGTGCTGTCGGACGGCGATTCGGTCGTGCTGATCAAGGATCTGCGCGTGAAGGGCTCGTCGATCACGCTGAAGATGGGCACCAAGGTCAAGAGCATCCGGCTCGTCGGCGGCGACCACGAAGTCGACTGCAAGACCGACATGGGCGGCTTCATGCTGAAGGCTTGCTACCTGAAGAAAGTCTGAGCGCACGCCGCGCCCGACGGCTTCCAACCGATTGCCCGCCCATGGCCGAGGATCGAACTTCCTACGACGCGTTCGTCAGGTTCCTGGCGACGCCGCTGAACGACGGTCGGCCGTTCGTGCTGGAGACGCAGCACGCGGTATCGCTGCATTTCGATCATTTCGGCACCCAGAGCTTCATGTCGCTTCGCGATCCGGTGCGGCTCGAGCTCGGGTATACGCGCGTGATGATGGGTTTTCTGCTGCTGCAGGCCGAACCCGCCCACATCTGCATGCTCGGGCTCGGCGGCGGTTCGCTCGCGAAATACTGCTACCGGCACCTGCCGGGTACGGCGATCGACGCGGTCGAGATCAACCCCGACGTGATTGCGTTGCGCGATGTCTTCAGGATTCCTGCCGATGATGCGCGATTCAGGGTGGTATGCGCCGACGGCGCGGATCATCTGGAGCGGGTGGATGTCCGGACGGACGTGATCCTGCACGATGCATTTGTCGCCGACGGCATGCGGGGCCGCTGTGCGGGCGTCGCATTCATCGACGCGTGCCGCGCGCGCCTGGGCGACACCGGCGTGCTCGCGATCAACTTCATGGACGACGATCCGGCGTTGCCGCAGCACCTCGAGCAGTTGCGATCGGTATTCGGTTCGTCGTATGCGCTGGTGCCGTGCGGCGACGACAACAACTTCGTTGCATTCGCATGGAGGGACGGCAGCCGGCTGCCGTCGCTGCGCATCCTGCTGGAGCGTGCGCTTGCATGCGCGCAGGCCGGCGAGCTGAAGCTGGCGGCCACCGCGAGGCGCATGAAGGACGGGGAGGGTATCGATCCGCGGCGGCTGGTCTGGCGCGCGCAGTCGCACGGACGATGGGAGATCGGTGCGTAATCGGTGCGTAACAGGCCGGTAGCCGACGCTGCGGCCGCGCTTACTTCACGCGCTTGCCGAGCGCGCTCTTGGTCTTGTAGGTGACGCCGTGCCGGTCGAGATATTCGCGGATCAACTGCCGCACGACTTGCGACGGCGTAAGATCCTGCTCCGCGCAGAGCATCTCGAAGGCTTCCTTCTTCGCGGGATCGATCAGGACGGTCAGGCGGGCGGTTTTCGTTTCCATTACGGGGCGAGGGTGGTCGGTATGTTAATCAAATTATAATCGATCCGCTTTCGGCACTATCGCTGGAAATGCCGTCCTGGCGCGCGATCAGCGTTTGTTGCGCAGTAGCGCGAGCAGGTCGTCGAGCACCGGCACGATGGCGAGCGTGACGAGCACCGCGGCGAGCGGCACGGTCGACACGTAGCCGACATGCTTGAAGCCGACCGCGCCGGCCAGGCCGCCGACGAAGAACGACGTGAGCATCGTCGCGTGAATCCTCAGTTTCGAACGATTGGCAATCACCGCGTGCGCGTCGACGTCGATGGCCGACCGGTTCCAGTAGAACAGCTTCCCGAGCTCGATGCCGAGGTCGGTCACGATGCCCGTCATGTGCGTCGTGCGGATTTCCGCGCCCGACAGCTTCGTGATTGTCGCGTTCTGCAGCCCCATGATGAAGCACAGCAGCGTCACGGTCACGGGCACGAAGAACGTTTCCCACAGTGCGAGGTGGCTGCCGAGCAGCCCGAACAGGAGCAGCAGCGCGGCTTCGACCAGCAGCGGCAGCATGAACTGGCTGTGCAGGCCGCGGCGGCGGCCCCAGTTGACCAGGATCGCCGAGCAGCCGGCGCCGATCAGGAACGATCCCAGCGAGCTGATGCCGGCGAGCGCGAGGCGCACGTCGCCGAGTGCCGTCTGGTCGGCGATGGCCGACACGATGCCGCTCATGTGCGACGTGTATTGCTTGACCGCGAGAAAGCCGCCGGCATTGGCCGCGCCGGCGACGAACGCGAGCGAAAACCCGAGCTGGCGGTTCGCGGTCGCGCTGCGGTGTTTTCCCGTCAGGTTTCGAAAGTACTGCGCTGGCATAGGGGCTTCGCTCAATCGCCGCGGATCGCGGGCACGGACGGGAGAGCCGGCGCCGGACGGCGGGCTGGGCGCGCCGCTTGCGCCGGATACCGGGTCTGTCGAATCATGTGACGAACATGATAATGTCATTATCATACTCTGTTGGCTGGATGGGGCTTTCAGTACAATGATGCGCGATGCAGCCGCGCTTGCCGTTTCGTTGCCGCGCGGCGTCTGCTTGCTCACTTCTGCCCACCGCTTCATGACTCCGATCAAGTTCATCCTTCGCTACACTGCGATCCCGTTCACGGCCATCGTGGCTGTGGTGATCTGGACTGTCATACCATCGTCGAAAGAGATCGATGCGAGACAATATGCGGCGCTGTCGCGCGCGTACGCGAGTTTCCCGCTGCCGTTCCGGCGGGAAATCTCGGAAACGATGGAACACGGCCGCATCAACGACCGGCGCTACCAGGCACTCGTGCGCGACTCGCTGGGCAATGGCGTCGCGCTGGACTGGCCGGCGTCGGGCGTCGGCGATGTCGCCGACGAGCGGCAAAAACTGGCCGAACTGATTCAGGCCGATTCGGATCTTCAAAGGCAACAGCAATGAAAACCCTGCTGGTTTCTGTGGCATTCGCGATGATCATCGCGAGCTTGATCTTCGCGCTGTATTTCATGAATCACGATCGCGGCAAGTCCAAGCGGATGGCGTGGTCGCTCGCGGCACGCGTCGGGCTGTCGGTGACGCTGTTCTTGTCGCTGCTGATCGCCTACAAGCTTGGCTGGATCGAGCCGACCGGGTTGCCGATCGGGCGCTGAGCGAGGCCGGCCCCGTGGCATGCGGGGCATTTTCGGAAATGCGAGTTTCGATATCCAATAGAAGTATTGTGATAAGAATACTTATCCCGATACTGTTGATGCGAACGAATGGCGTCGATGGATGGGCGGCATTGGATGCTGGAAGAAGGGCGGAACGACGCTAGTTGCCGGGCTCGTTCGCCACGTCATGGCGATACGCGCGCGGCGAGCAGCCCGCGATGCGCTTGAACGCATGCCCGAACGCGCTATCCGAGTCGTAGCCGAGCATCTGCGCGACCGCCGATATCGATGCGTTCGAGCGTCGCAGCGCTCGCATCGCGAGCTGGATCCGCCATCGCAGCACGTATTCGAGCGGCCCGAATCCCAGCCGCCGCTTGAAATGCAGCGCGAACGTCGAACGCGATACATGGCAGCAGGCCGCCAGCGCGTCGACGGTCCAGCGTTGCGCGGGCGCCGCGTGAATGGCGGCCAGCGCCGCGCTGACCCGTGAATCGGCGAACCCGGCCAGCCAGCCGACATCGCCGTTCGCGCCTTCGTCCACATAGCGCCGCAGGATCTGCACCAGCATCATGTGTCCGAGATGCCGGACCATCAGCGACCCGCCCGGCGACGATGCGCCGAATTCCTGCGCGAGCTGCTGCAGCGACCAGCGCAGCACCGCCGCCTGTTCGGAGTCGCCGCTCACGACGACCACCGGCGGCAGGCTGCCGAGCAGCAGCGGCATGCCTTCTTCGTACGCGAAGCGGCCGCCGATCAGGAAGCAATTGGCCGGTTCGCCATAGCGCGCGATACCGCGTTCGACGTGCCGGTACACATCGGCGGCCGGCACGGGTGCGACCGACGGATCGCTCGCCAGCGAAAATGCCCGCGGCGCGGCCAGCAGGAAGCAGTCTCCCGTGCGCAGCCGGACGGGCGGCCCCGCACCGTCGACGGTCAGCCAGCAACTGCCTTCGACCACCGCGTTGAACTTGATGCCGTCGGGCGGCGGCAAGTCGATCGCCCACTCGCCGCCGGCCCGCAGGCCGGTGAAAAACGAGTCGCGCGTTTCCAGCAGCGACAACACTTCCGATAGCGGGTCCACGGGCAATCTCCGGACGATCTCGACGAAAAACCGGATTCTATTGCATTCACAGTCCGGGTGCGCCGCCGGAGAATGAACACGTGCCGTGACGTGACCGATGGGCGGCCGCGTGCGGCATGCATCGTTCCTGGAGCCTTCAATGACGAGCAGGCAACACCCCCTTCATTCCGGATTCGACGCCGCATCGACGGCGAGCGACGTACTGGCCGGCCTCGACCTCCGCGGCAAGACCGCCATCGTCACGGGCGGCCAATCGGGCCTCGGCCTCGAAACGACGCGTGCGCTGGCGCAGGCCGGCGCGCACGTCGTCGTCGGCGCGCGGAGCGTCGAAGCTGCACGCGACGCGACGCGCGGCATCGACGGCGTGGAGATCGCGGCGCTCGAACTCGCCGACGCCGCGAGCGTGGCGGCATTCGCCGCACGATTCGTCGATGCGCGGCGCAACGTGCATATCGTGATCAACAGCGCGGGCATCATGGCATGCCCCGAGACGCGCGTCGGCGACGGCTGGGAAGCGCAGATGGCCGTCAATCATCTCGGCCACTATGTGCTCGTCAACCGGCTGTGGCCGGTGCTCGCGCACGGCGACGGCGCACGCGTGGTCGCGGTGTCGTCGCTCGGGCACCGGCTGTCGCCGATTCGCTGGGACGACGTTCAGTTCGCGCGCGGTTACGACAAATGGCTGGCGTACGCGCAGTCGAAGACCGCCAACGCGCTGTTCGCGGTGCAACTGGATGCGCTCGGGGCCCGCTTCGGCGTCCGCGCGTATTCGCTGCATCCGGGCAAGATCGCGACGCCGCTGCAGCGTTATCTGACGCGCGCGGAAATGATGGCGCAGGGCTGGGTGGACGAGCACGGGGTGCCCGTCGATCCGACTTTCAAGACGCCGGCGCAGGGGGCGGCCACCCAGGTCTGGGCGGCCACGTCGCCGCGCCTTGCCGATCTCGGTGGCGTCTATTGCGAGGATTGCGATATTGCGGCGGTGACGCGCGGCGACGAGGAATCGGGGGTGCGGCCGCATGCAATCGATCCGGAGGACGCGGCGCGCCTGTGGGCGTGGTCCGCGGCATTGACGGGTATCGACGCCTTCGCGGCGCAGCGCTGACGCCCGAGTGCGCATCGCGAGACGCACGGATATCGGCGACGGTGCGATACCCGTCGCGAGACCGGTCATGCACGCGCCGCATCCGTCAGCGCACATCCGTGCGACGGCGGTGCGTGCGTCCGTTCATCGATCCGGTTCGGAACACGCCGGTATCGCCCGCCCGGGGACGCCGGTCGAACGCCGGGCCGGCGCGAACGACGTCGCCCGGCAAGTGCGTTTCGCGCCCACATTACGCGTCGTGCGGCGGCGGCCGCTCGCGTCGACATGGTTAGAATGATCGCGGCAACCTGGTCCTTTCTGCTGCACGTCACCTGATCGACACGCACCGATGACATTACAAGAACTCGAAAACCTGATGCGAAGCCTGTTCGAGGATGAGAGCCTCGACGACTTCGGCAAGAGCGACTACAGCCTTTCGTTCGTCGTGCCCGGCAAGGTCCGGGACGTCAAGGCCGCGTTGCTGGCCCGTACGGGCCCGGCCGGATGGGACGGCGAGTCGGTGCACTGGTTTTTCCGGAACGATGCCGACGACTGGGCGCTGTATCTGCGCGGGGTCCCGAACTCGGTGTTCTGCCTCGCGACCGTGCAGTCGCTGCATACGCAGCACATGCAGCAACATCTGGACGCGGCGGCGATCACGCCGGCGCAGCAGGCCATCTACGACGCCGAGGAGGCGCAGCGCCGGCAGGAGGCCGAAGCACGGCAGCGGCGCGACACGCGAACCGAGCCGCTCGCGCCGCTCGGCGGGCCGTTCCATACCGATGGCGAACGCGTCTGGGCGCGCGTCGGCAGCGGGCATCGCTATCACGCGCTCAACCATTTCGATCTCGGCAGCTTCCGGCATCTGGTCGACAACTTTGCGGTCGATGCATCGGGATTGCGCCATTACGCGTCCGGTGCCGCGTCCCGCTACGACGACGCGGGCGAAGGGCTCATCGCCGACGGGGATGCGGCCACGCTGGAATCGCTCGGCGGCGACTGGTATCGCGACGCACGGCAGGCTTACTACGTCGATCGCGGCATCCACGATCCCGATCACGGGCAGTGCCATCTGGTCGTGGTCAAGGCCGACGCGGCCAGCCTCACGCATATCGGCGGCGCGTATGCGCGGGATGCCAAGCACCTGTTCTGCGCCGGCGTGCGCAAGCGCGGCATCGACGATCCGGCCGGTGTGGTCGGCCTCGGCTACCGGTATGCGCGGCTCGGCACGCAGATTCTTTACGACGGCAAGATCGTGACCAGGCCGGGGCGCGTCGACGTGGAAACGGCGCGCGGCGTCTTTCACGACATGCTGATCGATGCGGACGGTCATGTGCTGTGGGGGAAGAATTACCGCAAGCCGTTGCCGGGGATCGATGCAGCCAGCCTGCGCTTTCTGAATTGGTCGTTCGCAGTCGACGACCGGCGTGTCTACTACCGCACCAGCACGAACCTGGCCGTATGCGAAGGCGTCGACCGCGCGAGCGTGGAGGCCGCGCCGCCGATGGGTATCCGCGACCGGCACGGGGTGATCGCGCTGCGCTATCCGGACGGCATCGCACGGGTGCCGGATTCGCCGACGGAATCCTGACGGCTTCGGGCGGTGGGTGTCGCACGCCGCCGGGCCGTATGCGCGAGCAGCGATCTTTATCGCTGCAGCAGATAACCGTATCGGAATCGCTTCGTTGACGCGATCCGGCACGCGCTCGTAGATTCGCGTTTTGACCGAATCAAGGGCCGTGCCGTGACCACTACCGCCATCCGCGATGCCGCACCGCGTTCTACCGGGCTGCCGCCCGCATTGCGGCCGGGCCATGCGGCGCAACGCTTCGACATCGTGCCGTTCGACGGGCCGCTCGGCGCCGAAGTGATCGGCCTCGACCTGGCGCAGCCGCTCGATGCCGATGGTTTCGCGCGCATCCATCGCGCGCATCTCGACCATCACGTACTGGTGTTTCGCGACCAGCGCATCACGCCCGACGAACACATCGCGTTCAGCCGCCGCTTCGGCCCGCTGCAGATCCATGTGCTGCACCAGTTCGCACTGGCCGGTCACCCGGAGGTGCTGATCGTGTCGAACATCGTCGAGAACGGCAAGCCGGTCGGGCTCGGCGACGCCGGTCATTTCTGGCACTCCGACCTGTCGTACAAGGAAAAGCCGAGCCTCGGCTCGCTGCTGCACGCGCAGGAATTGCCGGCGGAAGGCGGCGACACGCTGTTCGCGAACATGCATCTCGCATGGGACACGCTGCCGGCCCACCTGCGCAGCGCGATCGAAGGGCGGCGCACCGAACATACGTATCTCGCACGTTATGCGGAACTGCAGGCGCGCAGCCCGTGGCGGCCGAACCTGTCGCCGGAGCAGATCGCGCAGGTGGCCGCGGTCGTCCATCCGGTCGTGCGCACGCATCCGGAAACCGGCCGCAAGGCCTTGTTCGTCAGCGAGCATTTCACGACGCGCATCGTCGGGCTGCCCGACGACGAAAGCCGCGCGCTGCTCGCCGAACTGTTCGCGCACAGCGTACGCGCCGAGCACCAGTACCGGCACCAGTGGCGCGCGCACGATCTCGTGTTCTGGGACAACCGGTCGCTGATGCATCTCGCCGCCGGCACGCCCGACCACCTGCGCCGCAAGCTGTACCGCACGACGATCGAAGGCGACGCGCCTTTCTGAGCCGCGCGCTGCGTCATTCATCCGCCCCTTCCGCACTGGAGTTCCGATGTCGTTTTCGTTCTTGCCGGCGCGTCGCGCGCTGGCGGCCACGCTCACCGCCGCGCTCGCGTTCGCCGGCGCGGTCATCCCGCAAGCCGCGCACGCGGAGGGCCGCATCCGCATCGCCGAGCAGTTCGGCGTTGTCTACCTGATGCTGAACGTCGCGCGCGACCAGCAACTGATCGAAAAGGAAGGGCGCAAGGCCGGCCTCGACATCAAGGTCGACTGGGTGCGGCTGTCGGGCGGGGCGGCCGTGAATGACGCGCTGCTGTCCGGCGCGGTCGATATCGCCGGCGCGGGCGTCGGGCCGCTGCTGACCGTGTGGGACCGCACGCGCGGCCGGCAGAACGTGAAGGGCGTCGCGTCGCTCGGCAACTTCCCGTACTACCTCGTCAGCAGCAACCCGAACGTGAAGACGATCGCCGACCTGGGCGCGAAGGACCGCATCGCGGTGCCGGCGGTCGGCGTGTCGGTGCAGTCGCGCGTGCTGCAGTACGCGGCCGCGAAGCAGTGGGGCGACAAGCAGTTCGACAAGCTCGACGCGCTCACGCAGGCGATTCCGCATCCGGACGCGACAGCCGCGATGCTCGCGAACAGCAGCGTGATCACCGGCCACTTCGGCAATCCGCCGTTCCAGGAGCAGGAACTCGCCGGAAATCCGAACGCGCACATCGTGCTGAATTCCTACGACGTGCTCGGCGGCCCGAGCTCCGCAACGGTGCTGTACGCGACCGAGAAATTCCGCAACGACAACCCGAAGACCTACCGCGCATTCGTCGCGGCGCTGGCCGACGCCGCGCGGCAGATCGCGGCCGACCCCGAGCGCGCAGCCGATACGTATATCCGCGTGAACGCGTCGAAGATCGATCGCGCGCTGCTGCTGAAGATCCTGCGCAATCCGCAGGTGCAGTTCAAGACCGCGCCGCAAAACACGCTGCCGCTCGCGCAGTTCATGCATCGCACGGGGGCGATCCGCAACGAACCGAAGTCGTGGCGCGACTACTTCTTCGACGACCCGGCGACGGCCGGCGGCAGTTGAGTGGGCCCGATGCTTCGACGCCGCGATCGACGCTTATGCGTCGGCACGGTTTCGATATGCGCAATCGATGGTTGGTCCGCACGACGCCCGGCCGTATGTTGATGCTTTCCCCGCAAGAGATTCGATCGTGAACGCCACTTCCCTCCGAACCTGGCTGTCGCCGTATGCGGCACGCGGCGGCGCGTCGCCTGCCGGTCAGTCCGCGCCCGACACACGTGTTGCCGGTCGGCCTGCCGCGAATGCCGCGCAGGCCGGCGCGCACAGCGAGCGGCTGCTGGCCATCGACCGCGTCAGCCTCGAATACCGCAGCGGCGCACGGATCGTACGCGCGACGCATCAGGTGAGCTTCGACGTGTATGGCAGCGACCGCTTCGTGCTGCTCGGCCCGTCAGGGTGCGGGAAGTCGACGCTGCTGAAGGCGATCGCCGGTTTCATCGAGCCCGTCGCGGGTTCGATCGCGCTCGACGGCCGGCCCGTGCGCGGGCCGGGGCACGACCGCGTCGTGGTGTTCCAGGAATTCGACCAGTTGCCGCCGTGGAAAACGGTCGTCGAGAACGTCGCGTTTCCGTTGCGCGCCGCCGCGAAGCTGTCGCGTGCCGAAGCACGTGAGCGTGCGCAGCACTATCTCGACAAGGTTGGCCTCGGCGCGTTCGCCGATGCCTATCCGCATACGCTGTCGGGCGGCATGAAGCAGCGCGTCGCGATTGCGCGCGCGCTTGCGATGCAGCCGCGCGTGCTGCTGATGGACGAACCGTTCGCCGCGCTCGATGCGCTCACGCGCCGCAAGATGCAGGAAGAACTGCTGCGGCTGTGGGACGAGTTCCGCTTCACGCTGCTGTTCGTCACGCATTCGATCGAGGAAGCGCTCGTCGTCGGCAACCGCATCCTGCTGCTGTCGCCGCATCCGGGCCGCGTGCGCGCGGAACTCAACAGTCACGAGCATTCGCTCGACAACGTCGACACCGGCGACTTCCGCGACAACGTCGCGCGGATCCATCGTCTGCTGTTCGATACCGATGCAACGAACGAGCCGACGACGGAGGACGCCGCATCATGAATCCGATCGATCCGGCGCTGCCGCCGCTGCCGCCCGTTCGCGCGGAATACGAGCGTACGCTCGACACGCTGCCCGACGCCGAACGCGCGGCGCCGGCGTCGCTGCTGCGCCGTGTCGTCGGCGCGGGCTGGTTCCGTCGCAGCGTGATCGCGCTCGTGCTGATCGCCGCATGGGAGATCGTCGCGCGCATCGTCGCGAACGATCTGCTCGTCCCGACCTTCGGCGCGACGCTGGCCGCTTTCGTACAGGGCATCGAGTCGGGCGAACTGCTCGTGAAGACCGGCATCTCGATGTCGGTGCTGCTGCGCGGCTACGCGCTGGGGGTGCTTCTGGCGTTCGCGTTGACGTCGCTCGCGGTATCGACGCGCATCGGCCGGGATTTGCTGACGATGCTCACGTCGATGTTCAATCCGCTGCCGTCGATCGCGTTGCTGCCGATCGCGCTGCTGTGGTTCGGACTCGGTACGGGCAGCCTGCTGTTCGTGCTCGTGCATGCGGTGCTGTGGCCGCTTGCGCTCAGCATGTACACGGGCTTCGCGGGCGTGCCGGCCACGCTGAAAATGGCCGGGCGCAACTACGGCCTCACGGGCCTGCGCCAGATCGTGCTGATCCTCGTGCCGGCTGCGCTGCCGTCGATCCTGGCGGGCCTGCGCGTCGGCTGGGCATTCGCGTGGCGCACGCTGATCGCCGCCGAACTCGTGTTCGGCGCGAGCGCGGGGCAGGGCGGGCTCGGCTGGTACATCTTCCAGAACCGCAACGAGCTGTACACGGACCGCGTGTTCGCGGGCCTGGCGGCCGTCATCGTGATCGGGCTGCTCGTCGAGAACCTCGTGTTCGACACGCTCGAGCGCGCGACCGTGCGGCGCTGGGGCATCCAGCACTGACGCCACCTTGCGCGAACAATCCCGGCGCATGCATAACCAAAGCTGAAATCGGCTTTTCGCGCGCGCCGGGTGCGTCCCTATACTTTGCGGAAACCGCGATCGCGCGATGCCGCGACGTGCCCGATCTTCCCGAACGAGGACCTGCCGAATGACTGCTCGTGATGCCGTCGATCCGCGCGACGCATTGCGCGACGCGCTGGCCGCACTGCCCGATCTCGCGAACGCGATCGGGCAGGATGCCGCACAACGCGAGGCGCGTCGCGAACTGCCGTTCGACGGCTTCGCGATTTTCCGCCGCTCGGCGCTGGGTGCGCTGCGGATTCCGGTGGCGCGCGGCGGCCTGGGCGGGACGCTGGTCGACCTGTTCGACACGATTGCGACGCTGGCTGCCGCCGATTCGAATCTCGCACACGCGCTGCGCATCCACTACGACCAGACCGAGACGCTGCGGCTGTCGCCGCGCACGCCGTTTAACGACGTGCAGCTCGAGCGCGTGCTGGCCGGCGCGATCTTCGGCGGCGCGTCGACCGAGCGCGGAACGTCGCGACCGGGCGAGAACACGACCGTGCTGCGCCGGGACGGCGATCACCACCGCGTGACGGGCCGGAAATACTATTCGACGGGCACCGCGTTTGCCGATTTCGCACGCATCAACGTGGAGAACGAGCAGGGCGACGCGCTGGCCGTGATCGTTCCCGTTGCGCGCGATGGCCTGCAGGTACTCGACGACTGGGACGGGATGGGCCAGCGCATGACGGCGAGCGGCAGCCTGCTGCTGGAAGACGTGCAGGTCTTCGCGGACGAAGTCGCCGCGCGCGACGGGTCGACGCTCGTCGGACGTCATTGCGGCGCACTGCGGCAGCTTCATCTCGTCGCGACGGGCGCGGGCATCGTGCGCAACGTGCTGGCCGATGCGCGCCGCTACGTGCTCGCGCACGGCCGCCCGGCGCTGCACAGCCCGGCGCCGACCGCGCGCGACGATCATTTCATCCAGCAGATCGTCGGCGAGCTGTCCGCGCACAGTCACGCGATCGACGCATTGGTGCGCGAAAACGCGCGCACGCTCGACCGCTCCGCCGATGCGATCGAAGCGGGCGACGCCGGCGCGCATGCGCTCGTGCTCGACAGCGCGCTTGCGACCGCGCGCACGCAACTGATCGTCAGCAAGCTTGCGCTGCATGCGGCCGAACGGCTGTTCGAAGTGGGCGGCGCGTCGGCAACGGCGCGCGAGCACAACCTCGACCGCCACTGGCGCAACTTGCGCACGATCTTCAGCCACAACCCGCTGCTGCACAAGGCACGCGTGGTCGGCGATTACGAACTGAACGGCGTGACGACGCACCTGACCGAAGGGCGCGTGTTCTGACGGCGGTCGCCGCTGCGGCGGCGGCCCGTGCCGTGCGATGCGCCGGGCTTCTGCGCCGGCCTCAGCGTCTCAGGCCGGCTTCGCGCAGCAGCGGCAACACGCGCGCGCCGAAGAAGTCGAGATCCGGCTTGAAGTCGTAGAAGCTCAGCTGGATGCCGTCGATGCCCGCGCGGTGCAGCCGCACGATCGTATCGGCGACTTCGTCGGGCGAGCCGGTGATCGAGATATTGCCGCCGATCGCGCGCGCGGCGGCCTGCGCGCGCTGCTCGAAACCGCCACGCCACGCATGCGCGTCGCTGTCGAAGCGGTGGAAGCTGCCTTCGTCGGCATGCGCGACGATCGCGTCGCGGTATGCGCGCGCTTCGGCCGCCGTTTCGCGGCAGATGACGAGCGGATTGAGCAGCGTGCGGATCGTGCGGCCTCGCGCGGCGGCGGCCGCCTTCACGCGTGCGGTATGCGCGGGTAGCGCGTCGATCGCGCGTTGCGCATCGGGGCCGGCCGGGCTCGTGACGAACACGATGTCCGAATAACGTGCCGCGAATGCGATGCCCGCCTCAGAGCCGGTCGCGTTGATCAGCAGCGGGCGGCCGTAGTGCGGCTTCGGCGTCACGAATGCACCACCCAGCTGCCAGCTCGACAGTTCGGGCGTGTAGCTGAAATTGTCCGGTTGTGCCCACAACTGCTGGACTGCATCGAGGAATTCGGCGGCCATCTCGTAGCGCCGGTCGTGCTCGATCCGGTTCCAGCCGAACATCTCGTGCTCGATCGCGCGGTGGCCAGTCACGACGTTGATGCCCCAGCGTCCGCGCGAGATGTGGTCGAGCGTCGCGGTGAATTTCGCGAAATGCAGCGGATGCCACGGACCGTAGAGCACGTGGCTCGTCGCGACGAGGATGATCCGCTCGGTGCGCGCGGTCAGCGCGGCCAGCGTCATGAACGAGTCGAGTGCCTGTCCGTCGAACACGCCACCGTAGCCGCCTTTCGGGAGCCACTGCGACAGCGCGAACACGAGATCGAAGCCGAGCGCTTCGGCGCGCGCGACCAGGTCGGCGTTGTAGTCGAACGTCCAGTCGGTCGAGCGCGGCAGCGTCGACGCGCTCCATCCGCCGGCCTGGATCGGCAGGAACAACCCGAGCATCAGCGGTTGCGCGAGGACACGCGAGACGGGGCTGTCGGGGAAATCCGCCGGCGAGCGGACATCGACGAAAGGCGACGGCGCGATCGAGGCGGCGACGGAGGTATCGCTCATGACGGGGTCCTTGCGAGGTATGCGCGCGCCGGGCGATGACGACGATCGGGACGCCCGCGCGGTTGTTCGGCATCGGCGAAGGCTCCCCGTCCACCCCCGCGCCTCTGTGGCGGACGGGAACGGACGCCGGTCATGATCGAACGCGTATCGAACGCGTATCGAACGCGTATCGCACTCGGGGCCGCGCGCAGGGAAACACCCATTCTCGGCAACCCGGCGTGGCGCGGCAAACAACGATTCCCGCTTTGCTTATCGCGCCGCGCCCGATGCGCGTGCCGTCAGAACTTCACGCGCAGCCCGCTGACGAACGCGAGCTGGCGGTTCGTCGACGACGCGCTGCCGATGTTCGAGATCGCCGCGATCTTGCGATAGCCGCCCGGCGTTGCCGTGCTCGCATCGCCGGCCGCAAGCTGGTAGATGCCCGACACGTAGATATCGGTGCGCTTCGACAACGCATAGTCGAACCCGAGCGTGAACTGGTGCCAGCGCGGTTTCAGCGTCTGGCCGCTGGTGCCCGGCAGGCCGCTCGCGCGCCCGTCGGTGAACGTGTAGACACCGATCAGCGTGGCCGACGGCGTGATCTGGTAGCGCGCGTTGACGTCGTAGTTGTTGAACTTGCGCGACGAGCCGTCGAGATAGTCGAGCTGCGTGTGGCTCCACGCGAAGCCGAGCGTCGTGCGGCCGAGCGCGTAGTTCGCGCCCAGCGCGCCGATCTGCTGCTTGAGCACGCCGCCGTTCAGCCCGTAGAAGAACGCGCCGCTGTAGTCGTTGCCGGTGGTCGAGGTTGCGCCGCCCACCGCACCGCTCGTGTTCGACGTCGAGTTCGGATGATTGAAGCGCACGTAGCCGCCGCCGATCGACAGGGGGCCGTTCACGTAATTCGCGGATGCGCCCCACGCGTTGTTGTTCGAGAACCCGGTGCCCGCACCGCCGCTGGCCTGGTTGCTGAACGCGTAGAGCAAGTCGGCCGTGAAGCCGGCGATCGTGTCGCTGCGGAACTTCACCGCGTTGTTCAGCCGGAAGCTCTGGTTCAGGTTGTCGTTGTCGCCCACGTGCGTGGCCGGCGACCAGAAGCCCGCTCCCGAGTACTGCGCGACGAGATCGGTGATCGGCTCGTACTGGCGGCCGAAGGTCAGCGTGCCGAGCCCTTTCTTGCCGAGGCCCACGTACGCGGACCGGCCGAACAGGCGGCCGCCCTGGCCGAGCCCGCCGTCGCTCGGCCGGAACCCGCTTTCCAGCGTGAAGACCGCCTGCAGGCCCCCGCCGAGATCTTCCGTGCCTTTCAGGCCCCAGCGGCTGCCGCTCAGCTTGCCGCTCGTCTGCTGGATGTTGCTCGCGCCGCCCTGGTTGTTCGTATAGGCGATACCGGCGTCGACGACGCCGTACAACGTGACCGAACTCTGCGCGTGCGCACTGACCGAACCGATCGAAACCAAACCCAGGACTACCGATTTTTTGATCATGACTATCCTCTGTTTTTATGGGTACCTCTGTGAGGATCACGATGCTATTGACGACGGGCGCGCCGACGAACGGCCGATCCGTGGTTTGTAAATCGCTGCGCCGCCGATTTGTAATGTGCGTTGCCGCCCGCCCGCCAGGTGTGCCGCGATCGCGTCCGGCACGCATGCTGCGGCGAACGCATCGCGCGGACCGCGAACGTCGCCCGCCGGAAATGCGCGTGCGCCGTCATATCGATCGATGAAATCGTTCGATGTCCGCAATAGCGGTCGTTCGCGTTGCGATGCGTTTACGCAACGATCCGCTAGGCGGCGACCGGCCGATGCGCTACGCGCGCAAGCATATCGATTCCGCAAAACGTTGGTAGGGCCGTGCCAGGCGTAACGGTAGAGTCGAGCATCCGGTCGCCGGCCGGCATGCACCGGGAACGCGAACGTGCGCAAGCGCGTGTGCGTCCCGGCTGAACAATCAACACGGGAGCCGTTCGACATGAGTCGCGATGTACTGTTTCTGCTGGAGCCGGGCTTTGCCGATCCGAAGCATCCGGGCCAGCGCTTCGTCTGCCCGCACGGGCTGTCGATCGAAGGGCTGCTGGCGAGTGAACCCGAGCGCGCCGGCCGCCTCGACGTGAAGCGCGTGGGCTTCGAGCGGCCGCGGCCGGCCGTGATCGAGGTGCTCGACGACGCGCACCAGGGCCTGCCGGTTCTCGTGCTCGGCCGCGACCAGCCCGCGCCGGACGACGCGCAGACGCTCGGCGACGTGCGCTTCGTTACCGACGCGCGCCGTATCCTCGAACTGCTGGCCGAGCGCCACGGGTTTCCGGCGCTGCATTGACGCGCCGTTTCACGTCCTATCCGTTATCCGATCGACAGGAGTATCCGATGTCGTCCATTTCGGCGGCACGCCGCCGCTTGCTGCTTGCCGGCGCCGCGGTCGCGGCGAGCCCGGTTGCCGCGTTCGCCGCGCAGGCCGCGTCCGCCGATCTCGCCGGTACGACATTGCGCGTCGCGACCTACAAGGGCGGCTGGCGCGCGCTGCTGCAGGCGGCCGGGCTCGGCGACACGCCATACCGGATCGACTGGCGCGAGCTGAACAACGGCGTGCTGCATATCGAGGCACTGAATGCGGACGCGCTCGATATCGGTTCGGGCAGCGAAATTCCGGCCGTGTTCGCCGCGCGCCAGAAAGCCAGCGTGCGGTTCATTTCGCGGGTGCGCGAAGACCTCAACAACCAGGTTACGCTTGCCCGCAAGGACACGCCGATTCGCAGCATCGCGGACCTGAAGGGCAAGCGCGTCGGCTACGTGCGCGCGACGACGTCGCACTATTTCCTGTATCGCCAGCTTGCGGAGTCGGGGCTGAGCTTCGACGACATCCAGCCGGTCAACCTGTCGCCGACCGACGGCTTGTCCGCGTACGACCGCGGCGACATCGATGCGTGGGCGATCTACGGTTACAACGGCCAGCTCGCGCGCCACCGCTACGGCGCTCGCGTGCTGAAGACGGGGAAGGGCTATCTGTCGGGGAATTTTCCGGTGTACGCGAATCCCCGCACGCTCGACGATGCGCGCCGCCGCGCGGCCACGGGCGATCTGTTGCTGCGGTTCCGGCATGCGTATGCGTGGGCGAACGGGCATTTCCGCGACTATGCGCTCGCGCAGAACCGCGAGACGCGCGTGCCGGCTGCCGATCTCGTCGCGATGTTCGATCAGCGCAGCGAAGACTACGCGCTGCTGCCGGTGACGCCCGACGTGGTGGCGCAGCACCAGCAGGTCGCGGACGTGTTTGCCCGCATCGGCGTGCTGGACGGCCCGGCCCGGGTCGCGCCGTTGTGGGATACGTCGTTCAATGCGGTGGTGGCGACGGGGTGACGCGATCGGCGCCGGACGCCGCGTGCCGGATTCGAAGCCGGACCTGCCGGGATCAGGCGAACGTCGTCGCGACCATGATGCCGAATACGACCCCGAGCGCGATCCCGCAGAGCCGGCCGTAAATCGAGGCGCGAACATTGTCGTCGAGCACGAACGGCGAGCGCTTGTGTTTCCACACCGTGCTGAACGCCACCGGGCGGGTCAGCAGCGCAATGCATGCGATCAGCACCGGCGTGGCGACGAGCAGCGCGATGCGCTGGCCGTTCCAGTCGACGCCGTGCATGGCCAGCGAAATCAGTGCGGCAAGCGGCACCTCGACGCACAGGCCCAGCAACGAGCCGTTGACGAAGGAATCTCCGGGTGTCTGGAACATGATCGGGTCGTACCGTTCGAAGCAAACCGGTGCCCGGTTCGGGCCCCTGAAAATAAGCGCCGCGACCGCGTGGGACGGTCGTGGCCAGCCGTGTTCAACATTGGGTTGACGGGCGGATGGTAAGGCAAAGCGTCGGCCGGTTGTCGCTCCTTCAAGTAATTTGACAAACACCCCGGCCGGTGGCGTGACGGCCGGGGTCTGTACGCGCCGGCAAGCGGGCGTCGTGGCGTCGGCGCGTCTACGGGATGGCCTTCGCCATGGCCATGACGAGGTTGCTCGACTGCTGGACGATGGTGTTTCGATACGATTCGAACATCGGATCGGTCAGCTTCGCGTCATCGCCATTCGAGAAGTGCGTCATCACGGGCGTATGAAGATGGCCTGCGAAGATCTTTCCGTCGGGTGCGAGCGTGTCGCGCAGCAAGGTGTTCCGGTAGCCGCTTTCGTTCGACAGGTAGTTTCCGCCGCCGCCGTTCTGCGCGCATGAAAGTACCGCGGGCGCGGTCGGCGCCGTGGTCGGCGGATACGTATCCGAACCGGTGAAGCTCACGACGCTCGCGGCATTGCCGCAGTCGGTAAATTCGGAATGGTCCGTATGCCAGATCACCGCGTATCCGCCAGGTTGCGACGCACCCGGCAGGGTGATTGCCGCGCCGGAATTCGCCGCAATCATCGCATCGAACGGTAGCGTGGTCGTCGTGAACTGCTTGGGCAGATAGGCTTGCCACGGTTGCGGATCGAAGCCCAGAACGTCATCCGGCGGATAGATGTCCGCGTCCTGCATGCCGGGCAACAGCGGGGCCGCCCGCGGGTTGCCGATCGTCGTGCCGAGATTGTCGGGGTACGCGGCCGCGTGATAACGGCCGTGCCAGTTCTCGATCCAGAATTCTCCCTCTCCGCCCTGGCTCATCGTGATCGACGCATTCACCCGTTCGGCGCCCGTGAAGAAAGGGGCGAGCGTATGTTCCTGCATGCCCTTGCGGAACGGATCGTAGTCGACCGGCAGCAGGTAGGTCTGGATCACGGCGGTCGACCCGTCGGCCAGCCGGATCTGCCGATTGTTGAGTGCGAGCGCGACAGCGCCTGACGGATTGCCCGTCCTGATGTTGGTGGACGGATGGTTCGCGCCCGGCGTGCCCAGCGTGAACGGATCGAACCCGCTGACGACGATCCGCTTGATGCCGGCGCCCGACGGGAAGCTCATCGCATATTGTCCGCGCGACGCACGTTCGAGTACCCATTGCAGCTGCGCCCGTTGCTCGGTCGTCAGCGATGTCTGCGGCACCCATTGGCGCAGCGCCAGCGTCATCTTCAGGCGCGCCCAGTAAAGCATCCGGTCGTCGCTTTGCGGCAGCGTGCCGGCCACCTGCCGGCCCTGTACGCGGTCGACCGTTGCCTGCCACAGTGCCTGCCCGGAAATCTTGACCGTGCGGACCGCGTCGGCAAACGAGTGGATCGCACCGTCGGTGCAGAGCTGCCTGACGAAGTTCGGCCCGAACTGGTCGAAGCCGGCAGCGGCGAGCAACTGGTCGGCGAACGGCGTGGTGACCCCCGGCAGCACGTTGACGAGCCGCTGCTCTTCAACCGATGGCGTGACGCCTGCGTTCATGCAGCCTGCGTACTGGGCTGCCGGGGGCGGGTTGGTGGCGCCGTTCGGCGGGATCAGGGAAGGCGCAGGATCGGCGGGGCCGGTCGTCGGCGCGGACGGGGAGGCGGTCTGGCCGGCCACGGGGGGCGACGCAGCCGTGTCGGATTGGGTGTCGCCGCCGCAACCGGCGAGCCCCAGCACGGTCGTCCAAAGCAGCGTTGCGAGTCGGGTGCGCTTCACTTTGCCGTCCCTCCACTCGCGGGTGCCGCCGGCGGGGCGGGCAGATCGGAGCGCTTCGGCAGCGGTTGACTGCATTCGCCATCAAAGTACGGACCACTGATCAATTTCCATGCGGCATTCGGCGCATTGGCCGAACACTTCACGTCGCTTCCGTCCCGCCATTGGTAGTACGCGCCCTGGTACTGAGCAAAGGCAGTCGTGCTCAAAGCGACCAGCGCAAACATTATCAATGCTCGTTTCAAAATGACCTCCCGCCTCGTTGATTGCCAATTGATGTTGAGTAAAGTCTGGCTTTGACCGGTCAAGAAAATGAATGACATGCGTCAATGAGTTCGACACACGGACGAAGGGTAAGAAGAAAAAAAGCGCGTCGCTAACGAGTTTTTCTTCGCGCCACGTATAGAAAACCTTAACGAAGATCCGGGTTTTCCCGGTGCGGAAAACTAAACGTCAAATCTCTTTTCTGGTAAACGATCGACACGTATAAGTGAGCTGGCGCACGCGCTGTCAGCGCGAGGCGGAGCAGGCTTCGGGATGCGCGTGGCACTCGCGGCATGAGTGCGGAATGGTTCAGGCAGGCCGTGCATTCGCGAATGCATTGCTTCATGCTTGACTGTGTTTTTCAGCTGCGTTACAAATAGTTACATGCGGGGATTCGTGTAAATGTGGCCGATACGGCGGGTCGGCTATTTGTTAAAAAATAACAAACGAGCATTATCGAGTGCCTCGTTTTGATGAAAACGAATATTAATAATCTGGAAAAACGAGATGAATGTGCGTTGTGTGTCGTGCCTGGCTTCCATTGCCGTTTCAACGTTTCTGACAGGGTGCGTTTCGGTACAGCCCAAGGCCATTTCGCAAGACGGCACGGCAGCGTTGGGTGGCAAGACGATTGTCGTCAGCACCTATGAAACACCCAGCTTCAGCGCGATGACACCGGGCAAGGCCATGTTCGGCCTGATCGGCGGGGCCGTCATGATCAGCACCGGCAACAGCTTCGTTCGGGACAACCGGATTGCCGACCCGGCGGTCGCGATCGGCAACGGCCTTGCAAAAGCGCTCGCTGAAAAATACGGGGTTGTCGTCAAGCCGGCAGGCGACGCCAAACCGCTGGCCACGGATGCGCTCGATGTGCTCGTCGCGCAATATCCGGGCAACGACCTGATCATGGACAGCCGAACGATTAACTGGATGTACACGTATTTCCCCAACCACTGGGGCACCTATCGGCTGGTTTATTCCGCGAAGATCCGTCTCATCGACGCGCGTTCCAAAACCGTGCTTGCGGAAGGCGTGTGCAGCCGGGTACCGGAGTATTCGGCCGATCTGCCGGATTACGACACGCTCACGGGCAATGGCGGCGCGTGGGTGAAGGAGAAACTGCGCAGCTATGCCGACGCGTGCGTGAACGAATTCGGCGCAGCGTCCCTGGCCCTGCCGCAGTTTGCGAGCCAGACGAACACGGCGCAGCCGGTTCCGGCTGCACCGCAGTAACGCGCAGTCGTACCGGGGCCACCCGGTACGACTGCGGTGGGTGCCGCACAGGTGCGCCACCGCAGGCAGATCCACTGGGGTCTTTCTGAAATGGACGTGGTGTTGCCGATGCCGCGATCGATTCCTGTCGCGATCGCATGAAGAGGGCGCATGCAATTGCTTCCCGGCGATCGGCATCGCCCGTAATGGCGCGAGGATGTCAGGCGGCGAAGATCCGGCGCTGGTAGTCGAGGATCAGGCGATCGATGTCCGGGCCGTCACGCCGCGGCTGGCTTTTCGGCTCGAGCCAGAGCCATCGCATCATCCGGTAACGCGCCTCGACGCACATCAACCATGCGTCCCAGTCCGACCAGTGGCGCAGCAGCGGAATGTTGCGGATGTCCCGCAGCCCGTCGCGAATCTCGTACACGTGGAAATGCTGGCTGGCGCGCTGGCTCAGTTCGTCGAACGCGCGCGCGGCTTGCGCCGGGTCGGAAAGCAGGAAATCGTGGATCTCGATGATCACGTGGCTGCCGGCAAGCTGTTCCAGCAGGGTGGCGTCGAACAGGTCGAATTCCGCGCCCTCGATATCGCACAGGATGACCCGGCCGGCCGGATCTCCGCCATGCTCCGCGAGGATCGCGGGCAGGTTGCGATCGGCCTTGCCGTGGACGGCGACGCGGTCCGCCAGCCCCATCTCCGCGGCGCGGTGCTGGATCGCCTGGCGGCGTTGCTCGTCCATCTCGAAGCACAGGCTGCGGGCAAAGACGTTGTTCCTGACCAGGCCGATGCCGAAGATCCCGTCGGCGGCGCCGAGGTCGACCAGCACCTTGTCGGGGGAGCCGAGCGCTTCCAGGATCGCGCATACGGCGATCTCGTAGGTGCCGAGCAGGTAGCCGCCGACCGCGACCTCCGCCCAGTGACTGACGCCGACCGGAAACCCGCGAAGGATGCCGTACTGGACGATCGAGCCCGTTTGTTCGCGCAGCAACTGCGACAGATAGTGCAGGCGAAGATTCGCGGCCTGGATCGAGCTCTGGCTGAAGTACTGCGCGTGGTCCATGTTTGTCGTTCTCGCTGGGTGGAGATGCGCGTCGGGGAATGCGGCGATGACGGGCGGGCTTCTGCGGATGCGAGTGCGTTGTCCTGCCTCGGACAAGAATATAGCGCGTTGTCGGCTCAGCGCCCGCACGACACGAATCCGGCAGATGGCGGGATGCAGGGCCCGGCCCGTGACGGGTGCGTTCGTCGATCGCGGCGGGCGACGATGACGGCCGATGCCCGTCCGACACGGTCGGACCTCGAAGGTCCGTCGTTCGAGCGGGACACGGCCGCCCGACGACCGTCTGTCAGCGATCGCGAACGGCCGAGGGCTGGCCGGGCCCGGCCTCGATCGACGACGCTCCCAAGCGGTTGGATCGCTGCATCCCGACGGTCCGCTCGGTATCGACCGGATGTCATCCCCCCGCCATGCGGCGGAGATCGACCAGCCTGTCGAACGTCTCTCCATCCAGCAGGCCGAGTTCGATCGCCGCCTCGCGCGGGGCGATCCTGCGGCCACGGGCATGGCGGGTGATGGAAGCTGCCTTGTCGTAACCCAGCACCGGGTTGAGTGCGGTGACGGCGAGCAACGGGCTTTGCAGGTCGCGCGCCAGTCGTTCTCCTGCCGGCTGGATGCCTGGAATGAGCCGAGTGGCCACCATGTTCGCGCCGTCCGCGAGCAGCCGGATCGACTGAAGGACGTTGTAGATCAGCACCGGTTTTGCCACGTTCAGTTCGAAGCTGCCGGACGCGGCGGCCATCGTTACCGTCACATGATTGCCTGCCACCTGCATCGCTGTTTGCACCATGACCTCGGCGATGGTCGGATTGCGCTTGCCGGGCATGATGGAGGACGTCAACCCGTCGTCCGGCAGCAGCAATTCGCCGATGCCGGCGTTCGGGCCGGAACTCATCCAGCGCAGGTCATTCGCGATCTTGGTGAACGACGCGGCGATCACGTTGAGCGCGCCGGAGAGCTCGAGCAATGCGTCGTGCGCGGCCATGCCTTCGACCTTGCAAGGATTCGGACGGAATGCCAGGCCGCTCAGCCGGCTCGCTTCCTCGCAGAATGCACGGTCGAAGCCGGGCGGGGCGTTCAGGCCGGTCCCTGCCGCCGTACCGCCCTGCGGCAGGACAAGCAGGCGGGGCATCGTGTCGTGCAGGCGCGCCAGCGCATTGTCGACCTGCGCGGTGAAGCCGTCGAAGCTACGGCCGAGCGTGGTGGGGACCGCGTCCATCAGGTGGGTGCGACCGATTTTCAGCACGTCGGTGAACGCGCCGGCGCGTTCGCGCAGGCTGTCGCGCAACCGGCGAAGCGCCGGGGCCAGCCGGTCTTCCAGTTCGATCGCAGCGCTCATGTGCATGACCGACGGAAAACTGTCGTTGGACGACTGCGAGGCGTTCACATGGTCGTTCGGATGCACGGGAGACCGGGTGCCCAGCGGCTGCCCCAGCCGTTCGTTGGCCCGGTTCGCGATCACCTCGTTGGCGTTCATGTTGGTTTGGGTGCCAGAGCCGGTCTGCCAGATGGAAAGCGGGAAGTGATCATCGAATCGGCCGCAGCGCAGCTCTTCCGCGGCGGCCACGATGGCTGCACCGAGCCCTGCGTCAAGCACGCCGCAGCGCATGTTGGCGCGGGCGGCGGCCATCTTGTGCAGGCCGAAAGCATGGACGAGGCAGTCGGGGAAGCGTTCCTCCCCGACCGCAAACACGGTCAGCGCGCGCTGCGTCTGGGCGCCCCAATAGCGGTCGGCGGGAATGTCCACCGGGCCGGACGAGTCATTCTCGATGCGGTACGTTGTCATGATGAATTCAGGGAGCGTTGTCGGGGTCAGGCAGCCGTCGTGCGTTGCAGCGGGCCGCCCGGCGAATGAGGATCGACCGCATTGGCGTTGTCGCCCGGCAGGGTGCCGTCGTCGAGCGCGGCGTCGGCTGCGGCCAGGTCGGGATGGCGCTCGGGATAAAGGTGGCGCTTCGCGGTCTCGGCATCGAACGTGCCCGACCACTTCGCCACGACCACCGTCGCCACACTGTTGCCGATGGTGTTGCAGGTCGAGACGGCCATGGACAGGAAGCGGTAGACGCCAAAGATCACGGCCAGCCCTTCCACCGGCAGTATCCCGGTCGACGTCACCGTCGCGGCAAACACCACGAACGAGCCGCCGGATACCGTGGCCGCGCCTTTCGACGTCAGCAGCATCAGCACCAGGATGCCGAACTGGTGGTCGAGCGTCAGCGGCACACCATACGCATGGGAGATGAACATCACGCCCATCGCCATGAAGATCGACGTGCCGTCGAGGTTGAAAGCGTAGCCGGTAGGCAGCACCAGACCGACGGTCTGCTTGGCGCAGCCCAGCCGCTGGAGCTTGATCAGAAGGCGCGGCAGTGCGCTTTCCGACGAGGCCGTGCCGAGCACGATCAGGATCTCGTCCTTGATGTACCTCAGGAAGCGCCACAGGCTGAAGCCGGCCACTTTTGCGACGATGCCGAGCACGACGGCGATGAACAGCACCACCACCGCGTAGAAGCTCAGCACGAATTGCGCCAGTGCGACCAGGACGGCTGACCCATTGATGCCCACCGAATAGGCCACCGCGCCGAAGGTGCCGATCGGCGCGAGCTTCATCACGAGATTGATGAAGGAGAACAGCACGTCGGAGAGGGTGTCGAGGCCACGGTTGATGGTCGCGCGGCGCGTCTCCGGAATGGCCAGGATCCCGATGCCGACCATGACCGCCAGCACCACGACCTGCAGCAGTTCGCCCTTGGCAAATGCGCCGACGAAGTTGTCGGGCACGATGTGCATCATGAATTCGAGGAAGCCCTGCGGCGCCACGACCTTTGTTGCCGGCGTGATGGTGCCGGTTGTGACGTGGGCCATCCCCTTCCCGATTTCCAGCAGATTGCCCGCGAGCATGCCGACCATCAGCGCGACGGTCGAAATCACCTCGAAGTAGAGAATCGAGCGCCAGCCCACGCGCCCGGCGCTCTTCGCGTCGCCCGCCGACGCGATGCCGTGCACGATGGTCAGGAATACGAGGGGCGCCACGCCGACCTTGATGAGCGACAGGAACATGTCGCCCAGCAGCTTCAGCTTCGCGGCGAAGGTCGGGAACACGAAGCCGACGCCGATGCCGAGGAGCAGTGAGACGAGCACCTGCATGCCGAGCTTGCGATACCACGGAAGCCGCGGGGCGGCCGGCGGCGCGGCTGGCGGAACTGCGAGGGTATGGATGGTCGGGTCTTGCATGATGTCTACCTCCACCGGGGCCTGTGTTCAGGCCACCTTGTTCGAGAGTTCGATGGCGCGATCCACCATCTGCGGGGCGAGGCCGAGATAGTTGGCCGGGTCGCACAGGCGCTCGATGGCCGCACGGTCGAGATGCTGCGTGACGGCCGGCAGCGCGCTGAGCGCGTCGGCCAGCGTGCCGCCGGCTTCGTTGACGGTGCGGCAGGCGTCATACACCACGTCGTGCGCCTGCTGACGGCCGATATGCGGCGCCATGCCCATCATCACGGCCTCGGCCACGATCAGGCCGTTGGAGATATCGAGGTTGTGCCGCATGCGAGCGGTGTCGACGATCAGCCCGCCCAGCGCGAATTTCGCCTGGTGGAGCGCGCCCGAGGTCAGGATGAAGCTCTCAGGAATGGCGATCCACTCGGCGTGCCATGGGCCGGTGGCGCGCTCGAAGTCCTGCACCATGGCATCGACCATCAGCCCGGCGTGCTGGCGCACGGCCTTGGCGGCAGCCAGCATCAGTTCGCTGGAAATGGGATTGCGCTTCTGCGGCATCGTGCTGCTGGCGCCGCGCCCCTTCACGAACGGCTCGTAGACTTCCGCGAACTCGGTCGACGCCATGATCATGATGTCGAGTGCGATCTTGCCGAGCGAGCCGGTGACAAGCGCGAGCAGGTTGACCGCTTCGGCGAAGCCATCGCGCGCCACGTGCCAGGTGGTGGCCGGCACGCCCAGGCCCAGCTCCTTGGCCAGCGCCTGCTGGATCGCAAAGCCCTTCTCGCCGACCGATGCCAGCGTGCCGGCCGCGCCGGCGAATTCCACCACGGCCACGCGAGGGCGCAGTTCGGCGATACGCTGCTGGTGCCGGTCGAACATCGCGAGCCAGATCGCGGTCTTGTAGCCGAAGGTCACCGGCAACGCCTGTTGCAGGTGCGTGCGCCCGGCCATCGCGGTATCGCGGTGCTTCGTCGACAAATCTGCGAGAATGCCGCGCAGTTCGCGAATGTCGGCGTCGATGCTGTCGAGTGCGTCGCGTACCTGGAGGGCGACGGCGGTGTCCATGATGTCCTGCGTGGTTGCCCCCCAGTGCACGTAACGGCCTGCTTCGCCGCACATCGTCACGAGCTGATGGACCAGCGGCAGGATCGGATAGCCGACGATGTCGGTTTCCTCGCGCATGTGGTCGAAGTCGATCCGCTCGATGCGCGACTCGCTCGCGATGACCTCGGCGGCTTCATTCGGGATCACGCCGACGCGTGCCTCAGCCTTCGCCAGCGCGATCTCGACGTCGATATAGCGCTGCACGAGCGCGCCGTCGGAGAAGATCTGGCGCATCTTCTTCGTGCCGAAGGCATCCCGGAAGAGCGCGGAATCGACGACGGTGCTGGCGGCGGGAATGGCGTTGTGGAGCATGGTGCTACCTTGTGGTGGGAGGTCGGGTTGGCTAATATGTTCGAACAAATCGCATTAGATATGTTCGAACATGTTTGGCAAATCCGGGTTTACCCAATTCGAATGAAACGTGATGTTGGCGAACCAGATGAGCAAAACCAACGCGGCGGAGATCGCCAGGCAACTTCTAGACGGGATCGCCAGCGGGCGCTTCCCGGTCGGCTCGCTGCTGCCCACCGAATTCGAGTTGTGCGAGCAGTTCAACGCGAGCCGTTACACGATCCGAGCCGTGCTGCAGGAATTGCAGGACCAAGGGCTCGTGTCGCGCCGCAAAAACGTGGGCACGCGGGTCGAGGCGTCGCGGCCCAAGGCCAGGTTCCGGCCGACGCTTGCCTCGGTGGACGATCTCGTCCAGTTCGGCGTCGAGCATTCGCGCCACGTGCAATCGGTGGGAACGGTCAAGGTGAAAGGGGCGCTGGCGCGCGAGATCGGCTGCGCGGAGGGGACACCTTTACTGCGAATCTCCAGCATTCGTCTGGAGGAGGGCCGGACCGACGCCCCGATGGCCTGGACGGACATCTACATCGATCCGGCGTACACGGACATCGGCGAGCGGGTGCGCAAATCGACGGAACTGGTCAGCGCGCTGATCGAATCGCGCTATGGCCGCCAGATTGCCGAGATCGAGCAGGATGTGCGCGCATCGACTCTGTCGGACGAGCGCATCGGGAAGGGACTCGGGCTCGAGCCTGGCGCAGCAGTGCTGAAGATTTCGCGCCGCTATCTGGACGCTACCGGGGAGGCATTCGAATTCTCCGTGACGGTGCACCCTGCGGACAGTTTTGCGTTGTCGATGCGGCTGACACGATCGGCCGGATAGCGGGGCAACGGAACGCGTGGAACCCGGCCCGGACGGACGCCGGCCGAGCGGGAACCCGGGCCAGGCGGCTGCACGGTGTTGATCGGCCTCCGGCCACAAAGGCCCGCGGCAACGGGTCAGCGCAGTGCTTTCATCACCTCGTCGGCTGCGCGGATCCCGGACTCCAGCGCCCCCTCGAAATAGCCGATGCATGCCGTGGCGGTCTCCGTACCGGCCCAATGAATGCGGCCGAACGGTTCGCGAATACTGTCACCGTACGAGGTCAGGACGCCGGGCGGCATATGGGATGCGTACCCGCCGAGCGCCCATTCGTCCGTCGTCCAGTCGTAGTCCGCATAGTCGAGAGGCGCCGCCGCTTCGTCGCCGAAGTAATGCACGAGATCGGCAATGACGTGCTCCCGGCGCGCTTCCTTGCCGAGCCCGCTTAGTTCAAGTGCGTGGTTTCCTTCGATCAAGCCCACCAGCACGCCGACACTTTCGTCGGCCGGCGACTGATCGAACACGAAACCCAGATGACGGCCGGCGCTGGCAACCGAACCATTGAGACCGCGACTGCGCCAGAACGGGGTAGGGTAGGCCACGTGCATCTTGATGACGGCACCCATCTGCATTCTTTGCAGCAGTCCTGCGCGTTTGACGGGCAGCGGAGGCGTGAAGCGAATACGGGAGGCGAGCGCGGGAGGCGCGGTGACGATTGCGGCCTTCGCCTCGTACGTGCCTTGCGGACATATCGCGCGAACGCCGTTCGCATCTTGTTCGATCGTGCTCACCGGTGCGTCGAGCACGATGCACCCGTTCAGCCGCTCGGCCATTCCTTTCGGGATCAGCCACGCGCCGCCCAGGAACTTGTCCTGTTGTGCACCGCCTTCGACACCCATCATCGTTTCCAGGCCACCCCCCTGTCGCAGGCACTCCAGGAAGAACAGATACGACACATGCAGGGTCTCGGTGCAGGTGATCGCGCTGGTGATCAGGCGGGCAAAGTCGCGGGCGGCAGCAGTGTCCACATGCTTGTCGATCCAGACCTCGATCGACATCGCATCCCACTGGAGCGCGTTCTCGGCCAGCCACGGCGCGCCGACCGGGAGCGTCTGCATGTCGCGCTTCCATCGATGCAAGGTCAGACCCAGTTCCAGGGTCGACAGGAAAGGGAGCTTCGGCGTGCTGGAATACGCATGAACTTTCCCGTCGATATTGACGAGGCTGTTGCCCTTCGTATATTGGCTGTACATCGGCACGCCGAGCTCCGTCGCTTGTTCGCGCAGCAGCCTTTGTGATGCGCCGACCCATTGGCCCCCGAAGTCGACCGTTTGACCGCCGACTTCTCCCGGCATCGACCGGCCGCCGACTCTGTCGCGCGCCTCGAGAATCACGACCCGCTTCCCGGCCTTCCTGAGTTCGAGCGCGGCCTTCATCCCCGCGAGACCGGCGCCAATGATGAGTACATCTGAGTCGTGGCCGGCCGAATGATCGATCGTTGCCATGGTATCCCTCTCCTGGTCACGTTTCTGCCGCGCCTGGTCACGACACGCCCGTGTCGCCTGACGTAGCCGGCTTCAAAAAAAACCTTCATCCCGTTGTCGATACGACGGTCAAGCCGACGGTGCTCGCGGAGCGCCGTCCTCCCCGCGCCGGCGCACGAAGGCGCCGTGTGGCGCGATGCCTCCGGACGAGGGCTCGAGGTGCGGGAATGCATCGTTATAGGTCAGTCGACCAAAAAAGGCAAGTCGCGGGATGGTGCCGAGACGGTGGGGGCGGCAGTCGGATGTGGCTCGCCGCCTGTTTCCGATGCAGTGGCCCTGCTCGATGATCGGCGCGTTGTCGGTGGCCTGAGTGCGTCGGATGATTGGTATTTCGTGCGCGTTTCCCGTTGAATCGGCCTGTCGACGCGTGCCTGGTGCGATTGCACGCCGGCATCGCTGGCTTGAGTTCCCACGGGCTTGTCGCATCGCAGCAGGACGCGACGTTGCGCGGCCCAGGATTGTGTTGTATAACGCAAACTAGGTCGTATGACACAATTATATCGGATCGACGAAATGAAGCGCCGATCGGGCCGAACGCGGGACGTGCCATCCACCGGGTTTGCGCGCGGCCCTGGCCGGGGGCGGGCAGTCGATGTCGATGGGGTGCGCATCCGGCACCTCAATTTGAAAGGGAACTACCATGACGTATGAAAAGGCAGAGCTGGAACGCATTCTCGACGTTCAGCGTGCGGCATTCCTTGCCGAGGGCGGGGCTTCCGCTGCGGTACGAAAGTCGCGAGTGGGGCGGCTCGCAATTGCCGTTCTTTCCAACTTCGATGCGATTGCGGCGGCCCTGAGCGCTGACTACGGCAACCGTCCGCCCGAGCTGACCAAGGCGCTCGAAGCGCTGCCCTGGTCCGAAGACATACTCCACACGCTCGACAACATCGAGAAGTGGATGGAACCTGAGGCCATCCCGGGCGGTTTCATTCAGCCAAAACCCAAGGGTGTCGTGGGTGTCATGGGCGCATGGAATTTTCCGGTGACGCTCACATTCGAGCCGGCCCTGAGCGCGCTGGCCGCCGGGAATCGCGTCATGATGAACTTCCCGGAGTACCAGGTTGAAACCGGGCGCTTGCTGGCGAAGATCATCTCCGACACGTTCGACGAGGCGGAGGTGGCCTTCGTCCACGGCGATCTGTCGACGTCACAGTTCTTCTCGGGGTTGCGGTTCGACCACCTGTTCTTCACCGGCTCTCCGAAGATCGGGGCGATCGTCGCGCAGGCGGCCGCGAAGCATCTCGTTCCCGTGACAACCGAGCTGGGCGGAAAGAACCCGGTCATCGTGGCGCCCGATGCCGATCTGGATCTGGCAGTCAGCAGAATTGCCGCCACGCGTGTGGTGAACGGCGGGCAAGTTTGCCTGTGTCCGGATTATGTCTGGGTGCCCAGAGGCATCGTGACGGCTTTCGTTGACAAGCTGATTGCTCAGTACAACTCCATATTCGATACCTATCTGGACAATCCCGCGGTCGTGTCCATCGTCAACGAGCGCAATTTCGACCGGATCGTTGGCCTCGTGGACGACGCGGTCGCGAAGGGCGCGAAAAAAACCGTGGCGGCGCCGGAAGGCGAGGCTGGGCGGCTCCCCGATCGTGCATCGCGCAGGATTGCGCCGACGATCCTGGTCGATGTTCCTGCGTCGGCAGAGATTGCCGACGAGGAAGTATTCGGGCCGGTGCTTGTCGTGTACGGATACGACGATTTGCAGGAGCCCATCGAATACATCTCGGCACGTCCTGCGCCGCTTGCCGCCTACTGGTACGGCGACGATGGCGCCGATTTCCGGCGCTTCCTCGATTGCACGACGAGCGGCGGGGTCACGCGTAACGACGGGTTGCTGCATGCACTGCTTCCCGGTGCGCCGTTCGGTGGAATCGGCAATTCCGGTTCGGGCGCCTATCACGGCAAGACGGGCTTCGATACGTTCACGCATCGTCGCGCGGTGGCCGTGACAACCCGTCCTGACGGCGTGGCCAATCCGCTGGTGGGGCGCCCGTTGGTGTCGGCGCAGATGCAAGGCTATCTCGACGGTGCCATTGCAGCCGCCATCAACGCGTTCGAGGCCAGGCTGTCCGAAGCAACGTAAGTCGAACGTGTCGCGACGTCGAGTCGCGGCACACGTTCTCATTCATCGAGGGCCGGCCTTCTGCCATCGCGCCGATGGCCGATAGCGTGCTTGCCTGCCCTGTTTGTCAATTGCCGGATCTGAATCGGGCAACCGTCCAATTTCACCCGACGCGGTGAGGGCTGGCCGGACATGCGCTACGCGAGGTAATTATCTTGATGCCTTCCAGTCAATTTGCCAAAGGATTCAAGGGCGAAGTCCAGAATCGGGCATTTGCGCTTCGTGCCATCGGGCGCCTGGCGAATCGTCTCGACGGCGATCCGCGTCAGCCGCTCTGGGCGGCTTATCTGAAGTTGGAAGAGTTCAATGCGCCCGTTTATCGCCAGGCGGCGGCTCGATGGGGAATCGGCACGACTCCCGGAGCCGGAACGCGGATCAAGGCGTGGGTGATCGGATCCGTTCCGAAATGTCTTTTGAGGCCATTCCTGAAGTTCGTGCACGCCAAGACCGTCGTCTATTGCGACGAGCTGCGCAAGCTGAGAAACATCGGCCCATCGGATTCAAGAATCTTCCTGGATTACATGGTCGATCAGGAGGATTTCCAGATCGAGATGATGCGGCTTTCGCTCGACGGCCAGGATGCCGTCCTGGCCCGGAAGATCGATTCGTTCCTCGAAAAGTACGACGGAAAATTCGTGGTCAAGAAATATGGATGAAAAGTGAAAAGCTTCAAAGCGACCTGGCTGCGGGGCATGCGATGGGTCATTGCCGTGACGACACGGTGACGGCTCCGACGCCCGCGGGCCCGTCGAAGGCACGCGAGCGCGAAGGCGTTGCTCATGCGCCGGCCGGATCGCCCGGCAACCATGTCGCTCCACTGCCGAAGCAGAAGAACCCGGCTGCCTCGGCATCCGATCCCGTTACGCGAAAACACCACCATGTCACTTGATCAAGCCTCCCTGCATCAAAGCAGATCGTTCTGGCAGCACGCCTATGGCGCGTATTCGCCCAATCCCGCCTTGACGGAAGATCTCAAGGTCGACGTTGCGATAGTCGGGGGCGGCTTCACGGGGCTGAATACGGCGTGGCAGTTCAAGAAGGATCACCCCAATGCACGCGTCGTCGTGCTGGAAGCCGCCATCATCGGTTTCGGTTCCAGTGGCCGCAACGCAGGCTTCAGCACGAAGATGTTCGGTCTCGAGCCGGAGATGGTCCTGCTGCGCTGGGGCGAGCAGAAAATGATCGACGCGCATCGCTACCTGACGCTCGCGGTAGCGCATACCAGGAGCCTGATCGAGGAGAACGGCGTCCAGTCGGATTACCGGCACAGCGGGCTGGTGCGCGCCACCTACACGAAGCCGCAACTGGGCCGGATGCAGAAGACCTACGCACTGTTCCAGAAGCTGGGCATTGACGACGACATGGTATGGCGGAGCGCAGAGCAGTTTCAGCAGGATTTCCATTCGGAACGCTTTGCGGGCGGCATCTACGAATCGAATACCGGGTACCTCGATCCCTGCAAGCAGGTGCGGGCGCTCAAGTCGCTGGCCGAATCGGCCGGTGTCGTCATTTACGAGACCACCCAGGTGACGAATATCGAACGAACGTCGTCCGCCATTTCAATCAGTACACCGAATGGAAAGATCATGGCTGACAAGCTGGTCGTCGCGACAAACGCTTACTCCCGTGAGATTCCGGGCCCGGAACGGCTGCGCGCGCGCCAGTATCCCCTCTGGACCTATCAGGTCGTCACCGAACCGCTGAGCGACGCGCAATGGGAAAGCATCGGCTGGAGCGAGCGGCAATCGTTCGGGGACAACCGGCAGATGCTGCACTATTTCAGGCCGACGGCCGACGGCCGGATCATCATGGGCGGCGGCGACGCGATCACTTACCGGACCGGGGCCACGAATGAGGTTTCGGCACCGGTGGCGTGGCAGCATTGTGAGGATCATCTCAAGTGGATCTACCCTCAGCTGAAGAACACGCGCATCGACTATCGATGGGGTGGCCCCGTTTCGATCACCATGGACATGGCTCCCGAGATCAGCTTCATCGACGATGAACGCATCATCTATTCGGGCGGATGCTTCGGTCATGGTGTCGCGTTGACCCACCTCAATGGCCGCACCATTGCGGATCTGCTTGCCGGGAATAAATCCGAGCTGACGGATTTCTGGATCGTGAACAGGAAATCGCTGTCGATGACGAGCGACACGCTCGCGTATCTCGGCGGCAGGGTTGCGCGCCAGGCACTGAAGTCCTGGGACTGGTGGGAGGAGAAGGGGCTCAGGAAGTGACCGTCCAGGCCAATAGTCAGCCTCGTGGAGGCCGCACAGGCGGCAACGGTGCTCACGGTCATGCATCCGGCGCGTCGGGAGAAACGGGAATGCGCTGTCGGTGCGGTGCGCGACGTTCGTCAACCACGCGATCCCGAACCTCGCTTCAGCGCACCCGCAGGGTCGATGGCGGCACGCCCAGCAGACGCTGGAAGCTGCGGCGCAGGTTCTCGGTGTCGCCGAAGCCGCATTCCTGCGCCACGCGCTGCAGCGACGCTGCGCCGCTTTCGAGCGCGGCGCGCGCGGCTTCCACGCGCAGTTTCTCTACCGCTTTCGCCGGGGTGAGCCCCGTTTCCGCCTGAAACGCACGCGCGAAGTGTCGCGGGCTCATGCACGCGCGCTCGGCCAGATCGCTGACGCGGTGACGCACGGCAAGGTTGCTGCGCACGTGATCGAGCAGCGGGTTGAAGCGGCCGCGTGCGCAGTTCATCTCTATCAGCGCGGAAAACTGCGATTGTCCGCCGGGCCGCCGGTAGTAGACCACCAGCTGGCGCGCGACGAGGCGCGCAACGTGCTCGCCCAGATCGTTACCGACCAGCGCGAGCGCGAGATCGATACCGGCGCTGATGCCGGCGCTGGTCCAGAACGGACCGTCTTCCACGTAGATGAGATCGGGCTCGAGGCGCACCTGTGGAAACTGCCGCGCAAATCGTTCGCTGCAGGACCAGTGCGTGGTCGCGCGCCGGTCGTCGAGCAAGCCTGCCGCGGCCAGCAACAGGCTGCCCGAGCACACGCTCGTCACGCGCACGCCGCGTCGCGCGCAGCGCTGCACGAAGCGCAGCACGCGCGGATCGGACATCGGGGAATCCATGTCGTCGCTGCCGGCGACGAGCAGCGTGTCGATCGTGCTGACCGCAGGAAGCGCTTCGGCGGCCCAGCTGACACCGGACGAGCTGCGCACGAGGCCGGCTTCCGCGGCGATCGTGCGCAGCGTGTAGTGACCGCTGCGATAGCGGCCGGCAATTTCGAAGGCAGCGATGGGGCCGGCCGCGTCGAGCAGCTGGAAGTCCGGATACACGAGCACGGCGACGCGATGGGGCATGGCAGGAAAAGTGGGGATAGCGACATTGCAGCCATCACGATAGGGCGCGACCATGCGAGGTGTCAATCCACTGAAAGGAGATTCGTGTCATGACCGCTGCGCCGTATGTCGTCGTCTTCGCGTTGTTCGAGAACGTGACGCAACTCGATTTCGCCGGGCCCTACGAGGTGTTCCTGCGCCTGCCCGGCGCGCAATGCGTGCTGGCTTCGTCCACCGGCGGGACGATCGAGGCCGATGGCGGCCTGACGATCGCGAACGTCAGGCGCCTGGCCGATATCCCGCATGCGGACCTCGTATGCGTGCCGGGTGGCCTCGGCGTGATCGAGGCGCTGGGCGATGCGGAATACGTGCGCGGGCTGCGCCGGCTGGCAGACGGGGCGCGCTATGTCACGTCGGTGTGCACCGGCTCGCTGTTGCTGGGGGCAGCAGGGTTGTTGCGCGGCAAGCGGGCCACATGTCACTGGTCGTGGCTCGACCTGGTGCCGGCGTTCGGTGCGACCGTCGATGACGCGCGCGTGGTGCGCGACGGGAACCTGATCACCGGTGGCGGCATCACGGCAGGCATCGACATGGCACTGACGGTGATGGCGGAAATTGCGGGGGCCGCCCATGCTCAGTCGGTGCAACTATCCATCGAGTATGCCCCGGCGCCGCCGTTCGACTGCGGACGGCCGGAGCGCGCGGCGCCCGAGATCCTGGAGGCGGTGACCGCACAGCTGGGGCAGATGAGGATGGATCGCTACGACGCGGTGAAGCGGGCCGCGCAAGCGCTTCGATGAGCGACGGCGGGCGCAGGAAGCGCGGAATCTGACGCGCATCGGGACGTGCGGCCTGCGATGACGCGCCCGGCTCCGGCCGCGATTTGGTGTGCCGCTGTTTGCCGATCAACCGCCGGACATTGCAGGCGGTTGATCGACATCTGCCCGTCATTCGCGTGAGTACCGCGCGACGTCGATCGGCTCGTTCTCCGTCGAAACGGCGTGCCGTCACGCGATCTGCGGGCGTTCGGCGTACCCGCACACGCGCGATCAGTTCACGCCGACTGCACTCCAGGCGCGCGCAACCGTTGTGCTTTCTGCCGAGTTCGCACCATACAGGTCGTTTGCCGCCTGGATCGACGCGCGCCGTGCGTTCGGGTAGCTCGAGTTGGCGTTCAGGTACACGGTCAGCGTCCGGTACCAGATCTTGCCGGCCTTGTCGCGGCCCAGGCCGCTGAAGGTCGTGTCGCCATTGCAGACCAGTTGCGTCCTCGACAGGCCGGTGTCGGTCGACGGCACCGCCGGGCCTTCCGACAGCAGGTAGAAGAAGCGGTTGCCGATCCCCGACGTGTAATGCGGATCGTGGCGCGGGTTCGACCACGAGAAGCCGCCGGACGGGTAGCAGGCGAACGACCGGCCGTCGAGATCCTGCTTGTACATCTTGCGCAGGCCGCCGCTCACGATGCGCGCACCGATCACGTAGTTGCCGGGATCGTTCGGGTTGTTCGCGTAGAACTTCACGAGCGTGCCGAAAATATCGGACGTCGCTTCGTTCAGGCCGCCCGCGTCGCCCGAATAGTTCAGATTGGCGGTGGCCTCGGTCACGCCGTGGCTCATTTCGTGCCCGGCGACATCGACCGATACGACGGGTTTCGGCAGGCGGGTGCCCGGATCACCGTCGCCGTACGCCATCACGCGCGACGACAGCCATGCCGCGTTCGCGCCCGTCGTGCCGCTGCCGGTGTTGAACACCACGTGCGCGTAGCTCTTCACGCCGCGGCCATCGTTGAAGATGCCGTTGCGGTTGTGCGTCGTCTTGTAGTAGTCCCAAGTTAACGCAAGCCCGTAATCGATGTCGGCGGCGACGGTCTGCCGGTCGGTCGTCGCGTTGTTGCCCCACACGTTCGTGCTGCTCGTGAAGATCGGCAGGTCGGTCGCCTGTTCGACGTCGTCCGAGCTCAGGCCGCGGCCATCGTAGACCGAGCCGCCGCCGCGGCTCGGATCGAGCATCCGGTACGCGTTCGTGCCGGTCTGGTCCGTCGTGAGCGTCAGGTTGCCGTAGTACAGCGAGCGGCCGGTGCCGGTCGCGGCGGCGGTCTTGATCAGGTCCTGTGCGTCGAGCACGTTGCCGGTGCGCGCGTCGACGTAGTACAGCACGGCGTCGCCATGCGTATCGGTCGCCTTGCCGAATACGCGCACCGCATAGGCCAGCGTCGGCGCGACGTCGCGGGCGAACACGACGAGCTCCGCGTCTTCGACGCGGCGCACGTCCGAGTTGAAACGCGCGGCCGCGACGTTCCTGGCCCGGGTCGCGCCGACGTCGGGTGCGTTGCGTACCACCGAGCGGTTTCCGACCTTGCCGATCGTGCCGGCGAGATTGATCGGCGCGAGCTGGGTCAGGCTCGCCTGCTTCAACTGCCCCTTGCTCGAATGGACGACGACGTCACCGCCGATCACGGGCAGGCCCGCGTAGAAGCGGTCGAAGCGCACGTGCTCGGTGCCGTCGGGGTCGACGATCACGTCGCGTACCTGGAACTGATCGCCGTCCGTCGGCGCGCTGGCTTGCGGCCCTGCGAACTTCAACGCACGTGCCGTGCCGCCAGTGGCGAGGCTGAAGGCGGACGGGTTCTGCTGGATCAGTTGCAGGGCTTTGTCGACCGCGGCGGGCTGGTCGCCGGCCTGGGCAAAAGCGCTGAGACTCGCAACGGTAATCGCGGTGATGGGCAGCAGACGAGACAATTTCTTCATGTAATTCCCCAGGTTATGGATGGGTTTGTTCGAGGAATGCATCAAGTAATGACTTTGATATAAGACATGTCGCGTACAGCAGAGGCATGCTAGGAGGCCATTTTTATAATTACAAGATATTTTCTGTGATATTAATTTTTCATGTCTCCGCTGTTAATCAAGTCATGATTTGGTGAGAAATATGAAATGATCTTGTCGGTCGCGTTGGCGGGATCGGCAACGCCGCATCGACGGTGTACGGCTGAGGGGCTTTGTGCGACTGGGCGAGGCAGGGTGCGATGCCCGGGGCGATTGGAGGGGGCGACGTACGGCCGAGTTAAAGAGGGGAAATTTTCTTTATTAAATATTGATTTTGATTGTTGCGGTGCCGTGCGTTTCAATGCGGCTGGACAATACTCCGGATATTTTCGCTTTTTGATCGCGATGTCACTCAATACGCAGCGAGCGTCGGGCTACGGCGCTCGTCGGTGTTGCGCCCGGTGCTTGCACTTGCGGGCGCCGGGGGCGACGACGCGGGCAGGGCGGGCGCTTCACGCTTCATCGCGTGCTTGACGTGGCAATGTCGAGCGCAACGCGCCCTGCCATCGAAGCGTTCGACCTATGCGCGAACGTCGCCGGCAAACGACCCAAGGTCGCGCTGGTTGTCTGCATACGCAAACGCCTGGCCCTGCTCGATGCCATCGCCGGAGCCAACGCGCCTTGGGGCGACTCGCTTCGTCACGCTTGAACGCGAAGACGGTTACCTCGTTGCGATCGGCCGACTCCGGCCTGCGTCAAGGTTTTCCCGCGCAGGTGGCGTGTGGGTGGAGTTCCAGGCGATCGAAGTCACCCGGTTTCAACGTGGTGAATGACGGGTCTTGCAGCACGTGCTGTCCGCGGCTTGCTGTCGACTGGCAAAGCCGGCGAGCTTCCTGCCATTGACGCGCGCATGGCAATGCTGAATACACCATTCCGGGTTTCAGCGGCTTTTCAGGCCCGAAGGCGGGCTTCCGTGCACTTCCGGATGCGATGCGTGCCCGCCACGGGACATCAGAAGCGGTGGATCAGGCCGACGCCGAGGCCGATCTGGTTCTGCTTCGAACCTGCGCCCACGCCGTCGCCGATCGACGTCGTTGCCGCGATGATCTTGCCTGCGTTCAGCGTGTTGCCGCTCGAATGCTGGTAAGCCTCGACTGCGTACAGGCCCGTGCGCTTCGACAGGCTGTAGTACTGCGACAGCGTGACCTGGTGGTACTTGGCCGAGCTCGTGATGCCGTTCGACTGCGTTGCCGCCGTGTACGAGTAGCCCGCTGCGAAGTCCCACTGAGCCGCTGCCTTCCAGTGCAGCACGGCGCCTGCCGTGTTGAAGATGGCCGTGTTGCGGAACGACGAGCCAACGCCCGGCGTGTACTGCACGTTCGAGTACGACGCCGAAATGTCCCATGCCGGCGTGAACTGGTAACCCGCCGTCACGGCGATACGCTGCTGCGATTGCGCGGTCGCGTAGCCGTTGTTGATCGACGAGACTGCCGGCTGGTTGCCGTCGCCCGTTGCCGTCAGGCCGTTCTGCACCGTCGAGTTCGCGCCCCACACGCCACCACCCAGCGTCGCGTTGTTGACCTTCTGGTAGCCGACGGCGATGCCTGCCGGGCCGTTCAGGTACTGGATCGCCGCGCTCCACGTCGAGCCGCGGTTCGTCGCGCCTGCGACGCCGCCGAACGAGTACGAACCGCCGACCGTGAAGCCGTAGAACTTCGGCGACATGTACACGAGCGAGTTGTTCGCGCGGTAGCTGGTATCCAGCGAATCAATATCGCCCGGGTGCGCACCGTAATAGCCGGTCAGCCAGGTCGTCGGGCTGTACGGCGACAGCAGCGTGTAGTACGCGGTGTACTGGCGGCCGGCCGTCAGCGTACCGTACGTGGCGTTGGTCATCCCAACCCATGCCTGACGCGTGAAGATGCCGTTGGTCCACTGCGACGAGCCGTTAGCCGTGTTGACGCCGGCTTCCAACTGGAAAATCGCCTTCGTGCCGCCGCCGAGATCTTCGCTGCCCTTCAGGCCGAAGCGGCTGCCTGCCCACACGCCGGTGGACATTTGCACCTTCGAGTGACCACCCGTCGTCGCGCCCGTGGCCGACGAGTTGTTCTGGTAAGCGATACCGTTGTCGACGATACCGTACAGGGTCACGCTGCTCTGGGCGTGGGCAGCGGTAGCGGCTGCAAGGCCCACTGCCGTCATGGCGATTGCGACGCTATTTTTCATCGATTCATAATCCTGGTGGAATGATTCAATATTGACGTGATCCAAGTTTCATGTTGCTTGATGATGTGTGTCGGACTCCTGAGTTTGGAGGTTGAATAACGAGAACAATCGTGCTTTCAAATCTCGAGTGGCCGGGAAAGGCAGGTTGATCGGGTACTTGCCACTCGACGCGTCAAATCAAAAAGTCGGAATGACATCGATGAATCGCACCGGGTACGGACCGGGTGGCTTGCCGGGAAGCTCGAGCGTCCCCCTCATCGCGGCGTCAGTCTTTTCGAAATGCGCATCCAGCGGCGTGTTCCAGTGAGCTTGCACACCGGTTTGGGCGAACATGCCCGCCACGCGAAAGGCGTCCGATGACCAACCGGCATCGTTCGCCGGCGCCTCCGAGGGCGGTCAGGTTTTCACGACGGTCGCATGGATCAACTGCCTGAGCGCATGCACGTCATTCGAGTTTTCGAAGTTGGTGCGAAGCCAGGAGATCTGCGACCCGAGATAGTTGCGGAAACTGTTGAAGTCGCGTCCGTCGAGCTGCCGTTCGGTCATGCCGTAGTCCTCTTTCGCGATGTCCTTGAGCACGGAGATCGCGTCTTTCGCAGCGGGATTCGCGAACACAAAATCGTAGTCGCAGATATGCGACACGAACCACTCCTGCTTGTGCGGCTTCGGCAGTGCCTGCTGGTCCGTCACATAGCCGTTGGCGACGGGATCGACACGCGCGATCATTGCCGCCGCCGTCAGCCACCCGACGATCTTTTTTTCGCCGTCGAGCACGCCGGGATTCGTGTGCGCACACGCCTGCGCGAGGATCACATCCGCAGGAAGGTCATGGACCATGCATTGCGCAAGACCGAATATATGGTGCGCCCCGGTGTCGCCGATGGTGAATTCTTTCAGGCACGAACCGTCGTCACGCCACTGGAACACCCAGGTCTTCTGCAGGTCATGCAATGTCTGCGAAGCGAACAGAACATCGAGCGACAGCGAGTAGCGAAAGAGTTGCTCGTAAGTGTGTTTGTAGTCGATCGCATGGCGCAGGTTCGTCGCAGTGTGCGCGCATAGGCCGCCCGGATAGGAGTGGTGGCTGTTGTAGTCGCTGCCTGGCGCGCTCAACATCGGTTGCGCGGGAACGTCGGCCGACTTGCACGGCGGAAACAACTGTTCGCGGGTGACGTCTGCTGCAAGCAGGTTCTTGTCTTTGAGATTCCTGAGCAACGCGTCCTGTCGGTCCGGTTGTCCAAGGTAGTAGGCCATCAGCGTCGGTGCGGGATGATCGACCATCGATCGCGTGGTGCTCTTCAGCGCGCCATCCTGGATTTGCGACATGCATTCGTTGATATAGGCGAACGACCGCTGCGCAATCGGGGATCTCTGTGCCATTTGCTGCGGCGAAAGGCTCAGGCACTCGTCCAGCGGAATCGACTTCGGACGTGGCTCGTGGGCCGTATTGCCGCGTGTGGTGGTTGCCGCCTCCGATGACCGTGCAGGTATGCCCAGCGTTCCGCACAAGCTTGCGCTCGCGGTGACCTGAAGAAACTGCCGGCGAAACGGATTCACGGGTTGGGGTGACGACATGGGCTGCTCCTTTTCCTACGGTAGTCAATACGGTAGTTAAATCAGACACAGGGCGCGATATGCGCCGGGCGACGCACCGATCCCGGGCATTCCATGACGGATGCCCCTCGAACGATGCGTCACCGGGCCGGCAAACTTGCGACGCCCGCCGGGCGTTGCAACGGTCGAAGCCGCTTTTCCGACCGCCATACGCGTTGTCTCACCGGACGACCGGCCCAAATTTGCACTCGTGTGCAATCTATCACCACGGTTTCGATTGCACAACGTGGCTCGGCATCGAAATGACGTTCGAAGGGACGGGACTTACCCTAGCTTGCTGTAGAAATGGCTTCCGCCGAGCTCATCGAAGCTGGGCGCGCGCCGGTGACGCCGGCCAACGGCGCGGCCGAACCATCATGGCCGTGAGCGGGTTGAGCAATGGTTCCTGTCGTGCTGGGGGGGCGAGCAACCTCATGCACGGCGCGAACGCGGCATAGCGGTTCACATCGACGATGTGGACGTCCTTCGGCGGCAGCAGTTCCGGTTCGAATCGACACGCGCCACGCCGACGAGGCGGGCCTCTGGAGCGGCCTTCCACGCATTGACGAGGTGCCTTTCAACAGCCTGCCGGGTATTGGCAGGCTGTTCGGCGGGCAGGCGAACCGCATCGCGCACGAAGAAGACCTCCGCGGGCGTCCCGGCCATGCGTCGTTTCCCGGCATGAAGGCTGTACCGTCGGATGTTGCGTGTGCAAGATCATGTCCGATCGGCTCGTTCACTCGACCCACGGCCCGGGCGGCGAATTCGATGGCGTTTTCGTCTGTTTTGATAAGCTAGCATTCTCCACAACAGGCGCAGATTTGCCACGCACGAGATATCCATGACGGACAAAGAGAAAGAAAAGAGCTGGGCGACGGCGAGCGATGTCGCGCGACTGGCGGGCGTCTCGCGCTCGGCGGTATCGCGGGCGTTCACGCCGGGTGCGAGCGTGTCCGGCAAGACGCGTGAGCGGATCATGCGTGCGGCCGAGCAACTCGGCTATCAGGTCGATTACAACGCGCGCAACATGATTCAGGGCCGCAGCAGCTTTGTGGGCGTGATTACGTCCGGCCTGGAGAATCCGTTTCGTGTGAAGTTGCTGTCGCCGATCGCCCACTATCTCGGCGAGCAGGGCTTCCTGCCGATCCTGATGGATGCCGACGACGCTGACCAGATCGCCCACTCGTTGCAGATTCTGCTGAGTTACCGGATTGCGGGTGTGATCATGACGTCGGGGACGCCGCCGCTCGCGCTGGCCCGCGAGTACGTCGCACGCCGCGTGCCGGTTGCGATGCTCAACCGTGCGGCCGAGATAGAGGGCGTTGACGTCGTCAACAGCGACAACGAGACAGGTGGCCGGCTGGCCGCCCAGCGGCTCGTGCAGGCCGGCGGAAAACGGTTTGCCTTCATCGGCCCGCACCTGTCGAACTTCAACGGCAAGGCGCGTTGTGAAGCGTTCGTGCAGACGTTGCGCACGCTGCCGGGGCGACGTGGCGAAGTCGAGTTGTGCAACACGTCGACCGATAGCTACGAGAGCGGCCAGCAAGCCGCGAAAGCGTTGCTGGACCGTTCGCGCGGCGTGCCGGACGCCATCTTCTGTGCCACCGACATGATTGCGCTCGGTTTCATCGATGCCGCGCGACAGCGATTTGGCAAGCGCGTCCCGGAGGATCTTTTGGTGATCGGGTTCGACGACATCCCGCACGCGCGCATGGGTAGCTATCGCTTGACGACGATCGCGCAGAACGTCGACGAGCTTGCACGGGAAGCGGTCGATGTCCTGGTCGACCGGATGACCGATTTCACGTTGCCGACGCGCATTCGGGTGGTAGGCGTGTCTCTCGTCGAGCGGGATTCCGTCGGTCTGATCCCCGGGTAAGTCCCGACGCTGGAACGCCGTTTCCAGCGTTTCCCAGGTTGAATCGGGGTTTCGTTGGTGCTACATTGCACTCGTGTGCAAAATTCGGGGAGACACCCCGGACGAAGTGCCGGCCACTGACGAAGCGGGGGCGGCGCGGGCAATCAAAACATGGAGACAACCGATGAAATTCCCGTTGCGAAGCACCGTCGCCGCGATACTGGCGGCAGCGTGCCTGACGACCACAGCGCAGGCGGCCGGCAACCTGAATGTGCTGTGTTCCGCGGATCTCGAGTGGTGTCAGTTGATGAAGACGCGGTTCACCAAGGAAACCGGCATCGACGTATCGATGATCCGCAAGAGCGCGGGGGAGAGCTTTGCGCAGATCCAGGCACAGGCGAAGAATCCGCAGGTCGACGTCTGGTGGGCGGGATCCGGTGACGCGCACCTTCAGGCGGCGTTCGAGAAACTGACGCAGCCCTATCAGTCGCCGCTTGCGGCGCAACTGCAGCCGTGGGCGCAGACGTTCGCGAAGGTGGCCGACTCTCGGTCGGTCGGCATCTATCAGGGTGTGCTCGGTATCGGCTACAACGTGACGGAAATCAATTCGCGCAAGCTGCCGGCGCCGAAGTGCTGGAAAGATCTGCTGAATCCGGCTTTCAAGGGCGAGATCCAGATCGCGAATCCGAACTCGTCGGGCACATCGTACGTCGCGCTCGCGACGCTGGTTCAGCTGTTTGGCGAGGACGACGCATTCAAGTACCTGCGCACGTTGAACGCGAACATCAGCCAGTACACCGACACCGGCGTTGCGCCGGGAGAGGCCGCGTCGCGCGGCGAGTCGACCGTCGCGATCGAATTCATTCACGACCTGATCAAGCAGAAAGTCGCCGGTTTTCCGATTGCCGTTGCGCCGGCTTGCGAAGGCACCGGTTTCGAGATCGGCGGCATGAGCATCGTCGCGGGGGCGAAGCATCTGGCCGAAGCGAAGCGCTTCTACGACTTCGCCCTGCGCGCGGATACCGAGACCGCCGCCATCGATGCGAAGGCGTATCAGATTCCGGCGAACCGCGATGCGAAGGTCCCGCCGCAGGCTCCGAACGTCGCATCGATCAAGCTCGTCAATTACGACTTTGCGAAGTACGGTTCGCCTCAGGTTCGCAAGCACCTGCTGCAACGCTGGACGACCGAAATCTACAACCACGGCAACTGACGCGAAGATGAACAAGATCTTGTCGAGTTGGCTGGCGACGGGGGCGTTTGCGCTCGTCGCGCTGCCCTGGTATCAGCAGGAATCGGGCGTGTTCGCGTTCCGCTGGATCGGTGACGCGCTGCACGGCTCGTCAACCGCCGCCCCCGCGTTCTGGCAGGCATGGCACGGCGGGATGGCCGCGGTGTGGGTGCTGGTTGCGTGTCTGGCCGCCGCCGGCATCGCGCTGGCGGCGATTCGTCGGCGCCGTGTGCTCGGCGCGGCGTGGGTCGGCGCCGGTGTGGCCGGCCTGATCGCGATCGGCTGGCTCGCATGGGGTGTCGCATTGCCGACCGGGCTCGGCGCCGGCGCCTGTCTCGCCGCGCTTGCGTTTCTCGTGATCGCGACGAGCGGCGCGGCGCTGGCCGGCGCGTGCCGCGGCGACCTGTTCGTGACGGGCGCGATCGGGATCGTCGTCGCGCTGATTGCTACGTTCGTGTTCTGGCCGGTCGGCAACATCCTGCTCGACGCATTCCGCAATGCCGACGGCGTGCTTGATTGGGCATCGGTGCTGCCGCGCGTCATGTCCCGCAGCGTCTGGGGCCTGGCCTGCCTGTCGGGAGGGCGTAGTTGCGGCGTTGCATGGAATACGCTGGCGCTCGCGATTGCGAGCGCCGCCGGATCGGTCGCGCTGGGCTGCACGCTCGCATTGCTGGCTGCGCGCAGCGCGTCGCGCGGGGTACGGGCGCTGCGTAGTCTCGCAGTGTTGCCGATCATCACGCCGCCGTTCGTGCTCGGCCTCGCGCTGATCCTGCTGCTGGGTCGCAACGGCGCGCTCACGCTGTTCGTCGCAGATGTGTTTGGCGTGGTGCCCGGCCGCTGGCTTTACGGTCTGCCCGGTGTCTGGTTGTCGCAACTGCTGGCGTTCACGCCGATCGCGTTCATGACGCTCGTCGGCGTCGTCGACGGGGTGGGCCCGTCGCTCGAGGAGGCGTCGCAAACGCTCGGCGCGTCACGCTGGCAGACGTTCGTCACGGTGTCGCTGCCGCTGATGCGTCCGGGGCTCGCGAACGCGTTCCTGTTGTGCTTCATCGAGAGCATGGCCGATTTCGGCAACCCGATCGTGCTGGGCGGCAATTTTCACGTGCTGTCGACGGAAATCTACTTCTCCGTGGTCGGTGCGCAGAACGACCCCGGGCGAGCGGCCGGCCTGGGGCTGGTCCTGCTCGTATTCGCGCTGGGCGTGTTCCTGCTGCAGAACCGCTGGCTTGGCCGCCGTTCATACGTGACGGTGTCCGGCAAGGCCGACAGCGGTGCGCACGCAGCGCTCGATCCGCGGCTGCGTGCCGGCCTCTGGTGCGTTGCCGTGCCGTGGGTGGCGTTCACGCTGGTGGTCTACGCGATGATGCTGCTTGGCGGTTTCGTGAAGATCTGGGGTGTCGACAACAGCCTGACGCTCGCGCACTACGCGGATGCATTCGGCATTGGCGCGGATGCCGGCGGCTTGCACTGGCAAGGTCAGGCATGGCCGTCGTTCTTCACGACGCTGACGATCGCGGCGATCGCGACACCGCTGACGTCGCTGGTGGGCATGCTCACCGCCTGGCTGCTGATCCGGCAGCGTTTTGCCGGCAAGCGCCTGCTCGAATTCGGCACGCTGCTGAGCTTCGCGGTGCCGGGCACGGTCATCGGGATTGCCTATCTGCTGACGTTCAACGCCGGCGCGATCGAACTGACGGGAAGCGGCGCGATCCTCGTGCTGTGTTTCGTGTTTCGCAACATGCCGATGGGGCTGCGCAGCGGCATCGCGGCAATGCGCCAGCTCGACGCGAGTCTCGACGAGGCGTCGATCATGTTGCGTGCGAGCAGCCTCACGACGATCCGTCGCGTGATCCTGCCGCTCCTGCGCCCGGCGCTCGCGTCGGCGCTCGTCTACGGCTTCGTACGCTCGATCACGTCGGTCAGCGCGGTGATCTTCCTCGTCAGCGCAAATTACGACATGGCAACGTCGTACATCATCGGACTGGTTTCGAACGGCAACTACGGCACCGCGATTGCCTACGCCAGCGTGCTGGTGATCGTGATGCTCGTGATGATTCTCGTCGTCCAGCGTTTCGTCGGTGTGCGCCGGCTGCGTGCCCGCACACGGATACAGGCTTCCGGCCGGCGCGGCACGATTCTGAAAATGAAGGAGACGACGGTATGAACACGACCCAGGTACGCGGTTCGCTCGTATTCGAGCGGGTCAGCAAGCACTACGGCAAGAGCGTCGCGGTGGACGACATCAGCTTTCGCATCGAGCCGGGCACGATGGTGACGCTGCTCGGCCCGAGCGGCTGCGGCAAGACCACCACGTTGCGGATGATTGCGGGCCTCGAACGCGTCGATGCGGGGCGGATCCTGATCGGCGGGCGCGACGTGACCGATCGGTCGGCGGCCGAGCGCGACGTCAGTATGGTGTTTCAGTCGTACGCGCTGTTTCCGCACATGAGCGTCGTCGAGAACGTCGCTTACGGATTGGCGGTTGCGCGCCGGCCGAAGCGCGAGGCGCACGAGAAGGCGATGGGTGCGCTGGCGCTGGTCGGGCTCGGCGAGTATGCCGCACGCTCGCCGAGCGAGCTGTCGGGCGGCCAGCAACAACGGGTTGCGGTAGCGCGCGCGCTGGTGCTCGAGCCCGAAATCCTGCTTCTCGACGAGCCGCTGTCGAATCTCGACGCGAAGATGCGCACCCGCGTACGCGACGAGATCCGGGATCTGCAGGTCAAGCTGGGTCTGACCGCGGTCTACGTGACGCACGATCAGGAAGAGGCGCTGGCGATCTCGGATCGCATCGTCGTGATGAATCGCAAGAAGATTGCACAGCTCGGCACGCCGCGCGAGATATTCGACGCACCTGCCGACGAGTTCGTCGCGGACTTCATCGGCAATGCGAATCTCGTCGATGGCGAGATTCGTGCGATCGACGACCAGCTCGCGCAGTGCACGATCGGCGGCACGCGGCTCGATCTGCCGTACACCGGCACGCGGACCGGCGCGGTGCGCATCGCGTTACGCCCGGAGGCAATCCGGCTCGGGCCTGCGCAGCAGGGCACGATCGCCGGTGAAATCAGTCGTGCGACCTATCTCGGTCGCGAAATGCAGTACACGGTTCAGTCGTCACTTGGAGAATTGTTTGTCGTGAGTCATCGGTTAGATCAGCTATTTCCGCGCGGCGCGCAGGTCGCGCTCCAATTCAGCGCACACGGTGCGGCCATCGTCGGAGCGCACGCATGAGCGCACCCGGGACGGAGACGATCGGGTTCGAGGCCGATCTTGCGAATCGCTATGCACTCGTGTGCACGATTGCTCGGGAAGCCGGGGCGCGCGCGTACCGGATGTTCGCGAACCGCGCGGCGCTCGAAGTCGAGCACAAAGGTCTGCAGGACGTCGTCAGCCTTGCCGACCGCGAGGTCGAGAATCTGGTGCGCGAGCGCGTCACGGCAGCGTTTCCGGACGACGCGTTTCTCGGCGAGGAAACCGCGGCGCAGGCCGGCGCGTCGCTGCTGTCGGAGCGGATTGTCTGGATCGTCGATCCGATCGACGGGACCAGTTGCTTTCTGAACGGGATGCATGCGTGGTGCGTGTCGATCGGCGTGCTGATCGATGGCAAACCGGCGATCGGCGCGGTGTTCGATCCGAACAGCGGTGAGTTGTTTCATGCCGCGGCCGGGTGCGGCGCATTCGTCAACGACACGCCGATGCGGGCCGCCACGACACGCTCGGTGCGCGACGGCGTGGTCGGCGTCGGCTTCTCGCATCGGGTCGCGCCGTCGGCGTTCATTCCGTTTCTGGCGCGGCTGCTGGCCGACGGCGGCATGTTCATTCGCAACGGCTCAGGCGCGCTGATGATCGCCTACGTCGCGGCAGGCCGGCTGATCGGCTATTACGAACCGCACATCAACTCGTGGGACTGTGTGGCCGGCATCGTGCTGGTGCGCGAAGCGGGCGGCGTCGTCAACGACTTTCTCGCGGGCAACGGATTGCTGAGAGGCAATCCGATCATTGCGGCGGGTGACGGATTCTATCCGGCGCTCGCCACGCTGATCGCGGGTTGAGCAAGCCGCCTGAGTCGCGCACATGACCGCCGCCCCGCACGAAGCGATGGGGCCCGGTCCTTCCCGGAGGCGGCGCATCGATGAGGCGGAACGCCGAATCCTTCGATGCGCTGCCGCGTGAGTTGACGCACGTCACGCCGCGGATCGAGGCAAACCGTTCGATGGTGCCGCGCATTGCCGGCATGTCGACCGCATGCGGCCTGCTGGCGCCGACCGTCGTTCGTTTCGCGCAACGCTGCGGATTCGCCGGATTCGCTGAATGGCAGGCGGTGTTCCGTGACGAGGATGCCGGTGGCAGCGGCATTACGCCGGGGTATCGCGAGCGGGTCAGGGGCTTGAATCGCGATACTTCGGCAGGAGGCCGGCCACCACCCCGCCACCGGTCACGACATCAGCGACGGCATCTCGCCCACGGCGGTGCCGCACCGCCCCGCATCGGCCAGCGCCTGGGCGATCGCGTGCTGAACGGCAGCCGGGTGTTCCAATAGATAGAAGTGCCCGCCGTCGAACTCGCGGAAGCTGACCGGGTGCTGCGACGCGCGCGACCAGTCGCGCTGCCCGGCGGGGCTCAGCACCGTGTCGTCGCGGCTCGAGAAGACCGTGACGGGGCAGGGCAGCGCGGTTGCGGACGGCAGCGGAAAGAACGCCTCGACCAGGCGGAAATCCGCCCTGGCCAGTTTCAGCAGCATCGCCCGGAGCGCGTCGTGTTCGACTACTTCGCGCGGCGTACCGCCGAGCGACACGACATAGTCGATGATCTCCGCGTCATTGCGCAGGTGAACCGGCGCGCCGTCGAGCCGCGTCCGGCGATGCGGGTAGAACGGCGCGTCGGTGCCGGAGGCGCCGAACCAGACGGGCGGATGCCCCAGTTGCGTCATGTCGCACGCGAAGCTGTATGCGATCAGCGCCCCCATGCTGTGGCCGAACACCGAATAGTCGCGCGGCAGCAGCGGCCGGAGGGCCCGCAGGAAGTCGATCAGTTCGGGCAGCGTATCGATCGCGCGCGTGCCCAGGCTCCTGCCGCGGCCGGGCAGTTCGATCAGCCACACCTCGATGTCGTCCGGGAACGACGCGCCCCACCGGTAGTAATTGGCCGCCGCGCCGCACGCGTGATGGAACACCAGCAGCCGGTGCCGCGCCGCCGGGCGCTGGAGCGGAATGGTGAGGGTACTGGGTAGCAAGGCCATGCTTTCGGGACTCCGCTTTAAAAAACGAGCCATACAAGATTTTCAAACAATTAAGACGATTATCGATTTAATCGAAAAGACAGTCTGATTTCTATAGGTTCACATATTTATGAACAATGGCCGTGATTATTGGCTCTCAATGATTATGATTTATTCTGTTTTCATGCAATAGAAATGTAATTGTTTTTAGATGCTTTATGGTAAAGTCTGCTCGCTTCGATTTCAAAGTGCTTGCATCGTTGTCCGGCATGACCGGGCGTGCCGTTTTTATAGAAATATCGAATTATGTACTGCGTGTGACACGCGTGATCGATTATTGAAACGAGAGAGACATGGAAGCCGAAACGCCGCATCACGACGCCGTTTTCAAGGTGGTCGTCAATCACGAGGAACAATACGCGATCTGGCCGGACGACAAGCGGGTACCGGAAGGCTGGCGGGCAGCGGGCCCGTCGGGAACCCGGGACGCCTGTCTCGAATGGATCGGCGCCAACTGGACCGACATGCGGCCATTGAGCGTGCGGGCCGCGCTGTCGGCCTGACTGTCGCCGCGCCACGCAGCGCGCAATCAAAGATAAAGGAACGATGCGGCATTTCGCGGCCCGGTAACGGCGCGCGCGGGAGCACGTTGCGTTTCGCCGAGAGAATCCGAGGGTAAAACATACCATGTCTGTCGATGATCGCCTGGGGGTCTTCCTCAATACAGGCATTCTGGCTTCGCGCGCGCATGACCTGGGCTTGCTGATCGAGCGGCAGGACGCGCTCATGCAGCAATTCATGGAAGCGAAATTCGAACCGGCCGCCTGCGCCGCGCTGTTGCGCGACGCGATTGCGCGCTATCCGTTTCTGGACGAGTTGTTCGATCCGGATTCGGTGGCGGCCGGCGGCTGCATCGCGAGCCGCGCGCTGCTCTACGATCTGCATCAGCACCGCGACCGCTGGACGCTCGCGCTCGCGCCGCAGGACGGCGAGCCGATCGTGCTCGACACTGCCGCCGGCGACGTGCCGCAGCTCGCGAACGCGCTGCGCGACGCGCTGCAGCGCAACCACTGGCAGCCGCTGTCCGAGCTGTATGCGGACCCTCGCCTGCTCGGCTGCGAACGGCCGAAGGGCGGCGCGGCGCTGGCGTGGCCGGCATTCGACGGCCCCGGCATCCAGCGGCTCGAACATGCGTCGCTGCTGATCGCATCCGAAACCACCCGCCTGCTGACCGACCCGATCAGCCTCGCGATCGGCGGCAACGTCGGCCTGCCCGATCTCGATCGCGCGCCGTCCAACCTGGGCCAGCGGATCGACGGCATGCTCGTCACGCACGGGCATCTCGACCACTGGCACATTCCGACCATCCTGCGGCATGGCGGCGACGGATCGGTGCCGGTCATCGTGCCGCACATCCCGGTTGCATCGCTGCTGGCGCAGGACGACATGCAGCAGTCGCTGCGCGACGTCGGGCAGACGGTGCTCGCGCCCGGCTGGGGCGAGACGGTGCGGATCGGCGACATCGAGATCGACATCCTGCCGTTCTACGGCGAGCAGCCGACCATCGGTGCGGCCGTGCCGCCGCACGACGTGCGCAACTGGGGCAATTGCTACCGGGTCACGACGCCGCAGTTCTCGGTGATCCTGCTCGTCGACAGCGGCGAGGACGCGCAGGGCTCGGTGATGGACGTGATCGACCGGTCCGTCGCGCAGCGCGGCCGGCCCGACCTGGTTCTGAGCTGCTGCCGCGAGTTGCGCAAGGCGCCGTTCTGGCAGGGCCTGTTCACGTTCTGGATGGTGTTGCCGATGACCGAACTGCAACGCCTGCCGCGCATCGCGGAAGCGGGCGACGGCCCGTCCATCACGCTCGGCCCGTCCGGTATCGGCGAGCTCTGCGCGCGCGCCGGCGCCCGCGCGTTCGCGCCGTATGCGAACGGGTTCTGCGGCATCGCGACCGAGATCGGCGACATCGGCTGGATCAACGGCGAGCCCGCGGAAGCCGACACGCTCGACCAGATCGACGCACGCCTCGGCACGCTCGGCGCCGCCACCCGCGTGATCCGCTGGCTGCCCGGCGATGTGCTTCGCCACAACGGAAATTGGCAGGTGTCCTGATTTTATTCCTGTCGACAGGAGCCCCACGATGACTGGCAGCAAGATTGTGCCGATGCCGCGGATTCGCTACGACGGCAGCCGGAGCATGCGCGACGTTCTGGCCGGACTGAAGCATCCGGCCGTGCTGGAAGGATTCATCGAAGCCTGGCCCGCGCGCACGCGCTGGACGCCGGATTTCTTCGTCGAGCGTTACGGCGAGCACGAGATCACGGTGGAGACGTCGCAGCTGTCGCCGACGCCGACCCGGCCGGACCTCTACCTGGGTGCGCGCCGCTACGAAACCGCGCGCCTCGGCGCGACGATCCGCGCGATGCAGGCGCAGGGCAGCGCCCGCACCGCGTACATCACCTACGCGGCGATCTATTCGACGGCGCCAGAGCTGAAGGACGACATCGCGCCGCTGCACGAGCAGCACGGCTTTCCCGGCTGGATGCCGAACTGGCTGCGGCGCAAGCTGGTGTTGCGGCCGGGCTTCTGGCTCGGCCCCGAAGGGATTTCGTCGCCGATGCACTTCGACCGGCACGAGAACCTGAACGTGCAGGTGTACGGCCGCAAGCGCTGGGTGCTGTTCGCGCCCGGGCAGTCCGCCAACGTGTATTACCGGCAGCGCCGCGATCTGCCGGTGATCTTCAGCCCGGTGGACATGAGCGATCCGGACCCGGTGCTGTTTCCGCGCGTGCAGTCGGCGCCGCGCCACGACTTCGTGCTGGAGGCGGGCGAGGTCCTGTACCTGCCGCCCGGCTGGTGGCACTACGTGGAGTCGCTGAGCGATTCGATCAACGTGAACTACTGGTGGTGGTCGCCGCGCGCCGTGCGGACCTTCTGCCGGGTCGAGCTCGCGAGCCTGTGGCAGGGGCTCGCGCGCCGGTGGCGCCGCGCGGCCGACACGGCCGGCAAGCCGATGTCGATGCCGCGCTGACGCGCCGTCCCCGCACCGTTCGTTCTATCGGGCCGCCGTGCCGGCGGCCGTGTCTCTTCAGGAAGCCATGATGCAGAACGAGTTTGATTACACCGTCATCGATGCGCTGTACGCGACCGGCTATCACGGGCCGCGCGCGCTCGACAAACCGGAGTTCTACTGGCGCTCGATGCTGGGCTCGATGGTCGCCTATCGCGACAGCTTCTTTCGCCCGCTCGGCGAGGAGATCGCGCCGGCCGAATCGCGCGAGGGCATCGAGATCGAGGCCGCGCGCTGCGAGTACGAGGGCAGCCGGTTTCATCACGCGCTACCGATGAACATCTCGTCGCTGCGGCAGTTCGGGAACCACTGGCACCTGGTGCTGCCGACCATCTCGACGCTGCGCGACGGGTATTGCCGCCTGCGCGGCCACGACGGCGCGGTGTCGATGCTCGACCTGTGGTTCATCAGCAAGCTGTGCCAGCTGCTGCCCGCGTACCTGATCCGCCGGCGCGAGCAGCCGGCCGACCCGGACAGCATTCCCGTCGTGCCGTCGATCATCTACCGGATCTCGCTCGGCATGCACCGGATCGTGCATATCTCGCTGATCAAGCGGATGGCGTCGGGCGGCGATCCGGCCGCGCCGTGCCTCGCCAGCGACGCGTATTACCTGGTTGCCGAGGCGGCGGGCCTGCTCGTCGGCCGCAACTCGGTGTGCGCCGGGCCGCAGACGATGGTCGAGCAAGCCTACCGCGCGATGATCGAGCCGGCTTCGCTGGCGGGCGCCGAAGCGAGCGCGGCCGAGCCCGGCTTCTATCGCTACGCGGCGGCGTTCCTGAAGCTCGAAGCCGAAAAATACCTGTTCGCGGTGCGGGCGGCGCAGCAGTTGCGCGGGCTGATCGTCGCGCTCGACGCGGCGCCCGGCCACGCGCACACGCACGCGTTCCGCGAGGCGCTTGCGCGCTTCGAGGACTGGTCCACCGAACACACGAGCCCGCTCGCGCACGAGATCGCCCGCGAGGATCTGGCGATGCTGCTGCAGGGCGACGAGGCCGAGATCGCGCGTGCGCGGCAATGGCCGGCGGGGACGGTGCTGCGCCAGATGACGGCCGGGCTGAACCAGCTCGTCGCCGCGGCGGACCGGATGTGCATGGCCACGCTCGGCGCCGACGGGCCGGCGCTGCTGGCCGAGATCGACGCCATGCGCGACGCGCCGCGCGACGCGGACGAATGGTCGGCCGACGCGTTTGCGGCGCACGGGCTCGACGCGGCGGCGGCGCGGGCGACGGCGGTCGCGCTCAATACGTACCTGCACGACGAGCGCGCCGCGCAGCGGATCTTCACGCGGCTCCAGCAGGAAGTGGACCGCGCGCTCGGCATCGACGATGCCATCGCACCGTATTCGGCCGACGACATCGCGGCCGTATTCGGGCCGCGGCTGCGCCACTGCATCGCGGAACATTTCACGGAACCGGACGTCGCGGACCACGCGGTCCGTTGACGCGCGGCGCGGGGGGATCGACTCGCCGCGCCGTCCTTCACGTCCTTCATGCATCCAGACAGGGGCCACCATGCGTACCACTTCGCTTTCAGCCTATCAGTACCGCTTCTGGCTCGAGTGGCAGCTCAATCCGCACTCGTCGGCCTACACGACCGCGCTCGTCTACCGCCTGTCGGGTCCGCTGGATCGCGACGCGCTGCGGCGCGCGCTGGACGCGTTCGTCCACGAGCATGACGAAGGCTGCCGCAGCACGTTCCGGATGGACGACGCCCGCGTGGTGCGAGAAGTGCATGACCGGGTGACGGTCGCACTCGACTACCGCGACGCGCGGGTGGCGCCGGAGCTGGACGCCGCCGAGGCCGACGCATGGATCGCCGCGCGCGCGGCGCACGTGTTCGCGCTCGACGACGCGCCGCTGTTCCGCTTCGCGCTGCTGCGCGAGGATGCCGACGCGCACCGGCTCGTGCTCAGCTTTCCGCACATCATCTCCGATGCGTTTTCCGCGGTGTACATCAACCAGCGGCTGACGGCGCTGTACAACCACGCGCTCGGCGCGGGCCCGGCGCCCGCCTGCACGTTGCGGGATCTCGGCGAGCAGCTCGCGTTCGAAGCCGCGTACCGCGCGTCGCCGCGCTACGACGAAGATCTGGCCTATTGGCTCGGCGTGCTCGCGCATGCGCCGCTCGGGGTCGAATTCGACGCAGCGGCATCGGCGGAGCCGCGCGAGGGGCGCATCCACCGGATGCGTTTCGACGCGGACACCACGCGCCGGCTGCGCGCACGGGCCCGCGCGAGCCGCTCGACGCCGTTTCTCGTGCTGTCGAGCCTGTTCGCTATCGCGCTGGCCCGCTGGCAGGACGTGCGCGAGCTGGTCGTGACCTATCCCGTCAACATGCGCTCGCCGGAGTTTCGCGATGCGAGCGGATGCTTCGTGAACAACCTGCCGATGGGCTTTTCGCTGCGGCAGGGCGACACGTTCCGCGATATCGTCGCGCGCACCACTGCCCGGCGTGCGGAAAGCAAGCACCATCAGCAGTTGTCGCTGACCGATCTCGTGACGGCGCTGCGGCGCACGCGTTCGCTGGCCGATACGCCCGTCTTCAACGTCGGCGTGACGGAAGCGTTCTTCGTGCAGGATGCCCCGCTCGCATTCCACGGCGTGCACGCGGAATTGCTGCCGGTGGTCGCCGCCGAGCGGCCGTTCGACCTGAACTTCGCGTATCAGCTGACGCCCGACGGCCTGCATGTGAACCTCGAATACGACACCGGCTGCCTGCCGCCGGCGCGGATCGGGGAGTTCGCCGCGCGCTTCGGCCGGCTGTTGCGCGCGTACCTGGACGACGATGCACAGCCCGCGCTCGCGGTCGACCTGCTGGCGCCCGAGCAGCGCGCGCGGCTCGCACAATACTGGCACGGGCCCGCGCGCACGATCGACGCGACGGACTGGCCGGCCCGCTTCGCCGCGCAGTGCGCCGCGACGCCGGATGCACCGGCCGTCCGGTTCGGTGCGGAGCAACTGACCTATCGCGAACTGGATGCGCTGTCGGCGCGGCTCGCGGGCTTTCTCGCGGCGCGCGGCGTGACGCCGGGGGCCCTCGTCGGGCTGTGCTGCGAGCGCTCGACGGAGATGGTGCTGGCGATCCTCGCGGTGATGCGGGCGGGCGCGGCCTACGTGCCGCTCGATCCCGCCGCGCCGCCGGACCGGCTGCGGCGCATCGTCGACGATGCAGGGCTCGCGCTGCTGCTCACGCAGCGGCACCTGCTGGCACGCCTGCCCGCCGGGCCGGTCGCGCGGCATGCGCTGGACGAGCGCGCGATCTGGCTGGCCGCCGAACCGCTGCCGCAGCAACGCATTCACCCGGACGGGATCGCGTACGTGATCTACACGTCGGGCTCCACCGGCACGCCGAAGGGCGTCGCCAACACCCATCGCGCGCTGGTCAACCGGCTCGACTGGCACGGCTCGCTGCTCGCCGATGCCGCGCCGGTGCGCGTGCTGCAGAAAACGCCGTACTTCTTCGACGTGTCGGTCTGGGAATTCCTGTGGACCTTGCAGAGCGGGCATGCGCTGGTGATCGCGCCGCCCGAGCTGCACAAGGACCCGGCCGGGCTCGCCGTGCTGCTGCGCGACGCGCGCATCGCGGTCGCGCACTTCGTGCCGTCGATGCTGAACGCATTTCTGGACGCGGCGCCCGGGCAGCGCTTCCCGGATCTCGCGCTGGTCGTCTGCAGCGGCGAGGCGCTGCTCGCCGAGCAGGCCGAGCGCTTCCACCGGCTGTTGCCGGGCGTGCGGCTCGCCAACCTGTACGGGCCGACCGAGGCCGCGATCGACGTGACCGTGTGGCATTGCGAGCCGGGCGAGGCCCATGCGCGCGCCGGCGTGCCGATCGGCCGGCCGATCGACAACGTGTCGCTGTACGTGCTGGACGCGGGCCTCGAGCCGTGCCCGCCCGGCAGCGCGGGCGAACTGTACATCGGCGGGGCGGGGCTCGCGCAAGGGTACGTCGGCCGCCCGGACCTCACCGCGGCGAGCTTCGTGCCCGATCCATACGCAGGCCGTCCGGGGGCGCGCATGTACCGCACCGGCGATATCGCGATGTTCGGCGAGCACGGCGAGCTGCATTACCTCGGCCGGCGCGACGAGCAGGTCAAGCTCAACGGCAACCGGATCGAGCTGCGCGAGATCGAGGCATGCCTGCTGGCGCTGCCGGGCATCGCGCAGTGCGCGGTGGTGCCGGTGCGGGTGCAGGGGCGGGTGCGGCTGCTGCACGCGTTCGTCGAGCCGGCCGCGGGGTGGGACAGCTGGCCGGCGGACGCGCTGCACGCGGAACTGGCCGCGCGGCTGCCCGACGCGATGCGTCCGGCCCGCATCGACGTGGTGGAGCGCATCGCGCTGCTGCCGGCCGGCAAGATCGACCGCAAGCGCCTGGCCCAGCTCGCCGACGCGGCGCTCGAGACGCGCGCGCGCGGTGCCGAGGTGCGCGCGAAGACGCCGTTCCAGGCCGAGGTCGCCGCCGAGTGGTCGGCCGTGCTGGACGTCGCCGACATCGGGCCGGACGACCATTTCTTCATGCTCGGCGGCAGCTCCGTGCAGGCGATCCAGCTGATCGGGCGCCTCAATGGCCGCTACGGGCTGCTGTTGTCGCCGCCGCTGTTGTTCGGCGCGCCGCAGCTTGACCGGTTCAGCGCGCAGGTGCTGGTGGCGCTCGGCCAGAAGGCCCAGCAGGAGGACCGCCTGGAAGCGCTGCTCGAGCGCCTCGCGCCGGACGACATGGACGAACTACTCACAGTGTTTTCATCGTCGGGAGAGCTGGTTTGATGTCGCATAACGATTCCACCGAAAACAAGCGTCGCCAATTGCTCGAAGCGTTCGGCAGGCAGCGTGGCGCGGGCAACCGCGACGCGATTACCCGCCAGGCTCGGCCGGCGGACCTGCCCGCGTCGGCGGAACAGTTGCGGATGTGGGTGCAGATGGCGATCAGCGGTGGCGCCGGTCATTTCCACGTGCCGCACGTGCTGGAGATCGCGGGCACGCTCGATGAGGCAGCGCTGCAGGCGGCGCTGCGCGACGTGGTCGCGCGGCACGAAGCGCTGCGCACGACGTTCGACGAGCGCGACGGCAGCCTGTACCAGCGTGTGCATGCCGAGCACGAGCCATCGCTGCCGGTACACCGTCACGCGGCGGGCGTGACCGACGCGGAGATCGCCCGCGCGATCACGGCCGAAATCGCGCAGCCGTTCGACCTTGCGCACGGGCCGCTGCTGCGCGCGTCGCTGCATCGTCTCGACGACGACCGGCAGATTCTCGTGCTGACCGCCCATCACCTGATCGTCGACGGGTGGTCGCTGGAGCTGATGCTGGCCGACTGGTGGTCGGCCTACGCGGCGCGGCTGGCGGGCCGCGAGCCTGAGCCGCGGGCCGACGACGGGCCGCACTATGCGGACTATGCGCTGTGGCAGCAGGCGCGCAGCGCCGCGGACAGCGCGCCGAGTCTTGCGTACTGGCAGGAGCGGCTGACGGGCGCGACGACGCTCGAATTGCCGTTCGCGCTGCCGCGCCCGTCGCGGCGCGCGCACGACGGTGAACTGGCGTTCTTCACGATTCCCGCCGCCGTGCGCGCGCGGGCCGAAGCGCTGGCGCGGCGGCAGGGCGGCACGCTGTTCACGGTGATGCTGGCCGCGTGGCGGTGCCTGCTCGGCGACTACGCTGGCCAGGACGACTTCTGCATCGGCACGACCGCGTCGAACCGCGTGCATCCGGGCAGCGAGCGCATCGTCGGCTTCTTCGCGAACCTGCTCGCGTTGCGCACTGCGCGGCAAGGCAGTGCCACGTTCGCCGCGCTGGTCGAGCGCGAGCGCGACACCGTCGCCGACGCGCTGCGGCATCAGGCGGTGTCGTTCGACCAGGTGGTCGAGCAGGTCGGCGTCGCGCGCGATTCCGCGCGCAGCCCGCTGTTCCAGGTCAACTTCGTGCTGCAGGACACGAAAGGTGCGGTGCCCGGCGCCGCCGGGCCGGCGGCACCGGCCGGGATGCCGGCGATGACGGTGCGCGACGACCTGTACCGCTACGCGCAGTTCGACCTGACGCTGTTCGCCGAGCTGACGTCCGATGGCGTGCGCTGCTGCACGGTGTTCCGCACCGATCTGTTCGAAGCCGCCGATATCGAGCGATTGTCGCGCACCTATGTGCAGTACCTCGACGTGTTGACCGCGCAGCCGGACGCGCCGTTCGGCACGCTCGCGCGCGGCGACGCGCCCACGCTCGACGCGCTGCGCGGCTGGCAGAGCCGGCCGCTCGGGCAGCCGCTGCCCGACTCGATCGGCTCGGTGATCGACGCGCTCGCGCGGCAGCATCCGGGCCGCCCGGCGATCCGCCACGGCGACGCGACGCTCGATTACCACGCGCTGAACACCCGCGCGAACCGGCTGGCGGATCACTTGCGCGATCTCGGCGTGTCGCCGGGCTCGACCGTCGGCCTGTGTCTCGAGCCGGGCGCGGAACTGATTGTCGCGATGCTGGCGGTGCTCAACGCGGGCTGCGCGTATGTGCCGCTCGACAGCCGCTATCCGGCCGACCGGCTGCGCTTCCTGCTCGACGACAGCCAGGCGAGCGTGATCGTCACGCGCGAGGACGTGGTGGCGCGCACCGACGCGCTGCGCGACGGCTATCTGAACCTGATCGTCCTCGAGGACCACGACGACGAGATCGCCGCGCGCGACGGCGCGTTCGTCGCGAGCGGGCTGCCGGCGCAGATGCCGGCGTACCTGATGTACACGTCGGGGACCACCGATCGTCCGAAGGGCGTCATCGTGCCGCAACAGGCGATCCTGCGGCTCGCGTACCGGCCGACCTATCTCGACGTGACGCCGGACGACGTGTTCCTGCAGTTCGCGCCGACCGCGTTCGACGCGTCGACCTTCGAGATCTGGACCGCGCTGCTGAACGGCGCGTCGCTCGTCGTGCCGGTCGGGCGGGATGCGTCGCTGGACCAGCTCGGGCCGTTGCTGGTCGACGCACGCGTGACGATTCTGTGGCTGACGAGCGGCCTGTTCGCGGCGATGGTCGATCACGCGCCGGACGCGCTGCGGCGGCTGCGCTATCTCGTCTGCGGCGGCGACGTGCTGTCGCTGCCGCATGTGGCGCGCGCCCGCGCGCTGCTGGAACGCGGGCAGGTCGTCAACGGCTACGGGCCGACCGAGACCACGACGTTCGCGACCGCGTACCCGGTGCGCGGCGAGCCGGCGGCGGGGCGCACGGTACCGATCGGCATGCCGATCCAGGGCACGTCGGTGTACGTGCTCGACGACGACCTGAATCCGCTGCCGGCCGGCGCGGCGGGCGACATCTACATCGCGGGGCTCGGCGTCGCGCACGGCTACGCAAACCGGCCGGACCTGACCGCTGCCGCGTTCGTGCCCGATCCTTACGGCGGCGAGCCGGGCGCCCGCATGTACCGCAGCGGCGACGTCGGCTACTGGGCGCATGACGGCGCGCTGCATTACCTCGGCCGGCGCGACCGGCAGGTGAAGCTGCGCGGCTACCGGATCGAGCCCGCGGAAATCGAGGCGGCGCTGGCTGCATGCCGCGGCGTGCAGGCCGCCGTCGTGACGGTTGACGCGACGCCGCAGGGCGACAAGCAGCTCGTCGCGTACTGGACCGCAAGCCCGGGCGCGGGCGTGGATGCGCCGGACGAAGCCGGCCTGCGCGCGCAGCTGCGGGCGTCGCTGCCGGATCATCTGGTGCCGGCGCGCTTGCACGCGGTGCCGCACATTCCGCTGACGGCGAACGGCAAGGTGGACCGGGCTGCGCTCGCTCAACTTGCCCCTGCGCAGGCGCAGGCGGCCGCCGAAACGGCGCCCGAGACGCTGACCGACACGCAGCGCGTGCTGCGCGCGTTGTGGGAAGACGTGCTCGGTCGCAGCGGGTTCGGCCTCGACGACGGTTTCTTCGATCTCGGCGGCGATTCGCTGCTGGCGATCCGGCTGAAGGCGCAGGCGCAGCGCCACGGGCTCGAATTCGAGATCCAGGACCTGTTCGTCCACCAGAGCGTGCGTACGCTGGGCGAGCACATCGAGCGGCAGCGCGGCGAGGGGGCAGGTGCAGGTGCAGGTGCAGGTGCGCCGGCCGAGGCCGTCGTACCCCGCGCGCCGCTGACGAGCGAAGCGGACCGCGCACGGCTGCCGGCCGGCGTCGTCGACGCGTATCCGCTCAGCCGCCTGCAACTGGGGATGCTCTATCACAGCCTGCGGCACGAGCGTTCGAGCCTGTACCACGACGTGATCGGCTACGAGGTCGCCTATGCGTACGACGAAGCCTGCCTCGTGCGCGCGCTGGACCGGCTGTCGGCGCGTCATCCGGCGTTGCGTACCGCGCTGCGGACGGAGGGGTTCAGCGTGCCGCTGCAGCTCGTGTTCGACACGGCGCGCATTCCGCTGGCGGTCACCGATCTGACTGCGCTCGACGCGACGGCGCAGGCCGCCCGGATCGCCGCGTTCATGGACGGCGAGCGGTTCGCCGCGTTCGACATCGCCGCCGCGCCGCTGTTTCGCTGCTTCGTGTTCAAGCTGGCGGCGCAGCGCTTCAAGCTGGTGTGGAGCTTCCATCACGCGATGCTCGACGGCTGGAGCGAGGCCGCGCTGACCACCGAATTCATCCGGCTCTACACGGCGGGCCTGGCGGGCGCGCAGACCCGGCCGGACGACGTGCCGGTGCAGGCCGGTTACCGGGATTTCATCGAACTCGAACAGGCGGCGCTCGCCGATCCGGCCCAGCGCGATTTCTGGCGCGGCCAGCTCGACGGCGCGCAGGCGCTGTCGCTGCGTCGCGCGCCGTTGATCGGCGACGCAGCGGACGAGCGCGTGGATTATCTGGAGGTCGAGGTCTCCGTCGAACTGGAGGCGGCGCTGCGCGCGCTCGCGCGCGACGCGAACGTCCCGCTCAAGAGCGTGCTGCTCGCCGCCCACCTGCGCGCGCTGCAGGCGCTGAGCGGGCGGCGCGACGTGCTCACGTCGATGGTGACGCACGTGCGGCCCGAGACCGAGCATGCGGAGCGCGCGGTCGGGCTGTTCCTGAATTCGGTGCCGGTGCGCGCGACGCTCGACGACGCAGCGTCGCCCGCCGCTCAGGCGCGGCAGGTGTTCGAGATCGAGTCGGGCATTTTCCGGCACCGCTTTTATCCGTCGCAGCAGATCCGGCAGGACAACGGCGGGATCGAGCTGGGCGAGGTGCTGTTCAATTTCACGAGCTTCCACGTGCTGCGCGAGCTGGACGACGCGGACGTGCGGATGCTCGCGGGCCGCGACGGTCATGCGGTCAACAGCTTTCCGGTGCAGGTCGATTTCTCCGTCTCCGCGAGCGACCAGCGGCTGCGCTGCATCGTCGGCTACCGGGCCGACAGCCTGCGGCGTGCCGACGCGGAAGACATCGCGCACGCGCAGCACGAAGCGTTGCGGCGGCTTGCCGGCGCGCCCGCGGCGGCGTGGCTGCGGCCTGCCACGCTCGCGCGGCTCGACGACTGGGCGGCGCCGAAGCCGGGGCTGCCGGTTGGCGCGAGCGTCGGCGAGCGGCTCGCCGCGTGCGCGGCCGCCGCGCCGGACGCCGTCGCGCTGATCGACGACGCGGGCGAGACGACCTATGCGGCGCTGCTCGACCAGTGCGACCGGCGCGCGGCGGCGCTCACCGCGCTGGGCGTGCGGCAGGGCGACGTCGTGGCGGTGTGCGCGGGCCGCACGGCGGCGACGCTGCAGACCGTGCTCGCGCTGTTCCGGATCGGCGCCGTGTATCTGCCGCTCGATCCCGCGTTGCCGGAAGCGCGCCATCGCTTCATGGTGGATGACGCGCGCCCGGTGGCGATCGTCGGCGATGCCGCCGCGCCCGCCTGCCTGCGCGCGTGCGGCGTGCAATTCGTCGAGCAGGCGGCGCTGGCGGAAGCGGGGCAGGCCGCGTTGGCCGCCGCGCCGCGCGTGAGCCCCGGTGACCCGGCCTACATTCTCTATACGTCCGGCTCGACCGGCACGCCGAAGGGTGTGCTGTGCCGCCAGGAAGGCATCCTCGCGCTGTTCGACGCGCTCGCACACACCTATCCGCTGGCGGCGGGCGATCGCGTGCTGTGGAAGACCGCGCAATCGTTCGATGTTTCGCTTACCGAAATGCTATGGCCGTTGATGAAGGGCGCCGCGATCGTGATCGCGCGGCCGGACGGCCAGTACGATCCGCGCTACCTGCAGCGCGCGATCGAACGGCATCGCGTGACGGTGGTCAATTTCGTGCCGTCGATGCTGCACCTGTTCCTGCAGTCGCTCGACGCCGGCGCGGCGAGCCCGCTGCGCGCCGTGTTCGCTGCCGGCGAGCCGCTGCTCCCCGCGACCGTCGAGCTGGCGGCGCGCGTGCTGCCGCACACGCCGCTGTTCAACGCATACGGCCCGACCGAGGCCAGCATCTACGCAACCGTGTGGCGCTGCACGAGCGGCCCCGTGTTGATCGGCCGCGCGGTGGGCGACGTCGGCACGCATATCCTCGCGCCCGATCTCGCGCGGCTGCCGATCGGCGTGACCGGCGAGCTGTACCTCTCCGGGCGGGCGCTGGCGTCGGGCTACCTGAACCGGCCCGAGCTGAGCGCGGAGCGCTTCGTGCCGAACCCGTATGCGACGGGCGACGCGGATCGCGTGCTGTATCGCACCGGCGACCTGGCCCGCTTCGACCGGCACGGTGACATCGAATTCGTGGGCCGCGACGACCAGCAGGTCAAGGTGCGCGGCTTCCGCATCGAGACGGGTGAAGTCGAGTCGGTGCTGGGCCGCCATCCGGGCGTCGCCAAAGTCGCGGTGCTGGCGCGTTCGGGCAGCGCGGGCGCCGTGCTCTGCGCGTTCGTGCAGGCGGCAGGCGCGCTGCCGGACGGCGCGCTGAAGGCGCATGCGCAACAGGCGCTGCCGCCGTACATGGTGCCCGACCGGATCGTCATGCTCGACGCGATGCCGATGACCGGCAGCGGCAAGATCGATCGCCTCAGGCTGGCCGACTGGCCGCTCGACGCGGCCGGCACGCCCGGCCCCGCCGGCGCCGCACGCCGTACGCCTGGCGATGCCGAGGCCGCGGTCGCGGCGATCTGGCGCGACGTGCTCGGCCTCGCCGAGATCGATCCGGACACCAACTTCTTCGACGCGGGCGGCCACTCGCTCGCGTTGATCCAGTGCCAGGCGCGGCTTCGTCGCGAGTTCGGCCGCGACGTGGACATCGATCACCTGTTCCGCTACACGACCATTCGCACGCTGGCCGGCTGGCTGTCCGCGCCTGGCGAGCCGTCAACCGGCGCCGGCGGCGCGGCTGCGGCCGCAAGCGCGTCGCCGGTCGACAGCCGCGACGTCGCGATCATCGGGATGAGCGCGGCCGTTTCGGGCGCGGACGACGTCGAGCAGTTCTGGCACATGCTGCTCGCGGGCGAGGACGGCATCACCCGGCTCGACGACGCGCGGCTGCGCGCGCTCGGCGTGCCGGACGACCTGCTCGGCAATCCGCGCTTCGTCGCCGCGCGCGGGTTGATACGCGATCCTGACTGTTTCGATGCCGCGTTCTTCGGCTACACGCCGCGCGAGGCAGAGATCATGGATCCGCAGCAGCGCAAGCTGATGGAGGAAAGCTATCGCGCGCTCGAGGACGCCGGTTACGCCGGGCCCGGGCCCGCGCGCGACGTGGGCGTCTACGTCGGCGTGGGCGCGAGCCAGTACCTCGCGAACCACGTGCTCGGCAACCGCGACGCGGTCGAGGCGCTCGGGCTGTACCAGATCAACGTGCTCAACCAGCCCGCGACGCAGATTGCGTACCGGCTGAACCTCACCGGCCCCGCGGTCACGCTGAACACCGCGTGCTCGACGTCGCTGGTCGCGTTGCACATGGCCGCACGCGCGGTCGCGCAGGGCGATTGCGAACTCGCGCTCGCGGGTGCGGCGTCGATCGGCGTCGACGGTGTGCCGGGCTACCTGCACCGCACCGGCGGGATCTTTTCCGCGGACGGCTATTGCCGCGCGTTCGACGCGGCCGCGAGCGGCACCGTCGAGGGCAGCGGCGCGGGTGCGGTGGTGCTGAAGCGGCTCGATCTCGCACGCCGCGACGGCGATCACGTGTATGCGGTCCTCAAGGGCTCCGCGATCAACAACGACGGCCACGACAAGGCCGGCTACACCGCGCCGAGCCCTGCGGGCCAGGCACGGGTGATCCGCGCCGCACTGGCGGACGCCGGCGTGGACGCCGCGTCGGTCGGCTATGTCGAGACGCACGGCACCGGCACGCTGCTCGGCGATCCGATCGAAATGGCCGCGCTGAAGGCGACCTACGGACAGCACCCCGTGCGTGCGCCGCGCATGCTCGGCGCGGTCAAGACGAGCGTCGGGCACCTGGACAGCGCGGCGGGGCTCGCGGGCGTGATCAAGGCGGCGCTCGCGCTCGAACGCGGCAAGGTGCCGGGCACGCTGCACTTCGACACGCCCAACCCGCTGCTCGAACTCGACGACGCGGCCTTCCGCATCACGGCGCAAGCGGCCGACTGGCCGGACGGCGGCGCTGCGCCGCGCCGCGCGGCCGTCAGTTCGTTCGGCATCGGCGGCACGAATGCGCACGTGATCCTGGAAGCCGCGCCGCCCGAGGCGGACGCGCCGACGGCCGCTGCCGCGCATTGCCTGCGGTTGTCGGCCGCCACGCCGGACGGGCTGCGGCGCGCGGCGGACGGCCTCGCCGCCGCGCTGCGCCGCCACCCGGAATGGGCGCTGGCCGACGTTGCGCATACGCTGCAGGCCGCCCGGCAGGACCACGCGTGCCGGGCGTTCGTGGTCGCCGAGTCGCGCGACACGGCGCTCGATGCGCTGGCGGCGGGTGTATCGCCGGCCATCGACGACGCGCCGCACGCGCGCCCGGTGATTTTCCTGTTCACCGGGCAGGGCGTGCAGGCCGCCGGCATGGCGCAAGACCTGCATCGCGAGAACCCGGTGTTCCGCGCCGCGCTCGACGAGGTGTGCGGGCGGTTCGCGGGCGCGGCCGGGCTGGCGCTCGAACCTTATCTGCTGGGCGACGCGAGCACCACCGATACGGCGCTGGTCCAGCCGCTGCTGTTCGCGTACGAGTACGCGCTGTATCAGGCATGGGCTGCGCTGGGCGTGACGCCGGACTACCTGATCGGCCACAGCGTCGGCGAACTGGTCGCCGCGTGCTGCGCGGGCGTGTTCTCGCTCGACGAGGCGGTCGGCCTCGTGGCGGCGCGTGCCGCGGCGATGCAGGCGCAGCCGGCCGGCGCGATGCTGTCCGTATCGATCGCGGAAGACGAGCTGGCCGCGCAACTGCCGCCGGCGCTCGCCGTCGCGGCGGTCAACGGGCCGCTGCAGTGCGTGGTGTCCGGCCCGGTGGATGCGGTCGACGTGTTCGCGGCGCACCTGCGCAACACGGGTATCGCGCATGCGCGGCTCGCGTCGTCGCATGCGTTCCATTCGCCGATGATGGCGGACGCGGCCGCGCGCGTGCAGGCGCATGCCGCGACGATGACGCTGCGCGCGCCGCGCATCCCGTTGATCTCCAACCTCGACGGCACGCTGCTGGACGCGCGGCGCGCCACCGATCCGGCGTACTGGGCCGCGCACGTGCTCGGCACCGTGCGCTTCTCGGCGGGCGTGCGGACGCTGGCGGCGCTGGGCGACGCGCTGTGGGTCGAGATCGGCCCGCGCGACGTGCTGGCGGCGCTGGTGCGCGGGCATCGCTGCGCGCCGGCCGACGCAGTGCTGGCAAGCTTCACGGAGCGCACGCCGCGCACGATGGCGACCCTGCTCACCGGCTACGGCCGGCTGTGGGCGAAGGGCGCGCGCCTGACACGCCGCGACGCGTACGCGGGCGAGCGCCGCAAGCGCCTGCCGTTGCCGGGCTATCCGTTCGAGCGGACGCGTCACTGGCTGCCCGCCCAGCAAGGCGGCCCCATCGAGCGCGCGCAGCCGGAGGCGCCGGCCGTTGCGTCGGTGGCTGCACCGGCCGTGGCCGACACGCCGCCCGCCGCTCCGGTCGAAACCGATGACGTGCGGCACGCATTGACGCGCATCTGGACGGAGTGCCTCGGCCATGAGCGGATCACGCCGGCCGACGATTTCTTCGAACTGGGCGGCGATTCGCTGCTGGCCGGGCGCGTTCTTACGCGGATTCACGAGCGGCTGAATGCGGAGCTGACGCTCGAGGCGTTCTTCAGTGCGCCGACGATCGACGGGCTGGCTCGCGCGATTCGCGTGCAGGCCGAACCGGCGCAGCCCGCCGGGCGGGTGGCAACGACGCAGCACGGCCTGCCGGCCGCCGGGCCGCGTCGTGCACCGATGTCGTTCCAGCAGCGCCGGCTGTGGACGCTCGAACGGCTCGGCATGGGCGGTTCGGTCTTTCATCTGCCGCAATGTCTGCACCTGCACGGCGATGTCGATCGCGCCGCGCTGCACGCGGCGCTCGCCGGGCTGGTTGCGCGCCATCCGGTGCTGCGCACGTCGTTTCACGAGGGGCCGGACGGCAGTGGCGAGCAGCACGTGCATGCCGACGCGGCGGTCGCGCTGTCGATCCATGCGTACGCAGGCGATACGGACGACGCACGGCGCGCGTTCATCGCGCAGCATCGCGACGCGCTGCGGGCGGAGCCGTTCGATCTCGCTCGGCCGCCGCTGTTTCGCGCGCGGCTGCTCGATCTCGGGCCGCGCCGCGCGTGCCTGCTGATGTCGTTCCATCACATCGTCGTCGATGGCTGGTCGTTCCGGCTGATCGCGCAGGATCTCGCGTCGCTGTACGCCGCGGCGAGCCAGGGGCGCGCGCCGGACGCCGCGCCGCCCGCGTGGGATTACGCGGACTACAGCGAGGAGCAGGCGGCGCAGTTCGCCGCCGGGCACTACGCGGCGCACGAGACGTTCTGGGCGCATCTGGACGGCGCACCGGTGCTCGACCTCGGCGGCGACCGGCGCCGCGCACGCACGCCCGGGCGCCTCGCGCACAGCGGCCGCGTCGCGGTGGACGCCGGACGCGCAGCGCAGGTCGACGCGCTGGCGCGGCGCTTGCGGACGACGCCATACGTCGTGTTCCTGTCCGCGTTCCTGCTGATGCTGTCGCGGCGCACCGGGCAGCGCGACCTGGTGGTCGGCTCGCCGGTCGCCAACCGTGCGTCGAGCCGCACCGAAGGACTCGTCGGCTTCTTCGTGAACCTGCTTGCGCTGCGCGTGGCATTCCCGGCAGCCAGCAGCACGCGGGCATGGATCGAGCGGGTGCGCGACTGCGTGATGGCCGCGCACGCGCACCAGGACTATCCGTTCGAGAAGCTGGTCGAGCGCTTCGCGGGCCCGCGCGACACGTCGCTGACGCCGCTGTTCCAGGTGGTGTTCTCGATGCAGGAGGCGCCGGTTCGCACCGTGCAGACCGGCGCGCTGGAGGTCGCGTTCGAGGACACGCCGGAAACGGAAACCGAATACGACCTGACGATGAACCTGCATCGCGACGGCGCGGGCTACGGCGGCGTGCTGCTGACGCGCGACGGCGCACTGGAGCGGGGCGAGGCGGACGAGGTGGTCGAACAGTTCCAGGCGGCGCTGGATCTCCTGCTGACGCTGCCGGACGATGCGCCGCTGGGCGACGCGGGCGTGCTGTCGGCTGCGCAGCGGCAGGCATGGCAAGCGGCGTCCGGGACGGCCGACGCGTCCGCGTGGGCCGCGTCCGACCTCATGTCGCTGCTGGCGGGCACGCTGACGGCCGGCAACGCTGCGCCCGCGGTTGCCACGGCGCACGAGACGCTCAGTTACGGGGCGCTGCGGGCGCGGGTGGAGCAGGTCGCGGGCGCACTGCACACGCACGGCGTTCGCGCCGGCGACCGCGTCGCGCTGTGCTTGCCGACGGGGCTCGACGCACTGGTGGCGCTGCTCGGCGTGCTGCGCGCCGGGGCGACCTACCTGCCGCTCGATCCCGCCGCGCCGGCTGTGCGGCAGCACGCGATCCTGTCGCAGGCGGCGCCGGTGCTGCTCGTGCACGACGCCGCAGCGGCGCCGCTTGCGTGGCCCGGCTGCGCGGCGCTCACGTTCGCCGCGCTTGGCGACACGCCCGCCGGCGCGCTGCCCGCTGGTATCGATCCGCAACAGGCCGCCTATACGCTGTTCACGTCCGGCTCGACCGGCGTGCCGAAGGGCGTCGACGTCAGTCATCGGGCGGTCGCGCACAAGATCCAGGCGCTGTGCGCCGCGTATCGCATGACGGCCGACGACCGGGTCGTGCAGTTCTCGTCGCTCGTGTTCGACGTGTCGATCGAGGAGATCTTCACGGCGCTGTCCACCGGCGCCTGCCTGCTGCTGCTCGACCGCGCGGCGTGGTCGACGCTCGGTGCGTTCAGCGGCCTGCTCGACGCGCAACGCGCGACCGTGCTCAACCTGCCCGCGTCGTTCTGGCGCGAATGGGTGCGGGCGATCCGGCTCGGCGAGGCCGCGCTGCCGGCGCAGCTGCGTCTGGTCGTGACGGGCAGCGAGACGGTGCCGCTCGCGGCGGTGCAGGCATGGCGCGCCGTGACGGGCGGCCGCGTGGCGCTGATGAACGCATACGGGCTGACGGAAAGCGTGATCACGTCCGTCGTGCACGACGTGCCGGCCGATGCGCGCCCGGACGAACGCGACGTGCCGATCGGCGCGCCGCTGCCGGGCACCACGGCCTATGTGCTCGACGCGCACCTGCAACCGGTGCCGCCGCTGTGTCGCGGCGAGCTTTACCTGGGCGGCAGCGCGCTCGCGAGCGGCTACCCGGGCCGCCCCGGGCAGACGGCCGCGGCGTTCCTGCCGGATCCGTTCTCCGGACAGCCGGGCGCGCGCATGTATCGCACCGGCGACCTCGTGCGGCGCGACGCGGCGGGCGCGCTGGTCTACCTCGGCCGCGGCGATCGCCAGATCAAGGTGCGCGGGGTGCGCGTCGACCTGGCCGAAGTGGAGGCGCTGCTGCTCGAACAGCACGGCGTGCGCGAGGCGGCGGTGCGGCTGTCGAGCGGGCACGACGCGCTGGCGCCGCGCCTGGAGGCGTTCATCGTCGTCGGCCCCGGCGCGTCGGGCGCGCCGGACATGCCACGCGAGGCGGCGCGCGAGCGGCTGCGCGCGCTGCGCCGCGTCGCGCCGGCGCATCTGGTGCCGCATGCGCTGGCCATCGTGCCGTCGCTGCCCAAGACGTCCGGCGACAAGATCGACCGCCAGTGGGTGTCGACGGCGGTGCTGCCCGACGAGGCCGCGGGCGGCGACGAAACGCCGCCGCTGCGCGCGCTGCTGACGGTGCTGCGCGACGTGCTGCGGCTGGAGCGGATCGGCCGGGACGACAACTACTTCGGGCTGGGCGGCGATTCCATCCTGGTGCTGCGGGCCGTCGCGCAACTGAACCGGGCGGGCTGGGCGGTCGATCCGCAGGATTTCTTCGCCAGTCCGACCCTCGCGGACCTGGCCGATTGCCTGCGGCCGCTGGCGGCGCGACCGGAGGCGGACGAGGTGTCCGGGTTCCCGTTGACGCCGTATCAACGGCGCGTGTTGCAGCGCCCGCACGCACACCACTGGAACCGCTCGCTGCTCGTTCAGGCCGCGCAGCCGCTCGACGCCGACGCGCTGCTGGCTGCGTTCCGTTCGCTGCTCGACGCGCACCCGGGGCTGCGCTGCGTATTCGACCACGACACGCTGCCGGGCCGCGTCGCGCCTGCGGACGCAGACGCCGCGCAGCGCTGCTTCAGCAGCCACGACCTCGGCTCGGCAGACGATGCGGCGCGCTTCATCGCCGCGCACAGCACGACGCTGCAGCAGGGCTTCGATCTGGCCCACGGGCCGCTGATCCGGATCGCGCACTACCGGTGCGGTGCGGCCGGCGACCGGCTGCTGCTCGTCGTGCACGGGCTGGTGGCGGACAGCCATGGCTGGGCGGTGCTGCTGGACGACCTCGCCAACGCGTATGCGGCGCATGCGAACGGCCGGACGCCGGCACTGGCCGCGCCGACGCTGGCGTACCCGGCCTATCTTCGCGCGCTGGACGCCCGCATTGCCGCCGCGCGGCAGGCCGGCGCAACCGCCGCGTACTTCGCGCCGATGGCGGGCAACGTCGCGCTGCCGCGGGATCGGCACGCGGCACGCGGCGAGAACGCCGAGGCCAGCCAGCAGGTCGTGCGCGACCGGCTGACGGGCGAGGCCGCGCGACGGTTGCTGGCCGTCGTGCCGCAGCGCCTGCGCGTGAAAGCCGCCACCGTCGCGATCGCGGCGGCCGCGCGCGCACTGACCGATTGGGCGGGGGGCGCGGTGGTCGCCGATCTCGGCCGGCACGGCCGCGACTGGCTCGACGACGGGCCGGCGGTCGAGCGCGCGGTCGGCTGCTTCGTCTGTGACGTGCCGCTGCTGTTGCCGCATCACGCCGGCGTGCCGAGCGTCGCGGCGCTGCGCGAATGGGAGGCGACGCTCGCCGCGCTGCCGCCGGCCGCGCTGGGCGGCGCGGACGAACCGCCGCCCGCCGGCGTCGATCTCGACGCGTGGCGGCGCTGCGTGCAGCCGCAGGTCAGCGTCGATTTCGTGTCGGCGGCCGCTGCGCGCCCGTCCGCATGGTTCTCCGCCGCCACCGAGGCGGTGGGCGCGGACCGCGCGGCGACCGACGAACGTTCGCACCTGCTGAACCTCGTTTGCGTCGCGGGCGACGGCGAACTCGCGTTCGAGTGCCGTTACAGCGACGCCGTGCATACGCGCGCCACCGCCGAACAACTGCTGCGCCGGTGGCGCGAGCACATGGAGGCCGCGCTCGCGCTTGTCGCCGACGCAGCCGTTCCCGTAGTCGAACACGATCATTCCTGACATGACCCAGATCTACCTGAAACCGAACGTCGTCTTCGAACCGCTGATCAATCAATGGTATGCGTGGACGTTCCTGCTGCAGCCGGCGACCTGCGCGCTGGTGATGAAGCAGGTACACCTGCGCATCATGGAGTCCTTCATCCGCGCGCCGGAGCTGCACCGGCGTTCCGCCGCGAAGATGGCCGGCGGGCCGTTCCTCAACGGCGGCCGGGAGCTCGTGCCGGCGGTCGATGCGCTGATCCGCGACACCCGCACGCGCGCCGCGCCGCTGCTGGCGCTGGCGGACGCGCTGCGCGAGCTCGACGAGCTGCTTGCACGGGAAGGGGGCGGCGATACGCTGTCGCCGCTGTATGCGCGGGTGCCCGAGCCGTTGAAGGGGTTCGTCGAGCTGGGCTACGACCTGCGCGGCCACGCGTCGTACCGGCTGTTCGAGCGGTTGCTGTACGACAGCGCCGGCTATCTCGACGCGCTGCAGAGCGTGAACGGCTTCCTCGCGACCAGCGACGACCGGAGCTTCATGCTCAGCACGCCGCGCTTTCCCGACGAGCACATGGTGCAGATCCGCCTGCCGTTCCGTGACGCGCTGTACGACGAGCTGTTCGCGGCCCGCCACGCGGGCGCCGCGCCGGACCTGATCGACCGTCTGCTCGCGCATGCGGAGGGCGGTGCCGCCCGGCGCGCGGCGCTCGAAACCTGGTTCACCGACGCGCCGCCGCCGCGCCCGCCGTCGGCACCGGCGCGCGCGGGGCAGCAGCCGGTGCGGGTGCGCTACTTCAACCATGCGACGGTGCTGGTCGAAACCGCGGAATTTTCGCTGCTGACGGATCCGATCGTCGGTTATCCGCTCGGCCAGGGCGAGGATCCGTTCACGTTCGCGGATCTGCCCGAGCGCATCGACTACGTGCTGCTGACTCACAACCACCAGGATCACATCGTGCTCGAGAGCCTGCTGCAGCTACGGCACCGGATCGGCACGCTGGTGGTGCCGCGCAGCCACGGCGGGTTCCTGCAGGACCCGTCGATCCGGCTCGCGCTCGAGGCGTGCGGGTTCGAACGAGTCGTCGAGGTCGGCGAGCTGGACAGCGTGCCCGTGCCGGGCGGCGAGATCGTGGCGCTGCCGTTCCTCGGCGAGCACGGCGATCTGCATATCGCCGCGAAGATGGCCTTCGCGCTGAAGGTGGACGGCAAGAGCATGCTGTTCGCGGCCGACTCGAACAACCTGCAGCCGGAGCTGTACCAGCGCATCGCGCAGCGCATCGGCCGGATCGGCACGCTGTTCATCGGCATGGAGTGCGAAGGCGCGCCGATGTCCTGGCTGTACGGCGCGCTCCTGAACGAGCCGCTCGGGCGGCAGTTCGACCAGAACCGCCGGCTGAACGGCTCCGACTGCGAGCGTGCGTGGCCGCTGGTCGAGTGCTTCGCACCGCGCCAGGTGTTCGTCTATGCGATGGGCGCGGAGCCGTGGCTCAAGTTCATCTCCAGCATCGAATACGCGCCGACCTCGCTGCCGATCGTCGAATCGGACAAGCTGATCGCGCGCTGCCACGCGCACGACATCCAGTCCGAGCGGCTGTACCTGAAGAAGGAAATCATCCTCTGAGCGCGGGCGGCCGCGCGGCCGCCTGCACCGTCTCGTCGAATCGTCGAACCAGGAAAACATTCCCCATGCCGGATCGTCATCCGTCCCGTGTCGCTACCGTCTTCAAGATGCTCGCCGCCACCGCCGTGCTGCTGCTGGTGATTGCCGCGGGCGTGCTGTATTGGGCGCTGCCCGCCGCGACCGGCTATGCGTCGCATTACCTGTGCGTGCGCGTGCTCGCCGGCGGCGACGGCAATGCGCGCGCCGTGTTCGCGCGCGAAGTGAAGCCGATCAATCCGTTGTTCAACTTCGTCACGTACCGGATCGACCGTGCGCGACAGACCGTCGAGGCCGCCGGGCTCGGCGTGCTGCGCGCGACGGTCGCGCTGTACCGGCCGGGCCTCGGCTGCACGCTCGCGCCGGCCGACGCGCTCGACGCGTTGCGCATACAGGGCCGCGGCCTCGCGCTGCCGCCCGCCGCGGCCGATGCCGACAACGTCGACCCCGCCGGCGATGCTGTGCCGTCCGATGTTCCGCCGGCGCTGCGCAGCGTGCTGGAGCGCGCGGTGGCGGAGCCGTCGCCCGGGTCGCTGCGCAACACGCTGGCCGTGGTCGTGCGACAGGACGGCAAGCTCGTCGGCGAGCGGTACGCGCCGGGCGTCACGGCCGACACCCCGTTGCTCGGCTGGTCGATGACGAAGACGGTTACCGCATTGCTGGCGGGCGTACTGGCCCGCGACGGCAAGCTGACGCTCGCGCAGGATCGCCTGCTGGACGACTGGGCATCGCCCGGCGATCCGCGCCAGGCGATCCAGTTGCGGAACCTGCTGCAATGGACGAGCGGGCTGGACTACCAGGAAGGCTATCTGCCCGGCTCGGACACGACGAAGATGCTGTACCAGTCGACCGACATGGCGCGCTTCGTCGCGAGCCGGCCGCTGAAGGTCGCGCCCGGCCGCGAGGTGGACTACCAGAGCGGCGGCAGCGTGCTGGTCGCGAAGATCGTCGCGCGGGCGGTCTCGCCGCAGCCGCTCGACATCGTGCCGTTCGCGCGGGCGCGGCTGTTCGAGCCGCTCGGCATCCGCACCGCGATGATGGAGCCCGACGCGTCGGGCACGCTGGTCGGCGGCAGCTACATGCTGGCGTCGGCGCGGGACTGGTCGAAGCTCGGCCAGTTGATCCTCCAGCACGGCGTGTGGCATGGCACGCGCATCGTCGATCCCGACTGGGTGCGGTTCATGGCGACGCCCCAGGCGGCGCGGCACGACGGCCGGCTCGGCGCGCATCTGTGGCTGAACGCCGGCGTCGGCGGCGCGCGGCGGTTTCCGTCGCTGCCGGAGGACGTGACGATGATGGACGGCTTCAATCACCAGCTGGTGGTGATCGTGCCGTCGTGCCGCGCGGTCATCACCCGGCTGGGCGCGACGGTGGACCGCAGCTGGGACACCGAACGCTTCGTTGCCGACGTGATGGCGAGCCTGCCAGGCTGCGCGGCCCCGGCAACCACGACTGCTGCGAGGTAAGCGAATCATGACGATCATCGTACGTGACGCGGTGGCCGCCGATATGCCGGCCCTGCGCGAACTGTTCCTGAACTCGCGCCGCGAGACTTTCGTGTGGCAGCCGGCGGGTGCGTTCCAGCTGGCCGACTTCGAGGTCCAGACGGAGGGCGAGCGGCTGAGGATCGCCGAGGACGGCGGCGGGCGGCTTGCCGGCTTCGTGTCGGTCTGGGAGCCCGACCATTTCATCCATCACCTGCACGTGTACCGGCCGCGCCACCGCAGCGGCGTCGGCCGGGCGCTGCTGCGCGCGCTGCCGGGCTGGCCGGCCACGCGCTACCGGCTCAAGTGCCTGCGCGCCAACGCGCCGGCGCTGGCGTTCTATGCCGCGTGCGGCTTCGTCGAGATCGGCGCCGGCAGCGCGGAAGACGGCGAGTACCTGCTGCTCGAGTCCGGCGGCAAGGACGGCCGATGACCGTCCACCTGCGGTACTGCCTGCAGCAGGCGGCGTTGTGGGGCACCTTCGGCCTCGTGCTGCCGGTCGTCACGCTGTTCCTGCTGCACAACCATTTCACGCTGTTCGAGATCGGGCTTTACGCGGCGCTGTTCAGCCTGTCGACCATCGCGCTGGAACTGCCGTTCGGTGCGATGGCCGACCGCGTGGGCCGCATCCGGACCTATCGCATCTCGCTGCTGATGAACAGCGTCGGCTGCGCGCTGATGCTGTGTTTCAGCCAGAAGCCGATGCTGTACCTCGCCGCGGCGAGCTTCGGCGTCGCGCGTGCGATGAGTTCCGGCACCGTCGACGCGTGGTACGTCGGCCTGCTGCGCGAGCACGGCGAGACGAAGCGGATTCCGTATTTTCTCGGCCGCGCGGAGCTGGCCTCCGCGCTCGGGCTGGCGAGCATGTCGCTGGTCGGCGGCGTGCTCCCGGACCTGATCGGCAGCCGCCTGTTCGACAACCCGTACAAGATCGGCCTGGCGCTCGCGTGCGGTCTGTTCATCGTGCTGCTGGGCCTGACGTCGTGGTTTTTCGCCGAGGCCGAGCAGGCGCCGCACGAGGCGGCGCCGGCCGGCAGGATGCTCGACGATCTTCGCGAACTGGTCCGGTTTGCGTGGCATGGCGGCGCGGTGCGGCCGCTGATCCTGCTCTGCATGCTGCTCGGCGGCGTCGTGTCGGTGCTGGAAAGCTACTGGCCGGTGGTGTTGAAGACGCTCGTGCCGACGCATGGCGCGACCTGGGCGTTCGGCCTGTTCCTCACGCTGATGCTGGTCGTGAAGGGCGCGGGCGGCTGGGCGTCGTATCGCGTGATGAAGCATTGCGCCGCACGGCCGGCGCTCGCCGTGACGCTGCCGTTCGCCGGGCTTTCCGTGAGCCTCGTGCTGACGCTTTGGGCGAACCACGTGGTCGCATTCGGCGTCGTGCTGAGCGGGGTCGCGCTGTTCCTCGGCATTGCCGGCGCGGTGGTCAACGCGGTGCTGCATCACCGGACGCCCGATGCGTTGCGATCGCGCGCCGTCTCGTTCTTTTCGCTGGTGTTCCAGCTCGGCAGCATGATCGCGTCGATCCTGCTCGGCTACCTGGTCAGCCAGTGGGGCGTGCAGGCGGTGTGGTGCGGCGTCGGCGTGCTGGTCGCGGCGGCGTCCGGGTACGGCGCGTCGATCGGCGGCTGGGCTGCCGGCCCGGTGGAAGAGGCGAAGGCGACGGCGCGCGTGTAGGGCCGGGCGCGCCGGTTCGATTCAGGTGCGATGCGTCATGCGGTAGCGGCAATCTTTTTCGTTTTGTCACCCCACGATAGCCAAGGAGAGCGACTTTGAAACAGGAGATGCACAACGCGATTCACGAGACGCTGGATGCGCTCGTGTCGCAGTACGGGATAGCGGAGCTCGAACGCGTGATCGAGTTCGTCAACATCAACACGGGGCGGGTTCCGCTGCCCGAGTTGCCGAAACATCAGCGGCCGTTGCTGTTCTATTTCCCGGGGCTGGACGGGAAGCCGTGGTACGAGGCGTCCGATTATCCGGAGCTCGAGGCGTTCACGTCGACGATCGAGGCGTCGGTCGACGTGCTGCGCGAGGAGTTTCTCGCGCAGGTGACCACGCCGATGCTGCTGCCGTACGAAGAGCAGGTGGCGGGACGGTTCGAGTCGATCCGGCGCAACGACTGGGGGTCGTTCTATTTCCGGCGCAAGGGCGAGCCCGAGGTCGAGGAGAATTGCCGCCGCTGCCCGCGCACCGCGGCGCTGATGCGGCAGGTGCAGGATTTCCTCAGCCCGAGCGGCGCCTTCATCTTTTCGGTGATCCAGGGCGGTACGCGGATTCCGCCGCATTCGGACACGACGAATCTCAAGCTGACCTGCCAGCTTCCGCTGATCGTGCCGCAGGGCTCGCGGCTGCGCGTCGGCGACGAGACCCGCGAGTGGCCGGACCGCCGCGCGATCATATTCGACGACACGTTCGAGCATGAGAGCTGGAACGACAGCGACGAGCCGCGGGTTTGCCTGCTGGTCGATATCTGGCATCCGGGAATCACGCGTATCGAGCGGGACGCGGTCGAGCGGCTCGACGCGGCGATCAGCCAGCATCTCGGGCTGGATTTCCGGCCGCCCTGGGCGGAAGCGGCCGCGGCGTAACGCGGGGAAGGGCGGCCGGCGGCGGTCGCCTTTCGATCATCGACCGATAGCGGTCCGGCCGGGCCGCCGCGCCTGGTTTTCGACGCACGCGCCATTCGTGAACAATCGGAAATGCGCCCGTTGCGGCGCCGTCAGCGATTCGCGATGCGTTTGTCGATTTCCGGTTCGGACGACACGATTTTGATTGCCGGCCTGTATTTCGCCACCCCTTCCGCGCTCAGCCGGAAATCCCACGCGGTATCCGGCGTCATCGTTTCCATGGATTGGTCCGTCGCCCGACGAAGAGGCGATTCGGCCTGTCGCGCATCCTGACGATTTCATCGCGGCAACTATCCCGGGTCGCCAGCCGCGCTGCGTGACGCGGCCGGCGGCCGATGCAGCAGAAAGCGGGTCTTGGCCAACGTTCGGCGATCTTCCTTCCTGGCTGCCGCTTCAATCCACGCGCCTGCGCTTGCCAGCCAGCCAGCCCCATCCGAAGGCAATGCCTCCGGGTTCGATAAAACGGATCGTCCAGGGAAATAATCCGCCGGAATGATGCATTCGGGGTCAAATGGTCACGCAAGCTTCCTTCAGACTTGTTAGGATTGTAGGCGCGGCGAAAGGGGGGCTCGGCTCGCGTATCGCACGGCATGCGCAACCGGATGGCGCCGGGGCGGTACGAAAACCCGCGCATGACAACGGGCCGGAACGGCAACTGAGAGACCGGCGACTGGCCCGAGCAGACTCAATTTTGAACCACAAGGACGTCAACAACATGAAGGCCACACGCCTCCAGGTCGCTGCGACACTGGTCGCTTTCGCGCTCGCTACGGGATGCCCGGCGCCGATCGCCTTTGCCAAGAGTTCCGGTTTCAGCTCGAGCCGCTCGTCGTCCGGATCGAGCTCCGGGTCCAGCCGTTCGTCGTACAGTTCAAGTTCCAGCTCCAGCTCGAGTTCCAGCCGGTCCTCCTACGGTTCGAGTTACGGCTCCAGCTCCAGCTCCAGCTCCAGCCCCAGCCGCTCCTCTTACAGTTCCAGTTACGGGTCGAGCTCCAGCCGCTCGACTTACAGTTCGAGTCCCAGCTCAAGTTCCAGCCGCTCCGATTACAGTTCGAGTCCCGGCTCGAGCTCCAGTCGCTCGACTTACAGTTCGAGTCCCAGCTCCAGCTCCAGCCGCTCCGATTACAGTTCGAGTCCCGGCTCGAGCTCCAGTCGCTCGACTTACAGTTCGAGTCCCAGCTCAAGCTCCAGTCGCTCCGATTACAGTTCGAGTCCCAGCTCGAGCTCCAGTCGCTCGACTTACAGTTCGAGTCCCAGCTCAAGCTCCAGCCGCTCCGATTACAGTTCGAGTCCCGGCTCAAGCTCCAGCCGTTCCTCTTACAGTGCGACCCCCGGCTCCAGCAGCTCATACAGTGCGTCGAACTACAAGAGCGCTTCCGCTTATGACGCACCGGCCCGTTCGTCGGCCAGTCCGTCCGATGGGTCCGGCACGTCCGGGAAGTCGGGGTTCAGCAGTTCGGGCTCGAAGAAGGTCATTGCCGCGACTGCGCTGGGTGGGGCGCTGTATGCCGCCCAGTCGAGCCGTGACGCGGCTGCGACGCTGAATTCGAGCGAGTCGTCGCACAGCGGCAGTGATGGCAGCAACGCCAGCAACAGCAACTCGCCCGACCACGGCACGTCCAGCAATCCGCATTCGTACGGGGCGCGAAACGACGCGCCGCCGCCGCCGTCGTACAGCGCACCGCCACCGCCGGTCGCGGCACAGCCATCCAATGGCAGCAACGGGCTCCTGCTCGGCTATATGCTCGGGCGCAGCAGCGCGCCGCGCGAAACGGTCGTCGTGCAGCAGCCGGAGAGGCGCGCGTCAGATTCGGGCAATGCGTCGGTGTATCGGCACGCGCCCGACGACGATGCGACGCCGGATGCCGAGGTCGCCGCATCCGATGTCCAGCATGCCCAGGCGGCGAAGCCGCCGGCAAAGGAACGCAAGAACGTGTGGCTGGGTGCAGTCGTGGTGTTGGGCGGCCTTTTTCTCGCCGTGTGGCTTGTCGTCGCGCTGTTCAGACGTGCGCGCCGCGCGTGGTTGGAGCGGAAGGCACGCTACATGTCCCACACCAACTACCGCCTCTGAGAAACGACGCACATGGGAATTCTTGAACTCGCTCGCCGTATCGGCGGAAAGCGCCTCGACGATCTTGCGCGCGCGCAGGTCGATCAACCGGAGCGGGTCGACACCGGGCTGCCGTTCGGCGCGCGTATCGGCGGCATGATCGAGCTGGTGCTGGCCGATTTCGCGCTGCTCGAAGGGTCGCTGCTGGTTGTGCCGCCGGCTGTGCAGATGCCGATCGTCGCGGTCAGCCGCCTGCATGTCGACGCCGATGCGGATCTGTCGATCTTCCGGCTGTACACGGATACGGGCACGGACAGGAACGGGCAGGGTGCGTTCCTTCAGGTCATGACCGGCAACGACGATCCGCGGGATGTGCGCGAAACCGCGTACTACCAGTTCCTGTATCGCGAATATCCGCTGACGGCCGAGGAACAGGACGCCTTCCGCGGCCACGGCTACGGCCTCGGGCAGGACCGCTACGACATGGATCGCGACGAGCTTGCCCAGATCGCACACCTCGCCACGCAGCCGGCACGCGTCGATGCGCTGCTCGGCGGCAACGACGCGATCGGCTTCGAGCGCGATGCGCCGGGCGGCGACTACGTCCGGCCGTGGACGGCCAGGGAGCGCCGGCTGGACGACGGCGTCGGCCAGAAGGGCGTCGAGAAGACGCATTCGTTCATGCAATACGTGCGGCGCCTGCCGGCCGGCCCGGCGCAGGAAAGTGGCCCGATCGAGCGCCTGTGGATCGATTTCGAGCATGTCGAGACGATGGACGGGCGTCCGGACGAGGCCGTCTGGGTCGACTATTTCGCCGGTCTTGCCATCGATCCGCTGCGCGTCAAGGTTTTCTGAGGCGCGAAGCCGCCTCGATCCGTTCGCAACCCGCAACCCGCAACTCGCAACTCAAGATTGACCAAGGAGCACACCATGTCTGGCTGGAAACTCGTTTCGTCGCTTCTCGCGAAACACGTTGGTACCGTAGGCGACCGCCTCGCGCAGCAGATCGCCGCATTCGATCCGGAAACGGCGACGCAAGTCGACCGCGACAACCTTCAGGCGAAGCTGCACGAAGTGGCGGTCAAGCTGGCCGAGGCCAGGCAGAAGAACGGCGCTGCGCAGAAGGCGGCCGCGGATCTGAAGGCGAGCATCGACGGCGACATGAAGGCGGCGGTCGTGCTGATCGACAAGTTCGAAAAGCAGGAGATCAACGAGCTGACCCTGACGCAGTTCACCAACGATCTCGAGCGTCGCAAGCAGGATCTGCCGCGGCGTCAGGCCGAAGCGGACGGCGCCCAGCAACTCGTCGATACGCTGCAGGAAATTCTGACGACCGTCGAAACCCAGGTGAACGAGTTCGACGCGAAAGCGCGTGCGGCGATGGCCGACCTCGCGCAGGCACAGGCCGACCGCGAGCGGGCGCAGTTGATGCAGCAACAGCAGGATGAACTGAGCCGGCTGCGTGCGGGCACCGGTGGCGCGTCGACCGGGCTCGGCGCGTTGCAGGCGGCGGCCTCCCAGGCGCGCGTCGCCGCGGATGCCGCGCAAACGGTGGCGGCCATCGGGCAGAAACCGCTCGATCAACAGGCGGCGGTCGAAGAAGCGCGTCGCATCGCGGCAGGCGGAGCGGCCGCGGGTTCGGAGTCGGCGGTCGAGCGCTTGCGCAGGCTCTCGCAGTCGTAATCGACGAGGCCGCGCGCCGGCGATGACGGCGCGCGGCTCGGCGGTGCCAAGGCGGTGGCGGTACGGCGTGCCCGGATGCCGCGCTTCCGGAAACCGTCGCGCGCAGTCCGGTGACGTCGCGCAGGCGTGCATCGGCCGGCGAACCTGCAAAGTCGAGTCATGGCCGGCGTCGAGGTCGGGCGGCACGGGAATCGGCAAGCTGCTATGCTCGATTGTCCTCACCGGAGAATCGCCAAATGAGACGCTTGCTCCTGCTCTGGAAAACCGCCCGACGCGACCTGCGCGTCCTTTGGACCGCCCTGAGCCACCCTGATCGTCCGGGTTGGCTGATTCCCGTGCTCGGGCTCGTCGCCGTCTATGCGCTTGAGCCGTTCAATATCGCGATACCGCTGCTCGGTCTCGTCGACGATGCCGTCCTGGTGCCGATCGTCCTGCACCTGATCGTCCTCGGGCTGCCCGTTTCGCTCCGTAGCGCGGCCGTACGGTAGCCCGACACGCTCACGCGTCGCTCAGAGGCTGTCCAGAAACGCCTGCGTGACCGCAACCCACGGCCCGTTCCCGTCATTGTTCGCATCGTATTCGACAGCAGGATTCTGGCCGCCCCAGATGATCAGGCCGGCCGCGCTGGTGCTTCGGATCGTGTTCAGCATGCTTTGCCAGGTCGACGCGGGAATCAAGGTCGTGTTCTGGTCGTAGTACTGCGGCCAGACGTACGGAAACACCGGATGCGTGCCCGTGCTGCTCTGGCGATCGATCGTCCCGGTGGTGGCGAGGTCGGCGTTGAGCTGCGGGGCCCATGCCGCGCCCGTATACGGCGATGTCCCGTTGGCCTTCACGTATTCGCTCGGGAAATACGCGGTCCGGCCGTTGTTGAGATCCATCAATTGCGCGATGTCGCGATAGGCGCTGGCTGAATCCACGGTGCTGATGTTGGCCGCATTCGCGAGCCCGTACCACCCGAGTACGCGATTGGGGCGAATCGCCTGGGTCCATTGCTGGAGTTGCTTGAGGATCGCGAACCGGTTGGCAATCGTCGCCGTGCTGCCGGTCAGGTACAGCTTTTCGCAGTCGAGCACGAGATAGCCGGCCGAGTCGGCCGGCGTCGGATCGTACGTGTTGACCAGTGCCTCCCAGTCGCTCTGCGACGGCAGCTTCACCTTGCCTGTCGATGCATCGTACGTGAGCGGCTGGCAGTAACGGGCCGGGATGAAGTTGGTCTTGACCGCGCCGTGTCCGAGCGAGACATCGGCATAGGCGGTGTTGTCCAGCACGGTAAACGACGATGCGGCATCGACGTCGCGTGGATGGGTGACCGCAAGCGCGATCAGTGCTGCCGTGCCGACGCCGGCTGCGACCAACGAGCGCGGGCGGATGGATCGGGAATGCATGGTTCGACTCCAGGTTGGCGAGGTGGAAGAACGTGGCGCGATGCGCAGGGACTGCGCCGACCGGCCACGCCGGCTAGAACACTGTCTCGATGCCGGCATAAACGCCGGTTTGTCCATGGCCCGGCGCGGGGTTCGTGCCCCAGCCGGCGTTCATCGGCCCGAGCCCCGGGCTTTGTGGATTGACGCCGAAATTGGCGTTGGCGCTGTTGAACACGTGCGCGGCCATGCTGTACAGGAAGGTCCGCTTCGACAGGTCGTACATGCAGCCGACGCCGACCATCGTCACGCGCGACTCGCCGTCGTGATCGGCGGTCCACTTGCCGGGGCCGACCTTCATCGTGTAGGCCGCACCCTGCAGATGGAAAAACGGGTTCACGTCGTATGTGAGGCCGGCCCACCAGAGGTCGGCGCGATCGGACAGTCCTGCCGGCGTGTCGGGTGCGGAGTAGTGGGTGTAGGCGGCCTGCACGCGAAACGGGCCGAACCGGTCGCGCACGCCGACGAACAGCTCGCGCGAGTAGCTGAACAGGTTGTTCTCGATACCCTGCGCGTTGCGGATCTCGTCCCACACCACCCGCACCTGGAAGTCGCCGTGCGTGTAGGCGCCGCTGAAGCCGTCCGCGCGCCCGGCCTTGCCCGCGTTGGCCGGATCGCCCGCATTGAAGCTCGTCGGGCTGTTGCCCAGGTTCAGCTCGGCGTCGAACGAGAAGCCGTGCAGGTCGGGCGACAGGTAGCGGATGCCGTTGGAGAGGCGGGAGCCGTTCCGGTAGGCGACGAACGACTGGGCGCCGAAATTCTCTTCGAGCAGCGGGTCGTATTCCCACACGTAATTGTTGAGCATGGGCCCCTGGCCGAAGCGGATCGTGCCGAAGGTGTCGTTCTTCAACCCGACCCAGGCCGCGCGCTGGAAGATCAGCCCGGCGACCAGCGAACCGGTCGGCGTGAACGCCGACTCGAGCCAGAACAGCGCGTGATTGCCGTTCCCCAGATCTTCCGTGCCCTTCAGGCCGATGATGTTGACGCCCCAGTCGCTGCCTTGCGACCAGCGCGACGCGGCCCCGTGCGACGTCTGCACGCCGCTCGTGTACTGGACGTCGCCGCCCAGGCGCCCCCATAGCAGGACGTTCGATTGCGCATGTGCGAAGGTCGTTACGAAGCATGCAAGCGCGAAAGCCATTCCGCTTTTCATGTATTTAGCTATCCATATTGAATGGGGCGATAAAGAGACGACCGACTCCGGTGCGACCGCCTTGTCTCGATGCCGCGCGGCGCGCTCAGTGCGGCTGCCGTACCGGCAGCGGCCCGTCGGCGAGCGGTTCGGCGCGCTGCGGGGCGGGCCGGATGAACTGTCGCCGCTGATCCTGCGTCAGCCCGAAGAACCACGTGAGCACGAAAGCCGATGCATAGGCTGTCGCCGTTGCGAGGCAGTAGACCGCGACGCTGCTGCCCAGCCCCATCGGCCCGGTGACGAGCGGAATCAGCATCAGGTTGGCCGGGCCGATCGTGGTCGCGCCGACAAAATCGCCGTGACTGGCGAAGTACCCGAGCACGAGCGCGCCGATGCTGCCGCCGATCGACGACGTGACGAGCGGGCGCCCGAGCGGCAGCGTGACGCTGTAAAGCAGCGGCTCGGATACGCCCAGCATGCAGGTCGGCAGCGTGTCGCGGATCCGCTGTTTCAGGCCCGCATCCTTGACGCGGAAATAGAGTGCGAAGGCGGCGCCGGCTTGCCCGCAGCCGGACATCGCGAGAATCGGGAACAGCGCGGTGAAGCCGTACTGCGCGATGAGTTGCGCATGAATCGGGATCAGCGCCTGATGCAGGCCGAACATCAGCAGGCCCACGAACGATGCGGCGAGGATGAACGCGGCCGGCATGCCGCCGACATTCAACAGCAGCGTGGTGAGCTTGCTGACGCCGTTCGTCAGCACGTCGGCCACCGGCATCAACACGAACAGCGTCGCGACGCCCGCGACGAGCAGCGACACCGTCGGCGTCACCAGCGTCTCGATGGCCGGCGGGACCCGCGTGCGCAGCTTGCGCTCGACCAGCGCGACCAGCACGCCGGCCAGCAGCGCGCCCATCAGTCCGCCCTGGCCAGGCCGCAGCGCGATCTCGCCGAGCAGCGGCAGCGTGAACGCGGGGAGCTTGGTCAGCGCCGGCACGATCATCACGCTCGCGGCCGCGCCGCCGAGGCTCGGCGTGCCGTCGAATTCGCGCGCCGCATTCATGCCGACCTGGATGACCAGGAACGCGAAGAACGCGGTGCCGATCGTCGACGCGACGGTGGCGAGGAAAGTCAGGTCGCTTGCGCTGTCGGGCGGCGAGTGCCGGGCCCAGAGCAGCAGCAGGCCACCCAGCGCGTTGATCAGCCCCGCGCCGACCAGCGCGGGAATCAGCGGCGTGAAGATCGCGGCGATGCGGCGCAGGAATCCGCGCACGGCGTGATTGCCGCGCCGGGCGGGCGCAGCCGGCTTCGCGGCGGGGGCGTCGTCTTGCGGGCGCGTGCCGCTTGCCTCGTGTTCGCTCAATGCCTGCGCGAACGCGCCCCAGACCTGTTTGACCGCGCCCGGGCCGATCACAACCTGCAGCGGATCGCCGGTCACCACGCCCAGCACGCCGGGCAGTTGCCGCAGCGCGGCCGGATCGGCGAGCACGGGATCGGCGAGGTTGACGCGCAATCGCGTCATGCAATGCGTGTGATTTCGCACGTTCCGTGCGCCGCCGATCGCATCGAGAATCGCGTGGGCCAGTGCCCTGAACCGTTCTGCCGTCTCTGCCGCCATGCTTGCTCCTGTCGAATACCGAACCGCCCCGGTCCGGGGGGCGGATACATTGAACCGTCGATATATTGGAACGTACCAATTCATATATTGGTTGGCAATAGGTAGTTTTTGAGAAGCTGTCCAGAGGTTGAGTGGATAGCTTTTCCGTCCTGGAGATAACAGGGGCTGGATCGTGTGGAGCGCCTTTAATCTATTTATTATCAGTAGTTTAGTGGCGCTATGGGGTGAGCCGAGCCGACGTCGACGGTTTCCGGGAGATGGCTGTCACTGAATCGACGATTTACAACCAATGCCATACCAATTATGATCAAGGCCATCCGTCACCCAACCTGTGGAGTGCAACCATGCCGCTGGACCGTTTGATCACCGAGCAGCCGAACGTCTTCAGCGCCAACCTCGACCAACTGAGTATCGAGGAAGGCGTGGCGTTGATGAATCGCGAGGATGCGTTCATCGCGCCATGCGTGGCGCGTGCGTTGCCGTCCATCGCGGCGGGCGTGCGGATGGTCGCGCAGGCGCTCCGCGCGGGCGGGCGGCTCGTGTACATCGGGGCGGGCAACAGTGGGCGGATCGGCTATCTCGACGCGCTGGAGTGCCAGCCGACCTTCAGCATGTCGCCGCGGGAAGTCGTGGGCATCGTCGCGGGCGGTTTCGTCGGGGTGTCCGAGGGCATCGAGGATTCCGCCGAAAGAGGGCGAGCGGATCTGGAAGGCATCGACCTGCGGCGCGAGGACGTGGTCGTCGGACTGACCGCGAGCGGTCGCACGCCCTATGTGATCGGTGCGCTTCGTCATGCACGCCAGATCGGCTGTCCGACCGTATCGGTGGCCTGCAACAGCGGGAGCGAGGTCGGCGCGGTTGCCGAGGTCTCGATCGAAGTGGACTGCGGCCCCGAGATCCTGGCCGGGTCGACACGCCTGAAGGCCGGGACCGTGCAGAAGATGGTCTGTAACATGCTCTCGACGCTGTCGATGGTTGCGCTCGGCAAGACCTATGGCAATCTGATGGTCGACCTGCAGGTGCACAATCACAAGCTGCAACTCCGCGCGCAATCGATCGTCGCGCAGGCCGCCGGCGTCTCGCCGGAGGTCGCGGCGCGAACGCTCACCGAAGCGGGCAACCGCCCGCGGATCGCGATCCTGATGCTGCTGGCCGGGTTGAGCTGCGGCGAAGCCGAGGCGCTGTCCGTCGAGCACGGCGGATCGATTCATCATGCGCTGCAGTCGCGCAAGCCGTCCTGATGCCGTGCATCGCACCGTGTCGCCTGTTCAATCCTGACCATTTCTAGTGTATCGATGACGGAACGCAGCCTGGATGACCTTCTTTCGCCCGACCCGCAACCGGGCGCGCACTTGTTCAGTCCACCGCAGGTGGCCGAGCTGCATGCGCCATCGCCGGGCGGCGCGCGAATGCCGATTGCATCGCGGCTCGCCCGGATGCTGCGCGCGCTCATCGTCGACGGCACGATGCAGACCGGGGAGAGCTTTCCGCCCGAGCGGGAACTGGCCGCGCAACTGCAGGTGTCGCGCGACACCGTGCGACGCGCGATCGAGGAACTGATCCGCCAGGGGCTCGTCGAAGCGCGGCAGGGTGCCGGGACGTTTGTGTCTGCGCGCGTCGAGCAGCCGTTGACCGAGATCACGAGTTTCTCGGACGACATGCGCCGCCGCGGCTTCAGCCCGGGATCGCACTGGGTCAAACGCGAACTGCGTCGCCCGACGCCGGAGGAGTCGCTCGCGCTGGGTCTTGCGCCGGATTCGGTCGTCATGCACCTGGAGCGTGTCAGAACGGCGGATTCCGTGCCGATGGCGATCGAGCGCGCGGTGCTGGCCGCCGAACTGCTGGGCGGCAACCTGGAGTTCGGCGATTCGCTGTACGGCGCGCTGAATGCCGCGGGCATTTGCCCGGTCAGGGCGCTTCAGCGGCTGCGCGCGGAACTGGCGTCCGAACTCGACGCGGCGTTGCTCGGCATCCGCAGCGGCGATCCGGTGCTGCACATCGAGCGCCGCTCGTTTTCGGCCGAGGGGCGGCCGCTCGAACTGACGCGCTCGTTCTACCGCGGGGATCGTTACGACTATCTCGCCGTGATGGGAAAGGGGTGATGGTTTGACGGGTCGGTTCCCGCTGATCGGGCCGGATGATAGTCACACCCGAGCGCGTAACTGACAGCGCTTCAGCGTCAAGCGCGCGGCGAAGCTTGTGTGAAAAGTGACGCGATGCTCTGCCGCAGCCATTGGTGCGCGGCGTGACTGTCCCAGCGCTGATGCCAGATCATGCAGTAAGGCCGCACCGGCATCTGAACCGGCAATCGGCGCGAAATCAGTGAGTCCTTGTACGGGCTGAGATCGAGCAGCGAGGTTGGCAGCACGCCGATGAAGTCGGATTGCGCGATGATCGCGAGCGCGGGCGAATAGTTGGGCAGCGTGAGTAGCAGGTTGCGCCGGTGCGAATGCGCGGCGAGGATGCTGTCATAGAGCGGAGTCGAGGTTCCCGGAAACAGGACATCGAGGTGCTGAGCGCCCAGAAAGCGCGGGAGCGTCAACGCACCTTTCTCGAGCGGGTGCCCTTTGCGCATCAGGCAACTCCACTGGATTGGCCACAGCGCATGCGTACGAATACCGCTGCTCCGGTTCGCGTCGTTCAGATAGCCGCCGATCGCGAAATCCACGCCGCCGCGATCGAACAGGTTCGGCAGGTTGGCAAGATCGTACGGCACCACGCTGATCCGCATGGATGGCGCGTATCGGCCCATGTACGCGGCGAGCCGCGGCATCACACGCTCGACCGTGTAGTCCGACATCGCGAGGGTGAACGTGCCGGAGAAGCGCGCCGGATCGAACGTATCCGGTGAGATTGCCTGCCTCAGCGCGTCGAAATGCGGCTGCATCGCGGCCCACAGCTCCTGTGCGCGCGCTGTCGGGCGGATACCGGTTGTCGTCTTTTCGAACAGAGTGTCGTCGAGCGAGCGACGCAGCCGGCTCAGCGCGTTGCTGACCGCCGACTGCGAAAGCGACAGCCGCGCGGCCGCACGCGTCACGTTACGTTCGTCCATCAGCGTCGCGAACACGCGCAACAAATTCAGATCCAGCTGGCGAAAGACGTCTTTCAATTTCGAATCTCCGTGATCGCCTTGCCTGCGACGTAGCGGAACGAACCGACAACCGTTATGGATGTCAGTGATGACCCTATCACGGAAATCCGTTGGACGCTTGCGGCGTTCGTGTCGAACATGGTCTCTCGCGTGCGGCGATGGCGGGCGGGCCGATTCTTCGTGTCCGCCGTGGGTCAATGATGGCGGCGAATCCGATTCGGCAAACGTCGCCGCGCATCATTCACTGCAGAAATATGGGCGTCACAGACAAACGGAGCAACTCATGGCACATCTCGGCCGCGACGTTCGCGACTACCGCCTTCGCCTGATGCGCGAGCTGATGGATCGCGAAGGCTACGACGCACTCGCCTTCACGCAAGGCGATTTCTTCCAGTTCGTCACTAATTTCCACACCGATGTGCTCCCGTGGGAGCGCCCGATCCTCTGCGTCGTGCCGCGCAACGGCGAGCCGTTCGCCGTGTTGAACGAGTTGTCGACACATCATTGGCGCTTCACGCGCGAAGCCGGGCATCTGTGGGTCGACAACGCACACTACTATGCCGAGCATCCGCGCGTGCAGCAGCGGCTGCCGCTCGTGAGCCAGTGGAGCGAATGCGTCGCGGACTGGTTGCGCGCGGCCGGCCTGCATCGCGCACGCATCGGATGCGATGCGATCACCGGCCCGCTGTCGCGCGCGGCCGCATTGCTGCCAGGCCTCAGGATCGAAGCGGCGGCCGGCGAAACGCGCCGGCTTCGCGTCGTCAAGCATGCGGAAGAGATCCAGTTGATGCGCGACGCGAGCGCGCTGTCGGACTGGCTGCAGGACCGCTATCGCGAGAACATCCGCCCGGGCCGCCTCGTGCAGGAGCTCGACATGGCGATGGCCGCGCTGTTCGTCACCGAGGCCGCGCGGCGCTTTCCGGGCGAGCAATTCGAGGTGCTGCGCTGCTGGACGCTGTCCGGCCCCGCGAGCTGCGCGCCGCATGGCGACGGGCGCTCGGCCGGCGCGACGATCGAGAACGGTCACGGGCTCGTAAACATCGTGATTCCGCGCATCAACGGCCTCGTGATCGAGAACGAGCGCACATGGTTCTGCGGCAAGCCGTCTGCGCGGCAGGCGCAATTGTTCGACATCGCACGCGCGGCGAACGAAGGGGCGTGCGAAGCGGCGATCGCGGGCCAGCCGGTCTGCGGGATCGACGCGGCCGCACAGGCGGTGTTCGAGAAGCACGGTGTCGCCGATCTGATCCGCCATCGCACCGGACACGGGATGGGATTGATCGGCCACGAGTTCCCGGAGGACATGGCGTTCAATACCCGGCCGCTGCTCGCGGGCGAGGTTTATTCTGCGGAACCGGGGCTGTACGAATGGGGGCTGGGCGGCTTCCGGTTCGACGATACGGTGCTCGTCGGCGAGCGGCCCGAAATGCTGACGAAGGCGCCGAAGGATCTGGCGAGCCAGACGATCGCGTAACGAAAACGGTCCATGCGGGCCGTTTCGCTCAGGCAGCAGGGGAGTCGCGGCTCCCCGGCCCCTATCCACGCGGTCCGCCGTTCACACGCGCCCGATCGCCTTCAGCACCGGTGCGACCGCGCGCGACGCAAACAGCGCGATCGTCGCGAAATCGTCAGCGTCGCACCACGCCTGCTGATGCGGCAGACTCAGCGAGCCGATCGCCTGTCCCGCCCATCGCACCGGATAGTTGATCGCGCTTTCGCAGCCGAGCGAGCGAATCAGCGCGTGGTCGAAGAACGCTCGCCGCACGTCGTCGTAGTCGCGGCAGCGCCGCGGCTGGCCGCCGGTGACGATGTGATGGAAAAGCGCATCGGTACGCACGATCGGCTTGGTGCCGCCGACCGGATACGCGTCAGGCAGTATCGATATCACATTGCGGAGCGCGAAGCCTATCGAGCCGTGCGAGCGCATTACCATTCGAATGAGAAAAGTGGGGATGCCTCATCTCCATAGACGAGGCATCCCGAAAACCATCGTAACGACAAGTGAAATTGTGGCGGATTTGATATTTCAAGAAGGATCGTACTCGAAATAAACCACCTTGTAGTTGTAGCTGTAAGACTGGGCAACGGTATCGCTACAGCTCAATTTCTCCATCCATTGAGAAGTGCTGTAGTCCGAGTAAATGTACTGAAACGCAGTTGTTGGAATGCCAAGATCGCCAGCCATTGCCACAGTGCCAATAAGATTGCCAAAGTTCTTGTAATTGCTCTCAAATCCAATTTGAACCTGAAAGTCATTCATCTTGTCCTGGAGCCAGACCTGGATTACCTTTACATCACCTCCCAGCGAGGACAGAACGTCTTGGAAGAATGTGTCCATGATCTCGAGTGTGACTTTGGTGCCGCTATCTCCGTCACTCTCGCCCCCGGTTTCGGCCATGCCGTCTACGTCGTTTATCGCTTTGATGACAATATCCGGATCGAGAAAATATGCCGAATTTAGTGCCACTTGATTTCCGGTATTCTCAATGGATTGCTTGATTTGATTTGGAACATCCAGCGCAGCCTTGAAGGCTGCGCGAAGAGTTTTCTTGTCGTCACTGCTCAATTGATTCGACTCATATGCGAAGATAAATAAGTCTTTCACGGGATAAATCCAGCTCCCGTTGTCATCCTCGGTTACGTAATAGCCGCGCTCGAGGTCTTGCGGTGATGGTGTGATAGCTTTGCGCCGCCGAGCCGTTGAAACACTCTGATCATTCATAATTGTTCTCCGGGTTTCATGTAAACAAACATATCTTTTGCATCTCAATCTCTTTCGGCTGAAAAACTGCGCCACGAATGGCCAAGAGGTTGTGAAAGAGCAATTTCAATATATGGGGCATTCGCACCGGAGTCGATTACATCCTATTACAAAAGGTGGCGGAGTAAAGTTGTCATCGTTAAATTGAGATAACAAGCACTTCGATGCGCTTATTTTTTGGAAATAGGCGGGAGGTACGATTCCGGACCATCGCGGACCGGTCCGCCACAAGCGCGGTAGTTCGAGCGACGAGGTATTCAAGCGGGCCAGGACGGCCGTGAGCGTGCCGTCGCGTTTGGCGGGCCCAATCTTGTTAACGACGTTCCAGCCGCGCACGTAGCGCACGAAGCTGCGTTGGCTTGAGAGTGCGACGCGTGGACACGGACCCATGCGTGCATTTCGCAGGGCAAAACGTCGAGCGATGCCGGAGCGGGTTCGATGTGCGCTACAACGGCTGGTTGTTCGACCATAGAGGCGGCGATGGCGCGGGAGGCCGGCGCATCCGCTTCGCGTGCAAGCAACCTAAGTAGCTCGATGCGATGACATGGAATCGGCGAGCGACCGGCGACGTAGTGCCGGACGGTGCGGGTGCAACAGCGGAGTGACTGTGCGATTCGATCGATGGACAGGCCGTCAGTCTCATTCAACCTGACGGCACTGCCGGCTTTGTTGGCCACTTGATTTTACATAATATGTATGATGGATTTTTTGTTGTGTGGCGGCTAGATTGAGATGTCCGCTTTCTTGCCACGTACGCTACTCTGCCGCCGGGGGCCGGCGCCGGAGGCTACGATGGTTGCCACGGATCGGATCACGATGCTCGAACTGGACCGATTCAAGGTCATTCAGGACGTAGCGGACGGCAAGCTCAAGCCATGCCGTGCAGCGGAACGGCTGGAATTAACGACACGACAGATTCGCCGGCTGCTTGAGCACGGTCCTGCGGGTTTGGTGTCGGGATACCGAGCGAAGCCCGGCAACCGCCGTCTGGACCCAGGAGACGCCGACCGGGCGCTGTCGATCATCCGCGATCGCTACGCCGATTTCGGACCGACACTGGCCTGCGAGAAGCTCTGGGAATGTCACGGCATCGAACTGGCCGTCGAGACAGTTCGTACACTGATAATGGCCTCCGGCCTATGGATTCCGCGCCGGCAGCGGCCGCTGAAGGTTTATCAGCCGCGGGCACGGCGTGCGTGTCTGGGCGAACTGGTGCAGATAGACGGCAGCGACCATCGGTGGTTCGAGCAACTAGCGCCGGCCTACACGCTGCTCGTGCACATCAGGTGAAACATCATGCCGCGCCACATATTGGGACAAAAACGTGCGACTACATCATGCAGGCCAGATCCGCTGTGATCGGATCGCTATAGGCCGCATAGATAAATGCGAGTCGTCAATCGCCACCTGTCTGCGCTAGCGGTTTGCGGGTGGGCCATAGAAAGTCCATCGATCAACTCTGATTCAGACCTGTTGGTAACGGCAGCGGCGTGAGCTCGACAGCCGCAATACGCTTGCGTCACCGCTTGCGCTAAGGGAACCGGCCGCGAACATCAAGCCGGTCAAAGTTCTCCTCCGTGCCGCGAACCCGGCCCACAAAGGCAGCGATCACGCCGATGCGTGATCGCTGCGGGTCTGAAGCGGGGTGTCGAAAGAGGAATGTGGCGCACTTCGGTCCTTGCTCAACGCTCGAGAAAGGGCCTCAACTTGTCCGCTCGGCTGGGATGCATCAGCTTGCGCATCGCCTTGCTCTCGATCTGACGGATCCGCTCACGGGTCACGTCGAACTGCCTGCCGACCTCTTCGAGCGTGTGATCAGAAGTCGTGTCGAGCCCGAATCGCATCCGCAAGACCTTGGCCTCGCGCGGCGACAGCCCGTCAAGTGCCTCATCGATCGCTGCGCGCATGTTCGCATGAGTCGCGGCCTCGACCGGTGAGCTCGCGGACGCATCCTCGATCATGTCGCCTAGCGTCGCGTCGGCATCGTCGCCCACCGGAGTTTCGAGCGACACAGGTTGCTTGGCGATCTTGAGGATGCTGCGCACTTTCTCCTCGGGCATCTCCATACGCTCAGCGAGGACGGCGGGAGGCGCTTCCTGCCCGGTCTGTTGCAGGTATTCACGCGAAATCCGGTTCAGCTTGTTGATCGTCTCGATCATGTGGACCGGCACGCGAATGGTGCGCGCCTGATCGGCAAGCGCACGCGTGACTGCCTGCCGGACCCACCAGGTCGCGTAAGTCGAGAACTTCCAGCCGCGCCGGTATTCGAATTTGTCCACCGCCTTCATCAGGCCGATGTTGCCTTCCTGGATCAGATCCAGGAACTGCATGCCGCGGTTCACATATTTCTTGGCAATCGAGATGACAAGACGCAGGTTCGCTTCGATCATCTCCCGCTTGGCCTGCCGCATTTTCAGCTCTGCGGTACTCATCTGGCGGTTGATCTGCTTGAGCTGCTGGAGTGGCAGAGAGACCTTGGCCTCGATGTCGATGAGCTTCTGCTGCTCTGCCTGGATGGCCGGCAGATGCCGCTCGAGTGCCGCGCCACACTGTCGCAAAGTCGCCGCCGTGCGCCTAGTCCATTCAAGGTCGGTCTCGTGGCCCGGAAACGACTCGACGAACGCCTCGCGTGACATGCCACAGCGGTCGACAGCGATCGCCAGGATGCTGCGCTCGATTGCACGAACCTCGGCCACCTGTTCATGCACGCTGACACACAGGCGGTCGATCGTTTTTGCGGTGAAGCGGATCGGCACGAGTTCGCGCTGAATCTCCGCGCGCACTTGCGCAACGGCTGCGGAATGCGCTTTACCGGTAGCGGACGCATCCAGCGACTGCTCGAACAGGGCACGCACGCGCGCAAAAATCGCAAGGCTGTCGTTCGTGAGATTTTCGAGGCGGGCCGCGTTCGCTTTCTCGGAATCCCCAGCGTCCGCATCAACGTCGTCGCCGTCCGTGTCATCGTCGGAGGCGTGCTCTTCCACCTCGGCGTCATCGGACTCCAGGGCCACCTCACCTTCTTCCGCGGCGTCGCTGATGCCATCGACCAGTTCGTCGATACGCAGTCCGCCAGCAGCGATTCGGTCCGCATCGGCAAGAACCGTCGACACAACCGACGGGCACGCGGCGATTGCCTGAATCATGTCCTGCAGGCCGCCTTCGATACGCTTTGCGATCTCGATTTCGCCCGCGCGGGTTAGCAATTCGGTGGCACCCATTTCACGCATGTACATCCGGACCGGATCGGTCGTGCGGCCGAATTCGGAATCGACGGTCGACAGTGCGGCTTCCGCTTCCTCGTCTGCCTGATCATCGGATGCTGCGGCGGGCGCGGCGTCGCTCAGCAAGAGCGTCTCCGCGTCCGGCGCCTGCTCGTAGACGGCCACCCCCATGTCGCTGAACGTGCTGACGATCGTTTCCATCGCAGCCGTTTGCGTAAAGTTGTCGGGCAGGTGATCGTTGATGTCCGCGTGGGTCAGATAGCCGCGCTCACGGCCCAGGGCGATCAGCGCGCGCATCTGCCGTTGACGCTCCTCGTCCTGGCGCGCCATCGATACCACGTCCAGCGGTGTTGCGACGCCCGACGTCTTTTCCTTTGGGGTGCGGCGGCTGGTCTTTGACGTGACCGCGATCACGCGAGATGCTGAGCCGTCGCGAACTGGGTTTGCCAATACATTCTCCTCGACAAGTTGGCCGACGATCGCCGCGGGCGTGACAGGCTGGTCAAGCCTGTTGGGTGCGAACGAGATCGTGGGATGGCGCACGGACAGTCGAGGCAGGAATGCCTCTCGCGGATTCTGGTGCGCGCAGAAAGGGGAACAGGAAATTATAGCGTGCGCCGTTGTGCAGCGCAACATTCGGTCAGTTCGCGGCCCTCTTCGCCCACGAAAGTGTCACGGCCCCAGTTCAGGCCGGCAGGTGATCCGTTTATCAGCGACTGAGCCGCTGTTGAATTGATGCTAGAATTGATGCAAAAGCGCATCAAAGGAGCCATCATGCGTACCACCGTCACCGTCGACGACACTCTCTATGCGCGCGCACTCGAACTCGCCGAACCGGGCATGCCGCCGGCTGACCTGTTCCGGGCGGCACTTGAAACCTTCGTGCGTGTCCAGGCCGGCCAACGCCTGGCCGCTCTGGGCGGTCGCGCGCCCGACATGGCAGATGTCCCGCGCCGCGCTCCTGAGGTAACCTCCCGATGAGTGTGTTGGTCGACACGTCCGTGTGGGTCGAGCATTTCCGGCGGCCACTACCGGCGCTTATCCAACTTCTGCGCATCGATAACGTCCTTACACATCCACTGGTGATACTTGAGCTCACGTGCGGGACGCCGCCCGAACCGCGGGCGCGAACGCTGGGAGATCTCGCGTTACTACGCCAAACGCGCCTCGCGACGTCAGGCGAAGTAGCGGACTGGATCGAGCGGGAACGGCTGTATGGGCGCGGATGCGGTGCCGTGGATTGCACGCTGCTGGCATCGGTGCTGTTGACCCCGAGCACCCGGCTCTGGACGCGCGATCGGCGGCTCGCGCAACTGGCGGAGCAATTCGGGGTTCACTATGTACCGCCTGACTTGCATTGAGCGAAGCAGTTGCCGACTTCTTTGCGCGGTCTGTCGCCGTGCCGAGGCACGATCCCGCTTCGCTCCTCCCGATTAGGCCGCCTGCTTTCGGGGCGGGCTGCCCATCCGCGCGGCAAGTGAAAGAAGAACCCGATCAGACTGCCCGCCTACCGATTCGTTGCACGTCCGCAGTGCGTGGCGATTTTAGGTCCCGGTCTGTGTCCCATCCCGAACACCTTTCAGCACCTGCTCGATCTCTTTCTGCTTTTGGGACATAGCGGTTTTCGTTCATCGCGCGCCTTGCGCGATTGGTTGGCTTCGCCACAGCTTGTCACAATTGGTTTGCTCACCACTGTCTAGCGCGGCGTCGGTGCGCCACACGTGACAGATGTCGCCCAACACTTCGGAGACGGCTCGTCTCAACGCATAAATGAAGCGGCGACGGGCGAGACAATGACGATGACCATCGCGCAGCGATTCAGCCTGGAGTGATTCGGCCCAAAGAACGGATTCGCGGCGATCTCGGCCATCGCAACGAGGTACAGTGAGAAATACCATGTCCACAGGGCCGGGCCAATATTGTGGGATACAGCGGCGGCCGCCCCGAAACCGATGACGGTCGCAGCCGCGACCGAGGCAAGGGCTACGGCGCGAGTACTGACGTGCGCTATCAGCGCACGGAGAAGCGGTCGATCCTGCGTGATGCAAAGCCGCTCGACAGCCCACTTGGCGAACCAAAGGAACATCACGGTCATCAGCAGCGAATTGAAGGCGATGTGCTCCACCAAGAGATCAGTGCCAACGTTGGATTTGTTGAAGTAGCGGTAACCGAACCATTGAATCAGGCCGAAGATAAAGCCGATTGTGCCGAAAAATGGAAGATCGTTCCGAAGATCCCCTCCCGACAGCATCCACACTGCCCCCTGTTGTGCCATACCCGCTCCTTTACGGCTGGTTTCGATAGCGCTTCGCGCTTGCCGCGTCACCTTGGCCACGGTCCTCTCTGTAGTGGTCGATCAATCCCGGACACTGCGTTAAGTTTGCGCTCCCGGCACGTTGCGACATACTCGCCGTCGACTAACACATCTTCGCTCTGCTTGTTCTCCATCCCGTTTTCTCACCATGGTCGGTATTCCTTGAGACAACAGGACCTCGCCACCCGGCGAAGTGCAATAGATCTACGCGAGAAAGATGTCGCTGCAACGACGCATGGCCGGCCGGTCGTTTCGTGTTCGAGGCATGGCACGCTCACAAGGAGGATGTCTGCCTCGCCAACCGAAAGCCAGGATCCGGGCCCATAACCGGCGGCCCCAGGCGGCGACATCAGGGATCGGCCGGTATGCCCGGGTTCGGATATCAAGATTACAGAATTATTTATTTTCCATACGCTCCTATAAAAATTTCCCCGCTCGAAATACCATGGAACCGGTCGTCACAAAGTCAATTTTTCACTTCCCCTTGTGTCTCGGATAACCTATCATCCTCTCACCAATGTCTCCTGCATATCGGACAAAGAGCCGATAGCAATGACCAAGAGGCATTGGCAAAGTATCTGCCGCAATCTCACGAATCAATAGAAATACGGGGGCAAGGATGCGCGCACGGACAGTACCTACACCGGTTCCACCTTTCTCTTCGCGGCTGCGCAAGCATTTAACCGCCGCGACAGCCGTCGTCGCTTCAGCGCACGCCGAATGGCAGCGATGACCGGATAGAACGACGACGCTATCTGACGCATCCTCCCGGCACTTCATATTTTTCGCATTTTTGTCGAGAATTTACGATGAATTTGCGGAAGATATCTTGTTATCCGGAGTCGCGTATTAAAAGCGCCATCGCTCCCATTCCAGAAAATCGATCCGGTCATCATTAAAGACCGGCTGCATAGTTGCGCGCCGAATTGGCGCGAACGATACGTAGAGAAATTTTCCAGTTCAGGCTGATGCAGGCACGCATGGTCGCCTGTGTGAATTCATGTCTGCCATTCTCGGCAATCGGTCGTGAGTGCGCGCAGGCCTGCCTGATTCCAATACAGGAGATTCAAGTTGAATTCGCAAACCGCCACGCTCAGCAATTTCGCCATCGGAAGCATCGTCTCTTACGGGGGCGATCTTTCCAAAAGCGCCAACGTCACCGCGCTGAACCAGCAAGGCTGGTACCTGTGTGACGGGTCGTCATTCGACAAAACCAAATTTCCCGCCTTGTTCTCGTTGATTGGCACGGCCAATGGTGGCAGCGGAAACAACTTCAATCTCCCCGATCTGCGAAATCGCTTCATTCGCGGTACGCTCGGCAGCGCCGTCGGCGTCGATCCGGATGCGGGCGCGCGGATTGCCGCGACATCCGGCGGTGCGTCCGGCAACAACACAGGTTCGCTTCAAAAATACGCCACCGCCCTGCCGGCGAACGCGTTGTGGGCGCTGCAACACGCGGGACTGCACACGCATACGTGCGTGCACCTGAATTCCGACATGCACATGGCCTGGAGCGGATCGACCTACACCATGGCGCGCTGGAACGCACCGGCCACCGTGGATACCGCTGGCGCCCACTACCATACCCTCGCCGGTTTCGACACCGCCACTGCCCCGATCAGCGTCGCGCTTTACTTCATCATCAAGGCCAGCGAGCCTGCCACGCCTACCGGCACCTTGCCTGCTGGCGCCATTTGCGCGTATGCCGGCTCGTTATCCACGCCGCCTGCGAAATGGCTCAAGTGCGACGGCGCGGCGTACGGTGTCTCGCTTTACCCCAATCTGTTCAATACGCTCTTTTATAACTACGGCGGCGACGGGCAAACCGTCCTGAACGTCCCGGATCTGCGCGGCTACTTCGTACGCGGAACGAGCCACCGAACCCAGCGAGATCCGGATGCCGGCAGCAGGCATGCACTCAATACGGGCGGCAACACGGGCGACGCCATCGGTTCGGCGGAAGGCTATGCGACGAGGACGCCTGGCGCGCTCAACGTTTCCAGCGCAGGCGATCATTCACACAACATCGCGCTGGTGCCGCAGAACGATCATCACGCAGCCTGGGGCGCATCCGGCCCCGCGGCTTATAACTGCATGGTATGGACGGGCGACGCCACGACATCGTCCCAGGACGGCGACCACAATCACACGGTCACAGGTGGCGACAAGGAAACGCGGCCCGAGAACCTCTACGCCGACTTCCTGGTCGCCAATGACAACCTGACTCAGGCCGCCCCGCCGATCGGATCGATCATGAGCTTTGGCGGCGATATCACCGATCCAGGTGTCAACGCTGAGCTGCTGGCCACCGGCTGGTTGCCGTGCGACGGCAGTGCGCTTCGCATTACCGCCTTTCAGGCGTTGTACGACGTGATCGGTACGGCGTTCGGCAGCGCACCGCTCAAATTCAACGTGCCCGACCTGCGCGGCTACTTCGTTCTGGGTGCCGGCACCGTGGCGCTCGGCACCACCGTGACCACATCGACTACCGGCACGCCGGTCGTACCCGTCATCACGACGACGAACGGCGATCATCAGCACACGATGTACAACATTCCGACCGACACGCATGTCATCGATGTCGTGGCCGGGGTGGATCTGGCCGAAAACAATTCCAACAAGAGCCCCACGTCCACCAATGGCGCGCATACGCATACGCTGTCCGGCGGCGACAGCGAATCGCGGCCGATCAACGTGAACGTTGACTACATCATCCGCTTCCAGTGACCGCACATGGAAACCGACTACGGACTGTACATCCCGGCCGCATCGTACGTACGCGTACCCAGCAATCACGCGTACGACTTCGGCGTCGGGGACTTCACCGTCACGCTCCTGTTCCAGACCGCGAAGGCAGGCCCGCTTCTCGCGCGAAAGTCACCTGGGACCGGGACGCCGGCGTTCGCCGGCTGGTACCTGATGCTGGAGAGCTCGGGTGCGATCAGGATGGTCACCGATGACGGCACGGGGTACTACACCGTTACGTCGATCGCGACCGCGGCGCTGGACAATACGTGGCACAGCGCCGCGGTCGTGAGGCAGAACGGGCTCTTGACCATCTACTTCGACGGTAACCCCGTTGCTGCCAGTGTCCGGTCGACGCTGCCGACGCCGCTGAGCGTATCCAACGGCATGGACCTGCTGATGGGCCGGATCGATCCCGAACTCGAGCCGAACGCGCAGTTCGAGGGCGTGATCGAGGACGTCACGCTCTGGAATCGCGCCCTCGCGGCCGACGAAATCGTGAACACGATCTTCAACAACGTTCAGCCAGGCAGCAGCGGGCTGGTCGGGTTGTGGGAGATGAACCGGAACTTCGCGGACTCGTCCACGACGATGAACTTCGCGACCCCGGTGGGAAGCGTGGCCTTCCGTCCGGTCTATCACTGTGTCTGGGTCGAGGGCGTGAACGCCTATTCGTACTGCTCGATCGACATGCACGAGGACGTCGACAACGACTGGGGCGCGCGGATCGGTGCGGGCGGCATGATCGTCGTCCCGTCAAACAATGCGTACAACTTTGGAGCCGGCGACTTCTCGATCACGGCCCTGTTCCAGACGACCCGCGGCGGCACGATTATCTCGCGCAAGTCCGCCACGGAGTCCGGCCCCGGCGACGCGGGGTGGGTCGTTGCCGTCGGCGGCGACGGCGCGCTCACGGTCTCTACCGACAGTGGCAGCGGATATTACGCCGTGGCCACGGCACCGACTACCGCGCTGAACGGGCATTGGCGCAGTATTGCCGTCGTGCGGCAGGCGGGCACATTGCTGGTTTATCTCGATGCCGAGCAGCTTTCGACCACGGTCCGATCCACCTTGCCGACACCGCTCAACGTATCGAGCAGCACACGCGTGCTGATTGGAAATACCGATCGACCGGTCACGCCGAACGGCCAGTTTCTCGGGGTGATCGAAGACGTGACGATATGGAACCGTGCCATCACGACGACCGAAATCCAGATGACCCGTTTTAACGGGCTGAGTGGCGCCGAGCCCGGTCTTGTCGGATTCTGGAAGATGGACAACGATTTCGCCGACGCCAGCCCTACCCGCAACACCGGCTCCGCCTCCGGAGCGGTCACCTTCACGCCGGTTCACCATCCAGCGAACAGACGGCAGTCGCTCAACATTGCGGCAGGCACCCCGTACCTGTACGGAGGCGTGTTCGACAAGGCACTCAACAGCGGCGATTTCCCGGCGGAGACCGTGCTCAACGTCTACCGCCCGGATGGCACCCCCCTTCGCCCCGGCGACGCCAGCGATACGCAGTTGATCATGTTCGCCGGTTCGTCGGTTCAGGTCTTCCTGATCCAGAATCCGCAGGCAGGAAAGTGGGTATTCGAACTGACGAGCCCCACCAACGTTCCCGTTCTGTTCAACGCGCAGACCATTCCGTCGAGTCAGATTCCGCAGACCATCACCAGCGCGTTGCGCACGGTGTATTCGCAGCCGCCCGCAGCTCACGTGCGATTCCTCGCGGCCCGCAAGCCGGAAGCCCTGGTCGCCTTTACCGTGCGTTGGGCAGACATCGTCCTCTGGGCGGGCGTGGGCATCGCGACCGTCGCTGTCGTGGTGGTGGCGTGGCCGGTCATCACCGGGGCTGCCATCGGCTCCACGCTGCTGTATGCGTCCGCCGTGGCCGCGGGCGTCGGCAGTGTGCTGGTCAACGCCGGACTGAGCGGACAAATCTCGAATGCAGCCTACGACGCCTCGTACCAGATGGGCGTAGGGAGCAATTCGGCAGGCGGCAAGAACACGGGCTCGTGTTCGCTGGTGCTGGACGGCGAGAACTACTTTCCGCTGTTGCGCAATCTGTTGATGGCCGTACAAACCGGCTCCTACGACATCGCAGGCAAACAGCCGCCCGTCTGCCCGACCTTCGAGAACATGTTCAAGGCGGTTTCGGATGCGGGCAGGAAAGCCTATGTCCTGATGTTCGATACCTCGGCGATCTATCACATGATCGAGAACAGCGACATCCTGAAGTTCTATCCGCGCGTATGGGTCACGGGTGTCGACGGGCGAGACAACTACCGGGCGCGCGACGCGTTGAAGAAGTACGCGAACGTCCAGGCACGCCTGGAAACCTACGGGTCTCAGGCGAGCTACACGCCGATCTACTCACAGCACTCGAAACTGGCGGTGTTCAGTGTGAATGGCGTAAAAACCGCGCTGGTCGGCGGATTCAACATCACGCCCAGCTACTGGGACGACGAAGACCATCCGATGTACGACCACGGCAACTTTCACAGCTGGCACGACACGGCCGTCCTGCTGCAAGGGCCGATCGTCGACGAAGTCGAGAAGGAGTTCGATCGGCGATGGATCAAGGCCAATTTCGACACCGGCCCTGCCAATGAAGCGACGTACGTGAAATTCGCCTGCTATCACGTCAAGCATGATACCTGCCTCGACGGGCCGGGAAAATGCAACACATCGCCGTCGCTCATTCCCTACGAAAATCCGCTCAACGGCAACGCCCCAGTACCGGTCGACGTGCTTGTCACGTCATCCGAGTATGAGGAAAAGTTTACCCAGATCAAGAAGAAGATGATCGAGAAGATCGGTACGGCTTCCGCCTACGTGTACTTCGAAAATTTCACCTTCCATGATCTCGACGTTGTCAATGCGCTGGTGAACAAGGTCAATGCCGCGCCGGGCCTCACGTGCATCATCAATCTGCCTTACCCGACGAACGGCAACGATACCGAGGATCAGAAAGGCCAGGACTACCTGATCCGGATCGCGTTCGCGACCATGCTGATCAATACGGGCCAGTGGACCCGGGCGACCTTCAACGGCAACGTGACCGTCGAGAAGAATCAATGCAGCAGCGCCATGGTTACGTTCTTGCCGGGTAAAGGGATCGAATACGCGACATTCAATTACGCGATCGGCGGGCAGAGCACTTCGATCATGCTGGGAACGAGTCTGCTCGACGTCGTTCAGACCGACCAGTCGAGTTTCGTTTTTACTTCCGGCGTGCGTTACTTCACCACGATCGATCCGAACGAACCGAAGTTTCAATGCCCCGACCTGTCGCCGAATTTCAGGAGCATCTACATCCACTCCAAACTCGCGCTGTTCGACGACAGCTACGCGATCGTCGGCAGCGCCAACTTCAATTCGCGCAGCCTGACTTACGACGGTGAATGCAGCATCGGCATCTCGTCGACCGCCGCCGTCCTGCCGATCCGGCAAGCCGTGTTCGCTCACTGGGGCATGGACACCCCGCAGAACTGGGCTGCGCGGATGCGGACCAATGTTGCCGGTCCGAAGCAAGGCGTATGTGCCGTGCCGCTGCCCATCAGTGTGCTCAGCCGTATCGAGCCGCCGTGGTACTGGGCCTACGCAGCCTGCATTTACGAGTTTTCCGACATCAACTAAGGCGGCAACGAGACATGAGCATTTCATTCAATGGCGGAAGTGCGCAGCAACAGGATCTCATACGCCAGGCGCACGACAAAGCCCAAAAACTCGTCGCAGAGGCCGCGTCCGCGGCTGCGACCTCCGCCGACTTTCCGGGATGGTTCGGCACCGGCTCCAGGACCACGGTCGGCCAGACCTTGAACACCATGTCGGCCCGCCTGGCGTCGGACACCTTCCTGTACGACTTTGCGCCGATGACGAGCGCGCAGCCGACGCCGGAGTTGCTGCTCTGTACCGGCAGCGAGTCGGCGCCCGGCCGGACAGTGTTCGTGCCGTGCCAGCCGTTGTTTCTGCAAACGAGTCTCGATCTCGCCATCATCAAGGCCGCGCTATCGATCGTTCAACTGGTCGCGCAAGCCTGCACGCAGGCCGAGACGGTCATGGCTGCCGACAAGACCGGCGCGCGCTATCTGGCCGATCACGCACCGGATCTCGCGACGGCATCGCCGACGAACTACCGCTATTTCGTGGAAGCGCTCACCCTGAGCGATTTGCCGATCGGCACCGTGACGACGTTTGCAGGCGACCTTTCCATCCCGGCCATCCTGAAAGTCGTGAACGACGCCGGCTGGCTGCTGTGCGACGGCAGCGCACGCAGCTCGAGCGAGTATCCCGACCTGTTCGACGCCATCGGTACGGCGAACGGTGGCGACGCGATCAATTTCCGGCTGCCGGACTTGCGCAGTCGCTTTCCTCGCGGTGCGGCCAACGCCACGAACGGTACCGATCCCGACACCGCAACCCGCGTTGCCGCCGCCGCTGGCGGCGCCATCGGCAGCAACACGGGATCGCTGCAAAAGTCCGCAACCGCGCTGCCCAACGCGCCCTGGTTGTTGCAAGCAAATGGTCTGCATGCGCACAGCTGCCAGCATTTGAACGCGGACATGCATATGGCCTGGAGCGGCTCGACGTATACGATGGCGCGTTGGAATGCGCCGGCCCAGACCGACAACGCAGGCGCCCATTTCCATGGGGTGACGGGTTTCGACGACAGCACCACGCCGATCAGCGTGGCGCTCTACTTCATCATCAAGGCCGATGAGCCGAAGGTGCCCACCGGCTCGGTGCCAGCAGGCGCCATCGCGGCCTTCGGCGGGCCGCTTGCCGCCGTCCCGGTCAAATGGCTCAAGTGCGACGGCACGGCATACGGCACGAGCCGCTTCCCCAACCTCTTCAATACCGTTTTCTACAATTTCGGCGGCGACGGTCAAAGCGTGGTCAATACGCCCGACCTGCGCGGCTATTTTCTGCGCGGCACCAACCACGCGACGAATCGGGACCCAAACGCGGGCAACCGTCACGCGCTTCACACCGGTGGCAACACCGGAGATGCGGTGGGCTCCGCCCAACTGCATGCGACTGCCACGCCGGGTGCGCTCGCCGTCTCGAGCGTCGGCGACCATTCGCACAACATCGCCAGAATCCCGCTGACCGACCACCACGCGGCGTGGGGCGCGTCAGGACCGGCTGCCTACAACTGCATGGTCTGGACAAACGACACGACCACCTCGTCCCAGGCCGGCGAGCACAACCATGCGATTACCGGCGGCGACCGCGAGACACGGCCGGAGAATATCTACGTCGACTTCCTCATCGCTTCGGACGTTCTGACCCAGTCGGCTCCACCGATCGGCACGGTGATGAGCTATGGCGGCGATACCACCGATCCGGGCATCAAGGCCGCGCTGATGGCTTCGGGATGGCTGCCCTGCGACGGCAGTCTCGTGCGCATCAGCGCGTTTCAGGCGTTGTACGGCGCAATCGGCACGGTATTCGGCAGCGCGCCGCTCAAGTTCGCCGTGCCCGACCTGCGCGGCTACTTCATCGCCGGCGCAGGCCGGATTCCGGTCGGGACCGTGCAAAGCGTATCGACGACGGGGCATCCGGCGAATCCGGTCATTTCAACGACCGACGGCGGCCACTCGCACTCGATGCCCAATGTCCCGACCGACACGCACGTCATCGATGTCGTGATGGGCGTAGACCTGGCCGAAAACAACCCCAACGGCAGTCCTACCTCGGGCTCGGGCATGCATACTCACGCGATTGCCGGCGGCGACCCAGAGTCGCGGCCGATCAACGTCTACGTCGATTACGTCATTCGCTTCAGGTAGCCCAACGCCGGCGTCGCACTCACATCGGGCCGCCCCGGCCCGCTCCGTTTCCGGCGACAACGCCGCTCCACGGGATCGGCGCCCCGGTTTCGCGCGTGCTTCGGCACGCACCGGGAAGTCGGCGTGCGAGCAGGATTGCACCTGCATTGTCGCCTCACGCAAATCTGCGGAAATCGTGTGGGGTTCCATCGAGTGTTCATTGCTGCCGGCCAAATTGCCGGCGCCCTCACGATGTCCGCCGCCCCTCATTCTGTGCCAGACGTCGCCGTCATGTTCGGCTCCCTGCCCACACCCCCGGCCGCCGGCGGCTCCACGGCCGCGATTGCTCCAGTTGCCCAGCAAGCCGCAGCAACCTGTCCTCACGCGCGAAACCCGCCGCGAACTGCACCCCGATTGGCAACCCCGTCTTCGGATCGCTCTCCAGCGGCACCGACATCGCCGGCCCGCCTGCGACATTGAACGGCGGCGTGAACGGCGAATGTCGGAACACCCGATCCGTCCACTCGAGCCCATTCATTGACTCAGAACCCTGCGCGTAGGTGCCGATGACTGGCGCGCCATGCGGCAACGTTGGCGTCAACAGCACGTCGAACCGCTCGAACCATGCACCAACCGCACGCGTGACGGTGTTCCGGATATCCAGGGCGGCTGCGTAATCCGTCGCCCGCGCCCGTCGGCCGTACCGGACGCAGGCCAGCGTCGCCGGCTCAAGCGTCGTTGCGTCGACCGGTCGACCGGTCGACGCCGCGATGCTGTCGATCCAGCCGATCATCGTCGCCGTCCAGATCGTCGCGTTCGCCTGCACGAGCGCCTCCCACGACACCCCGATACCCGGCGTCTCGAGGCTCACGTGATGACCTAGCCCTTCGAGGTGGCGCGCGGTGTCGCTGACGGCGGCCGCGATCGCCGGATCGGTGCGATCGCCGTTCCACGGGTCGATCATCAAGCCGATCTTCAACCTCCCCGGGTCACGGCCAACCTCGGAAAGGAAGCTATGCGCTGGCGCGGACGTGACATACGGTTCGCCCGCCGCGTCTCGGCTTTGCACAGCATCCAGCAACGCGGCGCTATCCCGCACGCTGCGGCTGACGCCCAGTTGGACGCCGAACCCGGAGAACACTTCGTCCAGCGCCGGCCCGTTCGAACCGCGCCCGCGCGTCGGCTTGAGTCCGAACAGTCCGTTGTACGCGGCAGGCACACGGATCGATCCCGCCGCATCGGTCGCATGTGCGACGGGGACAACGCCTGCCGCGACGGCCGCCGCCGCGCCACCGCTCGAGCCACCCGCACTCAATCCGAGTTGCCACGGGTTGCGCGTCGCCCCTTGAAGCGTCGACTCGGTGGTCGTGCTGAACGCCATCTCGGGTGTCGTCGTCCGGCCGATCGTGACCAGGCCCGCGTCGCGAAAGCGCTCCATCAGAACCGAATCGCCGGCCGCTACGCATCCTTGCGCGAGGCGGCTACCCAGTTCGAGGCGCCTGCCCGCCATCGAGATTGCGATGTCCTTGATCAGGAAAGGCACGCCGGCCAACGGTCCACCTCCGTCGAGCGACACGCGTCCGCTTGCCTCGAACGGCCAATGTTCGACGATCGCGTTGAGACTTGGATTAACGATGTCGGCCGCGACGCGTGCCAATTCCGCCAGTTCCGCCGGTGTAACTTCCCGGGCGGCGACGAGCTTAGCCAGCCCGACTCCGTCAATGGCGGTGTATTCGGTGAGATTCATGGGGTGCTCCGGTTGGTTTGGTACCGCCGAAGATAGGGGATCGGCGCGCAGCCGATTAGTCCGTCGTCGTGGCAAGCATTGCCCCATCAATGGAACAATGGACGTGTTAGCCTTGCACTCCATCGTCACGACCGCTCCCTACAAGAGTGCATCCATGGCAAGGGATCTGAACGACACGCTCGTCTTCGTCCACGTCGTACAGGCGGGGAGTTTCACCGGCGCGGCCAACGCGTTGCAAATTCCGAAGACAACCGTTAGCCGGCGCGTCCAGGAACTGGAAACCCATCTGGGCGCGCAGTTGCTGCACCGAACCACACGCAAGCTACGGTTGACCGAGGCGGGTACAGCCTACTTCGAGCAATGCCGCGCGATTGTCGACCGGCTCGATGCGGCAGAAAGCGCGGTGCACCAGTTGCGCGACGGCCCGCGTGGGTGGCTGCGCGTGACCCTTCCGTATTCGTTCGGCGTCACCTGGATCGCCCCGTTGATCGCCGGCTTCCGTTCGCGCTACCCCGATGTTCGGCTCGAGATCGTCGCCACACATGTGCCGCTAGACCTGTTCGCCGAAGACGTGGATATCGCGCTACGCTTCGGCATCCTCCCGGATTCGAGTCTGGTCGCGCGGCACCTCGGCAGCTTCGCGACATCGATTTATGCCAGCCCCGGGTATCTGGACGTCCACGGCGCGCCGTCCGGGCCAGACGATTTGCACCACCACCCAGCCCTGGTTCTGCATCAGGCCAAGGGCACCGGCTGCTACATCTGGACGCTGCGCAAACCAGGCCGCAAGCCGGAACACTACTCCCTCGATCCGGTGATCGTCGCGAGCGATCCCGCGTTGATCCTCGATGCGGCGCGGGCGGGACAAGGCCTGATGCTGGCAATGGACATGAGCATGGAGCCAGACGTCAAGGCGGGCCGGCTACGCCGCGTATTGTCGGACTGGAAAGGCCCACCGCAGGATCTGAATGTACTGTTCCCGAAAGAACGCGCACCGTCGCCCAAGGTGCAGGCGTTCGTCCGCTATCTCCGCGAACAGCTGAGTTTCACCGACCACCGCCTCTGACCTGAGTCACCGGATAGCCAGACTCGACCGAGCGTGGCGGGAGGTTGATAGCGATGCGCGCTATCGGGCCGGCGTTCATTGTAGAACTGTCGCCAGCGTTCAATCCGCTCCTTCGCACCGGCCATCCCACCAGTTCGCGGCTTGCGTGGTCGGCCCTGCGCAAACCTGCCCGGATCCAAGCCGATCGGGCTGACGACCACGACAAATATCGCCAGCCGTTGCACGATGTCGGGTTTTCCTATCTGTTGCCTGTTCCGACATCTCGACGCCGCACGAAAATGGTGTAATGGCCGCAAGTGCTGCACTGAACGCTCGTACCAGCTAGCGTGCCGTCGTGCCGTTCGTGGACCATGTTCTTGTCGAATCCGTCGGTCGGTCCGTCACTTGTGTATTGGGTGAGAGAGAGCGAACGGCCGCAGTTGGAACAGGCTACTGATGTGGGGCGCTTCTGGGTCTTGGCCATTTTCGCGTTTTCCTGGTCCTTTTGACGACCTCTATAGACCTCGCCTGGCCGTAGAACCCGCCACGATCTGTCACCTCGTTCCCACACCACCTTGCCGTCGGTCAGGCGCTTGAAATGCTTTAGTACGTCCTTGGAAATACGCACTCGCGGACGAAACACGTACAGGCGTCGGGCACCGGCTCGGGAGGAACGTCGGCGGTAACGCGAAGGCCGACAATCGCAAGGTGCCTGTCATCGTCGGTTCTCTACAACAACGACAACTGACCCGGTATGCTTGTACGACCTGCGTGATCGCTTTCCTTTACGGCTGAGTTCTGCTGGGTCGTGGACTGAGTACGCTCGGCGCCCGGTTGATACTTCCGCACCCAATCGGCGCCAAGTACATCGGACGAGAACACAACGCCAGGCGCAATCTGCACAAGTTCGCTCATCTGTGGATGTTCCTAAGCGGACTGAATGTCGAAGTGAGCTGCGGCATACCGCGCGCTGCAGTTCCACACTTCGACGCCGTCACGGGTGAAGGTAGCCCATCCATCCTTGACGATCATCTCAGCGTATGGAAATACCTCGCCGTGCCCCATCGCCTTGGCAGCCAAGACCGTTCGTTCACGGCATATCGCGCGATAATTTCCATCATGCAGCAGTGAAGGCATCGAGCTCAACCGTCAACCCCACTCACTGCACGATCAAAAACCGATCGCGGTTCTTCGCGTGTGCAATCCAGTGCGGCGCCTTGCCACGACCGTTCCAGGTCGCCCCCGTTTTCGGGGCGCGATACTTCGGCGCAACCGGCGCACGCGTGCCCGACGCAGGCGCGCGTCGTCGTCCGAAAAGTTGCTCAGCCGTGATGCCATACTCGGTGATCTGGTCACGGATCGTCGTGATGATGCTGTCCAGCTCGGCGATCCGTGCTTCTTCCGCTTGCTGCGCCAGGGCTTCTGCTTGAGCTTTAAGTTCGAGATAGGTAGCCATGTACGTGGAGGAACCCGGATTTAGAAGGTTGGCCAGTGGTCGAGACGGCTTGACGTATAGGTGCAAGTCTGTCCACGATCGACACATTATATTCCTGCGATTGGGAAACCGACCGCTTCAACCGAGTGCACGGCGGACGCGGCGAGGACCCTGTGATCAGTGTCAGTTCGAGTTTCCTCCCGCTCGCCGGGTCGATAAATTCGCACTCCAAACTATAATTTTCATAAATGCAATTATCGACAATTTTCTTGTAAGAGCAAAGTTGTAATGTCGCATCTGGGGGTGCGGCGGAATTCTTGGACTGGTTTATGTCGTCAGCCCGAGGCTCTCCCGGTATTCAATCGGACTGAGTGCGCCAAGCGAGATCTTGATCCGTTTCTCGTTGTACCAGCGAATGTACGAGTCAACGACCTCAATGAACTGGTCGGTGCTGACGGTCCGCCAGTCTCGAGAGTAAAACAGTTCCGTTTTCAGCCTTCCAAAGAAGCCTTCGCACGCCGCGTTGTCGGGCGAGCAGCCCTTGCGCGACATTGAGCGAATCAACCTAGCCTCACGTATCCGGGCAAGCCAGCCTGGCCAGCGATAATGCGCACCGCGATCTGAATGAACCACAGGCCGACTGTTGCTGCTACCGATTGCTTCGATGGCGGCATCGAGCATCGTATTCACAAGCTCGGCGTCTGGTCGCGTACCGATCGACCAACTGATCACCAGTCCATCGAAGCAATCGATGACCGGTGACAGATAGACTTTACCGGCCGGAATCTGGAACTCAGTGATGTCTGTGAGCCACTTTTCATTCGGTGCTGCGGCGCGGAAGTCCCGGTTGATAAGGTTCTCTGGAGCCGGACCGATTTCTCCGGCGTAAGAGCCGTATCGACGTCGCCTCGTTGTGGCTGCGCTTAGCTGTTCCTGCTTCATCAAGCGCCGAACGACCTTCTCCGAGATGAAGACTTTCTGCCTGCCAAGTGCCGCGCGCACTCGGCGATATCCGTAGCAGCGGTGATTCAGTTCAAAGATATCTGCGATGGCAAGGCGTACACCGGCATACTTGTCGGCAACTTGTATCCGTGCCCGGTGATAGAAGTAGGAGCTACGGGCGAGCCCCAGTTCAGCAAAGAGTTCCGGCAGCGTGTAAGTCTGTTTCAGGGCATCAACCAGCGCCGTCTTCTCCCGATTCGTCAGGAGTTGCGGGTCGACGCCCAGGCCTTTTTTTATTATTTCGTTGGCCTTCTTCAGAATGTCGTGTTCGATCTGGAGCTTTCGAATGTCTCGTCGGAGTGATTCGATCTGCTGCTCCAGCGTCGCTTTCTCCGAGGTTTGCGGCGGATCGTTGCGGCGTGTCATGGCTGAAACGGCCTCCTGATCGAGTAACCGATTTCTCCAGTTGTACAGCGTTGGGCGGCTCACGCCAATCTTTTTAGCAACTTCCTCTGCGCTTTCTCGTCGAGTGCATAGATCGATGACCGCTGTCTGCCTGAGCTCTGGTGCATACCGAATACCCGACGCCTTCCCAAGAACGCGTTTCTTTCGCTCAGGATGCAGCTCGTCGAGCCAGGCGACGAGCGTTCCGCGTCCCGGATACCCCAAAGCCTTTGTCGTTGCTGCCAGACACTGGTCATGGGTCATATAGTGGTCTGTGGCCGCCTTTTTTTGTTCTGTCGAATAGCGGGGCCTCAGGCAGATACGTTCCTTCGGCAAGTCCAGACATCGCTCGTACATCTGATACCAGCGTTCGAGCGATTTCGTTGTCGGATAGCCTAGTTGACGAACGGTCGCGGTAAGGCGCTTTCCAAGCTTCAAGTAGAGCTTGACTGCTCGGATGCGTTCTTCGTATGAGTACATGGACTAGCTCCTGATAGTCCAAGAATTCCGCCGCACCCCCTCTGGGCAAAGTTGAAATGTCGTAGCCCGAGGGTTTGGGCGCGTGCTGGCGGCGGTTTGGACTGCCGGAGCACATGCGGGCCATCGCCGTGCGGATCGGCCCCGACATTCCGAAGGCCTTCGTATCTCGACCGGCCTTCGGCACCCAAGCGCCCGCCCGATCTCGTTTCGCACGCGTGCATCAACCTGCGCGTGCCGACGCGCGGCGAATTCCTGCCGCGGCTCTTCATGAAGGCCGGCAACGAGCACCGCATCAAGATGGCGGCCAGCTGGTGTACAGCAGCATCGCCCTCGTGCGGGACGCTGCGCTCGCCAGCGTCGGGCTCGCGTATCTGCCCGAGCAGTACGTGCGCACGGCGCTCGCATCCGGGCAACTGGTCGAAGTGCTGGGCGCATGGCGCAAGACGTTCGAGGGCTACCATCTCTATTACGCGAACCGGCGCCATGCGACGTCCGCGTTCTCGTTGCTGGTCGACGCACTGCGATACCGGAAGCCGTAAAGCCGCCGCGCCGTCACTCCGGCGGCGCTTCGCCGGCCGGCCGGTCCAGCAGTTGCCGGATCAGCGCCCGCGCGATCGGGCCTTGTTCACGGCCGCGTGCGGTCGCGATATGAATCCGGCGCACGGCCCACGGCTCTGCCAGTTCCATCACGGCGACGCGGCTGAACAGCTCATGACTCACCAGGCACTCCGGCTGGACGGTCACGCCGAGCCCCGCCTGCACGAGGCTGACGGCCACGCCCGCGCTCTTCACGCCGTACTTCGGCTCGAAATCGATGCCGACGCGGCGCGCCGCCGCCCGGATCGCACCGAGCATCGCGCCGACCACGATCAGGTTCTCCGAGAGCAGGTCCTGCGTCGTGAGGCTCGCACGAGCCGCGAGCGGGTGACCCAGCGGGACGACCGCGATGAGGCGGTCCTCGCGGTAAGGCGTCACGTCGACGCCGCCGAGATCGAGCTCGTGCGTGGCCGCGAACACGCCAACGTCCGCGTCACCGCGCGCGACGGCCTGCACGATATCGGCGTTCTCGAGTTCGCTCACCGCGAGATCGACGAGCGGGTATTCGCGCTGGAAGTCGCCGATCTCGCGGGCCAGAAACGGCACGATGATGGAGCGCGCCGATGCGACCGACAGCTCTCCCCGCATGCCGTCGGTAAACGACGAGATCTCGGAACGCATGTCGTCGAGGTTGTCGAAGATCCGGCGGATATAGCGGACCAGCACCTCGCCGGCGGGGCTCGGCGCGACGCCTTTCGGGCTGCGTTCCAGCAGCTTGATGCCCGCGATGTCTTCAAGATCCTGGATGCGCTTGGTCGCGGTCGACGCGGCCACGTTCTCGCGGATGGCCGCGAGCCCGATCTGCTGCTCCTCGACCGCCGACAGGAACAGCTTCAGCGTAAACAGATCGACCTGCCGGATCAGGTGCAGGCGATTGAATGTACTCATGTCTCCCCTCATGCACGTCTTCATGACGTTGTCGGACGCCGCGGCCGGTCGCGCGCCGCAGTCGTGCCGGGATCGTCGCAAGGGAAACGATGCGTTGCAGCGAGTGCGCGGGGCGTGAAGGATGGCGGCATTCGAAGCCGATCGTACACCGAGATCCGTGCGGACAGTGGTGCGGCGCGGCACGATGCGGACGCGAAACGCGCGCCCCGCCCGCCGCGCGCAGCCGGTTGACGTGGAATGGCGCGCGGCCGCGACCGCCGCGATGGCCGCGGCGGCACGCGGCTTCGCCAATCGTCAGACCGTTGGCGCGATGCGCCTAGCGGCCCGTGTGAAGGAGCGCGTCGAGCAACGCGTCGTCGGCGCCGATGTCCCGGGCCGCGTGCAGCGGCGGCGGGCGCTTGCCGTCGAACGACAGCGGCAGCCCGACGAGGCCGATCTCGTCGTCCGACGGTTTCTCGATGATGCCGAGTGCGTGCGTCTGCGCATGCGCCACCACCTCCGCCGTGGTCTGGATCGGCGCGACGGGAATGCCGGCCGCCTGCAATCGCGCCTGCCACGCCGCGCGGTTGTCCGTCGACAGCCGTTCGCCGATCAGGCGATCGATCTCCGCGCGATTGCGCAGGCGCGCCGCGTTGGTCGCGAACCGGTCGTCGAGCGCCCATTCGGGACGCTCGAGCGCCGCGCACAGCTTGGCGAACAGCGCATCGTTCGCGGCGCTGACGATCAGGTGGCCGTCGGCCGTCGAATACGCGCGATGCGGGACGATGAACGCGACGCCCGACCCGTGCCGGCCGCCGGTGTCGCCGTCCGCGCTGTAGTTCGCGATCGCCACCGACATCCAGCCGATCGCCGTCTCCAGCAGCGAGCCGTTGACCGTCGCGCCGCAATGCTTGATCTGGCGGCGATACAGCGCCGACAGGATGCCGATCACGGCCCACAGCCCCGCACCGAAATCGACGATCGACACACCGGCGCGCACCGGCGATTGCCCTTCCTCGCCGGTGATGCTCATGATCCCCGAGAACGCCTGCATCAGCGGATCGTAGCCGGGCAGCGTGTTCATCGGCCCGAGATGGCCGAACGCGCCGATCTCGCAGTAGACCAGCTCCGGCTTGGTCGCGCGCAGGTTGTCGGCGTCGAGGCCGTATTCCGCGCTGGAGCCCGGCCGCAGGTTGTGGATGAACACGTCCGCATGCTCGGCGATCAGCTTGTGCAGCGTCGCCAGTTGCTCGCGATCCTTGATGTCGATGCAGATCGCGCGTTTGCCGCGGTTCAGCGCATGAAACGCGGCGCCGCTGCCCTTCCATTCGCTCGGCCCCCAGCCGCGCGCCGAATCGCCCGTCGGGCGCTCGATCTTCCACACTTCGGCGCCAAGCGACGCCAGGATTTTTCCGCTGAACGGCGCCGACGCGCTATCGCTCAGTTCGACCACTACGACGCCCGACAGCGGCAGGTCACGCAACATGTCGCTTCTCCTGATTTCGTTTTACTGCGATTGAGGCGGACCGTCCGCGTCCGGTGCGTATACGCCGCCGGAACGCAGCATCCGGTCGATTTCCTCGGCACCGAAACCGTACTCGGCCAGCAGCGTCACCGAATGCTCACCGAGGCGCGGCGCCGGATGGCGCAGCTCCGGTGCGCTTTCGCTCCATTGCTGCGGAATGCCCAGCGTCCTGATCCGGCCTTCGGACGGATGATCCTGCTCGGCGAAGAAGCCGACCGCCGTCATGTGCGGATCGTCGAGCAGCGTTTCGGGCGTATGCATTTCGATCACGGGGATGTCCGCTTCGGTCAGCGTCTGGGTCCACTCGGCCGTGGTGCGCGTCTCGAACACGCGCGCAAGAAACGCGTACAGGTGCGCGATGTGCTCGGTGCGCCCGCCGATGTTGTTGAAGCGCGGATCCTCGGCCATCTCCGGATGGCCTGACAGCACGAAGAAGCGTTGCCAGTGATGGTCGGCGTAGACGTTCACGCCGATGTAGCCGTCGCGCGTGCGATACGGGCGCCGGTCCGGGTTCATCATCCGCGCGTAGCCCCAGTCGCCGAGCGGCGGCACGAACGTGTGCCCGTACAGGTGATCGCCGAGCACGAAGTGCGCGAAGGTCTCGAGCATCGGCACGAACACCTGCTGTCCGACGCCGGTTTTCTCGCGCCGGTAGAGCGCCATCGCCACCGCATTGCTGGTCGCCATGCCGACGACGCGATCGGCGACCGCCGTCGCGACGTAGGTCGGCTCGCCCTTCTTCCGGCTTTGCAGCACCGGCATGCCGACGGCGGCCTGGATCAGGTCGTCGTACGCCGGGCGCGCCGCATACGGGCCGTTCTGCCCGAATCCGAACGCGCCGCAGTAGATGATGCGCGGGTTGAGCCGGCGCACGTCCTCGTACGCGATGCCGAGCTTCGCCATCGTGTGCGGTCGCATGCTGTAAAGCAGCACGTCGGCCGATTCCGCCATGCGTTTCAGCGCGGCGATCCCGTCCGGATGCTTGAGGTCCAGCACGAGGCTGCGCTTGTTGCGATTCAGGTGCAGGAAGATCGGCCCCATGCCGGGATGGCGGCTCGGGCCGATGTTGCGCGTCGTGTCGCCGTCGCGCGATTCGATCTTGCCCACGTCGGCGCCCATGTCCGCGAGCAGCAGCGACGCATAGGGGCCCATGAAATTCGACGTCAGGTCGAGGATGCGTACGCCGTCGAGCGGTCCGGCCATGTCAGCCTCCGTCGACGGCAAGAAGATTGAACTGATTCACGATGTCTCCTTCGTGATCGGGCGGCCGTGCGGGCGCCGGTGTGCCGGCGCTCCGCAAGCAGTCCTCAGGTTTCCGACGGCACGAATACCGGCAATTTCTGCTCGCCGCGCTGCACGAACCGGACTTCGACGGGCTGACCGATCCGGATCGTTTCGGGCGGCGCGTCGATCTGCGCGAACAGGTAGTAGCCTTCGTCCATGCGGATGAAGCCGACCGTGTATGGAACGATCCCGGCCCACACCGGCGTCGGTCCGCGCGTGATCGTGCTGTGCGAATAGATTTCGCCGCGGCCCGACGATTCGGTCCAGTCGAGCGATTTCGCGCCGCAATGCGTGCAGAACGAGTGCGCCGGCCACACGGTTTCGCTGCATGCCGCGCAGCGCTGGTACGTCAGCCGCTCTTCGGCCAGCGCGTCCCAGTAGGGTTGCGCGTCGAGCAGCCGGTAAGGCTGCGGCCAGGCATTCGGCGAATGCGTTTCGGTCATGGAATGCTCCGGTCAGATATCACGTTGCGGACGACAGCAGCAGCACCGCGCCGGCGGCCAGCATCCCGCCCGCACCCTGCACCAGCACGGTTTCCGGGCGGCGGGCCGGCGCGAGCCCGAGCGCCTGCCCGCGCAATTGCCGGACAGCCTCGACGATGCTGTCCATGTTGCACGAGATGCCCGGCTGCCCGAACGACAGCCAGCCGCCGTTGGTGTCGGTCGGCAGATCGCCGTCGACGCCGGTACGGCCTTCTCGATAGAGATCGATGCCGCGCCCCTTTTTCGCGAAGCCCAGGTCCTCCATCACGATCGGCCCCATATGCGCGAAGTTCACCGAGATCTGCGCCATGTCGATGTCGGCCGGCGACAGCCCCGACATCGCGTAGGCCTGCCGTGCCGCCTCGGCGGTCGCCGTGGTCGTCAGGTTCGGCTGTGCGCCCAGGCTGTCGAACCGGCAGTGGCGCAGGTTCATCCGGTCGGTCAGGTATTCGTGGGTCGTGGCCGACCCGTAGCCGAGCAGGTACACCGGATCGCGTGCGTGGCGCGCGTTCTCCGGCGACGTCACGATCAGCGCCCCACCGGTGCCGCCGCCCCACGTCGAGCACATCCAGCGACGCAGCGGCGTCGCCACGTACGGCGACGACAGCACCGCCGCACGGTCGATCTCGCCGAACTTAGCTTTCGCCGCGTGCGGATGATGGCGGCCCCAGCGCTGGTTCGCGATCGCGACATCGGCGAGATCGTCCTCGGTGATGCCGAACTCGTGAAAGTAGCGCTGCGCGGCCTGCGCATAGAGCGCCGGAATCGTCGGGCCGTACGGAATCTCGAACTGCGGATCCGCGTCGGCTTCCGCGCCCATCGCGACCGCGTCGACGAACAGCTCGGTCGCGTCGCTCTGCAGGCACAGCACGTATTCCGCGCGGCCGGCGGCGATCATCTGCGACGCGACCGCGAGTGTCGACGTCAGGCCGGCGCCGTGCATCGTCAGCTCGCTCGTGAGCGTCACCGGCATCTGCATGTGCGAGATGAAGATGTTGCTCCACTGCGAACGCTTGTCGGCCCACGGCGAGCGACCCGTGAATACCGCATCGACCTGGTCCTTGCCGATGCCCGCGTCGGCGAGCGCATTGAGCGTCGCCTCGGCGGCCAACTGCAGCGGGTCCTTGCGATTCGCGCGCGACGCGTAGGCATCGCCCATGCCGACGATCGCCGCAACCGGACGAGGAGTCATGGCGGCGCTCCTCAGACCTTGAACTCGGGCTGCGCTTCGGCGATCAGCGCGTCGAGGTCGGCGCGCTTGCGCAGCATCAGCAGGCTCCATTCGCTCCGCTGCACGACTTCGCCGCGCTGGTTGTACGCCTGGATCAGCATCGTGCCGACGCCGAACTTGTCGTCCTTTTCCTTCTTCGCGATGACTTCGGCGGTCGCGTAGACCGTGTCGCCGATCTTCACCGGGTTCAGGAAGCGCATCTTGTCGACGCCGTAGTTTGCCTGGATCGCCGGGCCGAACTGCAGCAGGCCGGAGATCAGCGAGAACGTCAGCATGCCCTGCACGATGCGCTCGCCCCAGCGGGTTTTCTCCGCGTATTCCTTGTTCGAGTGGATCTCGATCCAGTTGCCGGTGAACATGCAGAACATCACGACGTCGCTCTCGGTCACGGTGCGTCCGGGCGAACGGAATTTCTGGCCGACTTCGAGCTCGTCGAGCGGGATGTTGACGCTGTTGTTGATGCCGCTCATGGCGGTGTCTCCTGATTACTTGGTTGGCTGGGTCCGGCGCGGCGGCAAGCGTGCCGCGCCGATTGAAGATTCGTCGGCCCGTTACTGGCGCATCGACTTCGCGATGATCGTGCGCTGGATCTGCGACGTACCGCCGCCGATCGTCGATTGAATGCTTTCGCGCAGGTAACGTTCCATGTCGGCTTCCGGCAGGTTTGCGTAGCCGCCGAGAATCTGCATGCCGGCCAGCGCGCATTCCTTCAGCGTTTCCGAGCCGTACAGCTTCGCCATCGATACCTCGCGGCTGCACGGTACGTGATCGGCCGCCATCCGCGCCGCGCGATAGCACAGCAGGCGCGCTGCATCGACCTTGGTCTGGCAGTCGGCGAGCAGGTGGCGGATCACCTGGAAGTCGTACAGCTGATGGTCGAACTGGATGCGGTCGTGCGCGTAGCGCGTGGCCGTCGTCACGGCCTGCTGGGCATTGCCCGTGTAAGCTGCCGCCACCGCGCAACGCTCGAGTTCGAGGTGTTCGGTGATGATCTTCCAGCCCTGCCCCTCTTCGCCCAGCAGCGCATCGGCCGGCACGCGCACTTCGTCGAGGAAGATTTCGGTCGTGCCCGTCGCATGGCGCGACAGCGTCGGCAGCTTGTTGATCACCACGCCCGGCGTGTCGTTCGGGATCAGCAGCACCGACAGGCCCTTATGCTTGTCGTCCGTGCTGGTGCGCACCAGCATCGCGATCACGGTGTCCTTCGCGGCCGCGCCACTGCACCAGAGCTTCTGGCCGCTGACGATCCAGTCGCCGTTGGCGTCGCGGCGTGCGCGCGTTTTCGTGTTCGCCGCATCGGAACCCGCATCGGGTTCGGAGATCGACACCGAGAAGCGGATCTTGCCGTCGATGAACGCCTGCACGTACTTTTTCTTCTGCTCCGGCGTGCCGAACTTGGTGATGTTCATCGCCGTGAACGTCGGCACCAGCACCGAGCACGCGAAGTCGAAACCGAACTTGCCGAGGCCTTCGGCCATCAACGAATAATCGAAGATGTCGCCGCCCGAGCCGCCCTCTTCCTCGGGAATCAGCAGGCCGAGCCAGCCCTGCTTCGCAATCTTTTCATAGGCCTCGTACGGGTAGTCGCGATTCATGTCGCACTTGCGCACGTATTCGACCGTGATCTCGTTGTCCATGAACTTGTTCACGGTGTCGAGCCACATGGTCTGCGATTCGTCGAGAAAGTTAGCCATTTGTCTTCGCTCCAGTTATCGGCGTCTGCTCAGGCAGGCGCGCTGTTCGTCGTGGAATTGAGCTTAGGGCCTCATGCGTTTCGAACCAACTGGCCATTTCTGAAGCGACGATTCGAAAATGTCGAAGTGCGGTTCGGCGCGGGTGCGAACGACAGCGCGGCGCCGATCGCCGACGTGATCTTGACGTGAAGAATGGGCATGCAACTGGCGTGCGGCGACGCGTGACGCTCAGGCGCTGCGCGGGGATCGATGAAATCCGGCAGGAAGTTCGGCGGGAGAACGGCGGGAACGCGCCCGCACGCCGTGCGGGCGCTGACGACATCGGCGGCTTGCTGCGTTCAGGTCACGCGATCGCGCCGGTTTCGTGCAGCGTAGCGAGTTCCGCGGGCGTGAATCCCCAATCGCCGAGCACGGCGTCGGTATGCTCGCCGGGCCGCGCGGGCGACGATTGGATCGCGCCGGGCGTGCGGCTGAAGCGCGGCGCCGGCGCCGGTTGCACGACGCCGTCGCGCTCGACGAACGTCTGCCGTGCGCGCAGGTGCGGATGGGTCGGCGCTTCCGTCAGCGACATCACCGGCGCGATGCAGACATCGCGGCCTTCCGTAAGCGCGCACCATTCGTCGCGCGTGCGCGTGCGGAAGATCGCGGCAAATTTCGCATGGACCTCGGGCCATCGCGTGCGGTCGTGCTGATCCGGCATGTCGTCTTCGGGCAGGCCGAGCAACGCCAGCGTATTGCGCCAGAAGCGTGCTTCGTTCGATCCGACGCTGACCCAGCGGCCGTCCTTCGTCTCGTACACGTTGTACCAGGGCGCGCCGGAGTCGAGCCGATTGCTGCCGCGCTCGTCCTTCCAGTACCCGCTCGCGAACATGCCGTAGAAGAGCGTCATCAGCGACGCCGAACCGTCGACCATCGCGGCGTCCACGACCTGCCCTTGCCCCGAGCGCCGGCTCTCGAGCAGCGCCGACACCACGCCGAGCGCGAGATAGAGCGAGCCGCCGCCGAAATCGCCGGCCAGGTTGAGCGGGATCACCGGCGGGCCGCCTGCCGTGCCGACCGCATGCAGCACGCCGCTCAGCGAGATGTAGTTGATGTCGTGGCCCGGCGCCTGCGCGAGCGGGCCGTCCTGCCCCCAGCCGGTCATGCGGCCGTAGACGAGCGCCGGGTTGGCCGCGAGGCACGCGTCCGGACCGAGGCCCAGCTTCTCCGCGACGCCCGGGCGAAACCCTTCGACCAGCGCATCGGCGCGGGCGACCAGCTTCAGCACCGCGTCGGTCGCTTCCCGCTTCTTCAGGTCGAATGCCGCGCTGCGTCGCCCACGGTTCAGCAGGTTGAAGCGCGGGTCGCCCGGCTGGCCGCCGTCGTAACCCGGCGGGCGGTCGATACGGATGACGTCCGCGCCGAGATCCGACAGCAGCATGCAGCAGAACGGCACCGGCCCGACGCCGCCCAGTTCCACGATCCTGATTCCCGCAAGCGGCCCCTTTGCATTGCCCATCTTGATCGTCTCCGTGAATATTTTGTTTTCAGGGTACGCGTGTCGGGCGATCCGTCCAATTTCGATTAATCGAATCGGCACTTCGGGCGGATCGAAACGGCGGGTCGCGCGGGAGGCGGTGCGTCGCGCGGTGCCGCTCAGCCGAGCGCGTGGGCGTCGCGCTCCAGCCGCTCGCGATGATCGGGATGGGCGATGGCAATCATCTTCGGAATGCGCTGCGCGAGCGACAGGCCGCGCAAATCGGCGATCCCGTATTCGGTGACGATCACGCACGCATCGCTGCGCGGCACCGTGACGGGCCCCGACAGCCGGTTCACGATGCGGCTGTGCACGCCCGCGGTGGAAGGCAGCGCAACGACCGGCACGCCGCCGCGGCTGGCCTGTGCCGCGCGCAGGAAATCGGCGACGCCGCCGATCGCACCGACGTACGTGCCAGCGGCGACCTCGGCGTTGATCTGCCCGGTCAGGTCGACCTCCACCGCCGAATTGATCGCGACGAAGCGATCGATCCTGCGCAGCACGTGCGGATTGTGCGTGTATTCGGTACCGCGCAATTCGAGCGCAGGATTGCGATGCGCGAAACGGCGCACGTGCGCGGAGCCGATGATGACTCCGCCGACGGTGACGCCCGTGTCGATCGTCTTGCGCGCATTCGTCACGATGCCGGCTTCGCACAGCGTCGCGATGCCGTCGCCGATGCTGCCGCTGTGCACGCCCAGGTCGCGCTTGTCGTGAAGCGCGGCCATCACCGCATCCGGAATCGCGCCGATGCCCGTCTGCAGCGTCGCGCCGTCTTCCACGAGCGATGCGACGTGCTGCCCGATCGCCTGTTCCACCCGCCCGGACGCTGTCGATACGACGTCCGGGAACGACGCGTCCGACGTCACCAGCAAATCGATGTCGGCTGCGCGCAGGTAGGGCCCGCCGTAGGTCCATGGCACGTCGGGGTGCACTTCCGCGACGATCGCCCGCGCATGCTTCACCGCTTCGACCAGGTATTCGCGTGCAAGCCCGAGGCTGTGGCGGCCTTGTTCGTCCGGCGGCGAGACCTGCAGCATCACGACGTCGATCCGCAACGCGCCGCTGCGGATCAGTTCCGGCAGTTGCGAATAGTGCGCGGGGAGAATGTCGAGCACGTTTGCGCGCGCGAGCTTGCGGTTCGCGCCGCTGCCGCAATAGGCGAGGAAATCGAATGCGTCGGCATGTTCGGGCGCGAGTATGTCGGCGAGGCCGATGCCGAGAAAGAGTCGAATCCGTTTCAGGTCGTGCCGCTGGGCGACCAGCGCGTGCATCAGCGTCACCGGCTCGGCGTGCGACTGGCCCCACATCACCGTATCGCCGGGACGAATGAGCGTGGAGAGTGCGCGGCAGTCGCCGCCCTGGCGAGCATCGGCCGAACCGCCCGGAATTGCGAGTTCTGCGTGGTTCATGAGCGAACAAGGTCGAATGTCACGTCGCATGCCCCGGCGTCGTTCAAGTCATCCGGATGCGTCGTCGTGACGGATTGAAGTTCTCGTGCGTCGCGCCTGCGTATCGACGGGCCATCCGGACAGGCGTCTGTTCCGGAACGCGCCCGGTTGCCGGACGATGCGACGGTCATCGGCATTCATCGTGAGCGGCGTACCGGGGAGCGTCAAGGCGCGGCCGGCGGTTGTTCCGTACGTCGGAACGCAGGCGTCGGGCTTTTTCGTCCGGCAAGCATGATCCGTCCGGCAGGACCGATTCCACATTCCCGGCACGCTTTCCGAAGTACGGAATCATCGGGCGAGCGGTATTGACGTCGCGACAAGCGAACCGACACTGTTGATGCTACGGCATGGTCGGGTTCCGGTCGAACGCGTGGTCAAAGGCGGCCGCGTCGGCGACCGGTGCGACGCGATGCCGGAATCGACGGGCCAGCCTGGCTCATCGCGAGGCTCAGACAATGCAGAAGCGACGAACCGAGAACTACTTATCGAGCATGATGGGCGCGCGCGCCGCCGCGCGCGACAGCGCCAATGCGGAAGACGCCGCGCTGTGGCGATGGTTCGCCGCGTTGCTCGACGAACGGCGGATACGCTGGTGCCACAGCGGACGCGGATGGCTGGTCAGCGTCGATCATCGTCACGTCGCCACCGGCACGCAGTTCGACCAGGCGATGCGGATCGCAAAGGAAAACGTCGAAGGCGGCGGCTCCGTGCGCATCGATACGCCGTCGACATCCACCGAATCCGGAAGAAGAATTCACCTCGTGAAGTAACGACGGTTTCGATCCCCTTCCACGATCGATCGGGTGCATGCGTTCGCCTGCGATCACGATCGCCGCAGGCGATCGACCTCCTCCACATCGTCCCCGACATATCGCAGGCAACGCCGCATGATCGCCAACAACCGTGATCGAACGCGCGCGCTGCGGCTTTACCCTTAAGGGTCTCTACGCTGGCCGCAGGGCCTCGCGCCACGCCAGTTTCACTGCACGGAATCGGATCGCCCGATCGATTGACGGTGATATCGGCCACGCATCTAATCACCGAACGTTGCTGAAGCGGGACGTTGCAGGTTCGGTCGAGCCGGACGAAGAGGTCGCTGGTGAAGGATATCCGTCGATCCTTATCGATTAGCTATACGAATCATTGACCCTCCCGCTGATGGCTGCGTCACGACACGTAAATTCAGAAGAAATTTGGAGACAGTCAATGAAAAAGACGATTGCGCTTTGCGCAGCGGTGGGTTGCGTCAGCGGCACGGTACATGCGCAGAGCAGCGTGCAGTTGTACGGGATCCTCGACGAAGGGATCAACTACGTCAGCAACGCATCCGGCAATCACCTCTACAGTCTCGCGAGCGGCGTGCTGAACGGAAGCCGCTGGGGCTTGCGCGTGAAGGAAGATCTCGGCGGCGGCTACGGCGTGGTCGCCGTGATGGAAAACGGCTTTGACGTCAATACCGGCAAGCTCGGCCAGGGCGGTCTCGAATTCGGCCGGCAGGTCTATGTCGGGCTGTCCGGCCCGTACGGTGTCGTTACCCTCGGGCGTCAATACGATTCCGTCGTCGATTCGGTCGGCCTGCTCGAGGCGGGCGATCAATGGGGCGGCTACCTGGCCGCCCACCCGTCCGACAACGACAACTTCAACAATACCAACCGCGTCAACAACGCGATCAAGTACACCAGCCCGGTATTTCACGGGGTGACCGCAACCGCGCTCTATTCGCTGGGCGGCGTGCCGGGCCGTACCGGGCGCAACCAGATCTGGTCGGCCGGCGCCAGCTACGCGAACGGCCCGCTGTCGCTGGGCGCGGGCTACCTCAACGTGCGGAACCCGAATACGTCCTTCTACGGATCGGGGGGAACCGTCGCCGCGACGGTCAACGAAGTGCCCGGCTCGAACTTCGGTGCGTCGCCGGTGATATCGGGGTATGCATCGGCGCATACCTTGCAGGTGATCGGCACAGGCGCGGCCTATACGATCGGTTCGCTGACGTTGGGCGCGACGTATTCGAATACGCAGTTCCGTCATCTCGGCGATACCACGTCGGGCCCCGTGCCGGCCGGCGGGATCAGCGGCACCGCGAAATTCAACAACGCGGAGCTGAACGTGAAGTATCAGATCACGCCGGCGTTGATTGTCGGCGCGAACTATGTCTATACGAAGAACAGCGGCGCCGATGCGACCGGGGGCGCCCACTACAACCAGGCCTCGGTCGGCGCCGACTACTTCCTGTCGAAACGCACGGACCTCTACTTCGTCGGCACCTATCAGCGTGCAAGCGGAACCGATTCGACCGGCCGCAGCGCGGTCGCGTCGATCAACCAGTTGACGCCGTCGACGTCCAATCACCAGGTCGCGCTTCGCATCGCGATGCGACACAAGTTCTGACGCATCGCGGCGACTCCGGTCGCCGTGTCGACGTACCGCGCCGCACGAATCCGCCGCAGATCTCGCGGCGGGTTCGCGCGGCGCACTGCATTTCGCATCCGGTTCGACGCGCCGGAACCGGCCGTCGACACACGCTCGTTACAGATCGAGAACCAGACGCGCGGATTTCGACCGCGAACAGCACGGCAGGAACTGGTCGTTCGCCGCTCGTTCGTCGGGCGTCAGGCAGAGATCGAAATGCTCGGGTTCGCCCGCGAGCACGCGGGTCGCGCACGTCCCGCACACGCCCTGCTCGCACGACGTCTCGATCGCGATGCCGGCCTTCGCAAGTGCCCGCACGACCGATTCGTTCTTCTCGACGACGATCACCCTGCCCGAGCTTGCTATCTCGACTTCGAACCGGCCATCCCGATCGGTCTGTCGCGCGTCGGCCGCGAAGAACTCGTAGTGCAGTTGAGCTTCCGGCCATCCGCTCGCACGCGCGGTGGTCAGAACCGCGTCCATGAACCCCTTCGGGCCGCATACGTACAGGTGCGTCCCGGGCGCGGGAGCCGCGAGCCGTGCCGCGATATCGAAGCGCTGGTTTTCGCCTTCGTCGTCGAAATGAACCTGCACCCGGCTGGCATAGGTTGCGCGCGCGATGTGGTCGAGAAAGGCCGTGCGCGAGCGTGAGCGCGTGCAGTAATGCATCTCGAACGGCGCATCGATGCGCGCCAGCCGTTCCGCCATGCAGAGCATCGGCGTCACGCCGATACCGCCTGCCAGAAGCAGGCTGAGCGTCGCGTCATGTGCGAGCGCGAAGTGATTCCTCGGCGCGCTGATTACAAGCGTGTCGCCTGCGTTCACGCAATCGTGCATGCCGGCCGACCCGCCGCGCGATTTCGGGTCGCGCAGCACGGCAATCCGGTACCGATGAGTTTCGTCGGGCGCGTTGCACAGCGAATACTGGCGCGTCGGCCCGCCGGGCACGATCACGTCGATATGCGAGCCCGCCGAGAACGGTGGCAGCGGCAGGCCATCCGCGTGAACCAGTTCGAAACTGCAAATGTCGGCGGCTTCGTCTTGTTTCGCCGCGACCCGGACGGTCAGTGCGTCGATCATGATCGTCGCCTCTGGTTGTCGAACGTCGCAAGTGCGTACGTTCGTGGTCGTCATCCCGTGAAAAACGCGCGACGGACCTCGCACGATTCCCCTCCCTGAGCTTTCGATTACAGAGGCGCGGCTGTCGGGTGTCAATTCGGCGCGTTCCGACGTTCCGTACTTCGGGGCGGTTTCGTTGCCTGCAATGGACGACGCATACCGGCGCATGCTCAGGTAGCCGGGCGTGTGCATGAATGGTGTTGCCTGAAACGCGATGTCCGGCAGCGGACACGTACATGGTGCCGTCCGCCGGGCGACACCCGGCCCGCGTCACGCGGGTCACTCCGGCAGCCGGCAGGTTGACGGTCAACGACCGGGTAACGCCGACTCTCAAACGCGGGAAACCGCAATGGCTTCCCGCTTCTCCACCAGGAAATCGATGAGCGCCCTGACTTTGGCCGGCATCTGGGTCCGGGTCGGCGCATAGACGTAAAAGCCCGCGAACGGTTTGCACCACGGCCGCAACACGCGTATCAATGCGCCCGAGTTCAGATGCGGCTGCACGGCGATGTCGATGTGCTGGATGAGCCCGACATGCTGCAGCGCTGCCCGGATCATCCCGTCGTCGTCGTTGGTGGTGATGCTTCCCCGCGGCTCCACCACGAACCCATGCCCCGGCTCGTCCGGCGACGTGAACTCCCACGGATGAATGGCGCCGCTGACCTGCCGGAAGCGCAGGCAATTGTGTTCCGTCAGATCGGCCGGCGTAGCGGGTTCGCCATGGCGCTTGAAATAGGCCGGCGTGCCGACCACCGCCATCTCCAGCGACGGCGTAATGGGAACGGCAATCATGTGCGGTGCGAGGCTCTCGCCGATCCGGATGCCGACATCGCATCCGTCCGCCACGATGTTGGCCAGGCTGTCGTCCATGACCAGTTCGAGACCGAGTCCTGGAAAGCGCGTGCTGAACTCTTCCAGATGCGGTTCGATCAATGTCTTCGCTGCGACGCGCGAGGTGTTCATACGAATCAGGCCGGAAGGCTCGTTACGCGCGTCGTGCAACGCGTCCACGGTTCTTTCGACCGCGACCAGCGCGGGGTACCACACGTCGTAGAGCCGTTGCCCCTCCTCGGTCAACGACATGTCGCGGGTCGTTCGATACAGCAGCTTGACGTTCAGCCGACGCTCGAGCGCCTTCACGTTCTGCGAGAGATTCGCGCGGGAAGCGCCCACCTCGGCGGCCGCTTTCGTGAAACTGCGATGATGGGCGACGCGGGCGAACCACGCGAGAGACGGGAGCAATGAGGGATCCATGCCGATACCACTGTCAATTTGGGAATACCACTGTAGTTCAGATTGCAATCTTCCGTCATCCCAATCGCGGCACTATATTCAACCCGTCGCCGCTCGGCCGTGAACGAATCGGCCTTGCGAACCCAACTCTCCCCCGTGGACGGAGCCGTCATGAAAAGCGTCAAGATCAAGCATGTGTATTGGGATATCGCCGCCAACGTCTACTTCCCGCCGAATTTCGATGAAGGTAAAAAATACCCGGCCATCATCAGCGCGCATCCGATCGGCAGCTGCAAGGAGCAGACGTCGGGGAACGTGTATGGCGAGGCGCTGGCCAAGGAAGGCTTCGTCGTCATCGCATTCGATGCCAGCTTTCAAGGCGATAGTGGCGGCGAGCCGCGTTATATCGAAGATCCGACGTTGCGCGTCGAGGATTTCCGCGTCGTCTGCGATTACCTCGTGACGCTTCCGTACGTCGACGAAGACCGCATCGGCGTGCTGGGCATCTGCGGTGGCGGCGGTTATTCGATCAATGCTGCGATGACCGAGCGCCGCATCAAGGCGGTAGGCACGGTAACGGGCGCCAACTACGGCCGCCTGATGCGCGAAGGCTTCAGCAACTACGACCCGATCGCCGCCCTCGAGGCAATGGCCAAGCAGCGCACGGCGGAAGCGCGCGGCGCCGACCTGCGCGTGGACGACCTGCTGCCGCCGTCGCCGGAGGCCGCCAAGGAAGCCGGTCTGACGGAAGTCGACGTCTATGGTGCGACCGAATACTATCGTTCGGATCGCGGCCGCGCGCCGAACGGCGTGAACCGTGCAATGTATTCGCACCAGGCCGTCGCCGTGGGCTGGGATGCGTTCCACCTGTGCGAAACGCTGCTCACCCAGCCGCTGATGGTGGTGGTGGGCGACCAGGTCGGTGCGTTCGGCGCCTACCGTGACGGCTGCGAAATCATCGGTCGCGCGGCGTCGAAGAAGAAGGAGCTGGTGGTTGTCGAAGGTTGGTCGCACTACGATCTGTACGACAAGCCCGAGCCAGTCGGCAAGGCGCTGGCGAAGCTGATTCCTTTCTACAAGGAAAACCTGTAATCCCTCACTGCCGGGTTATCGCACCGAGATGAGCGCGTACCGCGCTCCGCGGTGCCCTCGCATGCCGGACACGAACTGGCGTTCCCCGAACGGTGTCCGCACGCTTACTGCTGCGCAACGGCACACGCTCCCTCCGAACACGCCCCCGCTTGTCGCGGGGAGCCCGCTTCGACAACACGGAAGACAACCATGACCAAGGTACTGATCCTCGGCGCAAGCGGGCAAATCGCCCGCTGGGCCGTACAGATGCTGGGAGTGAAGAGCAGCGTCAAGCAAACGCTCCTCGTGCGCGACCCCAGGAAGCTGGCCGGCAACGAGCCTGCCAACGCGAGCGTCGTGATCGGCGACGTACTGGACAAGAAATTGCTGCCGCGCATCATGGAAGGGCAAGACGTCGTGTATGCCAACCTGGCCGGCGACGTGGATACGCAAACCGAACATATCCTGGCGGCGATGAAGGCCACCGGCGTCAAGCGGCTGATCTTCGTCAACTCGCTCGGAATCTATGACGAAGTGCCCGGGAAATTCGGCGAATGGAACCGCCGGGAAATCGGACAGTATCTGCCGCCTTATCGCAGATCCGCCGACCTGATCGAGGCATCCGGGCTGGACTACACCATCCTGCGTGCAGCATGGCTGCAAGACAAGGATGAGGTGAGTTACGAGATCACCGCACGGGATGAGCCGTTCAAGGGAACCGAGGTTTCCCGGAAAAGCGTGGCCGCCCTGATCGCCGATCTGGTCGAACATCCCGGCCGGCTGATGCGCGACAACGTCGGCGTCAACAAGCCGGGAACCGACGGCGACAAGCCGGCTTTCGCATGAAACCCGAATCCGTCAGGCCGGCATGAACGCGATCGTGTCGCGACGGCGCGTCCGTCGCGATCTGCGTTCCGGTCACGCCTTCGCGTAATGCGTACCCATGCGCGTGCCCCTGGGAATCTGCGTCACCATCACCGCGGCGATCACGGATGGAATCGCGAATACGTAGAAATTCCATTGATGACCCAGATTCGACCCGACGACCCATCCGCCGATCATCGGCCCCAGCACCGAGCCGATCCGTCCCAGGCCCTGGGCCGTCCCGATCGCCGAGCCGCGGCACAAGGCGGGGAAGTACGCTGCGATGTAGCCATAGCCGAGCGTTGTCGATCCGATCGAACCCAGTCCCGCACCGAACACCGCAAGCATCAACCAGGTGTAACCGGGTTTCTGACTCATGACCAGCAATGACAGCGCGCACACGACGAAGAACGAAATGAGTATCTTCCGGGAACCCAGCCGATCGGCGAGCCATGCGCCGATCACATTGCCGGCAACGGCACCGAACTGCATCACCATCAGGAAGTGCAACGACGATCCGAGCGGATAGCCGGCCTTGCGCATCAACGTGGGAAGCCAGACGTTCATTCCATAGACGACGATCTGACCGCAGAAGCATACGACGGCGAACAGCAGCACCGCCGATCGCCATTCCGTCGACATCACGAGCCTGAAGCCGCGCCGTTCCCCGGAACCGGCATGCAGCTGCCGCTGGCTTTCGTGATCGGCAAGCACGCGATCGAAGTCGATCGAATAGCGGGTGGCCAGTGCGCGCGCCTCGTCCATCCGGTTGCGATCGACCAGAAAATTCACCGACTCCGGCAGGAAGAAGACCATCACGGGCAAGACGAAGATGTACAGTGCTCCGGCGCCATACAGCACTCGCCAGCCATGGCTTTCCAGCAGCGAAATGGCCAGCAACGCACAAATCACCCCGCCGACCGCATAACCCGAGAGCGCCAGCGCGTTGTAGAGCTGCCGGCGGTTTCTCGGTGCATACTCGACCGTCAGCGCCACCGATGAAGGCACGACACTCCCGAGCCCGACGCCCGTGAGAAAGCGCGCAATGCCCAACTGGGTCGGCGAATGCGCGAGCGCGCACAGTAGCGAACCGATCGAAAACCAGAACACGCCGGCCATGATCAGCTTGCGTCGCCCGATCCGATCAGACAGGGAGCCCGCGCCGAACAAGCCCAGCATCAACCCTGCCAGGGTCCAGCTTCCGATCATTCCCGCTCCCGTGGCAGTCAGGCCCCAGCCGGGTTCGGAAAAAAGCGCCGATACCGTTGCGCCGTAGACGATGAGATCGTAGCCGTCGACGGCGATGGTCAGAAAGCACAATGCGACTACGAATAGACCGCTGCGCGTCGGAATTGAAGAGTCGTTCACGTTGTCTCCTGTTTCATTCATGGACACCCGTTATAGGCCGGGCTTTCTTTTGTTCGATGAAAATATAGGGATACGAAATTTTCAGGCCAAGTGATGGATTCCGAATTGGCGATTCGACGAATCCGAATCGATGCCCGCATGCGCGGGAAAGCCGCACCCGCACGAGCGCCGGCTCAGCGATGGCGCGGTTGCCGCAACGCAGGAAGATCGGCCATGCACGCAGGTGTGCACGACATGCTGGCCCCTGCCACGTGCTTCGCGGGCATGGGCATCGTTGAAACGGGAATCAGCGGTCGGTCAACTGCGCAATGAATGCCCGCGTGGCCGCGGGCAGCGAATCGCCGAGTTTGGTGCCGATGCAAAGATGGCGCAGCGCCCATGGCTCGTCCAGCGCGACGAGCGTCACTTTATTGAAGTCTTCGAGCGGCAGCATGCTCTCGGGATGGATCGTCACGCCCAGGCCGGCCTTGACCAGGCTGCGGGCCGCTTCGATCGTGTTGACCCGGTACTTCACGACCAGCTCGCGCCCCAGCGCGGATGCGGCGTTTTTCAGTTGCGTCATCATCGACGTCGTCGCCGACAGGCCGATGATGTTCTCCTCGAGCAAGTCGCGTGTCGTGACGCTCGCGCGCTCCGCCAGGCGGTGCCCCTGCGGTACGACGGCAACCAGGCGGTCGGTGCGGTATTCGATGATGTCGAGCGCCTCCCGGTCGATATCGTCGGTTGCATAGAACATGGCCACATCGGCCTTGCCGGTCACGACGGCACCGACCACGTTCGTATTCGCATCCTCCTGCAACTCGATATCGACGAGCGGAAAGTCCCGCGTGAATTCGGCGATTTCCCGCGCCAGGAACTGAACGATGATCGTGCTGGTGGAACTGATGCGGATATGGCCACGTACGCCTTCGGTAAACTCGGCGACCTCCCGGCGCATCACGTCGAGATTCTCGAACAGCACGCGTACATGGCGGGCCAGCACTTCGCCGGCGCGGCTCGGCACCATGCCGCCCGGCAGTCGCTCGAACAGATCGATGCCGGCAATCTCCTCGAGATCCTGGATGCGTCTCGTGGCAGCCGACGGCGTGATGTTTTCCCTCACGGCGGCGCGACGCATCTGCTGCTCTTCCACGACGGTGAGAAACAGCCGCAATGTGAACAGGTCGACGCGCCGCGTCAGATTGTGGAGACTGAGCCCCGTCATTCGACCTCCATGATCGTCCAGCCGGGCTCCATCGAGCGCCCGAAACCGAAAGACTATGTCGGAGGGGGGCCATCGTCAATCGGGGCGCCCGCGCCGTTCGATCGGAAACGCGACGTCCAGATCCGCCCGCGTCGCCGTGCCGTCTCGAGGTTCAGGCAGACTCCGGCATGATTGCGCGCGCCAATCCACGCTGAACCGACGCAGTTGCCCGTCGTCGCGCCACCGGGCTCAGATCACGTTCATGTCCCGCAATCTGCCGATTTCGCCGTCGTCCATGCCAAGCCAGTGGTGCAGCACATCCGCGTTGTGCTCGCCGAGGCTCGGCGGCGCCTTTGCCTCGGGCTCGGGCACGTCCGACATCTTGACCGGGTTCCCCGCCACCTGGATGGGCCCCCACACGGGATCGTCGAGCGTCATGAGCATCTTGCGCGCGGCAACGTGAGGACATTCGAACAAATCAGGCACATCGTTGACGGTCGAGCACGGCACACCGCCCGCGCGCAGCGCCGCCAGCGCCGCTTCGCGCGTTCGATCGGCCAGCCACGCATCGATCTCCACGTTCAGCTCGTCCAGATGCTGCTTGCGCACTATGCCGTCGGCGAATCTCGGGTCGCTCGTCAGCTCGGGACGGCCGATCGTTTCCGCGAACCGCTTCCAGATGTGTTCACCTAGCACCGCAATGACGATGTAGCCGTCCTTCGCACGATAGGTTCCGAACGGCGCGGTGACGGCGTGCACACCGGGCGGTGAGGTTCGCTTCGTCGCGGAATACATCGTGACCGAGATTTCGTTGAGGATCAGCGACGCGTCGTACATCGAGATATCGATTTTCTTGCCCTTGCCGGTAGTCTGCCGATGCAGAAGCGCCAGCACGACGCCGTAGAGCGCCAGGATTCCGCACTCGATATCGGCAAGCGAGAAGCCCAGATAGGTGGGGCGATCTCCGGTGCGCTCGGGGCGATACATGAGCCCGCTCATTGCCTGCCCCACGATATCGAACGCGGGGAACTCGCCGTACGGGCTGGGCAGTATGTCATCGTGCCCGAAGCCGGAGATGGCGCCGTAGATCAGGCGCGGATTGACCTTGCTCAGGTCTGCGTACCCGAGCCCGAGCCGGTCCATGACATTGGGCCGCAGGTTCTCGATCACCACATCGGCCTGTGCCGCGAGTTCCAGGAAGATGCGTCGCCCCTCCTCATGTTTGAGATCGAGCGTGACGCTCTTCTTGTTTCGATTGGTCCGAAGAAACGCGAGCCCGTTCGGCTTGCCGTCGGCGTCGGGTTTGACCGGGCTCGTGCTCCGTGCAAAATCGCCGCCCTCGCGCGTCTCGATCTTGACGACTTCCGCGCCTGCATCCGCCAGCCACATCGAGGCAAACGGCGCCGCGATGAAGTTCTCGACTGTCAGCACCCGTATACCGGCCAAGGGTCGATCGGCGCCGGTTTTCGTTCCGACGCGCGAATCATGAAGTGCCGCCTCCATCCTGTCTCCTTTTTTAATGTCTCTTGATCGTGTTTTCGCGTGCCGGCCGCCACGGGTCTCGATTGTGCAGCGCGTCGATTTCGTGGTGTCTCTTGACTGGCAACGCTTCGTTTGTGCGCCCTGCGATCCTCGCAGGGCATTTGATCTCATCCGGCGTGGAACGATTCCGGATCGACCCCATCGCCTGACACGAACGATGCTAGGTGAGCCAGCCGAATCGTACAAATGCGAATTCGCGAAGACGGCGTTGCGGTTTCGCGAACCGGCATGCCGGGCCGCATGACGTCAGGATCGCCGGCCTGCCTGCTGGTTCGTCGGTCAGCCGGATGTTCGCGCATCCGGCGTCGACGCGCGTTGGTGTTCAGGTTCGAAAAAACGCAATGCCCGGTTCGAGAAACAGCACTCGGATTAACGCCTCTTCGTTCCTATCATTGCTCACACCGATGCGCGGCGGGCCATTGATTCGGCAAGCTTCGATCCGGCCGTCATCGTCGATCCGTCGGCGGATACGCGCGATCGGCCGTGCCGGGCGTACTCGACCTGACGACACGTTCGAACGCAATTCTCACTGTCTTGAAGGCAATTTTCGATGAGCAGTCTTGAAGGGAAAGTAGCCATCGTCACCGGCGGCACCGGCGGGATCGGCAGAGGCATCGCCTTGCAGCTGGCAGCGCGCGGCGCAACGGTCGTGATCAACGGGCGAAGCGCGGCAAAGGCCGAGCCGGTCCTGGCCGAACTGCGGCAGGCCGGAGGCCAGGCGGATTTTCTGCCCGGCGACGTTCGAACCAAAGCCGACATGGACGCGTTGGCCGAGGAGACCACCCGTCGCTACGGCGGCATCGACATCGTCGTCGCCAATGCCGGCGGCAATGACGACGAGGCCCGCTCTCCGAAGGTGCGTGGCCCGTTTGCCGATATCGACCTGGCGCGTGTCGCTGCGGTCGTTGCGGAAAACACGGCGGCCAAGCTCTTCCCGGTCCAGGCCGCGGTGCCCTTCCTGCGTGCCCGGGGCGGAGGCAGCGTGATTTTCGTGACGTCGGAAGGCGGCCGGGTGCCGACGCCCGGTCAAACCGCCGTGTCGACGTTTGCCGGCGGATTGATCCGCGCGAGCAAGGTCATCGCGAAGGAACTGGCGCGGGACAAGATCCGGGTCAACTGCGTGTGCGTGACGGTCGTGCGCGACAGCCCGTCGTGGGACGCCGTATTCGGCGCCGACAGCAAGGTATCGGAGCAGCACCGCAAGCAATACGAGAAGGTCGTCGCCGGGTGCCCGCTCGGTGTCGCGGCACCGACCGATATCGGTCAGGTCGTCGCGTTCCTGGCATCCGCCGAGTCGGCCTATCTGACCGGTGCAACGCTCAGTCCGACCGGCGGATTGACCATTCATTGACCCGCGCCGCGCGTCGCGCCCGAGCTCGCCGCGCCGGTATCGGAACACGGATGCCTCGCGCACGAGCCGCCACGCACACGCCGGCTCACGTACCAGCAGTTGGAGAATTCTCATGCGTGGCATGGTCTTTCAGGGAAATTGCAAGGTCGACGTTCTCAATTTCGACGACCCCGTTCCCGGATACGGGGAAGCCGTCATCGAAATGAAGGCGTCCGGCATGTGCGGGACCGACCTTCACTATTACCGCCACGGCATGGCGGAGTCGTTGGGCATGCTCGGCATGCGCGACCGGATGGAATCCGCGCAGGTCATCGGCGGACATGAACCGTGCGGCGTCGTGGCCGCTGTCGGCCCCGGCGTCGATCCCGGCACGTTTCGGGTCGGCGACCGCGTGATGGTCTTTCATTACGCGGGCTGCAGTTGCTGCGATCACTGCCGGACGGGCTGGACCCAGCTGTGCGATCGCGGCGCACGCATCTACGGCGTGCTGAGCCACGGCGGGCATGCGAACTACATGAAGGTACCGGTATCGTCGCTGGTCCATCTGCCGCAGGAAGTGTCGTTCAAGGGCGGCGCGGCCATCGCGTGCGGCACCGGCACCGCCTACGGCGCGCTGCTGCGCCTGGGTATCAGTGCGCGCGACACGCTCGCCGTCTATGGCCTGGGCCCGGTCGGGCTCTCCACGGCTCAACTCGCCGCCGCGATGGGCATCGAGGTGATCGGCGTCGACATCAATCCGGATCGCGTCGAACGCGCGAAAGCCTTTGGCGTCGCGCACGGCATCGATGCGAGCAAAGTCGACCCGGTCGACGAGATTCACAAGCTGACGGGCGGAAAAGGCGCGTCCTGTGCGGTCGAATGTGCCGGCGGCGAATTGCCGCGCGCACAGGCCATTCGCAGCACGAAAGTGTGGGGGCGCGTCGTTCTCGTCGCGGTCGGCGGGAACCTGACCATCGACGCGATGAAGGATCTGATCGGCAAGCAAAGGACGCTGATCGGCTCCTTCACCTTCTCCGAAGTCGGGATGAAGGATTGTGCTCACTTCATCGCCGATCACGGCGTCGAGGTAGACAAGCTCTTTACCGACGAGTGGAGTCTCGAGCAAGCCGGTGACGCCTACGCTCACTTCAATCAACAGACGGGTGGCAAGGGCGTCATCGTATTTTGACGGCACGCACACCTCTGTGCTGTCCGGAATTTGGAAAGTGCCGCCCACGGCGGCCATGGAGATTCAGATGACCAAGAGAACGATCGACCTCAAGCATCCTCGAGAGTTCTATATCGGTGGGCAATGGGTCCAGCCGTCCACCTCCGAAACGTTCGACGTGCTCGATTGCGCGACTGAAGTAGTCGTGGCGACCGTCGCGAAGGCGGCGTCCGCCGACATGCAGCGCGCCATCACGGCAGCGCGCGACGCGTTCGACAACGGCCCGTGGCCGCGGATGACGCCGCAGGAACGCGCGGTCTATCTCGAGAAGTTCGCGCAGCGGCTGGAAGCGCTGAATGACGATTTTGCGCGTATCTGGGCGATTGAAACCGGGATCGTCTACAAGGTTGCTCAACCCCGTATCGGGCTGTTCATCAGCGGCGCGTTTCGTCAGTACGCGGCAATGGCATCGACCTTTCCGTTTGTCGAGGAACACCGGTCGGTGACCGGCAATCTCGGCTATCGCGTATACGAGCCGGTCGGCGTGGTCGGCGAGATCATTCCGTGGAACGGCCCTGCCGGCCTGATGGCGTACAAGACCGCGCCGGCGCTGCTCGCAGGCTGCACGCTGGTGATCAAGTCGTCGCCCGAAGCGCCCTGCTCGGCTTACCTGTTCGCCGAGATCTGCGAAGAAATCGGCTTGCCGCCCGGCGTGATCAACGTCGTGACGGCCGATCGCGACGTGTCCGAGGAACTGGTTCGCCATCCCGGCGTCGACAAGATCACGTTCACGGGATCGACCGGCGCCGGTCGCCGAATCGCGTCCATCGCCGGTGATCGTGTTGCACGCGTCACGCTCGAACTGGGCGGCAAATCGCCGGCCGTCATTCTCGACGACTACGACATCGAGGCAGCGGCAAACGTGCTCGGCCCGTCCTATTTCGGCTACAACACCGGGCAGATCTGCCACAGCCTGACGCGCGTGATCGTGCCTCGTGCAAAGCACGATGCGATGGTCGAAGCGTTGTCGCACGCTGCGAGACAGATCGTGGTCGGCGATCCGTTCGCGCCGGAAACGACCTCGGGCCCGCTCGCGAGCGCGCGGCAGCGGGAAACCGTCGAGCGATTCGTCGCCAAGGGCATTGCAGAAGGCGCAACGTTGGCAGCCGGCGGCAAGCGACCGGCCGGGCTGCAGCGCGGCTTCTTCTTCGAGCCGACGGTGTTCGGCAACGTCGACAATCGTTCGACGATCGCGCAGGAAGAAATCTTCGGTCCGGTGCTGAGCGTCATTCCCTCCGACGACGAAGCGAGCGCGATCGCGATGGCGAACGACACGCCGTTCGGCCTGAATGCCGCGGTCTTCACGAACGACAGCGCCCGTGCGCTGCACGTGGCACGGCAGATCCGCTCGGGTACGGTCGGCCACAATGGCCCGCGCACCGATTTCTCGATCGGCTTCGGCGGGTTCAAGCAGTCGGGCATCGGGCGTGAAGGCGGTGTCGAAGGGCTGGCCGCGTTCATGGAATCGAAGACCATCGTCATGGCCTGACGGTGTGATCGTTCCCGTGTGATGCACGCATCGGCACGGGCAGCCGAATCGGTGGGGCACGCGGGTCCTGATTCCGAGTAGCGGATCGACCGCGTGTCTTCCGGCACGCCAGTCCGACTCAACGAAGCGCCGACCGAACGTCGGCGCTTCATTTTCGTACAAACCTGTACGCATACGTTTACGTTTCAGGTGGTGCCCAAGCGCGCCGCATGACGCCGTATGCGCAGGCGATTGCCCTCCTTCTTCTTTCGACCGATGCAAGCCAGGACTTCACCACTCGTCGCGATTCGCGAGGCCGCCCGGCAACTGTCCGTGACGCCCCGCACACTGAAGTATTACGAGGAACTCGGCCTTGTGATTCCCGCCAGGAGCGATGGGAGGTACCGGCTCTACAGTGCCGCGGATCTGGACAGGCTAAGACGGATCCTGCGTCTGCGCTCCCTTGGGTTTTCGCTACAAGGCATCACCGAAATGCTCAAGCAGCCGCTGGCGATCGAGGCCGGCGGTCGCAGGCAGTATTCCGCCGAGTCGTTGCACGAGATCTCGTCGGGTCTTGCGAAGCAGATCACGCGCCTGAATGCCCGGATCGTGCAGGTTCGACGCGAATTGAAGGATGCCGAAACACTCCGCAACGAGCTGAACGACGATCTCGATTATTTGCGTCGACGACTCGCCGGCACACCCTCGGATGCCCTGGAAGGCGAACGTCTTGCCGCGCGCGAGCGCCGTTCTGCGTCGCGCGATTCCGTCAACGGAGAGTCTTGATCATGGCATTCTCCCGTGCGCGATCGCTGACGTTCCGCCATCTTCGCAACGACTTCTTTCCGTGGGCCGTCGCGTTGTCGGTCGGACTCGACTATTTCGACAACACGGCGTTCTCGTTCTTCAGCAGCTACGTGGCCGGCGGCATCAATGTGCCGCCCGACGAACTCGTGTGGTCGTCGTCTGCCTACGCTGTCGCATCGGTGCTGGGTATTCTTCAACAGCAATGGCTGATCGAGCGAATCGGGTTCCGTCGCTACCTCAGTGGATGCCTGCTGATGTTCGCGATCGGCTCGCTGGCGGCATCCGTCAGCACGACGTCATTGCAACTGGCGATGGCGCGAGGCTTTCAAGCCTATTTCATCGGGCCGATGCTTGGCACCTGCCGGATCCTCCTTCAGACCGGTTTCTCGCCGAAGAATCGCCCGTCAGCGACGCGCCTGTTCCTGACGATCATTCTGTTGGCGAGCGCGCTCGCGCCGCTGATCGGCGGGGTCCTCATTGCAAACTTTGGCTGGCATGCGCTGTTCCTCTGCACGACGGTAGCCGGACTCGCACTGGCGGTATTCGCGTTCCTGGTCGTCCCGCATATCGGCAAGCGCCAGCCGGCACTGCGCAGCGATACGCACCTCTGGCCCTACCTGGTTTTCGCAGTCGCCCTGGGTGCGCTGCAGATCGTCGCCCAGCAGGTCCGCTTCGAGCTGTTCAGTACGTCGCCGGTACTGCTGCTCCTCACCGCGACGGGTTTGCTCGCGCTCGGGTGGGTTGCGTGGCAACAATGGAACCATCCCAAGCCGCTTATCCGGTTGAATGCGTTGCGCGAAGGGCCATTCAGAATCGCCATCCTTCTGTATGCGTTCTACTACTACATCACGAACGCGATCGGCTACCTGATTTCCCGGCTGCTCGAAGGCGGGCTCGGGTATCCCGTGGAGAACGCGGGTCGAATCGTCGGATTCACGTCACTGTCGTCGATCGCGATGGCCTTCCTGTACTTCCGGTACGCGAAGTTCGTCACGCGCAAAAAACTGCTGATCGTTCCGGGATTTCTGATGGCCACGTTCATCGCCGTGTGGTTCATGAACCTTCCACCGGATGTGAGCGCGCCGTGGCTCCTCGCGCCGTTGATCGTACGCGGTTTCCTGTTGATGTTCATCGCCCTGCCCAACGGAAACGTGGCATTCCAGATCTTCCCCGATCACGAGTTTACGCACGGCTACCGGCTGAAGAATATCGTCAAGCAACTCGCCTACTCGCTCTCGACTGCGTCCGTCATCATCCTGGATCAACACCGCCTCGCACTCCATCAAACCCGGCTGGCCGAGTTTGCGACGCCTTACAACCCGATCTTCGAGAACGCGCTGCAGTCGACGGCTCGCGAATTCGTCGAACAGGGCATGAATACCGCACAGGCCGAAGGTGCCGCCCTCGGGGAATTTGCCCGAATGGCGGCACATCAAGCAAGCTTCATGAGCGTGCTGGATTGCTTCTATGTGATCGCGATCATCTCCGTTGCAGGTGCCGTAATCGCGCTGGTTCAGAAGCAGATCAGGTGACGGCCCGGAGGCAGCGCGCGTTCTGTTGACCGTTGGCCCTGAACCAGAATCGGTCGCCGTCGGAAGTGGGGAGTTCCGGTTTGGCCGCGATGTCGTGCAAAGCGGAATCCCTTCAGCGAAAGACCATCCGGGAGCGAGTCCATTGGCAATCCATCCATGAACGATGACCGGTGCACTGGTCATCTCACCACGGCGGATCCGTATCGTCTGTCTTCTGATCGCAAGGCCCGTCCCGGCCTTTGCGACGCTGAATGTATTTGGGCGTTTGCGGCCGATAAGCGCATGCCGTCCGGCGATCGCCGAGATGCAGCGGTCGCGGGCGGCCCCGGCAGCACGGCGGCTGGACGCAATGTGAACCAGCCTGATTCCGGCGTGCAGGCAAGTCAATTCGCGCGGCGATACCGTTTCGTGCTTCGGAATGACGGGCACTGGAAGCGAAAAGGCGGAGCTGCGACACCGCGCAGGCCTTCATTGCAGGCAGCTGCAGAGATTCAGATACCAGAGCAGCAGTTCCCGGTGGCTGCCGATCGACAGGCGTTCATACAGGCGCTTTCGATACGTGACGACGGTCTCCGTGCCGATGCCGAGATCGGCGGCGATTCCCGATGTCGGCAGGCCGTACAGATAACGTGCGCACACCTCGGATTCGCGTGAGGTCAGCCGCTCGCGGGACAGCGCAATCTGCCGCTCGATCTCGGCCAGGTCGGTCAGCAGGCTCGGCAGCCGGCGCGCGCGCATCGCGAGGTCGTAATGCCGGGCGACGATCGACAGGATCGTCGCCGCGCGGTCGGCCAGCGTATCCACGTGACGGGTTTCGAACGGGCCGTATTGTTCCGGGCGCGTGATGCCGAGCACGAGCGGATGACCGTCGACGCGGCCGCCCATCAGCACCCGGTCGCGGATGTTCAGTTGCCCGTAAAGCGTCTGCCGCAAGCGCGGCGGTGCCGACAATTTGAAGTCGGTCTTCAGCAGACGACAGTCGTCGCTCCCGCTCGTTCCGAGTTCGTTGATCTCGTCGTCGAACTGCCACCATTGGCCGCCGAGATAGGTGTTGCGCACGTGCTCGACACGGTCGGACCCGTCGCAGCCGATCGAGACGAATTCGACGGGGCGCGCGTCGACGATTCGGAAAATGAACGCGAGCTCGGCGCCGCACAGAGCGTGCAGCGACGCGCCGAACCGCTCGGGAAACACCGCGCTCCCGATCGCGCCGATCAGGCTGTCGAGCGGATGGGTCGATCTGATTGCCGCACCGGACAAGCTCGCCTCCGTCTGCCCCAACAGGGTGGATTGATCGAATACCGGTTCCGGCCCGCGTGTGACACCGGGGCGGAAACCGAACCGATCAAATGTTAGGTAGTCGGGGTGACGTTTGATAGCTGGTGTTTTCCTCTATGCGACCCGCGCACTGCCGGCGAGCCGACCCGACCCGACGCATCCGGCCGTGCATACGCGAACGTTTCGCGTTCGAACGCCGTCAGCGCGCCGCGCGCAGGCGTTGCGTGCCGGCTTCGTCGATGCGCAGCCCTTCCGGGTCCCGAAGCGGATCACCCACCACCACGACACCATAATCGCGCGCCGCGCCCGCGATGCTCACGTACTCGTCGCGCACGTCGGCCAGCACCTTCGCCGGATCGCGCGCGAACGCATGGCCCCACCCGCCGCCGCCGTTCGTGATGTAGCGCGAGATCGCACCCGGCTCGGTCTTCCACACCGGCTGGCTCCCGTAGTAGTGGTAGCGTCCCCGCTGCGGGTCGAGCACCTTGCTCTGCGGGTCGAGCACGCCCGCGACCGGCGTACTGGCCGCATAGACGTCCGGGCCGGTGCCGAGCAGCGCGTCCGGGCGGCCGTCAGCATCGCGTGCGGGCGGGAAGAACCAGACGCCGCCGCACGGGCCCGCACTGCCGCCGTTCGCGCCGACACCGCTCGGTTCGCGCGTGCGGAACGGCGAGCTGTGGTGATCGGCGGCCGTCAGCCACAGCGTGTCCTTCAGGTGCGCGGCGCCGCCGCGATGCGTGCCCGCGCCGCCGCCGTCGATCGCGTGCTCCTTGCGCAGCAGCACGACCGGCGAATCGGCCTCGATGGATTCCGTCGCCGGGTCGAGGTTGTTGAGCGTCAGCAGCACGGTGTAGCTGTCGCCGTCCGCCTCCTTGGTCGCGCCCCACGGGCCGTGCTCGCCGCCGCACTGGCACACGTTGGCCCAGGGCGTGCCGGCACGCGTCACGCCGTATGCGTTGTGCGTGCTGGTCGAGCCGTAGTCGCCCGCCACCGCGTTCTCGCCGAGCACCGGGTTGAGCGCGTTGAGGATCGCCGCGACCAGCGCGCCGCTGCTCTCCCAGAACATCATGATCGCGCCGTCGGGCGGCAGCGACGTCAGCAGCGTGCCGGCCGGCGCGGCCAGGTCGATGTCGCGCCAGGTGCCCGAGGTGAACGGCGCCTCGGGGTCGAGCAACAGCGTCAGCGCGACGCCGAGCGCCGTCTTCGCATCGAGAATGCCGCAGTTGATCGACGAGCGCGCCTGCGCGGAGCTGCCCGACAGGTCGGCTTCGATCCGGTGGCCGCGCTTGCGCAGCGTGATGTTGACGCGGTAGTCGATGCTGGCGTCGACGCCGTCCGCGTCGATCAGCGCGGAGCCCGTATAGTCGCCGTCTGGAATCCGCCCGATCGCATCGCGCATGCGTTCGGCCGATACGTCGCACGCGTAGGCCAGGCTGCCGAAATACGCGTCGAGGCCGTAGCGCGCGATGTTTTCGCGCACCAGCCGCTCACCCAGTTCCAGCTGATGGGCGATGCTGTGGAAGTCGGGCAGCAGCAGGCCGCCGAAGCGCGAGTTGTCGAAGATCAGGCTGAACGTCGAGCGCACCGGCTTGCCCTTCGACCACAGCAGCATCGGCGGGATCACGAGGCCGTTCTCGTAGACGTTACGCTTGGTCGCCGAGAAGCCGCCCGGCACGACGCCGCCGATGTCGAGCTGGTGCGCGCGCATGTTGACGAACGACACGAGCCGGCCGTCGACGAACACCGGGCGGATGAAGCAGACGTCGTTGACGTGCGTGCCGACGCGGTACGGGTCGTTGCAGATCAGCACGTCGCCGGGTTCGAGGTTGTGCGGCCCGTATTCCTGCACCGCGTTGCGCACCGCGTCGCCCATCGTGCCGAGGAACACGACCAGGCTGTTGCTGACCACCGGCATCGGGTAGTCCATCTCCGGCGGCCCGCTGAGGGTGCACGCGAAGTCGTACCAGTCACGGATGATCGGCGAGAACGCTTCGCGCATGAAGCCGGTCGACATGTGCTCGACCGCGTAGCGCAACCGGTTGATCAGCACGGACGCCGTGAAGCGCTCGCACGCGTACCGCTTGGCAAACTGCGCGTCGGACAGCGCGCGGATGCGCGCTTGGGTGTCGCCGGCGTGCGGTGCGGCGGCGATATCGGTCAGGAGATTCATGGTGCGCTCATTCCTTGTTGCGGATCAGCATTTCGCCGAAGCGGCCCACGGTCGCGGTCTGGCGCGCGCCGATGTGCGTGGTCGACAAGCCTTCGTTGACGACCGCCGGGCCGTCGATCACGTCGCCGCGACGCAGCGCGTCGCGGTGATAGACGGCCGCGTCCTGGTGCCCTTCGCCACTCGCGTCGGACAGGTCGCCGAGGTAGCGCAGCGTCGTGCGGCCGGCCGGGCGCAGCGGCTCGGCGCCGCGCGCCGGCAGCTCCGGATAGGCGACCTTCGGCGTTTCGAGCACGGCGCGCACGCGGAACGTCACGCCCTGCACCGGGAAGGACTCGAAGCGGTTGCCCGAGCGCGTCTCGTAGCTGTGGTGGAACGCGGCGATCATGGTGTCGATCGCGGCCGCGTCGATCGTGCCGTTCGGCGCGGGCACGAACGGCGTTTCCCAGCTCTGGCCGGCCAGGCGCGCGTCGAAGCTGCGCTCGAAGGTGACGCGTGCGCCCGCATCGAGCCCTTCGCGCAGTTGCGCTTCCATCGTCGCGTAGAGCGCGTCGACCTGCGGCGCGAGTTCGGCCGAAAGGATCGCGTAGTGGCTGCGGCTGGCGGTGAACACCTGGTCGGCCGACAGCAGCCCGAGCGCGGAGAACAGGCCTGGATTCGGCGGCACGATCACCTGCTTGCACTTGAGCGAATCGAGCACGCCCGGCAGCAGCATCGGCCCGGCCGCACCGTACGCCATCAGGCTGTAGTCGCGCGGGTCGATGCCGTTCTTGATCGCGACGTTGAGTAACCCTTCGGCGATGTTGTGGATCGCGATCTCGTATGCGTAGCGTACGCGCTGGGCCAGCGTGAACCCCGTGTCGAGATGCTCGAACGCCTGCCGCGACAGCGCACGGTCGAGCTTGATCGCGCCGTTCGCGAAGCCGTGCTCGTCGATCACGCCGATCATCAGGAAGGTGTCCGTGGTGGTCGGCTGCGTGCCGCCGCGACCGTAGCAGGCCGGCCCCGGCGTCGAACCGGCGCTCGCCGGCCCGACCTGGATCTCGCCGGCCGGCCCGATCGCGACGATGCTGCCGCCGCCCGCCCCGATCGCCGTGACGTCGATCGCGAGCGCGTTTACCACCATGTCGTGCTCGAGTTCGAACGACGTGTTGACGAACGGCGCGCCGCCCGTGACCACGCTGATGTCGAGCGACGTGCCGCCGACGTCGGCGCACAGCAGGTTCGGCTCGCCGATCATCGCGCCGAAGTGCGCGCTGCCGATCGCGCCCGCCGACGGGCCGGAAAACACGATGCGGTACGGCTGCTCCATCGCGCGCCGCACCGGCACGAGCGTCGCCGCGCAGTCCGCGAAGTTCAGCTCGCCGCCGAAGCCCGCCGCCTTCAGGCCGTTCTCGAGCCGCTCGGTGTAATCCGCGTAGATGATCTTCATGAAAGTGTCGATCACGGTCGTCGACGCACGCGGATACTCGCGCGCGAGCGGCGAAACCTCGCTCGAGATCGAACAGGCGACGTCGCCGAGCACGTCCCGCACGAGCGCCTTGAGACGCACTTCGTGGGCGGGATTCAGGTATGAATTGAGCAGGCAGATGGACACGCCGGTCACGCCGCAACGCTTGAGCACTTCAAGCTCTTCGCGCGCCTGCGCTTCGTCGAGCGGGAACAGCACCGAGCCGTCGGCGAGGATCCGCTCGCGGATGCCGCGGCGCAGATAGCGTGGCACCAGCGGGCGCGTCGCGTCGCCGAAGCTGCGGCGCCACCGCGGATCGAGGATCGCCGAGGCGGGACGCCAGACGCGCCCCATGTCGAGAATGTCGCGGTGGCCTTCGGTCGTCAGGAATCCGATCTTCGGCAGCCGGCGCGTGATGACGGCGTTCAGGCCGTGCGTGCTGGCGTGGTTGAAGGCCTTGGCATCGGCGACGTTCAATTCGCGCGCGCCGGCGAGAATCGGTTTCGTCACGTCGTCATAGTCCGTCGAGATCTTGGCAGTCTCGATGCGGCCGTCGCGCAACGAGACCACGTCGGTAAACGTACCGCCTACATCGATAGCAATCATCCGGGTTCTCTCCTACAGGGTGTCCGACAGCAGGCGCAGCACGGGCCCGAGCCGGGACGCCGGCTCGCGCCGGATGGAATGCAGGCATGCCTGGCATTTGACGACGTCGAACCAGCCGCCCTCCGAATGCACGGGATAGCGCGCGAGCATCGTCGCGTCGCACGCGGGACAAGCACCGTCCACGGGCGTGCGTTCCAGGTGCAATGCCTGGCTTGTCACTGTCGTTGAAGTCATGGGGTCCTCGCCGGATGGCCGGCTGCCACGGCTCGATGCCGGGGCCGGCACGACACGCTGAATGTCATGGACACGTCTCCTGTCGGTTGTGATCGTTGTCGTCGCGTTCGCGAGGGCGAACGACGAGACCGATGATAGGAAGCACGTGCGCAGCAGGGCATCACCTTCCAGGGGGACAAGCCGGTTCCTGCATTGTTAAGCGGGACTTACATGTGTAGTAGCCGGGCGGCGCTTGTCGATGGTGGATTCGGTTCCTACCATTTGAACCTGACAGCACGCATCGCCGATAGCGCGACGATTCGCAGTCTCACATCGCCAGCCACGCAAACCGGTGCACGACGCGTGCTGGAACGAACCCCACGTCGCCGTACGACGTGCCGCCATGCGCTACCCCGGCCGCCTCGGCGCTCGCGCCGCTTTCCCGACGCGCGTCGAAGCAAGCCCTCGCGGGGCGCGGACCAGCGCTGCCATGCCCTTCACACTGGAGCAATTCATGAGTACAACCCCGATCAAGACCGTCACCTACCCGAACCTCGGCTGGGACACGGCCGCCGATCTCTATTTCCCGCCGGGTTTCGACGAGGGCAAGCAGTACCCGGCCATCGTCAGCACGCACCCGATCGGCAGTTGCAAGGAGCAGACCGCCGGCAACATCTACGCGAAGGGGCTGGCCGAGGCAGGCTTCGTCGTGCTGGTGCACGATGCGAGCTTCCAGGGTGCGAGCGGCGGCCTGCCGCGTTTCATCGAAGACCCGTCGATCCGCGTGTCCGACATCCGCTTCGCGGTCGACTACCTGCAGTCGCTGCCGTACGTCGACGCCGGCCGCATCGGCGCGATCGGCGTGTGCGGCGGCGGCGCCTATACCGTGCATGCGGGCATTACCGACCACCGCATCAAGGCGCTGGTGTCGATCACCGGCGTGAATTACGGCCGCCTGATTCGCGAAGGCTTTGCCAACTTCAAGCCACTCGAGTTCGCCGAGAACTTGAGCGCGATGCGCACGGCGGAAGCACAGGGCGGCGAACGCCACGTCGCCAACCTGCTGCCCGAGTCCGTGGCAGCCGGCAAGCAGGCCGGCATCACCGACATCGACGTGCTCGAAGCCACCGAGTACTACAAGACCGCACGCGGCCAGCAGCCGAATGGCGCCACGAGCCAGCTGATGTCGTTCAGCAGCGCCGCGATGGGCTGGGATGCGTTCCTGAACGCCGAAGTGCTGCTGACCCAGCCGCTGCTGGTCGTGATCGGCGACAAGCCGGGCGGCTTCGGCGCGTATCGCGACGGCTGGGAGATCTACGGCCGCGCGGCGTCGAAGGACAAGCGGATCGTCGTGGCCGAGGGCTGGTCGCACTACGACCTGTACGACAAACCCGAACCGGTCGGCATCGCGATGGCGAAGGTCGTGCCCTTCTTCAAGGAAACCCTCTAGGCGTCACGGCAGGCCACGACGCCACTCACCGGACGGGCGTGGCACACGCCCGTTTTCTTTTGACCATACGAAATCATTTCCCATGAAATCACTGCTTTCCGGAAAGACCGCCATCATCACCGGCGCCAGCAAGGGTATCGGCCTCGCGACTGCACAACTGTTCGCGCAGGAAGGCGCCAACGTCGTGCTGACCGCACGCAAGCAGGCTGATCTCGACGCGGCCGTGAACGGCATCGTCGCGGCCGGCGGCAAGGCCATCGGCGTGCTGGCCGACTCGGCCGACCCGGGCGCGCCGAAGACGGTCTTTGCGCAGGCCATCGAAGCCTTCGGCCAGGTCGACATCCTGGTCAACAACGCCGGTTACGGCGACATGGTTTCCATCGAGGAATGCTCGGACGAGCACTTCGACCAGGTCGTGCAGGTCAACTACGCGGGCGTGTTCCGCTTCTGCCGCGAAGCGATCCAGCACTATCTGCCGCGCAACGAAGGGGTGATCGTGAACGTCACGTCGATCAACGGCTCGTTGCCGGTCGGCGGCGTGGCCTACACGTCGACCAAGGGCGCGGTGAACACGATGACGACCAACATCGCCGTGCGCTTCTCGGGCACCGGCATTCGCTGCAACGCGGTGGCGCCCGGCAATACGGACACGCCGATGGCCCAGGCTTGGGCGGCAGGAGAACTGCCGGGCGGCACGACGATGGTGGAATACGCGGGCAAATACGCGAACCAGGAACTGCCCTTCACGCAGCCGGCCGACCAGGCCAACGCGATCCTCTATTTCGCCAGCGACCTGAGCCGGGCAGTAACCGGCCGCGTGCTGGTGGTCGACAACGGCGCCTATATCGGCGCATGACGGGCTCGACCGGCGCGCCGGGAGATCGGGCGCGCCGCGTGCGCGCCGGCCCGCATGCCGGCCGACCTATCGCAATCATCGTAAAAGGAGTCATCTCGTGAAGCACGTCCTCATTCTGGGCGCCAACGGCCAGATCGCCCGCTGGGTGATCGACGCACTCGCGGCCGACAGGAACATCAGTCAGACCTTGCTCGTGCGCAACCCCAAAAATCTCGGCGATACGCCGGCGAACGCGCGGGTCGTGACCGGCGACGTGCTCGACCGGACGCTGCTGCTGAACACCGTGCAAGGGCAGGACATCGTCTACGCGAACCTGGCCGGCGCGAACCTCGACACGCAAGCGGCGAGCGTGATCGCTGCGATGCAGGCGGCGGGCGTCAAGCGCCTCGTCTTCGTGCTGTCGCTCGGTATCTACGACGAAGTGCCCGGCAAGTTCGGCGACTGGAACAACGCGATCATCGGCGAAGACCTCAAGCCGTACCGCCGCTCGGCCGACGCGATCGAAGCATCCGGCCTGCAGTACACGATCCTGCGCCCGGCCTGGCTGACGGACGAAGACGAAATCGACTACGAACTCACGGGCAGGAACGAACCGTTCAAGGGCACCGTGGTGTCGCGCAAGAGCGTGGGCGACCTGATCGTGCGGATCGTCGCTTCGCCCGAGTTGCACGTGGGCGAGAACCTCGGCGTCAACCAGCCCGGCAGCGACGGCGACAAGCCGTACTTCATGTAAGAGGTGACACGGATGAAGTTGCAGGAGCTGAACGGCAAGATCGCCGTGATTACCGGTGCGTCGAGCGGCATCGGCGAAGCGGCCGCGCGCCTGCTGGTCGCCGAAGGCATGAAGGTCGTCCTGACCGCGCGGCGGAAGGAACGGATCGACACGCTCGCCGCCGAGCTGGGCGATGCGGCGCTTGCCGTGGCGGCGGACGTCTCCGACGCCGCCCAGGTCGCCGCGCTGTTCGACACCGTGCGTGCGCACTTCGGCGGGCTCGATCTGTTGTTCAACAACGCGGGCATGGGCATCGCCGGTGCGTTCGAACACAGCCGGCCCGATGAATGGCGTACGCAAATCGACGCGAACCTGTACGGCATGCTGCATTGCACGCACGCGGCCATTCCGTTGATGAAGGGTCGCGCGGGCGCGATGATTTCTACCGTGTCCAGCGTCGGCGGCAAGACGGGCGCACCGAACTGGGCCGTGTACTGCGCGACCAAGTTCGCGGTCGGCGGCTTTTGCGAAGGCTTGCGGCAGGAACTGGCCGGCGACGGCATCCGTGTGTCGCTGATCTACCCCGGCGCTGTGCATACCGAATGGGGGCACAACGTCCCGGCCGAAGCGATGCGCGAGCGTCGCGACGCGATCGGTGCATTGCTGCCCGACGACGTCGCCCGTGCGCTGGTGTACAGCTTCGCGCAACCGCCGGGCGTGCTCGTCAATGAGCTCGAGATTCGCCCTAGCCTGCAGCTCACGTTGTAGGCGCCGCGACCGATGCCGCCGTCGGGTTTCCCCGTCGGCGGCATCGCTGCTTCAGGCGGCCGGACGCGTGTCGCGCTGTACCGGGAACCAGCCGGTCGTCGCGTCGATGACACCCCACAGCTTGTCGGGAATCCCGAGCTGCGGCACGTCGGCCGGATTCAACTGCGTATTGATCGCTGCGGCGTCGCCCCGCTTTGCATGCTCGACCCAGCCGGGGTTCATCACGAGCCCCTTGCCCACCGCCACCACTGACACGCCCAGCGCAAGCGCGGCTTCCGCCTGCTCGGGCGTCCTGATCGTGCCGGCCGCCATCAGCGGCACGCGGCCCTGCACGATGGCGGCGACGCGCTCGATCGTGCGGCGCTCGTCGCTCGCATCGAGCGGTTTCGCATTCAGCAAGTCCGTCAGCGACACGTGGATGTAGTCAACGCCCGCGACGATCAGGCGATCGACCAGCGTCAGCGCATCGTCGATGCGCAGCCCGTCCGCATCGGGTTCTTCCGGCGAGATCCGGTAACCGAGCACGAACGGACGATCCGCATGCAGCGCGATCACGCGCTTGAGTTCGGCAACCAGCGCAAGCGGGAAACGCATCCGGTTCTCGAGCGAGCCGCCCCATGCATCGGTGCGCCGATTGAAGCGCGGCGAGAAGAAATTCTGGATCAGGAAGCCGTGCGCGCCGTGCAGTTCGACGCCGTCGAAACCGGCTTCGATCGCACGTCGCGTGGTTTCGCCGAACGCGTGGATCATCTCGCCGATTTCGTCGTGGGTCAGCGCGCGGCTCTCGAGCTCGCCGCTGTTGAACGGCCCCGGCGGCGCCTTCATCGCGCTCGCGCTGACGAGCACGCCATCCGGCACGAGCGCCGGCACGGCCTTGTTGCCTGCGTGAAAGATCTGAAGGATCGCGGGCGCCCCGCCGCTTTTCGCGGCGTCCGCCAGCTTGCGCAGGCTCGGCACGTAACGATCGTCGTGCGCCGCGAATTCGTCGGTGAAGCCGATGCCGTTTTCCGTCACGTGCGTGCAGCCGGTCAGCACCGCGCCGACGCCGTTCGCGCGGCGGCGGTAATACTCGAGTTCCTGATCGGAAATCGTGCCGTCCGGATGCGACGACCAGGTAGTCATCGGCGCCATCAGCACGCGGTTGCGGAACGTGACGCCGTTCGGAAACGTAAGCGGCTGGAACAGCGTCTGAAATGCTTGAGTCATGGGAATCCCTGATTGGCTGCCGCACGCGGTGCGTTCACGGTGCGGCATGGAGTGGAACGTGCGGCTCGACGCCGCGGTGATGTGGCGCTCGCCTCACCGACGCTGGACTCGCGACACGCGGCCCGGGCCGGTGGTGCGGCGGACCCTCCTATCGTAGGGGCCGATTGGCATTACTCAAGCGCGCAAATCTGACATCAGTCGTATGCCAGCCTTAACAATCGCGGCCTTGGGCAACGCATCGTGGCGAAGCGTGTGCCTTAGATTCTGTAAAGGCAGACTTAACACTGAAGTCTGTTTTAGCCCATATATCTGAATCAATTTCTTGCCTACCATGGCATCACATCACCTCGTTGCCACCCACCACTGGAGTTACCCATCATGCAGAAAGTCAACTTCAAGAACCTGAACGGCCAGGGCGTCACGATTGCCGCCGTGATCCACGTTCCCGCCGGTTTCGATTCGAACGCGAAATACCCGGCCGTCGTCGTCGCGCATCCGGGCGGCGGCGTGAAGGAACAGACGGCCGGCCTGTACGCGCAGAAACTGGCCGAGAACGGTCTTGTCGCGATCGCGTTCGACGCGTCGTATCAAGGCGAAAGCACCGGCGAACCGCGCCAGCTCGAAAACCCGTATATCCGCACGGAAGACGTCAGCGCGGTGGTCGACTACCTGACCACGCTGCCGTACGTCGACGTCGAGCGGATCGGCGCGATGGGGATCTGCGCGGGCGGCGGCTACGCGGCCAACGCGGCCATCAACGACCGGCGCATCAAGGCGCTCGGCACGGTCAGCGCGGTCAACATCGGTTCGATGTTCCGCAATGGCTGGGAAAACAACGTGAAGGACGCCGATGCGATCCCGTACATCGCGCACGGTTCGCAGGCACGCACCAGCGATGCGTCGGGCGCGCAACTGGCCACGCTGCCGCTCGCGCCGATGCGCAAGGAAGACGCACCGAACAAGGAACTGGAAGAAGCATGGGAGTACTACCATACGCCGCGCTGCGAACACCCGAACGCACCCGGCTTCATGACCGCCCGCAGCCTCAACCAGATCATCACGTACGACGCGTACAACAAGGCTGAAGCATTCCTCACGCAGCCGCTGCAGATCGTGGCCGGCAGCGTCGCGGGCAGCAAGTGGATGAGCGACGACCTGTTCGCACGTGCCGCCAGCGCGGACAAGCGCTTCCATGTGGTCGAAGGCGCGAACCACATGTCGCTGTACGACGTCCCGCAATACGTCGACGAAGCCGTCTCCGTGCTCGCGCCGTTCTTCAAGGGCACGCTGTAACGCGAACCACGACCGGTACACGGCCGGCGCGCGCAACCGCGCATCGTGCCGGCCGGCCGGACGGACAACGAACGGATCGCCTGCTTCGCGCGGCGATCCGTTCGCGCATTTCGATTCTCCTGGTATCAACCTAACTACTGTTAGTATGTCGGCATGACTCACCATGTACAGGCAACCAGGGGAATGGCCAAACGATCGAAATCGAATTCCGCCGGTACGTGCGAGACGCGTGAATCGCTGATCCGTTTTGCCGCCCGCACGTTCGGCCTGCAAGGCTATTCGGCCACGACGATGCGCAACATCGCCGATCAGGCCGGCATCGAGGCCGCGAGCATCTACTACCACTTCTCGTCGAAGGAAGAACTCGTCGAAGCGGTGATGGAGCAAGGTGCCCTGCACATCCTCCATCACCTGAACGAGCAGCTGGACGCACTCGGCGCCGGCGCCACCGCCGAGCAACGGTTCCGTGCGGCGGTACTCGGGCAGATGCGCGGCCTCGTCATGCACGGCGATTTCGCGGTCGCGCACGGCCGGCTGCTGGGCCAGTTGCCCGACACGATCCGCGAACGGCAGGTCGTGCGGCGCGAACATCACCAGACGCTCTGGAACGGGTTGCTGGAAGACCTGCGTGCCGAAGGCAGGCTCCGCGACGACGTGGACATTCCCCTCGCGCGCATCCACATCCTGGGCAGCATCAACTCGATCCAGTCGTGGTTCAACCCGCAAAAGGGCCCGCTGGAGCGGGTCGCCGACCAGCTTTGCACCCTGTTCTTCTCCGGCGCGGGGCCAGCGTCGCGCTGATTGCCGCGCCCTGCCCCGCGGCCGACCCCCACCGTGCGCCGCCCTCGAACCCGGAACCGGCGTGCGCGCCGCAGCACCACAGCGTCTGCGTCTCGGTATAAACCCCAATGACGGTCTCGGCATTTGCGCATCAAACTAACTACCAGTTGTTAGGTAAAACCTGACGCATGTATCCGATGCCCCCCAACAACAGGCCGAGACAGTCATGACGACGCAGATGAAACCGATCCGTTCCTTCCTTTTCGTTCCGGGCAACAAGCCGACCTGGATCGAGAAGTCCATTCAGTCCGGCGCCGATGCGCTGATCCTCGACCTCGAGGACAGCGTGCCGCCGGCGCAGAAAGTCGAGGCGCGCGAGATCGTCCGCTCCAAGCTGGCCTGGCTGGCCGAGCAGAAGCAGCGCGTCTGGGTGCGCATCAACCGCAGCGCGCACCTGTACGACTTCGACGACATCCTGGCCATCGTGAACCCGGTGGTCGAGGGCATCGTGATCTCGAAGCCCTGCGGGCCGGAAGACATCCACACCGTGGCGTCGATGCTGGCCGAAGCCGAGTACCGCGCCGGCGTCGAGGTCGGCCATACCAAGGTGATTCCGCTGCTGGAAACCGCCCGCTCGCTGCAACTCGCGTATGAAATCGCGCAGCACGAACGGGTGCCCGCGATCGTGGGCGCGACGGCCAAGAACGCCGACGTGGCGCGCGCGCTGAAGACCGTCTGGTCGCTTGAAGGCCGCGAAACCCAGTTCCTGAAGTCGCGCATCGTGATGGCCGCGCGCGCCGCCGGCAAGCTGCCGATCGGCGGCGTGTGGCAGCAGGTGCACGACCTCGACGGCCTCAAGGTCTCGTCGGCGAACGATCGCCAGCTCGGCATGAGCGGCGAGCTGGTGCTGCACCCGTCGAACGTCGAGATCGTCAACCGCACCTACAGCCCCACCGAAGAGGAAGTCGCGTTCTACCAGGGGATGATCGACGCGCTCGACCAGGCCCAGGCGGAAGGCCGCGCGTCGTGCATCTATGACGGCGAGCACATCGACATCGCCCACGCGAAAACGGCACGCGAAATCATCGCGCTCGCGCAGTCGTTCAACCGCTGATTACCCACCCGAATACGTCAGGAGACACAAAATGGCAGGCCTCTACTTCGAAGAATTCAAGCCCGGCATGGTGATCGAGCATGCGATCCGCCGCACGGTGACCGAGACCGACAACGTGCTGTTCTCGGCGATGACCTACAACTGCGCGCCGCTGCACATCGACGCCGAATACAGCAAGAACACGATGTACGGCCAGCGCCTCGTGAACAGCATGTTCCTGCTCGCGCTGGTGGCCGGCATCACCGTGTACGAAACGACGCTCGGCACGACGCTCGGCAATCTGGGCTTCGGCGAGATCGCGTTCCCGAAGCCGACTTTCCACGGCGACACGATCCGCGTCGAGACCGAGATCGTCGAGGCGCGCCTGTCGAAGAGCCGCACCGATTCGGGCATCGTCACCTTCAAGCACGTGGCCCGCAACCAGCGCGACGAGATCGTGTGCACGGCCGTGCGCACGGGCCTGATGATGCTGCGCCCCGCCGGCCAGGCTTGACCTCGTTCCCGCAGGAGAATTTGACATGGACTACCAACTGAGCCCCGACCAGGTCGCGATCGTCGATGCCGCGCAGAAGATCTGCGCGGACTTTCCGCTCGAATACTGGCGCAACAAGGACAAGAATCACGAATTCCCGCACGAGTTCTTCACGGCCGTCGCGAGCGGCGGCTGGCTCGGCATCTGCATGCCGGAAGACGTGGGCGGCGCGAACCTCGGCGTGACGGAAGCGGCGCTGTTCATGCGCACGGTCGCCGAATGCGGCGGGCAGGCGGCGGCGTCGACCATCCACATGAACATCTTCGGGCTGCAGCCGGTCGTGCATTTCGGCACGGAAGCGCAGAAGAAGGCGTGGCTGCCGCCGTTCGCGCGCGGCGAACACAAGGCCTGTTTCGCGGTGACCGAGCCGGACACGGGCCTCGACACCACGAAACTCAAGGTGGTCGCGAAGAAGCAGCCCGACGGCAATTACCTGATCTCGGGCAAGAAGGTCTTCATCTCGACCGCGCAGGTGGCCGACCACATGCTGATCCTCGCGCGCACCACGCCGATCGAGGAAGTGAAGAAGCACAGCGAGGGGCTGAGCCTGTTCTACACGAAGCTCGATCGCCGCTATGTCGACATCCGCGAGATCGACAAGCTCGGCCGCGCGGCGGTCGATACCAACGAGCTGTTCATCGACGACCTGCCGGTGTCGAAGGACGAACTGATCGGCGAGGAAGGCAAGGGCCTGAGCTACATCTTCCACGGGATGAACGCCGAGCGCGTGCTGGTGGCCGTCGAGCAGGTCGGTATCGGCCGCGCGGTGCTCAACCTCGCGACGCAATACGCGAAGGAGCGCGTCGTGTTCGGCCGCCCGATCGGGCAAAACCAGGGCGTGCAGCATCCGCTCGCGCGCAACTGGGCGGAGCTGGAAGCGGCGAACCACATGATCTTCGCGGCGGCGGACCTATACGACCGGGGGCAACCGTGCGGCTCGGAGGCGAACGCGGCGAAGCTGCTGGCGTCCGAAGCGTGCATGAATGCGTGCCAGACGTCGATCCTCACGCACGGCGGCTTCGGTTATGCGAAGGAGTATCACGTCGAGCGGTTCATGCGCGAGGCGTGGATCGGCTACATTGCCCCTGTCACCCCGCAACTCATTCTGTCGAACATTGCCGAGCGCAAGCTCGGGTTGCCGAAGTCTTATTGAATCCGGTAATCCGCCGACGTTTTCCCGGTTCGGGAAACGTCGGGCATCGAACAGGCATAAAGAGCTGTCTGCGAGCCGCGCACCGGCGCATTCGGGCCGCGCACCGGCCGCAGGCCAGTTTCAGGAGACAAGCATGTCAGCTGCAAGACCGTTGGAAGGTATCCGAGTGCTCGATCTGACCGTGGCCCTGGCCGGCCCGTACGGATCGCTGCTGCTGGGTGGCATGGGTGCCGAAGTGATCCGCGTCGAATCGCCGGGCGGCGGCGACATCGCGCGCAACAATCCCCCCTATGTCGGCAAGGACGGCGTCCACTTCGGCGTCAAGGGCGACGACGAGGTGTCGCTGACCATCCTCAACCGCGCACGCAACAAGAAAAGCATCACGCTCGACCTGAAATCGGAACAGGGCAAGGCGCTGTTCATGGAGCTGGTCAAGGAATCCGACGTCGTCATCGAAAACGCCAGCGAGGGCGTGACGGCGCGCCTGGGCGTGGATTACGAGAGCGTGCGCCAGGTCAATCCGCGGATCGTCTATGCGTCGATCAAGGCGTTCGGCGAACCGAGCCCGTACAAGAACCTGAAGGGCATGGACATCATCGTCCAGGCGCTGTCGGGGATCATGGACGTGACCGGTTTCGCCGACGGCCCGCCGACCCGCTCGGGCCTGCCGATCGCCGACCTGATCACGCCGCTGTACGCCGTCAACGGCATCCTCGCCGCGCTGATTCACCGTGGCCGCACCGGCGTGGGCCAGTCCGTGCAGGTGTCGATGCTCGACTGCCTGTCGTCGCTGGTGGCCGAGGAGCATTTCGACGTGTTCCTGAAGCACGGCTACTCGAAGCGCTCGGGCAATTTCCAGGACCGGCTGGTACCGTTCGGCGTCTACGGCACGCGCGACGGCCACGTGGCGATGGTCGCGTTCCAGCCCGACTGGTTCCAGAACCTGATGGAAGCCGTGGGCCGGCCGGAGATCGTCACGGACCCGCGCTACGCGACGCGCGGCCCGCGCATGAAGCATGCGGCCGAGATCAACGCGATCATCGAGGCATGGACGAGCCGGCGCAGCACCGAGGAAGTCATCGCCGAGCTGCAAGTCAAGCGCGGCGTGCCGGCTGCGCCCGTGCGCTCGCCGCTCGACGTGCTGAAGGACCCGGTGCTGCAGGCGCGCGGCGCGGTGGTCAAGCTGGAGCACCCGGGGCTGGCCGATGTCGACGCGATGGGCATGGGCCTGCCGATCAAGCTGTCGCAGACGCCCGTGCAGTTCGACCAGCCGGCGCAGGAACTCGGCGCCGCCAACGACGAGATCTATCGGGGGCTGCTCAAGCTGTCCGAGGATCGCCTGCAGCAACTGCGCGAACAGGGAGTGATCTGACCATGCCAGCCGTGCCACCCCGTCGCGGCCCGCTCGCGGGCATCCGGATCGTCGAGATTGCGGGCATCGGCCCAGGGCCGCTGGCCGCGATGTTCCTGGCCGACCTGGGCGCGACCGTCATCCGCGTGGACCGCAAGGAACCTTCGGGGCTCGGCGCCCCGCGCCCCGTCGAATTCGACCTGGGCCTACGCAATCGCAAGTCCGTGCGCGTCGACCTGAAAGATCCCGCCGCGGTCGAAATGGTGCTCGAACTGATCGAGCGAGCCGACGGCCTGATCGAGGGCTTTCGTCCCGGCGTGATGGAGCGCCTCGGTCTCGGCCCCGAACCGTGCCTGGCGCGCAACCCGCGCCTCGTCTACGGCCGCGTGACCGGATGGGGGCAGGACGGCCCGCTGTCGCAGGTGGCCGGGCACGACCTGAACTACATTTCGATCACCGGCGCGCTGCATGCGATGGGCCGCGCCGGGCAGGCGCCGACGCCGCCGCTCAACGTGCTGGGCGACTATGCGGGCGGTTCGCTGTACCTGGCGTTCGGGCTGCTCGCGGGCATCCTCGAAGCACGCGGCTCCGGGCAGGGCCAGGTGGTGGACGCCGCGATGGTCGACGGCGTGGCGTCGATCATGACGGTGACGATGGGCCTGCATGCGGCCGGCATGCTCGACAAGGCGCGCGGCACGAACCTGCTCGACACCGGCGCGCCGTTCTACGAGGTGTACGCGTGCGCCGACGGCAAGTACGTCAGCGTCGGCCCCATCGAGGGCAAGTTCTACCGGCTGCTGCTCGAACAGCTCGGGTTGCAGGACCATCCGCGGCTGCAGGCGCAGATGGATCGCGCGCAATGGCCCGAAGCCAAGCAGATCCTCGCCGAGAAGTTCAGGGAACGCACGCGCGACGAGTGGGCGCAACAGCTCGGCCATCTCGACGTCTGCGTGGCGCCCGTGCTCGACTTCGACGAAGCGCCCGACCATCCGCACGTGAAGGCGCGCGGCACGTTCATCGACCTGGACGGCGTCACGCATCCGGCACCCGGCCCGCGTTTTTCGCGTACGCCCGCGGCCCAACCCGAACCGCCTGCGCCGCCGACGACCGACAACGCGATCGCCGCACTGCAGGACTGGCTGCCGGACGCGCGCATCGACGCCTGGCGCGCGCAAGGCACGTTCATCTGATGCGGGCGAACACGACCGCCGGCAGCGTCGCGCGCACCGCCCTGCGGCCGCCGGCGCAATCGTCGAGCGTGTTCCCCGCAGTGGTTTTCCGCTCGCGACCGTCGCGCCCCCGAAGCGCGCGGGCCGGGCAACTGGCAAGGACGCACCTGACATGACATCCCCCATCTCCGAACTCGCGGCGCTGGATCGCCTGACGAGCGGCCGCTCGACCTGCCGCGCGTACCGGCACCAGGCGCTGGACCTCGAACTGATCCGCAGCATCGTCGGCATGGCTGGCCGCTCGGCTTCGTGGTGCAACGTGCAACCGTGGCAACTGGTCATCACCGAAACGCCCGAGAGCACCGAACGCTTTCGGCAGGCGCTGATGCAGCGGGTCAACGATCATCCGGAAAACGAATCGGACCTGCCCTTCCCGCCGAGCTATGAAGGCATTTACCGCGAACGCCGGCGCGGCGCGGGCATTGCGCTGTATTCGTCGCTGGGTATCGGCCCGAAGGACAGCGAGCGCAGCGCCGAGCAGGCGTTCCGCAACTTCCGCATGTTCGACGCGCCGCACGTGGCGATCATCACGGTGCCGGCGGAACTGGGCCCCTATGCGCTCGTCGATGCCGGCGGCTTCGTGTCGTCGTTCCTGATCGCGGCCTATGCGCACGGCGTGGCGACTACGCCGCAGGGCGCGCTGGCGCGTCATGCCCGGTTCGTGCGCGAGTATTTCGACATTCCCGATACGCAGCACATGATTTGCGGCATCTCGTTCGGCTACGCGGAAGACGCGCATCCGGTCAACCAGTTCCGCACCACGCGTGCCGGCGTGGACGACCTGGTGCGCTTCGCCTGAGCCGGCCGGCCGTCGCATGCGTATCGAAGTAAGGGACGAGGAGCATCGCGCATGACCGCACGCATTCATGAATTGCTGGATCGCTGGCTGGCCGAGGCCCCCGGGCGCCCGTTCATCCATCTCCCCGATCGCAGCCTGAGCTACGCGGACGTCGGCACGCTGGCCGACGCGCTCGAACGCGAGCTGCGGGACGACGGCGTGCGCCGCGGCGACCGCGTGCTGGTGGTGGCCGACAACTGCGCCGAACATGCCGCGCTGCTGATCGCGTGCAGCCGCGTCGGCGCGTGGTCGTGCGGCGTCAATGCGCGCATGGCGCCGGGCGAAGTCGACGCGTTCGCGCTCAAGGCCGATGCGCGCGTGCTGTACTTCACGTCGGGCGTGTCGCCGGCGGCCGGCGCGCACGCGGCGCGGCACGGTGCCCGCCCATCATGCGTGAACGGCCTCACACGCAGCGCCGTGCATGCCGCGGCGCGGGTCGAACCGGAGCCGCTGGCGAGCGACGTGGCGGCCATCATCTTCACGTCCGGAACCACGGGCGCGCCCAAGGGCGTGATGATGACACACCGCGGCGTGCTGCATTTCGCGCGCGTATCGGCCGAATCGCGCGCGCTGGGCCCCGACGACCGCGTCTACGCCTACGCGCCGATGACGCACATCTTCGGTCTCGGCACGGTGCTGCTGGCGTCGCTGCACGCAGGCGCGGCGCTGGAAATGCGGCCGCAGTTCGAACCGGCGGAGCTGTTCGACGCGCTGGCTCACCGGGGCGTGAGCCAGGTGCAGGGTCCGCCGATGCTGTTCTCCCGGCTGCTGCGGTATTGCGCGGAACATCGTATCGCCCGCCCCGACGCGCCCTGCCTGCGCTATCTCTACGCTGGCGCCGGGCCGCTCGACATGGCGCTCAAGCAGCAGGTCGAGGCGTTGTTCGGGCAGCCGCTGCATCACGGCTACGGCCTGTCGGAATACGCGGGCTCGCTGCACGCCACCCGCCTCGGCGAAACGCGCGGCGATACCAGCGCGGGCTACGCATTCCCGGGCGCCGAGTTGCGCATCGTCGATCCGGCCAGCGGCCGGACGCTGCCCGCCGGCGCGCGCGGTGAAATCTGGCTGCGCGGCACGGGCCTGATGCCCGGTTATTTCCGCGACCCGCAGGCCACCGCCGACGTGATGCGCGATGGCGGCTGGTACGCATCGGGCGACCTGGGCGAACTGCACGACGACGGCGCGCTGTTCATCGTCGGGCGGCTCAAGGAGATGATCATCCGCTCCGGGTTCAACGTGTATCCGGGCGAAGTGGAACAGGCGCTCAACCGTTTCCCGGGCATCCTGAACTCGGCCGTCGTCGGGCAGAAAGAAAGGGACGGCAACGAGGCCGTCATCGCATTCGTCGAGCTCGATGCCGCGCATCCGCTGGACGAACGCGCGTTGCGCCGGTATTTGCGCGAGCAACTCGCGCCGTACAAGCATCCCGCGCGCATCATCCCCATCGACAAACTGCCGTTCAACAGCAACGGCAAGCTCATGCGGCGGCAATTGCTGGAACGGCTGTAGGCCGCTGCCGCCCCGCCTTTCCCTGCCCGCGCCGCGCCGGTCACGCGTGCGCGAGCCGGCACACGCCCCCTTCCCCGCGCCCGCCGAAAACCGCAAAATCTGCAAACCCGCCGACCCTACATTGCTCCTCCAGGAGCCCGCAATTGAAACCCCGAACCCTTACCCAGTACGCCCGGCGCATGGACCCTGTCCTGCGCTGGCTGGCAAGCCACCCCGACGCCGACCCGGATCTGTATCTGCTGGCCGACCTCGCGTGCTTGTCGCCGTATCACTTTCACCGCGTCTACCGCGCGATGATCGGCGAGACGGTGAACGCCACCGTGCAGCGCATTCGCATGCACCGCGCGGCGGTCGCACTGGGCGGGACCGGGGCGCCATTGCGCGACGTTGCGCAGCGCGCCGGCTATGCGTCGGACGCTGCCTTCAACCGCGCGTTCGGTGCGACCTTCGGCATGTCGCCGGGGCGCTACCGCGCGGCCCGCTCCGTTCCGTTCAATCCCAAGGAGCTCGGCATGTATCCCGTCACCATCGAAACCTTCCCCGGCGCCGTGCTGGCCGCGTTGCCCCATCGCGGCAGTTATCAGGAAATCGGTCCGGTCTTCACCCGCGCGTTCATGCTGGCCGCCGGCCGTGGCCTGGCGCGCCCCGAAGCGATCGGCTTCGGCGTGTATTTCGACGATCCCGAGCAGGTGCCGCCCGACCGGCTGCGCTCGATGGCCGGCATGTCCGTCGCGCCCGATGCCGACCTGGGCGACGAGCTGGAACGCTTCGAGATTCCCGCCGGCCGCTGCGCGATCCTGACCTACACCGGGCCGTACAACGAAATGGACCAGCCGTACAACTGGATGTTTTCGGAATGGCTGCCCGCCAGCGGCATGGTGCCCGCCGACTTCCCGATGTTCGAGCAATACCTGAACGACCCGCGCACCACGCCGCCCGCCCGGTTGCAGACGCGCATCTGCATGCCGTTGAAGTAAGCGTTGCGCGGCTCGCGCATGCGAGCCGCAGCCTGCCGGCGCCGGTGCTGGCGCTGGCACACCCCGGCCGGGCCCGCCCGCCGGGGTGCGCGTTGGTCGCCCTAGCCCAGCCAGCGCGCATCGGGCCAGTGGCCCTCGTCGAACGTGGCCTTCACGCAGTCGAGCAGTACGGCGACCACGCAGCGGACCGGCGCCGTGGCCTGCCGGCTGCTGGGCGCCGCCAGCACGATCGTGCGCTTGATGCCCGGCGGCGCGAGCGGCGCCGCGCACAGCGTGCCCTGCTCGACTTCCCGCGTGACGCCGACGGCCGGCAGGATCGTCCAGCCGTGGCCTTGCGCGACCAGATCCTTCTGCACGCTCAGTGCATTCGTTTCGGTGACGACCCGCAGCGTCACGTCCGCTTCGGCCGCGGCGTGCTCGATCGCCGCGCGCAGGCCCTGCGGCGCGGACGGCAGGATGAACGGCTCGCTCGCCACGCGCGACAGCGCGAGCGGCCGCTTGCGCGACAGCCCGGCAGACGGCGCGGCCACCGCCCACAGGCTTTCCTCGATCAGCGCCTTGACGTGCAGCGCGGGCGTTTCCTTCTGCCCGTACAACAGCGCGGTGTCCACGTCCCCGGCTTCGAGCCAGTCCTGCAGGTGCCCCGCGTAGCCGATCGTGAGCCGCAGGCGGATGTGCGGGTAACGCCGCGCAACCTCGCTCGCCAGCCGCGTGGCCAGCAGATCCGACGTGCTGGCCAGCAGGCCGATGCTCACGATGCCGGCGACCGGCCCGTCGGTAGGCTGAATCTCGGCCTTGGCGCGCGCCACCTCGTTGAGGATGCGCCGCGCGTATTCGAGCATCGTCTTGCCCGACGGCGTGAGCTGCATCCCGTGACGGCCGCGCTCGAACAGCTCGGTGCCCATGTCTTCCTCGAGCAGGCGCAGCTGGCGCGACACCGCCGGCTGCACGAGATTCAGCAGGCTCGACGCACGCGTGACGTTGCCGGTTTCGGCCACCGTGACGAAGGCGCGCAGTTGCTTGAGATCCATCGCAGAGTCCTCGATACCGAAAACTGATACATCCATCAAAAAATTCTATTTTTTCACCGATCCATCAAAACTTATTATGGACCTAACCGATGCCAAAAACGAGACAGGATTCATGAGCGCCTCCATTTTTTCCGCCCCCGACCAGTACCAGGAAATTCGCGATGCCGTGCGCGGCCTCTGCAGCCAGTTTCCGGCCGAATACCACCGCAAGATCGACGAGGAGCGCGGTTATCCCGAGGCCTTCGTCACCGCGCTCACGCAGGCCGGCTGGCTGGCCGCGCTGATCCCGCAGGAATACGACGGCCCCGGCCTGTCGATGGCCGAGGCGTCGGTCATCATGGAAGAGATCAACCGTTCCGGCGGCAATTCCGGCGCGTGCCACGGCCAGATGTACGTGATGAACACCATCGTGTTCAGCGGCACCGAAGCGCAGAAACAGCGTTACCTGCCGCGCATCGCGTCCGGCGAGCTGCGCGTGCAGTCGATGGGCGTGACCGAGCCCACCACCGGCAGCGATACCACCAAGCTCAAGACCACCGCAGTCAAGAAGGACGGCCGCTGGGTCATCAACGGCCAGAAGGTCTGGATCTCGCGCGTGCAGCACAGCGACCTGCTGATCCTGCTCGCGCGCACCACGCCGCTGGATCAGGTGCAGAAGAAGAGCGACGGCCTGTCGTGCTTCATCGTCGAGCTGGACAAGGCGATCGGCAACGGCCTCACCGTGCGTCCGATCCTCAACATGGTCAACCACGAGACGAACGAGCTGTTCTTCGACAATCTCGAACTGCCGGAAGACGCGCTGCTCGGCACCGAGGGCAAGGGGCTGAAGGTGATTTTCGACGGCCTGAACGCCGAGCGCACGCTGATCGCGGCCGAGTGCATCGGCGACGGTTACTGGTTCCTGGAAAAGGCCCGCGACTACGCGGTCGAGCGCAAGGTGTTCGGCCGCCCGATCGGGCAGAACCAGGGGATCCAGTTTCCGCTGGCCGAATCGTTCATCGAGCTGGAAGCCGCCAACCTGATGCGCTGGCGTGCGTGCGAGAAGATCGACGCGCGCCAGAACGCGGGCGTCGAGGCCAACATGGCCAAGTACCTGGCCGCGAAGGCGAGCTGGGAAGCGGCAAACGCGTGCCTGCAGACGCACGGCGGTTTCGGTTTCGCATGCGAATACGACGTCGAACGCAAATTCCGCGAAACGCGCCTGTATCAGGTCGCACCGATTTCCACCAACATGATTTTGGGCCACGTAGCCGAGCACGTGCTGCAACTGCCCCGTTCCTACTGATTTCCGAAGGAAACCTTTTCATGAAGATTCTCGTACCCGTCAAGCGCGTGGTCGACGCGAACGTGAAGGTCGGCGTGAAGTCCGATCATTCCGGTGTCGACATCGCGAACGTGAAGATGTCGATGAACCCGTTCGACGAAATCGCCGTTGAAGAAGCGGTGCGCCTGAAGGAAGCGGGCGTGGCGACCGAAGTGATCGCCGTATCGGTCGGCGTCACGCAAGCGCAGGAAACGCTGCGTACGGCGCTGGCGATCGGCGCGGATCGCGCGATCCTCGTCGAGTCGACCGACAGCGTCGAGCCGCTGGCCGTCGCGAAGATCCTGAAGGCGCTGGTCGACAAGGAACAGCCGCAACTGGTGATCCTCGGCAAGCAGGCGATCGACGACGATTCGAACCAGACGGGCCAGATGCTGGCCGCGCTGGCCGGCCTGCCGCAAGCGACGTTCGCGTCGAAGGTGACGGTGGCCGACGGTAAGGCAACGGTCGCACGCGAAGTCGACGGCGGCGCTGAAACGCTGTCGCTGGCGCTGCCGGCGGTGATCACGACCGATCTGCGCCTGAACGAGCCGCGCTACGTGACGCTGCCGAACATCATGAAGGCGAAGAAGAAGCCGCTGGAAACCGTGAAGCCGGAAGACCTGGGCGTGAACGTCGCGCCGCGTCTGAAGACGCTGAAGGTGGTCGAGCCGCCGAAGCGCGCAGCCGGCGTGAAGGTGCCGGACGTGAAGACGCTGGTCGAGAAGCTGAAGACCGAAGCCAAGGTGCTGTAAGAGGGAGCGCAAGAAAATGACGATTCTGGTGATTGCAGAACACGACAACGCGTCGGTCAAGGCCGCGACGTTGAACACGGTGGCGGCGGCAGCGAAGATCGGCGGCGACATCCACGTGCTGGTCGCGGGCCACAACGCGCAAGCGGCGGCAGACGCGGCAGCGAAGATCGCAGGTGTGTCGAAGGTGCTGCTGGCCGATGCGCCGCAGCTCGAAGCGGGCCTCGCGGAAAACGTCGAAGCGACCGCGCTGAACATTGCGAAGGACTATTCGCACATCCTCGCGCCGGCGACCGCCTACGGCAAGAACATCGCACCGCGTATCGCCGCGAAGCTGGACGTCGCGCAGATCTCGGACATCACGGCGGTCGATTCGGCCGACACGTTCGAGCGCCCGATCTACGCGGGCAACGCGATCGCGACGGTGCAGTCGAGCGATCCGATCAAGGTCATCACGGTGCGTGCGACGGGCTTCGATCCGGTGGCGGCCGAAGGCGGCAGCGCGGCGGTCGAGAAGATCGAGGCGGCGGCCGATGCAGGCAAGTCGCAGTTCGTGAGCCGCGAAGTGACGAAGCTGGACCGTCCGGAACTCACGAGCGCGAAGATCATCGTGTCGGGTGGCCGCGGTCTGGGCAGCGGCGAGAACTTCGCGTTGGTGCTGGAGCCGCTGGCCGACAAGCTGTCGGCAGCACTGGGCGCATCGCGTGCCGCAGTCGACGCCGGCTACGTGCCGAACGACTATCAGGTCGGCCAGACCGGCAAGATCGTCGCGCCGCAGCTATACATCGCGGTCGGCATCTCGGGTGCGATCCAGCATCTGGCCGGCATGAAGGATTCGAAGGTGATCGTCGCGATCAACAAGGATCCGGAAGCACCGATCTTCAGCGTGGCCGACTACGGCCTCGTCGGCGATCTGTTCGCGCTGGTGCCGGAACTGGTCAACGAACTCTGACGGGAACGGCTGCAACGGCACGCTTGCACGAGCCCTTGCAGCCTTCACGACGCTTCAATCATCGAGAGCGCGAAACGACATGAGTGTCGAACAACCCGAATCATTCGACGCGTGGGTCGGCCGCCGCGAAGAAAGCGCGGACCGGATTACCCGGGCGCCGATCCGGCTCCTGCGAGCGACGCTGGATTATGACGACGCGTCCGCGCTGCCGGCCGCCCTGCCGCCGCTGTGGCACTGGCTGTACTTCCTGCCGGGCGAGCGCCAGTCGAACATCGGTGCAGACGGCCACCCGCGGCGCGGCGGTTTCCTGCCGCCGGTCGCGCTCCCGCGACGCATGTGGGCCGGCGGACGGCTGCAGTTCTTGCGCCCGCTGGCCGTTGATGCGACGGTGCAGCGTCGTTCCACGATCATGAACGTACAGAGCAAGTCCGGCCGTAGCGGCCAGCTCGTGTTCGTGACCGTGCTGCATGAAATCAGCGACGCGCAAGGCGTGGCGATCCGCGAGGAACAGGACATCGTGTATCGCGACGCCCCGCCGCCCGCGTCGGCCGGCGCCCCCGCACCGGCTCCGCAGCCGGCACCGGCCGACGAACAGTATTCGCGCACCATCACGCCCGACCCGGTGCTGCTGATGCGCTTTTCCGCCCTGACCTTCAACGGCCACCGGATCCACTATGACCGCCCGTATGCGATGCAGGAAGAAGGTTATCCGGGCCTGGTGGTGCACGGCCCGCTGATCGCGATGCTGCTGATGGAGGAACTGCGCCTCACGCACCCCGGCAAGACCATTCGCAGTTTCGAATTCAAGGCGGTCAGCCCGCTGTTCGACACCGCGCCCTTCACGGTGAACGGCGCGCTCGAAGGCCATACCGCCCGCGTGTGGGCACGCGGCCCGCAAGGACAGCTGGCCATGCAGGCCAGCGCCGAACTGGAATAACGATCCGACCATGCAAGCTCGAAAAGGCCCCCTGAGCGGGATGACCGTCGTCACGCTCGAACACGCGATCGCCGCGCCCTTCTGCACCCGCCAGCTCGCCGACCTCGGCGCGCGCGTGATCAAGGTGGAACGCCCCGGCGTCGGCGATTTCGCACGCGCCTACGATCACCGTACGCGCGGACTCGCGTCGCACTTCGTCTGGACCAACCGCTCGAAGGAAAGCCTCACGCTGGACCTGAAGCAGCCCGCCGCCCAGGAAGTGCTGGGCGAGCTCGTCGCGCAGGCCGACGTACTGGTGCAGAACCTCGCACCGGGCGCGGCCGCGCGCATGGGCCTGTCGTTCGACGCACTGCACGCCAAATATCCGCGGCTGATCGTGTGCGACATCTCCGGCTACGGCGGCGACGGTCCCTATCGCGACAAGAAAGCCTACGACCTGCTGATCCAGAGCGAGGCGGCGTTCCTGTCGATCACCGGCACGCCCGACGAGCCGAGCAAGGCCGGCAACTCGATCGCGGATATCGCGGCTGGCATGTATGCGTACACGGGCATTCTCAGCGCACTCCTGCAGCGCGGCGTCACAGGTGAAGGCTCGCACGTGGAAATCTCGATGCTCGAAGCGCTGGCCGAGTGGATGGGCTTCCCGATGTACTACGCGTACGACGGCCAGCAGCCGCCGGGCCGCAACGGCGCCGCGCACGCGACGATCTATCCGTACGGCCCGTTCACGGCGGGCGACGGCCGCGTCGTGATGCTGGGCCTGCAGAACGAGCGCGAGTGGAAAGCGTTCTGCGACACCGTGCTGCGCGACCCGGCGCTGGCAACCGACCCGCGTTTCGACGCCAATGTCCGGCGCTCGGAACATCGGGCCGAACTGAAGGCCGTGATCGAAGCGGCGTTTGCGGGCCTCACCGCGCAGGAAGTCATTGCACGCCTGGACGACGCGCAGATCGCGAACGCGGCCGTCAACCAGGTGAGCGATCTGTGGACGCACCCGCAACTGCATGCGCGCGAGCGCTTCCGCACCATCGACTCGCCCGCCGGTGAACTGCAGGCGCTCCTGCCGCCGGCCACGATCGACAGCTTCGACGTCCGCATGGACGCGGTGCCGGCGCTTGGCGAGCACAGCATGGCGATTCTGCGCGAACTCGGGCGCTCCGACGCCGATATCGAACAACTGCGCGCCGCGGGCGCGATCTGAACCATGTCCACGCCCTCTTCTCCCGTGCATCACGCGCGCAGTTTCCTGTTCGTGCCGGCCACCCGGCCCGAACGTTTCGCGAAGGCGCTCGATTCGGCCGCCGACTGCATCGTCATCGATCTCGAGGATGCGGTCGCCATGGACAGCAAGGATGCCGCGCGCGATCAGCTCGCGCAGCACCTGCCGCTCCTGACGCCGGAACAGCGCTCGCGCACCGTCGTGCGCGTGAATGCCGTCGGTACGCCGTGGCACGACGCGGACATCGCATTGCTGCGCGACTGGACCAGCCAAGGCGTCGTCGTGATGCTGCCGAAGTCCGAAGACGCGACTGCGCTGCGCCACGTCGCGCAACAACTCGGCGACGCGGCGCGCATCGTCGCACTGATCGAATCGCTGGCCGGGCTCGATGCGGCCGATGCGCTGGCGCGCGATCCGCAGGTCGTTCGGCTCGCGTTCGGTCATCTGGATTTCCAGCTCGACCTCGGCATGCGCGCATCGGCGGAAGAACCGGAGCTGGCCTTTGCGCGCAACGCGCTCGTGGCCGCCGCGCGCCGCGCGCGGCTGCCCGCGCCGATCGACGGCGTGACCGTTCGCACCGACGACGCCGAGCGCCTCGCGGCCGATGCCCGGCGTGCGCGTGCGTTCGGCTTCGGCGGCAAGCTGTGCATCCACCCGGCGCAGGTCGCCGGCGTGAACGACGCACTGGGCCATTCGGATGAAGAACAGGCATGGGCGCGCCGCGTGATCGACGAAGCCGCGAAGCACGGCGGCGCGGTGTTCAACCTCGACGGCCGCATGGTCGATCTCCCGGTGATCCGCGCGGCCGAGGCGATCGTCGCGAGCGTGAGGAAATAGGCGCGATCGGCAGGCGGTTCGCGATTCACTCGCGGTATTGACGGCCCGGTATTCGAGGGTCAACGCAGAAAAAGATGGGCGGCATCCGGTTTCCCGGCGCCGCCCATTGTCTTGTGTGGCGCCCGCCCGGGACGCACAGGGCGCCCCGGACGGCTTTCACGGTCAGCCTTCGACGGCCCACAGAGCGGTCAGCTCGGCGGCCTTCGTCGCCGGATTCAGCTCGCGCAGCGCGGCCAGCAGCGTGCGCGAGCGTTCGGCGCCCAGCACGTCGGTGGTCAGGTCCATGAACTTCGCATCCTGCTCGTGCTCCGGCATCGGATTCGTGTCGGTACCGATCGGATCGCCGACGAACACGTGCTCGCTGCGGCCGTCCTTGAACGTGACGGTCACGTCGGCCACGAACTTGCCGGGATACTGCTTCTCGAGTTCGGGTTCCTCGGTGATGCGGATGCTGCGCGCGATGTCGATCACGGGCGCCATGTCCACCTTGCCTGCCAGGTAGTCGCGGTGGACCGGATAGCCGTTGCCCTTGCCGAGCAGCGTGAACGCGGCCTGGATCGGCAGGCTGAACTGCACGTGTTCGATGTTCTTCGGCGCGTACGCGTTGACATTGGCCGTGCCGACGACGACGTTGAAGTGCGGCGTGATCTTCAGGTGGATGTCGGCGATCTCGTCGCGGCGTGCCGCGAACGGCCGCAGCGCATCGATGTACGCGTGCGTGCAGTAGCACGCGCAGTACGCCTTCAGCCACACCGTGCCGATCTCGAACGGCCGGTCGATGACGAAGCGCTTTTCGGCATTGTCCTCGGCCGTGCGTTGCAGGAAGGTGCGGAAGAAACCCTTGTTGCCGCTCAGGAACGCGCGCGGGCCGGTGATGCCGGCACGCGCCATGTCGGCCGCCGCCATCCCGTTGCGCGTGCCGATGCCCGCGTGGATGCGCTTGATCGAACCGCCGGTCGACGTGTATTCGGTCGTGCCCGACACGTGGCTCAGCGCGACCGCCAGCGCGTGCAGCGTCGTTTCGGCGTCGAACCCGCGCAGCTTGGCCGCGACGGCCGCCGCGCCGAAGTTGGACAGCGTGCCGTGCGGGTGATAACCGCGCTGCAGCAGCTCGGGCGCGGCCAGCATGCCGATGCGCGCATAGACCTCGTAGCCGGCCACCATCGCGACGATGATCTCCTCGAGCGACGAACCCAGTTCCTCGCCGATCGCGAGCGCGGCCGGAATCACGCAGCTGCCGGGGTGGCTGTAGCTGGGGCCGTGCGCGTCGTCGTACTCGAAGCCGTGCCCGTACGAGCCGTTGACGAAGGCGGCGTCGGCCGCGCTCATCGTCAGCGCCGACGCGCTCACGCGGCTGTTGCCCGGGCGTTGCTGGGCCGTCGCATACGCGAGCAGCTGCTCGGACCACGGCAGTTTCGAAATGCCGACCTGCAACGCGATCTGGTCGCGCATCAGCCGGCTGATGCCGGCATGCGCGCGCGCGTCGAGATGCTCGTATTTCAGTTCCTGGATGAAGCGCACCACCGCTTGCTCGAGCGGCGGGCAGTTGTCCGGCGCAACCGGCCGGGTGTCGTGGGTGACGGTCATTGCAGTCTCCTGGATGATCGAAGGATGAACGGCCCGGCCTGCGCGCGGGCCGGGTCGGTTCACGCGGGGCGATAGGTACTGCGCTGCCGCCCCACCGAAAGTGCGATGCCGGCGGCGAGCAACGCGACGACGGCCATCAGCAGCAGCGCCGCCGTATAGCCGCCCGTGCGGGCCTTGGTCACGCCGAGCAGGTACGGCCCGGCGAAACCGCCCAGGTTGCCCACCGCGCCGATCCACGCGATGCTGGCCGCGGCAGCGGCCCCTGACAGCAGGTCGGTATTGATCGCCCAGAACGCGGGCAGCGCGCCGAACACGCCGAAGGCCAGCACGCAGAAACAGCCGAGCTTGAGCACCGGTGCATCGATCAGGCCGGCCCCTACCAGTGCAGCGGCGGCGATCAGCGCGGGAATCGCGATGTTCCAGCGCCGCTCGCCGGTCCGGTCGGCGCGGCGCGCCCAGAACACCAGGCTCGCCGAGCCGATCACGTAGGGGATCGCCGTGACGAAGCCGGTCTGCACGTTGGTCAGGCCAAAGGATTTGACGATCTGAGGCAGGAAAAAGCCGATGCCGTAGATCGTCAGGAAGAAGCCGAACGCCATCGCGGCCAGCATCCACACACGCCGGTCGCTGAACACGCGCGCCACCGGGATGTCGTGTTCGTCGCGGCGCCGGTTGTCCTCGCTTGTCATGCGCGCGGCGAGCCACGCGCGTTCGTCCGGCTGCAGCCAGTGCGCGTCGCGCGGCGCACCCTTCAGGTAGCGCAGCGTGACGAAGCCCATGATCACGGCGGGCGCCGCCTCGATCAGGAACATCCACTGCCAGCCTTGCAGCCCGCCCAGGCCGTCGAGCCCGCGCAGCCCCAGCAACATGCCCGAGATCGGCGAGCCGATCACCGACGACAGCGGCGCGGCCACCAGCAGATAGCCCATCACGCGCGCACGGTACGCCGACGGGAACCACAGCGTGATGCAATAGGCGACACCGGGGAAGAACCCGGCTTCCGCGAGCCCCAGCAGCAGGCGCACGGCATAGAAGCTCCATGGGCCGGTCACGAAGGCCGTGGCGCCCGAGATCAGCCCCCAGGTAATCAGGATACGGGCGATCCAGATGCGGGTGCCGACCCGCACCAGCAACAGGTTGGACGGCACCTCGAACAGGAAATAGAGCAGGAAGAACAGCCCCGAGCCCAGGCCGTACTGCGCGGGCGTGAGGCCGATCGCGTCGTTCATCTGCAGGCTGGCGAAGCCGACGTTGACGCGATCCAGGAACGAGATGAAATAACACAGCATGAAAAACGGGACGAGGCGCCGAAACACCTTGGCCATCGTGACCTGCTCGAGCGAATGCATGAGGTCTCCTCACATGTTTTTATGGTGCCGGGCGATCACAGCGATTCGCCCGGCACGAACTTTCCGCGCCGGATTCGTCCGGGTATCGATCAGTGCCCGGACGGCACGAGCGGATCGAGCAGCACGGCGGCCACGTCGTCCACTTCGTCGAGGTGCAGGATGTCGCCGATCATGTTGTCGACCGTCTGCTTCGACAGCTCGATCGCGGCATACGGCACGCAGAGCCTGAACTTGGCGACGAAGTCTTCTTCCGTGAACGGGTTGCGCGGGTGCCCCTTCACGTACACGCATTCCTGCTTCAGCACGCGGCCGTCGCGCAGCGTGACGGCGAGGCGCGCCCCCCAGTCCGACACGTCGGGGTTTTCCTCGGCGGTGATGCGCGTCATCAGCTCGCGCACCTCGGGCCGGGCACGTGCGTCCTCGCTGTACGACTCGAGGAACACCTTGTCGTCGAACGCGGCAATGGCCACCACGTAAGACAGGCTGAACTGGCATTCGGGCACCGTGACCGGATGCCACTTCTTCTCCTGCGGCTCGCACACCGCGCGCCAGCTCGGCGTGGACGTCTCGATGTGAATGCCGGCGATGTCGCCCGCGCCGAACCGGTGCGCCTTCATCAGCTCGCGGATGGCGTCGATCGACGAATGCGAGAAATAGCAGGCGCTGTAGCCCTTGGTGATGATGTTCTCCATCTCCCAGTGCTCGCCGAGCGCGTGCAGGATGAAGTCGGGATCGGTCTCCCAGCGCGCCGTGCTCAGATAGCCCTTGGGCCCGGTCAGCACCTCGGCGCGCGGGCCCGTGATGCCGCGCTGAGCCAGCTGGCAGCACGTGATCGCGGCCTGGCTCACCAGCCCGTGATGCATGCGCACCATCAGCGTGGCCGGTGAATAGATGCCCATGGTGTTGGGCTGCGTCATGGTCCGCGCGATGCCCTGCGCGTTTTCGAGCTGCTCCTGCGTCAGCCCGAGCAGCTTGCCCACGGCAGCCACCGCGCCGAAGATGTAGTGGCCGCCGCATTCGTGATGCTTGATCGCGCGGTTGATGACCTTGTACGCCGTGCCGAGCCGCACCAGGATTTCCTGCCCGACCGCCATCGCCGCGAGGAATTCCTTGCCCGACACCTTGCCGCGCAGGCCGGTGGCGGCCAGCAGCGTCGGCACCACGTATTCGGTCACGTGGCCGGCTTCTTCGTGCAGGTCGCCGCAATCCATCGCGCGCGGCATCGGGCCCAGCGCGAGCGCCGCCTCGTGGGCCGGCACGCGGCCGCCGTAGAACGGCAGCGGTGTCTGCGGGTTGCCGCCCCGCTCCTTCACGAGCGCGACGATCTCGGGGATGCCCTCCATGGCCGAGCCGCCGATGGTGACGCCCATCGCGTCGAGCAGCGTCTGCTTCGCATGGCGCGTGACGCCGGCCGGCAGGTCGGCATACTGCGTTTGCAGCGCCATCCGGCACAGCGTGGCCATCGGGTCTTCGACCCCTTGCCGTTCAAATTTCGCCATTGTTCCGTCTCCTGGTCGCGGGATGCCGTGGCGTGCTCAGAACAGGAACACGCCCTTGCCGCCCGCCTGCGTGTCGAACTGCCGGTAAGCCTCGTCGGCCTGGTCCAGTTTCCAGTGGTCGGTAAACAGCTTGTCGACGTCCACGCCATGCTTGGCGACGAAGTGGATGCAGTCCTTCATCCCGACTTCCGAGAACGTGTAGGAGCCGATGATGGTGCGCTGCTTGCCGATCACGTCCTTCATGCCGTCGACGTTGAGGTTGCCGCCCACGGCCACCAGCGCGATGCGGCCCCACGGGCGCGTGCTGCGCACGGCCTGCTGCTTGGGCACGTCGCCGCCCGCGCAATCGATCGCGCAGGTCACGCCGAGGCCGCCGGTGAGCTTGTGGATTTCCTCGATCGGGTCCTGCTGGCTGCCGTCGATCACGTGGGTCGCGCCGAATTCCTTCGCGCGCGCGACGCGATCGGCCGCGATGTCGATGCCGATCACTTCCACGCCCATCGCCGCGGCCAGCTGCACGGCCGACAATCCGACCGGGCCGAGGCCGAACACCGCGAGCGTGTCGCGCGCGCTGATGTCGAGGCGCAGCAGCGCGCCCCACGCCGTTCCCGTGCCGCAGGAAATCGCGGCGCCGGTGGCATACGACACTTCGTCGGGCAGGTGGACCAGCGACGTCACGGGCACCTTCATGTAGTGCGCATGGCCGCCGTGCTTGATGACGCCGTGGATATCCGCGCCGTGGCTGCACATCTGCGTCCAGCCGGTGCGGCAGTGATCGCAGTGCATGCAGCCTTCGTAGTGGAACACCGCGACGCGGTCGCCGGCCTTGAACGCGCGCGGATCGACGCCCGCGCCGACCGCGACCACCTGGCCGCACGGCTCGTGACCGCCGATGATCGGCGTGTCCTCCGACATCCCGCGCGACGCGAGATCCTTGAAACCCAGCGAGCGGATCACGTCGGCCGGCTTGTTGCGATAGAAATGCAGGTCGCTGCCGCACATCCCGGAAGCCTTCATCTCGATCACGGCCTCGCCCGGGCCGGGCGTCGGGTCGTCGAAATCCAGGATCTCCAGCGTGCGTTCGCCTCTGAAAACTACGCCTTTCATGTCTTGTGTCTCCTGTGCGGTCGGGCAGCGGCGTCGTGCCGGCTCAGACCAGGTTGATATAGGTGGCCTTCGGGTACAGGAAGCTCTCGACGTGCTCCTTCCCGCCCTTCCATCCGTAGCCGCTCATCTTCGTGCCGCCGAAGCCCACGGCCGGGTCGATCACGCCGTAGCAGTTGATCCAGACGGTGCCCGAGCGAATCCCCTGCGACACCCTGTGCGCGGTCGACAGGCTGCTCGTCCACACGCCGCCGGCGAGGCCGTACGGTGTGTCGTTCGCGAGCTTCAGCGCGTCGTCCATCGTGTCGAACGGAATCACCGAAGCGACGGGCCCGAAGATTTCCTCGCGGGCGATCGTCATGTCGTTGCGGACATCGGCAAACACCGTCGGCTCGACGAAGAAGCCGCCGGCCGGTGCGCCGTCCGGGCGCCGGCCGCCGTGCACGAGTCGTGCCTCCGTGGCGCCGATGTCCACGTAATGCATCACGCGATCGAGCTGGCGCCGCGAGATCAGCGGGCCGATCTGCGTATCGGGATCGCGGCCGTCGCCGATCCGGATCGAGCCGGCGAACGCGGCCATGCGCTGCACGAATTCGTCGTGGATCGCGCGCTGCACGAAGATCCGTGTACCTGCCACGCAAACCTGGCCGGTGTTGGTGAACACGCCCATCGCCGCGCCGGGCACGGCCTTGTCGAGATCGGCATCGGCGAACACGATGTCGGGCGACTTGCCGCCGAGTTCGAGCTGCAGCCGCTTCAGGTTGCCGGCCGACGCGCGCACGATGGCCTGCGCGGTGCCCACCGAGCCGGTGAACGCCACGCGATCGACGTCCGGGTGTTCGGCCAGCGCCTGGCCGACGTCCTTGCCGTAGCCGGTCACGACGTTGATCACACCGTCGGGCACGCCCGCTTCCATCATCAGCTCGGACACGCGCAGCGACGACAGCGACGCATCCTCGGCCGGCTTCAGCACGGCCGTGCAGCCGGTGGCGAGCGCGGGGCCGTAGATCCACCACAGCCCCATCAGCGGGCCGTTCCACGGGATGATGCCGCCGACCACGCCCACCGGCATCAGTTGCTTGAGCGCGGTGAAGCCCGGGGCGATCGACATCGGCGGCGTTTCCACCGCGCCGGCGCCGGTTTGCGACGCATAGAACTGCAGCAGTTGCGACAGCCATTCCTTGTAGCCGCGCGTGCGGGCGAGCGGCGCGCCCATGTCGAGCGTCTCGATCAGCGCGAGCTCGTCGAAGTGATCGAGGATCACGTCGTGCACGCGCAGCAGCAGCTTGCGCCGCTCATGCGGCGTGAAGCGGCTCCACGGCCCCTCGAACGCGCGGCGCGCGGCCGCCACGGCACGACTCACGTCTTCCGCGTTGCCCTGCGCGACATGGCACAGCACTTCGCCGGTCGCGGGGTTGATGGCCTCGATGCGTTCGCCACCGACGGGCTCGACCCATTCCCCGCCGATCAGCAGCTTCTTGGTGCCACGTACGAAATCCGGCATGCTCGGGTTGATGCTCAAGAGTGTCTCCTTCTGAATTGTTCTGGATGACGAAGTTACATGCGAAGCATGATCGACTTCGTTTGCGTGTAGGCGTCGATCGACTCCTGGCCGAATTCGCGCCCCCATCCCGATTGCTTGTATCCGCCGAACGCCATCGCCGGATCGGATTCGCCGAAGGTGTTGATCCACAGCCGCCCGGCCTTGAGCGCACGCACGACCTTGTGCGCGCGCGCCACGTCGCGCGTCCATACCGCGGCGGAAAGGCCGTAGGTCGTGTCGTTGGCCTGCAGCACCGCATCGTCCTCGTCCTTGAACGGGATGATCGACAGCACCGGCCCGAAGATCTCTTCCTGCGCGATCCGCATGCCGTTGCGCACGTTGTCGAACACCGTCGGCTCGACGAAGTAACCGGCGCCGCTCCACGGCTGGCCGCCGAGCCGCAACGTCGCGCCGCCCTCCTGGCCCACGCCGATGTACGACCGCACGCGCTCGCGCTGCGTCGCCGAAATCAGCGGGCCGATCTTCGTGTCGGCCGCGAACGGATCGCCGGCCTTCCATGCGGCCGCCACCTGCGCCACGCGCTCCGCGACCTGCTCGTGGATGCTCTCCTGCACGAACAGCCGCGTGCCGGCCGAGCACACCTGGCCGGAGTTGCCGCAGAAGGTCTTCACGGCGGCTTGCACGGCCTTCTCGATGTCGGCGTCGGCAAACACCACGTTGGGCGCCTTGCCGCCGAGTTCCAGCGTCACTTTCTTCAGGTTTCCCGTGGCGTCGCGCGTGATCTGCTTGCCGACCGCCGTCGAGCCCGTGAACGCGATCTTGTCCACGCCAGGGTGCTGCGCCAGCGCCGCGCCCGCCGTCGCGCCGAAGCCCGGCAGCACGTTGATCACGCCCGGCGGCAGGTCGGTTTCCTGGATCAGCTCCGCGAGGCGGATCGACGTGAGGCATGCCAGCTCGGCGGGCTTGAGGATCACCGTGTTGCCGCAGCACAGCGCGTTGGCGAACTTGATCGCGGCCATCAGGATCGGCACGTTCCACGGGATGATCTGGCCGCATACGCCGAGCGGCTCGCGCAGCGTGTAGATCAGCGTGCTGCCGTCCGACGGAATCGTGGTGCCGAGCACCTTCGAGCACCAGCCCGCGTAGTAGCGCACGATGTCCACCGTGGCGGTCACCGCGCCTTGCGCGAACCACAGCGGCATGCCGTTGTCGAGCGACTCGATCGCGGCCAGCTCGTCGATGTGGGCCTCGATCTTGTCCGCGATCTTCAGCAGCGCCCGTGTGCGGGCGTGCGGCGACAGCGCCGACCATGACGGCGCTTCGAATGCCTTGCGCGCGGCGATCACCGCGGCGTCGACATCGGCACTGTCGGCCTCGGCGACCCGGCAAAGCAGCTGTTCGGTCGCGGGGTTGATCGTCTCGAAGGTCTTGCCCGATGCGGCATCGACCCATTGCCCGCCGATCAGCAGGCGCTTCGCGCCCTGCCCGATCCACGCGAGCGCTTTTGCACGCGCGGCTTGCGCGGTATCAGTGATGGTCGTCATGAATTCTCCAGTTGGGGGGCCTGATGCATCAGGCGAGCGGAACGTCGACGCGTGTCGACAGCACCGCACTCAGCGGATTGGCGCGGCGCACCTCCGGATTGAAATCGGCGGGCGTCACGCACATGAACAGCGTGCGTCGATCCTCGCCGCCCAGCGCGCAGGCATAGCAGTTGCGCTCGCCGGTCTGGATTTCCTCGAGAATCGTGCCGCCGGGCGCCACGCGCAGCACGCGCGTCTTCGTGAAATCGGCGACCCAGATCGCGCCCTCCGCATCGACCTGCGAGATGCCGTCCGGCGCGACAACGATCTCGCCCATCGAGCGGATCACGTCCTCGTCCTGCGGCACCGGGCCGAAGGTCGCCCAGTCGCGACGCGCGGAGAGCGAACCGTCCGGCCGGATGTCGAACGCCGACATCCGGTTGCCCCAGGATTCCGACACCACCAGCGTGCGCCCGTCGATGATCGTCGCGCCGTTCGCGAAGTGCAGCGGTTCGCTCACCATCGTGACCGTGCCGTCCGGATCGACGCGTGCGAGCCGGCCCGGGCGGCGCGGCGCGAGCTTCATCACGTCGAAGCCCAAGTTGCCGACCCACACGCGGCCCTGCGTGTCCACCACCATGTCGTTGGGTTCGAATTCCAGGTGCGGCGACAGGTCGGCATGACGCACGACCGAGCCGTCGTGCTCGCGGCGCAACAGCGCGCGGTCGTGCATCGACACGACGATCAGCCGCCCGTCGGGCAGCCAGCCGATGCCGGACGGACATTCGGGCACGTGCATCTCCTCGCAGAGGTTGCTGCCGTCCTCGCGCATCGAGTACACGCATTCGGTATAGAGATCGCTGAACCAGAAGCGGCCGTCGTGCCAGCGTGCGGCTTCGGTATGCGTCATGCCGTCGAGAAGCAGGGTGAGCTGTCTCATTTAACCTGTCGTTAGTTAGATTGAAGGGTGCAGCGTGATCGCGGTCCGTGGGTTCGAGCGGTCACGACTGCGGCAGGCGGGCCGACGGAAATTCGGGCTGGCGCTTGCCGCGCAACGCGGCGACGCCCTCCTTGACGTCCGCCCCCAGAAAACACAGCATTTCAAGCGCGAGCGAGTTGTCGAATACCGGCCCCGCCACGCGCATCCAGTTGTTGAGCGATTTCTTGGTCGCGCGAATCGCGGTCTGGCTGCCGCGCGCGAGGTTGGCCGCGATGGCCAGCGAGCGCGACAGCACCTCGGCGCGCGGCGCACAAAAGCTGACCAGGCCGATCCGTTCGGCTTCCTTGCCGTCGACGAAATCCGCGGTCATCAGGTAATACTTGGCCTTGGCCATCCCGCACAGCAGCGGCCACACGATGGCTGCGTGATCGCCCGCCGACACGCCGAGGCGCGCATGTCCGTCGGTCAGCTTCGCGTCCTCGGCCATCACGCTCACGTCCGCCAGCAGCGCGACGACGAGGCCCGCGCCGACGGCCGTGCCGTTGATCGCGGAAATGATCGGCTTGTCGCACGCGAGCATGTTGTAGACGATGTCGGACGCCTCCTTCATCACGCGCATCGTGGCCTCCTGGCTGGCCGCCATTTCCTCGACCACGGCAAGATCGCCGCCGGCCGAGAACGCGCGATCGCCGGCGCCCGTCACGACGACCACCTTCACGTTCGGATCGTCGCCGACGACGCCCCAGACCTTGGTCAACTCCCAGTGCATCCGGTTGTTCGTGGCGTTCATGACCTCCGGACGATTGAGTGTGACGAGCAGGACGCCGTCCGGCTGGCGATCGAACAGGAGGAACTGGAAATCTTCGTATTTCATGCTGGGCCCTGGGATTGTCTGGAACGGCGGGCGGCGTGTGTCGACGCCCGCCGATGAAGTGACCTGCGACGGTTCGCGGTACCGGGGAAAGCGCAAGGGACCGTCAGGATACCCCGCAATCTAACTAACAGTTGTTATTCTATTTTGCTTGCGGGGATTTCCCATCAGGGAATCCCCGCATGCCGCGAGTCAAATGCACGCGTTCCGGCGAGCGCTTTTCGACGCGCGGAACGTTTTCGACACAAACGTTGCGTGCGGCGGGTTCAGCGCCAAACCTGAAGGCATTCGCAGGAACAGAATCAGAACAAGGAGCGAGACACATGAGTCACCCGACCCTCATCCAGCAACTGGCCGACTTCTCGGCCGGCGTCGACGTCGCCCGGCTACCCGACATCGTCGTGCAGGAGTGCAAGCGCGACATTCTCGACTCGCTGGGTGTCGCGCTGGCGGGGATCGATCATCCGAGGGGACGCATCGGCATCGAAACGGGCCGCCGCATCGGCGGCCGCGCGGGCGACGCGACCATCATCGGCACCGGTGAACGCTCGACCGCCTACGGCGCCGCGTTCGCCAACAGCGAATTGCTGAACGCGCTGGATGCGGATTCGGTGCTGTTGCCGGGCCACGTGAGCCCGTATGTGCTGCCGGGCGCATTCGCGACGGCCGAAACACACCGGCGCTCCGGGCGCGACCTGATCGCCGCCGTGGCGGTATCGCACGAGATGTCCTACCGCTTCGGCGCCGCGATGAGCGGCTACCGCGACACCAAGGACGGCAAGTCGGCCAATCCCGCATCGGTCGTGGGCTACAGCAGCACCGTGTTCGGCGCGACCGCGTCCGCGGGCAAGCTCAAGCGGCTGTCGGCGACGCAACTGGCCAACGCGCTGGGCCTGGCCGCCGCATCGGCGCCGGTGAATGCGCAGCGCGCGTGGTTCACGCACGCGCCCACCGCCACCATCAAGTACCAGCTGGCCGGCGGCCTGACCAACATCGCGCTCACGGCCGCCGACCTGGGCGAACTGGGCCATCGCGGCGATGTGCGCATCCTCGACGACGCGGTCAACGGTTACGCGAGCTTCATCGGTACCGACCGCTGGATGCCCGAGATCATCACGCGGGATCTGGGCGACGAGTGGCGCTTTCCCGGCTTCCAGATGTTCAAGCCGTATCCGCACTGCCGCGTGATGCACGCGCCGCTCGACCTGCTGATCGACATCGTGACGCAACACGATTTGAAGCCCGAAGAGATCGACGGCATCACGTCGTTCGGCGAAGGCTGGGCCTATGTGCTGCCCTGCTTCACGAACCGCGAAATCCTGGAGGTACACGACGCGCAGTTCTGCTTCTCGCACGGTCTTGCGGTCGCGGCCCACCGCATTCCGCCCGGCCCCCGCTGGCAGGACCCGTCCGTCGTGTTCGACCCGTCCGTGATGGCGCTGATGAATCGCGTGTCGCTGGAAACCCATCCGGCCTATTTCCAGTCGATCTCGGCGGACATCACCAGCCGTCCGTCGCGCGTGGAAGTGCGTGCGCGCGGGCAAGTCTTCGCCGGCGAGAAGATGTTTCCGAAAGGCACGCCGTCGGTGGACCCCGCGACCTACATGACCACCGATGAACTGGTGAACAAGTTCCGCACGTTCGTCGACGGCCTGCTGCCGGTATCGACTGTCGAGCAGGTCGTCGACAGCGTGCTGAACCTCGAAAAGGTGGAGGACTTCGGCACCGTCATCCGCCAGTTGGTGCGGTCGTCCGGGCACTGACCACCGACGGCAACCTCGAAAACCGCGACCATGACCCGTCATGCCGTCAGCATGCCGCACGCGGATCGGCTCTGCATCGGCGGCCGCTGGGTGGCGCCCTCGTACACCGACACCTGCGCCGCGTTCAATTGAGCGACCGATGAATTGGCTGCGCGCGCAACCATATCGAACGACACGACCTTCGGCCTCAATGCGGCGGTGTTCACGCACGACGCAGAGCGGGCGCTGCGCGTCGCGCGGCGGCTGCATGCGGGGTTGGTGGGACACAACGCGTCTCGCACCGATTTCTCCATCGGCTTCGGGGGCTTCAAGGAATCGAGCGCGGGCGGCCTCGAAGCATTTCTCGAAGTCAAGACCGTCGTACCTGACCCGCCGGCCGAATGCGTGCCGGCGCATGAACAAACTTTTGGAGGAGCAACCGATGAGCAATACCGAATTCAACAACGCAGCACCGCGCGACTGGATGGTCCATTCTCGCATCAAGGGGCTGGTCGCGCTGGTGGTCGGCGCCGGCAGCGGCATGGGCGAGGCCAGTGCGAAAACCTTCGCGGCGAACGGCGGTGCGGTCGCTGTTGCCGACCTGAACGCGGGCAACGCCGAACGCGTGGCCGGCGAGATCGCGCGCCGCGACGGCCACGCGCTCGCGCTCGGCCTCGATGTGTCGAAACAGTCGGACATCGACGCGGCCATCGCCAGGACGGTCGAACGCTTCGGCCGGCTCGACGTCGTCATCAACACGGCCGCGCTGGTGCGTTCCGGGATGCTCGAGGACGTGTCGATCGACGAATGGCGCAGCGGCTTCCAGGTCAACGTGGACGGTGCGCTGATGCTCGCGCGCAGCGCGCTGCCGCACCTGAAGCAGAGCCCGCATGCGGCGATCGTGAACACGGCTTCGCTGGCGGGCGTACACGGCTATTCACAGGGCGGCGCCTATGGCCCGAGCAAGGCGGCGCTCATCACGCTCAGCCGGCAGATGGCGCACGAGTGGGCATCCTACGGCGTGCGCGTGAATGTCGTGCTGCCGGGCGTGATCGACACGCCGATGGCGCGCGGCTCGGTACCGCAGGAACTGCTCGACCAGCTTGCGGCGATGCTGCCGATGAGCCGGGTCGGCCAGCCGGAGGAAGTCGCCGACCTGATCGTGTATCTTGCGTCGCCCGCGGCCGGCTACATCACGGCCCAGGCAATCGCATGCGACGGCGGCATGTCGCACATGATGTTCGCGAAGCCGATGGGCAAGTAAGCGCGCCGCGCGAAATACGTGCGCCGTGTGCGGCGAGGGCTCGCCCGGGCCTTCGCCGCTGGCGTTCGCACGCATTGCCTGCATCACCGGCATCACCCGCATCACCCGACGCGAATGACCGGGCTGCGGGCACCTCCGGCCTGATCCCCCGCATGCGGGCCCGGATCACGGCTGACGACGCCTTCTCCGCTCCATCTCCCCCACTACACGTTGCATCGGCCGCGCGAATCCGCACGTCCATCCGACCTTCGACGAAGCGGCGCACGGTATGGATCGCGCCTCGATGCTCGCGATGAACGATCCATCCATGGACGAGCGCGCCGATTTTCGGATCGAGCTGCACTTGCAGTGACGGCGTACCTGAAAAATTTCGTTCCGTCGGGTAAAACGCCGTTCGACAGCGGCATCGCCTCCGAATCGAGTAAACACGGCCCCCAATGCCCGCATGGGAACGCTTCCACGCGCTTTATTACGTAGAACGGATCATGTTTCCCGGCACCGCGATCGGTTGAATAAGTTGAAGTACGGAACGCCGGTATTCAGCCAACGGATCATTGCCTGAAAGCACGAATCCGCCTCGGGTTATACCCGATGGAGATTCGATGTCACGCCCCTCAATCTACCGAACGTTAGATTGTCGTCGTACCAAAAGACGACTGTCCGCACCCGGACATCGAGAACGAACCGGCCCATCCGTCCGGTCCTGAATCCGCCGCACAGCCTCGGCAGTTCGACACACTCCGCTCCTTCACTTCTCATTAAATTCGGATACCGAAATGAATGTAAGCCGATCATCAGGGTTGGGCACGAAGAAGACGATCCTCGCGCTTGGCGTCGCTCTCCTGCCCGCATGGTCGTGGGCGCAAAGCAGCGTCACGCTGTACGGCACGCTCGATACGGGCCTGCTGTTCACCAGCAAGACGCACAACCCGACGACCGGTACGAACGGCGGCAAGCAGGTCAGCCTCATCAACGGCGGGCTGGAACCTTCCAATTTCGGCCTGTTCGGGCAGGAAGACCTGGGCGGCGGACTGAAGGCGACCTTCAGGCTGGAAAGCGGCGTGAGCGTCGTCAACGGCGGCTTCGACAACAGCAACGGCAATTTCTTCGGCCGTCAGGCGTGGCTGGCCGTCGACGGCAACTTCGGTCAGCTGAAGGCCGGCGTGCAGTATTCGCCGTTCGTGCTGGCGATCTACGAGGCCGACCCGCGCAACGCCGGCCAGTTCGGCACGGCGTTTTCCGTCTACGGCGCCAATACGTTCGTCGGCAGTTTCAATCCGAATGCGATCACCTATACGAGCCCGAAGTTCGCCGGGTTTTCCGCCAGCGCGATGTACGCATTCGGCGGCATACCGGGCGACTACCGCGCGGCGCAGCAGTATTCGGTCAGCGCGCGCTACGAGTTTCGCGGGCTGGTCGTGAACGCCGCGATGTACGACTCGAGTTCGGCCAGGAATTCCGCGGGGCTGACGATCTTCCAGCAGCCGTTCCTGGGCCGGATGCTCGGGCTCAGCTACCACTTCGGCACATTCGCGGTGAAGGGCTCGTTCACCAGCTACAAGCTGCCGACGACGGTCGCCGGCGGGGTGACGAACGGCGGCACCAACAACGTCTGGAATCTCGGCTTCGATTACTATCCGCTGCCGCAGCTCGATATCAACTCGGGCGTGTGGTACATCCGCGATCCGCAGGATGCGAACAATCACACGCTGCTCGGTGCGCTGACGACGCGCTATTTCCTGTCGAAGGCAACCTCGCTGTATGCGGAGGTCGGCGCGGTGAACAATCACGGTCGGCAAAAATTCGGCCTGTCGATCGACAACGCGCTGTACGGCGCGCCGGGCACGACGATCGGCGCGATCATCGGGATCAACAAGCGGTTCTAGCGGTGCGCCATGGGGCACGATGCGATGTGCCTTGCCCCATTCGGCCGGAGTACGGAACATTCCGGCCGCCTCGATTGACTCGATTGCCAACTGGCGCGAACGTATGCAGGGGCGTGCCGAATTCCGTTCGGCATGCGTCACATTTCGGCAATGCAGCGCCGGAAGCCGGCCGGACGAGGATCGCCAATGGCGGGCGCTCCGGCCCGGGCTGCGCAACGCGAATGCAATCGAACCATGAACCATGCGATGACGACGGGAACACGTGCGGTCGGCCCGGCCGGCACCACGCACACCTGGAAAGGCGCCGACGGAATCCGGCTCGCGGGCCGCTCGTGGGGTGACCCCGACGGCACGCCGGTCGTGCTGCTGCACGGCAGCGGGCAGACGCGCCATGCGTGGAGCGGCATGGGCCGCGCGCTCGGCGCGACGGGCTTTCATGCCGTGGCGTTCGATGCGCGCGGACATGGAGAATCGGACTGGTCGCCGACCGGCAACTACAGTCAGGGGGCGATGATCCGGGACCTCGAGCGTGTCGCCGCGATGTTCGAAGGCCGGCGGCCGGTACTCGTGGGCGCGGGGCTCGGCGGCGGGACGAGCCTGCTCGCGGTCGGCGAAGGGTATGTCGACGCCGAAGCGCTCGTGCTCGTCAACATCGCACCGTACATCGAACCGGCAGGCGTGTTGCGCCTGCAGTCGTTCATGCGGCAGCCGCCGGACGGTTTCGGATCGCCGGACGAAGCGGCCGACGCGATCCGCAACTATCGCGCGCGCCCGGCGCATGCGCTCACGCAGGAAAGCCTGGCCCGCAGCCTGCGCTACGACGACGGGAAATATCGCTGGCATTGGGATCCGCACTTTCTCGCGTGGCCGCGCGACCTGGCGCGACGCCATACGCGCTTTGCGGCCAGCGCGCGCCGCCTGAAGCTGCCGACGCTGCTCGTGCGCGGGGAGGAGTCGGAAATCGTCAGCAAGGCGGGTGCGCGCGAGTTCCTCGACCTGTGCCCGCACGCGGAACATGCGGACGTGCGGGATGCCGGCCACACGGTCGCGGGGGAACACAACGACCGGTTCGCCCATACCGTGCTCGATTTTCTCGATCGCCGGCTTGCGCGCGGCCCGGCGCTGCGCGATCGCGCGGTCGCGTGAGCCGGCCGCGTGCGCCGTGCAGCGCGCCGCCCGCCGCTCAGCCGCGCGGCGTCAGGACGATGCGGCCAGTTCGGCCTTGCGGCTGCCGCGCCGGGCTTTCGCCGCGGGCTTCGCACCTGCCGCAGGCTTCACGCCATCGAAGAACATCGTGGCGAGCTGGTCGGCGACCTTGTCCAGCGAGCCCTTCTTCGGGTCGAACCAGGTCTGGACCGAGTTGATGCAACCGAGGACGAACACGCGGCACAGCGCGATGTCCACGTCCTCGCGCAGGAACCCTTCGGCGCGCAAGTCGTCGAACACCGCGGTCCACAGCTGCTGGTGGCGCTCGCGCCGCTTGACCTGACGCTCCCGCACCTTGTCCGGAAGCTGGGTCAGCAGCCGGCCATGCGCGAGCGCGTAGTCGCCGAACTTGATCAGCGCGCTCATCTGCCCGACCAGCGCTGCCTTGAAGCGCGCGTCGGCCGTCGCATCGGGCGGCAGCGCGTCGAAGTGTTCCTTGATGTGCTGCACGATGCTGTCCGCGCCGTGCTCCATCACGACGTCGACCAGTTCTTCCTTCGACGAGAAGTGATAGTAGATGCTGGCCGCCTCGATGCCGGCCTGGTCGGCGATGGCGCGCATCGTCGTCGCGGCATAGCCCTGCGTCGCAAAGGAGCGCGCGGCCAGCCGCAGCAAGGTTTCCCGGGTATCCGCGCTGGGATTTACATTTCGCTTTCGCACGTTCGTGTATCAGCCGTCCGCTGTTATCAAGATGAAGTGAAGAGATCCGGATGCCGCATGCGCAGTGCCCGGCCGCGCGGCGTCGTGGAGGGCACCGCCCGCATGATCATCCCGTTGCCGTTCCGGCTCGCCGATGGCGGCCGGCGGCGTGTCTCCGTCTCCCCGGGTACTGCCTGATCCTCTCGCAGGCCGCCACGCGGCGGCACAAAACTAATGTTTGAGAGGGTAGCGTATTTTCAGGGCGCGAGCCAGTGAGCCAAAACACCGTCGGCACGCCTGCCGCGCGGGGTTCGCCGGCCGCACGATTGCCTGAATCTCTCGTCGGCGGTTCGACGTTGCGCAGCGTTCGCACGATGGCGTCGAACCATGCAGCGTCCGCGCGCTCACTGTACGGAACACCGTGGCCGTTCGCGTTGACACGCATGCGCCCACCGGCGAAGTTCGAGGGCACGGCGGCCCGCACGAGCGGCCCGCCCTTCTCCATCCGTCGATCATCGTCCCGTCATGCCTTCATCAACCGAATCCGTCTTGCGAGCCCCGGCCAAACCGGGAAACCGGCTGCCCGGCACCCCCGATCCCGCGCACCTGTGGCGCACCGCGGACGGCGTGCGGCTCGCGGGCGATACGTGGGGGCATCCGGACGCGCCGCTCGTCGTGCTGCTCCACGGCGGCGGCCAGACGCGTCACGCTTGGGGCGGCACGGGCGCGTTGCTGGGCAGCGCTGGCTACTTCGCCGTCGCGTACGATGCGCGCGGACATGGCGACTCGGACTGGAGCGCCGCGGGCGACTACAGCCAGGACGCGTTCGTCGACGACTTGCGGCACATCGTCGGCGCGCTGGGCGGGTGCCGTCCGGTACTCATCGGCGCATCGCTGGGCGGCGGCACCAGTCTTGTCGCGATCGGAGAACGCCGGATCGATGCGCGCGCGCTGATCCTGGTCGATATCGTGCCGTACACCGAGCCGGCCGGCGTCGCGCGCATCAGGACGTTTATGCAGCAGAATCCCGACGGCTTCGGCTCGCTCGACGAAGTCGCCGACGCGATCGGCCGCTACCGCTCGAGCTCGCCGCGTCCGGGCAGTCATGCCGGCCTGTCGAAGAATGTCCGGCTCGGCGACGACGGCCGCTACCGCTGGCACTGGGACCCGCGCTTCCTGTCGGGAACGACCGATCTTGCTGCCCGTCACGCGCGCTTCTCGGCCTGCGCGCGCAACCTCGCGCTCCCCACGCTGCTGGTGCGCGGCGGCAGTTCCGACGTGGTCAGCGAAGCCGGCGTTCGCGAGTTTCTCGAACTCTGCCCGCACGCGGAATACGTGAATGTCGCGGCGGCGGGACACATGGTTGCCGGCGACCGCAACGACGTGTTCGGCCAGGCCGCCGAACAGTTTCTCGCGCGCCACGTCCCCGCTGCATGACCGTGGCGCGCGGACGCGCGGGCGTTCGCGCGTGCAGATGGGCCGATTCAGAGCGGCGGTGTGTCCGGCGACGTCGAAAAATGATGCTGGCGGACTTTCCAGTCGCCCTGTTGCAACGCGATCACGAGCGTCGTGCGCAAGCGCGAGCGTGACGTGTTGCCGTCACCGAGCACGAACGCGAATTCGCCGTAGCCTTGCGCGAGAAAGCAGTCGTCGCCCAGGCGGATGAAGTGCTGCTCCACCAGCGCCAGCGTGGCCGACCGGATCACGCCATCGTACGACGCGAAGTACGCACGAATCGCATCACGCCCCGCCGAATGGCCGGGCCGGCCACCGAAGAACAGCGCATCGGCCGTGTAGATGCTTGTTAGCGCGTCGGGATTCCAGTCGCGCGCGGCCGCGTTCCACGCGGCCTGCACGATTGCCAGCGCGGGGCCGGGCGTGTCGTTCGTTCCAACCATCGTGTCTTCTCCTTTCCTGAGGCGCCGGCCGGTGCCATTGCCGATTGCATTTGCCGACCAGCTCGCCCGTTACCGTCACGCAAAGGCTCGACGGATGCCGACCCGAGCAGAGCGGCACCCGTCAGACCATCTGCATTACGTCCGCCGTGGCCACGCGCGTGGAGCGGAACGCGTTCGCCGGATGCGCCATGTCGGCATAACCGAACCCGATGCCGCAGACGAATGTCCGCTCGTCGCCGATACCGAAATAGCGGCGGATGAATCGGGCGTGATGAGCCAGCGCCGCCTGGGCCGTCGTCGCAACGCCATGCGCGCGCGCCGCCAGCATGAACGATGCGACGAACGCGCCGCAGTCGAGTGCCGCATACGGCCCCAGCTCGGCCGGTATCGTCAGCAACGCGACATGGGGCGCGCCGAACAGCCGGAAATTCTCGGCAACCTGACGCTCGCGCGCCGGCCTGTCGCTGCGCGCGATGCCGAGCGCCGCATAGAGCGCGTATCCGACTTCCCTGCGCCGCTCGCCGTACACGCCTCGATATTCGTCCGGGAACGGAATGTCGGAATCGATCCCGGAATGCTGCGCGGCATGCGCGACGAGCGCCGAGCGGAAACGCTCGGTCGTGTCGCGGGACGTCACGGTCGCGTGCCACGGCTGCACGTTGCACCACGACGCCGCGCGTTTCGCGATGTCGACGATGCGCTCGATCACGTCAGTCGGCACGGCATCCGGCAGGTACGCGCGGCAGGTGAAACGCCCGGACGAAAGGCGGTCGATCGCTTCCGCGTCGGCGATCGGGCGAATGCCCGAATCCTCGTACTTGGCTTGCGCTTGCATGAAACTTCTCCGGTTACCGGCACCTGACGGTACCGTCTCCATCAAATATAACGATCATTAGTTAGTCATCGAAGCCGGCTTGCGCCCGCGTCCGGCCTGATTCTCAGGGCTCGCAGTCGACGTCGCTCAGGATGAAGGACAGCGTCTCGGCCGCCGCCTTCAATTCGGGCATCACGCGCTGGCGGATCGCCATCATGTCCGGCTCCAGTTCCACGGCCCCGCAATTCAGCGCCATCAGCGTACGGGTCCGGCCGACCACGATCGGCAATGCGATGCCGTACGCGTTGCGCTGATATTCGCCGACCGACATGCACACGCCCGACTGCTTCAGATCGTCGAACGCCGCATCGAGGTTCTCGCGCACGGCGCCCGCATCGTCTCCCGCCGCGTCGAGCAATTCGGCCATCAACGGCTCGCGCATCGCGTCCGGCAGCCCGTACAGATACGCGCGGCCGACCGAGGTCGTCGCCATCGGCAGCAGCGAACCGACGCCCAGGCGCAGCGTCGCGATCCGGGCGCTCGCGCGCCACGCGATATACACCATGTCGAGCCGATGCGGGACCGCGAGCGCGACCGACAGGTTCAGCTTGTCGGCCAGCTTCTGCATCACGGGCGTGACGAGACGCGTGACGGGATTTGCTTCCAGATAGGCGTGGCCGATGCTCAATGCGCCGGCGCTGAGCTCGAACTGGCGCCCGCCGCCCACCCTGCGCAGGTAGCCGATCGAGATCAGCGTCGTGGTCAGCCGCGATACCGTCGCTTTCGGCAGGCCGGTGCGTCGCACCAGCTCCGCGTTGGACAGCGGCGCGCGGGCCGCACGAAACGCGTGGAGCACCTCGAGCCCGCGTTCGACGGTCAGCGTGACGCCCTGTTGCTTGTCGGACCTGTTCATGTTCGTGTCAGTCGATGACGACCGCCTGCTCCTGCAGATGCTGTGCCGCCGCCACCAGCCGCGGCCCGAGTTCCCGTTCGACCCGCGCGCGCCCGAGCCGCGCGCTGCGCCCGATGCAGGCGAGCACGAGCGGCGTGTGATCCTGGACCACCAGCGGCACCGCGAGAATCGTCAGATCCGGCTCCCATTCGCCGAGCGACATGCAATAGCCGACGTTGTGCACCTGCGAAATGCCCTCGCTGATGCGGCGGCGCAGGTTCGGCCAGTCGCGGCCCGTCTTGCGTTCGATGTTACCGAGCAGGTAGAAGCGTTCGAGTTCCGGCAACGCGGCCAGCAACGCCCAGCCCATCGGCGACGAGGCGATGCGCAGGCGCGTGCCCGCATACAGCTTCAGGTCGACCGACGCCGGCTTGCTCGCGCACGTTTCCAGCACGATCACGTCGAGACGGTCGCGCGTGCCGAGCATCACGTAGGTATCGTTCGTGTTCGCGAACGCCTGCATTTCGAGTCGCGCGAGCAGTTGAACGTTGGAATGCGCGATCGCCGCATAGCCGAGCGACAGCACGGGGGCCGCCAGCCGATACTTGCGGCGCTGCGGCGAGTAATGAAGGTAGCCGAGCGCGACGAGCGAGCGCACCATCCGCGACACCGTCGGCGCGGGAATGCCCGTTTCGATCACGAGTTCCTGATTGCCGAGCCACGGCTCGTGCGGCGAGAACGCGGCCAGGATCGCCAGGCTGCGCGCCAGCGGAACGACCATCGCGCCGGACGCGGGCCCGCCGTCCGGACGCTCGCGGTCTCCGATCGGCGCGTCGTGCCAACTCGCGTCTTCCTGTCCTGACAGGGGCAGCGCTGCCCGGTTTGCCTGCGGCGACATCGATTGCTCCGTTTGTCTCGATCTGGCTCTGGAAGCGGCCATGAACTGCTCGTCCCGATCGGTCGGGGCGGGACGCCGCACGCGGTGGCGGCGCTCGCCACATGCGACCGTCGGATGGCCTCATTACACGAGCCAACCGGGAAACGAGTCAATTGTAGCGCTGATATGTTCCGTACTTTGAAACGAAAATCGGCGCAAAAAATCGGCTGCCCCCGGTCTGAAGCGGGGCTTTCCCGACAATTTCGAGACGGAACGCGTGCAGGGAGATCAGTCGATGTACGGAACACAAAATCGATTCCGGACGCCCATCGAGGCGCTCCGGCACGACGGCCGGCGCGCGGCCCGCCATCCCCGAACCCGATCGATTCGAGCCGTGCCGCGCGACAGGCCGTTGTGTCGCAACGGCCTGCCGCATCAAGCATCCGGCGCGGCGCGCGTTACGCCGCGCCCTTCAGCTCGATCAGCAGATCCTTCGCCGCGACGCGCTCGCCTGGCTTCACGTGCACGGCCGCGATCTCGCAATCGCGCTCTGCGGCGATGTGGGTTTCCATCTTCATCGCCTCGAGCGCGATCAGCGTCGTGCCGGCCGTCACGCGCTGGCCCGGCTGCACGGCCACCGTCACGACCGAGCCCGGCATCGGCGCGGCCACGTGCAGCTGATTCGCCGGATCGGCGCGTTGCAGGCCGTGCCGCTCCTTGCCCGCATGCACGACCGTCTTCTGCTCGACCAGCGCAGAACGCGACTGACCGTTCAGCTCGAACAGCACCTTCACGATGCCGTCTTGCGCATCGGCGTGCTGCCCCTGCAGCGACACGAGCAGCGTCTTGCCCGGCGAGATGTCGATCGCCACTTCCTCCTGCGGCTGCAACCCGTACAGGAACGCGGACGTCGGCACCACCGACGTGTCGCTGTACGCACGCACGTGCGCGTAATAGTCGACCGTCTGCTTCGGATACATCAGGTACGACGCGAGTTGCCGGTCGTCGAGCGGCTGCTCGCACGCGGCCTCGGCCTGTGTGCGCGCCGCGTCGAGATCGACCGGCGCGATCTGGTCGCCGGGGCGATACGGCGCGGGCGGCTCGCTCTTGAGCACCTTGCGCGACAGGTCCGCCGGGAAGCCGTCCGGCGGGAAGCCCAGTTCGCCCTTGAACAACGACACGACCGACTCGGGGAATGCGATGTCCTTGTCCGGGTTGCGCACGTCGTCCACGGCCAGATCGTTCGCGACCATCATCAGCGCCATGTCGCCGACCACCTTCGACGTCGGCGTGACCTTGACGATGTCGCCGAACAGCCGGTTCACGTCCGCATACGCGCGCGACACCTCGGTCCAGCGATGATCGATACCGAGCGAGCGCGCCTGCTCGCGCAGGTTCGTGTACTGGCCGCCGGGCATTTCATGGCGGTACACGTCGGCCGTGCCCGCGCGAATCTCCGATTCGAACGGCGCGTAGTAGCGGCGCACGCCTTCCCAGTACATCGACGCTTCATGCAGTCGGTCCGCATTCAGCCCCGGATCGCGCGCACTGCCCGCGAGCGCGGCTGCGATGCTCGACAGGTTCGGCTGCGACGTGAGCCCGCTCATCGCATCGAGCGCGCCGTCCACCGCGTCGCAGCCGGCTTCGACCGCCGCGAGCACCGACGCCGCGGCGATGCCGCTCGTGTCGTGCGTATGGAAATGCACAGGCAGCCCGGTTTCCTCCTTGAGCGCCTTCACGAGCGTGGCCACCGCCTGCGGGCGGCAGATGCCCGCCATGTCCTTGATGCCGAGCACGTGCACGCCGGCCTGCTGCAGCTCGCGCGCGATGCCGACGTAATACTTGAGGTCGTATTTCGAACGCGACGTGTCGAACAGGTCGCCGGTGTAGCAGATCGCGCCTTCGCACAGCATCCCGCTTTCGCCCACCGCATCGATCGCGACGCGCATGTTGCGCACCCAGTTCAGCGAATCGAATACGCGGAACACGTCGACGCCCGCGCTCGCTGCTTGCTGTACGAAGAAACGCACGACGTTGTCCGCGTAGTTCGTATAGCCGACCGCGTTCGAGCCGCGCAGCAGCATCTGGAACAGGATGTTCGGCACGCGCTCGCGCAGCAGCGCGAGGCGTTCCCACGGGTCTTCCTTCAGGAAGCGCAGCGCGACGTCGAAGGTCGCACCGCCCCAGCATTCGAGCGAGAACAGCTGCGACAGCTCGCGCGCGTAGAACGGCGCGATCGGCAGCATGTCGGCGGTGCGCATGCGTGTCGCGAAGAGCGACTGGTGCGCATCGCGCATCGTCGTGTCGGTCAGCAGCACCTGCTTCTGGTCGAGCATCCAGCGCGCGAATTTCTCCGGCCCGAGTTCGCGCAGCCGGTCACGCGTGCCGGCCGGAAGCGCCGTGACCGTATCGATCTTCGGCAGCACCGGCTTCGACAGCGGCAGCGCCGGCAGCGTGCGGCCGCTCATCTCGGCGTTGCCGTTCACGTTCAGCTCGCCGAGATAGCGCAGCAGCTTCGTCGCGCGATCGCCGCGCTTCGCGAATTCGAGCAGCTCCGGCGTTTTGTCGATGAAGCGTGTCGTCACGTCGCCGGCGATGAACGCCGGATGGTTGATCACGTTTTCGAGGAACTGCAGGTTCGACGTGACGCCGCGAATGCGGAACTCGCGCAATGCGCGATCCATCCGGTGAATCGATTCTGCCGCCGTCGGCGCCCACGTCGTCACCTTGACGAGCAGCGAATCGTAGTACGGCGTGATCACCGCGCCGCCGTACGCGGTGCCCGCGTCGAGCCGCACGCCGAAGCCTGCCGCGCTGCGGTACGCAGTGAGCCGCCCGTAGTCGGGCAGGAAGTCGTTCTCCGGGTCCTCGGTCGTGATCCGGCATTGCAGCGCATTGCCGTTCAGCGGAATCGCCTGCTGCGCCGGCACGCCGGCGGCGCGCTCGACGATCGCGCCGTCGCCGTTCGCGACGTCCTCCGCGAGCCCGATCCGGCCGCCTTCCGTGATGCGGATCTGCGCCTTCACGATGTCGATCCCGGTAATCATCTCGGTCACCGTGTGCTCGACCTGAATGCGCGGGTTCACTTCGATGAAATAGAACTGGCCGCTGTCGGCATCCATCAGGAATTCGACGGTGCCCGCATGCGTATAGCCAACGGCGCGCATCAGGCGCAGCGCCGATTCGCACAGCGCCTGCCGGCCCGCATGATCGAGATAAGGCGCCGGCGCGCGCTCGACCACCTTCTGGTTACGCCGCTGCACCGTGCAATCGCGTTCGTACAGGTGCACGACCGTGCCGTGCAGATCGCCGAGCACCTGCACCTCGACGTGCCGCGCGTTGCGCACGAGCTTCTCGACATATACCTCGTCGTTGCCGAACGCGGCCAGCGCCTCGCGCCGTGCGACCGGCAGCAGGGTCTCGAGATCCTGAGCGCTTTCCAGTACGCGCATCCCGCGTCCGCCGCCGCCCCAGCTTGCCTTGAGCATCAGCGGATAGCCGACTTCCGCGGCCAGCGCCTTGCACGCGTCGAGATCGTCCGGCAGCGGCGTGGTCGCGGGCATCACCGGCACGCCGGCCGCGATCGCCGCGTTGCGCGCGGCCACCTTGTTGCCGAGCGTGCGCATCACGTCGGGCGACGGGCCGATCCAGCGAATGCCGGCGTCGATCACGGCCTGCGCGAAATCGGGGTTCTCCGACAGGAAGCCGTAACCCGGGTGGATCGCATCGACCTTCGCCTGCCGCGCGACGCGCAGGATGTCGTCGATGTCGAGATAGGCCGCAAGCGGCTTCTTGCCCTCGCCGATCAGGTAGCTCTCGTCCGCCTTGAAGCGATGCAGCGCGAGCCGGTCTTCCTTCGAATAGATCGCCACGGTGCGGATGTTCAGCTCGGCGGCGGCGCGCATCACGCGAATCGAGATTTCCGAGCGGTTCGCGATCAGGATGGACTGGATGGGAGTAGGTGTCACGGCGACCATGGATAGTGAATAGTTGAATTAAGCTCGCTGACGCGCCGTCCTCCGCCCGCCTGCTTCACTGGACGGCATGCGGATCGTCGCATCGGTCATTCGCGGTTGCATCGTCCCGGCTTTCGCCAGTCAACATCTTCGTCATATCGCCGTGGAGCCGCTATCGACATCGCGACGACGAACAGCATTCAGCCGACCAACCGGGAAGACGAACAGCAGACCGGCTGGCCGGTCGTCAATCAGGGCACGGCGGGCCCGTGCCGCGGCCTGGCCCGCCCGACTTCAGTCGCGGTGCTCGAAAAGCGGCGCGTGATCCATCCAGTCGTAGCCCGCACCGGATTTCGCCCACGCCCAGTTCGCATCGCCGCGCCGGTCGCCGGACCGCGCCGTCGGTTGAACGCCCTCCGCGCCGTGCTCATGCACAACCCCGCACGCGCCGTCCCCCGGGACGACATCTCGTTTGTGGCAGCCAGTCATTGCATCACCTCAGGTTTGAAAAAGCTTTCCGTTCCGCGGCCGAGCCCGCCCGACTCGAGGAAAATTCCTGCCGGACCGGATGGCGCCGCATACGTTGCAGGCTCAATCACGCAAAAAGCAGGCCACATCGAACGTCGAACGAACGGCCCCGGTTCGCGGGGAGATCGTTCAACACCAGGTTTCAAAACCGTTCAATTCTGAAATTTCGGTTCTGTTTTTGAAATGGTGACGCCCGGTCCTGTCGCGATCGGGGGCGCCCGCAAACCGGCACACCGCTGGCCTGTTCACGCGGCCATCAACGTGACTGGCTGGAAGCGCTCCGCACGCAGGAAAGCCGGGGATCGCCTGCTCGAACACGCTCGATCAGGATTGAGCGAAAACCGTTATCGGCATCGCGATGGCGAACAGCATTCAGCCGACCTGTCGACGCTATCGGGGCGGCAGGCGGATGACCGGAAACGGCGTCAGTCGCGCTGCCTGACAAGCGGCGCGTGATCCATCCAGTCGTAGTGGGCGCTGCCGCCCGCCCATGCCCAGTTCGGGGCATCGTGCCGCGCGCCGCCCGGGCCCGGGCGCGCGGACGATCCTCCGCCCTCCGTCGCATTGTCGCGGCCTGCTCCGGCGCACGCGCCGGAACCGGCCATGGCACCTGTTGCGTCGTGCGTCATTGCGCGTCGCGAACCATGTTGCGGGCGATCACGATCTGCTGGATCTGGGTCGTGCCCTCATAGATGCGGAACAGGCGCACATCGCGATAGAAACGCTCGATCGCGTATTCGGACATGTAGCCGGCGCCGCCGAAAATCTGCACCGCGCGATCGGCCACGCGGCCGCACATCTCGGACGCGAACAGCTTCGCGCACGACGCCTCGGTGCTGACCGGCAGCTTGTCGTCGCGCCGGCGCGCCGCATCCACCACCATGCAGCGGGCCGCGTAGATCTCGGCCTTGCTGTCGGCGAGCATCGCCTGCACGAGCTGGAAATCGGCGATCGGCTTGCCGAACTGCTTGCGCTCCATCGCATACGACAGCGCCATCGACAGCATCCGCTCGGCCACGGCCACGCATACCGCGGCGATATGGATGCGGCCCTTGTCGAGCACCTTCATCGCCGTCTTGAAACCCTGCCCTTCCTTCCCGCCGATCAGGTTCGCGGCGGGCACGCGCACGTTGTCGAAGATCACGTCGCACGTATGGGCGCCCTTCTGCCCCATTTTCTTGTCGCGCTTGCCGAAGCTGATGCCGGGCGTCTTCGCATCCACGATGAACGCCGAGATGCCGCCCGAACCCTTGTCTTCCGGGTTGGTGCGCGCCATCAGCGTGAAGATGCCTGCGTGCGGCGCGTTCGTGATGAAGCGCTTGGTGCCGTTGACCACGTAGTCGTCGCCGTCGCGGATCGCCGTGGTGCGCAGCGACGCCGCGTCGGAGCCGGCTTCCGGTTCGGTCAGCGCGAACGACGCGATCAGCTCGCCGGTCGCGAGACGCGGCAGGTACTTCTCCTGCTGCTCGGGCGTGCCGTCGAACAGGATGCCCTGCGAGCCGATGCCCACGGTGGTGCCCAGCAGCGAGCGGAACACCGGCGAAGCCTGGCACAGCTCGAACACCGCCAGCACCTCCTCCTCCATCGTCAGCTCGAGGCCCCCGAAGCGCTCCGGAATGGTGAGGCCGAACAGGCCCATCGCCTTCATGTCGGCGACGATGTCGTCGGGAATCTCGTCGGTGTCGGCCACGTGCTCCTCGTTGGGCACGAGTCGCTCGCGCACAAACCGGGCGATGGAGTCGAGCAGGCCGTTGAGCGTTTCTTGATCGCGAATCATGTCGGTACGCCTGAAAAGATAGAGAAAACGACCCGATGCTGCGCCGGCGGCCGACGCGAAACAATCGCCCGGCCAAAAACGTTCCGGAGGATGAAATCGCGCCGACGAGGCCGGTATTGGCCCTGCGGCCGCCGCGCCCCGGTCGTCTGCCAAGGTACGGAACAATGTGCGCCGATCCGTTGACCGGCTCACCCGGCGGTTCCATCGTAGGAGCTCGAATCCACTGCCGCTACGTTCGCCATGCCGCTCCAGCCCGATCACCTGCTGTCCCGCCCGTTCCTGCCCATCGAGCACGCGTACTCGCTGCGCGATACCCAGCTTTACGCACTCGGCCTGGGCCTCGGCGCCGATCCGCTCGACGCAGGGCAATTGCGTTACGTCTACGAAGGCCGGGACGGCGCATCGCTGCGCGCGCTGCCGACCATGGCGAACGTGCTCGCGTACCCGGGCTTCTGGGCGCGCGAAGCGGACACGGGCATCACGTGGCAAAAGATCCTGCACGCAGAGCAGGAAATCAGGATTCATGCACCGTTGCCGGCCAGCGGCCGCGTCACGGGCACGACGCGCATCACCGGCCTGTGGGACAAGGGCGAAAACAAGGGCGCATTTCTGCAGCAGACGCGCGAGATCGCCGATGCCGACACGGGCCGCCTGCTCGCGACCGTCGTGCAACTGAGCCTGTTGCGCGGCGACGGCGGCTTCGGCGAAGGCGGCAGCACCGGCCCGCTGCCGGTGCCGCATACGATGCCGGACGGCGAACCCGATCACGTCTGCGAGCTGACCACGCCCGCGCAACTGGCGCTGATCTACCGCCTGAGCGGCGACCTGAATCCGTTGCATGCCGACCCGTCGGTGGCCTCGGCGGCCGGTTTTGCACGCCCCATCCTGCACGGCATGGCGCTGATGGGCGTAGCCGCGCACGCGGTGCTGCGCACGGTGCTGGCCTACGACGACACGCGCTTCGCGGGCATGCGCGTGCGCTTCACCGCGCCGGCGTGGCCCGGCGACACGCTGCGTACCGAGATGTGGGTGCGCGGCGACACGGTTTCACTGCGCGTCACGGCCGTGGAGCGCAACGTGGTGGTTTTGACCAACGCGCGGGTCGACCTGCGCTGAATCGCAATTCTTCAGGAGACACACATGGATCTGGGTTTGACCGGCAAGGTCGCCATCGTCACCGGCTCGGCACGCGGCCTGGGCGCCGCCACGGCGCGCCGGCTCGCGCAGGAAGGCGCGAGCGTCGTCGTCACCGACATCAACGCCGAACTGGCGCAGGCCACCGCGCAAACGCTGCGTGACGAAGGCCTGGCCGCGCACTGCGTCGTGGGCGACATCACGCAGGCCGCCGACGTGCAGCGCCTCGTCGACGAAACGGTCGCGCATTTCGGCGGCGTGCACATTCTCGTGAACAACGCCGGCGCGCCGCGCGACAAGTACCTCGTGAAGATGAGCGAGGACGACTGGGATTTCGTGATGACGGTGATGCTCAAGGGCGCGTTCCTCGCCGCCCGCGCGGTGATGCCGCACTTCATCGAGCAGGGCTGGGGCCGGCTGATCAACATCAGCTCGCGCGCGCACCTGGGCAACCCGACGCAGGCCAATTACTCGGCCGCGAAGGCCGGCCTGATCGGCATGGCCAAGGCACTGTCGATGGAGGAAGGCCGCTACGGGATCACCGCGAACTGCGTGGCGCCGGGCTTCATGGAAACGGAAATGGTGCAGGCGCTGCCGACCTACGAAACGATCAAGGAACGCGCGGTGGCCGCGCAGCCGATCAAGCGCGTCGGGCGTCCGGACGACATCGCCGACGCGGTGGCCTTCCTGGCGAGCGAGCGCGCCGGCTTCATCAGCGGCGAAGTGCTGCACGTCACGGGCGGCCGCTACGGCTGATCGGGCAGGCGCACCACACCACAAACGATAGCTGCCGGCGCGTGACACGCGAGCACGGGTGGCTGAATATTGATGACATTCAAGAGGCATTCGAAATGAAACGAGCAGCCATCGTCGCCCCGCTGCGCACGCCCGTGGGCGCATTCGGCGGAACGCTGAAGGGCGTTCCCGTCGAGGAACTCGGCGCGACCGTCGCGCGCGCCGTCGTCGAACGTACCGGGCTCGATCCCGCGCGCATCGACGACGTCGTGTTCGCACAAAGCTATGCGAGCGGCGAGACGCCGTGCACCGGGCGCTGGGTGGCGCTGCAGGCGGGCTTCCCGATCGAAGTCGCGGGCATGCAGCTGGACCGGCGCTGCGGCGGCGGCGTGCAGGCGCTGGCCACGGCCGCGATGATGGTGCAGACCGGCGCGGCCGACGTGGTGATGGCCGGCGGCGTCGAAAGCATGAGCAACGTCGAGTTCTATACGACCGACATGCGCTGGGGCAAGCGCGCTGGTTCGGTCACGATGCACGACCGGCTCGACCGCGGCCGCGAGCGCTCACAGCCGGAAAGCCGCTTCGGCCGCATCAGCGGCATGATCGAAACCGCCGAGACGCTGGCGCGCGAGTACGGCATCACGCGCGAAGCGTCGGATCGCTTCGCCGCGCGCAGCCATCAACGCGCCGCCGCCGCGCAGCAAGCCGGCCATTTCGATGCGGAGATCGTTCCGGTCGCCGTGCCGCAGCGCAAGGGCGATGCGCTGATCGTCGCGCGCGACGAAGGCGTGCGTGGCGAAACGACGCCCGACAGCCTCGCGAAACTGCGCACCATCATGAAGGACGGCGTCGTCACGGCCGGCAATGCATGCCAGCAGAACGACGCGGCCGCCGCGTGCCTGATCGTCGCCGAGGACAAGCTCGACGAGCTCGGCCTCACGCCGATCGGCTGGCTGGTCGGCTGGGCCGCCGCCGGCTGCGACCCGGCCCGCATGGGCATCGGCCCGGTGCCCGCCGTGCAGAAGGTGCTGGCGCGCACGGGCCTGACGTTCGGCCAGATGGACCTGATCGAACTCAACGAAGCGTTCGCGTGCCAGGCGCTGGCCTGCGTGAAGGGCTGGGGCAGCTCGATGGACGCGCTCGAAGACAAGCTCAACGTGAACGGCTCCGGCATCTCGCTGGGCCACCCGGTGGGCGCGACGGGCGGGCGCATCATGACCACGCTGCTGCACGAAATGCAGCGCCGCCAGGCCCGCTACGGGCTGGAAACGATGTGCATCGGCGGCGGCCAGGGCATCGCGATGATCGTCGAACGCGCATAAGGCTGGAGACCGACCATGAGCCATCCTGAATCCGGCCAGACCTGGCAACCCGGCGAGCGCGAACTGCAGAACGCCGGCATCGTGAAGCTGATGCGCGCGCTGGACGTGCCGTCGTATGACGAACTGATGCGCGTGTCGATCGCCGAACCCGAGCGCTACTGGAACACCGTGATGCGCGAATGCGCGATCGCGTGGGACACGCCGCCCACCGGCTACGTCGACTTGTCGCGCGGCCCGCAGTTTCCGGGCTGGTTCCCCGGCGGCCGGCTCAACTGGGTCAACACCATTTACGGCTGGGCGCGCAACCCGGCCACCGCGCAGCAGAAGGCCGTCGTGGCCGAGCGCGAGGACGGCGGCGTGAGCGAGCTGACCTACGCGGAGCTGGAGCAGCGCGTGCGCGACTTCGCGGCCGGGCTCGCACGGCGCGGCGTCACGCAGGGCGACCGCGTTGGCCTGCTGATGGAAAACGGCGTCGAGGCGACCATCTCGCTGCTGGCCATCGTGCATCTGGGCGCGCTGATCGTGCCGTTGTTCAGCGGCTTCGGCGTCGATGCGATCGTCGCGCGCCTGTCGGCGGCCGAGGCGCGCATCGTGATCGCGTCCACCGGCTTCTCGCGCCGCACCAAGCGCGTGGACGTCCAGGGCGCGCTGCGCGACGCATGGCGCCAGTTGCCGCTGCTCGAACACGTGATCTGGAAGCGCGGCGAAGGCGACACCGCGCAGGACGCACGCGATCTCGACTGGCAGGAAACGGCGAGCGTCGCGCGCGGCCAGGGCATCGAGCCGGTGTCGGTCACGCCCGATACGCCGTTCATGGTGATCTATACGTCGGGCACCACGGGCAAGCCCAAGGGCGTCGTGCACACCCACGGCAGCTTCCCGATCAAGATCGCGCACGATTCGCTGATTCACTTCGACGTGCATCCCGGCGACGTCTACTGCTGGCCCGCCGACATGGGCTGGATCGCCGGCACGCTGGTGCTCGGCTGCGCGCTGCTGCGCGGCGCGACGCTGGTGTGCTACGACGGCGCGCCCGATTACCCCGACTGGTCGCGCATGTCGCGCGTGGTGGAACGCCACCGCGTCACGCACTTCGGCTCGGCGCCGACGCTGATCCGCGGGATGGCCAGCCACGAAGCGCTCGCGCTCGCGGGCGACCGCTCCACCGTGCGCCTGCTGATCACGGCCGGCGAAGGCATCGCGCCCGAGCATTTCAACTGGTTCCTGCAGCGCTTCGGCGACGGCACGGCGCCCGTCATCAACTACACGGGCGGCACCGAAGCATCGGGCGCGCTGCTCGCGAGCGTCCCGATCCGGCCGATTCCGCCGAGCGGCTTCAACACCGTTTCGCCCGGCGTGGCCGTGGACGTGGTGAACGCCGACGGCCAAAGCGTGACCGGCGAAGTCGGCGAGCTGGCGATCCGTGCGCCGTTCGTCGGCATGACGCAATCGTTCTGGCGCGACGACGAGCGCTACCTGGAAACCTACTGGCAAACCCTCCCGGGCATCTGGGTGCACGGCGATCTCGCGCTGCGCACGCCCGACGGCAACTACTTCATGATGGGCCGCTCCGACGACACGCTGAAGGTCGCCGGCAAGCGCCTGGGGCCGGCCGAGGTCGAGGAAGTCGTGCTGGAGCTGCCCGACGTGGCGGAAGCCGCCGCGATCGGCGTGGCCGATGCGGACAAGGGGCAGAAGCTGGTCGTGTTCGTCGTGCCGAAGCCCGGCGCCGGCGTCGCGGCCGCCGATCTGGAAGCCATCGTGTCGGGCCACGTCGACAAGCGCCTGGGCCGCCCGTTCCGGCCCGGACGCGTGCATGTGGTCGCGCAGCTGCCCAAGACGCGCAGCTCGAAGATCATGCGGCGCGTGATCCGCAGCGTGTACTGCGGCCAGCCGCCGGGCGACCTGTCGTCGCTCGACAATCCCGGCGCGCTCGACGAAGTGCGCGCGGCCGCGACCTCCGCCTGACCCAACCGTGAACGCAACATGAAAGTACTCGAAGGCATCAAGGTCCTCGATTTCGGCCGCTTCATCGCCGGGCCGTTCTGTTCGGCGCTGCTGGCCGACTACGGCGCGGACGTCATCCGCATCGACCGCGTCGGTGGCGGCGAGGACCGCTTCATCGTGCCCGTGACCGAACACGGCGAAGGTGCGCTGTTCCTGCAGGTCAACCGCAACAAGCGTTCGATGACGCTCGATCTCGACAGCCCCGAGGGGCGCGACATCGTGCGCAAGCTGGTCGCCGATGCCGACGTGGTGATCGCCAACATGCCGCCCCGCACGCTCAAGAGCCTCGGGCTCGACTACGACAGCTTGCGCGCGATCAAGCCCGACGTGATCCTCGTCGCGTCGAACGCGTTCGGCAACAGCGAAGCCGTGCGCGACCGCGTGGGCTTCGACGGCGTCGGCCAGGCGCTGAGCGGCGCCGTGTACATGGCGGGCACGCCCGACCGGCCGCAAAAGGCGATGGTGCCGGTGGTGGATTTCGCCACCGCGTTTTCGTGCGCGCTCGGCGTGATGCTGGCGCTCTACGAACGCCAGCGCAGCGGCATGGGCCAGGAAGTCAGCGCGTCGCTGCTGTGCACGGGCCTGAACATGGCCAGCGGCGCGCTGATCGAGGAAGCGCTGCTCGGGCTCGATCGCCAGGCCACGCTGAACCGCGCGTCCGGCTATGCGCCGTCCGACATCTTCAAGGCAACGGACGGCTGGTTCATCACGCAGGTGATCGGCCGGCCGATGTTCAAGCGCTGGACGCAGCTCGTGGGCCGGCCGGAACTGCTCGACGATCCGCGCTTCGCCGACGATGCGCTGCGCGGCGAAAACGGCGCGCTGCTGAGCGAACTGATGAGCGCATGGTGCGAGGACAAGACGCTCGCCGACGCGCTGGCCGCGCTCGAACAGGCGCGCATCCCGGCCAGCCCCGTCAACTCGCCGCGCCAGGCGCTGGAGGACGAAACCATCAAGGCCGCCGACGTGATCCGCTGGATGGATTATCCCGGCGCGCCGAAGCCGGTGCCGATCTTCGCGACGCCGGTTTCGCTGTCGCGCACGCCGCCGGAAATCCATACGCGGCCGCCGCTGACCGGCGAGCACACGGATGAAATCCTCGCCGGCATCGGGCTCGATGCACGCGCGGTGGCCGATTTGCGATCGCGCAAGATCGTCTGACGGAACGGGTCGCGTCGTCGCCGCGCACCGCCGTCGCAACGACGGCCGGTGCGCGCCCGGTTCGGTGCCCGTGTCGCACGCCAGCCGGCCCCCGCACATCCGCATGCCCGCGTCGCCCGTTGACGTGGCTTGAAGCAGCCCGCCGCCGCCTCCCGTTTCCCGCTCGTTTCCCGCCCGTTGCCTGGCGCATTGACGCGCGGCTCGCCGCTGCACGCCTTTGCGCGGCCGACACCGGCATTTCGCCGATTACCGGAAAATCAAATATCGACTATATTCGTCAGCCAGACTTGACAATCGAATCATGGACCCGTCCCAGCTCCCTTCCCTCGCGTGGTTCGTGCACATCGCGCACCATCTCAGCTTCACCAAGGCCGCCGCCGAAATGGGCGTGTCGCGCGCCGCGCTGTCGCAGAACCTGAAAGCGCTCGAACGGCAGCTCAACGTGAAGCTGCTGTACCGGACCACGCGCGACATGTCGCTGACCGAGGACGGGCAACGGCTCTACGACACGCTGCGGCCGGCATTCGGCTCGATCGAGCTGGCGATCCGCAACCTGCACGAAGTCCGGCACGAGCCGTCCGGGCTGCTGCGCATCAACACGTCGCGGGTCGCCGCACGAAACCTGGTCGAGCCGCACCTCGGCGAATTCATGGCGCGCTATCCATTGCTACGGGTTGAGCTCGTGATGGACGACGGGCTGTCGAACATCATCGCCGACGGCTACGACGCGGGCATCCGGCTCGGCGAGAGCCTCGCCGAGCACATGGTGGCCGTGCCGATCACGCCGATGCTCGAAATGGCCGTGGTCGGCTCACCGGACTATTTCGCGCGCCACGGCACGCCGGCCACGCCCGCCGACCTGATCGGGCACAACTGCCTGTGCTATCGGCACACGACGAGCGGCGCGATCTATCGCTGGGAGTTCACGTCGCCCGAGATCGAGGGGCATGCGTTCGAAGTGGAGCCGCACGGCAGCGTGGTCACGAACGACGACGACGGGATGATTCGGGCCGCACTGCAGGGGATCGGCCTGATCCAGCACCAGGACATCGCGCTGCGCGAACATCTCGACGCCGGCACACTGGTGCGCGTGCTCGATCGCTGGTGCAAGCCGTTTCCCGGCTATTACCTGTACACGCCGTCGCGCGAGCAGATGCCCGCCAAGGTGCGTGCGCTGATGGATTTCCTCGTCGAGAAGCGCGATCACCTGGCCGTCGATATGGCCAGGCGCGCGGCCAACCCTGCGCAGGCCGCCGCGCCGAAATCCCGCAAGCCGCGCGCCACAGGTACCCGGCGAGCCACGCGCGCATGAACGGCCGCGTGTCGCAGCGCGCCGCTCAGCCTGGGTCGCGCCGCGCGAAATCCTGCACGGATGCCACCAGCGACGGCGACTCGGTGCGATAGCGGTACTGCATCCACCGCTCCATCGACAGCCCGTCGTTCAGCGGCATTTCGAGCGCGCGGCGGGTCATGTGTTTCATCGCGGCCAGCGCATCGGCGTCGGTGTGCGCGATCTCGCGGGCGAGCTGCATCGTCGCCGCGTCAAGCGCATCGCCGCTCACCGCGAGCGACGCGAGCCCTATCCGCTCTGCGTCTCGGCCTGTCATGCGCCGCCCGGTGACGAGGTAGTACATCGCACGCGCGAGCCCGATCTTGCGCGGCAGCCGCTGCGAGCCGCCACCGCTCGGCAGCAGGTTGCGCTGCAGATGCGCGTCGCCCAGTTCCGCGTTTTCGTCGACGACCACGATGTCGGATGCCAGCGCCAGTTCGAACCCGCCCGCCACCGCAAAACCGTTGACCGACGCGATCACGATCTGCCGCGACGCTTCCATCAGCGCGAACGTGTCCTGCATCAGGTCCTGGTGCCGCATGTGCGCGGCGGGATCGGCGAGCACGCCGCTCGCGAGCCATTTCAGGTCGTTGCCCGCGCAGAATGCGCGGCCGCTGCCGCGAATCACGATTACGCGGATATCGCGGGCCGGATCGGCGGCCGTGCGCACCGCGTCGTTCAGTGCCGCGAGCGTCGCACCGTCCAGCGCATTCATCCGTTCGGCGCGATTCAACGTGATGACGCGGATACCGGGCGTCGAGTCGTCTGTCAGCAGTGCGTTCGTCATGTTGTCTCCTGGTCCGGACGAATCGATCCGGGCCGGCCGGCGCGCCACCGTTCTGCGGGAACGCGTTGTCGGCCGGAACCGCCGTTCATCCGTCGCACGTTTTCCGTGCCTGCATTAAAAGCCCGTTCCGCTGGAATTCGCCATGCGGGCCACGCGTTGTTCCGTTAGCTGGAAACGCGCGCGTTTCGCACGGCATTTCGGCGGTCTGTTCCGAAGTCCGTACACGACCGCCACCCGCGACGGGGATGCGACGCGATAGCGGCATTGCATCCCCCGCTACACCGCATACGACTCGCTCGCCGCAACCGGTCTCGACTCGATCGCGGGTGAGCCATACCGCCGCGCACCGGGCGCTTCGTGCACCGGCGGCGCATCGTCTTCGCGAACGATGAAACTCGAAATCATCGTGACGAGCTGCTTGCTCTGATCGTCCAGCGACTGCGCAGCGGCGGCCACTTCCTCGACATACGCGGCATTGTGCTGCGTTGCCCGGTCCATTTCCGACACGGCCTGATTGACCTGATCGATACCGTGGCCCTGTTCGACCGAGGCGGCCGCGATTTCTTCCATCAGGTCGGTCACGCGCGCGATCGCCTGCATGATCTCGGCCATCGACGTACCTGCCGCGTTCACGAGTTCCACGCCGCCCCTGACGCGCCCGACGGATTCGTGAATCAAGCCCCGTATTTCCTTCGACGCCGATGAAGAGCGCTGAGCGAGCGAACGCACCTCCGACGCGACGACCGCGAAGCCGCGCCCCTGCTCGCCGGCCCGCGCCGCTTCCACGGCAGCGTTGAGCGCCAGGATGTTGGTCTGGAACGCGATGCCTTCGATGATGCCGACGATCTCGGCGATCCGGCCGGAGCTGGCATCGATACTGCCCATCGCATCGACCACCTGCGCGACGACACCGTTGCAACGCTCGGCCACCCGCACGGCCTGCACCGCGACCTGGCTCGCCTGCCGGACGTTGTCGGTGTTCTGGCCGACTCTCGACGAGAGTTCGGCCATGCTCGCCGCGGTCTCCTGCAGCGAAGCGGCCTGCATCTCCGTACGCCGGGACAGATCCTGATCGCCGGCCGAGATCTGCGCGGCCGCCGATGCAATCGAATGGGCGCTCACCTTGATGCCGTTGATTGCGCCGGACAGATTCGCCTGCATGCGCTTCATCGAGTAAAGCAGGCTGGCGCGGTCGTTCGGCGCGGTCACGATGGCCGCCGTAAAATCGTTGGCCGCGATTCGCCCGGCAATCTCGACCGCATAGCCCGGCTCCCCGCCCATCGTCCGGGCGATCCCGCGATTGAGCGCCACGACGATGCCGCTCATCGCCAGCGCGATCAGCGCACACAGGCCGAGGCTTTGCAGCAGGCTCGCCTGAAACGCGCTGTCGATGTCATCGACGAACAGGCTGGTATTGATGATCCAGTCCCACGGACGATAGGTGTCGATGTATGCGACCCGCGCAGCGTCCGTCGTTACCCCTGACGTTTCCTTCGGATAGTCGAAGCGCTGGAATCCGCTGCCGGTTCTTGCCACCAGGTCAATCTGCTGCTGGACGATCGCGGCGGCCTTCGGGTTCAGTTCGCTCAACGACTTGTTCTGAATCGACGCGTCGAATGGGTACATCAACACCACGCCCTTCGAATTCACGATCGAGAAATAGCCGCTGCCTGCTTCACCGTAACGCATGCCGCGGATCACGTCCATCGCCTGCTTTTGCGCTTGCTCGGCGCTCATTTCTCCTGCAGTGGCTCGCTTCACATAGAACTCGACCGTGGCGAGCGCAATCTGGGTTGCATGCACGAGATCGGACTTGCGCTCGTCGAGGCGCATCTCGCGACTGCGGTACGCATCGGTGACGGACAGCAGGATCAGGCAGAGCAAGCTCAGGACCAGCGGCACCCCGAGCTTCTGCTTGAATGACAACTTCATGATCGTGGCATCTCCTCGTTGTTATCGATATGTTTTTGGCATCGGGCGCCGATCCATCCGGTCACCCGCATGGGGTTGCGTTACCCTCCCCCGCTTTCGCCCGCGTCTGCCACGCCGGCGCAGCGATCAACGAACGAGCGCAGCAGCAGCCTGAAATCAACGACAAGCAGCGAGACCCATGCTACTTATGGCAATAATTCCCCGTCAATTTTGCATTACTTAGTGTTCCGTACATTGGTGAGCGCAGTGCATTCATGTGCTCTGGCGGGAGGGCCATCGCCAGCAAATGCATTGCGCGCCGATCAGGTCGCGTTGCATGGACGAAGCGCGGATCACGCCTGCATTCTCCGATGTACGGAACAGCACTCGGCAAACGCGACGGTAACGACGTGCGCCGTGGTTGAATCGGATATCCACGTACGGGCCCTCATAAGACCTTTCTCGAAGGTGGAGGTCGGTCAATCCACCGGAGCGCCCTTCGACAACGCGCTCACTCCAACCCTCTCCAAGGAAAAACGCCATGCCGCTGCTGCATACCATTCGTTCCCGGATCGGCCATGCGGAAATCGTGCAGATCGTCGAGATGGACATCAGCGGAATTCTGGGCGTGCTGTTGCCCGAAGCCACGCCCGACGTGATGAGATCCATTCCGTGGATGAAACCGCCCTACGTGGATGACGAACACCGCATGCGCGCCGTCAGCCAGTGCTTCATCGTCACGACCGGCACGCGCGTGCTGGTGGTCGACACCTGCGTCGGCAACGACAAGCACGTCGCGGGCTTCGACGCGTTCGCCGATCTGCGGCTGGAATTCCTGGCGACGCTGGAGCAGGCCGGCATCGACCGCCACGCGGCCACCGACGTGCTGTGCACCCACCTGCATTTCGATCACGTCGGCTGGAACACGTACAAGCAGGACGGCCGGTGGCAGCCCACCTTTCCCAACGCGACCTACCACTTCGGCAAGACGGAATACGCGTTTGCGCAACAGGGCGACCCGAACGACGCGATGTACGCCGCGCAGGACATCTCGTTCCAGGAATCCATCCAGCCCGTCGTCGATGCGGGGCTCGCGAATTTCATCGACCGCGACACCGACCTGGGCGATGGCATCTCGGTGTTCTCCACGCCGGGGCACTCGATCGGCCACATCGCGATCGAGGTCGACGCGGGCACGGAAAAATTCATCATCGGCGGCGACGCGATGCATCATCCGGTGCAGGTCGCCAGGCCGGACATGGCGCTGGTGCTGGACTACGACAACGCGCAGTCGGCGGCCACTCGGCACACGCTGCTGTCACGCCTCGACGGCAGCGCCACGTTGTTTACCTGCACGCATTTCTGTTCCCCGTCGTTCGGGTTGATCAGCAAGGACCCGGACGGCGGCTACGTATTCACCGGGGTGACGAAGTAACCCCCTTACCTCTCTGAACCCATGCTCAGTCTCGTTTCCCGGCTCGATGCGCTGAATGTCAGCCCGGGCCGCCTTTTCATCGACGGCCAGTGGCTCGACTGGCCCGATGCGCGTTTCGACCAGATCAACCCCTGCACGAACGAGGTCATGACCAGCTTCGCCGAAGCCGGCACGCGCGGCGTCGCGCTCGCAGTGGCCGCGGCACGCAAGGCGTTCGACGAAGGCCCGTGGCCGCGCATGCGCGCGCAGGATCGCAAGCGCATGTTGCAGCCGATCGTCGAGCGACTGTACGCAGCCGAGGACGAAATCGCCCGGTTGCAGACCCTCGACAACGGCATTCCGTACACGTTCAGCCGCAACTCGCGCGTGTCGGCGAAAGCGGCCGCCGACATCTTCGACCATTTCCTCGGCTGGATCGACAAGATCAACGGCGACACGCTGCCGATCTTCTCGGGCGCGTCGAACATGCAGTACATGACCTTCCGCGACCCGGTCGGCGTCGTGGCGGCGATCCTGCCGTACAACGGCCCGGTGATGACGTTCGCAATGAAAGTGGCGCCCGCGCTGGCCTGCGGTTGTACCGTCGTCGTCAAGCCGTCCGAACTCACCAACCTCGCCGTGAGCCGGCTCGCGCAGATCCTGGCCGACAGCGATTTGCCGCCCGGCGTGTTCAACCTCGTGACCGGCGCGACCGAAACGGGCACGGCGCTCACATCGCACCCCGGCGTCGACAAGGTGACGTTCACCGGCAGCCCGCTCGTCGGCGAACGCATCACGGTGGCGAGCGCGCCGACCATGAAACGCCTGTCGCTGGAGCTGGGCGGCAAAAGCGCGGCGCTGGTCTTTCCCGACACGCGCAGCGTGCCGGCCACGGCGCAGGCGATCATGGGCCTCTGTTCGACCTTCCTGTCGGGACAGGTCTGCACCACGCCTTCCCGCGCGCTCGTGCATCGTTCGATCATGGACGAGTTCCTGCATCACGCGCAGGAACAGCTCGCGAAGGTGCGGTTCGGCGATCCGTTCGACGCCGCCACCACGTCCGCGCCGATGATCTCCCGGCGCCACCAGGCGCGCGTGCTCGAATACGTCGAAAGCGGCCGGCAGCAAGGCGCGACGCTGCTGGCCGGCGGCCGTGCTCCCGACGGCGCATCCGGCAACGGCAACTGGGTCGAACCGGCGCTTTTCGCGAACGTGCGCAACGACATGACGATTGCGCAGGAAGAAATCTTCGGCCCCGTGCTGTCGGTGATTCCGTTCGATACGGAAGAGGAAGCGGTGCGCATCGCCAACGACAGCGAATACGGTCTCGCCGGCTGCGTGTACACCACGGACGTCAGCCGCGCGTTTCGCGTCGCCCGCGCGGTGAAGAGCGGCTCGATCGGCGTCAACGGCTTCGCCAGCATTCCGAACGCGCCGTTCGGCGGCATCAAGCGCTCGGGCGTGGGGCGCGAAGGCGGCTGGTCGACGATCGAGGCGTTCACCGAGCTGAAGACCATCAATTTCAATCTGGATGCCTGAGTCATGACCGAAACCTTCGATTATGTGGTCGTCGGCGCGGGCAGCGGCGGCAGCGTGGTGGCCGCGCGGCTGGCCGAGGCCGGCCATACCGTGTGCGTGCTGGAAGCCGGCCCGCCCGATACCAACCCGTTCATCCACATTCCGGCGGGTTACATCAAGAACCTGTTCAACGACCGGCTGGTGTGGCGCTTTCGCAGCGGGCCGATCGCGGGCACCGACGGGCGCACCATCGAACTGACCCAGGGCAAGGTCGTGGGCGGATCGGGTTCGATCAACGGGATGGTCTACAACCGCGGGCAGCATGCCGATTTCGACGGCTGGGCCGCGCTCGGCAATGCGGGCTGGGGCTACGACGACGTGCTGCCGTTTTTCAAGAAGGCCGAGACGCGCATCGGGCCCGGCGACGATCGCTACCGCGGCCGCAACGGCCCGCTGATCGTGACCGACCCGATCATGCCGGCGCCGCTGTGCGACCTGTTCATCGAAGCTGTCGAGAGCCTCGGTTATCCGTATGTGGCCGACTCGAATGCCGAAGCGCAGGACGGCGTCGGCCCGTGGCATTTCATGATCGACACGCGCGGCCGCACGCCGCGGCGCTGGAGCGCCGCGAGGGCCTACCTGCATCCGGCCATCAGGACCGGACGCGTGGCGCTGCGCACCGATAGCCCCACGACGCGCGTGCTGCTGGAAGGCGGCCGCGCGGTGGGCGTGCGGTATCGGTCCGGCGGCACCGGTGCGCCCGAGCGCGAGGTGCGCGCCAACCGAGAGGTGATCGTCGCGGCGGGCGCGCTGAACACGCCGCGCCTGCTGCAGATCTCCGGCATCGGCGACAGCGCCCATCTGCGCGCCATCGGCGTGCAACCGCAGATCGACCTGCCCGGCGTGGGCGCGAACCTCGTCGATCACTTCAACCTGCGCGTGGCCGTCAAGGTGAAGGACGTCGCCACCATCAACGAGCGCGGGCGCGGGCTGCCGCTTGCCCGCGAGATCGCCCGGTATTTCCTCGGCCGGCCGAGCATCCTCAGCATGGGCCCGGTGCCGATGCGCTTCTTCTTCCGCTCCGAACCCTCGCTGACGCGGCCCGACCTGCAGGTTTCGTTCACGCCCGGCAGCTATCAGGAAGGGTTGCCCGGCCTCCTCGATCACTATCCGGGCATGACGCTGGGCGGCCACAAGCAGCGCCCCGACAGTCGCGGCTGGGTCCGCGCGCGTTCCGCGAACATCGACGAGTTGCCCGAAGTGCAACCGAACTACCTGGCCGACGAATCGGACCAGCGCGCGATGGTGGCCGTGGTGAAGATGGCGCGGGCCGTGTTGCAGGCACGGCCGTTCGCGCCGTACTACGTCGACGAGATGTTCCCCGGCAAGCACGTACGCACCGACGACGAGATTCTCGCGTTCGCGCGCCAGCGTGGCGGCACCGTCTATCACCACAACGGCACCGCGCGCATGGGGCCCGACAGCGACCCGATGGCGGTGGTCGATGCGCGGCTGCGCGTGCGCGGCTTGCAGGGCCTGCGCGTCGCCGATGCGTCCGTGATGCCGATGCCGATCTCGGGCGCGACCAACGCCGCCACCATCATGATCGGCGAGAAGGCGGCCGACATGCTGGTACAGGATGCGAAAGCGGCGTTCTGAGCACGCGTTTGCACATCGCGTCACGCCGGGCGGCCGTGGGCAGGCCCGGCAGTTGCACGTTGCTGCTTTCACGCGTCGTTACAAGCAGGCAGACCGATGCGTCGGCGATCAGCGGCAGCCGTTCGCCGACGCAGGCGCTACGCGATCGCGTCCTTCACGGTCGACGCCGACGACCACCGGACTACCTGCTCGAGCCCGTGCCGGCACAGGATCTCGCTCTCGTTGAAATGGATGAACGGTTTTGCGCCCGTCTCCATGCCGGCCTGCATCGACTCGATGTTGCCGAGATCCTCGAGCATGCCGTCGGAGATGTGCGACGTGAAATGCTCGAGTTGCAGGCGTTCCCGCACGCTCTTGGGTTTCTTGTTGTAGAAGCGCGCTTCCCAGATGGTCGTATTCGCCGACGTCGGCCAGAATTCATGCGTCCAGAACTGGTTCGCCGAGATCTGCAGATGCCAGTTCGGGAAGAACCAGTTCACGTCCTGCGACCAGTCCGGATGCCGCTCGGGGTTCACGCCGCGGTGCTCGGTAAGCGGATTGGCCTGCGCGACGTTGCGCGTGCCGGTCACCGTCTCGCCGGCCGAGAACAGCCAGCGCATCACTTTCGCGTGCTCCGGCACCGGGACGCTCTGGTTCAGCCACAGCGAGAACGAGCGATGGGCGCCGCGCAGGTTCGCGCCCAGCGGCCGCCCGAACGGATTTTCCTTGCCCGTGTAGATCGGCCCGAACGTCTTCGGGTGGATCGACGCGATGTGATACACCTCGCTGAAGTTTTCGGCCACTGCTTTCCAGTTCGCCTTGAACTCCCCGCGCAGCACGATCGCGTTGTCGGCGTCCGGATAGTCGATGCCGGACAGCGCGTCGGCCATCGGCCCGAGGAATTCCGTGAGACCGACCTCCGGCGCCGGCGCCAGGTTGATGAAGATCCAGCCGTCCCACACATCGACCGCGACGGGCGTCAGCCCGCATTTCTTTCGGTCGAGATGGAAGAAGCCGGCTTCGTCAGGCACGTTCGCCAGCTCGCCAGCGTTGTTGTAGCCCCAGCTGTGATAACGGCAGACAAAACGCTTTGCGTTGCCGCTCGGCCGGTGCTCGACGATATTCGCACGATGCGCGCAGACGTTGTGAAACGCGCGGACCTTGCCGTCCTCCGAACGTGCGACGATCACGGACGCCTTGGCGACCGCAAGATCCTTGACGAAGAAATCGCCCGGTTTCGGAATCCGCTCGACGCGGCCCACCATCAGCCAGGCGCGACGAAAGATCCGTTCGCGTTCGATTTCGTATTGCTCCGGATCCGTGTACAGCGTGGTCGGCATCGGTTTCGTCGACAGGCCGACGGATTCGGTCAAGCTCGGTTTGAGTTCACCAGGGTGGTTCATGCCAGCTCCTGAAAGGGATGGGGACGGCGGGGCCTGATCGGCCCGACGACGCGCGATCAGCCGTGCGGCTGAAAGCCGGTCGTGATCGTCAATGCGTGAACGGGCGGCGCATGCCGGATGCCCGAGGCCTCGTGCATTTCGACGGCGATCGCCGCATGGCACATCGCGAGCAGCAGGCGAAACAGGTTCTGCGCGGGCACCGGCATGTCGTCGAGCGGAAACTGCTCGAGATGGACGGTCGCCTCCTCCGCCCGCCCGGACATCGCTTCGTAGAACGTCACGATCTCCGCGTACGGCATGGCCGCGCGATGGATCCAGCGCGCGTGCGACGTCGGCGCGTTCCATCGGTCGAGAAACGGTTCGAGCGCCTCGAAGCCTTCCGGCAAGCGCTGCGAATCGCGTGATACATCGTCAGTCATCGTGCTCCTCCAGTTCCGGAACGCAATGCCTGCGCCCGGGATGGGCCGCAGCGCATTGCGTCGTGTCACAGCGTGATACGTGACCTCGCGGCATCGGCACCGGGCCGTTCGTGCGGCCTCATCTCCGGTGTCGACCGGCAACGCGGGCAAATGCGTGCTCCACCGTCGACGCTTCGCATTCCGTACTTGGAAACAAGGAGCGGATTGCAAGCGGATACGGCCTCTTCGGCATCGCCCGTTTACCTAACGAACGATAGATTTATTCGATGCTGGCGATCACTCCATCCGGTCTAACCCGGACGCGGATGCCGGTTCCGGCAGGAACGCGGCGCGCTTGCGGATCGGAGTCGAGCGCGCCGAACGCTGCGAACGGCATGCCGGGGCGCATCGCACGAAAGTCGTCACACGTTTCACGGCCCGCGGCGGCCATGCTTAGTGGATAACACTCATGGCACATCACTTTGCGTCACGCCAAACTACCTAACGATAGTTTGGTAATCGAATGCGTACCGGCGGAGTCGTCGATGCGTCGAACGACCACCCAGGCTGACCGGATGCCCATGACTGGCCTGACGCGCAAGCGGCATGCCGCGTCGACATCCCCTTTTACACGCATCAAACGATCGTATCGGAGACAAGATGAGGAATGCCATGAATGAAGTGCCGCCCGTCGGCGGCCTGGAAGACGCGCTATCGGGACGATCCTCGACGAGGGTCGTTCACGACAGCCTCCGGTCGTGGTACATCCTGGGCATCATCACGTTCGCGTATTCGCTCGCGTACATCGACCGCCAGCTTCTCAACCTGCTCGTCGACCCGATCCGGCATTCGCTCGCCATTTCCGACACGCAGCTCAGTCTCGTTCAGGGCATCGCGTTCATTTCCGCGTACCTGATCGCGTCGCCGCTCTTCGGCCGCCTCGTCGACGTCACCAATCGACGCAACATCCTGCTGGTCGGCATCTGCCTGTGGTGCATCTTCACGGCCCTGTGCGGCAAGGCCACGACGTTCCAGGGGTTGTTCCTCGCGCGTTTCGGCGTCGGGGCCAGCGAAGCCTGCGTGTTCCCGATCGCGCTGTCGATGATCGCCGACTGCTTCTCGGCGAAGCAGATGCCGCGCGCGATGAGCGTGTTCATTCTCGGCCCGATGCTGGGTGGCGGGCTCTCGCTCGTCGCCGGCGGCCTTGTCATCTCGTTCGCCCGCGACGTTCATCAGCAGTTTCCGATGCTCGCCGGGTTCGAGACCTGGCAGCTTGCATTCGTGCTGATCGGGCTGCCGGGCATGCTGTTTGCGTTGCTGGTCTGGCTGACAGTGCGCGAGCCCATGCGCAGCAGGGTCGTCAGCGGCAGTGCGGACGACCGCCAGTTCTCGACCCGCGAATCCGCTGCATTTCTGTGGGCGCGGCGTGGGTTCTACGCACGCATTTTGCTCGGCGTCGGCATGCTCGCCATCGTCGTGCTCGGCATGCCCGCGTGGATGCCGACCTACCTGATCCGTTCGCACGGCATGCCCGCTGCGCTCGTCGGATTTCGTTTCGGCGCGCTGGTGGTCTGCTGCGGGATTGCGGGCGCACTGGCGGGCCCCTGGATCGTGCGCCGCTTCGAACGGCGCGGCTACGAGGACGCGCCGTTGCGCACGGCCGCGTTCGCGATGATCCCGATGCTGCTGTGCTGCGCGAGCATCCCGTTTGCGCCCGGTGCGACGGGCACGCTGGTCGCAGCCGGCGGCACCGTGTTTTTCTTCACGTTGCCGACCGGGTGCATGGCCGCCGCACTGCAACTCGTCGCGCCCAGCCGCATGCGCGGCACCGTCGGCGCGCTCTACTCGTTCTTCGCGCAGTTGATCGGCTTCGGGCTCGGACCGACGCTGATCGCCCTCTTCACCGATCGCGTGTTCGGCAATCCGAAGATGGTCGGCGATTCGATCGGGATCGTCTGTACGATCGCGTCCGCGCTCGCGGTGTGGTTGCTGTTCGGCGCACTGCCTCACTATCGTCGGTTGCTTGCGGAGGAGCGTGGCGTTCAGGTGGGCTGACTTGTGGGATTTGGACAGGATCGGTAAGCGCCGCGGCCGACGTCGTGCGCTGCCGACCCGAGACGTTTTTTGCAGCCATTCGGCAAGTGACTTCTCTTTTATTCGACGCGAGACTCACTGCCTGATTGGTCGCAACATTCCGCCTCACGTCACATCCGCGTGCATTCAGTTCGTCCATCACGCCAACCTCATTGCCGTCTCGGCGAATGACAATTCAACATCATATGATGATATATAAGGATGCCTGATTGAAAGACCTGGGAGCCGTAGATCGCGCTTGCCGGAACCTGTCGCCGGGCGTATGGTTTATTTCTCTATCGCCCTTTCCCGGGAGATATCAAAATGGCTGCCATGCAATCCGCGGCCACGCCCCTCTCCGACGAGGAATCCCGGCGCCAGTTGCGCCGCGCCGTCATCGCCAGCACGATTGGCACCACGATCGAATGGTATGACTTCTTCCTCTACAGCACGGTCACCGGCCTGGTCTTCGCAAAGCTGTATTTCCCGCAATCCCACCCCCTCGTCGGCACGCTGCAGGCGTTCCTGATCTATGCCGTCGGTTTTGTCGCACGGCCTGTCGGCGCGGCGATCTTCGGCCATTACGGGGACCGCATCGGACGCAAGGCCACACTGATCGTGACCCTGTTGCTGATGGGGTTCGCCACGTTCGCCGTGGCCTTCGTTCCGACCTACGCCGCGATCGGCATCTGGGGCGCGGTTATCCTCACGGTACTGCGTTTCATCCAGGGCGTCGGTGTCGGTGGCGAATGGGGCGGCTCGGTCCTGATGTCGATGGAGTGGGCGCGCACCAATGCGCATCGCGGCTTCGTCGCGTCGTGGCCGCAGTTCGGCGTGCCAGCGGGATTGTTCCTCGCCAACCTGGCCGTGCTGGCCATGAGCTGGATTTCCGGCAGTGCGTTCGTCGCGTGGGGCTGGCGCGTACCGTTTTTCCTCAGCATCGTACTGGTTGCGATCGGGCTGTATATCCGTCTGAACATTCTCGAGACGCCGATCTTCGCGAAGCTGCTGGCCGAGCGCCGGATCGAGAAGACGCCGATGCTTGAAGTCCTGCGCAAGCAGCCGAAGGATATCGTGCTGTCGGCGTTCGCGCGGATGGCCGAACAGGCGCCGTTCTATATCTACACGGCGTTCGTGTTCACTTACGGGATCACGGCGCTGGGCGTCACGCGCGAACTGCTGCTGGCGGCGGTGCTGGTCGCATCCGTGGTCGAGTTCTTCACCATTCCGCTGTTCGGGAACGTGTCGGACCTGATCGGGCGGCGGCGGATGTACATGATCGGTGCGGTTGCCGTCGGCGTGTTCGGATTCGTCTACTTCGCGATGGTCGATAGCCGGAATCCGGTATGGATCTTCGCGGCCATCGTATTGTCGCTGGTTCCGCATTCGATGATGTACGGACCGCAGGCTGCATTGATTGCCGAGTCGTTCACCGGGCGGTTGCGGTATAGCGGCGCGTCGATGGGTTATCAGCTCGCTTCGGTCATTGCAGGTGGTCCGGCACCGCTCATCGCCACGGCGCTGTTCGCCTACTACCACTCGGGGTATGCGATCGCGGTGTACGTGCTGGTGTGTGCGGTGCTGAGCGTGGTCGCCGCGTCGAAGCTCGGGGACTATACGAACAAGGATATTTCGCGGGAATACGACGACGCTCGGGGGTTCGGGGATCACGGGCACGCACCGCCGGTGACTTGACGAACCGGCCGGCTCAGGCCGGCGCTGACGACCGATCCCCCGGCGTGCCGGAGCGCGCAACGGGACGACGCGCGAACCCGGGGGATGGGATGGTCGTGCCGACGCGCGCGGTGAGCCATCGCATCGGTGAAGCTCGGGAGCCCGGCGAGGTCGGACGCTTCCCCGGCGGATTGTGCTTCGCGTGTAGACGCGATCATGGATGGCGCGCCTGTACCGTCAAGATCGGCGGCGGATCGCTCATCTGCGTCGTTCCTGCGATCTGCCGGAGCCGCCATTGCCACGCTGTCCTACCCGTCGTACGGGGCCAGGGGGGGCGATCGCGTGCGGCGTGATCTCCGTACGCGCGCCGAAGCGCACAAGCATGTTGCCGTCGCCTTCGCCGGAGAACATGCCGACACTGCGCAAGCGGCCCCTTACCCGAATCGCTCGTCTCGTTCGCGATCCTGTTTCATGTCCCGCCGGTTCCGCGACGATCGACTTGCCAGACTGAGGTGCGATCCCGCAACCTTCGAGAACGGATCCAGACAAATGGTCCAGCGTCATGCCATCGCTGTCGAATGTCACGCGTCGAAGCAACGCGCGGCCGGCCTGTGTCGCCGCGACCGCGGCCATCGCACGTCACGGCCGATTTTCGGTGAATCCTCGCGCAGCGTTAGAATATTGCCCCTTCTCACAGGAGACGAAAATGTCCTGGTTCATTTACGAAGTGCCCGAATACCACGAAGACGCTGCGCGCATCGAGCCCTTCAGCGACCTGCGTAGCCGCGTGCTGAAAACCGGTGACCTGGCCATGGCCGACGAACTGGAAAGCGTTCGCGAAAACGCCGCGGCGACGGCGGACACGCCCGAGCGCCCCTTGCGTACTCCGGAAAATCCGCATGTCTTTCCGATCCCTTACGCCGACTCCATGATCCTGGTCGGGTTCATCTTCGATCTGAAACGCGAATTCCGGCAACTGGTCGTGTCACCCGTGGAAATGCCCTGGCTGAAAGAAGCATAAAAGCCGGCCGGAACGAAAGCCGGCGGGAGCGTCGCTCCTGCTCTGGAGCCGGGTCCGACTATCCAGCGCACGCTTTCGGATACACAAACCTCGAGTGGGAGCCGCGCGTCGGACTGAATCGAACTGCACAGTTATTCAATCGGGGGGAACTGCCGTGGATCTCGAGCGGGTACCGAGACGCGTTCGGCATCTTTCCCTGCACGTTGCATCCAGGCCACCACGGGGACGTGCCGCCCTCAACCATCAAGTCGAAGGCAAACGCTTCAACCCTCTTCCGCACCGGCGCCGGGAGCGATCGAGTAACGGCCTCGCGCAGCGCGCCATTGTTCCGCTATCGGAGCAGCGTTTTTTGAGCGCCGATCCGGCAATCGGAGTCGATCGCCTGCTTCGCTTGTTCGATGCCGCGTTTACGGCCGCGCCGTAGACAAAATTATCGCGAGTCTATCGAGCCGATCCGAGCGGTCTTGCATGTCGCGGTGCTCCGCAAACCCGCTCGATACCCGTCGCCGCCAGACCCAGCGACGGGTCGTCCCGCACGATCGCAACCCGCTCAGGCCCCCGACGTCAGCGCCACGCGATGCTCGGTCTTGTTCAGATGGGCGACGGCGCCGTTCCGTTTTGCGAGTGCGTACATTTCGTCGATGCCGACCGTCACGAGCACGCTGCCGTCCTGATCCAGAATCTGAAGCGGCCCGTGAAAGATGGCGAGCATCAGCGCACCGTCGTCGGAGCCCGGTGCGTGCGTGACACCGCCCGCCTCGAGCATGAAATCGTCGGCGAACACCTGGCCGTTGTCGTAGAAGAACGAACCCGAGAGCATGAAGATCTCGACGGCTCCCATGTGCTTGTGCGGGGCAAATCGCGAGCCGGGATCGAAGGTGTTCAGCACGACCATGTAGCCGCGGTTTTCGTCGAAATTGAGGATCTTGTACTGAATGCCTTCGAGGCCGGGCTTGTCGAGCCGCGTCCACGGAATCAGCTTCGAGCGCGTGATGAATCCGCCGTCGTTCAGGCGGCAATGCGTGGCATGCTGCGGATCGGCTGCGCCGACGGCCGCGTTCGTCATGGGGTGAGTCATGGTGGTTGTGCTCCCGGATGAAGCGACCGGCTGGCCGCGAACGCACAATCTAGCGACGTGCGCACGCCGTCTCAATCCCGCCTGATGCGGGGGTTGACCGCAACGCCAGCATCGCGCTCAGCGCGGTCCGGTTGGGGGCGCCGAAGCGCACGCACAACGCGCGGACATGCTCCTTCACTGTGTGTTCTGAAATGCCGAGCGTGCGTGCGATCGCCTTGTTCGGTGCGCCGTCGCGCACGAGGCGGCCGACGGCGGCAGCGCGCGGCGGCAGCGGATCGCACGGATCGCACGGTTCGGTGAGGCACGGCGAGCACGCGCCTGCGTACAGTGCGCCCGGTTGGCTCACGGCAACCGATACCGCCCGGCATACCCAAGCGAACCGTGCGATGTCGCGCACATTGAACGGCTCGCCACCGGCCTTGCGTGCGAGGTTCAGCGTTCCGACGATCCTGCCGCCCGCTTCGAGCGGCCCCTGGAGATTGGGGCCGAAGCCCCAGCGCTGCAGGTGCCGCCATGCTGGCGAATGCCCCCATACGGTCGCCGGCAGCGCACCCCCTGTCATCGCGCGACGCGAGCGCAACACGACGTGCAGCACCGGATCGCGCTCGCGTATGGCGGCTTCGTATTCGTCGAGAAAATCGATCGGCGCGCCGGCGGTTTCGCAGGCAATCGGGCGCGCATCCGGGGCGAGCAAATAGAAGCCGCTCGCACATGCGTCGAGCCCGGTCGTGAGGCAGGCCAGACAGCGGCCGCTGATCTGTTCGAGCGTGCCGCCGCGCGCAAGCTCGAGCAACGCGGAGACATCGCGCGCGTCGAGGCCGTCGTGCGCGGGCGATGGCGCGAGGGCGCAGGATGAGGCGATCATCGATTTCCTGGCGAACGTGAGGATTGCCGCCGGCATCGTCCAGCGCGCTTGCCGTGGCTTCGATCGCCTGCGCGCTCGGCGACGCCGACGAGTATGGCGTCGGCCGACGATCGCGAGCTAGCCGGTAAACGCAATCGCATACGGTCGCCTGTCCGGTTCGCGCAAATATCCGGAAGCCGGTCTTGCGCGTTTTATTGACGGTGTCGCAAACGTGTACAGTGGGCGTACCCCGGAACACGACCGCGATCGACCGATTTTTCCCTCCGGGTTTCCCCGCATACGCAAAGAAGATACGCCATGCCAAATGCTTCCTTGCCGATCGAGCCGACCCTGCTCCGTCGATACCGCTATTTCGAATCGGCCGATATCGACGACACGCGCGAGCGGATCGCCGCGGTGCTGCAACAGCATCGGCTCACGCCGGGCAGCGCGCGCGGCGGCTATTCGGCATACATGGACTACGTGCGGATCGACAGTGTCGGGTTCGGCACGATCGGTTACGACGTCGCGATGGGCGTCGATGCCGGCGAAATCGAAGATTACTATCTCGCCATCCTCAGCCTGGGCGGCTATGCGGACGTCAGCGTCGGTGGCCGGCGCGTGATCGTCGGGCCGGCCCAGGGTGTCATCGTCGGTCCGGCCACCCGTTTCGGCGGTACGTTCTCCCGCGACTGCGAGCAGTTCTTCGTGCGCGTCGACAAGCACGCGATCCTGGCGCATACGGGATACGACCATCTGCAGATCGAGCCGGTGCTCGATCTCTCCCGCCCCGACCTCCTGCCGTGGCTTGCCCAGTTGCGCGTCATGGCCTCGTCGCCGGAAACCGTCGCGCTCGCGCAGCGCGACCGCCGCATCGCGCTCGAATTCGAACGGCTCGTGATCTCGCTCCTGCTCGCCGGTCAACCCCATCACTGCCAGACGAGGCCCGGCGGAACGGCACTCGTGCCGCGCACGGTCAAGCGGGCGGAAGCCTATATCGCCGAACACGCGTGCGAGCCGATCACGCTGGCCGATATCGCGCTGGCCGCTGGCGTGCCCGTGCGTACGCTGCTCGACGGCTTTCAGCGCTTTTCACGCGGCAGCCCGATGCAGCTGGTGCGCGAACGGCGTCTCGAACGTGCGCGCGACCAGTTGCTGCAGGCACGCGAGACCGGCCGCGTGGCCGACGTGGCGCTCTGTTGCGGCTTCGCGAATCTGGGCCGCTTCGCCGCCCTGTATCGCGAAACGTTCGGCGAATCGCCGTCGGATACGTTGCGCCGCGCCCGCCAGTCCGCCGGCTGAGCCGGAATTCTGCGCGCGCCGGACAGGCGCTGCGCTCGACGGATATTCGCGGCCATTTCGCCCGCATACAGTGGGCTCCTCTGAATTCAACGGAGCCGCTGGATGTCCCCGCTCAGAATCCGCGTCGAGCGTATCGACGCCCTGACGCCCGCAATCCGCCGATTGCATCTCGTCGCCGCAGACGGCGGCCCGCTGCCCGGGTTCGCAGCCGGCGCGCATATCGGCGTGCACGTGCCGCTCTCCCCACGCACCCAACGGCGCGCGTATTCCCTCGTAAACGCCGGCGGCAGCGCCGGGCCGGTCGACCGTTACGAAATCGCGGTGTTGCGCGAACCCGCGGGAAGCGGCGGTTCGCAGTGGATGCACGCATGCACGCCCGGCGACGCATTCGACATCGATCCGCCCAGAAACGATTTCCCGCTCGTTGCGGACGCGCACCGGCACCTGCTGGTGGCGGGCGGCATCGGCATCACGCCGATTCTCGCGATGGCCCGCGAACTGACGCAAGCCGGGCGCCCGTTCGCCCTGCACTACGCCGCGCGCGACGCCGTCTCGATGGCCTATCGCGACGAGGTTGCCGCGCTACCCGATGCGACATCCTGGCTCGACAACGGCGAACCGTCGCGCGGCATGCCGCTGGCCGACACGATCGGCGCGCCTGAAAGCGGCAAGCACCTGTACGTGTGCGGCCCCGCCGGACTCATCGAAGCGACACTCGCGGTCGCCCGGCGTCTCGGCTGGCGCGACGACATGCTGCATTGCGAGCGCTTTGCGGCGCCGGTCGCGACGGGCGGAGACGCGCCGGTCGAAGTCCGCCTCGCGGTGTCGGGGCGCACGCTGAACGTGCCGCCCGGCACCTCGATTCTCGACGCCATGATCGAAGCCGGCCTCGATCCGCTCTACGACTGTCGGCGCGGCGATTGCGGCGTGTGCGCGGTCCGCCTGCTCGACGGCGATCCCGATCACCGCGACATCTGCCTCAGCGACGACGATCGCGCGCGCGGCGGGTTCTGTCCGTGCGTGTCGCGCGCGAACGGCGCGCACCTGGTCCTGGATCTTTGACCCTCTCCTTCGAGGAAACCCCATGAGCCTTACCAACGAGACCCTGGCGGGTCTGGTGCGCCCCGACAGCGTGCACAAGCGCCTCTATACCGACCCGGCGATCTTCGCGCTGGAAATGGAGCGGATCTACGGCCGTGCGTGGATCTACGTCGGCCACGAAAGCCAGGTCAAGGCGGCCGGCGACTATCACACGACGCGTCTCGGCGACCAGGAAGTCGTGATGGTGCGCGCGTCTGACGGCGCGATACACGTGATCTACAACCGGTGCCCGCACAAGGGCGCGAAAGTCGTACCCGACGGCGACGGTTCGGTCGGGAAGTTCTTCCGGTGTCCCTACCATGCGTGGACCTTCAGGCATGACGGCACACACCTGTCGGCGCCGCTGCGCAATGGCCTGCAGAACACCTGCTTCGACCCGCAGCATCCGGATTTCTCGATGCGCCGCGTCGCGCGCGTGGACAGCTATCGCGGCTTCGTGTTCGCCAGCCAGAGCGACGAGGGCCCGGATCTGCGGACGTTCCTGAATGGTGTCGTCTCGTCGATCGACAACCTGTGCGATCGCTCGCCGGTTGGCGAGGTCGAGGTCACGGGCGGGGTATTCCGTGTGTTGCAGCGTTCGAACTGGAAAGTGTTCTACGAGAACCTGCACGACACGATGCATGCGCCGGTCACGCACGAATCGTCGGTGGTGTCGGCCCGCTCGCGGGCCGCGGAGCTGGGGGCGATGCCGTTCGAACTGCTCATCATGGACGGCAATGGCGAACCGTACGAATTCTGGGAAAAACTGGAGCTGCGCGCGTACACGTACGGCCACGGTTACATGGAAGGGATCTTCGATCCGGCGGCCGCCGAACGCGATCCGGTGTCGAGCGCGCATTTCGCGGTGCTCGCGCAGGCCTACGGCGACGAGCGCGCGCGCCGGATTCTCGGCATGAACCGCCACAACACCGTCATCTACGCCAGCGGTTCCCCGCACACGGTATTTCAGCAGTTTCGCGTGATCCGCCCGATTGCGGTGGACCAGACGCTCGTCGAAATCCAGCTGTTTCGCCTGAAAGGCGCGCCCGACGAGGTGTTCGAGCGTGCGTTGACCTACGCGAACGTGATCAATTCCCCGTCGTCGAACGTGATGCCCGACGACGTCGAAGTCTACGCGCGCTGCCAGGAAGGCAACCGGACGCGCGGCGGCGAATGGGTGAGCATGCATCGCTACGCGGGCACGGACCGCGCGACGGACGACGGCTTCGTATCGATCAACGGCACCAGCGAACTGCCGATGCGCAACCAGTTCGCCGCGTGGAAGCGTTTCATGGTCGACGAGACCGGCCAACCCGCGCGCATGCGCGAAGGAGATGCCTGATGCTGCACGATCCGGCTTTCGACCTGTCGACCGTCGCGGTCGACGCCCCTGCTCTCGCTTTCGACGCCGCCCTGCAGGCGCAGGCGGCACAGTTCCTGTACCGCGAGGCGCGGCTGCTCGATACGCGCGCGTTCGACGGGTGGCTCGACCTGTGGGCGCCGGACGGCATGTACTGGCTGCCGCACGAGCCGGGCCAGGCCAACCCGCGCGATCATATCTCGCTGTTCTGGGAGGACGCGACGCTGCGCGAAGTGCGCGCGGCCCGCGTGACGAACCGGCGCAACTGGTCGCAGCAGCCGTCGACGCGCACGGCGCGGATGGTCGGCAACGTGATCGTCGACGGCCGCGACGCAGCCGGCCGGCTGGTCGTCCACTCGACGCAGATCGTCAACGAATGGCGGATCGGCCAGCGCACGCTCGCGGGGCTCGTCACGCACAAGCTCGATACGCGTGGCCCGGCGTGGAAGATCTACCTGAAGCGAGTCGATCTCATCAACTCGACCGATGCACTCGCAAACCTGGAGGTATTCGTATGAACGCCGCCACGCTTTCGACTCCGTTTGCGCGCACGGCCGTGATTGCGCTGCATTACCAGAACGACGTGATCGATCCGCGTGGCAAGATCCGCGTCGGTTTCGACACGGACCAGCCCGGTCGCGCGGCGGTGCTCGACGCGGCAGGCGCGCTGCTGGCCGGTGCGCGGGCGCACGGTTTGCCGATCGTGCATGTCCGTATCGCATTCCGCGAAGATTACGCGGACCTGCCGCGCAATGCCCCCGTCTTCGTGCGCACCGCCGAACTCGGCGCGCTGCGCGACGGCAGCTGGGGCGCGCAGTTTTACCCGGCGCTCGAACCCGATCCGGCGCGCGCGCTCGACCATGTCGTGCATCACCAGTGCACGAGCGGTTTCATCGGGACGCCGCTGGAACGGCTCCTCGCGGCTCACGACGTGCGTCACCTGATCGTCGCAGGCGTCGCGACGCATTCGACCGTGGAGATGACGGCCCGCCATGCCGCCGATCTCGGTTATCGCGTGACCGTCGCGGCCGACGCCTGCGCCTGTGCGGATCGCCGCCAGCATGACGCCTCGCTCGAGTCGATGCGGTTGATTGCGGCCATTTCCAGCGTGGCCGAGCTGTTCGGCCCTGCGTCGAAAACGGAGGGTGCATGAACGTGTCGCGTTCTCCCGAACCGGCCCGGCAGGCGTGCCCGGGACGCTCGAGCGTGCGCCTTGAGGGCAAGGTCGCGATCGTCACCGGTGCGACGCAGGGGCTCGGCGCCGACATCGCGCGCAACCTCGCGAATGAAGGCGCATGCGTGCTGATCGCGGGGCTCGACGTCGACGCGGGCCATGCGCTGGCCGCTTCGATCGGCGCCCCGGCCCACTTCGTACCGACCGACGTCACCGACGACGCGCAGCTCGATCGCGCGATCGCGGCGGGTATCGCCGCCTTCGGCGGCCTCGACATCGTCGTGAACAATGCGTGCAGCTACGACGATGCCGGTCTCGCCTCGACGCGCGAACAGTGGGCGCGCCTGCTCGACGTCAATCTCGTGTCGGCGGCGATTCTCGCGCAGAAGGCTGCGCCGCACCTGCGGCGACGCGGCGTGATCGTCAACCTCGGCAGCGTCGGCGGCAAGTTCGGCGCGGCGGGACGCGCGCTGTATCCGGCGTCGAAGGCCGCGTTGCTGCAACTGACGCGCAACCTCGCCGTGGATCTCGCGTCGCGCGACCTGCGGGCGGTGAGCGTGTCGCCGGCCTGGACGTGGTCGCCGTCGCTGGAACGGCTCGCGGGTGGCTCGGTCGATGTCGCGGATCGTGTTGGCCGGCCGTTGCATGCGCTCGGCCGAGTCGGCCGCGGCGACGAGATCGGACGCGTCGTCGCGTTTCTCTGTTCGGACGATGCGTCGTGGATCACCGGTGTCGACGTACCCGTCGACGGCGGCTTTTCAATCCTCGGGCCGGACCAGGGCCGCTCGCCGCGCGAGTGGTTCGAGCGGCAGGCATCGCGGTAGCGAACCGTGCGGCCCGCATATTTCCCCCCTACTCTATCGGGAGTGCATCCATGACGAAGCAAATCAGAATCGAACGGGGCGACGTTGCGTTCGACGCCTATCTCGCGCTGCCGGAAGCCGGCAGCGGCCCTGTCGTCGTGTTGTTGCAGGAGATTTTCGGCGTGAACGCCGAGATGCGCGAAGTGGCGGATCTCTATGCGGCCGAGGGCTATGTCGTCATCGCGCCGGACCTGTTCCACCCGTTCGGCCCGAACATCGAACTCGGTTACGGCGAAGCCGACCATGCAAAAGCCTTCGACTATTACGGGCGTCTCGATGTGGCCGGCGCCATCGAAGATATCCGTGCGACCGTCGCCCGTGCGCGCACGCTGCCCGAATCGAACGGCAAGGTCGGCGTGCTCGGCTTCTGTCTCGGCGGCAAGCTCGCCTGGCTCGCTGCGGCGCAGTGCGGCGTCGACTGCGCGGTCGGCTACTACGGCGTCGGCATCGAACAGTCGCTCGATCTGGCCGAGCGCGTCACGTGCCCGCTCGCGTTGCATTTCGGCGTAGACGATCCGCTCAATCCGCCCGGGACCGTGGCGGCGATACGCGCGGCGCTGGGCGGCAAGCCGAACGTGAAGCTTTACGAATATGAAGGCGCCGGTCATGCGTTCAGCCGCAGCGGCCCGACCTTCGTCAAAGCGGCCGCGATGTCCGCGCATACGCGCAGTCTTGCGGTGTTTCGCAAGGTGCTCGGTCCCGACTACGACCTGGGCGCGCTCGCCGATCATCACTTCCATCTGGAGTTCGCCGCGCGCGATCCCGACGAGACGATGCGGACGATGGTGCCCGAGCCGTACGTGAATCACGTGCCGACCATGACGGGCGGCACCGGGTACACGGAACTCAGGCGCTTCTACACGCATCACTTCATCCACAACAATCCGGCCGACATGGCGATGGCGCCGATCTCGCGCGTGGTTGGCGTCGATCGCATGGTCGATGAATTCATCCTGACGTTTACGCACGACCGGGAGATCGACTGGCTGCTGCCCGGCGTCGCGCCGACCGGCAAGCGCGTGGAGATCCCGATGGTCGCCATCGTCGAATTTCGCGGGCCCAAGCTCTACAACGAACACATCTATTGGGATCAGGCGAGCGTGCTCGTGCAGCTCGGGATGCTCGATCCGCAAGGCTTGCCGGTTTCCGGCGTCGACGTCGCGCGCAAGCTGCGCGACGAAACGCGGCCGTCGAACACGCTGATGGCGCGCTGGCGCGAGAGCGAACCGGTGCGAGCATGACGCGCGCAGCACCGGAGGCGGCGAGTCCGCAATAGGCGCCGCCGGGGCCACGGCGGTGTGCACGGCCGTCGACCGTGCACACCGGTTGCGCTGATTCGGTCGCCTGCTCGGGTGTCGACACGGCGGTCGGCGCCATGCGTGTTCGGTTCTGACGCGTTTTCGAATCGGTCAGTCTGGAAATGCAATCGATCTGCCGCACAAGAATCGGGCGGGTGGCGTTTTAACGCGACCACGCCGTCATGTTCCGCGTCACAAAGCCAGGCATGAATGGCAATCGCGTGACGCCGTTTGGCCGCGCGATGTACGCGCTGAACATCGACACGTTCGACCGGCCAGTCGCGACGGGCGTGCACAAAGCGGTCGCAACGTGGGTCGATATCTCGCGATTCGCGGTATCGGAATATCGATTTGCCAAGAGCCTCGTTCGTCAGCCCTGACGTTACGAGGCTTTTGGTTTTTGACGATCGTGAACGATCGGTCTCGACGCTTTGTGTTCCGAGGGCGTCAGCATGGTCGCCTTCATCGTTCAATAATTCGATGAATTGATTATTTTTTTATTGAATCGGGCTGGTAAATAATAAAAATACCCGGATCGAAACGAATTATTAATTTGTTGCGGATTATGTCTGATATGAAAATAACTCGCATTGAGTAAGCTAATTTTCACAATCAGCATGCTACAGTGCGCTTCAAATATTCATGTGGCACGAATACTTAGAGTCGCCAGTTCGCACATCCAATCAAGCAACACCTCCCCGTTTCGCCTGTCTGGCCTTGAAAACAACCCTGCTCGCGGGCTGCCGGTGAACAACCGTCAAGAATGGGTTTGATTTTTCAGGTTATTGAAACGCGCGATGTGTGATCGCTCATCATTCGCGCCCTTCGCCATCAAGTCGCGTGTATTGAACAATGACGAGGATAATTTTGAATACAAAAGACCCTCAGGAATTCGCGGAGCTGACTGCCGCGCAGATGGAAATGTGGTTTTCGCAGAAACTCGAACCCGACAACCCGTTGTTCGACAGCCGTGGCTATGTGGATATCAATGGCGCGCTAGATCGTCCGGCCTTCGAGGCGGCATTAAGCCGTGTTATCCAGGAAGCCCGGAGCCTGCATTTTCGCTTTCTCGAAACGCCGGCCGGGCCCTTGCAGTTTGAATGCGAACCGGTTGCATTCGGGCTGGATTTTATCGATGTGTCGAATGAAGCAGACCCGTTTTCAGCTTGCTGGAATGTCATGCAGATCGAGTCGAGCACGGCGTTCGACCTGCTCTCCGGCAAGCTGTTCAGCCAGATGCTGTTCAAGCTCGGCGACGAGCGTTATGTCTGGTACCAGCGCTATCACCATATCGTGATGGATGGGGCGAGCATCCCGCTCGTGACACGCCGGGTTGCCCAGATTTACACGGCACTGACGCGACAGCAGCCTGTCCCCGACGCAGATTTCGGCGCGACCGACCTGATGACGGACGGCGACCGCTCGTACCGGTCATCGTCGCGCTACGCGAACGACCGCCAGTATTGGCAAGACTACGTCGACACCCTGCCTGCTCCGGAAACCCTGGCCGGTACGACGCCGCGCGCGAACGGCTTTTTCAGGCGGGAATCCGCGCCGCTTCCGCTTGCGTTTGTCGAACAGCTCGACCGGATCGAGACGCAGATCGCGAAGTGGCCGCTCGTTCTCACGGCCATCGTGGCGGCGTACCTTTACCGAACGAGCAACGGCCGGACTACCGTGTTCGATTTCCCGGTATCGGCGCGCACGAAGGAGACGCGCACACTGCCCGGGATGTTCGCCAACATCCTGCCGATGCGGCTGCCTCTTGCGCCGCACATGACGCTCGTGGAATTGACGCGGCACGTGAGCACCGAAGTCTTCTCGCACATGAAGCACCAGCAGTTCCGCGTGAAGGAGATCAAGCAGCTGCGCGGTGCGGTCACCGCACCGGTCTTCGGTCCGCGCATCAATATCGTGCCGTACGGCAACCGGTGGGAATTCGGCGAGAGCCGTGCGACCCTGCATGCGCTCGCCAATGGCCTCGTCAACGATTTCGCGGTGACCGTGACAGGAGATCCGCGCGATCCCGGGTGTACGTTGCACGTGGACGCGAATGCCGAGCTTTACGACAACGCAAGTGTGCTGGCGCATCGAAAGCGGCTGCTGCATTTTATCGAGTCCGCGCTCGCCAATCCTGAGCGGCCGATCGGGCAAATCGACCTGCTCGATGCCGGCGAGCGGCATCTGCTGCTACACACGTGGAATGCGACGGCGGCCACCTACCCCGAACACCAGTGCATCCACGAACTCGTCGAAGCGCAGGCCCGGCAAACCCCCGAGGCTGTCGCGCTCGTCGCGGACCACGAGCAACTCTCCTATGCGGCCCTCAACGCCCGCGCCAACCGGCTCGCGCATCACCTCGTCGAGCTGGGTGTCGGGCCCGATACACTCGTTGCCGTGTGCTCCGAGCGCAGCGTCGCGATGGTCGTCGCGCTGCTCGCCGTGTTCAAGGCCGGCGGCGCTTACCTGCCGATCGATCCCGCTTACTCCGGTGCGCGGCTTGCCCATATCCTCGACGACGCCACGCCGGCGGTCGTTCTCGTCGATCAAGTCGGACGCCAGGCGCTCGCCGATGTGTCTTTGGCCACGCCCGCGCTTGTCGATATCAGTGTGGTCTCGCCGCCGTGGGGCGCGCACTCGCCGGACAATCTCCCACCGCTCGCGCGCGGACTGACGTCGCGTCATCTTGCCTATGTCATCTATACGTCCGGCTCCACCGGTACGCCCAAGGGTGTCATGGTCGAGCATCGGCAACTCGCCAATCTCGTGACGTGGCATATCGCACGGTTCGAGCTGCACGCCGGTTCCCGCGTGCCGGCCACCGCCAGCCTGGCCTTCGACGCCAGCGTGTGGGAACTCTGGCCCGCGCTCTGCGCCGGCGCCGCGCTGCTGCTGCCCCCGGCGGGGCTGGCGTCCGATGCCGCAGCGTTGCTCGCGTGGTGGCGCCGGCAGTCGATGGACTGTGCGTTCCTCGTCACGCCGCTGGCGCTGCTCGCGATGCAGTCGGGCCTGCCGCACGGGCTGAAGTCGCTGCTGATCGGCGGCGATCGCATCACGACACTGCCCGCCGGGTTGCCGCCGTCGCTGCGCATCGTCAACAACTACGGCCCGACCGAAACCACGGTCGTCGCCACCTCCGGCGAGCTTGAGCCGTCATCCGGCGAGGTAGTTCATTCGATCGGCAAGCCGATCGCCAATACGCGCATCTACCTGCTCGACGAGTCGCAGGCGCCGGTGCCGCTGGGTGCCGTGGGCGAGATGTACATCGGCGGCGCAGGTGTTGCACGCGGCTATCTCAATCGTCCGGAGTTGACCGAGCAGCGGTTCGTGGCCGATCCGTTCGCCCGTGCGGCCGGCGAACCCGATGCACGCATGTACCGCACCGGCGATCTGGCGCGTTACCTGCCGGACGGCAACATCGTGTTCCTCGGGCGCAACGACGATCAGGTCAAGATCCGGGGCTTCCGTATCGAGCCGGGCGAAATCGAGGCGCAGCTTGCGTCGCACGACGCGGTACGCGAAGCCATCGTGCTGGCGCGCCCCGATGCGGCGGGCAACACCCGACTGCTGGCATACGTGACGCTCGACGACGAGGCGCCACGTGCAGAACGCGTCCGGCAGCTGCGCGAGCACCTTGCGGCCCGGTTGCCGGACTACATGGTGCCGGCGGCGTTCGTCGTGCTCGACGCGTTGCCGCTGACCTCGAACGGCAAGCTCGACCGTCGCGCGCTGCCGGAGCCGGACGACGATGCGTTCGTCCAGGCGCAGTACGATGCGCCGCAGGGCGAGACCGAGCGTACCGTCGCCGCGTTGTGGTCCGACCTGCTCGGCGTCGAGCGCGTCGGCCGACACGACAACTTCTTTGCACTCGGTGGGCATTCGCTTGTCGCCGTCCAGCTGATCGAGCGCTTGCGCCAGATCGGGCTGACGCTTGCGATACGGGACCTGTTCGAGCAACCGGCCCTCGCCGCACTCTCCGCCACTCTCGGTCAGTCGCGCGAAGTGGTCGTGCCGGAAAACCGGCTCGGGCCCGATACGCAGGCCATCACGCCCGATCTCCTGCCGCTCGCCGATCTGTCGCAAGACGACATCGATCGCATCGTCGCGCAGGTGCCGGGCGGCATCGCGAACATTCAGGACATCTACGCCCTTTCACCGTTGCAGGACGGCATCCTGTTTCATCATGTACTCAGCACGCAGGGCGACCCCTATCTGCTGAGCGCGCATCTGGCCTTTACCGATCGCGCCGCGCTCGATCGCTATCTTCAGGCGATGGATTGTCTCGTCGAGCGGCACGACATCCTCCGCACGGCCGTGCTGTGGGAAGGGCTTGGTTCACCGGTACAGGTCGTGCTGCGGCGCGCACACATCGACGTGACCGAGCTGGCCCTCGACGACGCCAGCGGGTGCGCCGCGGAGCAGTTGCCGGGCCTCATCCATCCGGGGCGTGACAGGATGGATCTGACCCAGGCCCCGCTCCTGCGCTTCGTGATCGCCGAGGCGACGGGAGGACGCTGGCACGCGACGATGCTGCTCCATCACCTCGTCGGAGACCATTCCACGCTTGCGATCCTGAACGAAGAAGTCCAGGCGATGCTCGCCGGACAGATACACCGCCTTCCCGCGCCGCAGCCCTACCGCAACCTCGTCGCCCATGCGCGTCTCGGGATGCCCGCGAGTGCGCACGAGGCGTTCTTCAGCGAGATGCTGAATGACGTCGATGCGCCGACCCTTCCGTTCGGCCTCACGCTCCAGCACGACGACATGGCGCCGCTGTACGACGCGCGTCGAACGATGCCGGGCACGCTCGACGCACGACTGCGTACGCTGTCGAAAACCATCGGCGTGAGCCTCGCCACGTTGTGCCATCTGGCGTGGGCGCTCGTCCTCGCCCGCACGAGTGGGCAACGGCACGTCGTGTTCGGGACGGTGTTGTTCGGGCGCATGGCGGCCGGCGCCGGCTCCGACCGCACGTTGGGCCTGTATATCAATACGCTGCCGCTGCGCATCGACATCGACGCGACCGATGTGCGCACGGCAGTCCGCGATACGCAGAGTCGGCTCGCAGGCCTGCTTGCCCATGAGCATGCATCGCTCGCGCTGGCGCAACGATGCAGCGGCATCGGCGCGAACGCGCCGCTTTTCAGCGCGCTGCTGAATTACCGCCACAACGTACACGCCGATGGCCACGCGCAGTGGCCGTCCGATGTCGAACTGCTGGGTGCGCACGAGCGGACCCATTACCCGGTGACGCTGTCCGTCGAGGATGACGGCGATGCGCTTGAACTGGTCGCGCAGGTCGCCGCACCGGCGCTGGCGGAACGGCTATGCGCATACATGCAGTGTGCGCTGGAGCAACTTGCGGACGCGCTCGAGGCGGGTTCCGGTTCGCTTGAGCACCTGCAGATCGTGCCCGACGACGAGCGGGCGCTGCTGATCGACACGCTGAACGCGACGGACGCGCCGTATGACCGGCACCAGTATCTGCATGGGCTGTTCGAGGCGCAGGTCCGGCGTACGCCCGATGCCACCGCGCTGATCTCCGGCGGCGAGCGCCTCTCCTATGCCGAACTCAATGCGCGCGCCAACCGGCTCGCGCGTTACCTGATCGAATTCGACGTCACCCCCGATACGCCGGTCGCCGTCTGCCTCGACCGCGGCGCGCCGATGGTCGTCGCGCTGCTCGGCATCCTCAAGGCCGGCGGCGCCTACGTGCCGCTCGATCCCGCCTATCCCGGCGCGCGCCTCGCGCATATCCTCTCCGACGCCGCACCCGCCGTCGTGCTCGTCGATCCGGTCGGACGCCAGGCGCTTGCCGACGCGCTCGGTGAGGCGCATCTGGCGAAGCTCACGCTGGTCGATGTGAGTGTCGCGTCGCCGCCGTGGGACGGCCTGTCTCCGGACGATCTGTCGCCGCACGCGCTCGGGTTGACCCCGCGCCATCTCGCCTACGTCATCTACACGTCGGGCTCCACCGGCTTGCCCAAGGGTGTGCAGAACGAGCACGATGCGCTGATCAACCGCCTGACCTGGATGCAGTCGGCGTATCGTCTGGATGCCCGCGATGTCGTGCTGCAGAAGACGCCGTTCAGCTTCGACGTATCGGTCTGGGAATTCTTCTGGCCGCTGGCCAATGGCGCCACGCTCGTCATGGCCGCGCCCGGCGCGCACCGTGACGCCGATTATCTGACCGACGTCATCGCGCAGTACGGGGTTACCACCCTGCACTTCGTGCCGTCGATGCTCAGCGGCTTCCTCGAGGCGCCCGGCCTCGCACGCTGCACGACGCTCTCGCGCATCGTCTGTAGCGGCGAGGCGTTGCCGGTGGCCACCGCGCGGCGCTGCCTGGAGCGGTTGTCCCATGCTCAGTTGCACAATCTTTACGGTCCGACCGAAGCCGCCATCGACGTGACCGCCTTTACGTGCCCGGCAGATTTCGACGCGCCCTCCGTGCCGATCGGCAAGCCGATCGCCAATACGCAGATCTACCTGCTCGACGAATCGCAGGCGCCGGTACCGCTGGGCGCGGTCGGCGAGCTTTACATCGGCGGGGTCGGGGTCGCGCGTGGCTACTTGAACCGTCCGGAGCTGACCGCGCAGCGGTTCCTGGCCGATCCGTTCGCCCGTGCGGCCGGCGAGCCCGATGCACGCATGTACCGCACGGGCGATCTGGCGCGCTACCTGCCGGACGGAAACATCATCTTCCTCGGCCGCAACGACGATCAGGTCAAGATCCGGGGCTTTCGCATCGAGCCCGGCGAAATCGAGGCGCAGCTTGCGTTGCACGACGCGGTACGCGAAGCCATCGTGCTGGCGCGTCCCGATGCGGCGGGCAACACCCGACTGCTGGCATACGTGACGCTGGAAGACGCGGCGCCGCGTGCCGAGCGCGTGCGGCAGTTGCGCGAGCACCTTCTATCCCGGTTGCCGGACTACATGGTGCCGGCGGCGTTCATCGTGCTCGACGCGTTGCCGCTCACGCCGAACGGCAAGCTCGACCGTCGTGCGTTGCCGGAGCCGGACGACGACGCGTTCGTCCAGGCGCAGTACGAGGCGCCGCAAGGCGAGATCGAGTGCGCCATCGCCGCGTTGTGGGCCGACCTGCTCGGCGTCGAGCGCATCGGCCGGCACGACAACTTCTTCGCGCTCGGCGGACATTCGCTTGTCGCCATTCGCATGGTCTCGCGCATCGTCAACGAAACCGGCAAGGTACTGCCGCTGCGCAAGGTATTCGAAGTGCCGACCGTCGCGGAACTGGCGCTGGCACTGGCAGATGCCACGTCGCACGAAAGCGGTCACGACATCGTTCGCATCGACCGCAATGCGCCGATGCCGCTGTCCTTCGCGGAAGAGCGGATTCTCGCGATCGAAGCGGGTGCGGCGCGCGGCTCGATGTTCAACTCCTCGCGCCTCTTCGTCCTGTCCGGCCACGTACGCGACGATGTGCTGGACCGCGCGCTGCGCGCGGTCGTCGACCGTCACGAAATCCTGCGCACGCACTATGCGAGCGACGCCGCCACCGGAGCGTTCATGCCTGTCGTCGAGCGCTCCGAAAGCTTCCGTCTGGAACGCCGCGACGTCGCCGGAGAGGATGCGATGTCACTCGCGCAATCGGAGGCTGCGAAGCTGCTCGATTGCTTCAGCGGCCCTGTCTTCGGCGCGACGCTGTTCATCGAGTCGCCGCAGCGTTCGATCCTGATGATCTCGATTCACCACATCGCGATGGATGCCACGTCGTGGACGACGGTCTGGCGCGACTTCCGCCACGCGTATGCGGCGCTGGCCGCCGGCGCGCTGCCGACACTCACGCCGCTCGCGCTGCAATACCGGGACTACGCGGCGTGGTCGAAGCGGCACGTTGACGCCGGGCATCTCTCGCAATTGGAGCAGGTCTGGCGGGAACGCCTCGCCGGTGCGCCCGCGTGCCTGGATCTGCCGTCGGACCGGCCGCGCCCGGTGAGATTGTCGGACAGCGCCGGACGGACCGAACACGTGCTCGCGCCGGATCTCGTGCAGCAGATCCGGCAAGTCGCGGCTGCATACAACGTCACGCCGTTCGTCGTGCTCGAGACGGCGCTCGCCATCACGTGCGCGCAACTCGCACGCAGCCGCGACATCGTGATCGGCACGGTGACCGAAGGCAGAACGCACGCGGCGACCGCGGAGATGGTCGGCCTCTTCGTGAACACGCTGCCGCTTCGCCATCGGCTGGATCGATCCGCTTCCGTCGCCAGCCATTTACTCGCGGCGTCGCAGGAACTCCTGTCCGCTCTCGAAGCGGGCGAGCTGCCTTTCGCCCATGTGGTTGCCGCCGTCAATCCGCCGCGCAGCGCTTCGCACGACCCGATCTTCCAGGTCTTTTGTCAGTTCCAGCAAGGCCCGGGAGCGGAACGCGAGACGCTCTCCGGCCTGACGCTCGAGGCCGTTCCGCGCGCACGCGTCGGGCGCGGCGCCGATCTTGCCGTCGTGTTCCTGGATACGGGCGAGACCGTCGGCGCCGACGTCTCGTACAGTGCCGACCTGTTCGACCCGGCGAGCATCGACGCGATCTTCGCGTTGTTCCTGGCGTTCGTGACGGAAAGCGTGCAGCGGCCGGATGCGTCGGTCGCCGACCTTTGGGACGCCGGCGTCGCTCACGCGCGGGCCGGCGCATCGGGCCCGGACGTCGCGAGGCTGATCGACGCGCCGGCCAGCCCGTCCGGAACCTGGTATCCGCTGTCGCCCGCGCAGCAGGCGGTCTGGCTCCAGGAGCAGGCGTCGCGGCACGGGACATCGTTCTTTTCGATTGCGGCGATGCGCTGCGCGCCGGAGATCGATCGCGAGCGGCTCGTGATCGCCTCGCGCGCGCTCATTGCGCAGAACCAGTCATTCTGGCTCCAACTCTCCGATGCCGGCCTGCAATGCGAAGGGCCGATGCCGACGACGCGCTTCGAGCATTTCGTCGAACCCGCGACCAGGACGGACGCCGAGATGCGACAGGCGGTCATCGACTGGCACGAGACGCTCAACGACAACCTCGATGACAGGACCAATGCGGTCGCGCTGTTCGAATCGCCCGGGAGCGTACTGGTCGCGTTGCGGTCGCATCATCTGCAGACCGACGGCTGGGCTGCGGTGCGATTGTTCGCGCGCATCGGCAAGAACTATGCCGCGCTCGAAAAGGATCCGTCCCATACGTTCGACATGGACCGGATCGTTCTCGATACGCTTGCGCTCGACGAGCGCTATCTCTGTTCGTCGACGTACGAGCGGGACGCCACCTTCTGGCAGTCGGCGAGCAAGAAGATGGACGGTCCTGCATTGGTGACGCTGGTGGCCGACCATGCGCATCCCGTCGAGGCGCGCGGCGTCGTCGCGTCGATGCGCAGCACGTTCTCGCCGGCCTTGCAGGCGCGGCTCTTGCATACCGCGCAGAAGCATGCGCTGTCGCCGTCGGAATGCCTGACTGCGCTGACCGGCATCTATCTGATGCGTATCGCGGGCCAACGGCATACGGTCGTCGGCGCGTCGTTCCTGAACCGGACGCGCGAAGCGCTCGACATCCCCGGGCAATTCGCCAAGGTCATTCCGCTTCCGGTGTCGCTCGAGCAGCCCGACATGCCGGTTTCGGCGGCGTTGGGCGAGATTGGCGAAACGTTCCGGGGCGCGATGCGTCACGGAAGATTCCCGTTGGGCGACATGGTCAGACGTTACGGGATCGATCCTCGCCATATCGACGTGAGCGTCAATACGTTGTTCCTGCGGCATCCCGTCGAAGTGGCCGGTCAGCCCACGCACGTCCAATGGCTGTCCGGGCCGGAGAACGGTCTGTCGTTCCTGTTTACGCAATTTGGGAAAAACGCGCCGATCGATGTCGAACTCCGGTACAACCGCAACGTGTTCGATCCGGTGGCCGTCTCGCGCCATGCGGCGCGTCTTCTCGACTTCATCGAGCGTGCGTGCGAGGACGACAGCGTCGCGGTGTGGGCGATCGATCTCGTATCGAGCGACGAAAAGGCGCTGCTGATCGACACGCTGAACGCGACGGATGCGCCGTATGACCGGCACCAGTATCTGCATGGGCTGTTCGAGGCGCAGGTCCGGCGTACGCCCGATGCCACCGCGCTGATCTCCGGCGGCGAGCGCCTCTCCTATGCCGAACTCAATGCGCGCGCCAACCGGCTCGCGCGTTACCTGATCGAATTCGACGTCACCCCCGATACGCCGGTCGCCGTCTGCCTCGACCGCGGCGCGCCGATGGTCGTCGCGCTGCTCGGCATCCTCAAGGCCGGCGGCGCCTACGTGCCGCTCGATCCCGCCTATCCCGGCGCGCGCCTCGCGCATATCCTCTCCGACGCCGCACCCGCCGTCGTGCTCGTCGATCCGGTCGGACGCCAGGCGCTTGCCGACGCGCTCGGTGAGGCGCATCTGGCGAAGCTCACGCTGGTCGATGTGAGTGTCGCGTCGCCGCCGTGGGACGGCCAGTCTCCGGACGATCTGTCGCCGCACGCGCTCGGGTTGACCCCGCGTCATCTCACCTACGTCATCTACACCTCGGGCTCCACCGGCTTGCCCAAGGGTGTGCAGAACGAGCACGATGCGCTGATCAACCGCCTGACCTGGATGCAGTCGGCGTATCGTCTGGATGCCCGCGATGTTGTGCTGCAGAAGACGCCGTTCAGCTTCGACGTATCGGTCTGGGAATTCTTCTGGCCGCTGGCCAATGGCGCCACGCTCGTCATGGCCGCGCCCGGCGCGCACCGTGACGCCGATTATCTGACGGACGTCATCGCGCAGTACGGGGTTACCACCCTGCACTTCGTGCCGTCGATGCTCAGCGGCTTCCTCGAGGCGCCCGGCCTCGCACGCTGCACGACGCTCTCGCGCATCGTCTGTAGCGGCGAGGCGTTGCCGGTGGCCACCGCACGGCGCTGCCTGGAGCGGTTGCCCCATGCTCAGTTGCACAATCTTTACGGTCCGACCGAAGCCGCCATCGACGTGACCGCCTTTACGTGCCCGGCAGATTTCGATGCGCCCTCCGTGCCGATCGGCAAGCCGATCGCCAATACGCGGATCTACCTGCTCGACGAATCGCAGGCGCCGGTACCGCTGGGCGCGGTCGGCGAGCTTTACATCGGCGGGGTCGGGGTCGCGCGTGGCTACTTGAACCGTCCGGAGCTGACCGAGCAGCGGTTCCTGGCCGATCCGTTCGCCCGTGCGGCCGGCGAGCCCGATGCACGCATGTACCGCACGGGCGATCTGGCGCGCTACCTGCCGGACGGAAACATCATCTTCCTCGGCCGTAACGACGATCAGGTCAAGATCCGGGGCTTTCGCATCGAGCCCGGCGAAATCGAGGCGCAGCTTGCGTTGCACGACGCGGTACGCGAAGCCATCGTGCTGGCGCGTCCCGATGCGGCGGGCAACACCCGACTGCTGGCATACGTGACGCTCGACGACGAGGCGCCACGTGCAGAACGCGTCCGGCAGCTGCGCGAGCACCTTGCGGCCCGGCTGCCGGACTACATGGTGCCTGCGGCGTTCATCGTGCTCGACGTGTTGCCGCTCACGCCGAACGGCAAGCTCGACCGTCGCGCGCTGCCGGAGCCGGACGACAACGCCTTCGTCCAGGCACAGTACGAGGCGCCGCAAGGCGAGACCGAGTGCACCATCGCCGCGTTGTGGGCCGAACTGCTCGGCGTCGAACGCATCGGCCGGCACGACAACTTCTTTGCGCTCGGCGGACATTCGCTGCTTGCCGTGCGGATGCTGAATCGCTTGCGGGCCATGCACGAGGTCAGGCTGTCGCTTTCGACGCTGTTCGATCATCCGACCGTGTGTGCGGTCGCGCAGGTGGTCGGGGCGCGAAGCCGCGACGATGCGCCGCCGATCGCCCGTGTCGATCGCGCTGCCCCGCTTCCGGTGTCGTTCGCGCAGCAGCGAATGATGTTCCTGAGCGGCTTCGAAGGCGCGGGCACGATCTATCACGTCCCGCTCGTGCTGCGGCTCGACGGCGGGCTGGACGCCGCCGCGTGGCATCGCGCGCTGGATGCGCTGTGGGCACGCCACGAGGCATTGCGCACCGTGTTTCCCGAGACGGCTGGCGCGAGCGGCGATACCCGCGCGGCGCTCCTTCCGGCCGGCGACGGCATGCCCTGGCGCGAAGACGATCTGTCGACGGAACCCGGTGCGCCGGAACATTGGCTGCGCCTGTGCGAGGAAGAAGCCACGCGCCCGTTCGAACTCGCACACGGGCCGCTCGTGCGCGCGCGCCTCGTCAGGTTGTCGGAGAACGCGCACGTCTTCATGCTCACGCTGCATCACATCGTCTGCGACGGCTGGTCGCTGTCCGTGCTCGTCAAGGAGCTGTGTACGCTTTACGGGGCCTTCACGGAAGGACGCCCGAACCCGCTTGCGACGCTGGCATTCCAGTACCCGGACTACGTTGCGTGGCAACGGCAATGGCTTGGCGCGGAACGACTCGAGCGCGAAGCAGGTTACTGGAAAGAAGCGCTGGCAGGCATCCCGACGCTGCTGACGCTGCCGACCGATCGCCCGCGGCCCGCGCATCAGCAGTTCGACGCGGCGCGGTTGCCGTTCGAACTCGACGCGGTGCTCACACGGGATCTGAGACGGCTCGCCGCGCGGCGCGGCGTCACGGTCTTCGCGGTCGTCACCGCGGCCTGGGCCGCGGTGCTGGGGCGCCTCGCCGGCCAGGAGGATGTCGTGATCGGCACCCCGGTCGCGAATCGCTCCGGTCCCGAATTCGAATCCATCGTGGGCCTGTTCGTGAACACGCTTGCACTGCGCATCGACCTGTCGGGCGTACCGTCGGTCGCGCAACTGCTCGAGCGCGTCCAGGGGGCCGTCGTCGCCGCACAGGATCATCAGGATCTTCCGTTCGAACAGGTCGTGGAAATCGTGAAGCCGCCGCGACGGCTCGGTCATACGTCGATATTCCAGGTGATGATTTCTTGGCAGAACACCGACGTGCGGACATTCGAATTGCCGGATCTGGATGTCACCCCGGTTGCGAGCGCGTTCGACCGGGCGAAGTTCGATCTCGAACTCGACCTGGTTGACGATGGCCGCGCGGTGGCCGGTGCGTTGCGCTACGCGACCGCATTGTTCGACGAGACATCGATCGCGCGTCATGGCGCGTACCTGATCGCCGTGTTGCGCGCGATGACCCGGGACGACGCGCAGCCGGTCGGGCAGATCGACCTGCTCGATGCCGACGAGCGGCATCTGCTGCTGCACACGTGGAATGCGACGGCGGCCACCTACCCCGAACACCAGTGCATCCACGAACTCGTCGAGGCGCAGGCCCGGCAAACCCCCGAGGCCGTCGCGCTCGTCGCGGACCACGAGCAACTCTCCTATGCCGCCCTCAACGCCCGCGCCAACCGGCTCGCGCATCACCTCGTCGAGCTGGGTGTCGGGCCCGATACACTCGTTGCCGTGTGCGCCGAGCGCAGCGTCGCGATGGTCGTCGCGCTGCTCGCCGTGTTCAAGGCCGGCGGCGCTTACCTGCCGATCGATCCCGCTTACTCCGGTGCGCGGCTTGCCCATATCCTCGACGACGCCACGCCGGCGGTCGTTCTCGTCGATCAAGTCGGACACAAGGCGCTCGCCGATGTGTCTTTGGCCACGCCCGCGCTTGTCGATATCAGTGTGGTCTCGCCGCCGTGGGGCGCGCACTCGCCGGACAATCTCCCACCGCTCGCGCGCGGACTGACGTCGCGTCATCTTGCCTATGTCATCTATACGTCCGGCTCCACCGGTACGCCCAAGGGTGTCATGATCGAGCATCGGCAACTCGCCAATCTCGTGACGTGGCATATCGCACGGTTCGAGCTGCACGCCGGTTCCCGCGTGCCGGCCACCGCCAGCCTGGCCTTCGACGCCAGCGTGTGGGAACTCTGGCCCGCGCTCTGCGCCGGCGCCGCGCTGCTGCTGCCCCCGGCGGGGCTGGCGTCCGATGCCGCAGCGTTGCTCGCGTGGTGGCGCCGACAGTCGATGGACTGTGCGTTCCTCGTCACGCCGCTGGCGCTGCTCGCGATGCAGTCGGGCCTGCCGCACGGGTTGAAGTCGCTGCTGATCGGCGGCGATCGCATCACGACCCTGCCCGCCGGGTTGCCGCCGTCGCTGCGCATCGTCAACAACTACGGCCCGACCGAAACCACGGTCGTCGCCACCTCCGGCGAGCTTGAGCCGTCATCCGGCGAGGTAGTTCATTCGATCGGCAAGCCGATCGCCAATACACGTATCTACCTGCTCGACGAGTCGCAGGCGCCGGTGCCGCTGGGTGCCGTGGGCGAGATGTACATCGGCGGCAAAGGTGTTGCACGCGGCTATCTCAACCGACCGGAGTTGACCGAGCAGCGGTTCCTGGCCGATCCGTTCGCCCGTGCGGCCGGCGAACCCGATGCACGCATGTACCGCACCGGCGATCTGGCGCGGTACATGCCGGACGGCAACATCGTGTTCCTCGGCCGCAACGACGATCAGGTCAAGATCCGGGGCTTCCGTATCGAGCCGGGCGAAATCGAGGCGCAGCTTGCGTCGCACGACGCCGTGCGCGAAGCCATCGTGCTGGCGCGCCCCGATGCGGCTGGCAACACCCGACTGCTGGCATACGTGACGCTCGACGACGAGGCGCCACGTGCAGAACGCGTCCGGCAGTTGCGCGAGCACCTTGCGGCCCGGTTGCCGGACTACATGGTGCCGGCGGCGTTCGTCGTGCTCGATGCGTTGCCGCTGACCTCGAACGGCAAGCTCGACCGTCGCGCGCTGCCGGAGCCGGACGACGATGCGTTCGCCCAGGCGCAGTACGAAGCGCCGCAGGGCGAGACCGAGCGTACCGTCGCCGCGTTGTGGTCCGACCTGCTCGGCATCGAGCGCGTCGGCCGGCACGACAACTTCTTTGCGCTCGGTGGGCATTCGCTTGTCGCCGCCCGCCTGCTGGTGAAAATCCGCGAGACGTTCGGGCACGAGGTCTCGATTCGCACGCTGTTCGAAGCGCCCACCGTTGCACAGTTGGCGCCCCGGATACATGAAACGGGGGCGTCCGACGCGCTTGCTGTCCTGCTGCCGCTCCAGCCGCAGGGGGCGCGTCCGCCACTCTTCTGTATTCACCCGGCCGGCGGCTTCAGCTGGCCGTATGCGAGCCTGACGCATCATCTGCGGGATCGGCCGCTCTACGGTCTGCAGGCGCGCGCGCTCACCGAAGCCGGCACCGACGCGCAGTCGATCGAGGAGATGGCGCAGGACTACGTCCGGCAGATTCGCAGCGTACAGCCCACCGGCCCCTATCATCTGCTCGGCTGGTCGCTGGGGTGCCATATCGCGCACGCCATCGCCACCCAGCTGCAATGCGCCGGTGAAAAAGTGGCATTGCTTGCGATGCTCGACGGTTATCCGGAAGTGGGAAGCGAGGCTTACCCCGCACCGACGGAGACGGAAGTCATCGACGTGCTGATACGCGCATTCGTGGACACGCCGCAGTCGGCCAGCGCCCGCTCGCTGACGATCGACACGCTCAAGACGCGCCTTGCCGAACACAATCCGATGTTCAGGACGTTCAACGCGCGGACATTCGAATCGATCGTCCGGCAATTCCAGGTGGCGCCTGCGCAGGCCGGCATGTTTGCGCCTGACGTATTCGATGGCGACGTGGTCTTCTTCAGGGCGACGCTCGAGCGGCCGGAGGCCTATCAGCCACGCGATGTCCGGGCGTGGCAGCCGTATGTGCGCGGGAAAATCGACGTGCACGACGTCGCATGCCTGCACGAAACGATGATGAGCACGTCAGCGCTGGCCGCGATCGGGCCGATCGTTGCTGCTGCGCTCGACGCGGGCGCAACACACGGAAAGGTGTCGTCGGCGTCACCGGTCTCCGTCACGGGTGCGTGGCCGCGTCACGGGGAATACGTCGGGGGCATGAGCGATGGTTCGCTTTCCTGACCGGGGTGCCGGTTTCGCGGCGGTCGACGACGAGCATGCACCGGCCCCAGGCGGGCTGGTCCGTCGCCGACCGAAGGCCGGCCGGCCCGCCTGCTTCGCCGGTCGGCCGCACGAACGACTCGCGCTTTCTGCGCGTTGCGCACCGCGAGTCGGCCGACGGCTGTCACGGTCATCGCCGCGAAGGCCTGTCATTCAGGAGCACGCCGAATGAATGGTGGAACGCTCACACACCGTGTCCTGCTGATCGAAGATAACGAACGGTTCGCGCAGCAGGTTCACGACTATCTGGGCCGGTACGGGTTCGCGGTGACGATCGTTCGCCGCGGCGACCTTGCCGTCGCAGCCGTGCGCGAGCATCTGCCCGCGCTCGTGATGCTCGATCCGATGCCGCCGGATTCCGGCGGCCTGGAACTATGCCGGCAGATCCGCGCGTGCTCGAACGTACCCGTGATCGTCCTGACCGCTCGCGCCGATGCCTGCGACCAGGTCGCCGTTTTCGACGCGGGCGCGGACGACTACCTCGTGAAACCGCTCGATCCCCGCGTACTCGTCGCGCGCGCCCGTGCGCTGTTGCGGCGCGCGTATCGCGTCAGTCCGGACGAGGCCGACGCGGCTACGTAAGCCGGCTGCAGCCGGATCGCAGCCGCATGGCGAGGCCGGTGCCGTGCACCCGCGTGTCCGGGTGCGAAAACATGAGACCGATTCGCCGTGTCAGGTTCGAACCTGTACGCCATCTTCGTCGAACACGGCGGTCGTGCCGGTATCCGCGTGCTCGACTTCATAGTGATACACGCGGCTGCCATCGTCCCGTTCGACCTCGTATGCGCGGATCTGCTCGTCCGGCAAGGTCCCGAGCCGCGCGAAGCGGCAGGTGAAGATATCCGGCACGTCGCAGCCCGGGCGGGTCGCAACCATCCGGCCGATCGAGTCGTCGACCGATTCGTACTCGGCCGGCAGACGCCATTGCCCTGAAGTATCGAGTACGCCCCATCGTTCGTGTTCGCAGGCTGCCCAGCACTGGCTGCCGGAGTACTGCAGCGCGGTCAAGGCCGTATAGGCCAACGGGATGACCGGTACGCCGTTGCGATCCACCACGCCGAACTTGCCGTTGTGCAGCACTCGTGCATACTCCCCGCGCCAGAACGCCCATACGCGGTCGTACTGCACCGGCGTAATCGTTGTCCCCTGGCTGTCGATATGTCCATAGCGGTCGCCTTGCCGGACGATGGCGACTTCCGTCCATGCATCGAAGCCGATCTCGTCGTAGCGCGGCGGCACCAGCACCTCGCCCGTGATGGTCATCACGCCCATCTTCCCGTCCTGCTCGAACACTTCGACCTGCTCGTAGTAAATCGACGTCAACGGTTCCCATCCGTAGTCGTAATGGTCCTGGTTGATCAGTTCGCGAAAGCGGGTGACAGCTTCTTCCGCCAGACCCTCGCACTGGTCGAGCAGGGCGGGATCGTCGGCCTCGATCGCGTGCTCGATTCTCGCGTTGTCGCGCTCGATGCGCGCCAGCAGCGCCTGGGCGAGTTCGACGTGCGGCGCCGCCGACAGGTTGAACACGTCCCATCCGTTCAGGTGAAAGTATCGATGGATCGCACGATTCTCGAGGAACGCGAAGATCTTGCGCTTTGCTTCCCGGAACGCCTCGAGATCGTCGATCAGGCGGTCGGCATGACGCTCCAGGAACGCGTACAACCTGGCCATCCGGGCCTTGCCGCCTTCCGCTGCAGCATAAATTCCGTCGTTGTCACCAGTATCGTTGCAACGATTGCGTGCAAGGAATGGCGCCACGGCCAGCAGCGGACTCAACACCGTCGGGAAGTCGTCGTTCCACTCCACCATACTCAGACATGGCGTGTCGGCCGGACCGATGTCTTGCAGATTGAACATGTACATACGGTGCGCCATCGAAGTTCCCTGTCGTGAGTGACGCGTTGGCATTCAGCGTCCCGGATGCTTATGATAGCGGCTCGCCTGCCCACCGATCGAATCGACCGGTCGGTGCGGTGCGACCGGCACGCCGTCCTCTTCGTAACGTCATCCCATGAAAACCGAACACATACTTGTACTGGATATCGACGGCACGCTGACCGATTCGGTCGCCCTGCATCAGTCCGCGTTCCTGGCTGCGATGCTTGCGTTGAAGCTGCCGGCGCTCGATACCAACTGGGGACGCTATCCGCATCACACCGACACCGGAATCCTCGCTCACGCACTGTCATCCAACGGCAGGAGCCCGATGAGTGCATCGGCTGTGGCTGCCTTCGAGCAGGCGGTCGATCGTCATTTCGTGGCCGCGCTCGCCCGTCGGGCGCTGATGGAAATCCCGGGCGCCGGCCGGTTCGTGCGGGAGGCGATCGCATCGGGTTGGGGCATTGTCTTTGCGACTGGCGGCGTACGGCGCGTCAGCGAGCGGAAACTGCAGGCCGTCGGGATCCCGTTCGACGACGATCTGCTGGTAACGTCGTCGGTGTACCCGTCACGGACAGATCTCGTCGCCGCCGCCGTCGAACGTGCCCGACGATACTATGGCGTCGCATCGTCTTGCCGGACTGTTTCCATCGGCGACGGGCTTTGGGATCTTGAAGTCGCCGGCGCTCTCGGCCTCGAATTCATCGGTATCGGCATGCCGCCGAAAGCGGACGTCTTGACCACGCGCGGGGCGGTTGTCTTTCCGGATTTCGACGATGTCCGGCTTGCCCGATTGCTCGGGATCGTAACGGCTGGCTGACAAATGCGACCGTCATTCAGGGCTTTCCTGAGTGCTCCGACTGCGCGCCAGTCAGCTCGACGGCGCCCGCGAGCGGATCGCCCTTGACCGGCAGTTGAGCGCGTGGTTTCCGACCTCGATCCGCTGGCCGCCTTCGACGACGCGCTCATCGCGGATCGCGTGCCGGTACACGCTGTCGCCGAAAGGCGCGTGCAGACTGCGCTCGCATTCATCGTTTATTGCGTCGATTCCTGACCGACGCGGGCGACGCTCGAGCCCCGGAAATGCGAAACGCTGGGGAATTCGCGAGATTGCACGGCGCGCATCAAAGTGGCCGCCGAGCGCGGCGTCGCCAAGCCCGGTGTCGACTCCCCCCGCATTTCTCCGCAGCGCGCACGACGACGCGTGAGCTGCTCGCATCCCCTCCTGCCGCACGTCCCGTTTTTCTACGACATACATCCACGCGGCCTCATGTTTTACTCATGCCCAGCCGGACCGTGTGCATTCCTAATCCGGGCGGCACCATGAATTTCCATGACGCGAATCAACGCTTCGGCGGCGTCGCGCGCGCGGCCACGCGGCCTTCGTACGGCGCCAACGAAGCGGCTATGAAACGGCCTGTCGCCTGGCACTTCGCGAAGCCGCGCCGGGCGTTCAAGCCCGACTCGCTCAAGGTGAAGATGGCCGACGCATCACCATGAAAGCAATGACCGAACTTTTAATCGTGAACAACGCCGAACCCGCGAATGCCCGCAGCGCGATCGCCGGTCGCCCGGCAGCAAGTGAGCCGCTCGAGTACCCGTTCGCATGCGTCTGATCTGTTTCCCTTACGCGGGCGGCTCGGCCGCCGTCTATCGTGGCCTGCAACCGCTGTTGCCCGGGATCGAGGTGCACCGCCACGAGCTTGCCGGCCGGGGCAGCCGCCTGTCGGAGCCTGCCGTGCGAGACATGGCAACGCTGATCGACGCGTTGCTGGACGACCTCGGCAGTTGCTTCGATCGTCCCTTCGCATTGCTCGGCCACAGCATGGGCGCGGCGATTGCCGTCGAACTGGCGCTGCGGCTTCCCGCCCACGCGCAATCGAACCTCCGGCATCTGTTCGTGAGCGCGCGCGCTGCACCGGGGCAGGAGCGCCCGGTTCGAAAAATGCAGGCGCTGGACGACCGCGCGTTCATCGACGCGCTGCACGAGATGGGCGGCACACCGAAGCCGGTGCTGGACAACCGCGAAATGATGGCGTTGATGATGCCGGCGCTGCGTGCGGATTTCACGCTGATCGAGAACTACCGGGCCGTGCCCGGACGCAGGCTGGCCGTCGACATCACCGCGTTCGCCGGCGTGGCGGATAGGCAGGTTCCCGCCGATTCCGTTTCAGGCTGGGAGGCCGCGACGACCGGGCGCTGCGATTTTCATGTCATCGACGGCGATCACTTCTTTATCCGGAGCGAAATGCGGGCGATGGCCGACATCATCGCGACGCGCCTGCGGCGTGCGGATCACGATGCGCCGAGTGCCCTGCAAGCATGACGGGCATCGCACACGCCCGGATCCACGTCGCGCGATCGGCGCGCCGGGCCTGGCCGCGATCGTCGCAGCGAAACGCCACGCGGCCCGGTCGCACGTGCCCGGCGGCGGCTCGCCACTTACCCACGCGTCAAACCTGGAGTGCAACTGTGCAACGTAATCGAAAGCGGATCCTCGTAACCGGTGGCGCAGGTTTCCTCGGTTCGCATCTGTGCGAGCGCCTGGTCGAACTCGGTCATGACGTCTTGTGCGTCGACAACTATTTCACCGGCACCAAGCAGAACGTGGCAACGCTGCTCGGCAACCCGAGCTTCGAGGCGCTGCGCCACGACGTGACCTTTCCGCTGTACGTGGAGGTGGACGAGATCTACAACCTCGCCTGTCCGGCATCGCCGATCCACTATCAGTTCGATCCCGTGCAGACCACCAAGACCAGCGTGATGGGCGCGATCAACATGCTGGGGCTCGCGAAGCGCACGCACGCACGCGTGCTGCAAACTTCCACGAGCGAAGTGTACGGCGACCCCGACGTGCATCCGCAACCGGAGACGTACCGGGGCAACGTCAACCCGCTCGGGCCGCGTGCCTGCTATGACGAAGGAAAACGGTGCGCGGAGACCCTGTTCTTCGACTATCACCGCCAGCAAAACGTGCAAATCAAGGTGGTACGGATCTTCAACACGTACGGGCCGCGCATGCATCCCAACGACGGTCGCGTGGTGTCCAACTTCATCGTGCAGGCGCTGCGCGGCGAGGACATCACGCTGTATGGCGACGGCAGCCAGACGCGCGCGTTCTGCTACGTCGACGACCTGGTCGACGGCCTGATCCGGATGATGGGCACGCCCGCGGATATCACCGGCCCGATCAATCTCGGCAATCCGCACGAGATCGCGGTCAGCGAACTCGCGCAGATCGTCCTGCGGCTGACGGGATCGAAGTCGCGAATCGTATTCCGGCCGCTGCCGAAGGACGACCCGACACAACGTTGCCCGGATATCAACCTCGCACGCACCCACCTCGACTGGAAGCCGACGGTCGGGCTCGAAGCGGGGCTGCGGCGGACCATCGACTATTTCCGCTCGACCGTGCCGGCCTGACGCCACGCCGGTGTCCCGCTTTCCCGTGGCAGACGCGGTACGAAGACCATGCTTCAATCAGCCGTACCGCTGCACCCTTGCCGTTGCACCATTGGCCGACACGAAGCGATGCTGATGCGCCAGTGTCCATCATCCGCGTTTGCAAGCCGGATTCCTACGCATGGAACAACTCGATTATCTTAAGCATGTCGAATCGAACGCGCGAACCTACGCGACGTCGTTCCCACGGCTGTTTACCCATGCCGAAGGCATACGCATGCGCGACTCCGACGGGCAGGAATACATCGACTGCCTGTCCAATGCCGGAACGCTCGCGCTCGGGCACAATCACCCGGAAGTCAACGAAGCCGTCATGCGGTTCCTGTCCTCCGGTCAACTGCAACAGGCGCTCGACCTGGCGACGCCGGCCAAGCACGCGTTCGTCGAACAGCTTTTCTCGATGTTGCCGAACGCGATCGCCGATACCGGCAAGATCCAGTTCTGCAGTCCGAGCGGAGCGGACGGCGTCGAAGCGGCGATCAAGCTGACCCGGCATCATACGGGCCGCCCGACGATCATGGCGTTCCACGGGGCCTACCACGGCATGACGGCCGGCGCGCTCGCCGCATCGGGCAATCTCACGCCGAAATCGGCCGGCAGCAACGGGCGCGACGTTCATTTCCTGCCCTACCCCTATGCCTTTCGCTGCCCGTTCGGCACCGACGGCTCGGCAACCGATCAACTCAGCATCAACTATATCCGCACGGTCCTGTCCGATCCCGAGAGCGGGATCACGAAACCCGCGGCCGTCATCGTCGAAGTCGTGCAAGGCGAAGGCGGCTGCATCCCCGCTTCCGACGCCTGGCTGATCGAGCTGCGCGAACTGACGCTGCGGCATGAAATCCCGCTGATCGTCGATGAAGTGCAGACCGGCCTCGGCCGGACCGGCGCGCTGTTCGCCATCGAGCATTCCGGCATCCGGCCCGACGTCCTGGTGTTGTCGAAGGCGTTCGGCGGCGGCTATCCGCTATCGGTGGTGGTCTATGACCAGCGCCTGGACACCTGGCCGCCCGGCTCGCACGCGGGCACCTTCCGCGGCAACCAGATCGCGATGGTGGCCGGTTTGTCGACCATGCGCATCGTCGAGCGAGACGGGCTGTCGGCGCACGCCGACACGGCCGGCAAGCTGCTGGTCGCCGGCCTCGAACGGATTGCCGAACGCTTCCCCAGCCTGGGCCAGGTTCGCGGCCGCGGCCTGATGATCGGCGTCGAAGTCGTGCTGCCCGGCCGCGATGGCCGAACCGGTCCGCCCCATGCGGCGCTCGCGAAAGCCATCAAGCTGCATTGCCTGCGCAACGGACTCGTGATCGAAACCGGCGGCCGCCATGGCGCGGTACTCAGGTTCCTGCCGCCGTTGATCGTCTCGGAAGCGGATATCCACGAGATTCTCAACCGCTTCGAGCAAGCGGTGGCGACGGCCTGCCGCGCATAGGCATACCGCGGCGTAACCGTGAAGGCCGGTCGGTCCGCGTTGCGTCGCGATCCACGTTCAGATAAGGAATAGTTGACCATGCTGGGCATGACGGAACGCAAGCTGCTTGCCGACGGGGCCTCGCCGTTGCTGCTGGAGCCGGCATCGAGCGGGCGAGTGAACGCACGCGATTTCGTGCTGGCGGTGAACGACAATCGAGTTGAACTCGAAGCGCGGCTTCTGGAACACGGCGCGCTCCTGTTTCGCGGTTTCGACGTGTCATCGATCGCCGACTTCGAGGCGTTTTCGAACGCGGTGTCGGCTCATCAGTCCGACTACGTCTATCGTTCCACGCCGCGCACCTCGATCGGCAACGGCATCTTCACCGCCACCGAGTATCCGCCGAGCGAGACGATCGCGCTCCATTGCGAAAACGCGTATCAACGCAGCTGGCCGCTGCGCGTCGCATTCTGCTGCCTTTGCGCGCCCACGGCCGGCGGCGAAACGCCGATCGCCGACATGCGGGAGGTGAGCCGCAGGATCGGAGCACGCATCCTGGCGAACTTCGAAGCGAAACAGGTCCGCTATGTCAGGCACTACCGGCGGCACGTCGACATTCCGTGGGAAACCGTCTTTCAGACCACCGACCGCAGCCAGGTCGCGGCCTTCTGCGCAGACAACGGCATCGAGCACGAATGGCTCGACGACGACACGTTATGCACCGCACAGATCAACCAGGGCGTGGCCTACCATCCGGTCAGCCGTGACAGGGTCTTCTTCAACCAGGCCCACCTGTTCCACCTCTCGAACCTGGAAGCATCGCTCGCCAGTTCGATCGTCAGCCTGTTCGGCGAGGATCGCGTTCCGCGCAACGCGTTCTACGGCGACGGGAGTCCGTTCGATCTCGACGACATCGAGCAGATCCGCAACGCGTACCGCGAATGCGCGATCCAGTTTCCCTGGCAGCGCGGCGACGTCCTGCTCGTCGACAACATGCGATTCGCGCATGGGCGCAACCCGTTCGAAGGCGAGCGCAAGGTGGTCGTGTCGCTGCTGGACCCCTACTCCCCCGATACGGGAACGCCGTCGGCCAGATAGCCGGCGAAACCCTGATCGCGCGATTGAATGACCAGTCCGATTGAACACGCGCACGAAACGTCGTGTCCTTGAATTACAGGGCAGACGCCGGTTGGGCGCGATGCTCTAATCTCAATATAACCCGATTCAAGAAGCAAGGCTGGCGGGCGCGCCGCGATTGGTCCTGAGGTCACGCGACGCGACAGTGAACCCGGTATGCGCCCGGCACAGGGCCTGCATGACGGACTGTCTTTGCCCGTCGGAATGAACGCACGGATTCACAAGTGACGTGCATTCAAATCAACGTTTGGCAGACAACGAAGGTTGAGTATGCTTCCCGATACAAAATTCAGGACTGTTACGGAAATTCTGCAGTTTCGCGGCAAGGTCGAACCGGAGAAGACGGCATTCATTTTTCTCGATAACGGCGAATCGGAACTCGCCCGACTCACGTATGGCGACCTGGACAAGCGCGCGCGCGGCATCGCCGCCAGCCTGCAGGAGATTGCGCAACCGGGCGATCGCGTCCTGCTGGTCTATCCGCCCGGGCTGGAATTCATCTGCGCGTGGGTGGGATGCCTGTACGCCGGCCTGATCGGCGTGCCCGCCTATCCGCCGCGCAGGAATCGTCCCGCCGATCGCCTCAAGTCGATCGTGGCCGACGCCGGGCCGGTCGTCGCGCTGACCGACGCAGCCACGCTCGGCGGCATCGCGCATCGCGCGGACGGTTATTCCGACACGCTGGAACTGCGGATCCTCGCGACCGATCGGGGCTTCGACGCACCGGCCGAGCAATGGCGCGCGCCGGACATCACGCCGCAGACGCTGGCGCTGCTGCAATACACATCGGGTTCCACCGGTACGCCCAAAGGCGTGATGATCAGTCATGCGAACATTCTGAGCAACATGGCGGTCATCGCCGAGGCCAGCGATGCCGATGCGTCGGCCGTGTTCGTGAGCTGGCTCCCGGTGTTTCACGACATGGGTTTCTTCGGGAAGGTGCTGTTGCCGATCTATCTCGGCGTGCTGTCGGTGCTGATGGCGCCGGCGGCGTTCGTGCAGAAACCGCACCGCTGGCTGAAAGCCATCACGAAGTATCGCGGCACGCATTGCGCGGCGCCGGATTTCGCGTACGACCTGTGCGCACGCAAGATTTCGGACGAAGCCCGCGAACAGCTGGATCTGGGCAGCTGGCGGGTGGCATTCAACGGCGCGGAACCGGTGCGTGCGGAATCGGTAGCGCGTTTTTCGCGCGCATTCGCATCGCGCGGCTTCCACGCGGAAACCATGCGCCCGGTCTACGGCATGGCCGAGGCGACGTTGTTCATCTCCGGCCAGCCGGCGCGCTCGCAGCCGCTCGTGGCCGACTTCGACGCCGACGATCTCGCGCAAGGCGTCGCGACCAGAAGCACGCACGGCAAGCGCCACGCGCTCGTCTCATGCGGCCGCGCCTGGGCGGGGCATCGCCTGCAGATCGTGAACCCGGAGACCGGTCAGCGCTGCCCGCCCGGCCGAATCGGAGAAATCTGGTTGACGGGCACGAGCGTCGGCGTCGGCTACTGGAACCGCGCCGAGGAAACGGAGCGCACCTTCCGCGCGAGGCTGGACGGCGATGACGCGCGCTACCTGCGCACGGGCGATCTCGGCTTCGTCGATGGCGAGCACCTCTTCGTCACCGGCCGCCTGAAAGACCTGATCATCGTCGCGGGCCGCAATCACTACCCGCAGGATCTCGAGCAATCGGCCGAGGCAAGCCACCCCGCGCTGGCGCCCGCCGCGTCAGCGGCGTTCTCGATCAACGTCGATAACGTGGAGCGGGTCGTCGTCGCCGCTGAAGTGCGCCGCGAAGCGCTCGCCACGCTGAATGCCGAAGCCGTCGCCACGGCGATCCGGCGCCAGCTCGCCGAAGTGCACGATGTCGATCTGTATGCGGCGATCCTGTTGAAACCCGCGACGATCCTGCGCACGTCCAGCGGGAAAATCCAGCGCAGCCGAATCCGGCAGGCCTTCGTCGATGAACAGGGGCTCGCGATCGCGGGCGAATGGCGGCGTTCGTTCTCCCGGGAGGCCGCACGCCCGGCCACCGCGGTGCGCGGCACGCAGGAACTGGTGCAGTGGTGCATCGAGCGGGTCGCGCATCTGTCGGGCATCGCGCCCGGCAAGCTCGACCCCGACGCGCCGTTCAGCACCTTCGGGCTCGATTCGAAAGACGCGATCCTGCTCTCGGGCGAGTTGCAGGACTGGCTCGGGCAGCCGGTCTCGCCTACCGTCGTCTACGATTTCCCGAGCATTGCGCTGCTGGCGCGCCATTTCTGCGGCGCCGGGCATGCGGCGTCGGACGACGCGCCCGTTGCCGCCGCACGCACGGATATCGCCATCGTCGGCATGGGATGCCGCTTCCCCGGCGCCCGTGATCCCGACGCATTCTGGCAGCGCCTGCTGGCAGGCCATGACGCGGTCGGCGCATCGAACGCGCGCGCCGGCGGCCTGCCGACCACGGGATTGCTGGACCAGGTCGATCAGTTCGATGCGGAATTCTTCGGCATCAGCGCCCGCGAGGCCGAAACGATGGACCCGCAGCAGCGCCTGCTTCTCGAGGTGGCGTGGGAGACGTTCGAGCACGCGGGGATCGTCCCCCGGCATCTCGCCGGCAGCCGCACCGCGGTCATCGTCGGCATCAGCAATTCCGACTACGTCCGGCTGGCGCAGGACGAAGACGCGGATGTCGGCCCGTATGTCGCGACCGGCAATGCGCTCAGCGTCGCCGCCAACCGCATTGCCTACATGCTCGATCTGCGCGGCCCGAGCTGGGCGGTCGACACCGCGTGTTCGTCGTCGCTCGTCGCGGTTCACCACGCGTGCTGCGCGCTGCAGCGCGGCGAGAGCGATGCAGCGCTTGCCGGCGGGGTCAACCTGATCCTGGCGCCGCAATTGAGCGCATCCTTCACGCAGGCGGGCATGCTGTCGCCGGATGGCCGCTGCAAGGCATTCGACGCGGATGCCAACGGCTATGTGCGCGGAGAAGGCGTGGGCATGGTGCTGCTCAAGCGTCTCGACGATGCGCTCGCGAACGGCGACACCGTGTTCGCCGTGATCCGCGGCTCGGCGGTGAACCAGGATGGCCGCAGCAACGGTCTGACCGCGCCGAACGGCCCGGCTCAGCAGGCCGTGATTCGCAGCGCGCTGCGCGATGCCGGCGTGCGGCCGCAGGACATCGGCTTCGTCGAGGCGCACGGAACGGGCACGCCGCTGGGCGACCCCATCGAGCTGAACGCGCTGACGGCCGTGCTGGGTGAATCGCGCCAGCCTGAAGCGCGCTGCTGGATCGGTTCGGTGAAGACCAACATCGGCCACCTGGAATCGGCAGCGGGCATCGCGAGCCTGATCAAGGCCACGCTGGCGCTGCACCATCGCGCCATTCCGCCGAACCTCCATTTCCGGTCGCTCAATCCGCATATCGCGCTCGACGACACGCCGTTCCGCATTCCGCAGCAGGTCGTGCCCTGGCATCCGGAACACGGGCCGCGCGTGGCCGGCGTGAGTTCGTTCGGCTTCGGCGGCACCAATGCGCACATGATCCTGTCCGAAGCGCCGCACGCCGGAGCGGTCGAAGACGACCCGGCGGCGCCCGCGACGCACGTCGTGACACTCTCCGCGCGCACGCCCGAAGCGTTGCAAGCGCTGGCGGCGTCCTATGCCGCGTATTTCGACGCCCATCCCGAGGTCCGCTTGCGAGAGGTCGCGTCGACGGCGAACACCGGGCGCACCCATTTCACGCGGCGGGCGGCCATCGTCGCATCGAGTCTCGGTGCGTTGCGTTCACGGCTGCATGCCGTGTCGGCCGGCGAGGCCGCCGACACACCGCCCGCAGTGACGTTTCACTTTTCCGCCGACGACGGCGCCAGCGCCGATGCGATTCGGCAATTGCGCGCGGCGAGCCCCGCTTTCAGCGCGCTGATGCAGCAGCAACCGGACGCGGCCGAGGCCGAGGCCGGCTTCACGGCATTCCAGCGCGCGCTCGCGCAACTGTGGATGTCCTTCGGCATCACGCCGGACGCCGTCAGCAGCGCGGGCGACGGGCATCGCGCCGTGGCCTCGCTGGCGGACGAGCCGCAGGCCCCGGACGGCGTGGCGGCGGGCACCCCTGGCATCGTCATCGAGATCGGCGCGCATGCGGCCGCCTGGGACGCGATCCTGCACACGCTCGCCGAGCTTTACGTGCGCGGCGCATCGGTCAACTGGCATGCCGTCGAGCAGCCCGCCCCGTCCCGCCGGCTCGCGCTGCCGACCTATCCGTTCGAGCGTCGCGGCTTCTGGCTCAACCCGCGCGCGCCCCGGCATCCGTTGCTCGGGCGCCGCATGGCGCAGCACGCGCATTTGCCCGGCACGTGGATCTGGGAGTCGAGTCTCGACGCGCCGGACACCGCCTTTCTCGCCGGTCATCGCGTGAAAGGGCCGCCCGTACTGCCCTATTCCGCCTATGTGGAAATGGCGCTGGCGGCCACCGCGGAGATCGGCGCCGACGGCCATACCACGCTGAAGGACCTCGCACTGCATGCGCCGTTGCCGCTGCATCCGCATGCATCGCGCGCCGTGCAGACCGTGCTGAGCCGCCAGTCCTGGGGGCCGTTTTCGTTTGCCGTCTATCACCGGATCGAGGACACGAGCGCTGCCGCGACATGGCAGATCTGCGCCAGTGCCGAAATTCACGAATCGGATCGGAGCCACGCATGAAATTCGGCCTGATGTTCTTCGCCAGCAGTGAAGAGGCGCTGTCCGGCAACAAGTACCAGCTCGTGATGGAGAGCGCGCGCTTCGCCGATGCGAACGGGTTCTCCAGCGTCTGGGTGCCGGAGCGCCATTTCACCGAATTCGGCTCGCTGTACCCGAATCCCGCCGTCCTTCACGCGGCCCTCGCCGCGGTCACCGGACGCGTGCAGCTGGTCGCGGGCAGCGTGGTCGCCGCGCTGCACAACCCGATCCGGATCGCGGAAGAGTGGTCGATGGTGGACAACCTGTCGAACGGCCGCGTGGGCGTGTCGTTCGCCTCCGGATGGAATCCGGACGACTTCGTGCTCGCGCCCGACAAATACGCGACCCGGCAGGACGACATGCTGACCACGCTGCGCACCGTCCGGAATCTGTGGCGGGGCGGATCGCTGAATGCGAACAATGGCGTCGGCAAGCCGGTGCAATTGCGCATCTACCCGACGCCGGTGCAGCCGGAACTGCCCGTCTGGGTGACCGCCGCCGGCAATCCGCAGACGTTCGTCCGCGCCGGCGAAGTCGGCGCCAACCTGCTGACCCACGTGCTCGACCAGGACCGGGACCAGCTCGCGCACAAGATCGCCCTCTACCGCGAGGCGCGCGCGAAGCACGGCTTCGACCCGGCGACCGGCACCGTGTCGGTGATGCTGCACACGTTCGTCGGCGACGATGCGACGCGGGTGCGCGAGCAGGCGCGCGCGCCGTTCTGCAACTACATCCGCAGCAATATCGGACTGCTGAACGGACTGGCGCAAAGCCGTGGCCAGTCGGTGGACGTGCGCGCGATGGGGGCGCGCGAACTGGACGAATTCGTCGAGTTTCTCTATGAACGCTTCGCGCAATCGCGCGGCCTCATCGGCACGCCGGAAACCTGCGTCGACCTGGTGCAGGACCTCGCGTCGATCGGCGTGGACGAAGTGGCATGCCTGCTCGATTTCGGTCCGCCGGTCGAGCTGATCCTGGGCAATCTTCCTCACCTGCGCCGGCTGCGGGAAATGTGCGCGCCCAAACGGCGCGCCGAGCCGGCGAGATTCGATGCCGCCGAGGTGCAGGCGCGCTGCACCGAAACGACGTCGGGCGCGGACTTCAATGGCGAAATCCGGCAGTACGGCGTGCAGATCGACGGCGTGTTCGATGCGATCCGGCAGATCTGGCGCACGGCCGGCGAGGCGCTGGGGAAAATCAGCCTGCCGGCCGACGCGCTGGCGTCGTCGCAATTTCAGGTGCACCCGGCGTTTCTCGATGCGTGCAGCCGCGTGCTCGCGGCCGCCATCGATCCGGACGCGCTGGAGGCCGGCGACCTGTACCTGCCCAGTTCGATCGGTGCGGTACGGGTTCATCAGCCGCCGTCGTCAGCGCAGGCGTGGAGTCACGCGACGCTGCGCAAGCCGGCCGGGCAACACGCGCTGGAGGGCGATATCCGCGTCCACGACCTCGCCGGCCGGCTGCTGATCGAGATCGATGCGCTGCGGTTGCAGCAGGTGCGCGCCGGGCGCGCGGTCGAGCGGCACGACTTCGCCGCCCTGCTTTATCGGCGAGTCTGGAGACCGTCGAGCGTCGAAGCGGCAACCGGCGCTTCGGCGCATGGCGAGTGGCTGATTCTCGCGGACCGCGGTGGCGTCGGCGCGCAACTGTCGGCCCTGCTGGAAAGCGCGGGCGATACGTGTGTGCTGCAGTTCGCCGACGCGAGCGCGGCGCTGCCCGCGCTCGACCGGCCGCTGAAGGGCGTCATCCATCTGTGGAGTCTCGATCTCGCGCCCGCCGATATCGCCGCGAGACGGCGCGCCAGCGCGAGCGTGCTGCAACTGGTCAGGGCGCTGGCGGCGCGCGCGCCGTCGGCCCGGCAGGCGCGTCTGTGGCTGGTGACGTCGGGTGCGATGAACGTGCTGGACGGCGAATCGACCGCCGTGGCGCAGGCGCCGCTGTGGGGGTTGGGCCGGGCGATCGCGGTGGAGCATGCGCCGCTGTGGGGCGGCCTGATCGACCTCGATCCCGCGCAGCCGTCGGCGACGGACATCGTGCAGGCGGTGCTGGCTGGCGGCCGTGAAGACATGATCGCGTTTCGCGGCGGACAGCGCCACGTCGCGCGCATCGCCCGCGACAATCGCGAATTCGTCAGCCACCGGCCGGTCAGGTTCCACCCTGACGCAACCTATCTGGTGACCGGCGGGCTCGGCGGGCTCGGCCTGCGGCTCGCGGCCTGGCTCGCCGGCAACGGCGCCGGCAAGGTCGTGCTGCTCGGGCGCAGCGAGCCTTCCGCCGCCGCCGAAAAGATCCTGCAGACGCTCGACGCCCGCTTCATTCGCGCCGATCTGTCGCGTCGCGAGGACGTCGCGGACGCGATCGGCGAAATCGCGCGTTCGATGCCGCCGCTCAAGGGGGTGTTTCACCTCGCCGGCACGCTCGACGATGCGCTGCTGACTCGCCAGGACGACGACTTCTTCCATCGCGCCGGCAGCGGCAAGGCCGATGGCGCGTGGTATCTGCACGAGCTGACGGCCGACCTGCCGCTCGACCATTTCGTGCTGTTCTCGTCGATGGCCGCGCTGATCACCATGCCGGGCCAGAGCAACTACGCGGCGGCGAACAGCTTCCTCGACGCCCTTGCGCAGCATCGGCGCGCGCAGGGAAAACCGGCACTCAGCGTCAACTGGGGCCCGTGGGCCGAGATCGGCCACGCCGCCACCGACTACGGACGGCGCGCGCATGAACAGCTGGGTGCGCTCGGCGTGGGCACGCTGTCGCCCGAACTGGCCATCGCGACCCTCGAACGGCTGATGGCGTCCGGCGTTGCCCAGTCCGGGGTCGCGCGCATCGACTGGCCGACGCTGTTCCGGGTCGATGCGCCGGCTGCCGGATCGGCGTTGTTTTCCGAGCTGGCGCAACCGGCCGCGCAGCCTGCGCAGCAGGAGACGGCATTGCTGCGCCAGCTGCATGCGTGCGCGTCGCGCGAGCGGCTCGAGCTCATCGCCGGCACGCTCGCGAAGATGCTGGCCGAGACGTTGCGTCTGCCCGGGCCGGACGCCATCGCGCCCGGGCAATCGCTGCTCGATCTCGGCCTGGATTCGCTGATCGCGCTCGAACTGACCGACCGTCTCACCAAGGTGTTCGGCAGGCCGTTTCGCGCGACGCTGTTCTTTTCCTATCCGAACCTGCAAGCGCTCGCCCAGTACGTGCTCGGCGAACTGTCACCGTCGCTCCCCGCGCCTGTCGTCGACGAAGCATCGGACGACCTCGACGAGGACGACCTTTCCGAACTGATCGCGCAGGAGATCGGCGCCCAATGAACGCCAAGGCCACGCATGCACTGAAAGCCGCGCTCGACGAACTGCGCCAGCGGCGCGCGGAAATCGCGGCGCTGCGCTCGGACCGCAATGAACCGATCGCCGTCATCGGCATGGCTTGCCGCTTCCCCGGCCGCAGCGATACGCCGGACGCGTTCTGGCAATTGCTCGACAACGCGCGCGATGCCGTCACCGAAGTGCCCGGCGAACGCTGGGACATCGATCGCTATTACGACCCCGATCCGTCCGCGCCCGGCAAGATGGCGACCCGCCACGGCGCGTTTCTCGAACGCGTCGATCAGTTCGATGCGGCGTTCTTCGGGATCGCGCCGCGCGAAGCGACCTATCTCGATCCGCAGCAACGGCTCCTGCTCGAAGTGGCCTGGGAGGCGCTCGAGAATGCCCATCTCGCGCCCGAGCGCTTCCGGCAGTCCGCCACGGGCGTGTACGTCGGCATTACCTGCTTCGACCATGCGATCCAGGTATCCAATGCGGCGATGCCGTCGAGCAGCTATGCCGGCACGGGCAGCGCGCTGAACATGGCCGCCGGCCGGCTGTCGTTCGTGCTGGGCCTCACCGGCCCGAGCATGGCGATCGATACGGCCTGCTCGTCGTCGCTGGTCTGCCTGCACCTCGCCTGCGAAAGCCTGCGCTCGCGCGAAACCGGCATGGCGCTCGCGGGCGGCGTCAACCTGATGCTGTCGCCCGAGGTCATGGTCAGTTTCTCGCAAGCGCGCATGCTGTCGCCGGACGGACGCTGCAAGACCTTCGACGCGTCGGCGGACGGCTACGTGCGCGGCGAAGGGTGCGGCATGGTCGTGCTCAAGCGCCTCGCCGACGCGCTCGCGGACGGCGACCGGGTGCTCGGCATCGTGCGTGGCACGGCGGTCGACCAGGGCGGCGGCGGCGGCGGGCTGACCGTGCCGAGCCGCGATTCGCAGGAACGGGTGATACGCCGCGCGCTGAACCAGGCTGGCCTCGCGCCGGGCGACGTCTCCTATGTCGAGGCCCACGGCACCGGGACTTCCCTCGGCGACCCGATCGAGGTCGAAGCGCTGGCGGGCGTCTACGGTCCCGGCCGCACGGCGAGCGAGCCGCTCGTGATCGGGTCGGTCAAGACCAATATCGGGCATCTCGAATCCGCGTCCGGCATCGCCGGCCTGATCAAGGTCCTGCTGTCGTTCGAGCACGACCGGATTCCGGCGCACCTGCATTTCACGCAACCCAATCCGCATACGCCGTGGCAGGCGATCCCGATCCGCGTCGCGGCCGATCCGGTCGCATGGCGTCGCGGCGAGCGCCGGCGAATCGCCGGGGTCAGCGCGTTCGGATTCAGCGGCACCAATGCGCACGCGATCGTCGAGGAACCGCCGGTCGCACCGGCGCACGCGGCGCAGCGCCAGTTGCTGCTGCTGTCGGCCAGATCCGAAGCGGCGCTGGCGGCGCTCGCGTTACGCTACGAGCGCACGATCGCCGGCGCGACGCCGCAGGAGCAGGCCGCCATCTGCCGCGCCGCCGCCACCGGAAGGAGTCACTATCCGTTTCGCGCGGCCTATGTGTCGGGCGGGCGGAGCGCGGCGGCGGCCGTGGCGCGCACGGGCAAGCCGTTGCGCCTGGGCGCCCTGTTCGGCGTGCCGGGCACCGGCGCCGCGCGCGCGCTCCACGCATCGGAACCGCTGTTTCGCGATGCCTTCGACCGTTGCGCGGTGCCGCTGGAGGCGCTCGATACCGACGCGGGCCGTTTCGCGGTCCAGTTCGCGTGGGCGGAACTGTGGAAGGGATGGGGCATCCGGCCGGCCGTCGTGTCGGGGCACGGCATCGGCGAATATGTGGCGGCCTGCGTGGCGGGTGTCGTGAGCATGGCCGACGCGCTGCGCCTCGTGGCCGCCCGCCGGGACGCCGACGCGTTGCGCGCTGCGCTTCATGACATGCCGCTCGCACGGCCGTCGGTCCGCCTGATTTCCGGCTGTCTCGGCGCGGAGGTGACCGACGAGGTGACGCACCCGCAGTACTGGCTGCAGCTTGCCGGTGCGCCGGATCAGGCCGACGCGCCGCACGTGCCGGAGGGGCTCGCCGACGGCTGGCTGCCGCCGCCGTGCGCCGGCGAGGCACTGGAGCACGCACTCGCGGCCCTGTACGTGCAGGGCGGGCAATTCGACTGGCACGCGCTGTTCCCGGCGCCGGCCCAGCCTGCCACGACCTTGCCGAACTATCCGTTCGAGCGGCAGCGTTTCAGCCTGGAGAAGATCCCGTCGCCCGTCGTCGGCATGGATGCCGGCAGCATCGACGCCGCGTTGCGGCACCTCAAGTCGTCCGGCAAATACCCGGAAGACGTGCTGAACCTCTTTCCGGACCTGCTCAGGGCCGCGTTCACCCCGGCCGAACCCGGCGCCCCGGCCGCGCCTCCGCTCTATCGCGTGGTGTGGGAGCAGCAAGCCGCGTTGCCGCCGGCCCGGCTCGCCGCCGACGCGTCTCCGTGGCTGATCTTCGCGGACGGAAGCGGGGTCGGCGAGCGGCTCGCCGCGCTGCTGCGCGCGCACGGCGCATCGTGCGCGCTGGTACGCCCCGGCCGCGACTATGGCGGTGGCGCGGAAGCGGGTTGGCAGGTCGCGCCCGAGCAGCCGGACCATTTCGTGCGCTTGCTGAACGAGACCGCCGCGCCCGGGCAGCGCATCGTCTTTTTATGGGCGCTGGACGAAGCCGTAGGCACGTCGCGCATGTCCACCGCGCTGCTGCATCTCGTGCACGCGCGGGCCGGCAGCGAGCGCGCCGGGACGCCTTCGATCGGGCCCAGGATCTCGGTGGTCACGCGCGACGCGGTGGAAGCCGGCGAAGCGCCCCGCGTCACCGGGCTCGCACAGGCTGCCTTGTCGGGCCTGGCACGCGGGGCGATGATCGAGCATCCGGAATGGTTCGGCACGGCGATCGATCTCGATCCGGCCGCGCCGGCGGACGAGACGCAGGCGCTGCTTCAGGAACTGCTCGGCGAGCACCGCGAAGAACAGGTGGCGTTGCGGCGCGACGTGCGCCATGTCGCACGCCTGAGCCCGCTCGCGCAAGCCGACACGGCCGCGCTGCGGGTCGATCCGGACGCGGCCTACCTGATCACCGGCGGGTTCGGCGCGCTCGGGCTGCACACCGCGCGATGGCTGGCGGCGCGCGGCGCGGGCACGCTGATCCTGGTCGGCCGTCAAGGGGCGGCGAGCGACGAGAGCCGGCAGGCGATCGCCGAGCTGCGCGAGCGCAATGTGTCACTGCGCTGCGAGCGCCTCGATATCGCGGATCCGGTGGCGGTCGCCGATTTCTTCGCCGCGCTGCAGCGCGACGGCGTGCCGCTGCGGGGCATCGTGCATGCGGCCGGCATCGTCGGCTACAAGCCGATCGTGCAGGTCGAGCGCGCGGAACTCGACGCGGTCCTGGCACCCAAGGTCGCCGGCGCGTGGCTGCTTCATCAGCACAGCGCGCCCTTCCCGCTCGATTTCTTCATCCTGTTTTCGTCGATCGCATCCGCATGGGGCTCGCGCGACCAGGCGCACTACAGCGCCGCGAACCGCTTCCTCGACGCGCTCGCGCATCATCGCCGCGCGCTGGGCCTGCCGGCCCTGAGCGTGAACTGGGGGCCCTGGGCGCAAGGCGGCATGACGTTCCCCGAGGCGGAAGCGCTGCTGCGGCGCGTCGGCATCCGGCCGCTGGCGGCGGATCGCGCGCTCGACCTGCTGGATCGCCTCCCCGCCGTGCCGCAGGCGGCGGTCGTCGATATCGACCTGGCGCTGTTCCAGGCCTCGTACGAGGCGCGCGGGCCCCGCCCCTTCCTCGACCGCGTGCGGGTGGCCGGCCCCGCCACGGGCGCGCAGGCGATGCCGGCATTGCGCGACGCATCGCCGCGCGAGCGCAAGCGTCTGCTGGCGGACAGCATCGACCGCGCAGTGGCCCAGGTGCTCGGCTACGAAACGGAGGCGCTGGATCGCAATCTCGGCTTCTTCGAGATGGGCATGGATTCGCTGATGGCGCTGGACGTGCGCACGCTCGTCGAAAAGGCGCTGGGCATCCCGTTGCCGGTCGCGCTGCTGTTCGATCATCCGACGGTCAACGCCCTCGCCGATTTCCTGGCGGAGCAGTCGTCCGGCACGACGCCGGACGCGCACGCGGCGCCGACGGAGGTCGTGCAGCCGCGGCCGGCCGTGGCGACCGTGGCGGCCCGCGAGACCGGTACGCCGGAGCCGATCGCGATCGTCGGCATGAGTTGCCGTTTTCCGGGCGCCGCGCACGACCTCGATGCCTACTGGCAGCTGTTGAACGACGGCGTGGATGCGATTTCCGAAGTGCCGCGCGAGCGCTGGGACGTCGACGCGTACTACGACCCCGATCCGGAAGCGCCGGGGCGCTTGTACTGCCGCTTCGGCGGTTTCCTCGACGACGTCGACCAGTTCGATCCTGCCTTCTTCCGTATCACGCCGCGCGAAGCGGCCGCGATGGACCCGCAGCAGCGCCTGTTGCTCGAAGTCAGTCACGAAGCGCTGGAGCATGCCGGGATTCCCGTCGACGGGCTCAAGGGCAGCCGGACCGGCGTCTTCGTCGGCATCACCACCAACGACTACGCGAACCTGCAGCTTCGCAACGGCGGCGGCAGCGGCATCGACGGCTATTTCTTCACCGGCAATCCGCTCAACACGGCGGCCGGCCGCATCTCCTATGGACTGGGCGTGCAGGGACCGAGCATGGCGATCGACACCGCCTGCTCGTCGTCGCTCACCGCGATCCATCTCGCCAGCCAGAATCTGCGAAGCGGCGAATGCGATCTCGCGATCGCGGGCGGCGTCAACCTGATCCTCTCGCCGGACAACTCCATTGCCGTGTCGCGCACGCGGGCGCTGGCGCCGGACGGCCGCTGCAAGACCTTCGACGCGGCGGCGGACGGCTTCGTGCGCAGTGAAGGCTGCGGCGCGCTGGTGCTCAAGCGCCTGTCCGATGCGCTCGCCGCAGGCGATCGCGTGCTGGCCGTGCTGCGTGGTTCGGCCGTCAACCACGACGGCGCATCGAGCGGGTTTACCGCACCGAACGGCCGCGCGCAGGAAGCCGTCATCCGCCAGGCGCTGGGCGGGCTGCCCGCCGCGTCCATCGATTACGTGGAAGCGCACGGCACCGGCACCCCGCTCGGCGATCCCGTCGAGGTGCAGGCGCTGGCGACGGTATTCGGCGAAGGCCGTGACGCGAGCCGGCGGCTGCGCGTCGGCTCGGTGAAGACCAACATCGGCCACACGGAATCCGCCGCCGGCATCGCGGGGGTCATCAAGGTCGTGCTGTCGCTGAACCACGGCCGCCTGCCCGCCCACCTGCATCTGCGCCGCCCGAACCCGCTGGTGCAGTGGGACGCGCTGCCCGTCGAGATCTGCACCGAGGCGAGCGCGTGGCCGCGCGGCGAGCGGCCACGGCGAGCCGGCGTGAGCGCGTTCGGCGCGAGCGGCACCAATGCGCACGTGGTGCTGGAAGAAGCCCCCGTGCCGGCGCAACGGGCGACACCGTCGAGACACAAGGTGCATCCGTTGGTGCTGTCGGGCAAGACGCCGGCGGCGTTGCGCGAGCTGGCCGGGCGCTATCAGCGGCGGCTCGAAGCCGAACCGGGTCTCGATATCGCGGCCGTGGCGTTTTCTGCGGCGGCCGGCCGCTCGCCTTTCTCACACCGGCTGGCGCTGCCGGTGACGTCCGTCGAGGACGCCATCGACAAGCTGCGCGCCTTCCAGGCCAAGGAGCCTGCGGGCGCGGTGCAGCCCGCGCCGCGCGTGAAGATGGCGTTCCTGTTCACCGGTCAGGGCTCGCAATACGCCGGCATGGGCCGCCGCCTGTATGACGCGTATCCGGTGTTCCGCGACGCCGTCGACCGCTGCCGCGCGGTGGCCGATCCGCTGCTCGACAAGCCGTTGCTCGAGGTGCTGTCCGCGCCGTCCGAGGACATCCACCAGACCGGCTACAGCCAGCCGGCCCTGTTCTCGCTGCAGTACGCGCTCACCACGTTGCTGGCGTCGTTCGGCGTGGTGCCCGACGCCGTGATGGGGCACAGCGTCGGCGAGTACGCGGCGGCTTGCGCGGCCGGCGTCTTCTCGCCGGAAGACGGCCTGCGGCTGATCGCCGAACGCGGCCGGTTGATGCAGGCATTGCCCCGCGACGGCGAGATGGCGGCGATTTTCACCGACCTCGCCACGGTCGAGCGCGCGATCGAAGCCTGTCCGCACGAGGTCGCGGTGGCGGCCGTCAACGGGCCGGCCAGCATCGTGATTTCCGGCAAGCGCGAGCGCATCGCACGGCTGGTCGACGCGTTTGCCGCGCAGGGCATCCGGTCCGTGCCGCTCAACACGTCGCACGCGTTTCACTCGCCGCTGCTCGAGCCGATGCTGAACAGCTTCCAGGCCGCGGCGAAAGCCGTGCCCGTCGCGCGCCCGGCCATCCCGTTCTATTCGAATCTCACGGGCGCCGCGATGGACGAGGCGCCCACCGACGCGTACTGGCGCCGCCACTGCCGGGAGCCGGTGCAGTTCGCAAGCAGCGTCGAGCGCCTCGCCGAAGCCGGTTTCAACGTGCTGGTCGAAATCGGTCCCAAGCCGGTGCTCGTCAACCTGGCCCGCGCGTGCTGCGCGCCGGATGCCGGGATCCAGTTCCTGGCCCTGCAGCGGCCGCAAGTCGAGCAGCAAGCGCTGATCGAAACGCTGTCGAGCCTTTATGCCCGGGGCGTCGATGTCGCCTGGGCCGCAACCGAAACACCCGCGCCCATGCGCGTCGCATTGCCGTCCTATCCCTTCCAACGCAGCCGTACCTGGTTTCAGAAAGCGGACACGTCCATGACTCAGACAAGCGCATCACCCATCGCTGCAACGCCGACCCACGACCGTAGCGGCGAGGTTCTCGAATGGCTTCGCGGCAAGATCGGCGAATTGATCCAGGCCGATCCCGCCACCATCAACATCGACCTGCCGTTCCTGGAAATGGGCGCCGACTCGATCGTGCTGATCGAGGCCATCCGGCACATCGAGAAACAGTACGGCGTGAAGCTGGCCATGCGTCGCTTCTTCGAAGACCTGGCGACGGTGCAGGCGCTCGCCGAGTATGTCGCGGACAATCTGCCGGCGGCCGCCGCGCCGTCCGAGGCCGAGGCCGTGGTCGCGACCGTGGGCGAGCCGTCCGCGGTGGCGCTCGCGCCATCCGCGGAGGTGCCGGCGCCGCTCGCCGCCGCGCCGGCGGAATGGGTGGCGGCCGAAGGCGGCTCCACGGTCGAGCGCGTGTTGCTGGAACAGAATCAGTTGCTGTCGCGCGTCATGAGCCAGCAGATGGAGCTGCTGCGCACGTCGCTGACCGGCCACGCCGACGTCCGGCCGGCGACGGTCGCCGCGCAAGCCGTCGCGAACGTCGCGAACGTTGCGAACGTCGCGGCCAAGGCCGCGACCGCGGTGCCGGCCGCCGCGCCCGCAGCGAAGCCCGCGCCGGCACCTGCGGCCGCGACCGACAACCGGCCGCCCAAGCCGATGATGCCGTGGGGCAGCCCGGTCGAACAGCGGGCGCGCGGCTTGTCCGCCGTACAGCAGGAGCATCTCGAAGCGCTGATCGCGCGCTACACGACGCGTACCCGGAAATCGAAGGAATCGGTGCAGGCGTCCCGCCCGGTGCTGGCCGACAGCCGGGCCACGGTCGGCTTCCGCTTTTCGACCAAGGAGATGCTGTATCCGATCGTCGGCGAGCGCGCGGCCGGTTCGCGGCTGTGGGACATCGACGGCAACGAGTACATCGATTTCACGATGGGCTTCGGCGTGCATCTGTTCGGCCACACGCCGGATTTCATCCAGCATCAGGTCAGCCGCGAATGGCAACGCCCGCTCGAACTGGGCGCACGCTCCAGCCTCGTCGGCGAAGTGGCCGCGCGCTTTGCCCGCGTCACCGGCCTCGATCGCGTCGCGTTCTCGAACACCGGTACCGAGGCGGTCATGACCGCGATGCGGCTCGCGCGCGCCGTGACCGGGCGCGACAAGATCGTGATGTTCACGCATTCGTATCACGGCCATGCCGACGGCACGCTCGCCGCGGCGAACGCGGAAGGCGTCACGGAAACCATCGCCCCCGGCGTGCCGTTCGGCTCGGTCGAGAACATGATCCTGCTCGACTACGGCAGCGACGCCGCGCTCGAGGCCATTCGCGGCATGGCGTCGACCCTGGCGGCCGTGATGGTGGAGCCGGTGCAGAGCCGCAACCCGTCCCTGCAGCCCGTCGCGTTTCTCAAGGAACTGCGCCGCATCACCGAAGAGGCCGGTGTCGCGCTGATCTTCGACGAAATGATCACCGGCTTCCGCGTCCATCCGGGCGGCTCGCAGGCCATGTTCGGCATCCGGGCCGATCTCGCGACGTACGGCAAGATCATCGGCGGCGGCCTGCCGCTGGGCGTCATCGCCGGCACCACCCGCTTCATGGACGCCATCGACGGCGGCATGTGGACCTACGGCGACCACTCGTTCCCGGTCGCGGACCGCACCGCGTTCGGCGGCACGTTCTGCCAGTACCCGCTGGCGATGGCGGCCGCGCTGGCCGTGCTGGAGAAGATCGAACAGGAAGGCCCGGCGCTGCAGGCCGCGCTCAACGAACGGACCGCGCAAATCGCAGGCACGTTGAATGCGTTCTTCGTGGAGGCCGAGGCGCCGATCAAGGTCACGTGGTTCGGCTCGATGTTCCGTTTCGAATTCACCGAGAACCTGGACCTGTTCTTCTATCACATGCTCGAAAAGGGCATCTACATCTGGGAATGGCGCACCTGCTTCCTCTCCACCGCGCATACGGATGCCGATGTCGACCGGTTTATCCGCGCGGTGAAGGACAGCGTCGCCGACCTGCGCCGGGGCGGCTTCATCCGGCCGCACTCGAAGCACGGCACGGTCGCCGCGCTGAGCGAAGCGCAACGCCAGCTGTGGGTGTTGTCGGAAATCGATCCCGAAGGCTCGCTGGCCTACAACGTCAACACCACCCTCGAACTGAAGGGCCGGCTCGACGAGGCCGCGATGCGCGCCGCCGTCCAGGGCCTGGTCGATCGACACGAGGCGCTGCGCACGACGGTGACGCCGGACGGGTCGGGCCAGATCGTGCATCCGTCGCTGACGCTGCGGATTCCGCTGATCGACGCGGACCAGGACGCGTGGCGGGACCAGGAAAGCCGCGAGCCGTTCGATCTGGTGAACGGCCCGCTCTTTCGCGCCGCGCTCGTGCGCGTCGACAGCGAACGTCACCTGCTGGTGATGACGGCCCATCACATCATCTGTGACGGCTCGACGTTCGGCATCCTGCTCGAGGATCTGGCCCGCGCGTATGCCGGCGCCGCGCCGGCTGCGGCGCCGCTCCAGTTTCGCGAATACCTGAAGCAGCTCGACACCCAGCGCCACAGCCCGGAAACGAAGGCGAATCGCGCGTACTGGCTCGCGCAGTGCGAGCGCCAGGCCGCACCGTTGAACCTTCCGGCCGACTACCCGAGGCCCGCGGTGAAGACGTTTCACGGCAAGCGCGTGTCGCTGCATCTGGACGCGGCGGCGGCCGCGCCGCTGCGCACCGCCGCCCGTCAGAACGGCTGCACGCTCTACATGGTGCTGCTTGCCGGCTTCAACCTGTTCCTGCACCGCATCGCCGGCCAGCAAGAGATTGTCACCGGCATCCCGGTGACCGGCCGTTCCGTGGCCGGCAGCGATCGCCTCGCCGGCTACTGCACGCATCTGCTGCCGCTGCGCTCCACGCTGCCCGAGCAGGCCACCGTGGCCAGCTTCCTGGCCGGCACCCGGCAGAACCTGCTCGACGCGCTCGAGCACCAGGACTATCCGTTCGCCGAGCTGGTCCGCGAAATCGGCGCGCAGCGCGATCTCAACGCCGCCCCGCTGGTATCGGCGGTCTTCAATCTGGAGCCCGTGTCGGCACTGCCCGGCCTGCCGGGCCTGACGGTCGGCCTGGTCGCCCCGCTGATCCGCCACACCGCGTTCGATTTGAACGTCAACGTCCTCGACTCGGGGCAGGCACTCCTGATCGATTGCGACTACAACACCGATCTGTTCGACGAGAGCACCGTGGAGCGTTTCCTCGCGATCTACCGGACCCTGCTCGCCCGTCTCGCGGACGATGCGTCGGCCGTCGTTGCCCGGCTGCCGTTGACGAGCGAAGCGGAGCGGAACCTGCTGACCGTCGAGTGGAACCGGACCGCGACGGAGTTCGGCGAGGCCGCCGCGCAACCGCTGCACCGCCTGTTCGAACAGCAGGTCGCGCGCACGCCCGATGCCGTCGCCGCCGTCTATGACGACGCCACGCTCTCCTACGCCGAACTCAACCTGCGCGCCAACCGCCTCGCGCACCGGCTCATCGCGCTCGGCGTCGGGCCCGACGCCCTCGTCGGCGTCGCCATGGAGCGCTCGCTCGACATGATCGTCTCGCTCCTCGCGGTCCTCAAGGCCGGCGGCGCTTACGTCCCCGTCGACCCAGACTATCCCGCCGAGCGCGTGCGCTTCATGATCGAGCACGCGCAGTTGCGCTGGCTCCTCACCCAGCAACATCTGCGCGCCGCGCTGCCCGATACCGATGCCGCCCTGATCGTCGTCGATTCCAACGAACTCGGCCTCGATCTCGACGCCGTGGCCAACCCCGAGCCCGATCTGAACGGCGACAACCTCGCCTACATGATCTACACGTCCGGTTCCACCGGCCGCCCCAAGGGCGCGCTCAACACCCATCGCGCGATCACCAACCGCATCCTCTGGATGCAGCACGCCTACTCGCTCGACGCCGACGACGCCGTCCTGCAGAAGACCCCGTTCAGCTTCGACGTCTCCGTCTGGGAATTCTTCTGGCCGCTCGTCACCGGTGCGCGACTCGTGTTCGCCCGACCCGGCGGACAGCGCGAGACCGACTATCTGGCCGCGCTCATCGAGCGCGAGCGGATCACCACGATCCACTTCGTGCCGTCGATGCTGCGCGCCTTCCTCGACCATCCGGACCTCGACGCGCACTGCACGTCGCTGCGCCGCGTCGTGTGCAGCGGCGAGGCGCTGCCCTACGACCTGCAGCAGCGCTGCTTCGAGCGCCTGGACGTCGGGCTGTACAACCTCTACGGCCCCACGGAGGCCGCTGTCGACGTGAGCGCATGGGAATGCCGGCGAGACGACCCGCACCGCATCGTCCCGATCGGCCGCCCCATCGCCAATGCCCGCCTTCATATCGTGGACGCGCAGATGCAGCCCACGCCGCTCGGCGTGGCGGGCGAACTGCTGATCGGCGGCACGCCGGTCGGGCTCGGCTATCACGGCGAACCGGAACTGAGCGCGGAGAAGTTCATCGCCGATCCGTTCTCGACCGACCCGCAGGCGCGCCTTTACCGTACCGGCGATCTCGCGCGCTACCGCCCCGACGGCAACATCGAATTCCTCGGCCGCATCGATCACCAGATCAAGCTGCGTGGCCTGCGCATCGAGCCCGGTGAAATCGAGGCGGTACTGACCTCGCACCCGCTGGTCGACGCCGCCGTCGTGGCGGTGCGCGGCGTGGACGACGGCGCGAAACTCGTCGCATGGCTGTGCGCGTCGCACCCCGAAGCCGAACTGATCGAAGCGGTACGCGGCCATCTGCAGCAGCGGTTGCCGGATTACATGGTGCCGTCGGCGTTCGTCGTCGTGACCGCGTTCGAGACCCTGCCCAACGGCAAGCTCGATCGCGCCAGGCTGCCCGAACCCGGCGACGGCCCGGACCACGTTGCGCCCGCCAACGCGCTCGAAGCGCAGTTGACGGCCATCTGGCAGGAAGTGCTCGGCCAGGCCCGCATCAGTACGACCGCCAATTTCTTCGAGCTGGGCGGCAATTCGCTGTCCGCGACGAAGGTCGTCGCACGCATCCGTCGCGATCTGCAGGCGAAACTGGAAATTCGCAGCCTGTTCGCGCACCCCACCATTTCGGGCCTCGCGAAGCGCATCGCCGATACGCAGCCGATCGATTACGTGCCCGTGACGCCGCTGCCGGCGCAGACGCACTACGAACTCTCTCCCGCCCAGACCCGGCTGTGGGTCCAGGATCGCCTCAATGCGGGGCAGGCCGGCGGGCCGCTGCCCACGTCCCTGCTGTTCGAGGGCGTGCTCGACGTGGATGCGCTCGTGCGTGCGTTCCGCGCGCTGAGCGAACGTCACGAGATCCTGCGCACGCGTTTCGTGCTGGCAGGCAATCAGCCGGTCCAGCAGGTGCTGCCGCCCGGCGAAGCGGCCTTCCCGGTCGAGGTCGTCAATCTGCAGGATGCCGAGGACCGGGACGCCCAGGTCATCTCGATCTACGAGAGCGAACGGCTCGCGCCGATGGATCTCGCCGCCGGCCCGCTCTTCCGCGTCAAGCTGCTCAGGTTGTCCGAAGTCCGGCACGTCTGCCTCTGCACGATGCATCACATCGTGAGCGACGGCTGGTCCACGGAGGTGCTGCTCGACGACCTGTCGAAGCTCTATGACGCGTTCGTCCAGCGTCGGGACAATCCGCTGCCCGCCCTCTCGATCCAGTACAAGGATTACGCCGGCTGGCTGAACCGCCTGCTCGCCGGGCCGGACGGCGCCCGCATGAAGGACTACTGGCTGGCCAAGCTGGGCGGCGGCCTGCGCGCGCTGGCACTGCCGGGCGACGTCGAGCAGCCGGCTGCGCCGAGCTGGAAAACCTGGCGGTTCGAACTGCCCGCCGCCGAGACGGCGGCGCTCGATGCGCTCGGCAAGCGTCACGGCGCGACCTTGTTCGTCGCGCTGCTGTCCGCCATCAAGGCGCTGTTCTACCGCCGTTCCGGCCAGGAGGACATCGTCGTCGGCACGCCGGTCGCGGGCCGCGAGCTGCCCGAACTCGAGGCGCAGGTCGGCCCCTACCTGAACGTGCTCGCGCTGCGCGATCGCGTCGCCGGCGACGACCGTTTCGACACGCTGCTGACCCGGGTGCGGGACACCACCCTCGAAGCGTTCTCCCATCCGCTGTATCCGCTGGATCGCCTGCTCGACGAACTGCACGTCAAACGCGTTGCGGGACGCAACCCGCTCTTCGACATCGGCCTGACGCTGCAGAACCAGCGCGAGGGCGCCGTCGATCGCTATGCGGGACAAGTGCACATTGCCGAGCGGCCGGACCACGATCCGCAACGCGCGGACACGGAAGCCGCGACGGACTTCTGGTTCCTGGCCGAGCCGCGCGCCGAGGGCCTCGCGATCAGCGTCGTCTATCACGCGGGGCGGTTCAGCGAGGCCCTGGTGCAAGGCCTTGCCGACGCGCTGACGTCCGTCATCGGCGAAGTGCTCGCCGATCCGGGTGTTCGCATCCGGAACCTGACCTTGGGACAACCTGCGCTGCACGCCGAAACCCGTCAGCCGACCGTCGAACTCAGCGCATTCTAAGGAGCCTTCGTTGACTATTTCGTCCAGCACACACGTCTACCTGCGGCAAAACATTCAGTTCGAACCGCTGATCAACGGTTGGTACGCGTGGTTTCACACGCTGCCGCCGTTGACCGCCGCACTCAACGTGGCCGAGCGGTTCCTGCCGCTGATGAAATCCTATGCGGCGTCGCCGATGATGCATGCGGCGGCCTGCAAGGATCCCGCGATGCGCGGTGGCCCGTTTCTCGACCTGGGCGGCAAGCGCGTCGACGAAATCCGCGCGCTGATCGAGCAGACCACCGCTCGCGCGACCCGCCAACTGGAGCTGGCGAAGGCTTACAAGACATTCTCCACGTTGCTGCTGGAACAGGCGAAGGGGATGGCATCGGATCCGATCTATCCCGAGATCCCGGAAGTGCTGAAAGGCTATGTCGAGATCTACTACGACCTGAATCACAACCCGTCCTTCCGGCTCTTCGAGAGCCTGCTGTATGCGAGCCCGCTCTACGCGCGCGACGCCCAGAGCATCGCGCTGTCGGCGATCGACGAGAACACGCCCCGGCCGTTCATTCTCAGCACGCCCCGGCTCAGCGACGAGCGCACGCTGTTTTGCAACATGGCCTTCGACGATCGCGCGCTCGATGCGCTGTTCCGGATGCGCGACACGCCCGGCAGCTACGCGAAAATCGTCGACCTGATGCGCGTGGAGGAGAAGGACGAGCCGCTGTTCCGCACGTTCTTCGTCGAGGAGGCGCCCGCGCCGAAACCGGATCGTTCGTTCGACGGCGACGACATCCGCATCCGCTATTACGGCCACGCGTGCCTGCTGGTGCAGAGCCGCGGCGTGAGCATCCTGATCGATCCGGCGATCAGCTACGGCTACGACACCGCGCTGCCGCGCTATACGTTCGCGGACTTGCCCGACCAGATCGACTACGTGCTGATCACGCACAGCCATCACGATCACATCGTCCTCGAAACGCTGCTGCAGCTTCGCCACAAGGTCAAGACCGTGGTGGTCGGCAGGAATCTCGACGGGTTTCCGCAAGATCCGTCACTGGCGCTGGCGTTGCGCAAGCTCGGTTTCGACGACGTGCTGGAAGTCAGGGATGCAGACGAAATCAAGGTGCCCAACGGCGCCATCACCGCCATTCCGTTCCTGGGCGAACACAACGACCTGGCGATCCAGAGCAAGCAGAGCTTCATGATCCGCTTCGGCACGCGTTCGGTGCTGTGCATCGCCGATTCGTGCAACCTGGACCCGCGTCTTTACGAGCATGTCTTCCGCCTCGCCGGCAAGCCGGACACGTTGTTCGTCGGGATGGAAACCGAGGGCGCACCGCCGTCATGGGTCTACGGCCCGCTGTTTCCCAAGGCGCTGCCGCGCGACCTCGACCGCTCGCGCCGGGCGCGGGGCTGCCAGTTCGGCGAGGCGGCCGCGCTGGTGGACGACTTCCCGTTCAACGCGGCGTATGTCTACGCGATGGGCCAGGAGCCGTGGCTCAACCACCTCCTCGACAACACCTTCGACGAAAACTCGCCCAGCCATATCCAGTCCACCCAGTTTGTCGCGCACTGCAAGGCCAAGGGCATCGCTTCCGAAATCCTGTACGCGACCAGGGAGATCGTGCTTTGTCAGAACTGAATCTCAACGCGCTGTCGACCAGCGGGCAATACCAGGAACACTTCGCGTTCTGGAGCGAGGCGCTCGGACGCCTCGACGAAGACTTCCGTCTTCAGCAAGCGTGGCAGGCGTATGCGTTGCCCCTCGGCCCCGCGCCGGCGCTGACGTTCGCGCTCGACGGCGACGCGGGGCAGGCCCTGGCGAAGCTCGCGGCCGGCAACGAGCTGGGCGCGTTCGTCGTGCTGCTGGCGGCGCTGTTCCGGGTGCTCGGGCGCTACGACGGCGCGGCCGGCCTGTTCGTGGATACGCCGCGCCTGATCGCCGAAGCCGCGAACGGTTCCGCCGATTCCATCCCGCTGCTCGACGCCGCCCAGCCCGGCCCCACGGTTCGCGCGTACCTGAACCAGGTGCGCGACAGCGTGCAGCGCAGCTATTCGTATCAGGATTTTCCGATCGCGGCCCTCGCGCACAAACTGCGCGGCGCACGGCCCGCGACCAACGTCGGCGTGCGCTTCGACGGCCTGCACGAAGCGTGGACGGCGGGGGACTACGACCTGTCGATCGAGATCCGGCATCGCGCGTGCTACGAGATCGTCCTGACGGGCCGGCCGACGGTCTTCACGCTGCATTATCTGCAGCATGTCGCGCGGCACCTGCGCAACGTCGTGGCCGGCTTCGGCGCGCTGGACGCCCCGCTCGACACGGTCTCGCTGCTCGATGACGAGGAACGTGCGCGCCTGCTTGCGCATGCGGCACCCGTTGCCGTGGATGGCACCTTCCTCGCGCAGTTCGCGCAACGGGTCGCGGCCACGCCGGACAGCGTCGCGGTGGTGACCGCCGACGCATCGCTGACCTATGCGCAGCTGGACGACCAGGCGTCCCGGCTGGCGGGCTTCCTGCTCGCGGAATACGCGATCGGGCGCGGCGACGTGGTGGGGGTGGTCGCCGACCGTTCCGAGCGCTGGATCGTCGGCATGCTCGGCGCGCTCAAGGCGGGCGCATTGTATCTGCCGCTCGACCCGGAGTTTCCGCGGGAGCGGCTGCGCTTCATGATCGAGGACGCGAACGTCAAGGCGCTGCTGACGAACTCGGAATACCTGCCGCTGCTCGCCGATTTCTGGGCGATTCCGATGTTCGCGCTCGACTTTCAGCTCGACACGCTGGAACCCGCACCGGCGTCGGCGCAGGTCGAGGTCGCGCCGGGCGACGCGGCGTACATCATCTACACGTCCGGCTCCACGGGCACCCCCAAGGGTGTCGTGCTCGAACATGCCGGGCTCCTGAACATGGCGCAGTACCATGTGAACGCCTTCGGTTTCGATGCCGACGACCGGTTCGTCCAGTTCTACTCCCCGGGCTTCGACGGCTCGATCATGGAGATTTTCGTCACGCTGCTCGCGGGGGCGCGCCTGGTGCTGGCGAAGACCGCCGTGATCCGGGACGTGCCGCGCTTCGTCGACTACATCGCGCAGCAGGGTGTCACCACCGTCAACGCGACGCCGGCCTATCTCGCGTCGCTCGACTGGAACGCGCTCGGCGCCGTGAAGCGGGTCATCAGCGCGGGCGACAACGCGCGCGTGGCGGATCTGCGCGAACTGGCCCGGACCCGCGTGTGCCACAACTCGTACGGCCCGACCGAGGCCACCGTGTGCATCGCGGACTACGTGGTCGATCCGGCGATCGCCTACGGCGCCCGTCTGCCGGTCGGCCGGCCGATCCACAACACGCACCTGTACCTGCTCGACGAGCACGGGGCGCTGGCCCCCGACGGGTGTGCCGGCGAGATCTGCGTATCCGGCATCGCGCTGGCGCGCGGCTATGTCGGCCGCGACGACCTGAGCGCCGCCGCGTTCGTCGACCACCCGTTCGAAGCGGGCGAGCGCCTCTATCGCACCGGCGACCTCGGCGTCTGGCTGCCGGACGGCAACCTGGAAGTCACCGGGCGCCGCGACACGCAAGTGAAGATTCGCGGCTATCGCATCGAGACGGGCGAAATCGAAGCGGCGCTCCGGCAGCACGCCGGCGTGACCGACGCGATCGTGTTCGTGCGCGAGGATACGCCGCAGCACAAGCAGCTGGTGGCCTGCGTCGCCACGGCGACGGCCAGCGTCGCCGGCCTGCGGGAACATCTGAAGGAACGCCTGCCCGAGTTCATGGTGCCCGCCTCGATCGTGACGCTCGAACGCCTGCCGCTGACACCGAACGGCAAACCCGACCGCAAGGCGCTCGCCGCGCTGGAGCTGGCGCCCGTGCCGGGCGCAACCGCGTACGCCGCACCGGCCAATGACGTCGAAGCGCGCCTGGGCAAGATCTGGTCCGAGGTGCTGGGCCGCGAGCCGATCGGCGTGCACGACAATTTCTTCGAACTCGGCGGCGACTCGATCCTGCTCATCCAGGTGATGTCGCTGGCCCAGCAGGTCGGCCTCAAATTCACCGCCGACCAGTTTTTCGCGCATCCGACCATCGCCGCGCTTGCCCAGGTCGCGGTGGAGGCGCCGTCGCTCCGGATTTCGCAGGAACCGGTGGTCGGCCCCGCCCCGCTGACGCCGATCCAGTCGTGGTTCTTCGCACAGGACGTGGCGGATCCGCACCACTACAACCAGTCGACCATGATCGAGGTGCCCGCGTCGCTGCGGCCGGACGTGCTCGAGCACGCGCTGGCGGCGGTCGCGACCCATCATGACGCGCTGCGGCTGGGGTTCGAGCGCGTCGCCGGCGCATGGCAGCAATCGCATGCGGCGCCGCCGCTGGCGATTCCGCTCGGCGTCACGTCGCTGGCGGACGCGGCGCCCGCCGCACGCCAGGCGGCGATGCTCGCGACCGCCAGCGACCTGCAGGAAAGCTTCACGTTGTCGGCGCCGCCGCTGCTGCGCGCGCACCTGTTCCAGTTCGGTCCCGACGCGCCGCAGCGCCTGCTGGTGGTCGCGCACCATCTGGTGATCGACGGCGTGTCGTGGCGCATCCTGTTCGAAGACCTGTACGCCGCATGCCGCCAGCGCGAAGCGGGCGAAGCGGTGCAGCTGCCGGCCAGGACGACGGCGTGGCGCGACTGGTCGACGCGCCTGTCCGAACTCGGTGCGAGCGCGCCCGACGGGCTCGACTACTGGCTCCAGGCCAGCGCGGACGAGCCTGCATGCTTCGACGACATGCCCGTCGGCACCGTCGGCGAAGCCGGCACGACGGTCATCGATTTCGACGCCGGGCAAACGCTCGCGCTGTTGCAGGACGTGCCGCGCACGTTCAACACCCAGATCAACGAAGTCCTGCTGGCGGCCCTGCTGCTCGCGTTCGGCGACTGGACCGGCAACGCCACGCTGGTCGTCGAGCTCGAAGGCCACGGTCGCGAGGACCTCTTCGACGGCGTCGATACGTCGCGCACGATCGGCTGGTTCACCACGCACTACCCGGTGTACCTGAATGCCGGCGACGCCACCGTGGCGGTCGACGCGTTGCGCCACGTCAAGGAGCAGCTGCGCGCGGTGCCGATGCGCGGGCTCGGCTACGGCGTCGCCCGCTACCTCGGCAACGACGCCGGCATCGCGGCGGCACTGGAGCGGCAGCCGCCGGCGCCGGTGCGCTTCAACTACCTCGGCCAGATCGACCGCGTGCTGGCCGACGACACGGGCTGGAAGCCGGTGCTCGACTTCCAGAGTCCCGAGCACAGCCCGCGCGCACGTCGCGGCCACCTGTTCGAGATCGACGGGATGGTGTTCGACGGGCGTCTGCGCCTGACCTGGCGCTACAACCGCGAGGCCTGCGCACCCGGCGTCATCGAGCAGCTGACGCAGTGCTACCGCAGCCGCCTGCTGTCGATCGTCGAGGCCAGCGGCGACGGCCCGCGCGGGCTGAGCCCGTCGGACTTTCCGGCCGCGCGCATCAGTCAGGAAGCGTTGGACGCCCTCGTATCAAGGATCAAATCGTGACCTCCCCCACCATCGCCGATATCTACGAGCTCTCCCCGATGCAGGAGGCGATGCTCTTTCATGCCGTGCACTCGCCCGGCGCGAGAAGCAGCTTCAACCAGCTCGGTTGCCGGATCACCGGCAGCCTCGATCCCGCGCTGTTTCAAGCCGCATGGCAGCAGCTGATCGATCGGCACCCGGTGATGCGCACGTCGTTCCATTGGGAGGAATTCGACAAGCCCATGCAGGTCGTGCATGCGCACGCCACGCTGCCGTGGGTGCAGGACGACTGGCGCGATCTGCCGGACCACGAACAGCGCGCGCGGTGGCGCGCGCATCTCGACCGCGACCTGGCCGAAGGCTTCGCGCTCGATCGTGCGCCGCTCGTGCGCTGCCGCCTGGTGCGCGTCGCCGAGCACGCCTACCTGTTCAGCTGGAGCCACCATCACATCCTGGCCGACGGCTGGTGCCTGTCGCTCGTGATCGAGGAGATCTTCGAGGCCTATCGCGCGCTCGCGCACGGCGTGCCGCCGACGCTCCCCGCGGTGCGCCCCTATCGCGACTATATCCAGTGGCTGCAGCAGCGCGAGCCGCAAGCCGCGCAGCAATACTGGGCGCGCTATCTCGAAGGTTTTCACTCGCCGACCCCGCTGCCCACGGCCGCGCGCGCGGACGCGGGCGAGCGCTTCGGCGAGGGCCTCGCGCAAGTGCAGGCCGACCTGTCGGCCGACCTGAGCGCGCGCCTGCGGCAATTTGCGGCCCGTCATCACGTCACCCTCAATACCCTCGCGCAAGCGGCCTGGGCGCTCGTGCTGTCGCGTTACAGCGGGGAGACCGACGTGGTGTTCGGCGCCGTCGTGTCCGGACGGGGCGCGAACCTGCCCGGGATCGAATCCATGCTCGGCCTGTTCATCAATACGGTGCCGGTGCGGGTGCGGGTCGACCCCAGGCAGCCGCTGGTGCCGTGGCTGAAGATGATCCAGGCGCGCGTGGCCGCCCGCGCGCCGTTCGAGCACACGCCGTTGCCCGACATCCAGCGCTGCAGCGACGTGCCGCTGACGACGCCGCTGTTCGAGAGCAACATCACGTTCATGAATTACCCGCTGGACGCGTCGCTGACGCATGGCGCGCACGGGCTGGCGGTCGACGAGGTTCAACTCTACAACCGCGCCGACATCCCGCTCGAATTCGTGGTGACGGCGCGCGACGACTGGAAGATGGAACTGTCGTTCGATCCGCGGCGCTTCGACGAAGACACGATGCAGCGCATGCTGGGCCACGTGGCCGCGACGCTCGATGCCTTCGCGGCCGATCCGAACCGGCTGCTCGGACGCCTGCCGATCCTGCCCGAGGCCGAACGACGGCAACTGCTGGACACCTTCAACGACACCGCCGTGCCGTTCGACGCCGCGCTCACCGTGGTGCATCGTCTGGAACAGGCCGCCGCGGCGCACCCGGGGCGGCCGGCGGTCGAGTACCGCGACAGCGTCCTGAGCATCGGTGAACTGAACGCCCGCGCCAACCGTATCGCGCACCGCCTGCTGGCCGCCGCCGAGCTGGGGCCGGACGCGCTGGTCGCGATCTGCATGCACCGGTCGGCCCGCCTGATGGAGGCGATCCTCGCCGTCTGGAAGTGCGGCGCCGCCTACATTCCGATCGACCCCAACTATCCGGCGGCGCGCATCCGCACCATTCTCGAGGATTCCGGCGCCGCCCTCGTGATGACCTGCGACGGCCTGTTGCCGCCCGAGCTGGCCTCGCTCGCGCCGGTCGTGTCGCTCGACGACGCCACCGGGAGCGACGACGACACCAATCCCGGCCGCCCCGTGTCTCCCGACAGCCTCGCCTACGTGATCTACACGTCCGGTTCCACCGGAAAGCCGAAAGGGGCGATGGTCGAGCACGCCGGCATGCTGAATCACATGCTCGCCGAGATCGACGAGTTTTCGATATCGGCGTCGTCGGTGATCGCGCAAACCGCGCCGCATTGCTTCGATATTTCGGTCTGGCAATTTTTCACGGCGCCGCTCGCCGGCGGCAAGACCGTGATCGTCGACGACGAATGCATTCGCGATCCCGCGTCCTTCGTCGCGACCCTGGACGCCACCCGGGTCAGCATCCTCGAACTGGTGCCGTCCTATCTGTCCGCCGTGCTCGACCGCGCGTCGGAACGGCCGGCGCTGATGCGGCACCTGCGGCACCTGCTCGTCACCGGCGAGATGGTCAGCCCGGCCCTGGTGAAACGGTGGTTCGACGTGTTCCCGGACATCGCGCTGGTGAACGCGTACGGCCCGGCGGAAGCGTCCGACGACGTCGCGCAGCACCGCATGACGTGCGCGCCGGCCACGCCTTACGTCCCGGTCGGCAAGCCGATCCGCAACGTGCGCCTCTACGTCGTCGACCCGCAGATGAACCTGTGCCCGATCGGGATTCCCGGCGAACTGTGCGTGTCCGGCATCGCCGTCGGCCGCGGCTACCTGAACAACGAAGCCGCGACGCGGGAGGCTTTCGTCGAGGATCCGTTCGTTCCGGAGCGCGGCGTCCGCATGTACCGCACCAGCGACATCGGCTGCTATCTCCCCGACGGCACGATCGCGCTCTACGGCCGCAAGGACCACCAGCTGAAGATCCGCGGCTACCGCATCGAGCTCGGGGAGATCGACAACGCGCTGGCCGCCATTCCGGAAATCCGCCAGGCGGCCGCGCTCGACTATCGCGACGACGCCGGCCGCGCCGCGCTGTGCGCGTATGTCGCGTTCCGCGACGGCGCGTCGCTGAGCGATGCCGCGATAGCCGCCGCGTTGTCCGCCACGCTGCCGGACTACATGGTGCCCGCCATCTACGTGGTGCTCGACGCGCTGCCCCTGAGCGGCAACGGCAAGATCGACCGCAAGGCGCTGCCGCCGCTGGACCGGTCGCGGCTGTCGGCGGCGGTACACGCACCGACACCGCCGCGCACGCCCACCGAGACGCTGCTGTGCCGCATCTGGGGAGAAGCGCTGGGCATTCCGGCGCCCGGCATCCACGACAACCTGTTCGCGCTGGGCGGCGACTCGATTCTCAGCATGCGCATCGTGTCGCTGGCCGCCAAGGCGGGCCTGAAGCTCACCACCCGGCTGATCTTCCAGCATCCGACGGTTGCCGAGCTCGCCACCGTGGCGACGCGCGGCACGGTCGGCACGGCGGAGTTCGTCGCATCGTCCGGCCCGCTGCCGCTGACGCCGATCCAGCAGCGTTTCTTCGCGCAGCACCAGGACGATCCGCACCAGTACAACCAGGCGGTCCTGCTCGACGTGCCGGCGGATTTCGATCCCGCCTTGCTGCGCCAGGCGTTGCGGCACGCGGTCAAATGGCACGATGCGCTGCGGCTGCGCTTTCGCGCGGGCGAGTCCGGCTGGATCCAGGCAGTCGTCGACGATCCGGAGGTGCCCGTCGGCGTGTTCGACCTTCCGCGCGACCAGCTCGCGCAGCACGTCGCGCAATCGCATGCGAGCCTGAATCTGTCGGATGGCCCCGTCGTGCGTGCGGACCTGTTCCGTCTCGACGAAGGCCGTTCGCTTCGTCTGCTGCTGGTTGCGCATCACCTGGTCGTCGACGGCGTGTCGTGGGGGGCGCTGCTCGAAACCCTGCACGACGCCTATACCCGCCTGCGCAACGGCAAGGCGCCCGAATTTGCGGGCGGCAGCGCGACGTGGGCCGCCTGGACCCAGGCGATCTCGCGCTGGGCCGGCGCGGGCGCCGCCGACGCCGATCGCGTCCATTGGCAGGCCCTCGCGCGCGCCGACCTGCCCGGCCTGCCGCTCGACCGCACCGCGCCGGCCGACGCCAATACCGTGTCGTCCGCCGAAACGATCGTGGTCGAGCTGGGCGAAGCCGCGACGACGGCCTTGCTGGGCGCCGCGCCCCGGGCCTACGACGCGCAGATCAACGACGTGCTGCTTGCCGCGCTCGCGCGTGCCGTCAGCGACTGGAGCGGATCCGCCGACGTCCTGCTGGATCTCGAAGCGCACGGGCGCGAGGAACTGGTCGAAGACCTCGACATCTCGCGCACGGTGGGCTGGTTTACGTCCGTGTTCCCGGTCGCGCTGACGGTCGATCCCGGCCTGCACGATCCGGCTCGCCTGATTGCGTCGGTGAAGACGCAACTGCGCGCCGTGCCGAACGCGGGCATCAGCTACGGCCTGCTGCAAGACCGGCTCGACGCTCCGGCGCCGCAGCCGCCACTGCTGTTCAACTACCTGGGCCAGACCGACCAGCTGTTCGCCGCCGCGCGCGACTGGAAACCGGCGATGGAGCCGAGCGGCGACGGCCGCCATGCGAGCCAGCGGCGCGAACACCTGCTCGACATCAACGCCTATGTGACCGGCAACCGCCTGCATGTTGCGTGGGAATTCAGCCGGGCCTGCCACGACGCCGCCACCATCCGGCGCGTCGCGCAAGCGTACATCGCGGCACTCGAATCCCTGGTCGCCGACCCTGCCGTCCCGTCCGCATCGACCCGGCCCGCGACCGGCCAGGCGCAGGCGCCGGCCTCGGTCATGCCGGACGAGATCGCCGACGTCTACGCGCTGACGCCGACCCAGCAGGGCATGCTGTTCCACGGGCTGTACGAACCCGCGTCGGATGCGTACTTCAGCAGCCTGAATTTCCGTATCGACGGCGCGCTCGACGTCGAACGGTTCCGCCGCGCGTGGGATACCGTGGCGCAACGGCACGACATCTTGCGAACGTCGTTTCACTGGGAAGACCTCGACAGCCCCGTGCAGGTCGTGCATCGCCATATCGACTTGCCGTGGCACGAGGAGGATCTGCGCGCGGCGTCCGCCGCGCAGGCCGAACAGCGTCGGCAAACCTACGACGCGCAGGACCGGGCACGCGGCTTCGACTTCACCCGGGCGCCGCTGATGCGTCTCGCGCTGTTCCGCATGGGCGATCACGCATGGTGCTTCCACTGGAGCCATCACCACATCCTGCTCGACGGGTGGAGCTCCGCCCGGCTCCTGGGCGAAGTGGCCGCCGCCTATCAGGCGCTGCCGGCCGACGGTGCGCCGGAGCAGGACGCGCCGCCTGCGTTCGCCGAGTACGTGCGCTGGCTGGCGCGCCAGGACGCAGCCGCGGCGGAACGCTTCTGGAAGACCAGGCTGGCGGATTTCCCGGCGACGACGCCGCTCGTGCTGGGACGCCCGGAACTCGACGGCACGGCCGCGCCGGGCGCCTATGTCGAAGTGCCGCTGCGGCTCTCCGAAAGCGACACGCAACGGCTCGTCGCCTTCGCGCAAACCCGTCGCCTCACCCTCAACACGCTCGTGCAGGGCGCGTGGGCACAGCTGCTGGGCCGCTACAGCGGCGAAGCGGATGTCGTGTTCGGCACGATCGTTTCCGGTCGCCCGGCCTCGCTGCCGGCGTCGGACGAGATGGTCGGGCTGTTCATCAACACGCTGCCGGTGCGGGTTCGCATCGACGCGCGCCCGACGTCCGCGTGGCTCGCGCAGTTGCAGATGGAGCTCGCGCAGCAGGAGGAATATGCGCACTTTCCGCTGGCCGACATCCAGAAATTCGCGGGCCTGCCGCCCGGCGTGCCGCTCTTCGAAAGCCTGCTCATCTTCCAGAACTATCCGGTCGAGGAAGCGCTGGCCGACGGGCTGCCCGGCCTGCGGATCGGCGAATTCCAGGTCGCCGATCCGAACAACTACCCGCTGACGCTGGTCGTGACGCCGGGCAAGCGCCTGTCGCTGCAGGTGCTGTACGACGACGGCCGGTTCGATCGCGAAACGATCGTCCGCCTGCTGGGTCACGTCGAAACGCTGCTCGTCGGCCTCGCCGGCGAGGAAGATCGCCCGAACCGCAGCGTTGCGCTCCTCACCGCCGCGGAGCGGGACGCCATCGTGCTCGGATGGAACGATACGTTCGCGCCGGTTCCGTCCGACCGGACCCTGCCCGAACTGATCGAAGCCGTCGCCGCCGCGCACCCCGAGCGCATTGCGGTCCGTTGCGGCACGGAGGTCCGCACCTATCGCGACCTCGTCGAAGGCGCCAACCGGATCGCCGGTCATCTGCTGCACGTCGCGCCGATCCAGCCGGACGACCGGATCGCCGTCTGGATGCCGCGCTCGCCGCTGATGCTGGAAACGATCCTGGCCATCTGGAAGTGCGGCGCGGCGTACGTTCCGGTCGATCCGGCCTATCCGGCCCAGCGGGTCGAGACCCTCCTGACGCTGGCCCGGCCGGCCATCGTCGTCGCGACGGACGGCGTGCCGCCGCCGGCGCTGGCGTCGATCCCGCGGGTCGATCCCGCGCGCGTGCCCGAGCAACGCGACGCCGGCGCGCCGGTGCCGCGTTGCCGGCCCGCGGACCTTGCGTACGTGATCTTCACGTCGGGTTCGACCGGCCAGCCGAAGGGCGCGATGGTCGAGCATCGCGGCATGCTCAATCACGTGCTCGCGATGGCGCGCAGGGTCGGGCTCGGCGCGCAGAGCGCGGTCGCACAGACCGCTTCGCACTGCTCCGACATTTCGGTCTGGCAGTGCTTCGCGGCACTGGTGTCGGGCGGCACGACGGTGATCTATCCCGATGCCGACATTCTCGAGCCCGCGCGCCTGATCGACGCGCTTCACCGCGACCGCATCACGGCGATGCAGTTCGTGCCGTCCTATCTGGCGACCTTCCTCGATGAGCTGGAACGGCACCCGGCGCCGGCGTTCCCGCACCTCGACACGCTGCTGACGATCGGCGAAACCCTGCAGCCGGCCTCCGCGCACGCGTGGTTCCGCCTGAATCCGGCGGTCCGGCTCATCAACGCGTACGGGCCGACCGAAGCGTCGGATTCCGTCGCGCATTTCAGCATGGAACGCGCGCCGGATCTGCCGGCGATTCCGATCGGCCGCCCCATCGAGAACCTGCGCCTCTACGTCGTCGACGCCGACATGAATCCGTGCCCGGCCGGCGTCAAAGGCGAGATCTGCATCGGGGGAGCAGGCGTCGGACGCGGCTACCTGTTCGACGAAGCACGCACCCGGGCGGTGTTCCGCGACGATCCGTTCAGTCCGGAACCGGGCGCGCGCCTGTATCGCACCGGCGACATCGGCTGCTTCGGGGCCGACGGCACGCTCCATTTCTTCGGCCGCCGCGACTTCCAGGTCAAGATCCGCGGCTATCGCATCGAGCTTGGGGAAATCGAAGCCGCGCTGACGGGGCTCGCAGGCATCTCCAACGCCGTCGTGGTCGCCCGTCGGGCGCCGGACTCGGACATGACCCTGTGCGGCTACGCGTCGGGCACCGGCTGGACGCCCCAACGCCTGCGCGACGCACTGCGCGACACGCTGCCGGCGCATATGGTGCCCGACACCGTGATGCTGCTGCCGGCGTTGCCCGTCATGCCGAACGGCAAGATCAACCGCGCCGCGCTGCCGCTCCCGGAGGCCGCGTCGGTGCCCGACGGCGCGCCGGCCGAACCGCAGACGCCCGTCGAGGCCGCGCTGCTGCGCATCTTCGCCGAGGTGCTCGGCCGCCGGCCGAACGGCGTCGACGACGACTTCTTCGAGCATGGCGGCCAAAGCCTCAAAGCGATCCAGATGGTCAGCCGGATCCGGCGTGAACTGAAACTGAACGTCGCGGTCGCCGATATCTTCCAGGCGCCGTCGCCGCGCGCACTCGCGCGGAAGCTGGCGTCCCGCCCCGCCGAGCGCCTCGATGTCGATGCGCCCATCCCGGCGCTTGCGGTGCAACCGTCCTACGCGGTGTCCCGTGCGCAGAAGCGGATCTGGCTCGCCAGCCGCAGCGCGGATCCGTCCACGTACAACATGGCAGGCGCGCTGCAGCTGGACGGCGCCATCGACACGGCGCGCCTCGTCGGTGCGTTCGACGCGCTGGTCGATCGCCATGAGAGCCTGCGCACCGTGTTTGCGATGATCGAAGGCGAGCTGCGGCAACGCATCCTCACCCGCGAGGCATCCGGATTCCGGGTCGAGCACATGGATCTCTCCGACGATGCTGCACTGCAGGCCATCGATGCGCTGATTCGCGAGGAAAGCGGGCAGCCATTCGATCTCGCGTCGGGGCCGCTCTTGCGCGTCAAGCTGGTCCGGCTCTCGCCGACGGAGCACCTGCTGCTGTTGAACATGCACCACGTGATATCGGACGCATGGTCGATCCGCGTGCTGACCGACGACCTGCAAGCCCTGTATGCGGGGCACGACCTGCCGCCGCTGTCGATCCAGTATCGCGACTACGCCGCGTGGCACAACGCGAGCCTCGACGGCCCGCACGCCGCCGCGCATCGCGCGTACTGGCTCGCGCAACTGGCATCGCCGCTGCCCCGCCTGCAACTGGCGTCGGATTTCCCGCGTCCCGAGCGGCCCGGTCATGCCGGGCAGACGCTGGAAGTCGAACTGTCGGAGCCACAGGTGACGGGCCTCGCGGCGCTGGCACGCGCGCACCGCACGTCGCTCTACACGGTGCTCCTCGCGTCGTTCTGCGTGCTGATGCACCGCTACACGGGGCGCGAGGACATCGTCATCGGCAGCGTGTCGGCCGGACGCGACAGCGAGCAGCTCGAATCGCAGATCGGGGTGTTCCTCAACACCCTCGTGCTCCGCGTCCCGGTGCAGAAGTCCGCGACCGTCGAAGCGGTGATCGATGCGGTGGCGAAAGCCTCCACGGACGCGCTGGCGCATGCGTCCTATCCGTTCGATGCGCTGCTGGACGACCTGAAGATTCGCACCCCGGCCGGCCACTTCCCGATCTTCGACATTCAGGCGAATGCCATTTCGATGCCCGCGCCGCAGTCGGATCTGCGCATCACCGACCGCTCGCAGACGGACACCACGGCCAAGTTCGACCTGTCGTTCCAGGTCGTGGAAAGCGATGGCCGGCACCGCATTCAGTTGATCTACAACGCCAACCTGTTCCGCCCCGCGACCATTGCCGCGATGCGCGATCGACTGCTCGCGATCCAGGACGTCTTCCGCCGCGATCCGGCCATGCCGGTCGATCGCATCCCGCTGTCCGGCGATGCGCCCGCCGCCAGCCCGCGCGTACGGGTCGGCCTGCGCCTGAAGCGCGTGCCCGAAGTCACCGCCGACGACGTGCTCGAGGAGAAGTCGTGATGCCGGCCGGCGTTCGAACGGCGGGCGCCATGCGCCCGGCTTCGGGTTGTTTCAGGTGAACAAAACGTATCGAGGAGTTTCCTGTGCAAGACAATAACGTGCTGGTCACCGACCATCGCTATGCGCACACCGCGCGATTCTGGCGCGAAAGCCTGTCCCGGGTCACCGGCACCTACCGGATCGCCGCGCACGCGCCGAGCCCGCAACCGGGGCGCCTGCTGTCCCGCACGGTGCCGCTCACGCCCGCGTCGCTCGACGTGCTGCGGCGCATCGGCGACGGCGAGCTTGCCGAATTCGCCGTCACGGCGGCGGGCATTGCGTTCCTGCTCTGGCAATACTTCCGGACGCCGGTCACGGTGCTCGGCACGCCAGGGCTTGCCGAGCACCCGTCGACCCGGGCCGGTGCCATTCCGCTGATCATCGAGGTCCGCCCCGAGGAGCGCATCGAGGACTACCTGTCGCGCGTGGCCGGGATCGTCGAGGACAGCTATGCCGAGCATCGATTCCCGCTCGAAACGCTGGTGCGTAACGAAAAGGAGCTGGCGCTCGCGCAGCTCACGAAGGTCTCGCTGGCGGACGACCGGGTGCACCACGCGCTGACGGGACAGGACGACGACCTGCAGTTGCACCTGCGACTGGCGCGCGGCGAAATCGAGATTCGTCATGCCGGCGCCATCGAGCCGTTCGTCGTGGACGGTTTCGCGAGCAGCCTCGCCACGGTGCTGCAGGCATTCGAACGCCTCGACCAGCCGGTCGGCGACATCGACGCGAGCGCGCCGGACGCGCGCCGGCGGCTGGCCACCTTCAACGAAACCGCGACGGCCGGCCCTCGCCATCCGACGGTCGTCGAGATGTTCGAAGCGCAGGTCGCCCGCACGCCGGCGGCGCCTGCCCTCGTCACCGACAGTGCGCTGATGACCTACGCCGACCTGAACGCCCGGGCCAACAGCCTCGCGCATCAGTTGCGCGAACATTACGGCGTCGGGCAGGAATCGCTGGTCGGCGTCATGCTCGAACGTTCCGAATGGATGATCGTCGCGATTCTCGGCATCCTGAAGGCAGGGGCGGCGTTCGTTCCGCTGGACCCGGCCTATCCGGCCGAACGGATCAATCACATTCTCGGCGACACCGGCCTGTCGCTGCTGGTGACCCAGTCGAGCCAACTGGCGCAGTGGTACGAATTCTCCGGCGTGACGCTGCTGCTGGACCAGGAGCTCCCCAACTGGACGCCGCTGCCGGACAATCCGCCGTGCCGCGCCGAACCGGCGAACCTGGCCTACGTGATCTACACGTCCGGCTCGACCGGGCGCCCGAAAGGCTGCCTGCTCGAACACCGGAACCTGGCCCACTACATCGCGTGGGCCGCCGAATACTACTTTCCGGAAAGCACGACCGGCAGTTTCGGCCTGTACAGCTCGCTGTGCTTCGATTTCACGCTGACCAACCTCTTCTGCCCGCTGGTGCGCGGCAAGACGCTGCGCATCTATCCGCAGTCGGAAAGCATCGACACCATCCTGGCCCGGATGTTCCAGCCCGGCAGCGGCGTCGACACCCTCAAGCTCACGCCGACCCACATTCACCTGCTGGAGTACATGAACCTGGCACGCTCCGGCGTGCGCAAGGTGATCGTCGGCGGCGAGGAACTGACGCCCCAGCACATCGCGACGCTGCGCAAGATCGATCCGTCGATCGAAATCTACAACGAGTACGGCCCCACCGAGGCGACGGTCGGCTGCATCGTCGAGCGCGTCGAGGACGTGCCGGCTGCGGTGCTGATCGGCCGGCCCATCGCCAATACCCGGGTGTACATGCTCGACGAGGCCCTGCGGCCGGTCCCGCTTGGCGTGCCGGGGGAAATCTGCCTCGCCGGCGCCGGCCTCGCACGCGGCTACCACCTGCGACCCGACGTCACCGCCGCGAAATTCGTCGAGCATCCGTTCCCGGGCGAAGCGCGCATCTATCGCACCGGCGACATCGGCCGATGGCTGCCCGACGGGCGGATCCAGTGCTATGGACGCGTCGACGACCAGGTCAAGATTCGCGGGCACCGTGTCGAACTCGGCGAGATCGAGGCCGCGATCACCGCGCACGAGGCGGTCGTCGGCGCGGCGGTCATGCTGCGCGAATCGGCGCACGGCGTGCGCAAGCTGGCGGCCTACGTCAAGGGTTCCGCGAGCCTGAACGTGGCGGACCTCAGGGCGTTCCTGGCCGGGAAACTGCCGGACTACATGGTCCCGTCCGACATCGTCCCGATCGCCGAATTTCCGCTCAACGCCAACGGCAAGCTGGATCGCCCGGCGCTGCTGGCCATGGCGCCGGCCGCCGCGCCCGACGCGGCCAGTCCCGACGCCACGCCGGTCCAGCTCGAACTGTTGCGCATCTGGCGCGACGTGCTCGACAACCCGGCCGTCGATCTCGCCGGCCGCTTCTTCGACTACGGCGGCGATTCGCTGCAGGCCATGCAGCTGGTCTCGCGGATCTGGGGCAGCTTCTCCGTCGAGATCGGCATCGACGCGATCTTCGAACTCCAGACCATCGGCGCGGTGTCCGACCTGATCGAGGCGTCGTCGCCCCGCGCCGGTTCGACGGCCGGCAACATCCTGCCCCGCTCGCGCGCGAACGATCTGCCGCTGTCCTTTCCGCAGCAGCGCCTGTGGTTCCTCGCGCAACTTGAAGGCCCGTCGGCCGCCTACAACATCTCGAGCGCGCTGCGTTTCGACGGCGAACTGGACCTCCCGCGCCTGCGGGACGCCGTGTCCGGGATCAGCCGGCGTCACGAGATCCTGCGCACGACGTTTCCCGCCATCGACGGCCTCGGGGTCCAGCGCATTGCGCCGCCCGCGCCGGTTGCGCTCGACGTCGTCGACGTCGCCAGCGAGTCCGAAGCGCTCGCGCTGCTCGCAGAGGAAGCCGATCGTCCGTTCGATCTCGCCGCCGGGCCGCTCTATCGCGTCGTGCTGTATCGCGTGCATGCGGATTGGCACGTCTTCGGCGTCGTGATGCATCACATCGTGTCGGATGCGTGGTCGTCAGGCATCCTCATCGGCGAACTGGCCGCGCTCTATGCAGGCCAGCCGCTGCCGGAGCTGGCCATCCAGTACGCGGACTACGCGGTGTGGCAGCACGAGCGCCTGGCGTCCGCCGATACGCATCGGGAACTGGCGCTTCTGAGCGCATCGCTGACGGACGCGCCGGACCTGATCGAGCTGCCCACCGACCGTCCCCGCCCCGCCATCCAGCAGTTCCGCGGCGCGGTGCTGCCGTTCCGGCTGGACGGCGAACGCACCGACGGCCTGCGCGCGATCGCACGTGCGTCCGGCACCAGCACGTTCATGGTCGTGCTCGCCGCGTATGCGCTGCTGCTGTCGCGGTACAGCCATCAGCAGGACCTCGTCATCGGCTCCCCGATCGCCAATCGGCGCTCCAGCATGACCGAGCCGCTGATCGGCTTCTTCGCGAACATGCTCGCGCTGCGCGTGGACCTGTCGGGCAATCCGGCCTTCGGCGAACTGCTGGCGCGCGTGAAGCGCGTCGCGCTGGACGGCTATAGCCGCCAGGAGATTCCGTTCGAACAGGTCGTGGATTCGCTCAAGCTCGAGCGCAACCTGAGCCGCACGCCGGTTTTCCAGGCCGTGTTCGCGTACGAGAAAGCGCACTCCCAGACGTTGAACTTCCCCGGTCTCGTGGCGACGCCGGTGGCGGTGGAGACCCACACCGCCAAGTTCGACCTCACGCTCCATATCCAGGATGCCGACGACGGCCTGGCGGGCTCGCTGGAATACAACCTGGACCTGTTCGACGCCGCCACGATCGATCGCATGGCGGAACACTTCCGCACGCTCGTCGATGCCGTGATCGCCGATCCGGACCGGCCGCTCGGCGGGCTTGCGTTGACGAGCGAAGCCGAGCGGAACCTGCTGACCGTCGAGTGGAACCGGACCGGGACGGAGTTCGGCGAGGCCGCCGCGCAACCGTTGCACCGTCTGTTCGAACAGCAGGTCGCGCGCACGCCCGATGCCGTCGCCGCCGTCTATGACGACGCCACGCTCTCCTACGCCGAACTCAACCTGCGCGCCAACCGCCTCGCGCACCGGCTCATCGCGCTCGGCGTCGGGCCCGACGCCCTCGTCGGCGTCGCCTTGGAGCGCTCGCTCGACATGATCGTCTCGCTCCTCGCGGTCCTCAAGGCCGGCGGCGCTTACGTCCCCGTCGACCCAGACTATCCCGCCGAGCGCGTGCGCTTCATGATCGAGCACGCGCAGTTGCGCTGGCTCCTCACCCAGCAACATCTGCGCGCCGCGCTGCCCGATACCGATGCCGACCTGATCGTCGTCGATTCCAACGAACTCGGCCTCGATCTCGACGCGGTAGCCAACCCCGAGCCCGATCTGAACGGCGACAACCTCGCCTACATGATCTACACGTCCGGTTCCACCGGCCGCCCCAAGGGCGCGCTCAACACCCATCGCGCGATCACCAACCGCATCCTCTGGATGCAGCACGCCTACTCGCTCGAGGCCGACGACGCCGTCCTGCAGAAGACCCCGTTCAGCTTCGACGTCTCCGTCTGGGAATTCTTCTGGCCGCTCGTCACCGGTGCGCGACTCGTGTTCGCCCGACCCGGCGGACAGCGCGAGACCGACTATCTGGCCGCGCTCATCGAGCGCGAGCGGATCACCACGATCCACTTCGTGCCGTCGATGCTGCGTGCCTTCCTCGACCATCCGGACCTCGACGCGCACTGCACGTCGCTGCGCCGCGTCGTGTGCAGCGGCGAGGCGCTGCCCTACGACCTGCAGCAGCGCTGCTTCGAGCGCCTGGACGTCGGGCTGTACAACCTCTATGGCCCCACGGAAGCCGCTGTCGACGTGAGCGCATGGACGTGCCGGCGCGACGACCCGCACCACATCGTCCCGATCGGCCGGCCCATCGCCAACACCCGCCTCTACATCGTGGACGCGCAGATGCAGCCCACGCCGCTCGGCGTGGCGGGCGAACTGCTGATCGGCGGCACGCCGGTCGGGCTCGGCTATCACGGCGAACCGGAACTGAGCGCGGAGAAGTTCATCGCCGATCCGTTCTCGACCGATCCGCAGGCGCGCCTTTACCGTACCGGCGATCTCGCGCGCTACCGCCCCGACGGCAACATCGAATTCCTCGGCCGCATCGATCACCAGATCAAGCTGCGCGGCCTGCGCATCGAGCCCGGTGAAATCGAGGCCGCCCTGCGCACGCATCCGTCGGTCGACGACTGTGTCGTGATCGCGAAAACGGAAGGCATCCGAACGTTCCTGATCGCCTATGTCGCGACCGCAGCGCCGGACCTCGCCGATCTTCGCGGCTATCTGGGCGGCAAGCTTGCGGACTACATGGTGCCGTCGCAGTTCGTCGCGCTGGCGTCCTTGCCGATGCTGCCCAACGGCAAGATCAACCGCAAGGCGTTGCCTGCGCCCGCGGACACGATCGACGCGCCACGGCCGCACGCGCCGGCCGTCACGCCCCGGGAAATCCTCCTGGCGTCAATCTGGCAAGACGTGCTGCAACTGCCTTCGGTCGGCATCCACGACAACTTCTTCGAACTGGGCGGCGATTCCATCCTGAGCATTCAGGTCATCGCGCGCGCCAATCGCGCCGGACTTCGTGTGACGGCGAAACAGCTGTTCCAGTACCAGACGATCGCGCAGCTGGCCGCCGCGCCCGAGGAGCGGGCAACGTATGCGTCGAGCGTCAGCCCGCTGGGCGATGCGCCGCTCACACCGGTGCAGCACTGGTTCTTCGAGCAGGAGACCGATGCGCGGTCGCACTACAACCAGACGGTCCTGATCCAGGTGCCGGCGGATATCGACGCGTCGAGGCTCGCCGACGCGTTCCGGCAAGTCCACGACCATCACGACGCATTGCGCCTGCGTTTTTCGCGCAGCGCGGGCCGCTGGACCCAGGAAGTCGTCGCCGGCGGCGAGGCGCCCGCCTGCTTCGCGAAGCGGGAGATCGCCGGCGACGCCGGCGAGCGCCTGGCGGCGATGCGCGCCGCCGCCGCCGAAGCCGAACGCGACATCGACATCACGCACGGCCCGCTGCTGGCGGCCCGGCTCTTCTGCGTGGCCGACGAGCCGCTCGCCCGCCTGTTCGTGTCGGTCCATCACCTGGCGGTGGACGGCGTATCGTGGCGCGTGCTCCTCGAGGATCTGCATGCGGCCTACCACGGCCAGCCGCTGCCCGAGAAAACAACTTCGTTCCGCGAATGGGCAATGCACCTGCAGCAACTGAGCCGTTCGCCGGCCATCGGCGCCGAAGCCCGGCTGTGGCACGCCCTCGTCGCGCAGCCCGTCGAACCGATGCCGGTCGATTATCCGGCCGCGGGTGCGGCCAGCAACGCGGTCGGCGACGCGGCGTCCGTGTCGTTCGAGCTGGACGAAGCCGCCACGACGGCATTGCTGCGCCGGCTGCCGCGGGCCTACGACACCCGCATCAACGACGTCCTGCTCGCCGCGCTGGCGCAAGCCTGCAGCATGGTCACGGGCAACGCCCGCACCCGGATCGATCTCGAAAGTCACGGCCGCCACGTGTCGGATGCGCCGCTCGACCTCACCCGGACGGTGGGCTGGTTCACCTCCATCTACCCCGTCGTGCTCGAGGCCGACGCTTGGCACACGCCTGAGGAAGCGCTGCGTGCCGCACGGCAGCAGTTGCGCGAGATTCCGGCCGAAGGCTTCAGCTATTCGCTGCTCCGCTACCTGAGCCCCGACGACGCCGTGCGCGACAGCCTCGCCGCGCTGCCGAGCGCCGATATCCTCTTCAACTATCACGGGCGGCTCGACACCGTGTTGCAGCAATCCGAAGGCTGGCGCCCGGCGGCCGAGGACCTCGGTTCGCTGCGTGCCGAGCGGTCGCAGCGCACGCATGCGTTCGAGATCGTCGCCGCCGTGGTCGACGGCAGGCTGCAGGTGGACTGGCGCTACGGCGAGCGGCTGCACCGGCGGCAGACGGTCGAGAACCTGGCCGCGCACTTCAAGGACCGCTTGCTCGACTTCGCGGCGTCGGTCCAGGACGCCGCATGGGACAACATCGAGGACAGCTACCCGCTCTCTTCGCTGCAGCAGGGCATTCTGTTCCATTCGCTGTACGACCTGGATCCCGCCGCCTATTTCCAGCAGTTCAGCTTCGTCGTCCGCGGCCCGCTCCAGGTGCCGGCGCTCCGGCAAGCGTGGGGCAATGCGCTCGCGCGCCATCCCGTGCTGCGCACCGCGTTCGCGTGGGCCGATCGCGATCAGCCCGTCCAGACCGTGCTGCACGCGGTCGACCTGCCGTGGACATTCCTCGACTGGCGATCCCGCGATGCGTCCCGCCGTGCGCAGGACTTCGACGCCTTCCTCGCCGATGACCGGCGGCGCGGCTTCGATCTTCAGCGCGCGCCGTTGTTCCGCTGCACGCTGATCCAGGAAACGGACACGCGCCATCGCTTCTGCTGGAGCGCACACCACATCGTTCTCGACGGCTGGAGCACCGCCATCCTGATGAAGGAAGTGTTCGACGACTACCTGTCGCTCGTCCGCACCGGCGCGCCCGCGGTGACTGCATCGGCGCCGGGATACCGCACGTACATCGACTGGCTCGCGCGCCATCCGCGCTCGGCCGACGAGACCTGGTGGCGCGCCGAACTGGCGGGGTTCCATGCCGCCACGCCGATCGCGGCCGGTCCGGCCCGGCAGGCCGCCGGCGACGCCGCGCGGCAGGCTACGCGCCGGACACAGCAGTTCCTGCTCGATGAGACCCTGGCCGCGCGGCTGCAAGCGCTCATGCGCACCCATCGCGTCACCCTCAACGTCCTGGTACGCGCTGTCTGGGCATTGGTACTGCGGCGCCACGCCGGCACGGACGACGTCGTCTTCGGCGTCACCGTGTCCGGTCGCCCGCCGATGCTCGACGGCGTCGAGTCGGTCGCGGGGCTGTTCATCAACACGCTGCCGTTGCGCTTGCGCATCGCGCCGGAGCGCCCCTTCACCGCATGGCTGGCGGAGATCCATGCAGCCCAGACGGCCATGGAGCCGCATTCGTACAGTTCGCTGGTCGATATCCAGTCGTGGAGCGAACTGCCCGCCCGCGACAGCCTGTTCGACAGCCTGTTGGTGTTCGAGAACTTCCCGGTTGCCGCTGCTCCCGATCTCGGGCCGGACGACATCGAGATCCTCGACACCCGCGCCTTCGCGGAATCGAATTACCCGCTGACCCTGACCGTGCACCCGAACGAGCGCGTCGGCTTCGAAATTTCGCACGACGCACACCGCGTCGCGCCCGACGTGGTGCGGCAGATGCTGGACACCCTCCGCGCAATGCTGGAGCGATTCGCCGCCGAGCCTGACCAGCCGACCGGCCAGCTCGCCGATGCGCCGGCTGCCGGTGGCCAGCCGGGCGCGCCGCGCGGCGTGGCCGCCCCTGCCGTCCAGCCCGCCGCCGGTCCGGTTACGGCGGCCCGCGCCGTCGCGCCGACGGCGCACGAAAGCACGTTGCTGGAGATCTGGCAGCGGATCTTCAAGCGAAACGACATCACGGTCAGCGACAACTATTTCGATCTCGGCGGTCACTCGATCATCGCGATCCAGCTGATGGCCAATGTCGAGAAGGCGTTCGATCGCCGGCTGCCGATTTCCTGTCTCTTCGAGAACCCGACGATCGAGAAGCTGGCGGCGGCGCTGGCCACGCAGGAACCGTCCGCGCACGCCGGCGGACTCGTGCCGATCCGCGACGGCGGTCCCGCCGCGCCGCTGTTCCTCCTGCCGGGCGCCGGCGGGAACGTGGTCTACTTCCACCCGCTCGCGAACCGCCTGAGCGGCGCCCACGCGATTCACGGGCTGGAAGCGCTCGGCCTCGACGGCGCCTGCCTGCCGCTCACCCGCGTGGAAGACATCGCGGCCCGCCACATCGAACGCATCTGGCCGCTGGTGGGCGCGGGCCCCTACTACCTGGCCGGCCACTCGTTCGGCGCGCAGGTGGCGCTCGAAATGAGCCGGCAGCTCGTCGCCAAGGGCGCCGTCGTGAAGCTGCTGGCGATCTTCGATGCGTCCGCACCCATCGACTGCCCGGCCGCCACCTACTGGCGGGACTGGGACGACACCGACTGGCTGGTCGCGATCGCTCACGAAATCGGCACCTTCCTCGGGACCGACCTGCAGGTGACGCAAGACGATCTCGTCCCGCTCGATCCCGACGGCCAGGCCGGCCTGATCCTCGACCGGATCGGCGCCCGCGGCAGCTGGTTCGCGGACGCCGGACCCGACCGCCTGCGCGCCTACCTGCGCGTCTATCAGGCCAACTTCAAGTCGCACTACGTGCCGCAAGCCTCCCCGCTGCCCGTGCCGATCGCGTTGTTCCGCAGTACCGAGCGCGATCCCGGCGACTACGATCCGTCGCCCGAGATCGCGCAGCTTCGCCTGGACCCGGCCTGGGGGTGGTCACGCTTCTCGGCGCTTCCCGTCGAGGTGACGGACGTCCCCGGCGACCACCTGACCATGCTGCTCGATCCGCATGCCGGTGTCCTCGCTGCCCATGTCAATCAGTTCCTTGAAAAAAAGCCCTCATGAAATCAACGCCGACGATCGACAACACTTTCGCCCGCAAGGTCTGCATCAACCTGGACCGGCGTCCCGATCGCTGGGAGGCGATGCAGCGCAAATTCGCCGAGCAGAACATCCTCACGGTGGAACGGCTGCCCGCGGTCGATGCAAGACTCGTGAGCGTTCCGGAATCCTTGAGCCACATGCGTCCGCAGGACTACGGCTGCACGATGAGCCATCTCGCCGCCGTGCAACAGGCCAAGGCCGCCGGCGCGAGCGAAGTCCTGATCTTCGAGGACGACGCGTTCTTCGCCGCCGATTTCGCCGCGCGCTTCCCCGACTTCATCGCGCAGGTGCCGGACGACTGGCACATGCTGTTTCTGGGCGCGTATCACTTCGCGCCGCCCATTCCCGTCGCGCCGAACGTCGTCAAGACCGTGGAGACGCTGACCGCGCATGCGTACGTCGTCAGGAACTCGCTTTACGACGCGTTCATCGCGATCAACGAGCATCCGCCGGCCATCAACGACCGCAACAACCTCGTCCTGCAGAAGACGTTCAACTGCTACTGCTTCGAGCCCAATCTGGTCGGCCAGGAGTCCGGCTACTCCGACATCATGGACGAAGTCATGCCGGAAAAGCCGCTGACCTATTCCATGCCCATTCCGGATGGCTGGTAACGCCTGCGGTCCACGCTCGCCGCAATCCATCACTCGACAGGCCATTGAACATCATGCAAATCACTACCGTTGACCATGAGGCGGCGTTCGTACAGGCCGCGCTGGATGCGCTTCACCGGGACCGCAAGCTCGGCGAGGCGATTTCGCTGGCTTACGGGAAATGCGAATCGACCGCCGGCGTGATCGACCTGATTTTTCCGTTGATCACGAAGAAACTGCGGATCGATTACATCCTCATGTACAGCATCGAAAGCAATCCCCGCACGCTCCTGAAATTTCTTCGGCTGATCGAGTCGCAGCTGATCCGGAACGACAGCTGGACGGCCGCGTCGGTCGAGGCCGCGTTGCAGGGCGTGGCCGATTCCATGAACGTCGGCTGGGACCGTGCGCAGCGCCTGCTGAAGTGCTGCATCCTGTTTTCCGATTCGCCGCTGGAAATCGTCGAAAGCATCACGTTTCTCGGAAGGCACGAGGCGTCGTCGAGATTGAGATCGGCGGCACACACCATCGAACTCAGTCACCTGGTCAACTGAGCCCTTCCCGTTTTCACGCCTCTCCGAAAAGCGACTCATGGACTCCGCGCAAAGCAAATCGCCGCCGTGGCACTCAGCCGTCACCCTGATGTGGCGCAGTCATCCCTGGTTGACCCTGGGCACGGTCCTGACGGGCCTCATCAGCGGCGTGGCGTCGATCGCGGGCGTCGGCCTGATCAGCCGGGTGCTTCACGACCAGGACGATCGGCCGATGCTGTTGATGCTCTTCATCGCGGTGAACGTCGTCGCGGTGATCTGCCGGAGCGGCGCTGCCGCGATGCCGTCCTACGCGTGCATGAAGATCATGACGCGATTGCGCGTCAACCTGTGCAAGCGCATCCTGGCGACGCCGCTGGAAGACATCGACCGGCGCGGCGCGCCGCATGTGCTGACGATGCTGACGCAAGACATTCCGCAACTGAGCCAGACCCTGCTCACCATACCGACGATCCTGGTTCAATCCGTCGTCCTGATGTGCAGCGTTGCGTATCTCGCCTATCTGTCGTGGATCGTGTTTGTGTCGACGCTCACGCTGACGATCGTCGGCCTGGTGCTCTACCTGTTTTTCTATCGAAAGGCGGCCAATTTCACGGAACGGGTGCGCGACGAGTTCGTCCAGTTCAACGAATACACGCACAGCCTCGTGTTCGGCATCAAGGAGCTCAAGCTCAACCGGGCCCGGCGACGCTGGTTCACCAAGGCGGCGATCGAAGTATCGTCGCGGCGCGTGGCGGGCTACAACTACATCGAACGCTTCTGGTTCATGACCGGCGACAGCATCGGCCAGGTCACCGTGGCGGTCCTGCTCGGATTCCTGCTGTTCGGCGTGCCGTCTCTCGGCGTCGTGGACCCCGCCGTACTCACGGCGAGCATCCTGGCCGTGCTCTACATGATGGGGCCGCTGACCATGCTGATCAACATTCTGCCGATCGTGGCCGAGGGCAAGACCGCCCTCGCCCGACTGGCGGAATTCGGTTTCCTGATCGACGACACGCCGGATTCATTCGGCAAGCCGCCGTCGCCCGGCATGGGGGAATCCGCGCCGATCCGGTCATGGCAGCGTATCGAGTTGCGCGACGTCAAGATGACCTACCGTGACAACGCGTCGTCGGTCGACTTCGTCCTGGGCCCCGTCAACCTGACGATTCACGCCGGCGAGCTGGTCTATGTGATCGGTGGAAACGGCAGCGGCAAAAGCACGCTGGCGAAGGTGCTCAGCGGCCTCTATGTGCCAACCGAAGGCCATATTGCCCTGGACGGAAAAGTCATCGACGACGATGCGCGCGAGCGGTACCGGAATCTGTTTTCCGCCGTATTTACCGATTTCCATCTGTTCAATCGCATCATCGGGCCGGACCATGAAAGTGCGAGCATCGAGCTTGCGCAGGAATACCTCGAAACCCTGAAGCTGGCGGGCAAGATCGAGATTCATGACAAGACTTACTCGACGACCAGGGCCTTGTCGACGGGGCAGCGCAAGAGACTGGCGTTACTCTGCGCCTACATCGAGGATCGCCCGATTTATATCCTGGACGAGTGGGCTGCCGACCAGGATCCGGTTTTCAAGAAATTCTTCTACGAAGTGCTGGTGCCCGATCTGCAATCGCGGGGGAAATGCGTGATCATCGTGACCCATGACGATCAGTATTTCAGGCTGGCCGGCCGGGTCATTCGCCTGGATAGCGGCCGCATCTTCTCGGACTCGGCCCGGTGTCCCGCCAGCGCCGACATGGCAGGATGACCGATGCCCCGGGCCGCCGGGTTTCATCGGCGGCGGCAACGATGCGATGCGGGTGTTCGCGCGCGCAGTTGCCGAACCGTCGATGCAACGAGCGGGCGTCCGGACGATGCCGCTTCGTCATGTGACGATCCCGTTTTTAACGGGCGGCGGATCGCCCGGGCCGGCGACCGCATCAAGCGCCGGATGCGGCGCTCTGGCCCGCGGTGCCGCGCGCCGCACCGGATTCGATGGCCGGTGCTTCGTCGGTTTGTCCCGGATATCCGCGACAGACGGGGGAGCGGCACGATGTTCGGATCATGTCGGCGCGCTTCGCGCGCACGCGCCGCTTCAACACTTCGTCAGGAGTCTTCCGACGGCGTTGAACAAAAGGTCGATGAAACAGCCGAAGCCGGGGCCGCGATCCGATTCGCGAAAGAAACCAGCGTCATGCCGCCGATGTGAGCGGCACGCAATCGTCGATCATCCATTTCGTGAGCCCGTGCCGGCCGCTGATGCCGAGCTTCACCGCGGCGCGCTTGATGTACGTTTCGACCGTACTCTCCTTGACGCCGAGCTCGCCGGCCATTTCGCGCAGCATCTTGCCCGCGAGCAGGCCGAGGCACACTTCGCTTTCGCGCGCCGACAACACGACCGAGGCGCGCGCAAGCCGCGACTCGAACTCGTGGCGCAGCGCCTCGACACCGGGCACGCCCGCCACCCCACCGCCCGGCGCCCCGGATTCGCGCGCGCCCTGCCGCCGCGTCGACGCATGCCACTCGACGAGCGGCAGCAGCGTATCGGCGAAATTCCTCAGGAACGCCATCTCCTGCAACGAGAAGTCGTCGTGCGACGCCGTGCGATGCAACGAAATCACGTAGCGGCGATTCGCCTTGCGCGACACGAGGTGGCACTGGAATCCCGCGCTCGCCCCGCGCTGCGGCGCGACCTCGCCGCCGTGGCCGCGCCGCATCAGCGGATCGACGTGAATGAGCTGCCGGTCGCAGGCGGCCACGATCCGGTTTCGCAGCGGATGCGGCGCCGGTTCCCGCTCGCCGTGCACGACGGGCGCGCCGCCGCGTCCGTCGTCGCGCGTCGCACCGAACGCGCCGAGCGATTCCACGTGAACCACTTCGCCAGCCGGCTCGTCGAGCGTCCATTCCGTCATCCGGGTGGTGGCGAGCGGAATCGATCCGGCCAGCAAGGCATGCATGTCGGATGCGAAGCGCTCGCTGCCGGCGCTCGAAATCACCTTCCCGAGCTTCGCGAAGATTGCGACCATCTGACTCTCCTTGTTGTGCGTGCTTGAGGACGGCGGCGCAGGGATTGACGATTGCTGGCGATCCCCGCCATAAGCTGAATAATTCATTTCGGTCATTGAGCGTTGCTGAATAAAGGCGCGCTCCTGGCGTGTTTACTGAAGGAAACGCGACAAAAAGGCGAAACGATTCCTTTGATTGATTTGATGCCGAATACCCCAGCTGCGTATGATAGCGACGATTTAAGATATTTGCAGTCGATTGGATGTTTATCTTCAGTCGTTTCGCTCCGCAGAACGGAATCCGATTGATATGCCAGTTTTCGATGGCGGAATTAGCCGCTATTCATTGCGAAATTTTGCAACAATCCCGTCATGCGTTGCGCACGGGAATAATCTTTTCCGTTTCTGTTTGCGAAACGTCGTTCGAGAGAAGTCTAGGGGGATCTCGTCCAGGCTTCCTTGTTCTCTCCCGTGGCTTTGGTATCGAACATAGCTTTCCCGATCATCGTTTCGACTCGTTCGACGATCGATTGCGCCTGCGCGATGGCGCAGCGTGGCTGTCGTCGCGGGTCCAATTGCCCCGCCGCCAATACGCCTTTTTTCTATAAAAATCATCCCTGATAAATCTGGCAGGCGCCGATAAATAAAGCCGTCGCAAAAGATTCATAATTAACAAAACCGTTGCCAGTCACAAAACGGAAACATTAGATACGATGCCGCCAATTCATTTCACCGCTTGTCACTCATCGAACAGATTGATACCCTTTCGGCGATGCAAGGGGTGAATCATCAACCGATCATGAATTGCGGGTGACTTTATTTAAAAATGTGAAACATGAGAATAAATATTCACGTGCAATCTCCCTTTATTGATCGTCGCGGCTAGCGCTTCGTCACGCGATATTCAGTCGAATTCCCTACTCGCCTGCCGGCAGGGCAGGCGGGCGGCCGGTTGAAAAAGAAACCGGACGGCTTCTGGATTGACTTCCAGAGGCGCGCGATGATGCGCGTCCGCGCATCGCCGAACCGGTCGTCTTTTCAATCCTGACCGGCCAACGCTTTACCTCGCATCGCTGCTGCTCGTATTGCCGTATCCCGGTATCACCGCGTTATCTGTCGTCTTTCCGATCGTCAAAACCATTCCGAAAAAACTGGAGCACACCATGAGTCAAGACTTCCGAGACGAACCAGCGTCGCGCCGCGCTTTCCTCGCCGACATGGCGAAGCTCGCGGCCGCAGGCGTCGTCACCGGCTGGACGCCGCTCTACCAGATTGCGGCGAATGCGCGAACCGCCGACGCGACGCCGCCCGGCTTCCCGGCCGACATCCCGCTTTACAAGCAGGCGTTCCAGAACTGGAGCGGTGAAATCGCCGTGCAGGACGTATGGACCGCCGCGCCGCGCTCGGCCGACGATGTCGTCGCGGCGGTCAACTGGGCGCGCGCGAACGGCTACCGGATCCGCCCGCGCGGCTACATGCACAACTGGTCGCCGCTCACGCTGGATCCGGGCGCCGGCGCCGCGAACGTGGTGCTGCTCGATACGACGAAATCGCTGACGGCCGTCTCGGTCGACACGTCGGCACGTCCGGCGCGCGTCACCGCCCAAACGGGCATCTCGCTGGAGTCGTTGCTCGCGACGCTCGAACAGTATGGCCTCGGCGTGATTGCCGCGCCTGCGCCGGGCGACATCACGCTCGGCGGTGCGCTCGCGATCGATGCGCACGGCACTGCCGTGCCGGCGGTCGGTGAAACCTTGCAACCGGGACACACCTACGGCTCGCTGAGCAACCTCGTGGTCGCGCTCACCGCGGTCGTGTACGATCCGGCCCGGCAGCAATACGTGCTGCGCCGGTTCGAACGCAGCGATCCCGAGATCGGCGCGTTCCTCGCGCACATCGGGCGGGCGTTCGTCGTCGAAGTCACGCTGACGGCAGGCCCCAACCAGCGCCTGCGCTGCCAGAGCTACGTCGACATTCCGGCCTCCGAACTGTTTGCGCCGGCCGGCACGTCGGGCCGCACGATCACGTCGTTTCTCGATCGCGCGGGCCGGGTGGAAGCCATCTGGTTTCCGTTTACGTCCAGCCCGTGGCTCAAGGTCTGGACGCCCACGCCCAGCAAGCCGTTCCTGTCGCGCGCCGTCACGCAGCCGTACAACTATCCGTTCTCCGATTCGATCTCGCAGTCCATCTCGGATCTCGTCAAGCGGATCGTGATCGGCGGCGAAGGCGCATTGACGCCGCTGTTCGGCCAGACGCAATTGGCCATCACGGCCGCCGGTCTCGCGCTCACGCTCAGCGGGGATATCTGGGGCTGGTCGCGCACCGTGCTGCAGTACATTCGACCGACGACGCTGCGCGTGACCGCGAACGGCTACGCGGTACTGGCGCGGCGCGCCGATGTGCAGCGCGTGATCAGCGAGTTCGTGCAGTTCTATCAGAACCGCGTCGACACGTACAAGGCGCGCGGCGAGTATCCGATGAACGGTCCCGTCGAGATCCGCATCACCGGTCTCGACAAGCCGGCCGATGCCGGCGCCGGCGCGGCCGTGCCCAGCCTGTCCGCACTCAAGCCGCGCCCCGACCGGCCGGAGTGGGACGTGGCCGTGTGGTTCGATATTCTGACGTTACCGGGCACGCCGTCCGCCGATCGCTTCTATCGCGAGATCGAGCAATGGATGCTCGCGAACTACACCGGTTCGTATGCGACGCTGCGCCCCGAATGGTCGAAGGGTTGGGGCTATACCGATACGGCTGCCTGGCAAGACGACACGATGCTCACCACCACGATTCCGAACCTGCAACGTGAAGGGCAGCCGTCGTCGAGCACGTGGGATACGGCGCGCGCGACGCTCGAACGCTACGACCCGCACCGGATCTTCCGCTCGCCGCTGCTGGATCGGTTGATGCCGTAACGGTCGCGGCGCACGCCGGTGTTGAAGGTCGTGGATTCTGCTGGCGGCGTTCGCTGGAACGCCGATCGTGTCCGGCTAGGCGACCTTCATCGCCACGGCTGACGGGCGCTTCGCGACGCCATTCCCGCAGCGCTGTCCGGGCCGCCGAAAACGGGATGGCGGGCTGGCGCTGCCATCCGCGATTGCACCGCCGAGCAACGCCGGCAGTGCCGCACGATTCGGATCCAATCCGGCGTCGAACGCGCCTTTACGGAAGTCCCCCCTGCCCTGATGACGATCACAAACGGCATCGGGACAGAGGGGCGCAGCAGGTCGGGTGCTCTTTCAGGCGCGTCGGTTTCGATTGAATGCAGATCGGCTGCGATGGGAAGGCGTCAGCGAGAACGTCGACTCGCGCTCAAGGCAATATTGACCCACGCTGAACGACGCGTCGGCGGTCCCTGCCCCGACCGCATACTGCGCACCCGCCCGCCAGCCCATCGACATGGAGACCCGCCCCGCCTGCGCGCGTGGTCACCCTTGCCGACTTCGGGCGTAGAGAGGCGAATGGCGCTTCGATACGACGGCCACGCAAACCCGGAAACGGAGTGCGCCGCGATACGGTGACGCACACTCGCAACGCATCTGGCACTGAGCCGCCTCCCGGGCATTTCCGCGATACACCAGCATCATTTGTCGCAACTGAACCGGTACGTGTCGTTCAGCTCCAGCGCCAGCACCATCGTGCGCAGATTGTTCGCGCTCGCGGCGTCGCAAAGCGTGCGCTGCCCATCCGGAGTGTGATACTGACTCGCGTACTCCGCATTCAGAACCGGCTTGTTCTTAGACGTAAATACCGAATACTTCCCGCATTCGCCATGTTCGTTGCATTGCTCGTTGACCGCGAAATCGAACGACGGCTCGAGTCGATTCAGTTGGTCGACATCATTCTTGAGAGCGACCGCCAGATTGCGCAGATGCGCTTCCGACGCGAGGAACTCGTTGTATGCGTATTGGTCATCGGATGTCAGCGGGAATCCTGTCTTGTTCGCATAGCCGTCGACATTGTCAGGTTCCACGCCGTCGCAACCTTTTTCCACGGCGCGATCGAGACGTGCCTGCATGATCTTCCGGACATTTTCGGAGCGGATGTCCAACCAGTTTTCCCGTTTCCATCCTTCCATCTTTTTACCCATGTCCGATGCCTCGAACTTTGCAAAGTCGGAACGCCAGCTCTCCGAACTTCCGGCGGAGAAGTAGCAGACGACCTTGCGCCCCGCATTTTTCAGACTGGCAATGGTCGCGGGATCGACGTCGAACAGATCGATATCGTAGATCGACACGTCATACGAAGTATTGATCGTGCCTCTGAGTTGCCATTGCCAGGTATCGGAGGCCACCGGCACCCAGCGGACCTTGGCGGACGCAGGCGCCGCAGCGGCCACATGACTCTGGGCCGCCAGAGCCTGCGCGGACGGGGCGCTGGAGGCGCCATCTCCACAGCCTTGCAAACTCGCGATGGACAGCAGCATCACGGCGACAACGGACAGGGAACGTGCGATTTTCATCGGGTGAATCTCCGGGTTGACATTGAAAAGGTGCAGGGTCGCCATCTGGCGGATACGCGGATTGCTCGGTGAATCTGGATGACTCGGGTGATACACGTTAAAAATCGGATACGCGCTGCGGAACCGGCGATCGAACGGCGAGTGGCATGCAGGCTCCCGGGCGCCGTGGCGCCCCCATACGCCACGACGACGAACGGTTGCCGTGCGGCCTGCCCCGGTCAGGCATCGAGAGGATCCGCGCGCCTTAGCGACGCATGCCCGAAGCGCAATGCGCGGCGTCGACAATCGCGAAGCGGTCGGCCTGATGAGCCGGCCGTTTATCGAGCATCGGGCCATTCTTGGATTTCGCCGGAATCGAACCGGTCAGCCATTCAAGCGTCTCGTTCGTATCGAAGCGGTTCACCGCGTGCATCGCGCCCGCCGACGTCGACCAGGATCGGGCGGCTGCCGACCACCACGGAATCCTGCGTCGCGCGGTCATGGCCACACTCCGCAATGGCACGGCGCGCCGACACGACGCGGCAGGGCCTCTCGACAAGCCAGGCGACCCAGGCAGACCGAGAAAATCGAAAGAAAAGACAAGTGTTCATCCGCTGTTCCTCATGAAAGAGAACTGCGTGTCAACCGTCCGGCGTGTGGCCGCCGCACATCGATAGCCCCCGACGCTGCCCGGCCGCGCCAAGCGGCCCATGTCGCGCAGGTCGGTAATCCCATTGAATCTTCGAGTTCTTTCGTTTTAGACGCTCTGCAATAACGAAAGAAAACGAAGTATCATGGATTCCCGGGCTCTCGATCAAGCTGATGGCAATGAAATTGTGTGCCTCTGTGTGATTGTTTCGTATCTCGGCAACACGTTCCGCGACAAAACAAAAGATTTCGATACACATCATCACTTTCGAATTATGCGAACCATGCAAATCAACCGGCCAGTTCACACATGCGTCACGACGCTGCAGGGTGCGTTGCGCGCATTCACGGGGTTGCGTGCCGAGCGGGGTTTCCCGGACACGCTGATCTACGTGATCCGGGCACTCACGATGATGCCGCCCGGGCGGATGGCGCTCGGGCACTCCGGTCGGCAGAGGCGTACAGATGGGGTTGATCCGCGCAGACGAATCGGGATCGCGGTATCTCGTGTTTCCAATCGTGTCGCTGTCACCGGTGCTGACGATCGCTTTGTCATTTTTGCTGCCGCGCGAACGCACGGGCACGCTCGGCGTGATCGGGATCGCACTCTGTTCGCTGCCGCTGTTCGACTGTCATTCGGTCCAGGGGTCCGCAACGTCCGGTCAGTCGTTCGTACTGCTTTTGGTATTTCAACGCACAAGTCGTGCTTGTACCGCTGCATCTGGCGCCTCATCTCGGCACCGTCATTCATGCGGTGCACCTTGGAGGTCGGCCGCTCGCCCCTTCGGCATGACGCGTGCCCGGTTCCAGCCAGGGTTTTGGATATCAATTCAGCCTTCCGCCCTGCCGAAATGTCCATGCCCGATCAAAGAGTGCCTCCGTCGTCCGCCGTTGATCACGCGCCCTTGCTTGTCGAAGCGCGGCGCCGTCTGATCCGCGAGTTGATTCGCGAGCGCGAGAAGGTCGCCGTCGACGAACTGTCCGAGCGTTTCGGTATGTCGCTCGTCACGGCGCGTCACGGCCTGCATGCGCTCGCGTCGAATAACTGGACATGTTGATCACGGATGCCGGCGCTGATCCGTCCGTCGTCGATGACCAGCGTCGACGTACTGACCGTATAGCCACGTATATGCGCTCCTTTACACCGGTGTGGCGTGGAGACAAATCCTCTGTGACTACGGACATCGACCCTCGATTGCGCATTTTGAAGTTCGTGCCTGCTCTTTGCCATTGCGCGAGCGGCAGGTAATGCACGCTTAATGGTCCGCCATTGGGTATCCCCTTGTCTTTTATTTGGAGCACGTCGTGATTCTGAAACCATTTTCTCCGTCGAAAGGGCAATCTGCGGTGTGGAAAATCGTCACCGTCGCCCTGATCGGGGCATTCGGCAGCAGTGCCTGGGCCGCTCAGAAAGCCGCCGCCCCCCCTTTCGCCGGCGGCCAACAAGCTGGAGACGCTGCGCCCCAGGTTGAGGTTCGCTCCGATTACTCCGACTACAACGGGTCCACGGCTCGATATCGCGGGAATGTCGTTGCAAAAGTGAGCGGCGTCACGCGCTATTCGGCAAAGTCCATCAATGTGCGGCCAAACGGCGAGGTTCTGATGGAGGATCTCCAAGTGCAGTTGGGGCAGGAGAAGCTGCGCACGCGGCGGGCAGTCATGCCTGCGAATGCAACGGACGGGACGGTGATACTCAAAATGGAGGAAGCGGAAGTCACACGCTAGTCTAGGCACCTCTCTCCGGGCGGTGGCGACGCGTCGTTGGTCGGCGCTGCGTCCCGCCCGGCTCACTCAGCGCCGCTCGATACACGCTGGGCAACGCCTGCAGAGACAGTTGCAGCGGCAGGCTTGCCGGTCCGATCGGTTCGGGAATGTGACGGATTGCGGTATGGCATCGGAGAACAGGCTCGTGAAGGGCAGCCGGCGTCGAGCACGTGGGATACGGCGTGCGCGACGCTCGAACGCTACGACCCGCACCGGATCCTCCGCTCGCCGCTGCTGGATCGGTTGATGCCGTAACGGTCGCGGCGCACGCCGGTGTGGACATTCGCAAATTCTGCCGATGGCGTTCGCTTGAACGCCAATCGTGTCTGGACAGTCGATCTTCATGCCGTCCGCAGATTGACCGCTTCGATCGACCTCGGATCCCGCCTGGCCGCGCCTGTCCGGCGCGGCGCGAGCGAGCCCCGGATGCGCCACGCTCGTCCCTCAGGCCCGGATGATTCCGCCCAGGTAACCGAAGTCGCGGACAAACTGCTCCGGCTCGTCGCGTGCCGTTGCCCGGGTGTCCGTCTGCGGCACCGATGACGTGTCCGTTCCGGCCGGCGTTTCCGTCCTGGCGACCGACGACACGGACGCCGTATCGTCGACGGGGGGCAACCGTGCGGGTGGCGGGTCGGTCACGTCGTGCTGCGTGTCGCGACGAGGCGCCGTCCGAATCGCGGCGCTCTCGCGCAGCGGCTTGATCGTATCGCGCAACACGGTGCGGAATCCGTGGGGGCGTGGCTCGGCGTGGAACAGCGTGCCCGCATTGATCTCGCGCATGTTGCCGACGATCTTCGCGTACGCATCGAGGAGCGGCCGCCCTTCTCCGCACAGATAGGTCGTGCGTTCATCGATTGACCCCGCCGCGGCGAGGCGCGCCCTCGCCGCCGCAAGGTCGATGCCGGTCAGATCCACGTCGTCCGCCCACGACGCGTCCGAATCAGGAGACGGCCACCCCCCGTTCGCCGCCGCGCCGGGCGCATTCAGCTGCGTCCGCCGTGCATGGTCTGCCACGCGGCTGAACGGCTCCGACGCGAGCATGCGGAAGAACTCGTTCACCTTCGGCGCGTCCTCGATGCGCGTGCCGTGGCGCGTCGCCTGCGCCTTCGCGTCGAGAAAGACCGCGTAGCGTTCGATCGTATCCACGACGGTCGACGGCGTGGCGAAGTAGCCGTTTCGTACCCGTGGATTCGCATCGAAGCGCGCCTTCAATCCCTCGGGTGTCGCTGCATCCGGATGGTCGAGCACGGCGGCGAGTCTCGGGTGCTGAAGGATCAGATAGCTGAGATCCGAGCCCATGATCTCGCCGACGAATCCCTGTGATGAATCGGCATGCGAAATACCCGGCGTGAACAGGCCAGCAGGGGTCGGTATGGTCAACGATTCATTCAAGCCGGCATTCTGGTTGTGGAGCACGCGCACGTACTGCAAATGGGTCGACTTCGCACTCAACTCCGGCGGCTGCCGGAACTTCATCACGATCGTGCTGCCTTCCGACGCGTCGAACACGAGCCCTTGCATCTGGCGTGCGATCTCGGCGCTGTCGACTTTCGGTTCTTCCGTGGCGAGCGCTTCATTCAGCTGGTTGAGCGCCTTTCGCACTGCCATCCCGAGCGCCGCGCCGGCCAGCGGCTTGCCGCCGTTCGCCGTGAGCGTGATCTGCCAGAACTTGCCGGCCCGGATCGGATTGATCTGATGGTCCGCATAGAGGAATTTCGCTTCCGCACTCAGGGTCAAGCTGCCCGTTTCGTTCGTGACGTCGACTGGACCGAGGGACTTGTTCCAGTGACCGAGCAGCGCCCCCATCGCGTTGATCGTCGCGCCGCCCGCCGCGGTACCGCGCACCACCCCATGCCAGCGTTGCCACTTCCCCTGTTCCTCGAGCGGGCCGTTCTTCTGCACGTCGTAGTGCTTCATCGGCAGATAAACATTGTCCAGCAGCTCCCGGGTCCGGGCATAGCTGCCGTCCGCCCGCGTGACCGCGGCCCGGTTGTTCTCGCTGGCGTCGAGCGACAGGCGTTCCTTTGCGATCCCGATATGCGTCCCCACCGCGCCCAACGCCAGGCTGATGCTCGCGTAGCTCGCGGACACGAATGTGTCCGGATGGGCAAGCGCGTCCGCCTCGGGATAGCGGCCGTGCCAGATCTCGTCGTTGATCCGTGCAAATGCGTGGCCGCGCTCCGCTTCGAGCCGCTCGGTCGCGGCGCGCGGCAGAAAGCGGTCGCCACGTGCCAGCACCGTCGCGGCGTCCTCGATAAAGGTCAGATAGAGCTGCTGCAGCGCTTCTGCCTCGGCACCGGCGCGCTCGAGGTGCGCGGCGGTCGGGTGACGGATCACGTCGTGGAATTGCGACGGAATCGACGCCTCATCGCCGTAGAGCGCCTCGTCGTGAGCCAGGGCAGCCGGTAGCGGGTCCGTACCGTGCTCGCCTTGCAGCCGCTCGCGCGTCATCCCGTACAGCTCGAGTGCTGCCGGCGGGACGTCGCTGCACAGCGCGTCGAGCTGCCGGTGCACGGCAAGCGTCGCCTTCAGGTCCTTGTAATGCGACAGGTCGAGAATCTGGTGCGGTGCGCTGGCCGATTCAACGAAGAACTGCATCAGTTCGCCGCGCGCAAGCAAATCGAAAGCACCCTTTGCGCCGATATTCTCGCTGTCGCCCGTCGACCGGCCCAGGCGCGCGTCGACGCCGAGCGTCGCGTTGCGAAACGCCACCGCCCGGTCCGCGTACGCAACGGAAACCGGCACGTCCCTGCGGGTGGCAAGGGGAAGCCGCTCGCGGTCTGCAACGCGCTGCCGCACGACGTCGCCGACAGCCGGATAGGCGGCCTGGATGATCTCGTCGAATCGCAGTGCGTCGTCATTGCGGTGCAGTGCCTCGTCGAGCTCCGTCGCGAGAAGCGCGAGCTTCACGCCGTTGAAGCCCTTTTCGAGTTTTTTATCCGCCAGGAAGTACGGCCGACCGGGTTCGGACACGTAGTTGCGACCGAAAAGCTGCGACACCGCCGCCATGATGCGCTGCCGGCCATGTTCGAGCTTGCGCGTATTCGGACCGGCAGACGTGATCGTCGAGCGATTCGCGTCCCGGTTCGCAACCAGCGCCAGCAAGTCTTTCAGGTCGGCGTGCTCGAAATAGGTGCCGCCGCCCGAGTACGAGGCCTGGCCATTGATGCGCGCGGCCCAACCCGATATTTCGGTGCCGACGCCGCCCTGGACGGTGGCGCCGGCCGACGGAAAGAAGAGGACGTCGCGATCGTCATCGGAGAACACGGTATGGCCGCCCGAGGCACTGCCGGTGACGTTGCCGATGCCGTTCGAATAGCCGAGGCTCGCGCCCGTACTCGTGACCACGTTCGGGCCCGATACGCCCTGGCCGATGCCATGCGCCACACGTTCGAGCCGCTCGGCTTCCCGGCCGGTGTAATGCGCCATCAGATCCGGCGCCGCCGCGCTCAAGTGGGTGCGCTTCAGCTCCGTCATCAGGGCCGAAAACAGGTCGTACTCGCGTGCGGACGCGGCCCCTCCGTCGCCGGCATTGCGCTTCACGGCGCTGGAGTCAAGGTCACGCGCCAGCTTGCGCGACGTGTCCGCCGCCCTGGCAAAACCATCGCGGACAGCAAGATGCTGCCGCTCCGGATGCGCGCGAGTGGCTTCGGCGGCATTGCCGATCTCCGAGAGTTGCTGCGCGAGACGGTTGCGCAATGCCGCGACGCGCGGGTGCCCGTTCGCGATGTCAGCCGGGATGTCGGGCAGCGCAGCCACGAGCGCATTCACGGTCTGCTGCAGACGGGTTGCATCGAGTGCGCCGGAGTCGGGATGAATGACGGCACCGTCAGGGCGCGCGACGGCCGGCGGCGGCGTTTCCGTCCCGGGCGCCGCCAGCACCTCGAGTTCGATTGCGTGGACGGGCTCGTTTTCCGCCGCCGTCACGTCGACGGACTGCCGAGCTGCGTCGCGCGTTCTCGTGGCGTTGTTCCGCGCGAGCGCTTCGCGATAGGCCGTACGTACGCCACGCCCATTCAACCCCGGATTTTCAAGCATCGCGTTCAACTCGCCGTCGCTCATGCCGCGCGCGGCGGCGGCCTGCCTGCGTGCCGTCGCCGTGTCGACGAGATTGCGCAGCGCCCCCGGAATCGACGTGCTGGCTTGAGCGCGTTGCCCGGCCTCCTGTAACCGCTGCGGCACCCCGTGCCCCTCGTCGGCATCGGTACGCCTGATCCGCGCCATCATGCTCGTTAGCTTCATCTTTGTGCTCCAGCGGCAAGGCGGGGAACCGGCACAACACCGCTCGCCGGCGCCATGTATGACTGCTTGATGACACATCGTAGGTTCCCGCTGCCGTGGGTGGCGGGTGAACGCGAAGCAGCGTGCGCCGTGGCGAAGCGGAGGCCGGTCGCTCGGGCAATGTGGCGCGTCGACGCGGCGCGTGGCGTTGTCCGGAATGGAACGGACGGGGCCGGACCTGCACGGTTCAGCGCGGCGACGCCCCGTTTTGCCGATCTGGCTTGCGTTGCGTCGACCCGCGCCTGTCTGCCTTGCCCCAGGGCATGTCAGTCCATCGCGAGGTGGAGGGCATCGACAGTCACGATTCCACTGTCTCTCTCGACGTGCCGCCGATTACCTGACCATGCCGCGGCGATCAATCCCTGGCAGCCGGCACGCCATCGGTAGCTCTGGCGCCGGCGCCCGGACGCGACGCGAGCCATGCGCTCCAGGTTTGCGGCTGTCCGTCCGGGTTTTGTCTCGCGTACTCATGGAACGCATAGAGGAACGACAATCGATCCTGTCGAAAGACGGCGTTCTGCCCATCGATCTTTCTCAATTGATAGTGACCCAGCTCCCCTTGCCGGTCGATGATGCCGTCTGCCGACACCCGTCGAGCGTTGCGCAACATGTCATAGATCGCCATGAACGTGGTCGTGCGCCCTCTGCCACCCTTGCAATGCACATGCAATGCTGCGCCGGACGGCATCTGACGGACGATATCGACGAACCGGTCGACGGCATCGTTGCCCGGCCGCAGGTGGTCGGTGACCGTCAGACGGGCATAGTTTGCCCCGGTGCGTTCGACGAGCGCCTGCTCGCTGACGATCTCCGGACGATGGAGCGTGACCGACCTCATCGGCCTGACGCCCGACTTCATGTCTTCCGCGCTATGGATCGTCAGATGCTCGCTTCGACGAAGGTCGCCGATCCAGTCGGCTTCGCGCTGCAACGCTTCCTCGTGCGAAAGGCCGACGTTGGCCCAGTCTTTCAGGCCGCGCAACGTCAGTGCGTAGCGGCCGGCTACGACGTGTGATTCCTGGCGGACATCGACGATATGCAATTGATCCCGATTCTGAATGTTCGCGGATCGCGCGATACGTTCAACCTGCCCGGTCGTCGAGATCGTCTCGCTTCCCGATAGTCGCAAGTCGTCAAGTCCTTCCCGATTGAAGTGCGCCGGAAGGGCGCTCAAGTCGCTGGTGGTCCGGAAGTACCGGAAATGTTCCGCGCTACCCGGCTGGTCTTCCGGCGGTGGCGTGCGGTCGTAGGTCAGGACGGGATCCAGCTCTCGCTCCGGTTGTGCGAACCGCAGGGAGCTGATGCGCGGTAGCGTGGCAATGCCGTCGTCGCCGGCCCGGGTGCCCGCCTCCGGTTTGCGAGGCAGTATCGATAGCGTGGGATGCCGGGCAGAATGCTCGGCATCCTGCGGCTGTTGACGTGTCTTTTGAATGCAGCGCTCATCGGATCCCGATTCACTCGTAACCGGTGGCTTGAATCCGCCGGATTTTGCGATGTTCGTCATGACGTCTCCAGAATGCCTGTGTCGCCGCGCGAAGAGTCGAGAGGCGCGCGTCGATGCTTGTACGGAACCACGGAATGGGTCCGATCATGTGGATCGCCCGATCGCCCGACCACTCATCGATCTTCACCGTTTCGGCAAGCCCTCGATCGACGCGTCCGTTGGGTACGGGAAGCGATCCTGCATGGTTGTATGCGCCTTCGAGCCATGCCTCGCGATCGACGCCGGTACCGATCGCCGAAGATCCTGACGCCGCATGCAGACTCGGCGTCTTGATGTCGACGAAGCGCGGGGTCGTCGAACGCCGGTCGCCCCGCTCCCGCTTGCCTGCCGATACGCCGCGAGCGTGGTCAATGCGGCGCGGTTCCGGATCCAGCGCGCTGTCGATGCCCCCCCCTTCGCCAAGTACCGGCCGACGGCCCGATACGTTGACGTCGGGACGGGGATGGATGACGCGACGCTGACGCGCGACCGCTTGGCGGCGCCCGTTCAGCCAACGAATGTCACGAGGCGGGAAAAATTGAGCCTGTCTGCAACGGACCCCGCACGGACATGCGCTGCAGAGGTCGATAGGGTCGCGGTTCCGCGGCAACCGCGCGGTCCCGAACGCGAAAATACCATCGGGGGCGCGAAGCACATGAATTCGCGCCGGGTGGAGCGCGATGCAAACACCTCTCGCGTGACATCGAACGCTGCACTCCCGGTGCGAAACGTTCGGATACACCTCGTTCGATCATGCCGGATTTTTACGCTTCGCGTGCGTCGCCGTGACTTCGCCACGCCGGCAAAACCCTCCGGATCACTTGATCCCTTCGCGTCGTCGATGCCCGCCAAGTTGCATCGACATCTGCTGGCCAGCACCGGACAACGTCATTGAGGACGGCACGGCATGTCTTCGCATCATCGTCCAACGCTTCGCAAGCCGAACAGATCGCACCGCGCCTGACCGGTAATCTGGCGGGTGCCAAATTGCAATCCACATGGAGCGCTCGATGGGATGCACCATTAGCCGTGAGCCGGGCGAGCGTGACTTGCCCCACACCGACAATCCGCTTGGTGAACGTGTCAATGACACGGTCCCTTCCAGTCCAACACCACCGGTTCAGTTGCAGCAGCTGAGCCGGATGAGGGCACCGCGACACTCGAGGGGCGAACAGGCAACGGGGCTTCGCGAAGAACCGCGCCGAGCGGGAATCCAGTCAGCCGAATCTCCGACTGGCAAGCATGCCGCAGATCACGCTCCGGCAAATCCGGCACCTTCGATTCGACTGCAACGACTGAGTCAAGCGATGCCGCCGCGACGCTCGTCGAGCGGGCAGGTAACGGCGCCTCACGAAGATATCCTGCTGGAACGGGAAGCAATCAAGGACAAGGACGAGGAGCGCCGAGATCGCCTATCGCAATTGATTCCCGAGTATTTCGGAAGAAATGAAATTGAGGAAGATAAAAAACATATTGCGATGTGGGTCGTCAATTACCATGAATACGCATTTCGCAGAAGTACTGCGAATGTGGAAATCTCCGGACCATTCAAAGGAAATGAAACATTTTCTTTCGAGAAATCTTCAAATCGGGACGCAAAAGATGACGATATCGATCCATTCGTCAAGCGATGAATCGACCCCGTTCCCGCTCATCGAGATGAACGGGAATTAGCCAAACGAGTGGTACTCGCGGGACGCGAACCAGTGAACGACCGCGCCGGCAACCGCGCGCTGGCCGGACCGGCACCCTGGAACAGGCATTGTCGCGTGGAACACATGCCCGTTCCGAGCCGGTTGCTCACGTGTTGCGCCGACCTGCCGGTTGGTGACGAAATCGGCGCTGACCGGTACTTTTCCATATTCCACGACCTGCCGCGAGCGTCCGCGCACGACGACGTCCGGCGTTGCGGACATGCCAGGACGCGCTACGGTGAAACGGGTTTCTGTTGCGCGTATCCGGAAGGGGTCAGCACCACGAGCAGCGTCGCGCCGGCCGGCGCCACGTATGCATGCGGCCGATGCGACGAAAACAATGCACTTTCGCCCGCCCGCAACCGCGTCGGCTCCCCTTGTTCGAAATGCAGTTCCAGTTCGCCTGACAGCACATAGCAAAATTCCTCGCTGTCGTGCGTGGCGAGCCCCCCTGCCTCGTCGAGCGTACGTGCCTCGACCTGCATGCGCAACGTGATCATCCCGGTCGAACTGTCGCGGTGCAGCAGTGCGTATTCATACGGAATGTTGGCGATTCGCGTCGTGACGATGTCTTCTGCGTGACAGACGCTCAGCGTGGTGACCTTGCGTGGCTGGACGGTCAGCACCTCGCTCCAGTCGAACCCCATCCCTTCGATGATCCGGAGCAGCATGCCGAAGGTCGGCGACATCTTGTTCGTCTCGATACGCGAAAACGTCGCGGCAGGAACACCGGTCAGCCGGCTTGCCTCATTCAGCGTCAGGTCCCGCGACTGGCGCAGCGCGCGCAACCGCTGGCCGATCTTGTCGGCGGGTACTTGCTGGCGGCCGCGGCGCGGCGGCTTGATCGACAGTGCCGAAGTGATGGAGGCGACGCGGGTCTTCTTGTTCATTGCCGTTCATCGGAGTTGAAAAACGTTGCGGATGAGTAAATTGAATAGACGGATGAGTGAACTGAATATACCGCATCGCCGCCCCCGCGGACGAGGCTTGTCGCAACACGACAAAGGACGTACACTGAATTCACAATTGCATGACGAAACCGCGGTATCTTCACGGCCACGGTTTTTTTAAACACCTTGATTTGCATATATGTAAATTCCGGGTTGAATTGTTGCCAGTTCAGCCTCGATGGTCGGGGTTCACTATTCAGTAACGAAAGGTTGAAGAAGCTCGGCGTCGCGATTCGGCAACCCTGGATTTACCTATCCGTAAATATCGAGAACAAGCCATGCCCCTGCAGGATGCCCGAGCGCAGCTTCCTTCCGATGAGCATTTCACGCTGTTCGGCCGTTTTGCCATCGGGCGCAAGTCCCGCCGCTTGTGGGCGGAGGGAAAAGCGCTCGCATCCAACGAACGGGCCACCGAATTGCTGATCGCATTGATCGACGCGGGCGGCAGGATCGTCTCGATCGAACAACTGCAGCAGCATGTCTGGCCGGGTTCATCCGTGTCGGCCAATAGCGTTCAGGCGCTGGTATCGCAACTGCGCAACGTGCTGGGCGACGATCGGGACGTGATCGAGACCGTGCCGCGCCGCGGCTATCGCTTCGCCGCCGAGTGGTGCGACATTCGCGACGAGTGGGCCGGTCCCGACGGCAGGCGCGCGGCAGTCGATCCGCCGAGATGCGAATGGCACGACATGCGCGATGCCGGCAGGCACGACGAGCGTGTCGCGGGTTTGCTCGACGATGATATCGAGCATCGGCCGTTGATCGGGCGCGATGCGGAACTCTCCGAGTTGTTGATGCTGGCGCCGAAGCATCGCCTGATTACGTTGACCAGCCCGGGCGGCAATGGAAAAACCCGGCTCGCTCGCGAGGCAGCGCTGTGCACCTCGGCATTGTTCCCCGATGGTGTCGCCTACGTCGAGCTCGCCGACCTGACACTGCCCGAACTCGTCCCGGATGTCATTGCGGCAAAAATCCTGCCCGTGTCGTCGCATGCGTCGTCGGGACCGGGCGGGCTCATCGAGCACTTGACGAATCGCCGCATGCTGCTGGTCATCGATCATTGCGATCATCTCGCGCAGGAGGTCGCCAGTCTCGTCGAGACATGGCTGAGCGTGACCGAGGTGTGCGTGATCGTATGCGCGGAAGCACCGTTGTTCATCGCCGAAGAGCGTGTGCTGCCAGTGGCGCCGCTGCGCTTCGGCGGGCGACCGGCATCCGCTGCGGCGCTCGACACGGCGGACACGCCCCTGTCGGATGCCTGCCGACTGCTCGTCGCGCAACTCGAATCGAACGGGGGACGGCCGAGCGCCGGGCGCGTCGACGCAACGCCGGATCGCACGCGCGACAGGCCGCTCGACGCGACGCTGGAATCGATCTCCCGCGCGTTGAGCGGCAATCCGCTTGCACTCGCGTTGGCGGCACGACAGATCGCACGCGCGGTGCGCGGTCGCACGACGCTCGACAGCGCGGCCGAGGACTGGAACGCGCGGTGGCGCCGGCTCATGCAGCATCGAACGGGAAGTCATGAGATTGCACCGGAACCGGCTACGCTGGTGTCGTCCGTGGTCGCACTGGCCTACGGCGCGCTCGACACCGCTGCGCAGCACGTATTGTGTTGCGTCAGTCTGATCGGCGGACCGTTCGACCTGGCCGACGCATGTGCCGTCTCGATCCGACCGGAAGAAACGGGCACCGGGGATACGGAAGACCGGCTGCCCGCGATCGTGGCGAACCTGATCGACGCCGGCCTGGTCGATGCAGGCCCGTCCGCCGATCCTGGCGGCCACTTCGAAGTCCCCCGGCCGGTGCGGCGATTCATCCGTGGGATCCTGACGCATCGTTTCGACCATGCAGACCTGTCCGCGCGTCATGCCAAATGGGTCGTCCGGAAAATCAGCCCGCCGTCCGGGCGGGATGGCAGGCCTGCCGACAAGCGCCGCGACAGCGCGCCGACGCTTGCCGACCTGCGACGCGCACTCGGTTTTTCAGGCAACGCCGGTTATCCGCGGATCGCCATCCAGCTGCTGCAACATTCGGGAGCGATCTGGATCGGCGCGCGTCTCGCCAGGGAATGGCTGACATGGATTCGCCGTGTGCTGGAGCACGATCTGTCGCGCCCGGTCCTCAAGATCCGCGACCACATGCTGCTGTATCTGTCCGTGGCGCAGTCCATGCAGCACGCCACGTCGACAGCGGAGGTCGTTGCATCGTGGTGGCGTGTCTATGAACTCGCCACGGCCTGCGCCGACGACGACAACCGCGTGCTCGCGCTATCGCTGTTGTTGATGCGCTCGCTCGAAGCCGGTTTCAATGACGATTCGCCCGAACTCCTGATGCAGGTGCGGGCGCGGATCTTGCATGAATGTGCCAGTTCGTCGTCACATCAGGGCTTTGCGCTGCTGCACGGTGCGCTGCTGACCTTCGATGGCCGGCACGACGAGGCCATCCGCCTGTTTGCTCCACCGGACGGACATGCGCCGCCGGTTGGCGAACGGCCCGATCGCCAGTGGCCGGAAACCGGCACGCCCGACTATGTCGCCGTGGTGTCGGACAACGCGCTGGCCATGTCGCTGTGGCTGACCGGCGCGCATACGATTGCGCATCCGCTGTTGTTGCGCGCGTTGCAGGACGCACGACACCCCTCCGATCCGATCGCGCGTTGCGCTGCCGCGATGATGGCTTGCGTCCTGTTCCTGCTGGAAGGCAACACGCAGCGTGTCGCACAGCAGGCCCGGTTGCTGCTGGAAATCGCGCAACGCAACGGCTTGCAAGGCTGGACGAGCGTCGGGTGCAGTTTCCTGCAGTGGACGCACGCAATCGACGAGACACACGACGAAGCGTGCAAGCTGACTCGACTGGCGCTGGGCAATCTGGCCCGCGGTCATACGACCATCGTCGATCTGGTCGTGCTGGAACGGTTTCGCGGATTGGTGTTGAGCAAGGTGGACGTTTCGATGCTGGTCCCTCAGTTCGAGCAGATGATCGCCAATCTGTCGGCCGGCGGACGCAGGTGGTTGATGCCCGAGGCGTGGCGTGTGTATGCGGTCATCCAGCACCACGCGGGCCTGCCCGCCGAGCATGTGCACGCCGCGCTCGAGCACGCAGCGCACGAAGCCCGGCAACAACGTGCATCGCTGCTGTGGCGCCGGATCTCGGCTACCCGGGAGCAAATCGTACCGTCGCGGAAGGCGGAGGAAGGTCGCGACACAATCACCTGATTCGCGATGCGCTTGTCGTCGCGCGCGCCGACCTGGTCATTCGCCCGAATCGCTCAACCCTATGACGCTATCCATTCGAGGATCGGTGCGATGGCTTCATCCGAGTATCCGAGATTCCAGTACTGACGGCCAAGGATCGCCTCGACACGGCTGCCCACCAGCGACGGTGTCTCCATGACAGCGCCCACCAGAACTTGATCTTCAAGTCTTTGAATTGCCCAGACGTTCAAGCTGCCGGCCCCGCATAAAAGCTCGATACGCAAAGTCTCCTGCCCCGCTTCCTTTGCGTCTTTGCCATTCATCCAGGGGACAAGAGCAGCCACCTCGTCGTCTTTGAGCAGCGACGCACAAAGCTGTGCGGCCTGCCGCGGGACCACGCCGAAAACGCGCAATCGGTTCGTCTTGAATTCCATCTTGGCCTCGCACTTGCGGAGCAAAATCTTCCGCAAAAAACGATAATTGTTCTTGCCATTCAGCCAACATGCTTTCAGAACCGCGAAGATACTTGGACGCTTGCGAACCGACGTGGTGCGGCCAGCGCCTCATGCAGAGGTCGAATGACACACCTGCGGAAGTGGATGATTTTCGTGTTGATCTGCTCAACAGTCTTTCCACACCCGGTCGCCCTGAATTCGGCAACGATCAATCCCCCCTTCAGCGCACGAAAAAATCCGTCTTTTGAGGCCCCTCCGGATACGTCGCGGGCCTCCCCTGCGGGCTGCTTTCGTCACCGGGCATGTCGTGCCGGCTACGGCGATACTTCGGAAGCCTGACGAGCACGAGGGCGGAAACAACCAGCAGGACCGAGTCGACCCAAAGCGGCACGCTGTACGATCCCGATCGCGCATGGAGAAACGCCATGATCATCGGGCTGAGGCCCAGGCATGCGATGAATGCGCCGAAGATCCACCCGAATACCCTGCCATACGACCGCTTTCCAAAGTAACGGGATACCAGGTATCCCAGCAGGTCGCCCTCGGTGCCGAGCGCGAAGCCTACCGCGATCGCGGAAAAAGGCGCTGCCGGGATGCCGAACGTCGCGAGTGCGGCATAGCCAGTCGCGGCGACTACCGCAATCGTGCCCAGGATATACGGACCGAAGATGCGGTCGGCGCTCCAGCCCCCGAGCAGTCGGCCCGCTATGCCGGAAATCCCGACGAGTCCGGCAATCTTCGCGGCATTGACGGTGGTCATCCCGCCATCGACCAGCATCGGCGTCAAATGCACGAGCATGCCGCCCACCGCGAGCGAGTAGCATCCGAGCCCGAGCATCAACCGCGAGAAGATCGCGCGCCGCTCGGTCGCATTGAACAGGCTGTCGTCCGGGGCAACCGCGGTCGATTTCGACGCGCGGAGTGCCGCCGGCTGCACGAGCAACAGCGCACCGAGTAACGGCAGCATGGCCGCTGTCAGCGCAGCGAGCGTCAGATACCCAGCCTGCCAGTCATGCGTGGAAATGACCGTGGCGACGAGGAGCGGCGCAAAGGTTGCAACCAGGCTCGGTCCCAGCAGGGTGATGCCGAGGGCAAGCCCTTTGGTCGCCTCGAACTGATGGACCACCAGCCGTGTGTACGCAACCGGGGCGGCCCCTGCCCCCAACGCGGCGATAGCGAGCTGGATCGCATAAAACTGCGCCAGCGAAAAGCGATGCAGCCCAAGCACCGCAAACAAGGCCGCAGCCATCACGAGCGAGCAGGCCGTGATCCTGGCCACACCGAATCGGTCCATCAGCAGCCCGGCGGTGGGTGACGCAACGGCCAGCATCAGCGTGGAGAGCAATACCGCGAAGGACAGTTCGCTACGGGTCCATCCGAGATCGTTCGTCATGTACGGGAAAAAAACGCCCGATGTATAGAGGGGCAGAGAAGAAATCCCCAGCCCGCATCCGAACATGGCGACCACGACCAGTAGCCAGTTCCGCTTGAATTCGTCAAAGGTCGAGTTCATCGAGTCTCCTCCTGAATGGTGCGACGGTTCCCTTTGCGAAGCACGAAGCGCTTCCATGCAATCTGCATGACGGAACGGTCTTTCTGAGTAGGTTCCCGGCAGGCCTGGCAGTGGACCGGAACAAGGTCGTACGAAACTGCCGGGCCTGCCGGAGAACGCAGGTGCGATCGGTCCATGCCGGACGCCATTTCAACTCGCGCTGCCATCGCCTGGTCGACACGGGCGCCGACGAGGCGATAACGATCACAAATGATGGACTCCGAAACATATGTCGCAGATTTCTCATTTCATGATCGTTTCCGGATTCTTGTGCGAAATCTCGACAGCGACGATGCAATGCGCGCCGACGCCCGTCGATGCGTCCGGTCAGTCCGACGTGAAATCCGCCCCGGCAGAATACCCTTCGTCCGCAAGAACGAAACTGCCGTGCATCGCGCGCGCGGCGTCGGACACGAGGAACAGCGCGATTTGCGCGATGTCTTCCGGTGACGAGTAGGCATTCCCGCTGGGCGTCTGATCCACGATCTCCTTGAGGACCGATGCGTACTCCGGATCCTTGCGGATATATTCGTTGATCGGCGTGGCGGTATTCCCCGGCCCGATCGCATTGATGTTGATGCCGTGTGGCGCCAGCTCGAACACCAGTGTCTTGGTCAGCATGATGACGGCTGCCTTCGTCGCACAGTAGGCCGCAAAGGAGCCGAATCCCATGACCCCGCATACGGACGCAATGTTCACGATCTTGCCGTATTGGTTGCGCTTCATCTCCGGCACGACGGCGCTGATGGCGTTCCACGTTCCCTTGACGTTGATGTCGACGGTGTTGTTCATGTTGGTCTTGTCGTCGGACTCGATCGGTGTCGGCACGAACACGCCCGCGCAATTCACGAGAATGTCGATCCGGCCGAAATCCGCGACGATCTCCTTCGCCAGTTGCGTCATCGCATCCGCATCGCGAACATCCGCGGCATAGCCTTTCGCCCTGCCCTCCGCGGCGCCCAGCGTCCTCGCGACGGCCACGGCTTTCTCGACGCTGCTCGACGCCACGACGGCGACGATCGCGCCTTCTTGCGACAAGGCTCGGGCGACCGCTTCGCCGATGCCTTGAGACCCGCCCGTCACGAGCGCTACCTTTCCCTTCAGTTTCATCAACCTACTCCTGTTCAGGACAACAAAATGTTGATCAGACGATCGATCCGCGCCGATGCACCGGACTCAGGCCAGTGCCGGGTATCGGGCCCGCGCGCTTGCCTGATCGACACCGAGCTTCTCGGCCAGCCAGTCGCAGACAAATTCCTGACCGAGCGTCGGATTGTCGATCTGGCAATGCGCCGCGCCGGTTTCTTCCGGATAAAAAAGCTTGAGTTCGGCGTTTACACCGCTCTTTTTCGCATAGTCGTAGGTATCGGTCGCCGTCTCGAGGCCGAGCCAGTCCTCGGTTCCCTGCAGGACAAGATACGGCACGCTGATGTTGTCGATGACGCCGCTCAACGAGAACACTTTGGCCCGCTGAACCACCGCTTCCGGTGTCGAGCATCCGAAGACCCATTTCAGGTGGCCCCAGATCAGCTTGTCGGGGAAGTCGAGCCACTCGGCGAACAGCGACGACATGTCGAACATCACCGAATCCGACACCACGGCAGCGACCCGCTTCTCGGCCGCTGCGGCCAGCGCCGCGTAGACACCCCCGACGCTGGCACCGTACAGCCCGATCCGGGTCGAATCGACGTCCGCACGCGTCAGCAAATAGTCGACACATGCGCCGACCGGAACCTGCGTATCCGGGCGGTTGACGATTTTCTGCCTGCGCAGCGTTCCGCCTTGCCCGGGCAGATCGACCAGCAGCAACGACATGCCGCGGGGAAGCGCGTGCTTGGGCATCTCGTGAAGGAGTTCGTCCTTGTACTCGTCGAGCCCGCCGAAAGCGATTACGACCGGCGAACGAACGTCGCTGCCTGCACACGGGATGAAATAGGCATCCAGGTGCGCCCCGTTCTCGTACGGAACCTTGACGACTTCGCCGGCAGGCGTGAGACCCGCCAGATAACGCTTCGAGCAGCGCTCCACGCTTTCGAAGGTGTCGGTGCGTCGCGGGTCGTCATGCCCGAGATAGAACTCCGACGAACGATAGTAGTTGGCCGCGCGCAGCCAGTTGCTGCTCGCCGTACGAAAGCGCTTCAATTCAAACGCCTCGTTCGCACGGGTCTCGCTCGTCCGTGCGAGGGCTTGCCATTCGCGATACCAGCTCTCGGTATCGCCCGGCGCCATCCGCGATGCCGCGAGAAAGCACTCGCTGATCAGGCTGGCCCCTTCCTGCGCGGCACCCAGCGTGCGCGCAAACTGAAAACTCAGCTCGGGCTGCCCCGGCCATTGAACCCAGCCATTCTTCTCGTAACGACCGGGTGCTACGTTCTTCGCATCCATCTTCTGTCTCTCTCCATGATTGATTTGACTAACCCAGATACGACCAACCGTCTTCATTGATTCTGTTTCTTGCGGGTCGCTTGCCGACGGTGCCGACACCTGCGACCGGTATCCCCTTGAACTGGCGCCCCGAGGCCCTTTCCCCCCAGGCATCCGCTGGCGCTTCGCGAGGGTCACGCCTGAATTTACGGATACGTAAATTTCGATTCATGATAGCGGGTCTGTTATCACATATCAAGATGATGTTCCGTTGGCGCCCCGGAAGCGTCGGCGGTGCCGGCTCCGGGCGGTGGCTGCCGTCCCTGTTGACCGGATTGCCGCCGTCCGGGCGCCGAACGTGGAACCCGGAATATCAGGCGAGCGAGCGCGTTACGTCTGACAAAACCGCTTCGAGGTTCGTCATGAACAGATCGACGTGGTCCGGTTGAAAAATCAGTTGCGGTCTCAACTTGAGAACGTTTCCGTACGGCCCGGTGGCACTGATCAGGATGCCTTTCCTGCGCATGCCATTCACCACCTTCGGCGTGTCGTCGCTCAATGGCGCTTTGGATTGCCGGTCCTTCACGAGTTCGACCCCGAGGAAGAAACCTGCGCCACGAATGTCCCCGATCAGCGGGCACGCGTCCTGAAGCTCGAGCAGCTTCGACCGGAAATAGTGTCCCGTGCTTTGCACGTTGAGCATCAGCCCTTCGTCCCGGATCGCATTCAGTACCGCAAGGCCCGCAGCGCTTGCCACCGGATTGCCGCCAAACGTGTTGAAGTATCGGGTCCGTCCGGCGAACGCGTCGATCAGCGGCGTCCGTGCGACGATGCCGGCAACCGGATACCCGTTTCCCATCGGCTTCCCGAGCGTGACGATGTCCGGAACGACACCGTGGCGCTCGAAACCCCACATCGCGGATCCGGTACGGCCAAAGCCGGCTTGAACTTCATCGGCGATGAAAATTCCGCCCTCGCGACGGATCAGATCGACCGCCGGGCCCAGAAAGCCGGCCGGATCGCCGAAAATGCCGTCGCTGCTGAAAATCGTGTCGACGATCAGCGCGGCAGGCTGAATACCGTGCCGCCTCATGTCGGCGACCGCCGCGGCAACGCTTTCGGCAAACGCGGAAGCGACTTGCCCGGCCGAGTAGGTCCGGTAGGTGTCGGGGGCCGGGACGGTGCGCACATGCTGGCCGAGCGGTACGCCTGCGCCGAACGACGGAGAGATCTCGGCGATCGAGCTGGTGACGCCGTGATACGCCAGCTTCGTCACGATGATGCCCGTTCCGTTCGTTGCCGCACGTGCAACGCGCAACGCAAGATCGTTCGCCTCGCTGCCGGTGCAGGTGAACATCACCTTGTCGAGCGCCGCCGGAAACAGCGCGAGCAGGCGATCCGAATACTCGAGTATCCGCTCTTCCACATAGCGGGTATGCGTCGCCAGCACGGCCATCTGGCTGGAGATCGCCGCCACGACGCCGGGATGCGCATGCCCGACCGACGGCACGTTGTTGTACACGTCCAGGTAGCGCTTTCCGTCCACATCGACAATCCACACCCCCTCGGCGCTTTTGGCATGGACGGGTTCATCGTAGAACAGGCGATAAGCCGGGCCGAGATTGTTCTGGCGACGCGCAATCGAATCGGTTGTATCCATTGAACTTCCCACGATAGGGTTGAGGCTAACCGCGAAGATCGCGAATGGCCTGGAAACGTGTGTTCGCCTGTGCATCGGAGATTCGCGCCAGGCGCTTCAGACCGATCCATGCATTGGCGTTGTTTCGCAAAATGTAGGCGCTGTTCGACGGATGCAGCGACGCGCGCCATTCCGTGATGGCGACGGTCATGACCAGTCGCGCGAGGATCAGCGGAAAGAGTGCGTGAAGCTCCACCGTGTCCAGCGGCATCTCGCCGTGGTAGGCAGCCACCAGTTCGACAACGGGCGCCAGCGGATCGTCGGCGTCCGCGATGAAATACGAAGCCGCGGTCGCCAGGTCGTTGATCAACGGGGCCTTGACGATATCCCCGAAATCGATGACGCCGGACACGCCGTGGGTCGCAGGATCGACCAGCACGTTGTACGGATTCAGGTCATTGTGGATGTACTGTTCCCGTAGCGCACCCGACAGCGGTTCGATGCCCGCTTGAAAGCGCTCGAAGGACTCGATGGCCAATCGCTGCCGATCCGGACCGTCGATGTATTCCAGCAGCCCCCTGACCCGGTCCATGCGCTTCAGATCCCACAGCAGGTCGCGATCGGGCGCCGGGTACGCGAAATCGGCAAGGGCACGTCCGATCCTGGCGTGCGTTTGCCCGATCGAGCGCCGGCAGAATCGGTCGACCTCGATCTGGTGCAGCGGCGTTCCCTGAAGGAAACTGAACAATCGCACGGGCGCCATCCGGCCGTCATGGAGGCAAAACCAGCCGGCGTCGGCCCCGGTGTTGGTCGACAACACCGTGGGAACCGGAATCGACGAGTCGGTCGCCTCGATGTGACGCAGGGCCTTCGTGACGAGTTCCGTCACCTGCGCAAGCTCGGACGGGTGCGTAATTTTGAGCACGTACCGGCGCGCTTCCGCGTCCTCCACCAGGTAATTGAGATCGCGCTCGCCGGTGAGTCTCCTGAGCGAACGCGGTTCGATCGAATAAACGGCGCGCACGATGTCGCAAGCCACCTCGTCATGCACGGCCGGCATGGCTTCGGTCATCGTCTTGTCGAAGGCGTAGCCGGCGTCGGTTCCCCGGCTCATTTCCGGACCTCGACAGCCACCCCGCCACTGGCATCCGCATGAACGTCGACGCCGTAGACCGACAACGCGCGCTCACGCGAAATCCAGCGCTCGCGCACGTCGTCGATCACGGCCGCGACGGCTCGGGTTTTCGGTACCCCGTATCCTCCACCGCCCGCGCATACCGAGCGGATGGTCTCGCCCGGAACCAGATCGACATGTCCCGCCACGGGAATGTCATGGCACTGCCCGTCCTTGTCGATCAGAACCTGCGACGTCGCGCCGCCCGCACCGCCGCCGCGGGCGCCCTGGGCCGGATTGACGGAACCATCCGCGACATACGCAACCGTCATCTTGCCGGACAGCGGGCCGAATTCGGTCACGAGGCTCGACGCGCCGCGATACTGCCCCGCGCCCTCGCTGTCGATCACGAATTGCCGTCTGGTCACGATCACCGGCATGCGCAATTCGTCCAGCTCCACGCTGTCGAGCAGGCATTGGCCGCCGTTGCCGGCATGCAGCATCAATTGCCACGCGTCGGCGCGCGGCCCGGCGCCGCCGCCGGTGAAACCCAGAAACACCTGATTGACATACGCATCCCCGGTGTCTCCGCGCACCCCGGAGAGCACGCCGACCGACGGCGGCTGGAACGGACCGCATTCGGCGGCGCCAATGCTCGCGGAGATGTCCGCCATCGCGACCTGAACCGGGCCCGTGACACGGTCCGCGAGGTTCGTCGTCGCGACCGAACATGAGGTCGGATGACGCGGCACACCGACGACGCATCCTTCACGCAGCTGGACATCGATGCGGCGGAACGCGCCGGCATTCTTTGGAATCGTCGCGTCGATACTGTTGAAAATGCCGATCATCGCGGCGGTCCGCGCGCAGGACTCCGACAGATTGAGCCCGCACGGGTAGCAATCGTCGTTGTCGGTCAGATCGACGTGGACACGGGCGTCGTCAGGATCGATCCGGACCGTCACCTTGACGGTGATCCCGTCGGGCGGCGTGCCCGGGATCGGATCGTGCGTCGACGAGCGCTCCGCACTGGCGCGCGGCAGCTGGCGCAGCGCGGCGATCATGCGCTCTTCGCTGTAGTCGAGGTAATCCTTCGTCAGGGCCTCGAGTGCGTCCCACCCAAGATCCTGTCCCAACGCAAGCAGTTCCTGCTCGCCGATGCGAACGGACCCGAGCATCGCGAGAAAATCCCCCCGCCATTGCTCCGGCACGCGAATCCGCAGTTCGCACATGCGGATCACGTCGGAGACACGTTCATACTGTCGTTGCACCTGGACGCACGGGAAAATCAGCGCGCCCTCTTCATACACGTCGCGCGCAGTCCCCATGTAGGTCGTCGGCTGGGAATTGCCGCAATCCGCCTGGTGCGCCTTGACCAGGATGGTGAACCGGTGCTTGCCGTCGCCGTCGAACACGGGCGCGAGCAGCGTATGGTCCGCAGGATGCGAGCACCCGTGATACGGCGAGTTGTGGAGGAACACATCCCCCGGCAGAAAGCCCGGGTGCAGTTCCTTCATCGACTTCGACATCAGGTCCGGCCCGGACAGCACGTGAATGGGCAGGCTCTCGGCCGCCGCGACGAGTTCGTCGTCGGCGGACACGATGCAGCAGGAAAAATCACGTGCAATGTTGAGCACGCCTGAGCGGCCGGTTCGGGCCAGCGTATTCGACATCTTTCTGGCAATGCCCTGGAGCCGGTTGTTGACGAGCGCCAGCTTGACGCCGTCGCGGCGGCCTTTGGTCGTGTTTTCAGTCATGGTCCGTGGTCCTCTCATTCAACGTCGGTCATCACCAGGCTTCCGGACGGCGTCCGGCTTGCCTCGGCGCCAGGCGGCACCACGATGGTCGTAAAGGGGGATTCGACGATGGCAGGTCCGCTGATGCGGTGTTGCACGCCGATGTCGCCGAGCCGGTGCACCGCCGTATCGATGTAGCCGGTATCCGGGAAATACGCGCGGCGGACCCGCACCGCCGGCTCGCCCGCGCTATCGCCGGCATGGCCGACGCATGGCTCGGATGCACCGCGCACCCGCACGGAAACCGTTGCACACCAGCCGACGATCTCGACCGGCGACGTGTCGTCCTGGATGCCGAAAAGCTCCTCGTGCGCACGATGGAAAGCGGCTTCGAACACCTTGATGCCGTCAGCGTGCGTAAAGACGTCCGGGGTAACGGGCACCTCGATTTCCCAGACCTGATCCGGGTAGCGCGCCTCGACCAGGAACTCGGTCGCGCCTTCGGTCCCGGCTTGATCGAGGAATCGCCGGCAGTCGCCGTTCAGGTCTTCGAGCACGTGTCCCGCGCCGGAAAAATCGAAGCGATCGGTCCGCGTGAAGAACGTGCGGCGATACTGCGCGGTGAGGTCGGACATCAATGCGCCGCACGCCGATAGCGCGGCGCCCAGTTGCGGAATGAGCAGGCTCTTTGCGCCGAGGCGCCGGGCGATCCACGCAGAGTTGAGCCCTGCTGCGCCGCCCCCGCCGATCAGGACCGCGTCCTTCGGATCGACGCCTTGATTGACGGTGATCGTTTCGATCGCCTGGACCATGTTTTCCGTTGCGATCTGGATGATCGCGCTGGCCGCTTCCTCGACGGTTCTGCCGAGCGGTTCCGCGACATGCGCCCGGATCGCCTTCACCGACGCATCGACATTCAGCTTGCGCCGCCCGCCAAGGAAGAAGTCGGGATCGAGATAACCCAGGGCCACGCAGGCGTCGGTGACGGTCGGAAGATCGCCGCCGTTGTCGTAGGCGGCCGGGCCGGGTTCGGCCCCCGCACTTTGCGGACCGACATGCAGCATCCCGCCATCGTCCACCCACGCGATCGAACCGCCGCCCGCACCGACACTCTTGATGTCGACCGACGGAAACCCGGTAATGTGCGATCCGCTCGGCGATTCGATGTGCGTCTCGCGCGTCACCGGAATTCTGCCCCGTCTCACCAGGCTCACGTCATACGTGGTGCCGCCCGTATCCGCGACGATGGCGAATTCGCTGGGCTCGTCGACCGACGCGAAATAGCGGCCGGAAATGGGTGCCATCGCCGGCCCCGAATTGAGCATCTGGATCGGCATTGCCGCGGCGTCGGCGATGTCCAGGATGCCGCCCCGGGAAGTCAGCACGAGCAACCGTCCCTTGAGCCCTGCCTCGCGCAGGAAGTGTCGCAACCCTTCCAGATGCTTGATCATGGAAGGCTTCAGGGACGCGTCGATCGCCGTTGCGGACGCGCGCCGATACTCGCGGATCGTCGGCGACACACGGTGCGAAAGCGACACGGGAACCGACGGCAGATGGGCCGCGAGCAGTTCGCCGATCCGCTCCTCGTGGCGGTGGTTGACGTTCGACCAAAGCAGGCACACGGCGACGGCTTCGATCCGGGCGGCCTTCATCTCCTCGATCGAGGCCAGCAACTTCGCTTCATCCAGCGGCGTGCCGACCGAGCCATCCGCGAGCATGCGCTCGGCGACCTGCCAGGTGAGCGACCGTGGAATATAGGGGGCCGGCGTCGACAGCGAATAATCGAATACGTCGGGCCGTCCGCCCTCCCTGAGCACCAGGATGTCCGGGTGGCCTTCCGTCGTGAGAAAGGCAGTTCGGGCCGTCCGCCCGGTCACGACTGCGTTCAGCGCGTGCGTCGTGCCATAGATGAACATGCTGGTGCGCGCCAACAACTGTTCCACCGTGAAACCGCCGTCCTGCGCCGCCACCTGCAGCGCGGCATGCACCCCTTCCAATGGCTTGCCAGGCGTCGTCGGCGCCTTTGCCATTCTCAGTTGACCGTCGTCGTATTCGACGATCAGGTCCGTGAAAGTACCTCCAGTGTCGACAGCGATTCTCATGGCTCCATCCACTTAAATGAGCAGGCTCGATTCCAGTCCGGCGCTTTGCAGCGCACCTCTTTTGTTATCTGTGATAACATATAACAAATCATAGGCTCAGGTCTCCGAAAGCGCAAGCCGAAACCTGCCGCCCAGCCGGAGCCGGGCCGCGGTTCATCCACGCGCCGCCGCAACGGGCACGGGCCGGGCGGCGCGATCGGCGCCAGATCTGCGTGATAAAATATCTGGCATCACGCATCACGAACGAGGATTCGTATGAACGACAAGAAGGTGGCGGAAATCCGCGATTTGCCTGCATCCGAGCGTGGCGTCGCCAAGGCGGATCGCCCCGGCCTTCTTGAACCTGTCGAGCGCGAGACCCTGTATGACAAGGTCTATCGACAGTTGAGCCAGGCACTGCGGCAAGGTCAGTTCGAGATGGGCCAGTCGTTGACCCTGCGGTACCTCGCCGGCACGCTCGGCGTGAGCATGATGCCGGTGCGGGATGCCGTCTCCAGACTGGTGAGCGAAGGTGCGCTGGAAACCTTGCCGAACCGGCAGGTTCGCGTGCCGCTGCTCACGCTCGGTCAGTATCAGGCCTTGATCGAGGCGCGCGTCGCGGCGGAAGGGTATGCCGCCTATCTCTCCGCCAAGCGGATCGGCGGCGATGCGCTGCGGGATGTCAAGGCCGCCAACACCCGGCTCAAGGCTGCAGCGAAGAAGCGCGATCATCCGACCGTCATGGAGGCGAACCAGGCCTTCCACTTCGGCATCTATCGCGGTGCGGAATCGCCTGCGTTGCTGCAGATCATCGAAAATCTCTGGCAGCAGAGCGGCCCGTACCTGTCGAGCATCGAACGTGCGATGACCGCCAGTCCCGCCAAACGCGGACACGATTTCGGCGCGGCACAACATGACCGAATCATCGCGGCGCTGGAGAGTGACGATGGCGATACGGCGCGGGCAACCCTGGTTGAAGACATCGAAACCTTTGGTGCGATTTACCTGGACATCTTGCGGCACGATCACGCGTGAGCATCCAGCCACGCGACGCAGCTGGCGCGCACGACGCCGGGCCGCCTACGGAGCGGGAACCGAGGCCATTCGACGCGCTTTGACGGATGCTTCTGCGTCGACCCGGGCCCGCCGCGACTTTCGCGTCGTATTGCCGTGCACCAGGGCATTCAGTGCGCTGGCCACGTTCTGGCCGGCGCTGCTCTGCGGTCCCACCGCATCGCGAAAAGCCTGGAGATGGCGATTCGCGCGGGCCGCTTGTCCTGAACGGAACAGCATGCTGCGCAGTTCGGCGAGTGTCGGCCGCGGCTGCCCGCTCTCTTCCGGATGGCTGCGTAGCCAGATCGCCAGTCGGCGCAGCAGGCTCGCATGCGTCAGCGCCGTCCTGCGAAGCGTGGCCGAGGTCTGCTGATAGCGCCGGATCAATGCTTCGTCGTCGCTCTGGACCGGCTGCCGTTTCCGCGCGGTATCGCCGCGAACCAGCGCATCCAGTGCACTGGGCGTATTTTTACCCGTACTGCTGCGCCTTCCCACCGCTTCGCGGAACGCCTGGACATGCGGATTTTTGCGCGCCGGCCGGTGCGACTCGATCAATTCGGCGCACAACACCGACAAGGTCGGGCGCGGCCTGCCGTCGGCCTCGGGGTTGGCGCGCAACCAATGACCCAACTGGCGCAGCAGGCTCGCGTGGCTCTCGGCTGTTTTCGGCGCGGTATTCGACGCGTATCGGTATGCACGGATCAGCGCTTCATCGTCCACATGCCAGTGTCGGCCTGCGCCGCGCCCTCGCGCTTCCAGCAGATACCGTTCCTGGGTCAACGACGGGATGCCGGCCTCCTGCATGAACATTGACAATGTCGATTCCATGGACGGGATGGATTTTTCAGGCAGCGTATGCGGGCGCCGCCCGAGATTCCGGCGTGTCGAGGCGATCGCGCCACGCGTTGATTCACGGCATTGAACGACGTAGCGTATTGCCGTTCGACAGGCCGCTTGGCCATGCCGGGACAACGATGCCGGGAAGCCGCAGGCACATGATCCGCCAGCGTTGCGTCAAGGAACGAGCCGAACACGAAGATGCGTTCCGAAATGCGAGCGACCGCCGGGGCGTTGCTGCACGGCGGGGTGTCGCGATACGGAAAGGCGGGAGCGAAATGGCAACGCGTGCGCTACCCAACGCTCGAACGGCAGAACGCCCCGCGCGTTTCCGGCTTCACATGACGGGCGTGTCACGGCCGGCTGCGGAAGAGACTGGTCCGGGGCCCCGCGCGAGGGCCAACCGTCCGGCCGGGTTCGCGGTGACGACGTTCCGCGAGGGGCTCGCACGCGTTCGCCGGGAGTCGTAGGCGTTACGCGTACGCGGGGATCCCTTCGCCACGCCAGGAAAAAGCTTTTTACGAATCGTTGGTTTGAGCGGCGCGACGCAGCCCGTAGCATGGGCGCGTCAACCTCCTTCCAGCATCGGAATGTCCGCGCAAACAGACAAGGTCGTCCATTGGCTGCTGTCCAGCCTGGCGCCCAGAAGCCAGCTCTTTCACGTCGGCCAGTACTGCGGCGACTGGCAGGCGTCGACCGCCGGCCGTGCCAAGGCAAGCTTCCACGTCATCCTGCATGGATCGGCGTGGCTTCACTTCGCCGACGGGCGCGCCAGCGTCCCGGTTGCCGAAGGCGAAGCCGTGTTCCTGCTGCGCGACGTGCCGCACGGGTTGTCGCCGAGCCCGGTCAATCCGAACGCCTGCACCGTCGCCGGTGACGGCCGGATCGAGCGACGCGGAACGATGCAGACGCTCGACCCGTCGGTCGACGGCAGTGTCGGGCTTGCCTGCGGCTTCATCGAATTCCACTCCACCGTCTCGCGCGCAATCGTGTCGCTCCTCCCGGAGTACCTGATCGTGCGGCGCGGCGACGACGCCCATCGCGGCATCCACGGCCTGTTCGACCTGATACGCGCCGAAGGCCGTCATGGCGTCGACGCGCCATCGCCGCTGATCGACAAGCTGGTCGAACTGCTGCTGTTCTATGCGGTACGGGACGCCGCCGGGCACGATACCGTGACCAGCGGGCTCGCATCGCTGATGCAGCGGACCGGCTTCGGCACGCTCCTGGCCGCGATCGTCGACGCGCCCGGCGACGCGTGGACCACCGAGTCGATGGCCGCGCTCGCCAACATGTCGCGCACCGCGTTCTGCAAGCACTTCAGCGAAGCGTCGGGACATCCGCCGATGCAGTTCGTCACGATGGTGCGGATGAGGCTCGCGGCAGACCTGTTGCAGCAGGGCTTGCCGATTTCGCGTGCAGGCGAAATCGTCGGCTATCGGTCGGAGTCGGCATTCGCGCATGCATTCAAGCGCACGATGGGCATGCAGCCCGGCGCATGGCGTCGCGATCGCGACAACGCGTCGCACGCTGCGGCGCGCCTCCACTAACCGGACGGCGCACCGCCGCCCCGCGGGACGAACGCACAGGAATCGCGGATGTTCGCGCATTGTCCGGTGGCGACGCCGCCTCGACAATGTTCTCACTGCCCTTCCGGAGAATCCTGTGAGCCGCCTGCCCTTGCCTGCCATCGAAACGGCCCCCGCGCCGAGCCAGCCGTTCCTGGAGAAATCGCTGCGTGCGAACGGCTTCCTGCCGAACCTGGTGCGCTCGCTCGCGAATGCGCCGGTCGCCCTCGAAACCTATCTGACCGTCTCGGAGATCAACAGCCGCGCGGGCCTCACGTTTGCCGAGCGCGAAGCGGTTCAGATCACCGCGGCCGCCGTCCACGGCTGCGCGTTCTGCGTGGCCGGCCACACCGCGGCGGCGCTGAAAAAGGCGCATGTCGATCGCGCGGACGTGAACGCGTTGCGCGACGGTGAGCCGGTCGCCGATGCGCGGCTGGATGCCGTCGCCGAATTCACGCGTGCGGTGATCGCGACGCGCGGCGCCGTTGCCGACGACGCGCTCGACGCCTTCGTTGCCGCCGGCTTCACCGAAGCGAACGCGCTCGAGGTGGTGCTGGGCGTCAGCCTCGCAACGCTGTGCAACTTCGCGAACAACCTCGCGCGCAACGAACTCAACCCCGAACTGGCGGCATACCGATGGGAACCCCGGACACAGCTCGCCTGACGGCGCCCGCACTCGACGCGTCGTTCGTCGACTGGCTCGACGCGAACGCCACGCCGCTCGACACGAGCGCCGACCTGAAAGCCGAAGTCGTGCCGCGCCTCGCGGCCGCGGGGCTGTTCCGAAGCGGCGTGCCGGCGAGCCTCGGCGGCGCCGGCGGCAGTACCGCGGACGCCATTGCGGGCATCGCCGCGGTGGCCGAGCATTCGCTGGCGGCAGCCTTCGTTCTGTGGGGCCAGCGCAGCTTCATCGAGTATCTGCTGCAAAGCCCCAATACCGCGCTGCGCGAGCGCTGGCTGCCGGCGCTGCTCGACGGCAGTTGCGCCGGTGCCAGCGGCCTGTCGAACGCGATGAAGTATCTGTGCGGGATCGAATCGCTGCAGATCGACGCCACGCAGCACGCGGAAGCGGCCGGCGACTGGCGGCTGACCGGCAGGATGGCCTGGGTGACGAACCTGCGCGCGGAGCAGTTCGTGGTGGCGGCCGCCGTCGCGTTTCCCGATGGCCGCCCGTCCGCGATCGTCGCGATCCCGCATGACGCGCCCGGGCTGGCCCGCAGCACGGATCTCGACCTGATCGCGCTGCGCGGCAGCAACACCGCCGCGTTGCGTCTCGAGGACGTGCCGACCGATGCCGCGTGGCTGATCCATCCGGATGCGCGAACTTTCCTGCCGGCGGTGCGACCGGCGTTCCTGGGTTTGCAGTGCGGGCTCTCGATCGGGCTTGCGCGTCGCGCGCTGGCCGAAGCGCAGCGTGCGGCGAAGACGTCGCGCGGCATCCTGGGCGCAGAAGTCGAATCGTGCGCGGCCGGGCTGGCCGCCGCATGCGCGCAGCTCTCGAGCGGCCTTGCCGACGGCAGCCTGCGCATGCACCCCCATCGCCTGTTCGAGCTGCGCATCACGCTCGCGACGCTGGTGGCGACCGCCGTGAACCTCGAACTCGAGGCGAGCGGTGGCCGCGGCTATCTGCGCGATGCCGGGCTCGGTTTCGATCGACGCTGGCGCGAAGCGGCGTTCATTCCGATCGTCACGCCCAGCGTGGTGCAGTTGAAGGCGCAACTCGCGGCGCAGTCGCGGAGCATCGCCGCATGACGCCGCCGCTGCTGGACGCCCGCCACCTGACGCTCGGCTACGGCGAGCCGTCGCCCACGATCGTGCTTGCCGATGTCTCGCTGTCGGTCGCTCCGGGCGAAATCGTCGCGCTGATCGGCCCGAGCGGCACCGGCAAGTCGAGCCTCCTGCGCGCGCTGGCCGGCCTCGAGCGGCCGCAATCGGGCACCGTGTCGGTCAACGGCGCGATGCTGCAGGGTCCGCATCCGAAGATCGCGATCGCGTTTCAGGATCCCTGCCTGCTGCCGTGGCTGTCGACCGAACGGAACGTCGCGTTCGGGCTCGCGTTCGAGCATCAGGATCGCCTCACGCGCGATCAGCAACGCGAACGCGTCCGGTCGGCCCTGCGCGCGGTCGGGCTCGAAGCCGCCGCAGCGCTACGCCCGGCCCAGCTTTCCGGCGGCATGGCGCAGCGCGCGGCGCTCGCGCGCGCACTGGCGCGTCAACCGCAGGCCTTGCTGCTCGACGAGCCGTTCTCCGCCCTCGACGAAGTCACGCGCGCCGCGATGCAACAGCTGCTGGCGGGCATCGTCGCGACGACGCGCTGCGCGACGGTACTCGTGACCCACGACATCGACGAAGCGCTGCTCGTGGCCGACCGCATCGTGCTGCTCGGCACGCAAGGCCGTTTCATCGATGCCTGGCAGGTCGATCTTCCGCATCCGCGCGACGCGTTCGTCAGCGAACTCGGCACGATGCGCATCGACATCCTGAAGGCGTTGCAGGCCGGCATGAAGCGCCCGCACGCGTCCGAACTCCACCCCGCTCACTGACCTGTCCCGCCTCCCATGTGCCAGATACCGATGTCGCGCCGCGAATGGCTGAAGCTTGCGACCCTGTTCACCGCGGCCGGCGCCGCCCCGCTGCTGTCCATGGCGAACGCGCATGCCGCAACGGATCCCGATGCGCCCGTTCGCATCGGCTATCTGCCGATCACCGACGCAGCGCCGCTGCTGGTGGCCCACAACAACGGCCTCTTCGCATCCGAAGGGCTGAACGTCGAGCCACCGAAGCTGTTGCGCAGCTGGGCGCAGCTCGTCGAAGCGTTCCTGTCCGGCCAGGTCAACGTCGTGCACCTGCTGTCGCCGATGACGCTCTGGGCGCGCTATGGCAGCCGCGCGCCGGCAAAGGTCGTCGCATGGAACCACGTGAACGGCTCCGGGCTGACGGTCGCGCCCGGCGTCGATTCGCTGCGCGATCTCGGCGGCAAGACCGTCGCGATCCCGTTCTGGTACTCGATCCACAACGTCGTGCTGCAGGACATGCTCCGTCAGCAGGGGCTCGTCCCCGTGCTCAAGCGGCGCGGCACGCCCGGGCCGAACGAGGTCAACCTGGTCGTGATGGCGCCATCGGACATGCTGCCCGCGCTCGCCGCGCGCCAGATCGCCGGGTATATCGTCGCCGAGCCGTTCAACGCGACGGCGGAATTGATGAAGATCGGCAAGATCCTGCGCTTCACCGGCGACGTCTGGCAGAACCATGCGTGCTGCGTCGTGTTCATGCACGAGAACGATCTGGCGCAGCGCCCCGCGTGGTCGCAGAAGGTCGTCAACGCGATCGTGAAGGCGCAGTTGTGGGCGCGCTCGCATCCGCAGGAAACCGCGCAACTGCTGTCGAAGGACGGCACGCACCGCTATACGCCGCACACGCTCGCGGCACTCGATCGCGTGCTGGTTCCGTCGGCGTCGCTGGCCGACACCTATCGTGCGAGCGGCGCGATCCGTCATGCGGACTGGCGCGGCAAGCGGATCGACTTCCAGCCGTATCCGTTCCCGAGCTACACCGAGGCGCTCGTTCAGCGGTTGAAGCGCACCGTGGTCGACGGCGACGGCGCATTCCTCGCGTCGCTCGACCCGGCGTTCGCCGCGCGCGATCTCGTCGACGACCGGTTCGTGCGCAAGAGCATCGATGCGGTCGGCGGGCTCGCGGCGTTCGGTCAGCCGGCCGCCTTCCGGCGGGAGGAGATCATCGTTGTCTGATGCGCTTGCCACCCGCCGTTCGTCCGCCCGCCAAACGCGCGCGGCCCGCGGCTTCCGTTCCCCGGCGCGCATGGCCGCCGGATGGCTCGGCGTGGCCGGCCTCGTCGCGACCGTCGCCGTCTGGTGGGCCGCGATCCACGCATTGACCGAGCCCGGCTCGCTCGGCCGGCAGTTCGCGCCGGACAGCGCGTTTGCGAGCCTGCGGTCGCTGTGCGCGGACGATCACCTGCTCGAGCACGCGCTCGTCAGCCTGCGGCGCATCGGCGTCGGGCTTGGCGCCGCGCTGCTGGCCGGCGTGCCGCTCGGGCTGCTGATCGGCCGCGTGCAATGGATCGAGCGCATGCTGTCGCCGACGTTCCAGTTCCTGCGCATGGTGTCGCCGCTGTCGTGGATGCCGCTCGCCGTGATGTCGTTCGGCATCGGCGACCGTGCGATCTACTTCCTGCTCGGGTTCGCCGCGTTGTGGCCGGTCCTGATGAGCACGGCCGCTGGCGTGACCCAGATCGACCGGCGATGGCTGCAGCTCGGCGCAAGCCTTGCGGCCACCCGCCGCGAGCTCCTGATCCACATCGTGCTGCCTGCCATCGCGGGACCGCTGCTCAACGGCATCCGGCTCGCGATCGGCATCCTGTGGATCGTGCTGGTGCCGGCCGAGATGCTGGGCGTCAGCGCGGGCCTCGGGTACCTGATCCTCGACACGCGCGACCGGCTCGCGTATTCCGAACTGATGGCGGTCATCGTCGTCATCGGCGCGCTGGGCTTCGCGCTCGACGGATTCGCGCGGCTATTGGCCCGGGCGCTGCTGGCGTCCGGCCGCTAGCGCGATGCGCGGCGGCCGGACGGCCCGCCGGCCGCGCGCGGCTCAATTCCACGCATGGCGTGCCGGGCGCACGCCGTTCAGGTAGTAGTTGCCGACGAGGTGATATTTCCAGCGCACCGGATCGTGCAGCGTATGCGTGCGCGCGTTGCGCCAATGCCGGTCGAGATTGTGCTCGGCGAGCGTCGATTGCGTGCCGGCCAGCTCGAACAGCTTTTCGCCCGCGAGCAGCGCGACCTCGGTCGTCAGCACCTTTGCTTCGCCGACCGCGACGGACGCACGCGCGACATCGTCTTCGGTCACGTTGCCGCGCGCCGCGATTTCGTCGAGCGTGCGCGCCGCACGTTCGAGCAGCGCCTCGGCCGCATGCAGCTGGATATGCAGATGACCGATCTCGCGAATCGTCAGCGGATCGTCCGTGGCCCGCTCGACGCCGCTGTCGACCCACGGCCGTGTGCGGGTACGCACGAACGCCAGCGTGTCGTCGATGGCCGCCTTCGCGATGCCTGCGTCGATCGCCGCCTGGATGATCTGCGACAGCGGGCCGTTGAGCGTCGGCACGTCCGACACGCGCTGCGCGGGCAGCACGTGCGACGCCGGAACGCGTACCGCATCGAGCACGACCGTGCCGCTCGCGGTCGTGCGTTGCCCGAATCCCGACCAGTCGTCGATCACGGCCAGCCCCGGAGTCGGCTGCGGCACGTATGCGAGCCATGCCTGGTGCGCGTCGTCGAGGCCCAGCACCGGCACGTAGTGCGCGAACAGCGCGCCGGTCGAGTAGAACTTGGTGCCGTCTACCCGATAGTCGTCGCCGTCGCGGCGCACGCGTGTCTTCAGATCGAGTACGTGTTTCGTGCCCTTCTCCGAGAACCCGTTGCCGAAGCGCTTGCCGCTCAGCACTTCCGCGAAGAAGTGACGCTTTTGCGCGTCGGTGCCGGTCAGCGTGATTACGTCGACCAGCCCGAAATGATTCTGCGGCAGCTGCCCGAGCGACGGATCGGCCGCCGCGACGATCTTGATGACTTCGGTCAGCGTCACATGCGACACGCCTGCCCCGCCGTACGCCTTCGGCACCGTGATCGCCCACAGTCCCGACTGCGAAAACCATTCGATTTCGTCGCGCGGCAGGCGGCGCGTGCGATCGCGTTCGGCCGCGCCTTCCGCGAGCCGTTGCGCGAGTGCGTGCACGGCCGCGATCGCCTGTGCGTCGTCGGCGATCACGTGGGCCGCGCGATGCGCTGCATCGGCCGGACGCTCCTGAATCGTGGCGCTCGTGTCTGACATCTGCCCCTCCTGTCGAATGACGAAAGCGTTCAATCTAACAGCGCGGCGCGAGCGCTAAAACCGAGCGATTCTCGGATCGATATTCCTTTGGATAACAAACGACCTGTCGATCTTCACACGCGATGCCGCGCTTGTGCGTCGCAATCGACGTACGAACGTCGATGCGTCCCCGCCCGGTTCCGGTAATACGCAGCGGCGATAACCATCTGCGAATCCGTTATTGGAACGCTCGCGTCGCGCTTCCTATACTGGCCTCCCGGCGCAATCGGCCCCGCTCTTCGAGGAACCCCGCATGACTTCGACGCACGCAGCCCCCGACCTTTCCACCGGCACCGACTACGACACGCTCGCGAGCCGGTTTCGGCCGATCTTCGAGCGCATCGCCGCCGGCACCGCCGAACGCGAACGCCGCCGCGAACTGCCGCACGAGGCGATCGGCTGGCTGAAAGCGGCGGGCTTCGGCGCGGTGCGGCTGCCCGCAAGCGCCGGCGGCGCCGCTGCGTCGCTGCCGCAGCTGTTCCGGCTGCTGACCGAACTCGCCACCGCCGATTCCAATCTGCCGCAGGCGTTGCGCGGGCATTTCGCGTTCGTCGAGGACTGGCTGAATGCGCCGGCCGGGCCGCAACGCACGACCTGGTTCGACCGCTTCGCGAGCGGCCAGCTCGTCGGCAATGCCTGGTCGGAGGCCGGCGACGTGCCGCTCGGCCAGACCGTCACGAAGGTATCGGAACAGAACGGCCGGTTCGTGCTGAACGGCCGGAAGTTCTACAGCACGGGCAGCCTGTTCGCCGACTGGATCGACGTGTTCGCGCAGCGCGCGCACGACGGCAGCGACGTGATCGTGGCCGTCGCGACCGCGCAGCCCGGCGTGATCCGCGAGGACGACTGGGACGGCTTCGGCCAGACGACGACCGGCAGCGGCACGACGCGTTTCGAGGATGCGGCCGTCGACGCCGGCAACGTGATCGACTTCGCGCGCCGCTTCAAGTACCAGACCGCGTTCTACCAGCTGTTCCACGTCGCCACGCTGGCGGGCATCGGCCATGCGATCGTGCGCGACGCGGGCGAGCTCGTGCGCAGCCGCACGCGCGTGTACAGCCACGGCAACGCGGCGCGGGCGGGCGACGACGCGCAGCTGCAGCAGGTGATCGGCGAAATCGCGTCGTGGGCGTACGCGGCCGACGCGCTCGCGCTGCGCGCCGCGCAGCCGCTTCAGCTCGCGTACGAGGCGCGCTTCGGCGGCGACGACGCAGCCGAGCACGCGGCGAACGTCGCGGCCGAGATCGAATCCGCGCAGAGCCAGCTCGTCGTGTCCGAACTCGTGCTGCGCGCGGCGACGCGCCTGTTCGACGCGCTCGGCGCATCCGCGACCCGCACCACGACCGCGCTCGACCGTCACTGGCGCAACGCGCGCACGGTGTCGTCGCACAATCCGCTCGTCTACAAGGCGCGGATCGTCGGCGACTGGGTCATCAACGGCCGCACGCCGCCGTTCGTCTGGCGCGTCGGCAACGGTGCGGGCGCCGACGTGGAAACGGAAGCCGGAGTCGCGCGATGAGCAAGCCCATCCGCTTCAACGCGTTCGAGATGAACTGCGTCGGCCACCAGTCGCCGGGCCTGTGGGCGCATCCGCGCGACCGCTCGTGGCAGTACAAGGATCTCGACTACTGGACCGACCTCGCCCGCGTGCTCGAACGCGGGATCTTCGACGCGATCTTCATCGCGGACGTGATCGGCTACTACGACGTCTACAAGGGCAGCAACTATCACGCGCTGCACCAGGCCGCGCAGATTCCGGTCAACGATCCGCTGCAGCTCGCCGCGCCGATCGCAATGGCGACCGAGCATCTCGGCATCGGCATCACCGCGTCGACGACGTTCGAACACCCGTACACGTTCGCGCGCCGGTTGTCGACGGCCGACCATCACACGAAGGGCCGGCTCGCATGGAACATCGTCACGTCGTACCTGGAGAGCGGTGCGAAGAACGTCGGCGATCACGGCCTGCGCACGCACGATGACCGCTATGCGGTCGCGGCCGAATACGTCGAGGTGCTGTACAAGCTGTTCGAAGGCAGCTGGGAAGATGGCGCGGTGGTGCGCGATCGGGACGGCCGCGTGTTCACGCATCCCGAGAAGGTGCACGAGATCGGCCACAAGGGCCGCTTCTTCGACGTGCCCGGCTATCACCTGTGCGAGCCGTCGCCGCAGCGCACGCCGGTGCTGTTCCAGGCCGGTGCGTCCGGCCCCGGCAAGGCGTTCGCCGCGCGGCACGCCGAATGCGTGTTCGTCGCCGCGCCGACCCGCGACCAGCTCGCGCGCTACGTGGCCGACGTGCGCGCGCAGGCCGCTGCCGCCGGACGCGATCCGGCCGGCGTGCTGATCTACAACCTCGTCACGGTGATCGTCGACGAAACCGACGAGAAAGCGCAGGCCAAGTTCGACGAGTACCGCCGCTATGTGTCGTACGACGGCTCGCTGGTATTCATGTCGGGCTGGACCGGCATCGACTTCGGCCAGTATGCGCCGGCCGATCCGGTGCGGCGCGTCGAGACGAATGCGATCGTGTCGGCGGTCGAGCACCTGTCGGGCGGCGACACCGCGTGGACGATCGAGGCGCTGGCGACCTGGGGCGGCATCGGCGGGATGGGCCCGGTGTTCGTCGGGTCGGCCGCAACCGTCGCGGACATCCTGCAGGAATGGGTGGCCGCGACCGACGTGGACGGCTTCAATCTCGCGTATGCGGTCGCGCATGAAACCTTCGAGGATGTCGTGCGCCACCTCGTTCCGGAGCTGCAGCGGCGCGGCGTGTATCCGACCGCCTATGCGCCGGGTACGCTGCGCGAGAAGCTGTTCGGCGGCCCGGCGCGGCTGCCGGATACGCATCCGGCCGCGCAGTTTCGCGATATCGAGCAGGTCAAGCGCGATGCGGAGCAGGAAGCGGTCAGCGCATAACGAACGGCAACGTCCAGGCCGGTATGCCCGTGTACGGGGCAACCGGCCTCAGCGCAAACGGCTTCGCGCGGCCCGGCGAAGCCGTTTGTGTTTACGGGGAGCGGCGAGCGCCCTCCCGCCAACGCTCACGCGGCGCTTTCGTCGTCGATGTCGCGCGCCGTCGGTTCGTAGCGCACGATCAGCAGGAACACGATCGGCGTGACCGCGCTGATCGCGACGACCCAGAACATGTCGGTACCGAGACGGGCTTGCAGGATCGGCAGCACGAACAGCGCCAGCGCCTGGCCGATGCCGCACAGCGATCGCCCGAAGCCGACGCCGGTGCCGCGGATCGCGGCCGGATAGGACAGCGTCGGATAGATCATCATCTGCGCGCCCGGCCCGAAGCCTTCCGCGAACAGCCACGTACCGAGCATCAGCAGCACGACGCCAACCGCGAGTGCGCCGTGCGGATGCCCCGCCAGCGCGAGCGCGACGAGTGCGACCGTTTGCAGCGCGAACCCCGCGATCGCAACATGGCGCGACGGGTACCGATACGCGAGGCGCATGCCCAGCAAGCCGCCGGTAAACGCGAACAGCACGTTCAACGCGAGCGAGGCCGCGATCGTCTCGAACACGCCCGCGCCGAGAAACTGCGACAGGATCGACGGCAGGAAGAACGCGATCGCCGTGTATTCGAACGGAATGCACAGGTTCATCACGCTGGCGACGATCGTGCGCCCGAGATACGGGCGCTGGAACAGCACGCGAATCCGCACGGGCGGCGGGCCCGGTTCGCGTCGCGCATCCTCCGCTTCGTGGGCGTGAATACCGTACGATTCGCGCAGGATGCGCGCGGCATTGGCCAGATCGCCCTGGTTCGCGGCCCACAGCGGCGATTCGTTCATGAACCGGTTCCGGAACAGGATGATGACGAGCGCGGGCACCGCGCCGAAGATCAGCGACGCGCGCCACAGCCAGCCCGCATGCTCGGCCGGCAACAGGAAATACAGGCCGAAGATCAGCAGGAAACAGACCGACGACGCGACGTACCACATCGGGCACCACGCCGCGAGCCGCGACGCCTTGTTGCCGCGACCGTTGAACTTCGAGAATTCGGCGAGAAACGCCATCGCGACGGGCAGGTCGATGCCGACGCCGAGCCCCATCACGAAGCGGGCGCCGATCAGCACCCAGACGTTCGGTGCGAGCCCGGCCGCGATCGCCGCGACGACGAAGAACAGCATGTCGGCCATGAACACCTGGTAGCGGCCGATCCGGTCGGTCAGCCAGCCGCCGATCAGGCTGCCGAAGATCGTGCCGATCATGATCGCCGACCCGACCAGCCCGGTCAGCGCGGGCGTGAGGCCGAACTCGCGCGCGACGTCGTCGATGCCGTAAGACAGCGTCGTCAGGTCATACGCATCGAGAAACACGCCGCCGAGCGCCAGCAGCACGATCATCCGCGCATGGCTGACCGAACTGTCGACCGTGTTGATCAGGCGCGCGACGTCGCTCGCCGAGCGGATCGGGGAAGAGGCCGGGGTGACCGGGTCCAGGTGGATCGAACTCATCGCATTCCTTAATTTCACGCCGGATGACCGGCGATGTTCGCGTGGCGCGGGAAACCGGGCGTGCACATTCGCGGAGCGTCAGGCCATCCCGCGAAGGCGGTCCCGCTGCCGGCGAGGCCCGGCAGCCGAAATTCTGTTCCCCCGGTCCGGCAATCCCAAGCGATATAAAGCGATTAATTAATCGCCCTGCGTCATAAAGTTGCGCGGCCGGTGCGCTTAGCAGCCGCGCGCATGTTCAATCGCGGATTTCTTCGTTAACGGATCGCCGGCGCTTGGGTACATTAGCCCGCTACCCTGCCTGTTCGCGGCGCATTGCCGCTCTTCCGGAGATTCCCCGATGAAGCTGTTCTGGTCCCGCGCGTGGCAATCCGCGGCCCTCGTCATTGCCGCGCTCGCCGGTCTCGCATCGATGCCGGCCCACGCGGCGACGCCCGCGGAAATCCGCGTCGACTATGCGTACTACTCGCCCGAGAGTCTCGTGATCCGCCACTTCGGCTGGCTCGACGACGAGTTCAAGGCCGACCGGACGTCGATTCGCTGGGTGCTGAGCCTCGGCAGCAATCGCGCGCTCGAATACCTGAACAGCGGCGCGGTCGATTTCGGTTCGGCCGCCGGGCTGGCGTCCGTGCTCGCGCGCGCGAACGGCAATCCGATCCGCACGGTCTACGTCTTCTCGCGTCCCGAGTGGACGGCGCTCGTCGTACGCAAGGATTCCCCGATCCGCTCGCTTGCCGACCTGAAGGGCAAGAAAATCGCCGCGACGCGCGGCACCGATCCGTTCCTGTTCACGCTGCGGGCGCTGCACTCGGCCGGCCTGACGCGCGACGACGTCGAGATCGTCAACCTGCAGCATCCGGACGGCCGCACCGCCCTCGCGAACGGTCAGGTCGATGCATGGGCCGGGCTCGATCCGCACATGGCGGCCGCCCAGCTCGACGACGGCGCGCGCCTGCTGTATCGCAACGTCGCGTTCAATACGTACGGGTTCCTGAATGTGCGCGACGCGTTCGCCAGCCAGTATCCGCAGGCGGTTGCGCGCGTGCTGAAGGTCTACGACCGCGCGCGCCAGTGGATCGTTGCGCATCCGGCCGAAACCGCGCAGATCGTCGCCGACGAATCGAAGGTGTCGTTGCCGGTCGCGCGGCTGCAGCTCCAGCGCAACGACTTCAGCGATCCGGTGCCGGGCGACACCCAGCGCGCGGCGCTGAAGGCCGCCGCGCCCGTGCTGACGGCCGAGCAGCTGACCAAGCCCGGCGTCGATCCCGCGAAGATCGTCGATACGCTGATCGATCCGTCGTTCGCGCGCCCGATCGTCGCTGCGTCGCACTGAGCTGGCCGCCGATGACGGACACCGCTGCCCGGGACGATGCGCTTGCGCCCCGCCGTCCGGCCCCGCCCGAAGCGAGCCGGCGCGACCCGCTTCGCGGGTGGCGCATCGCTGGGCTCGCACTGCCGTTCGCCGCGCTCGCGCTGCTGGAATGCGCCGTGCGCCAGGGCTGGCTGCCGGATCGCCTCGTCCCGGCGCCCAGCGAGATTCTCGATACGCTCGCGCGCATGGGCGTCACGCGGGTCGCACGCCATGTCGCTGCGAGTGCGTTGCGGGTGGCGGCGGGTTTTGCAGCCGGCGCCGGGCTCGCGCTCGTCGTCGGCGCGGCGATGGGCCTGAGCCGTCGGATCGACGCGCTGCTCGAGCCGACGTTTCAGGCGCTGCGCGCGATTCCTTCGCTCGCATGGGTGCCGGTGCTGCTGCTGTGGCTCGGTATCGACGAAGCGCCGAAGATCACGCTGATCGCCATCGGCGCATTCTTCCCGGTCCATCTTGCGGTGGTCGCCGGCATTCGCGACGTCGACCGCAAGCTCGTCGAGCTCGGCGCGGTGTACCGGCTCGGCCCATTGGCGCTGTTCCGTCGCATCCTGCTGCCGGCCGCGCTGCCGCAGATCGTCACCGGCCTACGCACCGGCCTCAGTCTCGCGTGGATGTTCATGGTGGCCGCGGAGCTGATCGCGGCTACCCGCGGCCTCGGTTTCCTGTTGAGTGACGGCCGCGAAACCGGGCGCCCCGATCTCGTATTCGGCGCGATCCTGCTGCTCGCGTTGCTCGGCAAGCTGACCGATGGCGCGATGCGCCGCATCGAGTTGCGCTGGCTCGGCTGGCGCGATGCGTTCGACAGCGTGCCGCGGGAGGTGTCGAAATGAGTGCACATCCTTCGGCCCGCCCGGCCGCCGGCACCGATACGCCGCTGCTCGACCTGCGGATCGTCCGCAAGCTGTATGGCGGTCGCACGATCCTCGCCGACGTCGCGCTGCAGGTCGCACGCGGCGAGATCGTCTGCGTGGTCGGCCCGAGCGGTTGCGGGAAGAGCACGCTGCTGCGGATCGTCGCCGGGCTCGACGCCGACTTTCGCGGCAGCGTGACGCTGGACGGTAGCGCGCTCGCCGGACCGTCCGCGCGCGTCGGCGTGATCTTCCAGGAGCCGCGGCTGCTGCCGTGGCTATCGATCGCGGACAACGTCGGTTTCGCGGCCGGCCCGCGAGGCGGCCGCGCGCCGAGCGTTGCCCGGTTGCTCGACGAAGTGGGCCTGGCGGGCGTCGCGCGGCAACTGCCGGCCACGTTGTCGGGCGGAATGGCGCAACGCGCCGCGATCGCGCGCGGGCTGTTCGGCGAACCGGATCTGCTGTTGCTCGACGAACCGTTCAGCGCGGTCGATGCGATCACCCGGATGCGCCTGCAGACGCTGCTGCTCGATGTCGTCCACCGGCACCGGATGGCCGCGATCGTCGTCACGCACGATCTCGACGAGGCGCTGTATCTCGGCGATCGCGTGCTGATGCTCGCGCCGAACCCGGGCCGTATCGACGGCGAAATCCACGTCGATGTCGCGCGGCCGCGCGATCGGCGCGATCCGTCGCTGGCGGCGCAGCGCGCGCGGCTGCTCGATGCGTTCCAGCGCTTTCACGATCGCGCGGTGGGCGACGCGGCCTGAACCACGGCCACGCCCGCCTGAAATCGCGTGCCTGCGCGCCCCGGATTGCGCCATGCGGGCAGCGCGACACGCGCATTCATTGCCGCGACGCTGACTGGACGAACGCGGCCAGATCGCGATTGAACCGCTCGGCCTCCTCGATGAACGGCGCGTGCCCCGACTCCGCGTACACCTTGCTGACCACACGCGGATTCAGCGCAGCCGCGCGCGCCAGCGTCGCGTCCGTATCGACGAGCGCGTCGCGACCGCCGTAGATGAAAAGCAGCGGCACGTGCGCGTGGCCGAGCCCCGCGGCCGCGAAGACCGTCATCGTCGGGACGGCCTTCTGCATGTCCCACGATGCCATCGCGGCGTTGGCGAGCAGCCGCTCGAACGTGGCGGCGTCCGGTCGATGGTTGAAGCACAGACCGACGAAGGTGCGTTCGCCGTCGAGATGCGTTTTCAGATCCGGCGCGTTCATGTCCCGGTAAACATCGGGATGCGCGACGATCTGATCCCGCGCAAGCTCCACCACGCCGTCGACATACACCGCGCCGGCGATCCCGTGATCGCCGTACCTGGCGAGGTAATTCGAGATCACGACGCCGCCGAGCGACCAGCCGACCACGACGGGTTTGCGCGCATGCGCCCCCTGGATGACCGCCGCAAGATCGTCACCCCAACGGTTTCCGTCGCGATACGGTTCCGCGCCGGACGGCTTGTCCGACAGGCCGTGACCGCGCAGATCGTAGGTAATGATCCGGTAGCGGCGCAATGCGGGGCTCGCCACCTGGGCGTCCCAGTTCAGGCGACTGCCGAGCAGACCGTGGATCAGGATGACCGGCGGCCCGTCCGGGTCGCCGCTTTCCTGAACGGCCAGCTTGGCCCCGTCCGTCGAGCTGACCGTATAGCTCACGGGCGCGGCGGCCGCGGCGCTGGCGAATGCGACCGGCATCGCCCACGCGATCGCGGCAATCAGCGGGTTGATCAGCGATCGGAATTTCATGATGTTTTCCTGAAAGAGTGGCCGGAACGCCCAGTCTCAACCCTCACACCTGTGTGAGAGTCAAGCGGTTCGTGCTAACCTGCCTTTCATGAAAAATCCATCTGCGCAGGCACGCCTGACCATCGGCGAGCTTGCCCAACTCACCGGCGCGAGCGTGCGATCGATCCGGCACTACGACGAGCACGGCCTGCTCGCGTCGGTGCGGGCGGCCAACGGCTATCGCATGTTCCCCGACAAGGTGGTAACGCAGGTCAAACAGATTCAGCGCATGATCGCGACCGGTTTCACCATCGACGACATTCGCGGCTTTCCGGACTGCATGCTGCTGATTGACGGCGCCCGCTCGTGCGATCAGATCACCGACGTCCAGCGGGAACGCCTCGAAGCCATCGACCGTCAGATCGCGGATCTCGAGAAACGGCGCGCGAGGCTCGTCAAAACTTTGCAGGATGGCGCGGTGCCTCCGCTCGACTGACGCGCCGGCATTCCCGGCCGCCGCGCCGCTCCTCGCTCCTCGCTCCTCGCTCCTCGCTCCTCGCTCCTCGCTTCTCGCTCCTCGCTTCGGGCGCCAGCGCCACCTCGGCACCGTTCAAGCAGGCCCGCCCCGCGAGGCGGGCGACGTGCGGTGGGTCGAAGAGGCGTTGAAGCAGGTGTCGGCGACAAAATGGCGGCCTGAACGCCCGGCGCTATATCGAGAACCGGAAGTCGTACGAGATGCGCGTCGCGCCGCTCAGGTTGTCCAGCGTGCCGTGCATCATCTCGGTGCCGTAGAACATGAATCCTTCGCCGTATTCAAGCTCGACGGGCTTGAAGTCGCTCAACCCCGGCGCGGATTCGACGTACATCGAATTGCTGTCGAAGGTGCGTGTCACCGGCAGCCAGATGTTGACCAGATTCGGCCGCTGCCCGTATTCCGCATCACGATGAAAGCGCAGGATCGCACGCGAGCCGTGGAAGTTGACCCGCATCATCGCAATCGGCTGGCAACTCCGGATCGGGCCGGCGAATCCGTCGACATGATCGAAGACGAGCGACCGGATCAGCGCCATCGAGCGCTCGGCGACCGCTGCGTGCAAGGCCTTGCTGACGTCCCAGCTGTTTCGGGTCACGAAGTGATGCGGCAGCGTGAGGTCCGTCTTCTGCGGGTTCCAGCGAGGATCCAGGTGCAGCGTCTCGAGCGCGTCGGTGCCGAAAAACTCCGCCACGATCGCACGCAAATCCCACCGCGCGGTATCGTAGGCGAAGACGGACGACAGCGGCAGGGCGCGCCCCGCCACCTCGACCGTCTCCGCGCTGCGGTACCGGACAGGGCCGCGATCGGATGCCATGAAGGGCCTCCCGTCGCACGGCTCACGCCGCAAGCGCCAGGGCCTTTTCGAGCAGCTTCTCCGCCGCCGCGGCATCCTCTTTGGGGAGGGACGCCTTGGTCGAACCGGGTGACGGCTTGTCGTCGTCCTCCGCCAGCACCTCGACCACCGCCACCGCGACTTCCGTCATGACCTCGGTGGTCACCTCCGTCGTCACCTCGGTGGTGACTTCCGTCGTCACTTCCGTCGTGACCTCGGTCGTCACCTCCGTCGTCACTTCGGTCGACGTGTTGCTGATCAGCGCGGCGACCACCGTGATGTTCGGCGGGGCGGAACTGGATTTGGTGGTCCCCGAGAGATTGACGTAAGTGGGCTGCGCACCGCTGTTCCACAATTCCCCGTAGAGCGTCAACGTCGGCGCCTGCGCGTTCGAGAACTGGATGATCGCATTCTGCGGATTGCCGTTCGCGCTGAACCACGCGAGCTGGTCGATCTCGCCTTTCGGCCCCTTCTCGCCGGTATAGACGGGCTTGTTCACGATCGACCCGCCGTACGTGACCTGCGGCGCGCTGATGACCAGCTTGTCGCTCAGCGGCGTGCTCTTGCCGTCCGCGGTCAGGCTGAACAGGTTGTACGTCCCGTTCCACGTCGACAACTGCTGGGTGGCGGCACCGGCGTTGCCGAACAGGTTGTTGGCGCTCGGCAACGGGTCGCTTCCCTGCGAGAACACGCCGACGAAGCCGTTGACGCCGCCGTTCTGGTAGAAGGTCAGCCTGGCAGACGTCGCATTGCCGCCGGTCGCGGCCCAGCTCACCCCGGTTGCGGTGAACGACGGAGAAGCGATCGCGGCGCCGTTGAGCGTGACGGACTGGTTGCCGGTATCGATCACGACCGGCCCGGGAATGTACGTTTTTCCGTCCGGCTGCAGCCAGCTGGTCATATAGGTGCCGGACACGTCGAAGGAAGCCATGGTCTTTTCCTCTTTTTCAGGTGGTGGGACAGCGCGTGCAGGCGCTCAGGCCAGGCTCAGGTCGTCCTTGCTGGTATGGACCGCTTCCATGGCCCGGGTCACGGCGGCGGGCGTGGCGGCAAAACCCTGCCGACGCAACCAGGACGCGACCACGCCTTCGTACTCGCCGAGCGGAATCTCGTGGTCGGCGACCGCTTGCGCGGCAGCGGCCTGACGATCGCGGTATTCGCGGGCCAGTTCCGGATCGAGCAGCGCGGCGCCGACGAACCGGACAGCCTCCTTGTCCGGATCGCGCTTGAACATCATCCGGGTGACGCCCGTGTGCTGGAGCAGCAGGTTGCGCCGCTCCTCGGCAGTCAGGCCCGCGCGCGAATCGAGGTAGGCTCGCGGGTTGGTCTGGAACTCGCCCTGGGCACGCTGGTCGAGCGCAAGCGTGAGCAGCGTCTGGTACAACGCTTCCGATGCGAAGCTGTACTTGTAGCCGGGCGGTACCTTGTGATTGTGGATGTTGCGCCGGGCGATTTCGGCCAGTACGCGATAGTCTTCGCGGTCGCAGATCAACGGGTTGCGGCGCGCCTCGCTGATTCTGGCGAGGCCAAGCTTGGCGAGCATGCCGGCATCGGACTGGATGCCGTCCTTCGCCGGAATGAAGAAGGTCGAGATGCCGGAGACCTTCGCCTTCACGTCGGGGTCGCGGTAGTCACCGATCACGTGGCGGTCGATCTGCGGCGGCCCGGCAAACATGTTGGCGACATAGTTGATGGCGGGATGCTCGGCGCCATAGATCTCCTCGAGATAGTCGAGCAGCACGTCGAACTTGTCGTTCCGGTAGCCGCCGAACTTGAAGCCCAGGTCGCCGATGCAACCGACCTGCCAGAGGATGAAGTTGGCGGTGGTATCCACCTTGCGACGCCGCAACAGGAAATCGGTCGCCTCGTAGATCTGCATGCCCGGAACGCTCGGGTCCACGCCCAGGTCCGCGTACAGGCAGTCCTCGGCCGAAACCGCCGGCAGCATCACGGCATCGTAGCCTTCGTTGCGGGCAATCGCGATCGCATTGTGCGACGGCGTCACGAATACGCCGGGGTGACCGTAGAACAGCGCGCACACGTACTTGCCCGCACGCACCTCCGCCATGATCCGCTCGATCATCTGGACGTACGTGATCACGCGCGCCTTGTCGTCCGCGTAATACTGGTAGAGATCGAACGCGTTGGGGTTCTGCGCCTCGATCCACATGTCGGTGACCGGGTCGGCCGCCGCATAGAGCACGATGTCCGCCTGCTGGATATGCGCCTGCGCTTCAAGCGTAAAGTGCGCAACCGCCTTGATGCCCGATCCGATCACCACCAGCCTGCCTTTGGCCGCGCTCATAGTACGTCCTCCGCTATCAGACAATCGAACATATCGATCTCCCGAAATCAGGATTCGGAAAACACGCCGGAACGACTAAGACAGTCTTGCTCCGCCCATGCATAAAACCTGCTCGCACACCGCGCGACAGAATTCCAATCACGTGCGCGTCATTAGGTATAGGGCCGGATTTCGACAAATTCAATACCAAATTTGATTGAATTGAATTTGATCGCGCACTTGAAAATTCGCCGAAATAAAATTGAACATTTTCAGGAAGCTTTGCCTCCCTGCCTGGTTCGAATATTCCGAAACCGGCTACGCGGCAATCAACAATGCCCGGCTGAATTGAATAACTCGAAACAAAGCCCCGACCGGGGTATGGCTTGCCTCGCGGCGCCTTCCGCGCCTGAGGCGGTGTAGCCGCCGTATGGACGGTTACCGATGCCGGTGCTGCCGCGACAGTCCGTGTAATCGAGTGTAATCGCCTTTTAAAATAACCCCTTCTATATTGTTTTCGTTCTTTCTCCATAACCCGGATCTCTGGATTTTCATCAAGGCCGATAAAAAATCAGCCATTGCTTGCCAGGATTCAATAGCGACCCGGGTCGATTCGATACACCTGCGCATTCCGCTCAACTCAATCAGGAGGGCATCATGTCGAAAATCTTCATCTGGAATCCCGACGAAAACCAGACCTACGACATTCCGGGGCCGTACGAACTGAGTGCCGCCTCCTTCGACAAGGAAGCCGGCAAGTCCTTCACGATGATCCCCCCCGCGGGAACGCTGATGCTGCTTTCCAGGCAGTCGTCGGTATGGGGCGGACATTTCGACAATGCGATTCCGCCGACCGAAATCGATCTCCGCAGCGGCGCACTCGTCCTGCGCGGTGTGTCCGGCGATCCGAAGGGTGTCGATTTCACGATGGGGCCGTATCCGTACAAGCTCATCGGACATCCGTTCGTCAACTTCACGCTCACCGACGCGTCGTTCGAAGCCAGCCATTTCGACAAGGTGAACGCCGGCGGTCTGGATCCACTGGTGCTCGGCATGTACATCGACCTCCTCCTCGACTTGAAGCTGGCCGGCGCCAGCCGCTATCAGGTCGACTGCGGGCTGTACGCCAGCACGAAGCGGCTGCTTGTCAAGGGACGATCGGCCGTGAAGGTCCGGGCCGACGAGGTCGTGCTGACGTTCAGCGAGTATTTCGTCCTGCCGACCGAGTTGCCGCGGGCGCCGGGCGACGACCATTCGCTGAACCTGGAAGCGACCGGTGGCAAGCTGGAGATCGCCGAATCGCGTTTCGCGTTCGGGAACAGCGCGAAGAGCGCGGTGAAGAGCAAGAAGATCACGTTGCGCAAGAGCGTGCGGGTTGCGGCCCAGGACAGCGCACGGGCGACGTTCGTCACCGACGCGGTCGAGTTTTACGACAGCGCATCGACCGCCATTTTTTCCATCGCCGATCATGCCGATGTGGAATTCGATACCTACTCCGGCGGAAAGCCCTTCGACTTCCTGAGCAACCGGCAATACCCGGAAGGCCTGTTCAACTTTCAGTCGAGCCCTCAGTCCAGGAGCACGGGCAAGTTCACGCTCTACGGCGCCGGCAGTGCGTTCGAACAGTCCGCGATGCTGAACAAGCGGGTCGTTGCCATCGACGGCGTACCGCAATCGGACAGCAAGCGCCTCAAGTTCGACTACGTTCCCGTCGGCAACACGCAGAACATGGTGGTGTCGCTCCGGTAAGCGGTGTTCGGTCCTTGGCCGGCTCGCCGAATCATCGGCAGCCGGCCGGAACCGGTTGGCCAACGGCGATGAGTCGACCGGCCAAGCGGCGCCGTTCCCGTGCATCGGGCACAATACGCGGCTTCGCCCTTTGCCCGCGGTCAAACACATGCGCGTCGTCGTCGTCGGAACAAGCGGATCGGGGAAATCCACCTTCTCCAGCGCGCTCGCAGCAGCGGCAGACTGCCCTTACATCGAACTCGACCGGCTCTACTGGGGTCGCAACTGGGCCGCCGTGCCGCCCGAGCAGTTCGAGCGCGCCGTGCTGGCCGCAACCGCCGGGGACCGCTGGGTCGCCGACGGGAACTACAGCGCGGTGCGCGACGTGCTGTGGTCGAGAGCCACGCACGTCGTCTGGCTCAACTTCGGGCGCTGGACCGTATTCTCGCGGGTACTCTGGCGCACGATCAGCCGCGGGCTCATGCGTACCGAGCTGTCTCACGGCAACCGGGAGTCGCTGCGGATGGCGTTCTGCTCGCGAGACTCGGTACTGCTGTGGTCATGCACGACATTCGCGAAAAACCGCGTCAAGTTCACCGGCCTGCGCGACGATCCGAAATACGCGCACCTGCAATGGACGGAGATCACCGAGCCTTCGCGCACCCGCGCGTTCATCGACATGCTGGCACGCAATGCCGGTCGCGGTTGAGCGCGGTACGAATCGCCCCACGTCAGTCGTCGAAGGTGCCTTGATATTCCGGTGCGGCATCCGCGCGCGTGTTCAGCTCGAACATCACGCCGCCCGGCGCGCGACAGAAGAAGCGCGAACCGCGCCCGTTGTTGAAGATGTCCGTCTCCATCGCGACGCCCTCCGCCGTGAAGCGCTCGAACAGCGCGCGCACGGCATCGAGGCTCGGCAGTTCGAAGCCGACGTGGAAATTCGTCGGCCACGCGGGCACGCCGTCGCCGACGTGATCGATCACGACGTCGAAGCCCGGACGTTTGAGAATCCAGGATTCGTCCCAGCTTCCGGCAATCGTGAAGCCGAGGTATCGCTCGAAGAACCGGGCCGTCGCCAGCGTGTCGGCCGAGGGAAAGCTCAGGTGGTTGAGCTTCATCGTTTGGGTCGTTTCGGTCATGGTCGTACTCTCTGATGCGGTGATCGGCGGAGGCCCCATGCCTTGCCGCCCGACGACTTCAGAATATGAGCTGCGGCTCACATTCGACAACTCGCATTGGACGCGTGTGCCGGGCGGCGCGCGAACCCGCGCGGGGCCGCCGGTCGGGGTATGGGGACGATCTCGATGGATTGCGCTACTCGCATTCGCGGCGAGCGACCCGGCGGGTTCCCGGGGCCCGTCGGCAGGGCGGTCGATGGGCGCGGAAGAATCGGTCCGCGGTCGGAGCGGCGCCGATTGCGTTACCGCGGCCGTCGCGCGTACGGCGCCAGATGTCCTGTGGGAGGCCTGCGTGTCGACGCTCGATGCCCGGCGGTGCGTGCGTCGCCGCACCGCCGAAACCGTCGACGAAGCCACGAAGTCCGGCCTCTCGGCGCAACGCGTCGATGCGCGGGAATCAAGCGGGATTCGCATCGCGCGACGATCATTCGCGTGCGTCGACCGTGCGCCGGCGAGGCCATGTTAGAACAGACTTTTAATGCGAGACGCCGGAGTCCGGACATGTCGACATCACGTGTTGGCGGCGCGAACGTCGCCCCGCTTCAGCATCCATCAACGACGGACGAGCCCGATACGCGCAGACCGTCCCGATTTTCGAACCGGCCCGCCGTTGCCGGGAAACTCGCCGACCTCAAACCGCGGATGGATCCTGCGGCGGAACGACACGCGAGAAAGCCGCAGGTTCGTGAAAGCGAACCTGCATCGCTGGAGCGCTATTCCGAATCGCAGATGCAACTGGCGGTGTATCAGTCGAAGCTGAGTCTGACGCAGGCGGAGGCCGAGGCAATCAAGGCCGGTTCGGGGGGGATCCTGAAGGCAACCGAGACCAAGTAGCGTACGGGTACGCCCCACGTCCCGACGCGGCATGCCGCGAGCGCGATCGACGGAACGATCGATCGCGTTGCCCGCCCGCCTCCCGGCGGGTAGACGGTGTCATTGCGCGTCGGGCATGCCGTGCGTGTCGAAGACGAGGCTTGCGGGATGGCGCCGCGCGTGGCGCCGTCAGCGCCACCTGGGCGGGGACGGTATCGAAAATTTCGTTCATGTGCCTGACGATCGCACCTCTCGCCGTGGCGTAACGGCGGTCTGGCCGACGCACGGAGGACGATTGCATGCGCTTGAGAAAGACCGGTCGCCCGGGCAACGGCGGGGGCATGCCTGCAGCGGCACGGGACCGGGTATCGACATCCGGCCCCGAGCCTGCCCCCGGCTCCGATTCGCCTGGCTCCGGCGAAGACGAGCGGCGGGACGCGTTCGAGAGGCCGCCGGCAGATCGCGTGATGTTCGGCATGACGTCGTTCCCCTGAATCAGGCGTGTTCGGCACGGGACAAACGTCGATGATCGCGACCATGCCTCCGGCCGTCCGGCGCGCATGCGAAATCACGTGCGACGACGCTATGAATTCGCACCGCGCGCCGTGGATTCGCGTGCGCCCCCCTCACCCGGCCGAGTCGTACGAGCATGATGGATGCCTCATCCTCCCGAATCCTTCCGACGATCGAACCCATGGCCATCCGAGCGATCGCGCTTCTGGCGCTGCTGCCGTACCTGACGCCTGTCGCCCATGCCGAATGCTTCGCCGAAGCCGCCGCCTACCAGCACGTCAACGAAACGATTCTGCGCGCGCTCGCATGGCAGGAATCGCACGACAACGTCAACGCGAAGCGCGTCAACACCAACGGGTCGATCGACTATGGCCTGATGCAGATCAACTCGATCCATCTGACGACGCTGTCGACGTACGGCATCACGTCGCACACGTTGATGGATCCTTGCGCGAGCGTCTATATCGCCGCGTGGCACCTGCGCAAGATGATGCTCAAGTACGGCAATACGTGGAAGGCGGTCGGCGCATACCATTCGCAAACACCGGCGGAACGCGACCGCTATGCGGCCCAGGTCCGGCTGATCGTGCAGCGGATGCAGTCGAACTGAAGCAGGCGGCAGGCGCCGCCCGCTCGTGCATGACGCTTACCGCGACGGGACGATCTGCTCGACGGTCGCCGAGATCCGCCGCTCGAGCAGCGAAGCGCGCTGCCGGCGGGCTTCGTGCGTTGCCTGGTCGAGCAACGCCCGTACGTCGTCCGCCGGCACGCCGGCGCGGTGGCGCACGACCGCGTGTACGCGCAACGCTTCCGGCAGCAGCCAGCGGCGTCCGCTGGCCGGCAGATTCGCGGTCGTCTGCTCGAACAGGCGGTTCAAAGCCGGGCCGCCGGCCAGCTGCAGCACCGCGCCGGCAAACCGGTCCAGTATCGCCAGGTCGATGATGCTCACGTGGCCGCGCGCGAGATTGCGCAGCGCAAGCTGGATCAGCTTCCCGGTCTCGTCGTGCGTTTCGTCGGTCGCGTCGACCCACATCAGGAAGTGGCGGCCGATGTTGCGCCAGCCCGGCAGCCCGTTGCGCTGCGCGACGTCGACGAGCAGCCGGGCCTGTTGCGCGACGCGCGGCGCGTCGCCTTCGAGCAGGAACAGCACGCAGGCCATCATCGCGGCCGCGCAACGCGACAGCGGATCGGACTGCTGCCGCGCGCCCTGCAACGCATGCAACAAGGTCGGATGCGCGATCGCCTGCGCGCCGGTGAGCCACAGCGATATCGTGAGCGCGTTGTCCGCAACCGACGTGATGTAGTCGGGACGGCACGTGTCCGGCGCACCGGCTTCGGCGGCTTCGGCGGCATCGCAATCCGCCTCCCGCGCCGGTTCGTCGTGCGGCGAAAGCAGCGCAATCGCCTCGTCGTGGCGGCCGTCCAGCGTCAGCAGCGCGCCGCGCAGCAACGCGAAGCTGCGATGCGACGACGACACTTCGCATTCCTGCGCGATCCGTGCCCGCACGCGCATCAGGAGTTCGGGTGAATCGTCGCTGAAGCCGGCTTCGAGCGTACGCAGCAACAGGACCGACAACGCATGCAGCCGGCTGGCATCGTCGGCACAGGCGGTGGCGAGTTCGTAGACGCGCCACCACGCGGCGATCGTGTCGGCCGGCAACGGCGCCGGCGTCGCCTGCTGCATCGCCTGCGCCAGCGTCAGTTGCAGTTGCATGAGATCGCGCACCTTCAGAATCGAGCGCGACAGGTCGTGATCCAGAACGCGCCGGTCCAGACCGTCCACTCGCCGGTGAGATGCGCGGCAGCCCACAGCGATCCCGAATGCCGCAGCAACCGCGCGGCGGTGTGGAAATGCCGTGCCTCGATCGACCAGCCGACGGCCCGGCGCACGTCGGCGAGTGCGGGCGCGCGAGACGCGGGTTCGCCGGCGCGATGGCCGGCCGCGTCGAGCCGTTCGGCGATCCGTTGCGCATGGCGGGCGGCCGCGCGTGCCTGGTCGGGCCGGTGCGCGGGCACGCCGAGCGTGAAGCGGCGGACGGCGGCCGGGACCTGAAACAGGCGACGCGCGTCGCTCGACGCGTGTTCGATCAGCAGGCCGGCATCGATCAGCGTCGACACGATCGCCTGCATGGCGGATGCGTCGTCCGGGGCGCGGGTGGCGTCGCCCTCCGCCGATACCGCGTGAACGTCCGCGACATCGAACCACGCCGCGAAAAGACTCGCGCAACGCAGGACGTGCTGCGCGCCGGCATCGAGTGCGTGATACGCATGGGCGACCACCGTCGGCACCAGTGCCGCAGGCGGCAAGGCCAGCTCGTGGCCGCCGGTTCGCTGCAGGATGTAGCGGCGCCAGCGCGCATCCCACGCCGCGACGGCTTCGGCCGGCGTCGTGCGGCCGCGCGAGGCACCCGCAATCTGGCGCGCCGCCAGGTCGAGGGCCAGCGGATTGCCGCTCAACGCGCGGCAGATCGATTCCAGGTGGCGCTGCACGTGCGCGGCCGGCGTGTCGTTCGACGCCGTGCCGGCGGCGTCGCTCGCGAACCGGGCACCGCATGCGTCGAGCTGCGCGGCGAGCAGTTGACAGGCATCCGAAGGCGGCGCGTCCGGCATGACCGGCGTCACGTCGTTCGTCGGCCGAAGCGCAAAGCGCAACGGCGCCAGCGGCAGCACGTATTCGCCGGCGATGAACAACGGCGCTTCCGCGCACACGATCACGCACACGTCGGTGGCCGTCAGCAATGCGTCGATCAACACGCCGACCTCATGCGCGAGCGGGTCGCAATCGTCCACGATCAGCAGCATCCGGCGGCCGGCGAGTCGCGCGATCAGCCCGTCGAGCCCTTGCGCGGCCGGTTTGACGTGCGGATGTGGCGGAAGCTGCGCCGCGATCGCGTCGGGCACGCCTTCGGGCAGCGTCAGCCCGGCCAGCTCGACGCGGACGATGCCGTCCGGGAACAATGCCGCGACGCGCAATGCCGTCTCGTGCGCGAGCCGCGTCTTGCCGTTGCCGTGTGCGCCCATCAGCGTGACCAGCCGGTGTTGCGCAATGCGCATCGACAATTCCGAGAGTTCGGCATCGCGTCCGATCAGCAGCTTTCGCGCCCCTTCGAGGTCGGGGCCACGGTCGGGCCACGCGTCGCGATCGCCGGCCTGTTGCCGGTCCGGCTCCGTATCGGCATCGGCATCGGCCGCCGGAGGCTCGTTGTCGGCGGTGCCCAGCCGGTCGCGAATGTCATACCACTCGGCGGCGAAGCGGTAACCGCGACGCGGCACGGTTTCGATCATGCCGCGATCGTCGCCCAGTGCACGGCGCAACTGCGATACGAGCGCATGCACGCTATGGGCCATGACGGACGACGCCGGCCGCAGGCGTTGCTGAAACTGCTCGATCGAAACGATCTTGCCCGCGGCATCGACCAGCGTGATCAGCACGGCCATCGCGCGCTCGTTGACCGGCAGCGCGCTGCCTTCCGCGTACAGCACGCGTGCGTCGCGATCGAGCGCAAAACGGCCGAACAGCGTGACATGCGCGGCGGAAGCAGGTGGCGACGAGCGTTTCTTCATGCGCCGGCCCTCGGGCGCGCGGCGCTCAGCGCGAAGGAAATCGGGGTTTTCATGTCGACGGGAACCTGCTCCACCGTTGCGCCCGCTCCGCCGGTTCGTCCAGGCCGATCCGGGGCTCGCGGGGATGAGGGATGCACCTGGGCGCACGCCGGTAATGCCCGACGCGCGCATCCGCCGCGGCGGAATCCGGACGCAACCGTCGACCGGGACAGTCCGGACAGGTTATTTCGTGGCGGCCACGCGTGCCGCCCCGCGACCGGGCTCGTCGCGAGCCGGCCACGCACGGCGCGTGGGCATGACGGACAACCGGTCGAGCCGGTCACCCCGACAATGGACGCGACGCGATGTCGCCGTGATCGCGGATCGCGCATTCATATCCGCGCGTTTCTCTCGAAGCATTGAATGTCATGCGCATGCCGGTTGAGTGACACGTTTTTTGAACGGTCGCGATGTCGCAGGCAACCCCTTGGCTTATTGCAATGAATCCGGAAAGGCATTTTAGTCGGAATTACGTGCTTGTTCTCCGGATCTGCACATAACGACACAAGTCGATTCCAAGGAATAGTCGAATCGCCCCTGCGTAACCACCGGTCGTCATTGTGCAATCGGGACAGCGCATTGCGCATTCCGGCCACGCGATGACTGGCGACACGGGCATCAGTGCCGCGCCGGGACGTTGAAGGGTTGGCCCGGCGTGCGCACCCACGCAGCCACGACTTTCGCACCGGCCGGCCCGGCGCGCGTCACGTGCGCGACGCCGGCCGGCAACCGGAACGTCTCGCCCGCGTGAAACGTCGCCGGCGGCTTGCCGTCCACCTGCACGACGACTTCGCCTTCAAGGACGTAACACAGCTCGGGCCCGGTGGCCGCATGACGCGGCTTGAGCGCATCGGGCGGGAATTCGGCAAGCCCCATCCCCATCTCGCGACCGGTGTCCGGCACGGGCACACGCTGCAGCACGACCGTTGGCTTGCTGTCGGGGGCCTTGCCGGCCGCCGGTACGGACTGCGCGAACGCGAACGTCGCGAACGCCAGCGCGCCGCGCGCGAGCGTGCGCATCGCAGCCACACGTCCGTGGTCCGCGCCAGTCACCCACGTTGTCATGCTTGACGGCTTCATTGCCGAATTCCCTCGTCAGTGTCGATATCGAACAGCCGCTAATGTCGCGATTTCGGCGCAAGACGACAAGCAAGAATAAATTGCGCGCGACCCTGGATAAACTTATGGAAAGACAATCCGCCTTCATTCATTCGTTTCAAACGAATTCGGGAGATTCAGTCCGGCCAGTTCCCGTTGACGCCACGGCCCCATACGCCCACGTCGCTCTCCGGACGGTGTTGGTCCTTGTCGGGCGCGCCGCGTGATACGTATGGGCCGCAACGACAGGTCATCGCCGTTGCGCGACTTCATGATCGTCGCATTTCATGCCAGCGTCCCCGCAATTGCGAATGCGCGTCCCTCAAAACGCAGCGGCCTACCCGGGCGGCGACGCTGCCCGTCACGCCCGCGCTTCGGGCTGCCGCGGCCAATTCCGGTCCAGCCGGTCGGCTTCGCGCGGCGACAGCTTCAGCGCGGCCACTTCATGCTCGCCGCGCGCGCCTTTCTGCACCGCGATCTGCAGCCCCAGCCGCAGCCCTGCCGTGATTTGCCGGTCGGTCGCCTGCACGGTCAGCAGTTCGGTCGGCAACCACGAGTCGGCGCGCCGGAGCAGCGCATCGCGCCGGTCGAGCAACATGTCGATGTCGTGCTCCGGCGGGTCGCCGCGATGCCGGGCGCGCAGCGACGCGATCCGGTCGTCGAGCGCGTCGGCTTCGCGGGCCGCATGTTCGCGCAGGCGCCGCCGCAGCACGAAGCGCAGGTTCTGCACGCGATTTTCGGCGATCTGCGACAGGTACTGCTCGATGCGTTCGCGGCCGGCCGCGAGCGCCCGCTCGTAGTCGGCCGCCGCGGCCGGCAGCGGCTGCCCGGGCGTCGCGCCGAACGCGAGCAGCCAGGCCGGATCGTTGCGCAGCGCGTTCTTGTACTGCGTGAAGTTCGCGAATTCGGTGTCGGCATTCGACGCGCGCACCTGCAGCCTGCCGCGTTCACGCACGAGCGTCGCCTTCGCCTGATGGAACGAGTCGTGCACCGGTACCTCGACCCCGATCAGCTTCGGCGAGAAGATCGACACGGTCGCGACATCGGCGGGGTCGGCGCTGCCCGTCTGCGCGTTCTGCAACTGATCGCTGATGCTGACGTTGATGCCGGCCTCCACGCCGGCCCGATGGCCGCTGCCGACGCGATGGCCTTCGATCTTCGTCTGGCCGCTCGCGTCGACCGAATCGAGTTCGGCGCGGTGCACCCACTGGTAGGTGTCGCCGAGCGCCGCGGTCGCGCGCGCCGAGTACTGGCCCGCGCCGATCTTCACGCCGGCCCGCAGGTCGGTCGCCACCTGGACCTTCCGCAAACTGGCGGTCTGGTTGTTCCATGCAACCGAGAAGTCATCGTTGTCGAAGAAGCGGCTGCCGAGTTCGTTCCAGAGCGCCCGTTCGCCCTTGCCCCTGCCGGCGTTGTCGAACAGGTAGCGGTTGACCGACTTCAGTTGCCGCCTGCCGGCCGAGTCGTCATAGGCGTCGTTGACCGGATGCAGCCGCCGCGCGATGCTCAGGTCGACCGTGCATTGTTCGGTGTCGTCCCACTCATGCCCGACCTCGACGTTGCCGGCCGCACGCACGATACTGAAGTTGTGCCCCACCTGAAGGCCGCCGCCGGCCTCGAAGCGGTTCCGGCGCTGCGTGCCGATGCCGATCTTGTAGGCGGCCGTGCTGCGGCTGAATTCGAGTACCGACTGACGTCCGTGCGACGCCTGCACGTTGAGCCGCGGTGCAATCCACGGGAACGATGCGGCGGTCGCGCTGACGCCGCGCGTACTCGCGCCGATCACGCCGCCTTCCGTGACGATCGCCTTGCCGCTGCCTTCGAGCGCGTCGATGATGCGATCGCCCGCGTCGCGGTAATCGTCCGTCGTCGTGCCGCGCGGCTTCACCGCTTTCCCGAGCGCGATGCGGTCGATCGTGTCGAACCGGGTGGCAACGGCGGGCGGCACGTCGTCGCCGACGTGTTTGCGCCACAGGCCGATTTTCTTCGCGTCGAGCACGTCCGAGCCGCCGATCAGATGCTTGCGCACGCGTTCGAGCGCATCGGCTCGCGCCCGTGGACTTCGGTCGGCGCCCGCCAGCGTGTCGCGGAATGCCGCGAGCATGCGCCGCACGCGCGCTGCGCGCAGCGTCGACCGAACGGAAACGGGCGCTGCGCGTGCACCGGGCCGTTGCACGGCGCGGCGCGCGAGCCGGTCGATGGCGGCGTCGTCGAGCGTGTGCACGACACGTGCGGCGATGAGGCCGACCGTGGCATCGTCGAATTTCATCCCGTACCCGACCGGTTGCCGGCCGGCGCCGGGCGTACGCGACAATTCGGCCAGCACCGCGAGTTCGGCCGCGCCAACCGTTTCGTGAATCGCGCGGCTGTCCTTCTTCAGCTTCGCGGGGCCAGCCGCAGGTTCGCGCACCGCGGGGTGTTCGTCCATCGCGACGAAGGCATCGCGAAGCGCGGCGTCAAGCACCTGTTCGTCCTTCGACCATGCGCCGAGGCTCGCGCCCGGCACACCGTCCTGCATCGCCGCGACGGCGCTTTTCCGGTACCCGAACGGCCGCACCGCGGCCGCGAACGCCGAGCGTTGCGCCGCGACCGGCACCGCCTCGTCGCGTTCGTCCTGCACAGGCTCGAAGTGGTCCGACGTGGCGCGCGGAATCGTGTGGTTCAGGAAACGCGCGAGCCGGTTCTTCGTCGCGGCAAACGGCGTGCCGGGGCCATCGCTGAAAAAGCCCTGCCGGCCGGCGAGCAACGCGCCCTTGTCCGACGCGTTCAGCCCGTCCGCGTTCTGGCTGCGCCACAGCCGCGACGCCGCACGCACGAGCCACGCGGCATGCGCGGGCTTCGTGGCCGACGTATCGCCGGCCAGTGCCCGCGCGTGACGTTCGACGCCCGCGGGATCGGCATCGCAGCGCGTCGTGTCGACCAGCCGATCGGCGGCCTGCAACCACACGCGCGGCGCATATCGCGCCGCGCCGTCCGCCGGCGGCCAGGTGCGACCGGCCAGCGCGTGCACGCAGTCGTAGCCGCTGGCCGTAACCGCGAGCTTCTGGGCCGTTCGCCACGCAAGCGCCGTCAGATGGTTGTCGATGAAGCCGGCATCGCGTGCCGGTTGCGACTGGATCGACAGGCCTTGCTGCAGGCGACGCAACACGTCGCGGGCGAGATCGGGCTGTCCGTAGCACACGTCGGCCAGCGCATCGATCAGCAGTTCCGCCTGACACGCGCGGCCTGCCGGCGGCAGCCCCGGCGCGGATGCGAGCGCGTGCCGTAGATCCGTGACGAGACGGTCGATGCTGGCCGGGTCGCGGCTGGCGAAACAACGGCGCGCGGCCGCGGCAGGATCGCCGATGCCGTCGTCGCCGCCAGCGGGTGTCGTGTCGGCCGCGGGCGCGCTGAAGCCGCCAAGCGCCTGCTGCATCGATTGCGCCGGTTTGCGCATCGCGCCTTCGGGCCGCACATAGGCGAGCGAATCGGGACGCGTCGCGCCGGACAACGCGGGCGGCGGAACGGCAACGTCGCGGGCGGGATCGTTCGTCTGATGCGGAAGAACCGGCCGGCCCTTCGTGCCGACCTTGAGCACCGACAGCGCGGTGAGCTCCATCGGGAGATTCGGCCGCTTCGGGTGGGCGATCGCGTGGCCCGCCGCCCTGGCGCGCGATTTCAGTTTCGACGTCAGGCCGGCCAGCACACCGGTGACCTGGCCGGGCGCCGGCGCCGGATCCGTTTGCGTCGACGGGCCCGGTGAGGGGGTGGCAGGCGTATCGGCCGCGTGATCGGCAGCCCGTGCTGGCGGCATGCCGTTCGATCGATTGAGCGCGGGAGTCGACATCTCGCTGGAGCGGTCACGTAATGGGATACGCCTACTATCGCTACCGGACATGAAACTGACGTGACTCGCCGGCATGAATTCTGTCGAACCATCCAGTTATTAAGGAAACCGATTTGATTGCGTTGACCGGCATGACTGTCGAATGCGCCGAGGCTCGCGCCATGACACGGCTGGACGTTCGGATTTCCGCACCGATGTTCGCGTGACGCGCGCGGCCTGCGTCGCGCCCGGCTAGTCTTTGAACCGTGCGCTGCATCTGGCGGGTACGCCGCTGCAGCGCGGCATCGACGCGTCCGGCGACCGAACGGCGAGGGGCGGCGTTCGGTGCGCAGACTTCGCTCACGGAGGCGTAATGATTTCGACCCGGTACCCCGATCCGGTTTCGATCGGCGCAACGTTTCGCAACGGCGAGACCGGCAAACCCGCCGACATTTCGTCCGTCATCAAGGCGATCCTGCAGGACATCGAGTCACTGCTCGCCACCGAGTCGGGCGGCTCGTCGCCGCCGATTCCCGAGGGCCAATACCGGCAGGCGTCGGTATCGCCGACGCCGGTCGACCTTCCCGTCAATTTCGCGCAGACGCAGACCGTGACGGACACGACGACATCTGCCGCCGCACCCGCGCCCGCCGAAAACCAGAAGCCGTGTGCCGCGTCTCCGGATCCCCGGATGGCGCCCTACGCGACACAGGCGCCGAACGACCAGACGAAGCGGCCGCCTGGCGACAACCGAACGGCCCAGCAGATCATCGACGACAACCCGCTGCTGAAAAACCTGGGCAACCAGGGGGGCATCAAGGACAACCTGAACAAGTTCGTCGGCGGCAACATGTACAACGATCCCGACCAGGCGTTCAAGGCGGCCGCGTTGCTCACGAACATCAAGAGTTCGGCAAACCGGAACGGCGACGCGCGCGATCCATCGCAGGTCGGCAACGGCAAGATCGACGGCTTCACGAAAGACGGCGACGCGCGTCACGGCACGGAAGCGGGACTGTTGCAGGACGTGGTCGGCGCCGGCGGGCATCCGGGAGGCGGCTGGGCCCACCTCGAGAAGACGGGGCACAAGCTCGACGAGACGAACGATTCCCACGTGAATCTCGACGGCACCAACAAGGACAATCTGCAGTGGGGGCTCGAGCAGGCCGGCAAGTACATCGGCGCCTTCTTCAAGGCCATCGGCAAGAGCGTCATCGACATCATCACGAAAGGCCGTCTCAATCCGGTATCGGCAATCCTCACGGTCATCAAGAACGTGGGCGTGTCGGAAGCCAAGACAGCGATCGAGAACAGCAACCTCGGAAAGGATGCGAAGCAGACGGCGGACAAGGTCTTCAGTGTGCTCGACAATATCTGATCGCACCACCGGATTGCCATGGCAATCCGTAAATGGTGCGATCGGGCAGGCGCCGGTCAGGGCCGCCGCGGCGTGCGCGGCGTGATGCGAAAGACGATCCTGCCGTCGCTGGCCGGCACCCCGGTCCAGCCGTTGCGCGTCATGAATTCAAGGCAGACGCGATTGTCGGCTTCCACGATCCCCCATGCCTCCGGCGTCATGCGGAACAACCATTCGAGCGCGGGCTTCCAGAGAATGGCCCACCGCCCGTGGTAATCGGGCAGCACGGCCAGGTGCGCATGATCGCGATCGAGGATGATGCCGCCGATCGCGTTGCCGTCGCAGACGAAACCGATGGACGGGCACCCGCTGTAGTGAGAGACGAACACGTCCTTGCTGACGAGCTGAAGCATGTCCTCCCTGCCTGCGGCGCGAAAGCAGGCAGCATCGGCCTCGTAAAAGACCGCCAGGTCCGCGCGGTCTGCCAGTCGGAATCGCTTCATCGCGCGGCTCAGACGCCGTGGGCCTGCCGTTCGATCTCGAGCAGGCCGCGCATGGTCTTGCGGATGTCGGGATCCTCGCTGTCCTGATGCTCGAGCGCATAGCCGTGCCACAACGGATCGCCGAGTGCGTGCAGGCAAAGCGCCTTCAGATCCGGGCGGTCGTTCTCATGCAACCCGTTGACGAGATGCAGTGCATCCTGCGGGCGGCCGCGCCGGATCGCGATGGCGACCGGAAATATCACCTGGGACCGGGCGGCGGGATGCGCGACGCACAGCCGTTCCAGCAAACTCTCGGCTTCGTCGAAGCGATCCTCCATGATGCTGTCGATCAACGCACGTCCCAGCCGGGACACCTCTTCATGGTCGGGTTGCATGAGCGTCCTTTTCAGGGAATTGAATCGTTCAGGAAGACGAATCCTTGCTGGCGGAAGGCTGAGGTTCCAGCGCCTTCAGACCGCCCCCCAGCAGGCTATGAATCAGCGCGTCGACCGGCGACGAGCCGCCGCCTCCTTCCTGGCCACCGATCCCGCCGATGGCTCCGATCACTTTCGATCCGATTTCTGCAATTGCGCCCATGTGACTCTCCTGATTCCAGTGTGATGCCTGATTGATGCGAACTCTGGCGGTATCTCGCTCTGCCAGATCGCAATGAAAAGACTAGGGCCCGGCGACATGCCGGGCACCCGCGGATCCGAAACGGCGTATGGCAAAGCGAACGTGTGCAGGCGCGTTGCCGGTGCGACTGGCTTCCCCGCGGGTCCGGTCAGAAATCGGCCTTCTGGTTCAGGTCGCCGACGCTCATGGTGAACTGCGACGGCGAGAAGACCGCGTTGCCGCCGGGGCCCTTCTTCGGGGCGAATTCGTCGGGAACGCCGAGCATGTTTCGGCCGCCCGTCATGAGCCGTTCGATTTCCTTTCCCGCACCGGAGTTGAACGAGAGCTGGCGGGTCTGCGGATCGTAACGGCCGACGGAATTGCCGCTGCCGTTGAACAGATTCCCGTTCTGGTCCATCTTGAGGTGCAGTGCCTCCCCGCCGGCCGGCGAATTGAATTTGACGTCGCGCAGCCCCTGCCCCTGGCTTTGCCCGAAGTCGTCGCCCGGTACCTCGCTCCCGTAGTCGCCACCGGTCTGGAAGTTGTTCCCGTTCATGGCGCCGTCACGCTGCGGCATCCCGTTCCCGTAGTTGCCGCCCATGCTGTCGTCGACGCCGCCCGTGTTGCCGTCTGCGCCGCCGTTCATGCCGAGCATGTCGGTGATCAGTTTCTCGATGTCCTGTTTCAGCTTCCGCAGGAGCCCGATACCCCCCATGTTCCCGCCATTGGACATGCCTTGCGGCGACTGGGTCGATGAACAGCCGAAGAGTGAGCTCAGACAACCTGAAGTAATGTCGTTCATGTGTTTGCTCCCGGTGAAAAGTGTGGATCGCCAAGACGGATCGGGCGCGCGCTCGCGTACGGTCCGATCCACCGTCAGACTATGGGCAGGCATCCGCGAACCGGATGAGCGGTGCGAAGCCGCGTCACGCGAACCGAATCGGCCAGCCTTCCGGCGACGCGCCCGGCGGCGCCCGACGACGTATCGACGTGCGCGCTGCGTGACCGGCGCCCCGTCGCGACGCGCAGCGCAACCGTTCATCGCCGCGCAACATTCGTCGCCCCATTCAGCGCTTCGCGCACGCCGGAGGGCGCGCCCGCGGCATCGCCGACAATCCCGTTGCCGTCATGGCTGCGCGATCGGCGCATCGACGCGCCCCGTTCGTCCGCCGGATCCGGCTGCGACGCTCACTACGTCTTCGGAGCACACCTCATGTCGAACCCGCAAATCGTGTCGAATATCCTGCTGACGATGTTTTCCTGGGGCGTGCGCTGCGGTTCGCGTGCCGAGCTCGAGGAGATGCTGCCGGCGTTGCGCGTGCTGCACCCGCACGGCACGACCGGCGACATCTGCGAAGCGCGGCTCGAGATCGGCTCGTCGAACTGGCTCGCAGCGTCGCAAGTGCTGCGGCAGATCGACGAGCGCGGCGACGGCGGGCCGATTTCCTGGGCATTGCAGAGCTGGTGCCTGTACATGCTCGGCGATATCGAATGGCAACGGTGCGCCCGCGCGGTGCTGGCGAACGGCCACCCGACCGCGATCGCGATCGTCGACCGCTTTCTCGCAGCGGCGAGCGACGATCAGCCGGCCGGCTACCGGAGCACCGACGCGTACACCCGGGTGATGGAAGCGCTGAGCTCGAACCGCGTGCAGGCCGCCTGATTCACGGCAGGCACGAACCGAATGTTCCCGCACCCGTCCTCACGCTTCATCGAATCGCGAGCAACACGCATGCTGGCGTCGGCGATCGCGCTGGTCACGCTCGCGGCCTGCGCGTCTGCCCCGGTCCTGCCGGCCGATGACGATCTGCCGGCCATGCTGCGGGCCGGCCCGGCCCAGCATCTCGACCAGGTGCTGACCGCACGCGGCCAGACCGTTTATGAATGCCGTCGCGACGGCGCGGTGCGCCTGTGGGCGCGTGAAGGCGATCTCGCGACGCTGGTCGACCGGCAGCGCCAGAGCGTCGGCACCGTCGCACCGGGCGGCTACTTCACGGCCTACGACAGCAGCTACGTCGTCGTCCGCACGGACGCGGTCGCGCAGGTCACGGCCGGCACCCCCGTCTGGACACGCTACGTCGCGCGTCACCGGCCGGGCAGCGCGACGCGCACCGGGCGCTTCACGCGTACGTCGATCATCCAGCAGGTCGACACCCGCGGCGGCCTGCCGTCGGATGCGCTGTGCGATCGCGAAGGCAGCACGCTGCTGGTGCCCTATGGGGCGACCTATCTGATCTACAGCGCATCCGCCGTCGCCACATCGAATGCGCCGGCGCGATCCGGTCGCATTGGCGCGATGCCGCCGCCGTGGCATGCGCCCGCTGGACCGGCAAACGGGACGGTACCGATTCCAGACCACTGACCAATCCTCAATCAAAGTCACCCGTGACTTTACGGCCTGTAAGATTTCTCGGAAGTCCTTGCGGCACAAGGCCCGCACGGCCGATTCGTCTGACATTTTGTTCGTCAATCGAGCAATTGACCAAATATTGGGTGTTGCTAAAAACCGGGAATCGTCGCGCAATATCGCCCAATACGACCCAATTGTTCCGATCGTTTTTTCAAGAAACGCACGGCTTCCGTCCTCGCCGCGTCATTCTGGCGGTCATTTAACAAAATGTTACGCATCTAGCGAGGGCCTCCCCCTACCTTTCGTGGGCCGGGACGGACGCGGTCGTACCCTCCCGGGCATCCAAGTAAAAGAGAGAGATGTCTTCGCGAGGTGCCCATTGAAACTGGCAATCTATACCCACGATTCGGCGTTGTTTCATCTGATTCAAACCTGCCTGGTCGGCGATAACGTGATCTGCACGCGCTATCGCGAGGACGTCGATCTGGCGCGTGCGTTGCATCGGGAGGAGTTCAGCGCGATCGTGTTCGACGCGTCTGCGGGCATGGACGCGTCCCATCCGGTCCTGGCACGGCGTGCGTGTTTCGGCGACCGGCGCGCGCCGCTGATCGCGATCGGCGATTTCTTCGCGCACGACCGGGCGATCGCCGCGTTGAGCGCAGGCGCCGACGACATCGTGCTGAAGCCGGTCGACCCGCGCGAGCTGCGCCTGCGCGTCCTGCTCGCGGTGCATCGATTCACCGGCGGCCCCGCGGAATCCGGCAAGCCTCAACCGGCCGGCGACGAGATCGGCATGGGCATCTACCGGTTGAGCCGCCGCAACGGCAGCGTGGAAATGAACGGCAAGGGCGTACGCCTGACCACCCGCGAATTTGCGATCGCGTGGGTGCTGTTCTCGCAGCAGGGCAACTACGTGACACGGCGCGCGATCGCCGCGACCGTGTGGGGCAGTTCCGAGGAAATCGTCGGACGCACGCTCGAGCAGCACATCTACAAGCTGCGCAAGAAGCTGCTGCTCGACGGCGCATGCGGCATCGTCCTGCGAACGATGTACGCGCACGGCTACCGGATCGAGCGGGTCGTCGAGCGGGTCATGGAACAGGTCGTCGAGCCGGCCAAGGCGCGGTTGCTCCGTACGCCCGCGGCCTCGCCGTCCCGGCTGCTGACGAGCGATAGCGAGGCCGCGTGCAATACCTAGGCGGCGGGCGGCGTCAGCATGGCCAGACGCTGGCGGGCGGCGTCGATGCCGGCGGGGTCGATGTTCGACTCGATCTTGTCGAGCGAATCGTTCAACAGGGTGCCGACCGCCTGCCGGTCGTCCGGCGCCAGCCGGCTCGATGCATCGACGATCGCATTGAATGGAGACTGCCAGTCGCCGCCCTCCGACGCCATCAGGAAGAGCTTCGAATGGTTCGCGAGCCGTTCGACGATCGGCTTGAGTTGGGCCGGCGCCATGCCGTCGGTACTGTTCGCGAGCGTGATCGTGTTCGTTCGTGCATCGCGAAGCGAGTCGGCGCTCACCGGATCGGGACTTCGGAAAGTGGCCTCGGTCAGCGCGATCAGGATGCGGCTCCGGTGCTCCGGCGGGAAAGCGCGCGCCGCGGCGAGAGCGCGATCGAAAACGGCTTGCTGGGCGCCTCTCGGCAAAGCGTTCACGATGGACGCTGCCGCGTAGTACACACCAGCCTCTGCAAGCTCGGGCGGCCGCATCTGGCTGAAACCCGCGATGTATTGCCCGAATTGCGCCGCAAGTTGTTCCGGCGGCATGCCGGCGCGTTGTTCCGGCGGCATGTCGACGATGTGCTTCAGGGCCACGTACATTCGCTCGCCGATCACGAAGAACAGCGGCTGCCGTTCGCCCGCGTGCGACTGACGGATGGCCGGCTTCCCCTCCCCGACCAATTCCGCGGCGACGCGCGAAGTCAACCGGTGCAGGCCCGCAAGATCCGACGTGTCGTCAATCTCCTTCCGCAACGAAGCGAATGCCCGGACTTCGCCGCCCAACCGCTCATGCAGTGTGCGCGCGGTTCGCGACAATCTGGACAGGTCCGCCATCGGCAACTGGCCGGCAATCGCCTGGTGGATCTCGGCCGGCAGACCGGCAAGGTTCGCCTTGTACCTGGTCAGGCCGCCAAGCGGCCCGTGCGGCGACGCATGGGTTGCGCCGCCGGACTTCACACGCTGATCGGCCTCGCTCCCGTCGTCAACCTGTGACGGGAGAATCGGCGGCAAAGACTTCGAATCGACAGAGGTCGGCATGGCTGGGAATCAACACGGCGGTTGGCATACCGGATTGGATCATGCAGGGAGCAAGCCGACGCGGCAGCACGCGAGCGAATGTCCCGGATCGCGCAATCGCGGGGCGGCAGCGCGTGCCGCCCCGCCCGGCGCCGGCCGTCAGAACTCGATCAGCCGCGGCGACAGCAGCACCAGCCGTTCCATGTGACTGTGCTGGTTCTCGCGATAGCGGAACAGGCCGCCGAGCAGCGGGATCTTCGACAGCACCGGAATGCCGCTCTCGCCGTTCGACGTATTGTCCACGCGATAGCCGGCGATCAGCAGGCTTTCTCCCTGCGACACGACCGCCTCGGTGTTGATCGTGCTGGTCGTGATGACCGGAATGTTGTCGACCTTCTGCGGTGTCGTCATGCCGTCCTCGACGTGGACCTGCAGCTTGATCTGGGTCTTCCCGTCCTCGTCGACGACCATCGGCAGCACGCGCAGCGACGTGCCCGTCGAGATCGCATACAGGTCGCCCGACGTATACCCCTGCACGCGGACATAGAAGCGCTTCTTGTTGTCCATCACGGCTTCGACGTTGTCCAGCGTCGCGACCTTCGGGCTGGCATCGATCTTCGCGAGATTGCTGTCCTCGAGCGCGTTGACGCGCGCCATCAGGTAACGCCCGGCGTCGCCGAGCACGGCGGTCAGCGACAGGCCGGCCGGTGTCGCGTTCAGCAGCGTGCCGCCACTCGAATCGGTGCCGGTGAAGACGGGGTTCAACTGCCCGTTCGCATAGCTGTTGGCCGAGGTCGAGCCGGTGCCGGTCTGGATGTCGATGTGGCTGTTGTGCGCACGCCAGTCGACACCGAGCTGCCGCAGCGCCGTATCGTCGATCTCGATGATGTGCGCTTCGATCTCGACCAGCCGCCGCCGCACGTCGAGCTGATCGATCAGCGGCCGATACTGACCGATCCGCTGCGGCAGGTCGCGGATCAACACGGAGTTCGTGCGCGGATCGGCCTTGATCACCGGCAGCATGCCGGCGCCGGCCGGCACCGCGCCCGTGCCGCCGCCGGCGTTCGCATAACCGCCGTCCGCCGTGCGGCCCTGCGCCGGCGACTGCGCACCGAACTGCGGTGCACTGCCCGCTCCGCGGCCGAAGAAGGCCGGCAACGGCGGGTTGACCCCGCCGCCGCCGGCGCCGCTGAACGGCGAGCCGCCGCCGGTACCGCCTGCCGCGTCGGTCATCGGCGTCTGGCGTTCCATGCCGGGCGTCATCGCGCTCGCGCCGAGCCCCGGGTTCCCGTTCGCATCGTCCCCGCCCGCGTGATACATGTCGGCCAGCACGCGCGCGACGCCCGGCACCGTGACGGTCTTGCCGTCGATCACGACGTCGTGGTCGGCCGCCCAGCCGTGTTTCAGCGGGAAGATCCGCACTTCGGTGCCAACCCGCCGGTTCGCGTTCTGATCGAGGCGCGACGCGAGATTGTCGACCAGCGCGACGTACTGGCTCGGGCCGGTGACCAGCGCCGCGCCCATCGACGGGTCGTAGACCACCGGGAAACGCTTGTTCTCGAGCCCCATCTGCGCGAGCGTCGAACGCAGCTCCCGCGTGCCGGCGAAGTCGAGATGAATCACGCGGCGCGTCACGTCGCTGGCGCTGCTGATCGACAGCACGCTGCCGTCATAGAACCAGACGAAGCCGAACGTCGATGCCAACGTGTCGAGAAAGCGCCGCGGCGACATGTCGAAGCGTCCCGATACCGCGCCATGCACGTCGCCGGCCACCGACGCGACGACCCCCTGGCTCGCTGCGAAATCCCGCAGCACGTCTTTCAGGTCCTTGCCTTCCACCTGGATATGCACGGCCGACGTGCGGAACGGCACGTCGGCCGCCATCGCGGGGCGCGCGCCATCGCCGATGGCGAGCGAAAGGACCAGGCACAGCTTGAGGCTGGCGGCGAAGCGCCGTCCCCACGGATTGCGACGCGAAGTGACTGTCATGTGGATTGCCGTCTGATTTGAAGGTGATCGGGCCCGCACGGATGGCATGGCCTCGGTGGATTCAGCGCTTGAGCGTGTCCGACGGCGCTTCGTCGAACTGGCGCCGGTACCCGTTGACCAGCGTCGACCGGCTTTGCACCCCCCAACGCGCTGCGGCAAACAATACGCTCGGCGTGCCGAGCACGGTGTCGCTTTCGAGTTCCGCGCGAATCCGCTCCATGCGCTTCTGACGGATGATTTCGGTCGGCGTCGAGCCGAGGCTGTTCTTGAACGCGCTCTGCAACGCACGCTCGGTCACGCCGATCTCGGCCGCCACCTCGCGCACCGACAGATCGCTGCGTTCGAGGTTTTCCATCAGGTAGCGATAGGCGCGCCGGTACTTCGCCGGCAATCGCGCGCCGACATCGTCGAGCTGCTCGGCGACGCGCTTCGCCCGATGCGCGAACGGCGCGAGCACCGCCGACGCGTCGCGCAGGCACTGCATCGCGACGAGGGCATAACGGCTGTACAGCTGCGCGGCATCGGCGTCGCGCCCCTGCGCGGCGCGCGTCTTCGCGAGGCAGTACAGCGACTCCAGTTTCCAGCGGCCTTGCGCGGCGCGCCGGTCGGCGGCGAGCGGCGCAAGCATGGTTTCCGCGAGCTGTGGCGCACCGCCGGCGAGGCTCGCAAACGCGATCTCGATCCGCACCGCGTACTGATACGCATAGAGGCCGTTCGCCATCGCCCAGTTCAGATGCGCAACCGCGGCCGGCGACGCTTCGCGCTGCCCGGCGGCAAGACGCTGCAGGTGATCCAGGTAATCGATCCGGCTGCGCAGCAACGGCGAGCGCACGCGAGCGGCGAGCGCTGAAAACGGCCCGGCATCGGGCACGTGCGTGCGCTTCCCGGCTGCCGGCCGCGCCGCCAGGCCCGACTGCCAGAACACGTGATCGGAAAGCTGCGCCGCGGTGCGCAGCGCATTCTGCACGCCGAGGTCGTAACGCAGCGTATCGATCAGCTCGCGCCACACCGGCAGCTGCGGCAACGCGGCTCGACCGCTCGCGGTCTGCTCATCGAGCATGACCTCGAGTTCGACGAGCAGCCCTTCGGCCTCGTGCAACTGCCCCAGTTCGAGCAGCACGCACAGTGCGCCGAAGCGCCCTTCCATCGACTGGCGCGGTTCGAGCCTCGGATCGTCGACGATCGACATGAAGCACGACATCGCGGTGCCGAGCCGGTGACGGAAAAACGCCTGCCAGCCAGCATTGCGGCACGATGCGATGCGCAGGTCGCGGCGGGACGAGCGGATCATCTTCTGCGCTTCCCGGTACGAATCCTCCGCATCCTCGTCGATGCCGAGCATGGTTTGCAGATCGGCCTGGATCTGCATGCAGCCCGATGCGCCGGTCTCGTCGTGATCGCATTGCTCGGCGCAGCGGCTCGTGTACGACATCGTCTCCGCGATCCTGCCGTCGAGCAGCATGTCGAGATGGTCGGGCTGCGCGTCGTGACAGGCGAGCACCGAGACAAGCGGAAAATAGAGGCTTGAAAACATATCGGACTCCATATCGGTTTATCGTGAGCATCGACCTGAAGCGATGATCGACACCCGCCGCCGGCGTGCCGCGCGCGCCCGTTCATGCGGGACGTCGTGCAGCGTGCCAGCGCCATGGAAGTAATGTAGACGAGGAAGATTTGTTGAACATTCAACAAACCTAACGCCGCGATCCGATTTGAGGAGTGTTGAAATTCCGGCGCGTTGCGGAGGATCTATCGGGCAGCCTGGCCTGCTCCGTGCGCGACGGCGCGCATCTGGCTGGCGAACAGGCGCAGATCGAGCTGATCGTGGATCTGGTTGACGAAAATGCCGCAGAACAGCGCGAGTATCAGCACCGCGACCGCGCCCTTGATCGGCTGGCTGAGCGCGCTGAGCTCGAGCTTTTGCGCGGACTTGGATGCCAGGTTGGCGCCCAGGTCGATCAGCACCATCACGAACACCATCGGCGCGGCGAGCTTGGCGATCATCTGCATCAGCGTATCCGTCTGGTGCATCGCGAACATCTCGAGGAAATTCATGTCGACGGGCGTCTGCGCGGCTACCGGCCACCAGCGGTACGACTCGTACAACGCCTGCAACAGGAATTCCATGCCGCCGAGCGACCAGAAGGCAACGATCGCGACCTGACTGAGCAGCGTGCCCGACGGCGTCGATTTTTCCGAGCGCATCGGGTTGGTCAGCTGCGCGTTGTTGTAGCCGCTGAGGTTGTCGAGATAGGTGCCGGCGGCGTCCGCGACCCAGAACACCGTCGCGGCGGCAAACCCGAGCACGGTGCCGATCAGCGCTTCGCGCACGGCGACCACGATCAGCCCCGTGCCGGCGAGCGATCCGGCGAACCCGGCCGGCTGCGCAACGGCGACGTAGAGGCTGAAGATCAGCGCGACGCCGTTGCGCAACGGCCCCTGCAGGATGCCGTCGGCGGTCGGCGGAAACAGCGTCAGGATCACGAGCAGACGGATCGAGCACACGCCCAGCACCGTCAGGTCCTGGACCAGTTGCGGGCCGATCTGCAGAAACTGGTCGTTCATGCGCGGCCGCGGCGCGCCAGCGCCAGTTCTTCCGCCGCTTCGTCCTCGGCGTCGAGCTCGATCCGGTCGAGCGACCGTTCGAGCTGCGTCGTGCGCGTGCGGCACAGGTCGATGCGGCCGCGGTTCTGCGCGATCGCGCGGCGGGCCTGCGCGACCTGTTCGTCCTTCGCGGCCATCGCGTCGCGATGCGTGTCGAGTTCCGCCTGCGTGGCCCGCGCCTGCGTTTCGATGACTTCGAGGTAGCGGCGGCAGCCGTCGAAATCGTCGATCGCGAACGGCGCCGTGCCGGTCATCATGCCGGCGATCCGCGCGCGCTGCTGCGCGGCGATCGCGTCGAGTTCCGCGAGGCGGGCCATCGTGCGCTCGACGCGCGCCTGCAGTTCCGCGTGCTCGCGCCGGTGTGCGTCGAGCGCGCCGCGCAGCTCGGGCTCCATGCGCTCGCGACGCGCGCCCGCGCGCTTGAGCGCGGCGATCCGGCGCGAGATCGTGCGCATCAGTACGCGCCGCCGGCGCGGGGCTGCGCGAGCTGCATCATCGCCATTTCCGTATCGGCGGGGTCCGCATAGTGATCCGTGGGCTGCGACAGGAACGCATGGATCGCGTCGATCTTCGCAATGGCTTCGTCGGACAGCGGATTCGAGCCGGGCTGGTATTCGCCGACCTGCAACAGCATCTCGACGTCGCGGTACCGGGCCATCAATTCGCGCAGCCGGGTCGACGCCGCGAGATAGCCGGGCGCGACGACTTGCGGCATCACGCGCGACAGGCTGCCCAGCACGTCGATGGCCGGATAGCGGTTCTTCGCCGCGATTTCGCGCGACAGGATCAGGTGGCCGTCGAGCACGCCGCGCACTTCCTCGGCGATCGGGTCGCTGCCCGTCTCGTCTTCCGCGAGCACCGTGTACAGCGCGGTGATCGAGCCGGTTTCGCCCATGCCGGCGCGTTCGAGCAGGCGCGGCAGCTCGGCGAAGATCGACGGCGGAAAGCCGCGCCGCGCGGGCGGCTCGCCGGCGGCGAGACCGATTTCGCGACCGGCGCGCGCGAACCGCGTCAACGAGTCCATCATCAGCAACACGCGCTTGCCCTCGTCGCGAAAATGCTCGGCGATCGCGGTCGCGACATAGGCGGCTTTCGCGCGCTCGATGGACGAGCGGTCGGACGTTGCGCAGACCACCACCGAGCGCGCCATGCCGTGCGGGCCGAGAATCAGCTCGACGAACTCGCGGACTTCGCGCCCGCGTTCGCCGATCAGCGCGATCACGTTGATGTCGCACTGCGCGCCGCGCGCGAGCATGCCGAGCAGCGTGCTCTTGCCGACGCCCGCCGGCGCGAAGATGCCGATCCGCTGGCCTTCCGCGAAGGTCGTCATCGCGTCGATCACGCGTACGCCGGTCGGCATCGTGTCCTCGATCATGCGGCGCGTCATCGGGCTCGGCGGATCCGCGAAGATCGGCCGCGCCGGCGCGTCGTCCATGCCGAGCGGGCCGAGCCCGTCGATCGGCTCGCCGAGACTGTCGATCACGCGCCCGAGCAGGCCGTCGCCCACTTTGACGGAAAGCGGCCGGCCGAGCCCCACGACGCGCGTCGATCGCGAGATTTGCGCGAGCCGCGCGAACGGCGACACGAGCGCATGGTCGCGCGTGAAGCCGATCACTTCGCCGTGCTGCAGCAGCGCGCCGTCCGGCGTGCGCAGTTCGCACAGCTCGCCGAGCTGCAGGTCGAGGCCCGCGACCTTGATGAGCGTGCCGATCACCTCCGTGATCTTGCCGCTTTGATGCACGCGCACGCTCGCGCGCAGTTCCCGCTCGATCGCATCGGTCAGGTCGCGCAGCCGCGTGTCCCGCACGGGGGCGATGCGCTTGCCGGCGGTGTGAGCCGTCGCCTCTTCGGGCAGGTCGGTCAGCGCCATGTGCCCGCCTCTTCCGCTTGCGCGCCGGCGCTCGCGGCCGGCGCCGGATCGTCCGCGCCGCCCGTTGCCGGGATACCGACCGGGTCCGGCATTGCGCCGTCGCCATCGCCGTTGCCGTTGCCGTTGCCGTTGCCGTTGCCGTCGTCGTACGCGGCAACTGGCTCGTCACCGGTAGGGCCGCCGGCGTCCTGCACGGATGCCTTCAGCGCCCGGGCGATGGCCGCGCGCATCGTCCGCAACTGGGTCGACACGCTTGCGTCGATCAGGCCGACGTCGGATTCGCACAGACAACTGCCGCGTGCGAGCCGCCGATCCGCGGCCACGGTGACCGGCAATGGCCGCCCGAGTTCGCGCCAGCGGCTCGCGAGCCCGTCGAACGCGGCACGCGCATCGTCGAGATCGTCCGGATGAACCGCGATGTGCAGACAGGTCGAGCCTTCGACGATCCGGTCGACGGCCGACAGCGCCCGCTCGAACAGCGCGCTCGCGCCTTCGCTGCGCACGATCTGCTCAACCGCGACGGCGACGATCTCGGCCATGCGGGCGCGCATCCGCTCCTGCGCCGCCCGCGCGTCGCTGCCTGCCTGGGCGACGTTGACGAGCCAGTCCGCCGCGCCGCGCGCGGTTCCTTCCTCGAAACCGCGCTGCGCGGCCGATGCGAACTCCGCGCGTGCGGCGTCCCGCAACGCGTCCGCGTCGGCACGGCCGGCCGCGACGATGCGCCGGGCCTCTTCGCGCGCGGCATCCAGCTCGGCGCGCGCATCCTCGCCGGCCTGCCGGTAGGCCGTTTCGATGTCGACCAGCGTGCCGAACGTTTCACGCGGCAGGATGTCGCCCTGCGCACCGAACCGCGGGTACGACTCTTCCGCTGACGGATCGGCCTGTCGCGGCTTGCTCAGCCAGATAACCATGCGTACTCCGGCAACAGATGAGGGAGTTCGGCAAACAGCGCGTCGGTGCCGTGCCGGTCGAGGTCGGCCGGAATCCGGTCGACCCAGTGAGGGGACGCGCCCGCGGCGCGCAACGCGTGGGCGTCGGCCGGCAGTGCGAGACGCAGCAACGGGCACGGCGAATGCGCATGACCCAGGTCGCGCCGGATCAGCGCATGCCCTTCCAGCGCGAGCGCATCGCCATCGACTGCCGTGACGGGCGGAACCGGCACGCGCCCGGCCATCTGTTCGATGTCGGGAATCGCGTGCCGTTTGCCCGGCTGCTCGGCGATCAGCCGGTCGAGCGCGAGTCCCGACCATTCGGCGACGCGCGCACGCATGCGCTTGTCGACGATCCGCCGGATCTCGCCGCGCCGGAACCGCAGCGCGCGAATGCGCAACACGCGCAAGCCGGTCGCCGGCGGCAACGCGTCGACGCGCAGCGCGCCCGGACCGACGACGGCCCGGATGTCCGGCAGCGGCAGCCCGACGCAGCGCAGCAGCGCCAGCGAACAGGCATCGACGCGCATACGCAGGCGGATCGCCGCGCCGCTGCCCGCATCCGCTGAGCCGTCGGGCGCGGCCAACGCGCGCGCCAACCCATCGGCCGCGGCCGCGTCGATACCGAGCGCACCGGCCAGCCACGACGGATGCGCCCATTGCAGCGCGCTCCGCGCGTTGCGCTGCCACGCCGCCAGCGCGGCCGCGGCCATTCGATACGAGAGATCGGTCATCGCATTCATCGACAAGACAGGATCACGACCGGGCACGCCCCGTCGCGCACGGCGGCCGGCACGTCACGGTCACGCCTGCGAACCGCGCTTGCGGCGCAGCGACGCGAAGCCGGCGATCCGGTCGCCCAGCACGTCGGCGGCCGGCTTGAGCCGCTGCTTCAGCACGCGGTGCCGCATGGCCGCCGCCGCGCCGCCGATCGCCAGCAGCAGCACGGCGCCGCCCGCAGCGAGCCAGCGCAGCGGATGCGCCTGCGCAGGCGTCGCGGCCGCGATTTCCACCGGCTCGGCCGCGACTGCGGTCACGCTCACCTGGTCGTACGACAGCCCTTCGACGCTGTGCACCACGAGGTTCTTGATCTGCGGCACGAGCGCGTCGATATCGGATTCCGGCCGGTACTTGATGAACACCGCCGCCGATGACGGTTTCACCTGCTGGGCCAGCGGATCGTTGTTCGGCAGCACGATCTGCACGCGCGCGAACATCACGCCGTCGATGTGCGACAACGTGGCCGACAGCTCCTGCGACAACCCGTAGATGAAGCGCACGCGCTCCTCGGTCGGCGTGGACACCAGGCCTTCCTTCTTGAACAGGTTGCCGAGATCGTCGAACTTGCTGCGCGGCAGGCCGCGCATCCTGAGGATCTGCATCGCGCGCACCATGTCGCTGCTTTCGACCTGCAGCACGTAGGTCTTGCCGCCGTCCGCGCTCGCCTTGTCCGCGCTCACGCCGCGCTCCAGCAGCGCGACCGCCATCTCGTTGACGTCCTGCTCGCTGAGGTTCGCGTACAGCTCCTTCTTGCACGACGCCAGCAGCGCGCAGCCGGCCACCATCAGGGCAATGCCGGCCCGCCGCGCCGCGTCGCGCTTCCATCCTGTCCGGCGCGTCATGGCTACTGGTTCTTCATCAGCGTTTCGGCCGACGACCGGGACGACGACACCACGCTCATCTTCGCCTGGAAGTCGAACTGCACGCGGTACATCTCCATTGCTGCATCGGCCGATTCGGCGAGCACCTGCTTCACGTCCATGTGGGCGCTCTGCTCCGAAAACTGGCTGACGCGGTCCATCGCATGCTGCGCGGCCGCGTCGTGCGTGGTCAGCATCTGGGCGATCACGCTGCCGCCGTCGGCGCCGTCGTGATGCGTGCCGGGTGGAACCAGGTGCGGCTGGTTCATCAGCGCCTGGAATTTTGCCGCGGCGCCGGCGCTGGCCGCGTCGCCGCCCTGCGCGATATCGGTCAATGCCGCGTCGATCATCTGGCTTGCGATGGCTTGGCTCATTCACCCTCCTCGTTCTGCGATGTGGAACGCCGCCGGGGGCGGCATCGGTCAGGCGCGCAGGTAATTCAGCTGCGGGCCGGCTGCGGGCGGCGCGGCCCGGCTGTCGTCCTGCCGTGCCGGGTCGGCGTGCACGGCGACCGGGGACGGCTGGCACGACTCCGGAATCCGGAATTCGCCGCCGCGGTAGTCGCGTATCGCGTGGTTCAGGTCCTCGCGCGCCTCGAGTGCGCGTATCAGCTGCAGCGCCTCGCGGTTCGGCTTCGACTCGAGCGCGCCATGCGCCCATTGGCGCCAGCCCGGCTCGCCCGTCGACGCGAGGCAATAGGCCATCATCGCCTTTGCGTAGACGAAATCCGGCGCCAGATCGATTACCGTGCTCAGTGCGTGCTCCGCGTCGGTCCAGCGTCCGTGCACGATGTGCAGCACGCCGTCGAGCATGCCGATCTCCGCCACGGCCGGGCGGAACACGCGCAGCGCATCCAGCACGAGCTCGGCATCGAGCGTGTCGCCGGCTGCCTTCGGAAAATGGGCGAACAGCGCGGCGGATACGGTATCGATCAGGCCGCACACGACGTCGTGGCTGCATTGCAGATAGTCGGGAAGCGCGTTCGCGGAAGACGGCGCAGGCTGGCTGTTGAGCATGACGTTGACTCTCCATGGATACGGGCAACCGCCGTTGCGGCAGACGCGTGGCGTTGCCGACGGACCATCCCACCATAGCAACGGGGTGCCGCGTGGCCGGCGGACGACGCGAAGCGCTCCGTGCGCAAACGAAGCCGGATACGCATCCCGCCGGCCCGGCCCGGCCGCCGCAGCCCGCTTCGTTTGCGCACGGAGCGCTTCGTGCCTGCCCGGCAGCCCGGCGGGCCGGCCTCTATGATCGACCCAGGATCCCGACCCAGGCCCGCGATGAGCGACGAGAAAACCGAACAGCCAACCGACAAGAAGCTGCGCGACGCGCGCCGCGACGGCGAGGTGTCGAAAAGCAGCGACCTGATCGACGGCGCGCTGCTCGCCACCGGCGCGATCGTGCTGCTCGCGTGCGGCGACATGATCGTCGACGCCACGCGCTCGTCGCTGCATATCGCGCTTGGCTTCGTGTCGTCCGGCCACGACATGGTCACGCTGGCGGTCGCATTGCAGCAGATGGGCGCCCGGCTGGCCGGCGCCGTGCTGGTGCCGGTCGCGGCCGCGCTCGTGGCCGCCGTGGTGGCGCTGGCGCCGCAGGTCGGCTTCCAGGTGTCGATGAAGCCGGTTGCGTTCAAGCTCAGCGCGGTCAGCCCGGTGGCCGGCATCAAGAAGATCTTTTCGGTGCGGACGCTGATCGATCTGCTGAAGATGATCGTCAAGGGCCTGATCGTGTCGTTCGTGATGTGGCGCACCATCGACGCGGTCATGCCGATGGTGGCCGGTTCGCTGTACCAGCCGCTGCCGCAACTGTCGCGGCTGCTCGCCGTCATCGTGCTGAAGCTGTTCGGCGTGGCCGCGCTGGTGTTCATCATCATGGGCGCGGCGGACGTGAAACTGCAGCGCTGGCTGTTCATCCGCAGCAAGAAGATGAGCAAGGACGAGGTCAAGCGCCAGCACAAGCAGGACGAAGGCGACCCGGTCATCAAGGGCGAGCGCCGCCGGATCGCCCGCGAACTGTCGAACGGCCCGGCGCGGCCGAAGGTTGGCGCGGCGAGCGTGATGGTCGTCAACCCGACCCACTATGCGGTCGCCGTGCGCTATGCGCCCGACGAAAACCCGCTGCCCGTGATCATCGCGAAAGGCTTCGACGCACAGGCCGCGCGCCTGCGCCGGGAAGCGCAGCTGGCCGACGTGCCGATCGTCGGCAACCCGCCCGTTGCGCGCGCGCTCTACAAGGTCGAGCTGGGCGCGCCGATTCCCGAGGAACTGTTCGAGACGGTCGCCGTGATCCTGCGCTGGGTCGAATCGCTCGGCACGGCCCGCGGCCGGCCCGATGCGGACGCCCGCGCCGACGCGCACTGATCCACGCAACCGGTTACGTCACATGGCTACCCTGCTCAAGTCGCTGAAACTGCCCGCCGGCGGAGAAATCGCGCTGCTCGCGCTGATCGTCGCGATGATCTCGCTGATGATCCTGCCGCTGCCCACGCTGCTGATCGACATCCTGCTGAGCTTCAACCTCGCGATCAGCGCGACCCTGCTGATGATCACGCTGTACGTGCCGAGCATCGTGTCGCTGTCCGCATTTCCGACGCTGCTGCTGTTCACGACGCTGTACCGCCTGTCGCTGAACATCGCGTCGACCAAGTCGATCCTGCTGCACGCGGAGGCCGGCGACATCATCGACAGCTTCGGCCAGCTGGTGGTCGGCGGCAACCTGGTCGTCGGGATCGTCGTGTTCGTGATCATCACGGTCGTGCAGTTCATCGTGATCGCGAAGGGTTCCGAACGGGTTGCCGAAGTGGGCGCGCGGTTCACGCTCGACGCGTTGCCCGGCAAGCAGATGAGCATCGACGCCGACCTGCGCGCGAACAACCTGACGCCCGACGAAGCGCGTCACAAGCGCGCGACGCTCGCGCTCGAAAGCGCGCTGCATGGTGGGATGGACGGTGCGATGAAGTTCGTCAAGGGCGATGCGATTGCCGGGTTGATCATCACGGTCGTCAACATCGTGGCCGGCCTCGCGGTCGGCGTCGCGTATCACGGGATGACCGCGGGCGAAGCGGCCAACCGTTTCTCGATCCTGTCGATCGGCGACGCGATGGTGTCGCAGATCCCGTCGCTGCTGCTGTCGGTCGCGGCCGGCGTGATGATCACGCGCGTGTCGGACGAGCGCGAAGGCAAATCGTTGTCGCTCGGCGCCGAGATCGGCCGGCAACTCGCGGCCAGCCCGCGCGCGCTGGCGTTCGCGTCGCTGTTGCTGCTCGCTTTCGCGGCGGTGCCGGGCTTTCCGTGGCCGCTGTTCCTGCTGCTGTCGGGCGCGCTCGGCTTCGCCGCATACCGGCTCGGCAAGCGCAAGCCGTCGCGCGGCGCGTCCGTCGACGAACCGCTCGGCTCGATGCAGCGGGCCGGCGCGAAAACGGTCTCGCCCGCGATCCTGCCGCAGGCGCCCGCGTTCGCCGCGCCGCTCGGCGTGCGCATTTCCGCCGACCTGGTCGTGCGCATCAACCAGCCGGCGCTCGACCGCGCGTTCGAAGCCGAGCGCGCGCTGTTGCAGGAGGAACTCGGGTTGCCGTTTCCGGGCATCACGATCTGGGTGTCGGACCGCGTGCCGCCGTCGAGCTGCGAATTCCTGATGCACGACGTGCCGCAACTGTCGCTCGACCTGCCGGCCGGCAAGGTGATGCTGCCCGATCTCGGCGCGGCGGCCGCGCGCGGACCGGAACCCGGCGATCCGCAGACCGTGGACAACGAAGCCGCCAGCGCGATGATCGCGCAATGCGACGTCGGCATGCCGCTCGTCGCGAACGGCCCGCAAACCTACTGGATCGACGAAAAGTCGGTGCCCGCGAAGACCCGCGTATGGCGCGCGGAGCAGCTGATCGCGCATGCGTCGGTCGCGTTGCTGCGGCAGCATGCGGCGTTGTTCGTCGGCGTCCAGGAGGTGCAGTACATCTTCGACCAGATGGGTGGCGAATACCCGGGGCTCGTGGCCGAAGTGCAGAAGGTGCTGCCGCCGCAGCGGATCGCCGACGTGCTCCGGCGCCTGCTCGAGGAGCAGGTGTCGATCCGCAACGCCCGCAACATCATGGAAAGCCTGATCGCATGGGGGCCGAAGGAAAAGGACATGCTGATGCTCACGGAATACGTGCGCGGCGACCTGTCGCGCTTCCTCGCGCATCGTGCCGCCAACGGCGCGAAGCAGTTGCCGGCCGTGCTGTTCGACATGCCGGTCGAGCAGCATATTCGCCAGGCGATCAAGCAGACGCCGACCGGCAACTATCTGGCGCTGCCGCCGGAAGAAGCGAAGTTCCTGGTCGACAGCATCCAGTCCTTCGTCGGCCCGGTGCCGCGCACGGGCGTTGCGCTGGTGACGTCGATGGATATCCGGCGCTACGTGCGGCGCATGATCGAAGCGCAGCTCGGCTGGCTGCCGGTCTACTCGTATCAGGAGCTGGGCTCGCATGTCGATCTGCAGCCGCTCGGCCGCGTGATGCTGTAACGCGCGATGTCCAGGATCCACCGTCCCGCCCGGATCATCCCGCCCGCGACCGACCCTGTCGACGCGCCGGGTGCGCGCCGCGCGCGCCGCTTCGATTACGCGGCGCTGCTGCGCCGGCGTGCCATGCCGCGCGTGGGCGGCGCGGCATCCGAAGACGACGGGCACGATGCGTACGACGCACCGGATTCCGGTGCCGACGAGGATACCCGCGGCGATGCGCCAGGCGATGCGCGCGCAGGCGCCTCGCTGGCCGAGCGGATCGGCGCGGCCAGCGCGCCGGTCGTCGACGCCGTCTACCGGCAACAGAACCGGTTCATCGAATTGACCGCGCATATCGCGCGCGAGATCGCCGAGTTCTGCGCGAACCGGACGATCGCGCAATCGGGCAGCTGGGATGTGTGCCTGCCGCTCGACCCGGCGGTGCTGCCGGACACGACGCTGTACCTGTCGCTTTCGCCTCTCTGTCTGCAGCTTCGTTTCGACGCGCAAGACCCGTCGAGCAGACAGCTACTCTGGCAACACAGTCGCCTCCTGGATCGCGAACTGACCGGACTCCTCGACGCATGGGGCGAACCGCGGCAGATCGAGATCGTCATCGGGTGACGCGACATGAAGCGCGGCTCGTTTGCGGCACATCTGCAGACGAACACTCCGACACCGCCTGAACGGACAACCCTCGATCGCATCGTGCTCGACGAAACGGCATTGCTGAATGACGGCATCACCGGCGGCGCTTCGCAGCGGCCGCCCGCCCTTGCCGCAACCGACGCCCGTGCGCCGGCGCTGCCCGCCGATGCGCTTGCACGCGGCCTGTCGCGGATCACGCCGGCCGCCGCGCAAGCGAGCCGGGTGCTGTTCGACGCGCGTGTCGACGCGCTGGTCGCGCAGTTCGGCGGCGTCACCGGATGGCGGCTGACACCCGCGCCGCGGGCGGCCGATCCGGACACGCATCGCGACGAACCGGGCCGGATCGTTCTCGCCCATGTCACGGGAAGCCTCGCGGTCGATGTCGATCTGGCGCGCTATCCGGCATTGCAGGCGCTCGCGTCCGATTCGCGCGGGTCGGCCGCCGGCACGGTCCAGGCGCTGCGGCAATCGATCGCCGGCGTGCTGCTGGCGCCACTCACGGAGCGTCTGCTCGAAACCGGTATCGGCACGTGCCGGGTCGCCGACGTGCTGCGAACCGGCGGCGCGACCGCCACGCGGCACGGCCAGCAGCACGCCGGCCGCAACGCGCCCGGCACCGGCACCGATGCCGATCGACTCGTCGCCGAGGTGGCCGTCACGGTCGACGGATACCGTCACGACGCGACGCTGCACATCGGCGCGGCGACGCTCGCGCTGCTCGAACGGCGTCTGTCGTCGATGCAGGCGGGCCGCTCCTCCGACGCTCCGGCGCAGGACGCGCCGCATGCGCGACCGGGCTCCACCTGCGGCCTCCATCCGCTGCTGCGCATGCCGGGCCGCATCACGATCGGCGCGCGCCGCATCGCGATCGCCGCGCTCGAGGCGCTGCGCCCCGGCGACGTATTGCTGCGCACGATGCCGACGCATGTCGAAACCGCGCTGGCCCGGGGCGACACATTTCTCGCGCGCGCCGCGTGGGGGACGCCGGGGCTGACCCGGCTTTGCACCGGCGTCGAAATCGACGGCAGCCGGCTTGTCATCAGCGAGGACCCCGTCATGACCGACGATCTGCACTACCCCGACGACGCGCACCCGCCGCTCGCCGACGATTTCCAGGACGACCCCGTCGACATCGGCGAGCTGGACCTGCCCGTGCAGTTCGAACTCGACAGCGTCGCGCTGCCGCTCGCGCAACTGTCGTCGCTGCGGCCGGGCTACGTGATCGAGCTCGATACGCGCGTGTCCGACGCACAGATCAGGCTGGTGGCCCACGGACAGACGATCGGTCATGGCGAGCTGATCGCGGTCGCCGATCGTCTCGGCGTTCGAATCCTGCGGATGGCGCACGGCGATGGTTCAGTACAGTGACCTCACCGGGCTGCTGCTCGTCGTCATCGCGATCACCATCGTGCCGTTCATCGCGATGGTCGTCACCTGCTACATGAAGATCGTGGTGGTGCTCGGGCTGTTGCGCAACGCACTCGGCGTGCAGCAGGTGCCGCCGAACATGGTGCTCAACGGCATCGCGATCCTGGTGTCCGCGTATGTGCTGGCGCCGGTCGCGATCGCCGCGTCGCGCAACCTGCCGAGCGACCCGGTCGCGGGCGCATCGAGTTCGCAGGCGGTGATGCAGGCGTTCAGCGCCGCGCGCGAACCGTTCCGCAAATTCCTCGAAGCCCACGCGCACGAGCGCGAGCGGCGCTTCTTCGTCCGGTCGGCGGCGATGGTCTGGCCGAAGGATGTCGCGAGCGAACTGAAGGACACCGACCTGTTCGTGCTGGCGCCCGCGTTCACGCTCACCGAGCTCACGGAAGCGTTCAAGATTGGCTTCCTGCTTTACGTGGCGTTCATCGTGGTCGACCTGATCATCGCCAACGTGCTGCTCGCGATGGGGTTGAACCAGGTGCAGCCGACCAACGTCGCGATTCCGTTCAAGCTGCTGCTGTTCGTCGTGATGGATGGCTGGTCGACCCTGATCCACGGCCTCGTGCTGACCTACCGGTAGCGCGCCGCAATCGATATCGAATGCTTGCTTACGGGAATTCTCGATGGAAATCGACGCGCTGATCGGCGCCGCCGCCCAGGGGATGCTGCTGTGCCTCTACTGCTCGCTGCCGGTCGTCATCGTGGCGGCCGCGGTCGGGCTCGCCGTCTCGTTCCTGCAGGCGATCACGTCGATGCAGGACCAGACCTTGCCGCATGGCGTGAAGCTCGTGGCGGTGGTGATCACGATCATCATCGTGGCCCCGCTCGCGGCGTCCTCGGTCCTGCATTTCGCCAACCAGATGATGCGCACCGCGTTGCCGCAATGAATGGCATCGTCACGACGATCCCCGGAGCGGCATGTCGATGAGCCGGATCTCGCACAATCCTTATGCTGCCGCACAGGACGGGCTCGCGCAAACCGAGCGGACCCGCGCCGAACACGGACGCGACGACGCGCGCGCGAGCCATCAGGCCGCGCTGTTTCGCGGCCGCACGCTGTTCGCGCATGCGCGCAACGTGAGCGCGAGGCTGCTGGCGAACAAGCAGCTGGCCGCCCGGTTGCGCGCGCGCCTCGCGCAGGCCCGGCGGAAAAACGCCGGCAAGCGCGCGCGCTTCGCCATGCCGCGCAAGGCAATCGCGCAACCGGCGCAGCAACGGGGTCCGCACGGCACGACCCGGCGGGGTACGTCGAGCCCGCTGTCCGGATTGCGCGTCGGTCGTGACGGCGGACGCGGAGGACAGCGCGGCGGCGAGCAGCAGTCGTCCCAGCAGGACGGGAATCAACAGCAGCAAGGCCGGCAACAGCAGCAGCGCGAACGGGAGCCTGGCACGCGGCGCGCGCCGGGCGCCCTGCGCGTCGCCCGGCGCGGCGCGGCGGCCGCCTTGCTCGACGACGCGACGGTACCCGACTGGCTGGCCGGCGCACTCGGTCATGACGCCGGCGGTGCGCGCGAACAGGCCGTTGCCGATGCGTGTTGCGACGCGTTGCTGGCGATGCGCGACGAGCTCGCCGCGGCCCCCGGAACGCCACTCGATGCACGAATGTATCGCGTCGCCCGTGAAGTCACGCTGGCACGCACCTGGCTCGGCCCGTCGAGCGCGACCGGTTTCGACGCGGTGCGCGCGCGGCTCGTCGAGCGGTCCCGGCTGCGCAGCGCCGCCACGGGCGCCGGAGAATCGCATCCGGCCGACCGGGCCGCACCGGCCGTCGAACCGGCCGCCCGCATCCGGCATTTCAACCTGTTGCTGGGATTGCAATTGCTTGCGCTCGAACGGCCGGCGATCGGCTCGCGCGCGGCGCGCGCCGACAGCATCCTGGCGTCGCTGGAAGCCGGTGCGCACGCGTCGAACCTTGACGCGCGCGACCTTCCCGGCGACGACACCCCGTCTGACCCGCCATCGACTCGTTGACCGCTTCGCAGACACGCACGCCGGTTCGCGCGTCTGCCGGGCGACGGAACCGACGGCCGTTACAGTGAAAGTATCGAAAGCACGCGACGCCGCTGCGATGCATGTCGCCTGCGTCACCGCACGGATCCGAATCGACCATGAAACTGCTGCGCATCCTCACGGGACACCACGCCGGCGCCCAGGTCCATCTGGAACCCGGTGCGTATCGCGTCGGCGCCGACGACGACGCCGACATCCAGCTCACCGACTGGCGGGGTGCCGACGTCCTGCTGGTGGTCGAATCGAACGGCGCGGTCAGCAGCCAGCGGCTCGAGCACGCGGACACGAACGATTCGCTCGCCGCCTTCGCTGCACCGCAGGCAGACCTGCCGCGCGACGGCGATGACGCGGCGTCGGCCCGCGCGGCTCGCGGCGACGCGTTCGCCGGGCACGACGACGAACCGCCTGCGACGCTGGATCCTTGCAAGGTCTGGATGGTCGACTTCGTGCCGTTGCAGTTCGACGACATCGCGTTGTGCATCGGCTGGGCGGACGACACGTGGCCGAGCGACCTCGCGTTGCTGTCGACACTGCTGACCGGCCCCGCCCGCGCGTCGAACGAAGGCGACGACACGCCGCGCGGCGTCGCGCGCGTGAAACGGCTGCGCTATGCGGGCATCGTCGCCGCGTGTGTCGCCGTCGGCGCGGGCGTGGCCGGCCTCAGCTTCGCGCTGACGACCAACGTCAGCCGCGCCGCGCTCGCGCCGCCCGACGTGCTGCTCGAGCAACGCGTGAACCGCGCGCTGGCCGACGCGCACCTGAACGAGCTTCATGCAGCCCGCGATGGCGGCGACGGCGCCGCGCGCGCGGTGGTGACGGGGATGGTCCGCTCGGCGAACGACGATCATGTCGCGCGGCAACTGTTCGACCGCATGAAGCCGGCCGTCATCGTGCGCCGCTATCGGGTGGCCGACGACATCGCCCGCGGCATTCGCGATGCCGTCGACGTCGACGGCGTCCAGGTCGCTTACGACGGCCACGGCGTGTTTACGGTATCCGGCGCGGTGGCGGACCGGCAACGCGTCGAGAGTGCGCTGACGCGTATTCGCGGCGATTTCGACAAGAGCGTCACGCAGATTCGCGTCGCGTTGACCGACATCGACCTGCCGGCGCCGGCCCCCAAACAGGGGAATTTCACCGCGCTGCTGTCGTCGGGCAACGTGCGGTATGCCGAAACGCCGGACGGCGTGAAGCACATCTATCCCGTGCCGGACGACGCTGACGGCAGTGCCTCGGAAACGGCCGCCGCATCGGCGCCGGGTACGGCATCCGCCACGCCGGCGGCGCCCGCCACACCGCCCGTCGCGCGGGTCGATCCGGTGCCGTTGCCGTCGGACGACCGGGCCGCCGCAGCGTCGATTCACTGAAGCCCAAGGGGAATTCGCATGTACGAAGCAATCGAACGCCACGCCGAGGATTTCGGCAACCTGCAGAACCTGCTCGCCGACCCGGCCTCGGGGCCGCGGCTGATCGAGCTCGAGCGCGCGCTGCAGCTCAGTGCCCAGGCGGTCGGCGACGCCCGGGGCGGGTCCGACCTGGACCGCAGCAACCGCTCGAAGATCTATCTCGGACTGATGGCGGCCAGCCGCCTCGTCGCGCAGCTTCGCGAGCAGGAACTCGCGAAGTAGCGCCCGGTTTTCGCGCTTGTGCGCGGAATCCCGCGACGCCGGGCGACCGGACCGTCGCGATCTGCAACGTACTGTCGAGAAAGTCGCCCGCATGCAATCGCGGCGGCGTTCGGACAGGCTCTTCTACACGTCGAAAGGAGTCGGACATGAGTATTGGCAACGTCGTCGGCAGCGTCGCGGGAGGCGCGAATTCGGCTGCCGCCACCGGTGGCATCATCGGACAGCTTGGGGCCGCCGGGAACGAACAACTGGCGATCGCAGGCGCCGTGTCGAACATGCAATTGAAGCAGGCGACCGGCGAGGCAATGAAAGCGGCCTCTTCGGGTGTCAAGGAGGCCGCGAAGCCCTCGTGATCGAGACGAAGGCAACCGGCGCCGCGACCCTTGTGCCGGTCGGGTCGCGGCGCGGTACGGCCGGCACTTCTTTCGACGGGTCGCAAGGTCGATGAGCATCGATATCTATACCGCGCTGGTCGGCGAACTGTGCGCCGCCGTCGGCTTGCCCGACGTCGACCACATCCTGCAGACGCGGACGATCGAGGTCGAGGGTTTCGACGTGCGGCTCGATTACTTCGACAACGACCCGGGCGCGCTCTACGTCAATTTTCATTACGGCACGGTCACGGCCGGCCGCACGTTGACGATCTTCCGGCTGATGCTGGAAGCGAACCTGCTGATCTATGCGCAGGACCAGGCACAGCTCGGCATGGACAGCGATACGGGCGGCATCGTGCTGATCGTGCGCGTGCCGTTCGCCGACGACGTGACCGGCGAGACCCTCGCCGACCTCCTCTCGCACTACGCCGAACACGGCCGGTACTGGCGGCAGAACATCATCGAATCGAACGACGACATGTTCGAAGGTATCGCGACGGGTGAATTCATCTGGCTGCGCGCGTGAAGCCTCGCCTGACCCCGGCTCGCGCGGCGGACCGGCACTTCGCGTCCGCCAATCCGTCTTCGCATCGATGATGTAACCCGCGTGGCGGTGCGCCTGTGCTGGTTCCGGAACCCGTTGCCCCGGAGGTCACACGTGCGACGCACTGGAGCACCGGTCCGCGGCGTTCGACGTCGATCGTCATGCGATGGGGACGGATGGAGGCGAGCCCACGCGCGGATGGGCCGCGCATCGCGGGCGCGGTGCGCGTGTCGTTGAATGTCCTGCCGCGTCTGACCGCCCGTTGTTCCGCGCTGATTGCGACGGTCGACGCAGGCGCATCCGTCATGCGCGCGGGGCCAGGCCGTACCCGATCGCGCAGCGTCAGACGGTCAGACGGTCAGACCGTCGGGTCGCCGCGCCATGCACGCGCACGCCACCGTGCCCCGGCATGCAACCCGGCCCCCGCCGCGACGAATGCCGTGCACACGGCCAGCACGCCCGGCCACCCTGCCGTCGTCCACGCCGGCACGGCCAGCGCCGTGCCACTGGTGCCGCCGATGAAGTACACGATCATGTAGACGCCGTTGATGCGCGTGCGCGCGGCCGGCCGCAGCGCATAGATCACGGTCTGGTTGCAGACCATCGCGGCCTGGATGCCCATGTCGAGCAACACGATCGCCAGCGCCTCGACGGCGACCTGCCCCGGCCACGCGGCGAACAGCACCAGTGCGACGAACAGGCAGGCCAGCGCGCGCCCGAACACGCGCTCGGGTCCGAGCACGTCGGCCGCGCGGCCGATCGCCGGCGCGATCAGCGCACCGGCGATGCCCGCGAGCCCGAACAACCCGTCCACGGCCGCGCCCCATGCCGGATGCGTGTGCCGCAGATGCAGCGCGTAGCTCGCCCACAGCGCGCTGAACGCGCCGAACAGCAGCGCGCCGCGCCACGCCGACAGCCGCAGGCGCGGTTCGTCGCGATAAAGCGCGTGCAGCGAGCGAAGCAGGCTCGCATAGGATTCGCCGGTCGTCGCCGGCGAGCGCGGCAGCCGGCGCGACACGAGCCACGCGAGGAGGGCCTGCGCGAGCGCCGCGAACGCGAACATCGCGCGCCAGCCGAGCGCGTCGGTCAGCGCGCCCGAAACCACGCGGCTCGCGACGATGCCGATCAGCAGCCCGAGCATCACGCGCCCCACGACACGGCCGCGCCGCGCGGGCGCCGCCAGCGTCGCCGCGAACGGCACGGTCAGCGACGCGGTGGTCGCGAACACGCCGCTCGCAAGGGTGGCGAGCGCCTCCAGCGCGAAGAACGGCGCAAGCGCCGCACCGGCCAATGCAAGCGCACCGAGCCACGCGAGACGCGCGACCAGCGAGCGCTTCTCGTAACGGTCGCCGAGAGGCACGAGCAGCACGAGGCCGGCCACGTAGCCGACGTGGCCGAAGATCGACAGCGTGCTCGCGGTGGCCGGCGCGACGCCGAAGCTCGACGCGATCGCAGTCGCCATGACCTGGTTGTAGTAGAGGCTGCCGGCCGAGAACGCGCACAGCGTCGCCATCAGCGCGACCTGCGCGCCGGTAACGCCATCGGCGGCGGGCGTACCGGCCGCCGCCCCTTCGCGCGGATCAGCAGCCATCGCCGAGCGCTCCCGGGTTGACTCGCCGATCCGGATCGAGGCTCGCCTTGACACGCCGCATCAGGTTCCACGACCCCGGTTCCAGCACGCGCTCGAACGGATAGTCGCGCGACACCTGCCAGCTCGCACCGCCCAGTTCCGCATACGCGAGATAGGTCGCGTCGCGAATCGCCTGTACGGCGGCCCGCGCGTCGGGCGCGGCTGGCCGGTCGGCCCACGGCGCCGTGACGTCCGCCCCGACCGTCGCGACGTGCAGCGGCGTGAGTTCGTCGCGCCAGTAGAACGCGGTCTCGAAGAAAAACTCGTTGCCGATGCACATCAGGAAATGCGAGCGGCTGATCCCGTGTTGCGTCGTCAACGCATCGAACGTTTCAAAGTGACGCGCCATCGCATCGCACACGTACAACGCATCGGCGAGTGCGAACGTGGCGTGGCACGGTACCCAGCGTTCGCCGTTCAGCCCGAGCATGCCGCGCACCGGGCCGAACGGTTTCGCGCGAATCACGCGCGGCACCGAATCGGGCAGCTCGACGCCCTCGTACAGCACGATGGCGCGCACCTCGGCCAGCGCCTCGCCGAGGCGTCGCGCCGATTCGTCCTCGACCATCAGGTGCAGCGTGTACGGATACGCCGTCAGGAACTGCGTGCCGCCCGCGGCGACCGCCACCGCGTCCTTCACGCCGGCCGCGAGGCTCGTGCCGGCGCCGACCACCGCCAGCAGGTTCTTCACGCTGTCGGCCGCGCGGTTCACGCCGGCCGACTGCAGCGCCTTGTTGCGGTCGATGCCGAAGCTCTCCGCGATCTTGCCGGTCTGCGCCAGCCGCACCTGCGCGTCGACCATCGCCTGCATCGTCGCGAAGCCGGCCGACAGGTAGCCGACATGCGGCGTACGCTCGATCAGGCGCAGCGTCGCGGCGACCTTGATGCCGAACGCACCGTTGTCGCCGAGAAAGAGCCCCGTGAAATCGGGGCCGCCGCCGTGGCGCGTGAACGGCTTCGCGCCGCGCCGCCCGCCCGACCCGGTGGTCACGCAGGTGCCGTCGGCCAGCACGGCCGTGACGCCGAGCACGCTGTCGGCCACCGTGCCGTGGCGGCTCGATCCGTAGAACGCGCTGTTCTGCGACAGCGCGCCTCCGACCGTCCCGCCGATCCCCGACATCGGCCCCCAGTACGGCGTGCGCAAGCCGGTGGGCAGCAGCGCCTCGTGCAGTTCGGCCCAGGTGCAGCCGGCTTCGACGGTGACGAAGCGGCTCTTCTCGTCGATTTCGATCACGCGCGACATGCGCCGCGTGTCGACCACGATGCAGTTGCGGTGCGGCGGCAGATAGCCCTTGCCGTACGACAGGCCGCCGCCGCGCGGAATCAGCGCGACGTCGAGATCCTGCGCGAGTCGCGCAAGCGCGACCACGTCGTCGGCGCTGCGCGGCAGCGTGATCGCCAGCGGCGCCACGCCCGGTTGCCAGAACACGTCGTTCGAATAGAACGCAAGCGACGGTTCGTCGGTCAGCACCGCGTCGGCGCCGATGAGCGCGCACAGCCGCTCGCCCAGGTCGCCGTGCGACGGCCCGTTGAATGCAATCTGCATGGTCAGGCCTCGACTGAAATCGGATGGAAGCGGAGCGCGTCGTGCCGTTCGGCGGGCTGCGACGGCACAGCCGGTTCGGGCGCCATCCGGCGCGCGAGCGAGAGCTGGAACGCATGCAGCGGCCCTTCGTGGAACGGCGAGAACGGGCCGGCGCGATAGCCGGGCGAGCGGCGGCACGCGTGCATGCCCTCGATCATCGGAAGGTCCTCGCGATTGATGCGATCCCAGTTCGCGCGCACGCGCTCGCGGAGCGCTTCCAGCGGATCGCCGTCGTCATTCGTGGCCGGTACGCCGGCGGACGGCGTGCCGACGAAGAAGAAGTACACGTGCTCGTCGGTGGTCTGCACGTCGACCGGATCGACCGTCAGCACGAACAGGTAGTCCGCATGCAGGCCGAGCATCAGCGTGGGGCTCGCGAGCAGGTACTCGGCGCCGCGCGCGCGTTGCGGCGACAGTCCGGCGAACGTCGGCAGGCCGCCGTGGCCGGCGGTCGCCGCATCGTAGATACGGGTGCCGACGCCGCAGACGTGCGCGTCCACGATCGGGTAGTGCTCGTTCCACAGCGACGCCTTGTTCAGCGCGGGATGCACGAACGGGTTGTGATAGCTGTCGAGAAAGTTCTCGACGACGAGCTTCCAGTTGCCGTGCACGCGATAGTGCAGCGCGCCGCCGTACTGCAGTTGCGAGAAGTCGTAGTCGTGCCAGCGGCGCTCGAGCGCCGCCAGCGTATCGGCGAGCGGCGCGGCTCGGCCGCCCGGGTTCACGCAGACGAGACCGTTCCAGCTCGCGCTTCGCACGCGATCGAGTTCGAGACACGCGCGGTGCGAAGCATCCACGTGGTGGTCGTGAATCCCGTTGAAGTGGCTCGCACGTTCCAGCGCGCCGTTCAATCCGTATCGCCACGCGTGATACGGGCACCTGATCGAATGGACGTCGCTTGCCGTCTCGCTCACGAGCGGCACGCCGCGGTGCTTGCAGATGTTGTGAAAGCAGCCGAGCATGCCGTCTCGATCGCGCGTGACGACGAGCGGCATGCCGGACAGCGTGACGGGCAGCACGTCGCCGGGCCGGGCAACCTGTCCGCCGGCGGCTGCGACGCGCCAGTGGCGTTCGTCGAGCACCGCGCGTTCGTGGGCGAAGATCTCGGGGTCGGTGTAGAACGCCGCCGGAAGCGACGTCGCGTGCTCGAGCGGCTTCGCGAGATGCTGTGTGAGGACATGTTGATAGCGCTGCGCAGCTTGCATGAAATTCCCCAGGGTTGGGCCGCGCCCATGCGGCCGTGACAGCGATCGTAGGAGAAGCGTGCCGTTGCGGCGGCCGCGATGCGAAACGGTGGCGGGCGATCCGCAGCGGACGGCCATGCGATTCAGCGCAAGATGCGTCGGATCCCGTCCCTCAGTGCCTGCAGTGGATTACGGTGCGCGTCAGCGCGTGCCGGTGCAGGATTGACCTGCGCGGGCACACCGGGCGAACGATCGGGTACGTCCCGCAAGATGTGCGCCGTCGCATGGGGACGAACCGGTTTCGGCGCCTGCAGCGGAACGTCGGCAACGGCCACCGGCACGTGTCCCGCCGGGTTCGCGGGCAAGCTGTCCTGCACGCCTTCACGCGCCGCCGAATGGCTGCCTGACGGCTCGGTTGCCGCCTCCGGTTCCGTCGCATGCCCGGTGCGCGTCAGGAACGCGCGCCAGTCTTCGTGGCCCCCCGTCTGCGCAGGGCTGCCGGATGACGATGGCGGCGCCGCCGATCCAGGCGCATGCCCGGTGCGCGTCAGGAACGTGCTCCAGTCTTCGTGGCCCCCCGTCTGCGCGGGGCTGCCGGATGACGATGGCGGCGCCGCCGATCCAGGCGCATGCCCGGTGCGCGTCAGGAACGTGCTCCAGTCTTCGTGGCCCCCCGTCTGCGCAGGGCTGCCGGACGGCGATGGTGGTGCCTCCGGTCCAGGCGAATGCCCGGTACGCGTCAGGAACGCGCGCCAGTCTTCGTCCGGCTGTTTCGGCGCGCTGGCCGGCGCTTCCGCATGCGGCGACGAATGACCGTTCGACGCAGCAGAAGCCGTTCTGCCCGGCTCCGGCAAGCTGCCGGGCGGGCTCGTGTTGCCGGCGCTTGCGGGCACGTTGCCGATCCGCCATGCCGCCGGCCGGCGGATGGGCGATGCCGTCTCCGGGGAGACGGGTCTTGGCGTGACGACGGACCTCATGTCGGCCTTCGTCAGCGGGCTGACGGGCCGCGGAGAAAAAGGCGTATCGGCCCGGGCGCCGATCGTGCGCAGCCGTTCGAGCACCGCGCCGCCGGCCGGGCTGGACGGCTGCGCTGGCGGGCTGTCGTGGCGCTCCGGCGCCGGCGTCGATGCGGGCGGACTTCCGAATGAAACCTGACGCGGCCCGCTGACCGTATTGTCCATGTGCTCTCCGATACCTGTTCGCTAGCATGGGGCTGGGGTGAACGCCCCTTCGGCAACGCCGTGCCGACACCGACTCCTGCAGAAATACCTCGGTCCGTCGATTGCGGCCGGACGCAATGCGAAGCGGCGCGCGCAAACCCGCAGTCGATGCCGCCAGCGTCACGCTCGCTTCGCATCCGGCGACCGCGGTTCCGATGCGGCTACGATCGGCGCGCGAGGCCCGCCTACATTCCGTTAACCCGCCACTCATTTCCTGAACGCCATGCAAGTGACGCGCACCGCGAGTCCCGATTCCAGCCCGCGAAACAGCGAAAGCCCTGTCGACAGTTCGCACTGAACGCCAGCGCCGGCGCCAACCGTCGATACTGCCGCGCAAGCCCAGATCCGATCGCAGTTCCCGCCCCCTTGTCCGGACAGCGCCGTCCAAGTACGGCGTCGCTGGAGAGCGCGGGCGAAGCGCCGCCGGCACAGCTTTCGCGCATCCGGCACTACTCCGACGGAACGACGACGGGAGCGGTCGACCCGCATGACGCGAACGCCAGGGACGAACTCATCAGATTCCCGTTCGAAATAGACGCGGACGATCGTGGCGCACTTGCCGCCCGTTTCGAGGAGGATTACCCGCCCGGCGCATTCGACCCGCGCAACTATGAAGGGGTGGTCGTCGCGGTCAAGGACGACGTGATCACGGGTTTCATGGACGATTCGGAAACCGGGCTGCACGCGCCGGGACAAGTCGCCCAGATCAATATCCTGGTCGCCCGGGAACATCGGGGAACGGACGCCGCGAGAAACCTCGCGAAACAGGTCGACGACGCGTTGATCGCGAAGGGTGATCGATACAGGCTGTCTCGCGTATGGGACAGCAATACGGCGCAACTGGAGCGAAAACAGGCGCGCGGCTGGCGCCCCGCCCCGACCCGGCGCTGACCGAACCGGGCCGGACGCAAGCGTTCTGGATCGCGCTCGATCCACGATTCAAGGACATTCCGCCGCCGCGGCAAACCCGCGTCCGCTGAGCGTCCCGGAACCGCATGCGCGTTGCATCGTCCGCCGCGCGCATGCGGCGGCGCCGCGAGTATCGGCGCAACGGCGGGCGCGTCGATTCGCGCGCTACCCGGATTCATCCGCCTGGTCGAACAGACCGGCGCGTGCCTGCCGCCAGGCGGGCTGCTGCGCAAATGGCCCGGGGTCCGTCAACGGACCCCGGGCCACCGGGCGATCACGGGTACCGGGCGCTGCATCCATGCCCCGGCGCCCGCACCGCTCAACGCTCAACGCTGCGCGACCTGCATCAGAACTGATAACCCGCGCCGACCACCGCGCCGAAGTCCGACCGCGTGTTGCCCGTCACCGACGCCTTGACGACCCAGCGGTTGCTCTCCGTCACGTACGAGTAGCCGGCCGCGAAGCCCTGCTGACCGTGATAGTTCGACGTCGCCGCCGACACCATCGAGCGCCCCGCGCCCGTCGGCTGCGGCAAACCGGCCACCGCCATCGCCGACGCGACGCCGCCGTACATGTCCTTCTTCAGGTCGTTGAACGCGTTGTACACCTGGCCGACGCGCTGGTCGGTGTAGCCCTTCGCCTGCGCCGATGCCGTCGACAGGTTGTCGTTCAGCTGCTGCACGTTCACCGCGTCGGTCGGCGCCGTCCCGGCCGCGACGTTCGTGACCTGGCGCTCGCTGCCCTTCGCACCGACCGAGAACGAATTGTCCCGATCGGCGACGGAGCCCTGGCCAACCGCCACCGCATTCTTGCCGGTCGCGGTCGCCGTCGACCCGATCGAACCCGCGTCGGCACGCGCGATCCACGACGTGTTCGCATCGGTCGCCGCCGCGCGGATCTTGTCGTTGGCCGCGGCATTCTGCAGCGCGGTGTTGAACTGGCCCATGTTGACCGCGTCGTTGGCGTTCACGCCCGCCGCGACGCCGGTCAGCACGCGGTCGCCCGCCGTGCCGGAGAAGTTCACGCTGGTGCCGCCCGTGCCCTGCCCGACCGTGATCGCGCCGTTCGGATCCTGCTGCTGCACGAGGCCGGCCTTGCCGTTCGCGATGTTGGTGACGTTGCTCTGCAGGTTCGAGATGTCGGTCGTGTTCTTCGACACCTGCTGGTTGGTCGCGTAGAGCTGCGAGCCGTTCACCGCGTCGGTGCTGGTCGCGCTGAGCGTGCCTGCCTGCACGTTGGTGATGCGCGTGCCGCCGGCGCCGCCGAGCGTGATCGTGCTCTTCGAGCTGTCGTCGTACTGCACCGCGAGCGCGCCGAGCTGGTTGAGGCTCGACTGCACGCCCTTCAGCTGCTTCACGTTCACCGCGTCCGTATCGCTGGTGCCCGCCGCGACGTTCTTCAGCACGACCGCCGACGTTGCATCGCCGCCGACGAGCGACACCGAATTCAGCCGGTTGCCGTTCGTGTCGACGTCGTACTTGACGACGTTCTTCACGGCTTCGCCGGCCTGGTTCGACACCTGCGTGATCTGCTGTTCGAGCGCGGTTTTCACGCCCGACAGCTGGCCGCCGTTCACCGCATCCGTGCTGCCCGCGGCGACATTGCCGTCGGCCACGTTCGTCAGCTGCGTCGGTGCACCGCCGCGCGCCGCGCTGAACGCGCCGAGCTTCGGATCGAACTGCAGCGCGTCCTGCTGCAGCCCGGCGATCGCCGCCGTGTTGCCCGCGATATTCGTTTCGGCGTTGCCGATGCGCGTTTCGTGATTCGCGAGGGTCGTCGTGTTGCTGCCGACGCGGCCGTCTAGGTTCGTCAGTGCGTCGCCGACATTGTTGAACGCGCTGCCGCCGATCTTGTAGTTCGGAGCGGTGATCGAGCCGTCCGGATTCGACGTCGCGCCGCCGCCGAGTGCGGCCGCGGTACTGTCGATCGCGCTGCGCAGCTGTGCGCCGTTCACCGCGTCGGTGCTGCCGGCCGCGACGTTGCCGGCCGCGACGTTGGTCACGCGCACCGGGCTGCCGCCGTTGCCCGCGCCGAGCGAAACCTGCCGCTTGCTCGCGTCGTCGTATTTCACGGCCAGCGCATCGAGCTGGCTCGTGCCGTCGTGAATCGCCGCGGTCAGCTGGTCGACGTTGACCGCGTCGGTGCCGGCCTTGCCGGCCGCGACGTTGCTGATGAGCTGCGGGCCGTGGCCGCCGTGGCTCGCGTCGTAAGCGCCGATGCCCGGGTTCCACTGGAGCGCATCCTGCTGCAGCGCCGCGATATTGCCCGTGTTCGTCGTCACCTGGTTGCCGACGGTCGTGATCGACTGGTTGAGCGTGCTGGTTGCCTTGCCGAGCTGGCCCACGTTCACCGCATCGTTCGCGGCCGTGCCGTCCGCGACGTTGTGCAGGCCGACCGGCGCCGCCGCCCCCGTCCCGCCCAGCGTGACGCCGCTGTGCGCGTCGCTGTCGTACTGCACGGCGTTCTTCGTCGCGCTGCTGATCTGGCTGGTGATCGACGTGCTCAGGTTGCCGAGCGTCGTACTGAGGTTGTTCGTCACGCTCGTGCTGAGCGACGCGAGGCCGCCGTTCAGCTGCCCGACGTTGACGGCGTCGTGTACGTCCTTGCCGTCGGCGACGTTGTGCAGCGTCGTGCCGTTGGTGCCCGCGAACGTCACCGAGTCGAAGCCGCTCGCGCCGTCGTACTTCACGTTGCGCGCATCGGCCGCCTGCAGGCCGCCGATGTTCGACGCCGCCGTACTCAGCGACGTGTTGATGCCGGTCACGCTGGTCTGCAGGTTCGCGATGTTCGACGCCGCCGTCGAAATGGACGTCTGAAGCGGCGTGACGCTGCCCTTCAGCTGGCCGACATTGACGGCGTCGGTATCGGCCACGCCGGCCGCGACACCGCCGATCGTCGTGCCGTTGACGCCGTCGAGCGCGATCGCCGCATGCGTGTTGTCGGTGTACTTCACGACGTTCTGCGTCGCCGTGACGATGCTCGTGCTGAGGCTGTTGCCGACGCTGGTCACGCGCTGGTCGACGTTCGAGATCGTGGTCGACAGCGAATTGCCGACCGACGTCACGCGCGCGTCGACATTGCCGATGCCCGTGCTGAGCGTGTTGTTCACGTTCTTCAGCTGCTGGACGTTGACGGCGTCCGTATCGGCCGCGCCCGCCGCGACGTTCTTGAGCTGGCGTTCGCTGCCGATTGCACCGAACGATACCGCGCCGCCGACCGGTGCGGCCGTGCCGCCGAACACCGGCGTGCCGCCGTTGTTCGCGCCGATGCTGCCCGACCCGATCGCCACCTGATTGTTGTCGTTCGTCTGCGCACCCGCGCCGATCGCCACCGATTGCGTGCCGCCCGCGCGCGTCTGCGTCGCCGCGTCGTACGACGCGCCGGCCGATACGCCATCGCTCGACGTCGGGTTCGCGCCGCCGATTGCGACCGAGCGGTCGCCGCTGGCCAATGCCGAGTGGCCGAGTGCGATCGAGCTGGTGCCGTGCGCATCCGCCACGTTGCCGAGCGCCATCGAGAAATCGCCGACTGCGGCCGACTGGCGGCCGATCGCCAGCGCGGTGTTGCCCTGCGCGACCGCCACCGTGCCGATCGCGGTCGCCGAGTTCGCCAGCGCCTGCGAGCCGACACCGATCGCAATCGCACCGCCGCTGCTGCTGCCGCCGTTGCTGCTCGCATTCGACTGGTCGCCGATCGCGATGCCGCTGGTGCCGGCCTTGGCATTCGTGCCCTGCGTCACGTTCGTGGTACTCACCGCCACGTAGGTCCCGTTCTTGGTCTTGACGCACAGCGGGTTGGTCCCGTCGATGCACTGCCCGTTCAGCGCGTTGTCCGGGTTGCCGCGGTCGACGAAATTGTCGGCGTGCGCGGCGCCGGCGCTCAGCATACCCGCGCCCGCGAACATCGCGGCGGCGAGCACCGAAATCTGCTTCCTCTTCATGGTCTTCTGCTCCGTTGTGTAGCGTCTGGTTTGAATATGGACTACTTACGTTTATTGACAGCTTCGACTTCGATTGCGATTGCGACTTCGGTGCGGAACCCGATTCCGTGATCCGGCGCTGCCACGTTGGAGGCGATCCGCATCGACCGTTCGTTTCCACCGGACGATCGAAGCCTCCGGGCCCGCCGTCTAGTTACGGCCCGTTCCGTTATTCAAGAAACCTCATTAGGAATGCGTAATACTATTTATGGACGAGCCTTTCCCCGACTGAATCCGGAGATTCAACCTGTCGTTATAAACACCTCTGATGTGAGGTCGCGCCGACCGCGACCAACCCCGCTTCTTTTATTTCATCTTCGGCAACCGGTGCTTTATTCCCGTGCCACGAGCATTTGCCCGGGCGGGCATCAATCGATGCTTCGGACTCGAATCGCACAACGTCCGGCGCACCTTGCGGCGCCTTCCGTTGCGCTGTGCCACCCGGCATTCAAAGTTCGGACGAATTATGGGACACGATCTTGAATTATTGAAGCCGACATTCTTTATAGATTGTGAAATTCAATATATTCAATGACTTACGTGAAATACCCGCGCCTCGCAAACGATTTCGTGCTGCCGAAATTAATCGCAATGTTTTACAAGGCGGATAAATACTTTGCCAAAGCGGATTTAAATTCAAATCAATCCCGGGAAGACAATCCGGAATCCAGTCGATCGCGGATCTGCGTGGCCGGCATTCGCGTAAACCATGAGTATTGACGCATATCAACGCGCGGCGTTCCTGTCTCAATCCGCCATTTTAAATATCGGGAAAGCGGGATGACGCGAATAGAGCCGCAGTGTCTGGCGGGATTTGAAAGAAGCTCCTACAATTCCGCTCGCATTGATTCCTGCAGTCGCGATCTTCACGGCGCGAGCACGGCAATCGTCCGCGTCCTTACCGGCTCAGCGATCAAAAAAACGAATGCCGTGTCATGCGACGACCGGTTGTCCGTCGCGCAGTGCCGGCAACCTCTGGAATCGATGCGAGCGTGCGATGCGCTTATGCGTCGTCATAGAGCGGCTCACGACGTTTCCCCCGAACCGGGCAGGCCACCCGTGGAAACGCAGCCAACCGCCTTTTCCGAACAGGTGCACGATGCCTTCATCGATCTCCGCATTGAGCGACGCCCATCTCCTGGTCGTCGACGATCAACCCGACCAGCTGCGTCTGCTGATCGACATCCTGCGCGACACCGGATGCCGGATCAGCATCGCATCCGACGGCGCGCAAGCGTGCCAGCGCGCGCAGGCGCTGATGCCCGACCTGATCCTGATGGACGTGCGGATGCCGCGCATGGACGGCTTCACCGCGTGCCGCCTGCTTGCCGCCGATCCGCTCACGGCCGGGATTCCCGTCATCTTCCTGACCGTGGCCGGCGCATTGCACGAACGGCTCGAAGGGCTCGAGATCGGCGGCGTCGACTATGTGGTGAAGCCGTTCGAGCCGGAAGAAGTGGTCGCACGGATCCGCGTGCAGCTCTCACGGACGCAGCGCGAACGGCCGGCCGGTCCGGAACCGGCGGACAACCTGTTTGCGGCCGGCAAGGACGACGACATCATCGTGCGGGCGGCCATTCGCCACCTGTCGCGCACGCTGAACGATCCGCCGACGGTGGAGGAACTGGCACGCGCAGTCGGCACGCACGAAAAGCGGCTGTCGCGCGCGTTTCGCGACAATCTCGGCCAGACGGTGTTCGAATATCTGCGGTACGAGCGGCTGCGGATCGCGCAGGACCTGCTGGATTCGACGTCGCTCAGCATCGCCAGCATCGCGAAGGAAATCGGCTTTTCCACGCCGGCCAATTTCGCGACCGCCTTCCGCGAGCGGTTCGGCATCACCCCGACCGAATGGCGGCGCCAGGGTCACGCGGGCGCGCGCACCGCCGCACGGGAGCCGCAGCGCGGCGCGTAGCGCGCCGGGTCACGGCGTCCCGTCGCGCGCTGCCGGCTTCACGGGCCGCGGTTCACCGCCGGCAACCGGGCAACGGAATCGCCGGGCCCTGGCGCGCCGGCCGTCGTTGACCAATCGCGCCCGCCCGTTCGCCCAAACGAATCGAATCGGCGCCGCGCGAGCGCGCTTTTTTTGGCAAACTGCGCGCTTTCGGCCAAGAGCACGCCCCATGCGACGTCCACGTTTCCCGAACCATTCGATCGTCGCCTCGTTGATGCGGGCCAAACGAGGCATGCGGTCCGGCATGAAGCCACTTCTGCATGCAGGCCTCGTCGCGATGTGCCTGATCGCCCACTCCGCCGCCGCAGCGGGACAGGCAACGACGTCAACCCATCCGGCGTACTGGCAGCGCGGCAACGGCGAGCCCTATGAAGTCGCGGACACCGAAGTCCGCGACGTGCCGGACCCGGTTTCCGGCCGCGACTATCAGGTATTCGTCGCGCTGCCGCCGTCCTACGGCAGCCAGCCGCAGCGCCGCTATCCCGTCCTTTACGTGACGGATGCCGACTATGCGTTCCCCCTCGTCAAGCAGATTGCCCGCCGTCTCAACGGCGAAGGGCCGGTCGTCGAGGAATTCATACTCGTCGGCCTGTCCTATGCGCGCGGCGAAAGCGGCATGCAGAGCCGGCGACGCGACTACACGCCCACGTCGGCAGGATCTCCCGACGCACCGGCCGATGCCGTTCACGGCCAGGCCGGTGCGTATCAGGCGTATCTCCGCAACCAGGTTCTGCCGTTCATCGCGAAGCAGTACCGGACCAACGAAAGCCGGCGATTCTTGCTCGGCCATTCATATGGCGGCCTGCTGGGCATGAGGATCCTGCTGACCGAACCTGACCTGTTCTCCGGCTATCTGATCGGCAGTCCGTCGCTGTGGTACGACCGGCACGCCATGTCGCGTGTCGAGGCCGCCTACGCGGCCAGCCACCGCGACCTGCCGGCGCAGGTGTTCATGTATGTCGGCGAGTACGAGGAAGTCCGGAAGGGCGATCCGCGTTTTGCCAGGACCTACAACATGGTCACCGACACGCGGAAGATGGAGAAGTCCTTGCGGTCGAGGCAGTTCCGGTCGCTCCGGCTGCGCGTCGACGTACTCGACGACGAAAATCACCTGACGGTCGCGCCGCGCGGTTTCACGCACGGCCTCGAATATCTGCTGCCCGCCGCGGCACGATAGCGCGCGCTCACCAGTTGTATTTCGCGCTGGCCAGCACGGTCCGCTCGTTGCCGAACACGCACACGGCGTACGACTGGCAGCCGCTGACATAACGCCGGTCGAACAGGTTCGCGACGTTCAGTGCGAAACGCCAGTGCGGCATGTCGTAATGCAACGCCAGGTCGTACAACGTCGCGCTCGGCACCGTCAACGAATTGTCGGGCGCGCCGGCCGACGCGCTTTGATAGCGCACGCCGCCGCCGATCCCGACGCCCGCCAGCGCGCCCGTCTGCCAGGTCCAGTCGGCCCACAGCGACGCCATCTGCCGCGGCAGCGGCACGGACACCGGCCAGTTGTTCAGCGACGCGTCGTTCGCCTGCACGTTCTTGACGTCCTGATATGCATACGACGCGACGATCGACAACTCGCGCGTCAGCTTGCCGACCGCGCTCAGCTCGATGCCGCGCGAACGCACCTTGCCGGTCTGCACGGACGTCGTGCCGGTCCGGTCGAGATTCACCGGCGTCGGCGTCACGACGTTGGTCTGGTCGATCTGGTAGACGGCCGCGTTCAGCATCAGGTTCCTGCCGGGCGGCTGCCAGCGCAGCCCGGCCTCGGTCTGCGCGCCGCGCGTCGGTTTCGGCAGGCCGCCGCCGAACATCCGCACGCCAATGACCGGATCGAACGACGTCGAATAGCTCAGGTACGGCGACAGCCCGGCGTCGCCTTGATAGGTGAGCCCGACGCGCCCGGAAAACGCACTGACGTTCTGCTGCGCCTGCGTGCCGGCCGTCCGGTCGTCGAAGCGCGCATTCACGACATCCTCGCGGCCGCCGAGCGTCAGCGTCCAGCGTTGCCAGCGGATCTGGTCCTGCGCATACACGCCGACCGTGTTCATCGCGGTGTACTGGTCGATGTGGCCGAGCGACGTCGGACCGGAGAAGATCGCGGCCGTCACCGGCCGGTAGACGGGGTGGTACAGGTCGAGCGACGGCGCGAGTGCAAGCCACACGCTGTTGGTCGTCGTCTGCCGGTCGAATTGCAGGCCGAACAGCAGCGTATGCTCGAGCGGCCCCGTGCCGAAGCGCGCCTGCGCGTGATTGTCGATGTCGAGCCGGCTGTAGTTGAGCTGGAACAGCCCCGCGAAACGCATCATGTTCGTCGTGCTGCGGGGCGCGAAGCCATTGCCGAACACCGTTGCATCGTCGAGCGACAGGTGCGACCAGCGCACGTCCTGGTGCAGCGTCCAGATCCCGTTCACGCGGTGTTCGAGCGCGTAACCGAGCGACCATTGCTTCTTGCGGTAGTCGTTGAACGACGGGTCGCCCATGTAGGTGTCCTGCGACAGGCGGCCGTTGGGGTTCGGCAATACCGTGCCCGACGCCGGCAGGAAGTTCGACGATACGTCGCCGCTGTCCTGCAGGAACGTTGCGGAGACCGTCAGCGACGTGTCGGCGTTCGGCCGCCAGCGGAACGACGGCGCGAGCGCGACGCGCCGGTCACCGTTCGGGCCGGTCACCGCGTTGCCGTCGCGCGCGACGCCGACGAAGCGGTATGCCACCTTGCCGTCCGGATCGAGCCGGTCGCCGACATCGAGCATGACCTGCTTGCGCGCATCGTTGCCGATCTGCACGCCGGCTTCGCGCACGCGCGCGCCGTCGGCGAGCTTCGTCTGCGCGTCGACGATCGCGCCGGGCTCGCCTGCGCCGTACAGCACCGACGTCGGCCCGCGCAGTACCGCGATCGAATCGATCGTGTACGGGTCGACGCGCCAGTTCGCGATCACGGCCGTATTCAGGGCCGGCACGCCGTCGACGTACAGCGTCGGCGTGAAGCCGCGCAGCGCCGCATACCAGTCGGTCCGGCTGTCGGCGCCGAACGTCGAGAAGCCCGGCACGTAGCGCAGCGCCTGGTTCAGGTCGGCCGCGCCGGTCATCTCGATCTGTTGTGCGGTCACGATATTGATCGTTTGCGGGATCTCGGCCACCGGCGTGTCGGTCTTCGTGCCGGCCGCGGTGCGCCGCCCGACGAGCCCGACGGACGCGCCGTCGGCCACGCCTTGCACGTCGATTGCCGGCAACACGGCTGCCGCCGCGCCGGCCTGCGGCGCGTCTCCCGCATCCGCAGCCTGCGCGGGCGCGCTGCCTGCCGCCGCCACGCACCATGCTCCGGCGGCCGCGACCGTCCTCGCGCGTCGCGCCGCACTCGTCCCCGTTACCATCGTTCCCTGCTCCGTCGTGCTGGTGGCCGATTCGGCCCGATCGTGGCGCGACGCATCGAACGGCGTCCGCCCTGTGTTGTCATGCCGGTCATGTCGATTGCGCGCGAGCCGGAATCCGATGGCCAGTGGCGTCGTTCGCGAGCGCAGCGATCATACCGGGCGAATGTGGCGCGGTCTTCAAAAAAAGTGCGCGGGCACGCGAATCCGGCGCTCGCGCGGCGAAAACGGCGCAGGCGCGCCATCGATCCGGTCGGCTGCCGCCGGGAAAGGCGGATGAAAGACGGGGACGCTAGACTGCGTTCGACCCGGAAACGGCCGCGGACCACGCGGCCCCGCACGATGCTCGGTACGGCGTCGACCGCGGGCACCCGGCGTCACGACCGTCACCACCGGGGACCGTATGCGCTGCCTGTCGACTCGACCGCTGTTCGCCGTGTTGCTCTCCCTGGGCGCGCTATTCGGCACCGTGCCACCGGCCCGCGCCTGCGACATACCGCCAGCCGTCACGACGATCGATCCGCCCGGCTACTATGACGACGCCGCCGGCTATGCGCGCGCCGTGAAGCCGATGCGCGATTTCATTGCCCGGCTCAACACGGCGGCGGACCACGGCGACTGGTCGTGCGCATCGAGCCTGCTGGAAAGCTGGGCGCAGGCCGATGCGCTGATGGGCCGGATCTCGGGTTACCAGGGCCATTACGAGCGTTCATGGGCCGGCACCGATTTCGCGATGGTGATCCTGCGCATGCCGCGCGACGTGCGCGATGCGAATCGCGCGCGCCTCGATGCGATCGATCCGTGGCTCGAACGCATCGCGATCGCCACCCGCGATGCGGAAGCGATCAACCACCTGCACAACAACCTCGTGTACTGGGCCGGACTCGACCTGATCGCGATCGGCACCGCGACCGGCAACGCGAGCCTCGTCGATTCGGGGCTGCTGCGCGTTCGCGAAGGCATCCGCGACATCGGCCCGGACGGTTCGCTTGCACGGGAAGTCAAGCGCGGCAACCGTGCGCTGCACTACCACACGTTCGCACTGCTGCCGCTCGTGTTCGCGGCGGAGCTCGTGCAGCAGCGCCATATCGATCTCTATCGGGAAAACGACGGTGCGATCGGCCGTCTCGCGAATCTCGTGATCGCCGCGGTGGAGAATCCCGCGAGCTTCGCGGCCATCACGCCGGTCAGGCAGGACCTGTTCCCGTGGACGTTTCGCGATGAACTCAGTTGGGTCGAGCCGTACTTCGCGCGCTTTCGCGATCGTCGCCTGCCGGCAATCATCGCACCGCGCCGCCCGTTCGACGAATGGCGGCTGGGTGGCGACGTGACGGCGGTGTGGGGCGCGCCGCTGCCATAGGCCCGGCACCCCGCACGCGGCACATCCTCGGCGTTGACGTATCGTTGATCGGCCGTTTTTCGCGCGAATGTTGCAGCCGCCACTGCCGCTCGAAGCCCATCGGCACGGTCATTCGCGGTTTTCCGAATCGCCTGCGAGCCGCTCGTTCAGCACGCGCGCGTCTGCCTGCCGGTCCAGCGACAGGCACACGTCGCGCAACGCGTCGACGCGCGCACTGTCGAGCGCCGTGCTTGCCAGCGCACGATATTTCGCCAGCAGCGCCGCATCCGGCAGCGGATTGCGCGGATCGCCGAGTGCGATCGGAACGTGACGCGATTCCCGCGTCCCGTCCGCGCGCTGCAAGGTCACCGTCGGTTCGTCGAGATCGCCGAGTGCCGGATCGACGTCGACCGTGATGCGCGCGAGCAGCGCGGTCACGCGCGGGTCGGCGCGCCGGTCTGCGCGATAGGCGCCGAGCCCGGTATCGCCGAACACGAGCGCCGCCGCAACGGCATACGGCAGGCTCATCTGCGCGGACGACAGCGTCGACAGGTCGCGACCGCCACACATCCGCGCAACGAACGCGCTTGCGCGCACCACCACCCGTTCGAGCGCGTCGGCATCGAACGTGCGGCCGTCCGCGAGTTGCAACGTCGCGTCGACCGCCGCATGGGCGCTGCGGCACGACGCGTGCGGCTTGATCGAGCAGCGCATCAGCTTCCAGTGCGCACCAAGGCCGTCGGTCAATGCGTCGGGCGCGTGCGATTGTGCGGCGAACGTATTGAAGAAACCGCCCCACACGTCGTCGAACACGCGGGCGGGGCCGCTCACGCCTTCCCGTGCAAGCAATGCTGCCAGCACGCCGCCTTCGGCCGCACGCCCGGCGTGCAGCCGCTTGGTCTGCGATCCGTCGTGAATGAAGCTCCACAGGCCGCCGGCGAAGCTCGCCGCGTGGCCAAGCGCGTCGCGCGTGCGTGCGGTGTCGAGCCCGAGCACGCGTGCGCTCGCGGCGGCCGCACCGAACACGCCACAGCTGAGCGTCGAATGCCAGCCCGCTCCGTTGTGGGCCGAGTAGCCGCCCGCCGCCTCGAGCACGCGCCGACCGACGTCGTAACCGAGCACGATCGCCGCCACGCATGCCCGGCCGGTCACGGGGTGGCCGGCGCACGACAGCGCGGCGAGTACGGCAGGCAGCACGACCGCGCCCGAATGATCGCAGCCGCCGGAATCGTCGAGCTCGAGCGCGTGCGCGGCAATGCCGTTGACGAACGCCGCGTCGCGCGCGCTCGCGCGCCGTCGCGTGCCCCATAGCGACGCGCCACCCTGCTCAACGGCGCCGGTCAACGCACGGGCACTGCGTGTCTCGACGGCCGACGTGCCGGCCAGCGCCGCACCGAACGTGTCGAGGACATGACGCTTGGCTTTCGCGACGACGTCGTCCGGCATTGCATCGGCGGAGGTCCGTGCAACGAATGCCGCGAGCCGGGTGGCGCGCGCTTGCGTCTCCGTTGTCATCGCGCCGCCTCCTCTGCCACGCAACGCGCGAACACGTCGACCGGATGGCCCGGGGCGTTCACGGGGGCCTGCGCACGCCACCAGCGCGCGATGTCGCGCCCCGTCGCAAACCACGCATCACCGGTGCCGCGCAGGTGCGCGAGCAACGCGCGCAGCAGATCGATCCGCCCGGTCGTGCCGATGATCTCGGGATGCAGGCGCAGCACGCAGCACAGCCCGAAACGCCTGAACCCGTCGACGTCGCGCCGCCAGTTGTCGAGCACGTCCCGGTACGCCGCGATGCGCGGCTGGCCCGCCGGCACGGGCGGCGACAGGTTGAACTCGAAGTACGGTTCGTCCTCGAGTTCGTAGTGCAGCGGCAGCTCGACGAGCCGCGCGCCGTTCGCGTCGCCGTCGTTGCGCGGATGCACGTAAGGCAGATCGTCGCCGCGCCACGACGACGACCACGTGAAACCTTCCGCAACGAGACAATCCGCGAAACCATCGGCCCAGTTGCCGGTGAACGAGCGAAAGCCTTCCGCGTCGCGACCGATCGCGTCCGCGAGCGCAGCACGCCCGGCGCGGCACGCGTCGGCCTGTGCGGCAAGCGACAAGGCATCGAAATCCTCGCAGCGATAGCCGCTCACGCCGAGCTCGTGGCCGGCGGCGGCAATCTCGCGCACCGCGCCCCCGTGCGTTTCGGCGACGGCGCCGGGCACGAACCAGCTCGCCGGCACGCCGAACGCGTCGAAAGCTGCAAGCAGCCGGTCGACGCCACGTGTCGCGCCGTAACGCCAGACCGACAGCGATTTCTCACGGCCGACGATGCGCGGTTCGCGCGTCTGGATGCCATGAATGTCGTTGAAATCGACCGTGATCGCGACCGCGTATCGCGCGCCGCCCGGCCATGAAGGAAAGTAGGTCACATGCCGCTCCGTTGCATGGGTTCCGCATCCCGCGTGGCCTGCGCGAGCCACCAGTCGGCTAGCGCGTGGCAGCGCGCGAACCATACGCCGTCCTGCGCGCACATATGGTCGAGCCATGCCTCAAGCAGCGCGATGCGTCCCGGCTTGCCGCAAACCTTGGGATGAAGCAGCGTCGTCAGGCACAGCCCGTCACGGTACACGCCGTCGAATTCGCGCGTCCAGTTGTCGAGCGTCGCACCGTATCCGGCGATCCGGTCGAGCCCGGCCGGGTAGTCAGGGTTGCGGTGGTACGCGAGCGACGCGTAATCGTCGGTTTCCCAGCGGCCGGGAATCTCGACGAGCGGCGGTTCCCCGGCCTCGCCGTGCAGCAGGTACGGCCGGTCGTCGCCGCGCATCGAGCTCGAATAGCGCACGCCCGCCTCGCGCAGCACCGCCACCGTCGCTGCACTCCAGTCGCCGGACGGCGTGCGGAACCCGACCGGCCGCACGCCGAGCGTGCGCGCGAAGACGTCGGCCGACTGCGCCATGATCTCGCGCTGCCGATCGGGCGAGAGCGTCCAGAACGCTTCGTGCCGGTAGCCGTGATAGCCGATCTCGTGGCCGCGCTCGACGATCGCCGCGCATTGCGCAGGCCACGTCTGCGCGACCCAGGCGGGCACGAAGAAGGTTGCCGGCAGCCCGAACGACGCGAGCATGTCGAGCAACCGGCCGAGCGCGCGCCACGGCCCGTAGCTGCCGAGCGTGAAATACGCGGGGTTGCGCCAGATCGACCCGTTCAGCATCGCATCGCCAGTCGGGCCGTCGAGGTCGAACGCGAGCGCGACGCATGCACGTTTCGCATCCGGCCAGCGGGGAGCCAGCTCCGTCATCGCGCGCTCAGTGGGTGCCGTTGATGGTTGCCTTCGCCACCGCGTGCTCCTGCAGCCCCCATTTCGCGAGCAGCTTCTGGTACGAGCCGTCGGCGATCATCTGGTTGAGCGCCGTCGTCAGCGCGCTGCTCAGCGCGGTGTTGCTCTTCGCGACGCCGATGCCCGTGTATTGCGACAGGAACGGCTTGCCGACCGGCGCATACGCGTTCTGCTCGAGGCTGTTCTGGTACGGCAACGTCTCGCCCCCCTGCACGGCCGCGTCGATGCGGTTCTGGCGCAGCTGCATCCGCGCATCCGACGAGCCGTCGGTGCCCACCACGACGATCGCGGGCTTGCCGGCCTTCACGCAGTTCTCCGCGCTCCACGCGGTCGTGTTGTCCGGGAACGACGTGCGCCGGCTCGACCCGACGCGCTTGCCGCACAGCGCGTTCATCTGCGCGAATTCGCCGGCGCGCGCCTTCAGCGTGTAGAACTGCGGGCCCGTCTCGATGTAGTCGACGAACGTCACCGCGTCGCGGCGCGTCGGCAGGTCGGTCATCCCGGACAGGATCATGTCGACGCGTTGCGTCGCGACCGCGCTCATCATCTGGTCGAAGCTCGTCTCGACCCAGTTCAGTTTCGCGCCCATCTTCGCGGCAATCGCTTCGCCGAGATCGACGTCGAAGCCCGCCAGCTTGTCGGTGGCCGGATCCTTGTACTCGAACGGCGGATAGTTCGGCACGATCGCGACGTTCAGCGTGCGTTTCGCGCTCGCGGATTGCGCGACGGCGAACGACGCATGCAGTGCGAGTGCGCCGAATGCGACGGCGGCCAGCGTGCGGGTCAGGACGGATGCTTTCATGGGGTGTCGCCTTGTCATGGTGGAGTAATGGGGTGCTGCGCCGCTCGGGCCGGCGGCTCGATCGCTCGGGCGCTGGGATACGGGGCGCCCGGCCCGCTTATGCAATCACCGCTGAAATGAAATCGCGCGTGCGCGCGTGCGTCGGCGCGGACAGCACCTGATCGGGCGTCCCGCTCTCGACGATCCGGCCGCCGTCCATGAACACGACGCGGTCGGCCACCTCGCGCGCGAACCCGAGCTCGTGCGTGACGACGATCATCGTCATCCCGCTCTTCGCGAGATCGCGCATCACGGCCAGCACTTCGCCGACGAGTTCGGGATCGAGCGCCGACGTCGGCTCGTCGAACAGGATCAGTTGCGGATGCATCGCGAGCGCCCGCGCGATCGCGACGCGCTGTTGCTGGCCGCCCGACAACTCGACCGGAAACGCATCGCACTTGTGCGCGAGCCCGACGCGGGCAAGCAACGCACGCGCCTCCTCCTCCGCTTGTGCACGGCGGCGCTTGAGCACCTGCACGGGCCCCTCGATCACGTTTTCGAGCGCGGTCTTGTGCGGAAACAGGTTGAAGCGCTGGAACACCATGCTCGTCGCCAGCCGCTGGCGCGCGACCTGGCGCTCCGACAGCGCGTGGAGCCGGTTGCCGGTGCGGCGGTAGCCGGCCAGTTCGCCGTTGACCCACAGCGCACCCGCGCTGATCGTCTCGAGCTGGTTGATGCAGCGCAGGAACGTGCTCTTGCCCGAACCCGACGGCCCGATGATGCACAGCACTTCGCCCTGCTCGACGTCGAGCGTGATGCCGTGCAGCGCCTGGAAATCGCCGTACGATTTGCGCACGTCGACCGCGCGAACGACTGCGTTCGTCATGACGTTCTCCTGATGATTGAGGGTCGTGGCGTTCATTTGCGGCCCGCCGCCCGGCCCGCGCCGCGTGCGAAGCGCCGTTCGACGCGTGCCTGTGCGAGCGACAGCACGGTGACGACGGCGAGATACCAGATCCCCGCGACGATCAGCAACTCGATCACGCGGGCGTTCGCGTAGTAGATGTTCTGCGCGTTGTGCAGCATCTCCGCGTACTGCACGACGCTCGCGAGCGACGTCAGCTTGACCATGCCGATCAGCTCGTTGCCGATCGGCGGCACGATCACGCGCATCGCCTGCGGCAGGATGATCCGGCGCAGCGCCTGCAGGCCCGGCATGCCGATCGATTTTGCAGCCTCGTACTGGCCGGTGTCGACCGACAGCAGCCCCGCCCGCACGACTTCCGACGTATACGCGCCTTGATTGATGCCGAGACCGAGCACTGCCGCGAGGAACGGCGTCATCACGTCGACGGTCCGGTATTCGGCGAGGCCCGGGATGCCGAGCGTCGGAAACACCAGCGCCAGGTTGAACCACAGCAGCAACTGCAGGATCACCGGCGTGCCGCGGAACAGCCAGATGTAGCCCTGCGCGACCGCGCCGAGCACCGGGTTCGACGACAGCCGCATCACCGCGGTGACGACCCCGAGCACGACGCCGAGCGTCATCGCGAGGACGGTCATCACGATCGTGTTGGCAAGGCCCGTCAGGATCGAGTGCGCAGTCAGGAACTGGCCGACGACGCGCCACTCGATCTGTCCGCGCGCGAACGCGGCGGCGATATAGGCGAGCGCGGCAACGATCGCGACCGACGCGACGTAGCGGCCCCAGTAGCGCCGGCGTACGCGCACGAGGCCGGCGATGTCGTCTGCGGCCGCGTCGGCCGGCCCCGGCGCGCCATCGAGGCGGCGAGAATCGGATGCGCTCAGCATGACGGCCCCCGGTAATTGGCTGCCCACGCCACCTGGCGTTCGATCGCATCACTCAGGCGGCCGATCTGTTCGCGCACGCGTGCTGGCGACGTGCCGCCCGCACCGCCGCGGGCGGCGACGGCTGCGTCGAGCGTCAGATGCGCGCGCACTGCCGGTGCGAGGCGCGGATCGACGGCCTGCAACTGTTCGGCGCTCGCGTCGGCCAGCTCGATGCCGTCCCGCTCGCACGCACGCACGAGCGTGCCGGTGATCTCGTGCGCTTCGCTGAACGGCACGCCGGTCAGCGCGAGCCAGTCCGCGACCTCGGTGGCGAGCGTGAAGCCGAGCGGTGCCTGGCGACGCATCTCGTCGACGTTCACGCGCATCGTGCGGATCATCCCCGCCATCGCGGGCAGCACGAGTTCGAGCGTATCGATCGAATCGAACGCGGCGATCTTGTCTTCCGCGAGATCGCGGTTGTACGCGAGCGGCAGCGACTTCAGCGTCGCGAGCAGCCCCGTCAGGTTGCCGATCAGGCGCCCGGCCTTGCCGCGCGTGAGCTCCGCGATGTCCGGGTTCTTCTTCTGCGGCATGATCGAGCTGCCGGTCGCGTAGCCGTCGTCGAGTTCCACCCAGCGGAATTGCCGCGACGTCCACAGGATCACCTCTTCCGACAGGCGAGACAGGTTAACCGCCAGCATGCTCGTGACGAACACGAATTCGGCGACGTGATCGCGCGCGGCCACCGCGTCGATCGAGTTCTCGCACGGCGCGTCGTAACCCAGCTCCTGCGCCGACAGCTCGGGCCGCACGCAGATCGCCGAGCCCGCGAGCGCGGCCGCGCCGAGCGGCGAACGCGCGGTGCGACGGTCCCAGTCGACCAGGCGGTCGGCGTCGCGATACAGCGACTGCGCATGAGCGAGCAGCTGATGGCCGAACACGATCGGCTGCGCGGGCTGCAGGTGGGTGAATCCCGCGGTCACCGTGTCGACGTGCCGGCTCGCCTGGACGATCAGCGCGTCCTGCAGGTCGAGCATGCCGCGCACGAGCTGGCGCGCCTTGTCGCGCAGGTACAGGCGCAGATCGTTCGCCGCCTGGTCATTGCGCGAGCGCCCGGCGCGCAGCTTGCCGCCGAGCGCCGGCAGCCGTTGCGTGAGCACGCGCTCGAGGAAGGTGTGCACGTCCTCGTCGGCGAGCGATGGCGCGATCGCGCCGGCCGCATAGTCGCGTGCGATGCCGTCCATCGCGCCCAGCAGTTGCGCGAGGTCGTCGTCGTTCAGGATGCCTGCGCGGTTCAGCTCGCGTGCATGGGCCCGGGAGCCCGCCAGATCGTACGGCACGAGACGGAAGAAACTCGGATCGGAGCGGGACAAGTTCTGCAGCGCGTCGGACGGCTGCGACTGGAAGCGGCCGCCCCACAGGCGTTCGATCGGTTCGGTAAGGCTCATTGCGGTCGACCTCGACTCGGTTGGATTGCCCCCACTGTAGGCATTCAATTTTTTTTGTTGTAGCGAGAAATTGAATCCGTTTTAATGAAATTTTTCTCAGTACCGTCGCTTGCGACGCGCCCGCCGATGCGCAACCGTCTGCCGCCGCTGAACCCGCTACGTGCATTCGAAGCCGCCGCCCGGCGCGGCAGCGTGTCGGCCGCCGCGGATGAACTTCACGTGACCGCGAGCGCGGTCAGCCACCAGATCCGCATTCTCGAGAACACGCTCGGCGTCGCGCTATTCGTCCGATCAAAGGCCCGCGTGAAGCTCACGCCCGAAGGCGAGGCGCTGCTGGAACCGGTCGGTACCGCGTTCGACATGATCGCGAATGCCACCGTCCGGCTGGATTCGCCGGCTGCCGCCGGCGATCTCGTCGTGTCGACGCCGCTGTCGCTGACGTCGCGCTGGCTCGCCCGGCACATCGGCGATTTTCTGGAGCGCTATCCCGGTATCCATCTGAAAGTGATTCCGTCGAACGACGATCGCGAAACCTATTCGCCGGACGTCGACGTTTGCATTCGCTACGGGGAAGGCAACTGGCGCAACCGGCGCGTCGAGCTGCTCGAGCATCCGGCACTGTTCCCGGTCGTGAGCCCGGCGTTGATGAACGGGCCCGATGCGATCCGCAAGGTGCAGGATCTCGCGGGACGCACGCTGTTCTGCGAGCATGCGGGCTCGTGGATGCGGTGGCTGGCGGAAGCGAACGCCGACAAGCTGCCGGGCATCCGCATTCTCGAAATCGGCAACGCGCACATCGGCGTCGAGGCCGCGGTACACGGGCAAGGCGTCGCGCTCGGCGACAGCCTGTCGGTGCGCGACGACCTGATCGACGGCACGCTCGTGCGGCCGTTCAGCGCCACGGTGCCGTCACGCCATGCGTACTATCTCGTCACGCGTCATGAGCTGGCCGAGTCGCCGCTCGTGACCGCGTTCACGTCCTGGTTGCGAGCATGCCTCGCGTGATGCGCGTCGCCGCGCAGGGGCGTACTCAGGTAGCGAGGCTCGCGAGGTCGTCCCACACCATGACAATGTTGTGCGATCGCCAGACCGGTCCCGGATCGGTGTATTCGCCGGCGGGCCGACCCTGCAGCGCCGCATAAAACGCGATCGCCGCGTCGTTGCCGTCGACGACACTCAACGCGGCCCCCTGATACTGCAACCGGCTCAAATGCGTCGCGAGCCGGGCGAGCAACTGGCGGCCGATGCCACGCCGCTTGAATCCGGGATCGACATACAGGAACTTGATCTCGCCGCGGCCTTTGAATATCGGCGCGGACGGCGCGCCGGCGGCGCCGATGCCGACGATCCTGCCGTCGATCTCCGCCACGAGCACCAGCTGGTTCCCGTCGCTCGACGACAGCTTGCCGTGCCATTGCTTGCAGCGATAGGGTTCGTCGAGAACGGCGTGCGCTTCCGCCGGTGCGAGATCCCGATAGGTATGCCGCCAGACCTTGACATGAAAATCGGCGATCGCCCGCGCATCGTCGATCCTTGCGGGCCTGATGGATATGCCAGTCATTGAAGACGCTCCCGGGCGGCGTCGCGCCGACGGGCGCGGTGTGCACGACGGATTGTCGACGATCCCGGCGACGATGTCGAATGACCCGCGCGGCCGCGCGATCGAGCGGTCAACCCGCCGCGTCGTCCGTCACCCCCGCACGCGCCGCATCCTCAGCGTCGCCGACGGCGATTCGCCGAACGCCCGCTTGTACTCGATCGCGAACCGCCCGAGGTGTGCGAATCCCCATTTCAGCGCGATGTCGGTGACCGACGCGAGCCCCGGCGTCTCGTCGGCCAGCAGCGCCTCGCGCACATGTTGCAGCCGCAACTGCCGCACGAAGCCCATCGGCGTGATGCCGTGGCGATTGCGAAAGCCGGCGAACAGCGTGCTCGGGCTGACGCCGGCGAGTTCGGCGAGCCGCTCGATCGTCAGCGGCTCATCGAGATGCGCGCGGATGTACTCCTCGACACGGCGCACGTAGAACGGTGCGAGCGCCGTCGGCAGGTGCCGCGTGCCGTTGCGTGCGCTGTTCGGATGGCCGTGCAGCAGCAGGTTGAGCAGCGTCGATTCGAGCTGCTCGAATGCAAGCGGATGCCGTAGCGGGTGCGCGTCCGTCGAAATGGTGCCGGCGAGGATCGGCAGCAACTGCGCGAGGCAGGTGCCCTGCGACGACGACAGGCTGAATTCCGGTTCGAACTCGACCGGCGCGCGCCGGTCGTCGCCGAAATGCCGCTGCGCGTGGCGCTCCATCACTTCGCGCTCGATGCGCAGGATCACCTGCGGGCACGCATCACCCCACTGCATCTTCAGCGGCAGCGTCGGCGAGATCAGCGACGCGGTGCCCGGCGACGACACGAAGTGCGTCGATCCGCACTCGATCGCGGCGTCGCCGCGCAACGGAATCTGCAACAGGAAGAAGTGCTCGAGCGGGCCGGGCTCGATGCTGACGCCGCCGCCGTAATCGAGCAGGTTCAGCGACAGGTTGCCCCAGCGCGCATGGTGCATGCAGCTGTGCAGCGCGCGCGATCCGCCGGTCGGCGTGAGCCGGTGCGGCTTGAACACGTCGGCGACGCGTGCGCGCACCTCGTCGACGTCGTTCGACTGCAGCAGCAGGTTGTCGTGATTGAAACAGGCGGCATCGGCCAGCCAGCCGGTTTCGGATAATTGCGCCATCGAAGTTCTCCCGTCGTGCTCGATCGCACTCGCGCCGTGCATGCGTTCCCGGTATCGGGGCATCCGCCGCACGATCCGGACAGCACCCGGAGGATCCGGACAGTCCGGCCATCGACACACGCAAGTCCCGCGCAAACGACGCAAGAAGCGGACCGTTCGCGCATCGTAGAAAACTGTGCGGGCTTTCCGCATCCGCACATACCCGCAGTCAGCCGCGCGCCTGCCCGCGCGCGGCGGCCGCGGCAGCAGGTTTCCGGAATTCGCGGATACCGGCCGAAGAAAGCGGATAGAAGCGCGCGTTTCGTCCGCCAATACTGGGCCCGTCACCGAAACAAACAGCACGGAGGGACACATGAATGGACGTCACATCGAGATCCCGTCGCCGGACGGCGGCGCGTTTCGCGCGTACCTGAGCACGCCGGCCGGCGGCACGGGGCCGGGCATCGTGCTCTGCCACGAGATCTTCGGCGCGAACGCGACGATGCGGGACGCGGCCGACTACTACGCGGAGGAAGGCTATACGGTGCTCGTGCCCGACCTGTTCTGGCGCCAGTCGCCGGGCATCGAGCTCGGTTACGCGGCGGCCGACTTCGAGCGCGCGATGGCCCTTTATCGCGAATTCGACGAGAACAAGGGCGTGGAGGACATCGGCGCCGCGCTGGGCGTGCTCCGGCAGCGGCCGGAATGCACGGGCGAAGCCGGCGTGCTCGGCTACTGCCTCGGCGGCAAGCTCGCGTATCTCGCCGCGTGCCGGCTGCCGGGCGTGGCCGCGGCGGTCAGCTATTACGGCGTGGGCATCGAACATGCGCTCGATGAAGCCGCGCACCTGAGCGGGCGGCTCGTGCTGCAAATCGCGGGGCAGGACCGCTTCTGCCCGCCCGACGCGCAGCAGCGCATCGCCGGCGCGCTGTCCGGGCGCGACGGCGTCGAGGTCTACGTGTATCCGGGCGTCGATCACGCGTTCGCCCGTGCCGGCGGCGATCATTTCGACCAGGCCGCCGCGATCATGGCACACCAGCGCGCGATCGCCGCGTTCCGCGCCGCGCTCGGCCCGCTCTACGATTTGTCCACACTGTGGGAAGTGCATCTGAAGCACGAGTTCGATACGCGCAACGTCGACGCGACGATGGCCACGATGGTCGGCGAGCCGTACGTCAACCATATTCCGACGCTGACGGGCGGCGTCGGCCACGACGAGCTCAAGCGCTTCTACACGCATCACTTCGTGCACGCGAATCCGCCCGACACGACGATCACGCCGATCTCGCGCACGATCGGCGCGAGCCAGATCGTCGACGAGCTGCTGTTCTGCTTCACGCACACCACCGAGATCGACTGGATGCTGCCGGGTGTCGCGCCGACCGGCAGGCGTGTCGAGATTCCGCTCGTCGCGATCGTCAAGTTTCGCGGCGACAAGCTTTATCACGAGCACATCTACTGGGACCAGGCGAGCGTGCTCGTGCAGATCGGCCTGCTCGACCCGGCCGGCCTGCCCGTCGCGGGCGTCGAAACGGCCCGCAAGCTGCTCGACGTCACCGTGCCGTCGAACGGCCTGATGCGCCGCTGGCAGGACAGCGCGCCGCCGGCCGGTGCGCATTGACGCGCCCCCTTCCTCACCCCACGATTCCCGGAGACACCCCATGAATGCCCTTGCTGGCAAAGTCGCGATCGTCACCGGCGGCGCCACGCTGATCGGCGCCGCGGTCGCACAGGACCTCATCCGCGCCGGCGCGTGCGTCGCGATTCTCGATCTCGACGCGGAGAACGGCGCGCGCGTGGCCGATTCGCTCGGCGAACATGCGATGTTCATCGCGCTCGACCTCACCGACGACAGCGCAATCGAGCGTGCGGTATCGGCCATCTTCGAACGCTTCGGCGCGATCGACGTGCTCGTCAACCTCGCATGCAGCTACGTCGACAACGGCATCCAGGCGACCCGCAACGACTGGCTCGCCGCGATGGACGTCAACGTCGTCTCGGCCGCGATGCTCGCGAAGGCCGTGCATCCGCACATGGCCCGCCGCGGCGGCGGCGCGATCGTGAATTTCAGCTCGATTTCGGCACAGTGCGCGCAAACCGGCCGCTGGCTGTATCCGACGTCGAAGGCCGCGATTCGCCAGCTCACGCGCAGCATGGCGATGGATCTCGCCCCCGACCGCATTCGCGTCAACTCGGTGTCGCCGGGGTGGACGTGGTCGCGGGTGATGGACGAGATGACGCACGGCGACCGCGCGAAGACCGATCGTGTCGCCGCGCCGTTCCACCTGCTCGGCCGCGTCGGCGATCCGTCCGAGGTCGCGCAGGTCGTCACGTTCCTGTGCAGCGACGCGGCGAGCTTCGTGACCGGCGCCGACTACGCGGTGGACGGCGGCTATGCCGCGATGGGCCCCGAGCAGGCGGTGCCGGCCATTCCACGCCTGGCGGAGTGACCGCGCTTCGTCACCGCTTTCCGCCATCATTCCGGCCGGACCCCGGCCAATCGAGGACATTTTCATGAGACGCATCGCTATCGTCGGCGCCGGCCAGTCCGGCCTGCAACTCGCCTTCGCCCTGCTCGACCAGGGCTATCACGTCACGCTCTCGACCAACCGCGATGCGGAACAGATCCGCACGGGCAAGGTCATGTCGAGCCAGTGCATGTTCCACACGTCGTTGCAGATCGAGCGCGACCTCGGCCTGAATACGTGGGAGGAAGCATGCCCGTCCGTCGAAGGGATCGGCATCGCGGTACCGCACCCGGATGGCAACGGCCGCAAGGCGATCGACTGGTCGTCGCGGCTGACGCGCTATGCGCAGTCCGTCGATCAACGCGTGAAGATGGCCGACTGGCTCGACGGCGTCCGGCGCCGCGGCGCGGACGTGCGCATCGGTGACGTCGGTGTGCCCGAGCTTGAAGAACTGGCGCGCAGTCACGACCTCGTGCTGCTCGCAGCCGGCAAGGGCGACATCGTCAACCTGCTCGGCCGCGACGACGCACGCAGCGCGTTCGAACGCCCGCAACGCGCATTGGCGCTCACCTACGTGAAGGGGATGACGCCGAGCCAGCCGTATTCGCGCGTGCGCTTCAACCTGCTGCCGGGCATCGGCGAGTACTTCGTGTTTCCCGCGCTGACCACGACGGGTCCGTGCGAAATCATGGTGTTCGAAGGCATTCCGGGCGGGCCGCTCGACTGCTGGGCCGACGTGAAGACGCCCGAGCAGCATCTGGACCGGAGCCTGTCGTTTCTGCGTCGCTACGTGCCGTGGGAATTCGAGCGCTGCCGCGACGTCGAGCTGACCGATCCGAACGGCACGCTGGCCGGGCGCTTCGCGCCGACGGTGCGCAAGCCGTTCTTCCGGCTGCCGTCGGGCCGCACGGTGTTCGGGATGGCCGATGCGGTGGTCGTCAACGATCCGATCACGGGCCAGGGATCGAACAACGCCGCGAAATGCGCGAAGGCGTATTTCGATGCGATCGTCGCGCGCGATGCCGCGCCGTTCGGCGAAGACTGGATGCAGCAGACGTTCGAGGGTTACTGGGCGTACGCGCAGCATGTCGTGCGCTGGACCAACTCGCTGCTCACGCCACCGCCGCCGCACATCCTCGAACTGCTCGGCGCGGCTGGCCAGCTGCCGTCGCTCGCATCGGCGATCGTCGACGGCTTCGACGATCCGCGCCGGTTCTCGCCGTGGTGGTTCGAGCCTTCGGCCTGCGCGGCGATGATCCGCGAACACGGTGCGCGGGCGGCGTGACCGGCATGGACACCCCCCTGACCGGCCGTCCGGCCCTCGACCCGCTGCAATTGCGTGCCGCGTTCGGGCAGTTCCCGACCGGCGTCACCGTGATCACCACCTGCGCGGCCGACGGGCGCAAGGTGGGCCTCACCGCCAATTCGTTCTCGTCGCTGTCGCTCGACCCGCCGCTCGTGCTGTGGAGTCTTCGCAAGGTCGCGCCGAGCCGGCCGGATTTCCTCGCGGCCACCCACTTCGCGATCAACATCCTTGCGCACGACCAGATCGACCTGTCGCGCCGCTTCGCGACGCCCAGCGCCGACAAGTTCGACGGCGTGCTGCATGTCGATTCGGATAGCGGCGGCGTGCCCTGCCTCGACGGCGCGAGCGCGCGCTTCGTGTGCCGCAACGTCGGCCACTACGAAGGCGGCGATCACCTGCTCTTCATCGGCGAGATCGAGCAGTTCGATGCATTCGGCAAGGCGCCGCTCGTATTCCATGCCGGCCAGTATCGTGCGATCGCCGATCATCCCGATCTTTTACGCACCATTTGATTAGTTATACATACAAATAACCAGGAGGTGGTGAACATGAAATTCGGCTCTCGCCTGCTCGTCGTCGCAGGCTTCGCGATCGCCGGCCTCGCCGGTCACGCGCCGGCCAACGCGACCGACCTGCCGTCGGTCAACCTCGGCATGACCAGTTTCCTCGACGGAATGCCGCCGGCCGGCGCCGGCTGGTACGGCACGCAGTACCTGCAGTACTACACGGCCGGCCGCGTCAACGACAATGCCGGCAACAAGGTCGGGCTGCCGAAGCAGGACATCGACCTGTTCGCAGGATTGAGCCAGCTCGTCTACCAGTCGCCGCTGACGTTCGCGGGCATGCATCCGGGCCTCGACGTGATCCTGCCGTGGATCGCGTCCGCGCGGACCGACGACGGCATCGGCAACGTCGCGCTGAATGCGCGCGCCGGCTTCGGCGATCTGCTGATCGGCCCGTTCATCCAGTTCGACCCGGTGATGGGCGCGCAGGGCCCGCGCTTCGCGCAGCGCGTGGAATTCCAGTTCATTGCGCCGACCGGCGCATACGATCCGTCGCGCGCGATCAACCCGGGCAGTCATTTCTGGTCGTTCGATCCGTACTGGGCCGCCACGCTGTGGCTCACGCCCAGATGGACCGTGTCGTGGCGGCTCCACTATCTGTGGAATGCGACCAACCATCGGCCGGCCACGTCGCTCGGGCCCGACGTGACCTCGACGCAGGCCGGCCAGGCGATCCACGTGAACTTCGCGACCGAATATGAAGTGCGGCCCGGCCTGCGGCTGGGGCTCAACGGCTACTGGCTGCGCCAGACCACCGACATGAAGGAAAACGGGCAGGACGTGCCGGGCACACGGGAGGCCGTGTTCGCGGTCGGGCCGGGCGCCATGGTCAGCTTCTCGCCGCACGACCACCTGTTGTTCAACGCGTACTTCGAGACCTACGCGCGCAACCGGCCGCAGGGGGCACGGATGGTGCTGCGCTACGTGCATCACTTCCAGTAACGCGCGCGGCCGGATCAACGGGCCGGATCGCTATCTCCAGACGAATCCGGACGAAAGCAACGCGTGCTGCCGTCCGGGATGCGCCTGTCCTATAGTTTTGGAGAAGGTGGGAACGAAGTTAATCACGAACCCGGAGGGACCGCGCCATGGCTACTTCAGCAACCTTCCGGTGCTTGACGCGCGCGGCGAAACGGCTGGTGCGGCGCCTGGTTGCCGTCGCACCGGCCGTCGTGATCGGACTCACGGTGTCCGCTTGCGGCGGTGACAGCTCGCCCTCGTCCGGCGGGCCCGCGTTCGCGAACGCGGCGCGCCCGCAGATCAACGCCTTGCTCGCGGACACGATGACGCCCGGCGCCGTCGTCTACGTGCAGTCGCCGCAGGGCAACTGGCTCGAATCGTTCGGCACGGCCGTGCGCGGCACGAACACGCCGATCCCGACCAGCGCGCATTTTCGCGTCGGCAGCATCACGAAGACGTGGACCGGCACGGTGATCCTGCAACTCGTGCAGGAAGGCAGGCTGAGCCTGGGCGACACCGTCGACAAGTTCGTCGCCAACGTGCCGAACGGCAACATGATCACGATCGAGCAGTTGCTGAGGATGCGCAGCGGCCTCTACAACTATTCGACCAGCCTCGCGTTCAACCAGACGCTCGATGCGCAGCCGGACAAGGTCTGGACGACGACGGAATTGCTGGACATCGCCGAAGGCCAGCCGGTCTATTTCGCGCCGGGCGCCGATTTTCGCTACTCGAACACGAATACGGTGCTGCTCGGGCTCATCATCGAGCAACTCACCGGCATGAGCGCGGCCGACGCGATGAACGCGCGCCTGTTCGCGCCGCTCGGCCTGAGCAACACGTTCCTCCCGCCGCAGGCGAATACGGCGCTGCCGGCGCCCGCGCCGCACGGCTATCAATGGGGCACCAATGCGGAGACGACCGACAGCGACGCGCTGTCGCCCGAACGCCAGGCGGAAGCGAAAAACGGCACGCTGCAGCCGACCGACGTGACAGGCGTCAACACGTCGTGGGCATGGACGGCCGGCTCCGGCATTTCAACCGTGACCGAACTGGCCGCCTACGTGCAGCGGATGGTCGGCGGCGGCTACCTGAGCGCCGACCTGCAGGCGCAGCGGCTCGCCAGCTGCACGCCGATCGATGCGTCCGACCCGATGTCGCCCAGCTACTGCATGGGCCTGGCCAAATTCGGCACGTTTTATGGCCACACGGGCGAGATACCGGGCTTCAACACCTTCATGGGCTACGACCCGGCCACGAAAACGACGATCGTCACGTGGGCGACCACGGCGGCCGCGCCCGACGGACGCGCGCCGGCCAACGTGATCGCGCAGATCATCATGGGCGAGCTGAGCAAGGCGGCGGAAGTGCCGAGCGAAGGGCGGCCGTGACGCCGTGCGGGCGGCTTATTTCGCCGCCTGCGCCGCCGGCGTGAAGCTGCACTTCGGATCGTTCTTGCCCCGCGCCGAACAGCATTCGAGCAAGTCGCTCACCGACTTCACGTTGGCCGCGTTCCATTCGTCGAGGCTGCGGTTGTTGTCGATCGGCATCCAGTGCGTCAACGGATAGCTGCTCGCCAGCTGGTTGCTGCCTTTCGGCGGCGGCAGCAACCCCGCCGCGAGCGGCACGTAGATCTTGCAACTGTTCTGGTCGCCGATCCGATGGCAGCCGATGCAGGTGTTGCCGGGCGTGCTGATCGCGTGCGACGTCCACGACGCGAAGTCGGCGCCGAGATTCACGTACTTGCCCCACGGGTCGGTCGGCACGCGGTTCCACACCTGCCCGAGCCACGGGCTGTACATCACCGGGCTCGCATCGTGGCACGACACGCAGCGCTTCGTCGCGGTCGCCGCCGGCTTCCACCAGAATTCCACGGCCGACGGCCGGCCGGGCGGCGGCGTCGTCTCGTTCGGCGGCGGCACGCGCGACGCGTCCATGCCGCCCGTGCCGCCCTTGTCCGCATGAAACCAGCAGGTCTTGCCGTTGCGCACATGGTGCAGCACGATGTCGACTTCGTCGTAGTACGGGCTGCGGTTCTCGCGAATCTGCTTGCGGCGGCAAAACGCCGAGATCTGCGTGTCGCCGTGCGACAGGTCGAGGATCTTCGAATACGGCGTGCATTGCCCGGACGTCGGCGCGTCGTACGGCAGCAGCGCCGGGCGGTCGCACGTCATGTGCGCCACATACCGCACCGGCACGCTGCCGTTGACGGTGATCGGGACGTCCGTGCCGCTGTTGCAGTCGAACGCGGGAATCTCGCCGATTTCGTCGGTGCACTGCTGCGCATATTCGTGCAGCGATGCACCGGCGCCTTCCGCGGCAAACGAGGCGGGCGCGGCCAGCAGCATCGCCAGCGCCGCGACGCAGGTTCTGATCGTCATGCCGCCTCCTTCGTGTAGCGCATCGCCACCTTGCGAATGGCCTCGATGTACTTGACGTAGCCGGTGCAACGGCACACGTTGCCGCCCACCCATGTTTCGATCATCGCGTCGAGTTCGGCGACGTGCACGGGCTGCGTGCGCAGATGATCGAGCATCGCGGTCGCGGCCATCAGGAATCCCGACGCGCAGTAGCCGCACTGGAACGCGAACGATTCGAGAAAGCTCTGCTGCAACGGCGACAGCGTGCCGCCCTGCGCGAGCCCTTCGATCGTGTACACGTGCATGCCGGCCATTGCGCTGACCGGCGTCGAGCACGACAGCGTCTTTTCCATCGGCGCATCGGGCGCGTTACGCACGCCGACGGTACACGCCCGGCACACGCCGATGCCGCAGCACAGCTTCGTGCCCGTCAGGTCCTGCCGCTCGTGCAGGAAATCGATGAGGTTCATGTCGCCGTCGGCGGCGGCCGCCTCGACGGGCCGACCGTTGATGACCATGCGGACCGGATCGTTCATTGCAGTGCCTCCCGAATCTTGTCCGGCGTCACGGGCGTGACCCTGAATCGCCGCCCCGTCGCCATCGCCAGCGCATTGAGCAGCGCCGGTGCGATCGGGCACATCACCGCTTCCGCGATGCCGCGGGCATTCGCGGGGTCGTTGCCGGGCGGCGGCAACGCGATCAGCTCCTGCGCGGGAATATCGGGCAGGCGCGTCACCTCGTAGCGGTCGAGGTTCCATCGGCCGCCACCCGGCCCGTCCGGCCCGAGCGGACACGTCTCGGTCAGCACGTTGCCGATCCCCATCGCGACCGCGCCCTGCGACTGTCCTTCGACGAGCTCCGGCGACAGCTGCCGGCCGACGCTCACGGCCGTCACCACGCGCTCGACCTTCACCCGGCCGCTCGCCGGATCGACGGACACGCCGACGAGCGACGCCGACGGCGCATAGGTCGTGCGCCCGTAGAGGGTCGTGTCGACCGGCGGCGCCTGCAGCGTGCGCGACAGCGGTGTCAGGAAATACGGATCGAGGCCCACCGCCACGTAGTCGTAATCGATCTGCGCATTGCCGGACGCGAACGGATAGGTGCCCTTCCAGAAGTACCCGGCATAGCTCGCATGCACGGCCGCCACCGTCTGCAGGCCCATCTTCGTGATCGTGGCGAGCAGCGCCGGCCACGGAATCGGTACGGCGCCGTTCGTGACGAGCGCGCGATCGACCCAGCGCACGTCCTCGGCGCGGACCGGCAGGCCCCACCACGCCCGCGCCGCCGGCAGCACGCTTTGCAGGAACAGCGCCTGCGCCGCGCCCTTCACCGCGTGATACTGGTGGAATGCGCCGAGACAGGCGCTCGACGATCCATACGTGTAGCGCACCGTCTTCGGATTGGTCGACGGATTGCTCGACCGCGAGAGCCCGAGCGCGTTGAACGGCCCGATCTCGCTCATCGCAATCGTTTGCGTGTTTTGCCCGAGAAATTCGGCCGGCGCGAGACCCAGCGTCGTGGCCGCGCCGTTGCCCATGTCGGTGTACGGCGTGACCACGCGCAGCCGGCTGTCCGGCAGGATCTGCACCATCCCGAACATCCCGTCTCCCGAGGTGCCGTACGCCTCGTTCGCCATCGCGAGCCCGACGCCGTAGCGCAGATTGCGCGCGCCGCGTTCCGCACGGGTGCGTTCGCGGTCGCGCCACAGCGGATGCTGTTCGAGCCGGTCGAGCAGCGCATCGAGCTGCAGGTCGAACAGGATCGGCGCGCCCGTGATCGCCCGTCCCTTGCCGAGGCCGGGCGTGTTGCCGAGAAAATTGGCGCGGCGTATCGCGAACGGCGAGAGCCCGAGCCGGCGCGCAGCCTCGTCCATCAGCGTCTCGATCGCCATGAACGCCTGCGGCCCGCCGAAGCCGCGCTGCGACCCGCCGAACACTTCCCGCGTATAGGTCGAGGCCGCCTGCGCGCGGGCGCGCGGGATCTCGTAGCAGCTCATCGCGCTCAGCGCGGCGAGCTGCGCGACGTACGGCGACAGGTTCTTCTTGCCGCCGCCGTTCATCAGGAAGTCGCACGTGACCGCTTCGAGCTTGCCGCGGCGGTTGAACCACAGCGATTCGGAGAACTGCGTTTCGCAGCGCTTCAGCCCGACCTGGAACTGCTCGTAGCGTGATTGCTGCCAGCGCAGCGCGCCCTTCGCGAACGGCGCGGCGAGCGCCAGATAAAGCGGGAAGTAGGATTTGTCACGCCCGCCGAAACCACCGCCCGGATAGCACGCGATGACGTGCGCTTCCTTGACCGTTACGTCGCTGTCCTTGAACAGCCCGATCGCGCCGGTCGCATCGTCGTTCGCCGATTGCGTGCCGAGCACGAGGCTCATTTTCGCGGTGGACGCGTCGTACCACGCGAGCCCCGCTTCGGGCTCCATGAACATCGGGTCCATCGCCGGCGTCTCGAATCCGTCGTTGCCGGTCGCGCGCACGCCGATCCACGTACCGGCGGCCGCGTTTCGGGCAATCGTCGCGTCGATGTTGACGACCGCGTCCTCGCGTTCCTTCAGGTACTGTTCGGTCGGCTTGCCGCTGCTGTCGGCCTGGTAGTTGTCGACGTAGTTGAAGCGGCGTTCGTCGTCGCGCACGTAGACGGTCACGGGGGAATACGGCACGGCCTGCGCGGCCGTCGGCGGCGTGACCGGCGCGCCGTAGCGGATCACGCCGCGGTTGAAATCGAGCAGTTTCTTCGCGCGCCGATAGGCATCGAAGTTCTCGAAGATCAGCAGCGCGGCCGGTTGCCCGTAGCAGTCCGCCGGGTAGCCGGTCCGCGCGAGCCAGTAGATGTCCTGGTTCGGGATCGGATCGGGAACGGGCGCCAGCGGAATCCGTCGCGCGGTCAGAAACGCGTTGTCGACAACGGCGATCGGCCGCAATTCCGCGGGCAGCACGCTCAGGTCGTAGCCGTCGTACACGGCGTCGACCCGATCGCACCGCAACGCATAGAGCCAGCTCTCCTGCTGCGGCCAGCCGACGAAGTCGCGCGACTTGAAATCGCGCGCATAGATTTTCTGGCCCGTGATCTTCGGCATGCCGTCGATGCGCCAGCGCGCCTTGCCGGGCACCGGTGCCCAGCTGGGCCCGCTCGTGCCGTCTTCCGCCGGCTCGGCAGCGCCGAGCGCCAGTGCCGGCAAATGGGTGATCGAGATCGCGACGACCGCGCCGCTCCCGGCCAGCTTCAGAAACGTCCGGCGTGTGACAGGCAGATCGATGGCCATGCTGTGTCTCTCATTCGATTTGTTATGCCGGCACCGCCGATGCACGACACGCGTCGTCACGCCGGCCGTGCGCGGGCCGCTTCGCGTGTGCTTCGGCGTGCGGGATGGGTCGGTGCGGAAACGGTCTGGCGGGCGCGGTTGGGCGCCTGCGGTCAGGAACCGGGAGGAAGCGGACCGGGGAAGGTGCGCGGCGGATTCGCGGGGCCGTCCCAGCCCCATGGGCGCCTGCTCGATGAAGCGTCAGGCAGCGTGCTTGCCGTTGCTTGCTTGCTCATTGTTTCCCCCGGCCTTGATCGTGCGTGACTGGCCTGTTTTCCGTATTGTCGGGCAGTCTCTTGATTTTCAAGTGTTTTTGTTCGGTTTTACGGTACGTGTAACGATGGATTCGTCCGTTCCGTCATGCGAGTTTGATTTTGAATAATGTAGAAATTCGAGCCAGGTATTTCAAGGAGATTTTCGGACGACGCTCGAGACGCCGGTGCAAGCGGCTCGTCGACCGCCAGCGGGCGGGCGCACACCATCAATTACACAATGCTTTCTGCAAATTTGCCATTTCGGCAAACGCGGCGCATTCCCGCCGTTCGCATAAGACGAACGAGAAGCAATTGCAATCGACAACAGAATGAACAATCCCGCGCATGATTCAATTAACTCGATGGCGGGGGTTCATCCCTGCGACGTCGCTTTCAGCCGCATCGCGCCATGCCGGCAACGCGGCTTCAGAGGTTAGCGGTAGGGGGCAGCCGCGAAGGCGGTGGACTACGGCTTGTTCCATGGCCGACCATGGGTCCAGGATGCATTGACGCCGCTATGGTCAACCTGTCTCGCGGCGCCGCCTGGGGAGGGAGCCTCCATGAAGCCTGTTGCCGTGCCGGCCGGCGGGGGGCGGGCCGGCACGCCCATCCTTCATCGGCGATCCCGGCGCGACGCCGGTTCGCCGCTCACGGTGCGACGCCAACGAACGTCGGCAGCAGCACGCGATACACGTGGATCATTGCCGGGCCGAGCAGCACCATCATCAGCGCGGGGAAGATGCAGAAGATCAGCGGGAACAGCAGCTTCAGCGCAATCTTCGCTGCCCGCTCCTCCGCACGCATCCGGCGCCGCGTGCGCAGCATGTCCGACAGCACGCGCAGCGATTCGCTGATGCTCGTGCCGAAGCGGTCGGCCTGGATCAGCATCGCGCAGAACGACTCGATGTCCTCGACGCCGGTCCGCAGCGCGAGATTGCGCAGCGCCGTCTCCTTCGTGAAACCTGAGCGCATCTCGAGCAGCAGCAGGTCGAGTTCGCTTGAGACCACCTCGCTGCTGAAGCGCAGTTCCTCGCTCACCTTCATCAGCGCCGCGTCGAGCCCGAGCCCCGCTTCGACGCACACCGTCAGCAGGTCGAGCGCATCCGGGAAATCCTCGAAGATCTTCTGCTGGCGCACCTTGACCCGCTGCGACAGCACGATGTTCGGGATGTAGTAGCCGATCCCGGCGAACGCGACGAGGATGATCGACAGCAGCGCGCGCTCGTCACCGAGCGACGTCGTGATCAGCACCAGCAGCGCTGCGCACGGCAACCCGAGCGCGAGCGCCGTCTTCGCCGTGAAATACAGCGCGGCCGAGCTCTGGTTGCGCCAGCCGGCGTTCATCAGCCGGATGCGCAGGGGCGAATTCTCCCACCCCTCCTTCGGCACCGACAGCTTCGAGATCGGGGTGGACAGCTCGACCAGCTTCGCGACCCAGCGCGACGCCATGTCGTCGCCGTCGCCCGTCCCCCCGACGGCGGTCCCGCCCGCCCCGGCCCCGCCGGCCTGCTGCAGCCGGCGCTGGATGCTGCGCGGCGCGAACAGCAGCATCGCGATGAGCACGCCGCCGGCCACGAAGAGGAACAAGCCGCCCAGCATCACGGCCTGGATCACGCTCAGGTTTTGCATGACAACCTCGCAACGGTTCGTTATTCGGCACGCGCGTCAGACGCGAATGCGGACAATACGACGGATCCAGAACAGGCCGAACAGCATCGACACGAGCATCGTGCCGACCATCCTGATCCCGGCCGGATCCTCCCAGAGCACGGACAGGAATTCGCGGTTCAGCAGCGCCATGACCGCGGCGGTACCGAACGGCAGCAGCCCGAGAATCCATGCCGACAGCCGCCCTTCGGCCGACAGCACGCGCACCTTGTCGAACAGCTTGAAGCGCTCGCGGATCAGCGCGGCGATGCTGTCGAGCAGCTCGGCCAGGTTGCCGCCCGTCTCGCGCTGGATCAGCACCGCGATCACGAAGTAGCGCAGGTCCTGCACCGGCACGCGCGTCGTGAGGTTCATCAGCGCATCGTGCAACGACACGCCGTAGTTGACCTCGTCGAACGTGACGCGGAATTCGCCGCCCATCGGATCGGGAAACTCGTCACCGACCATCCCGAGCGTGCTCGTGAACGAATGACCGGAACGCAGCGCGCGCGCGATCATGTCGCAGATGTCCGGCAACTGCCGTTCGAGCTTGCGCATCCGGCGCGCGCGGCGGCGCATCACGTGCATCATCGGCAGGCATCCGGCGAACAGCGCGACCGGCAGCCCGGCGAATTGCGGCAACCTCGCGACGCTCATCCCCAGCCACGCGAAAGCCGCGAACAGCGCGCTGAGCGTGATCAGCTTCGGCAGCGTCCAGTCGAGGCCCGACTGCTGAAGCACGAGATCGAGCGCCTGCACGCGCGGCACGCTCAGCAGCAGCCGGTCGAACGGCTTCGATTCGTCCAGCATCCGCTTCTTCAGGATCGACAGCCGCTCCTGCTGTACGTTGCCGCCGGCCGACATCGCGCGAATGCGCGATTCGATCCGGCGCGCGGCGCTGCCGTGCCGCGCGTTCCACCATTGATAGGCGCCTTCGATCGCGAGCACCACCGCGACGAAGGTGAGAATCACAAAGCCGTAAAAGATCGTGTTCATGAAGCCTCCCCGGAGCTGGCGGCGACGGGCCGTCAGTTCGTCTCGTAGCGCTGCGACGGGTCGTAGAGCGAATCCGGCAGGTTGATGCCGAACGCCTGCAGCCGCTCGACGAACTTCGGCCGCACGCCGGTCGCGCAGAAGTGGCCGCGGACCGATCCGTCACGATCCACGCCCGTACGCTTGAACGTGAAGATCTCCTGCATGTTGATGATGTCGCCTTCCATCCCGGTCAGTTCCTGGATGCTGACGATCTTGCGCTTGCCGTCCGTCAGCCGCGCCGCCTGCACGACCACCGAGATCGCCGACGCGATCTGCTGGCGCATCGTCTTCGGCGGCAGCGTCAGGCCGGAGACGCTGATCATGTTCTCGAGCCGCGTCAGCGCGTCGCGCGGCGTGTTCGCGTGGATCGTCGCGAGCGAGCCTTCGTGGCCGGTGTTCATCGCGTTGAGCATGTCGAGCGCTTCGGCGCCGCGCACTTCGCCGAGGATGATCCGGTCCGGGCGCATCCGCAGCGCATTGCGCACCAGCGTGCGCTGCGTGATCTCGCCCTTGCCCTCGATGTTCGGCGGGCGCGTTTCGAGGCGCAGCACGTGCGGCTGCTGCAGCTGCAGTTCGGCCGCATCCTCGATCGTCACGATCCGCTCGTTGCGCGGAATGTAGCCGGACAGGATGTTGAGCAGCGTCGTCTTGCCGCTGCCGGTGCCGCCCGACACCAGCACGTTCACCTTCGCGCGCGACAGCGCGTCGAGCAGCTCGGCCATCGGCGGCGTCAGGCTGTGGTAGCGCACGAGGTCGTCCATCTTCAGCGGGTTGACCGCGAAACGCCGGATCGACATCAGCGGCCCGTCGATCGCGGACGGCGGGATGATCGCGTTCACGCGCGAGCCGTCCGGCAGCCGCGCGTCGACCATCGGGCTCGATTCGTCGATGCGGCGCCCGACGCGCGACACGATCTTCTCGATCACCTTCATCAGGTGCGCGTCGTCATAGAACGTCACGTCGGTCAGTTCGAGCTGGCCGCAACGTTCGACGTAGACCTGCCGGTACGTATTCACGAGGATGTCGGAAATGCCGGGGTCGCGCAGCAGCGCTTCGAGCGGGCCGAAGCCGAACATCTCGTCGTACACGTCGACCGCGAGCTGCCGGCGCTCGATGTCGTTCGCCGGCAGCCGCCCGTCGTCGAGGATGCGCGCGATCAGCGCGCCGATTTCCATGCGGACCGTATCCTGCGGCAGCCGCGACAGGCGCTCGAGCTCGACGCGTTCGAGTACCGCCAGGTGGATTTCGCGGCGCAGCTTCTGGTATGCGTCGCGCACCGACGAATGTGCCGGACCGGCCGGTTCACCACCCGCCACCAGCGGCTGGGCCCGGTGCAAGGACATCTGTTCGCGCAATGACATGATGGTTCCCCGAAAAATTTACATGGACTTGAGCTTCGGCGTGGCCTTGCGGCCGAAGAGCCTGGACATCAACGGTTCGCTGTTCGCCGCGCTGTGCCCGGCGCGCACTTCCCCGTCGACGAGTTGTTTCGCACACCCCTGCAACGCACGCGCGACCGCCGTGCCGCGCGCGAGCCGCGATACCGGATGGCCCTGGTTGATCGCTTCGAGCACGGTATCGGCATCGTCGGGAATCGTGCAGGCCGCCTGCAGGCCGAGCACTTCCTCGAGCGCGGTGCGGGTCCGGTCGCTCGCGCGCGTCGCGCGGTTTACGATCAGCCGCAACTGGTCGGTCGAGTAACCGAGCGACACGAGGATCTCCAGCAGCCGGCGGCCGGCGCGCACGTGCGGCATCGCGGGCTGCAGCACGATCTGGATCTGGTCGCTGCGATCCAGCGCGACCATCGACAGCGGATTGATGCCGACGCCGACGTCGAAGATCACGAAGTCATAGCGCGGCGCGGCGACGCCGAGGATCCATTCGAGCGCGTCCTCGCGCATCTCGGCGGCCTTGACCGGGTCGCCGGCGCCCGCGAGCACGTGGAAGTTTTCCGTCACGTGCGCGACGCTCGCGTCGAGAAACGCGCTGTCGAGCCGCTCGATCTGCGCGCAAAGCTGCGGCAGCGTCGACGGCGGGGTTTCGTCGCTGACGAGGAACGCCGCATCGGCGAACTGCTGGTTCAGGTCGATCAGCAGCACGCGGCGCTTGAACCCTTCGGCGATCTCGAACGCGATGTTGCTGGCCGCGAAGCTCGTGCCGGCCCCGCCCTTGCACGACATGAACGACACGATCCGCGTATCGTCGGTGTCGCGCCGCGTGCTTTGCGCCGCCGCCCGTTCGAGCGCGTTGGCGAGCGCCTGCGGCTCGAGCGGCCACTGCAGCACGTCGCGGGCGCCTGCGCGCATCGCGTCGAGCAGCACGTGCGGCGACGCATCCGCCGTCACGAGAATGCAGGTCAGGTTCGCGTGGGCGCGGCAGATGCGCTCGATCGCCGACAGCTCGGACGGCTCGAGCGACGTGCCGTCGACCAGCAGGACATCGAACGCGTCGAGCCCGTCGGTGCGATGCTCGATCTGCGACGGGCGGCCGGTCGCGCGGGTCGCGCGATAGCGTCCGCAGTCGGCCACGAGGCGCGCGATCTGCGTGAGACGCGCGGTATCGTCGGAAGCTACGAGGAGGTTGATCATGTCGTGTGCCTCGTCTGTTCGATTAGTTGCAAGCGGTGCCGCCAGTCGCGGAAGTCAGGCTTTCGCGCGGCAGTGTCGTCGTGAACGGCGGCATGGTGACCGTGACGTTCACGAACGGGATCATCGTCTTGACGGTGACGTTCGTGACGCTGACGGTCACGAACGCGCACGAATTCACGTCGCAGTTCGCCGGCGAGTAGTTCACCGACACGTTCGCGTTCGACAGCAGCGGCAGCAGCGCCGTCACGCGCTTCGCGACGCCGGCGGCATTCACGTCGCAGACCACGGCCGTGCGCGCGCCGAGACGCACGGCTTCGCTCGCGGTGTTCCAGTAGAACAGCACGCGGCCGAATTCGAAGATGCCGATCAGCAGCATGATCAGCACCGACGCGATCAGCGCGAACTCGACGATCGTCGCGCCGCGTTGGGCGCGCCGGCGTGACGGGGGGGCATGGCGAGCGTTCATGACACTTGCCTCATCACGGTGACGATGTTGTTGAAGGTGATCGACGGCAGCCACGGGTACGCGGGGATCGGCTGGTACTTGTAGCCCTTGATCTTCACTTCGACGACGTTGATTGCGCCCGTCGCCGTGCCGCTCGCCGCGTTGTTGTTCGAGTCGTAGGTCGGCAGGTTCGCGAACTGCGGCGGATCGGACCCGTCGCTGCAGCCGGTCGTGCGCTGCGCGTCGCAGATCGTCACCATCGACGTCGTGAGCCCGGGCACCAGCTCGGTGCCCGACGAGCCGCAGGTCGTGCTGCCGTAGACGACGAGGCACTGCGCCTGCGACACCGGATAGGCGCTGTCGGTCGGCAGCCAGACCGACAGGTAGCGCGCCGCATCCCGCGTGGACTTGGTCAGCGTCTCGTACTGGTAGATCGCGCGGCCGAACTCGGCCACGCCGGTCGACAGCATGATCATCGGAATCAGCACGAGCGCGAACTCGACGGCAGCGACGCCGCGGGTGCGCGAACGGCGGAACGGAGGCTTGTTCATGGTCGTCTCTCCGCTATTGAACGAGCATCGGAACCTGGGTCCCCGACGCACTGCCGCTGCCGGGCAAGCCGTGCGTCGCGCACGGATTGTTGCCGGACACCGACGAGCCGAGGTACTCGAGGTGCGCGACGACCCCGCCCTTGCCTGGGCTGAACGGCAGCGGATCGAGCATCAGCACGCAGTCCCATTGCGTGACGTGCACCTTGCCGCTGTTGCCGTTCAGCGTCGAGCAATCGCCTTCCGGTGCGAGCGCGACGCGCCGGTCGCCGCCGTAGGTCTGGTAGTTGCTCGCCGTCGCGGTGCCGTTGGTGGCGATTCCGCTGCCCGCAGGCGGCGCGCCATCGCCCTGGTACGGCTTGAAATTCGTGCGGTCGGTAACGAACTGCGTATAGGCATCACCCTTGATGCCGGCCGTTCCGGGCGGCCCGTAGTTCGGGCCGACATACGCGTAACCGGTAAAGTCGGGCTGGCCGCTCGAGCCGTTCGCGCCGTTCGTGTAGATACCGAAGCGCGTATTCCAGGCGCGCAGCGACGCCGACTTCAGGCCCGTGGTGCTCAGGTCGGGCGGGCTCGTGATGTTGCAGGTGTTGCCCGACAGCTCGCCAGCGAGCGTCGTCTCGTTCGTCGAGCCGTCGAGCGCCGCCCAGCCGAAGTTGCCGGGCCCGTAGGTCGACGACGACCCGGAGGGCGACGTGATCCAGTCGCCGACGTTGTAGGACGGCGAGCCCGTCGTGCGGCACACGAACACCGGGATCGCGCAGGTCGTCTGCCCGCCGCCGACGGTGGCGATCGCGCTCGCCGACACTTCCGCCGCGCTCGCGAGCTTCGTGCCCGGCAGCACGTTCAGCACCTCGATGAACCAGTGCGCGATGTTGCTCAGCTTCGTCGCGCATTGCACGTACTTGATGTTCGCCGGCGTCGTGACCGCGGTCTTGGTCAGGAACGGGTTGGTCAGCGAATCGCTGAACGTGACGTTCGCGTTCGTCGACAGCTGCACCGCGCTGTTCTGGAAAAACACGAAATTCAGATGGCCGGCGGCGATGCCGTCGGCCTCGGCCACCGACAGGCTGATGGCCGAAGTCAGGTCACGCGCAGCCGACAGCGCGCAGGCATCGGCGCTGTTCTGCAGTTCGCTGCGCGTGACGTACAGCTTGCCAAGATCCAGCGCGAGACCGACGAACCCGATCATCACCGCCAGTGCAAGACCGACGATGATCGCGACGGCACCGCGCTGGCGATGCAGGCTGCGACGCATGACTTTCGGATAGCGGGCTGCGCTGTTCATGGCGTTCTCCCTGAGCGTCCTGGCGTTACTGGGTGGCCTTGCCGATGCCGATCACGAATGCATTGGCGGGCGGCACCGTCTGCTTGAACGACTTGTCGTAGTTGTCGAGCGCGGCCGCGGCTGCGCCGCCGTCGACCCCCGATGCCGCTGCCGGGTGTTCGCCGGCATGCGGATCGATGATCTGGGCCTGCATCACGGTGCGGACCGAATCGCCGAAGCGGCTGTCCCACACCGGGGTCGACGACATGCAGCCGGCAAGCGCGAACGCGAGCGGGACGGCGAGCGCCGCGCGGCGCACGAATACGAGGTAGGCGGATTTCATGAGTGTCCCCTTGGATGGCTTCAACGATCGGTGGACTGGGGTTCGGCGCCCGCACGCGCGACCTGCGCCTGCGCTGCCGGCACCCGGTGCTTCGGCCGCGCCGCCGGCTTGGCCGGCGTATCGGGGCCGGCTGCCGCGAGGCGCGCGGCGGTGGCTTCGATGTTCGCGATGCGCGCCGCGTTCGACGTGTCGGGCTGCGGCACGGTGGCGACCACCGGCGTGGGCACCTTGTGCGGCTCGGCCAGCACCGGCGACTGCGCGTCGGCACCTTGCGGCGCGCGCGGCGCGGGCAGCGCGGCGGCGGGACCGGCGGGCGCTTCCGATTGCGGAGCCGGCGCGGGTGCCGGAGCCTCGGCCGGAGCCTGCGGTGCAGCTGCTGCGCCGTTCGCGGGCTGTGCGCCTGCCTTGCGAACCCCGCCGCGGCCTTCCATGTTGCCCGTTGCATACACGTCGGCTTCGTTCGGCTTCGAGAAGCTGTCGGTCGGCAGCGCGACATCGGCGGTCGACAGCGGCTTCACCAGGTGCGGCGTGATCAGGAAGATCAGCTCGGTGCGGTCCTGCTGGAACGACGTGCTGCGGAACAGCGCGCCGAGCACGGGCACTTCGCCGACACCCGGGATCGCCTTCAGCGCGCCGGTCGCGTTGTCCTTGATCAGCCCGCCGATCGCGAACGATTCGCCGTCGCTCATCTGGACCGTCGTCGAGGCGCGCCGCGTCGTGATCAGCGGCAGGATCGACGTGCCGCCGATGTTGGTCGCGCTCAGCGTGACGCCCGTCTGCGACAGCTCCGACACCTCCGGCGCGACCTTCAGGCTGATCCGGCCGTTGGCGAGCACCGTCGGCGTGAACTTCAGCGCGACGCCGAACTCCTCTTCCTGCAGCGTGATCGACGACGTGCCGTTGCCGCTGCTCTGCGGGATCGGGATGAAGATCTTGCCGCCGGCGAGGAACGTCGCTTCCTGGCCGCTGATCGTCACGAGGTTCGGCTCCGCGAGGATCTTGACGAGGTTGTCGGTGTTCTGCGCGTCGGCCGCGATGCTGAACGGCTTGTTGTTCGCCTTGTTGAAGACGGCGCCGCTTGCCACGCCCGCGAGCAGGTTGCTGACCAGCGCGCCGCTCCACGAACCGAACCCGCCCTGGATGTTGAACGCGCTGCCCATCTGGTTGATCAGCGTCTTCGACACCTCGGCCACCTTCACCTCGAGCATCACCTGCTGCGGCGACGTGACGTTCAGCATGTTCAGCACACCGCCGCCGCCCTTGCCGCCCGCTGCCGGGTCGCTGGCGCTGTCACCGTACGCATGGGCGATCTGCACGGCCTGCTGCGCAGCCTGCGAGCTCGACACGGTACCCGCCAGCACGATCGTGCCGGCCGCGGTCGATACGTGGATGTCGCGCTCGTTCGGCATCAGCTGCAGCAGCGATGCCTGCAGGCCGCCGGCATCCGCGCCGACCGCAACGTCGATCACGCGGCAGGCGCCGCTCTTGCCCTGCACGATCATGTTGGTCGTGCCGACCGCGAGCCCGAGGATGTACAGCGTCTGCGGCGACACCATCGTGGCCTGCGCGACGGCCGGGTTGCCGATCGTCCGATTGCGGACCGGCTCCGGCATCGGCACCAGCAGCGACTTGCCGAGCGGCACGCTGACGCTGGTCGACTCGCGCACGGCGCCGACGCAGTTCGGCCCGCGCAGCGGCCCCGCCGAGGCGGCGGGCGCGGCGGCCGGCACCGGCGCCATGCTGATCGTCATCTGCATCGGCCCCTTGCCGACGGCGGCCGGCGCGCTGGCGCCGCCCTTCGTCAGCACGGCCGACTCGACGCCTTCCTGCGCGAGTGCGCCATAAACGGTCAGCCATCCCGAACAGAGGATCGCGGCCATCATCGTGCCCCGTGCGACGCGTGTCCGCAGTGGGCTCGTACCTGTGCGTTGCGGTTTGATCTTCATTTCGTCTGATCCCCCGAGAGACCGGCGCCGTGCCGGTTATCGACTTCCAAGGCCGCCGCGCGTTGCCGGCGGCCGATCTGTTTGTCTGGCTGTATTGATCTGTTTCAGAAACACTCGACGCTGCCCTTCACGCCCGTCAGCACGCCGACGCAGTCGCGTCGTGCTTCCGGCGCCGCGTGCGATGCGACGTGCACGCGTACCGTCCGTACATGGACAGGTGCCGGCGGCGCTTCGGGTGCGGGCTCCTTGCCCAGCAGCGTCAGCTTGGTCGCGCCGTCGGTGTTCAGCGTCTTCTGGTCGACCTGGTTGCGCAGCACGAGCGACAGCGTGCCGACGCTGCGCGCGAGATCGAGCCGTTCGGCCTGGTCGGGCGTGACTTCCAGCGTCACCGCATTGACGACCTTCGGTGCGGTGTCGTCGCGGCTGACCTGCTGCGCGACGGCGAGCACGAGGATGTGTTCGAGCACGATCTTGGAGATGCTCTGTCCGTCGGTCTTGCCCTGCTGTTCCTGCGTGTTGACGATCACGTCGACGTAGTTGCCCGGCAGCGCGAAGCCCGCGACGCCGACCACGTCGTTCACGCGCACCGTGATCGCGCGGCTGCCGTCGGCGATGACCGCGGACAACCCGCCCTTGGTGCCGACCGGCGCAAGCTTCGACTCGATCACCGGCTCGTCGCGTGAAAGGCTGGTGCGCACCACGCGCCCTTCAAGGGCTTTCGTATCGGTGAACGCGCCCGTCGGCACGCTGCCCGACGGCCAGTTGACCAGGTGGATCTGGTTCGGCCCGAGCGGTTCGCCCAGGTTCAGGTCGGTGGTGGCCACCGCGACCGGCGTGACCGAATTCGTGGATGTCTGCACCAGCCAGTGGGACGCGAACACGACCGCGGCAAGACCCGCGACCATCGCGACGACCAGCATCATGACCGCTCGACTGTTTTTCATGGCAATGCTCCTCGACGATTCGTGAAAGAAACGGCTCAACCGGTAACGAACGTGCGGCCACCGCGCTCGACGGGCGGCGGATGGCTGCCGTCACGTTCGGGTGCCGCGCCGAAATAGCTCGCCCATGCGTCGTACAGTGCGTCGTGCGTCACTTCGGGCGGATCGCCGCGATACCGTGCGCCGGCGGCCACGAGACGCAGCAGGTCCGCAGGAAAACAGGCGAGAAACGCCTTGCCGGTCGGCAGATGCAGCCGATGCAGCAGGTAGTCGAATGCATCGCTCGCGGAGATGAGCCCCAGCGATGCGCAGGCCGCGTTGTACACGGCGCGGTAGTCGTCGATCGACATCGCGCCGACGTGCAGCTTCGAACCGAGGCGACGCAGGAACGCGTCGTCGCCGAGCTGTTCCGGCGACAGGTTGCTCGAGAACACCGGCCAGACATCGAACGGCATCACGAAGCGGTTGCCGGATTCGAGCGTCATGAAGTCGACGCCGCGATCGAGCGGGCGCAGCCAGCGATTGAGCAGGTCGCGTGGCTCGACGCGCTGGCGACCGAGATCGTCGACGACGTACATGCCCATGTTGGCTTTCATGTGCGGCGGCGCCTGATAGAAGCCGGCGGCTTCGTCGCGGCGGAGATCAAGCTCATCGAGCGTCAGTTCGCCGCCCGACATCACGACCGGCCGCGTACACAGGCGCCAGCGGCGATCGATCGACCAGTTGCCGGAGGGCTGCCCGACCTCGACATGCACGAGCGGGTCGTAGATCTGGATCACTTCGCCGGCCGCGCAGATCGCGTGCGGCACCGGCACGTGGCCGTGCATCAGCGAGCCGAGCCGTTCGGCGAGGAAGGTCTTGCCGCTGCCGGCCGGGCCGTAGATCAGCAGCGGACGGCCGGCATTCAGTGCCGCAGCCGCCGCATCGAGCACCGACGTGTCGATCACGATGCCTTCGAACACGGCCCACACGTCGTTCTGGCCGATGTGCAGCTTGCGCACTGAATGAGCGGCCACGCATTCGAGATACGCGTCGAGCGTCACCGGTGCGGGGCCGCTGTAGCCGCTGCGCGCCCGTTCCTCGAGTGCGAGCACGCGGCCCGCGTCGGTCAGGCGGAACGTCACGTCGAGATCGGTCGCGCCGCGATGGGTGAGCTCGACGAGATGCTCGCGCACCAGGAAGGCGAAGACGTCGTCGAGGACCGCGAGCGGCAGGCAGTGCCGCTCGACCAGGTCGCCGTATGACGGGCGGCCGAGCACCAGCGTCGACTTCAGCACGAGCCCGGCGACGAACGTCATGCTCAGCCCGGTTTCCTCGAGCGTGCGCGGCGCCGTCGGCAACTGCGTGCCCAGTTTCGTATGGGCTTCCCGAGACGGCAGCGGATCGGGCAGGTGCGCCACCTGCGCGTCGCGTCTCGGTTCGGTGTGATTCGTGTTCATGATCGCTCCGTCCTCGTTGCTTGTGCGTCGCGCTATGCGCACGACACGAACAACATGCCCAGCGTGCCGGCCGCGATCGCCACGCCATACGGCAGCGTGCCGACCGATGCGAATTCCACGGGGCCGCCGGCGGCTTCCGCGTGCGCCCCTTGCGAACGACGCGCGATCAGCGCGCGGACGTTCGCCCACATCTGGCGCATCCGGCCGCGCAGCAGCGCGAACGCGATGGCGCCTATCCCGCCGGCCAGGAACGTGGCCAGCACGATGTAGAACGTCATTTCCGCCCCGACCCATGCGCCGATCGCGAGCATCAGCTTCACGTCGCCGGCCGCCATCCCGCGCAACAGATAGAACGGCAGCAGCAGGCCGAAGCCGGTCGCCGCCCCTGCGAGCCACCCGAGTGCGCCTGCCAGGACGCCGTGCAGCATGCACTGCGCGACCAGCGCGCCGACGAGCCCGACCGCGACGAGACGGTTCGGAATGCGGCGGCTTGCGATGTCCGTGCTGGCCGCGGCGACGGCGAGCAACGTCACGCACAACGGGACCGGGTAAGGCGGCGCAACAGGTAACATGGCGAACCTCTCGGATCGAATCGTTGAATCAGGAAACCATTGCCAGCGCGGTGGTTACCGCAGACGTCACGGCCGCTGCAATCACCTCGTACGTATTGGCGAGCGAGCCTTTCAGCGTGACGACGCTGCCCAGCACTGCGGTGGCGAACATCGCCGCGAGCAACGCATATTCGATCGACGTCACGCCTTGCTCGTCGGCGATCCAGCGACGGACGACACACATCGTGGCTTGCATGGTGGTCTCCGGTTCCTGGTTGATCGGATGGCCGGGGACGGCTCGAGCACTGCACCGGCCGAGCCGTCCACGGCATGGTCCATCAGATGGCTGCGACCGCCGAATCGAGGTCGTCCGCGATCGTGGTGAACACGGTCTTGAGGTCCTTGCCGACCGTCGACAGCGCGGCGATGATGCCGATGGCGATCAGGGCGGCGATCAGGCCGTATTCGATGGCCGTCACGCCATCTTCATCGCGAACGAAACGGCTGACTTGTTGAATGAACTTGGACATGATGATCTCCTTGCGTAGTCACTTTCAAAGTCCTCGCGTGCCGGCTGGATCGAATGATCCGGCATCGATACGTCGAGGCATGTTGTTGATGCCGTGTGGTGCCGACGAACAATCCTGAGGAGCCGCTCGCCGTACCGTTCATCAGATTGCTGCCACTACCGAGTCCAGATCGTCGGCGACCGTACTGAACACGGTCTTCAGATCCGTGCCGACTGTCGTCAGCGCGGCAATGATGCCGATTGCGATCAGCGCGGCGATCAGGCCGTATTCAATGGCCGTCACACCGTCTTGATCCTCGACGAACCAGGCTACCTTTTCGATGATTCTTGGCATGAGCTTTCTCCTTTCGGACTACTATTAAATTCCCTTCGTCAATCAAGACGTCGGGGGTGGGCACCACCGGCACTACACGAAAAATCGGAACGCGACGCTCAGCTGCGGGAACGGGGATGCACACCCCTGTCCGTGCGAACGGGTATCAGTGAAACGGAGCGCGAGAAAGGCGTGGCCGGGCCGACCAGCCGGATGAACCGGGCATGCCGACAGACCGGAACGGCACGACGGCCGTTCGACGCATGGAATCCAGTTGAACGGGAGACGAACTCCCGGCAAAGCCGCAATGTGTTTTTAACGCGGCTTGCGATCCGCGATGTGCAGTGGTCTTTCATTTTTATTCCCCAAGTACTGCCATGCCGATTTTTATTGCCCTGAAGACATCGGGTCTCATTGGTCACTCGGCGACGATTCGCGCGGTTCATCGACCTGGAGCAGCATGTTCCCCGACGCGCTCCGGCCCATCTTTTCCGCAGGTGATTCCAAAGCCGGTTCCGTGTGTCTTTTGTCCGAACCGGCCGGTCATCCCGTCGTCGACTGCCGTGCCAACGCTTACGCAAAGAGCGGACCATCTCGGGCGAAATCGAGGTGCATCAAGGGTTCCGGCGATCCGCGCCGCCCCGGGCCAGGGGCGCAACGATCGAAATGTTTCAAATTTGATATAGGCGCCCCCGCGAACGGAGGCCCCCGGAACGCCCGTCGTCGCGCTGCACAAAGGGCACAAAATTTTTTCTCGGGATTTTCCCGGACGCCTGGCGCCGCTCGCGCACCGCAGGATCGGCGGCATGCGAACCCGGTGAAAATCGCGGAATGTTTCAAGCCAGAAACACGAAACCCGGCGTCGGCATTTTTTCATACCAGAAACGGCGGTTTTCACGCGCATCGCTGAACACATTAAAGACCGGCCGCCCATGCGTGGTTTGCATCACGCGATATTTTCTTCAACAATGAACTCACCGGACAACGCCGTTTCAACGCGATTCGATCCGCAGGCACGACAACATCAAACGGCTGTGACAGACCACGCAGCCACTACGATAAACGGGGCATCATGTACACAGCCAATCGTGAAACGCGCGATCGCGCCATACGCTGTGCTCAATGGCTGACAGCGGACCGGATCGTTCCATACAGCTGCATCATGCTGCTGCTGTTCATCGCACTGGTGGTCGTGTGGGGCGTCGTGACCGACGGCTTCACGTCGAACGCCATCGCCCGTCCAGGCACCGACTTCTCGGTCTTCTGGACTGCATCGCATCTCGTGTTGCAAGGCCATGCCGCATCGGCCTACGACACGTCGTCATTCGTGCAGGCCGAGTTCGCGCACTTCGGTGCGTTTCTGCAACACCGGCCGCTTCCCTGGCTCTATCCGCCGACGATGCTGCTGTTCGTCGCGCCGGTTGCCCTTGTGCCTTTCCTGCCCGCTTACTTCCTCTTTTTCGCGGGCAGTCTTTTATGCTACGCGTTCGCCGTCTCGCGGTTGTCGGGACTGCGCGCGCATCTTCCCGTGCCGCGCGCCGCGGCGCTCGTGGCCGCCGCGTATTCGGCGGTGTGCATGTCCGCACTGTTCGGGCAGAACAGCATCCTGACCGCCGGCCTCGCCGCGCTCGCGCTGCATCTGCTCGGCAAGCGTCCGGTCGTGGCGGGCGTGCTGATCGGGCTGCTCGCGATCAAGCCGCAGTTGGCCGTGGTGTTCCCGTTCGTGCTGATCGCGACGCGTGCGTGGCGCACCTTCGCGGCGGCGGCGATCACCGCGACGCTGTTCGCGGCAGCCGGCGTCGCACTGTCCGGCCCGGCCGCGCTGCACGGGTTGACGCATGCGATGTCGACGGTACGCGAGCAGCATTTCATGCTCGCGTCGTACTGGCTCGCGTCGCCGACGCCGTTCGCCGCGTTGCGGCTCGCGGGCGCACCGGTAGCCGCCGCGCTTGCCGCACAGGCGGCGGTCGCGCTGCTCGCGATCGCCGCGGCCGTCAACGTGTGGCGTCGCACGCACGACATGCGCCTGCGCGGCGCAGTGCTGGCGGTCGCCACGCTGCTGACGACGCCTTATCTGTGGCACTACGAACTGACGTGGCTCGGCATCGCGGTCTTTTGCCTGATCGCGTACGGTCTCGACGAAGGCTGGCTTCCCGGCGACCAGGGCATCCTCGTGCTCGCGTGGCTGTTGCCGATCTTCGAGATGTTCAATCGGTTGATGAAGCTGCCGCAGATCGGGCCAGTCGTGCTGCTCGCGGTGCTGTTCGTCGTCGTGCGCCGCACGGCACTGGCGTCACGGAGCACGCAATGAAAGCGCCTTCGTTCGCCCGCCATGCGCATTCCTCCATTGACGCGCATCCGGAACTCCCGATCGCCGGCCCGCACCGCTACCCGCACTGGTTCAATCGCGACCGCATACGCCTTTATGCGGCCGCCGCGTTGCTGACCGAACTGCTGTTCATCGGCATCTACCTGATCCGCGTGATCCTGTCGAACCACGGCGCGCCGGACCCGCTGTCGCCGGATTTTTCGCCGGTCTGGAGCGCCGCATGGCTCGCCGCGCACGGGCACGGCGCCGACGCATGGCATTTCCCCGCGCTGTTCGCGGTCCAGAAGCTTGCGATCCCGACGTTGACGCTCGCGGACGGCACGCAGCCGTGGCTCTATCCGCCCACGATGCTGCTGTTCGTCTCGCCGCTCGGCTGGCTACCGTACACGCTGGCGCTCGTGCTGTGGCTCGCGGTCACGTACGCGCTGTTCGCGGCGACGATCCGCGCGACCGTACAGCGCGATGCCGCGTGGCTGTGCGCCCTCGCATTCCCCGGCGCTTTCCTCACGGTGATCGTCGGACAGACCAGCCTCTTCACCGCGATGCTCGCCGGCCTCGGCCTGCTCGCGCTGAACCGCCGCCCGGTTGTCGCCGGGATCTGCTTCGGCTTGCTGACGACGAAGCCGCAGCTCGCGGTGCTGTTCCCGCTCGCGCTGCTGTGCGCGGGGCAATGGCGTGCGCTGGCCGCGTGGGCCGCGACGCTCGCCGTCAGCGTCGTGCTCGCGACGCTCGCGTTCGGCCTCGCCCCGTGGGTCGCGTTCATGCACGTGATCGCCAACGTCTACGCGATCGTCGGCACCGGCCACGCGAAACTCGCGCGCATGCCGACCGTGTTTGCGCTCGCGACGATGGCCGGCTGGCCCGCGCTCGTTGCACGCGGCCTGCAGCTGCTGTCGGCCGCGGCTGCCGCGATTGCCGTGGTCTACGCGTGGCGCGGCGCATGTTCGTACGCGCTGCGCGCCGCGACCCTCGCGTGCGCCTGCCTGCTCGTCAGCCCCTATCTGTACGACTACGACCTGACGTGGTACGGCCTCGTGATCGCGTGGTACGCCCGCTATGCGGGGACGCGCGGCTGGCGCCACTTCGATCGCGAATGGCTGATGCTGCTGTGGCCGATGCCGCTCGCGGGCCTCGCGGTCGTACCGCACCTGTCGTTCCAGTTCATGCCGCTCGTGACGCTCGCGTCGCTCGCGCTGCTCGTCAGCCGGATCGCACAGGAAAGACACGACGTGCCGTCGATGCCCGACGCGCGCGACACCTCGACCGATACCGGGTTCGCCCATCCGGCCCGGTCACACCACCGCCCGGCGTACGGAATGCGCCGCACCGGCCGCCCGACGATCGGCGTCGGCCGGTGAAGCGACATTACAAGGGGAATCATCATGCGGGAATCCATCTACACGCCGCTCGTCTCGCTGGTCGTGCCGTTCTATAACGAAGGCGAGGCCGTCGAGCATTTCTTCGACGTCGTGATTCCACTGCTGACGTCCATCGACGCAATCCGCTTCGAGATCGTCTGCGTGAACGACGGCAGCCGCGACGACACGCTGGAACGCCTGGTCCGCATCAGCACCGCCGAGCGGCGCGTGCGCGTGATCGATCTCACCCGCAACTTCGGCAAGGAGGCCGCGCTGACGGCCGGCCTCGACGAAGCCGCCGGCGACGCGGTGATCCCGCTCGATGCCGATCTGCAGGATCCGCCCAGCCTGATTCCGGTCATGATCGAACACTGGCGCGACGGTGCGGAAGTCGTGGCGGCAAAACGCAGCAACCGCGCGTGCGATTCGTTCGCGAAGCGCACCGCCGCCGCGATCTACTACCGCGTGCACAACCTGCTGTCGGACGTGAAGCTGCCGGAGAACGTCGGCGATTTCCGGCTGATGGACCGCAAGGTCGTGAATGCGCTGCGCAACCTGCCCGAGCGGCACCGCTTCATGAAGGGGCTGTTCGCGTGGGTCGGCTACAAGACCGTGATCGTCGAATACCAGCGCGATCCGCGCAGCGCCGGGCACTCGAAGTTTTCCGGCTGGAAGCTGTGGAATTTCGCACTGGAGGGCATCACCAGCTTCAGCACCGTGCCGCTGCGCAGCTGGACCTACATCGGCCTCGGCATCGCCGCGCTCGCGTTCCTGTACGGGTCGTTCATCATCCTGCGCACGCTGCTGTTCGGCAATCCGGTGCTCGGCTATGCGTCGCTGATCTCGGTCACGCTGTTCATCGGCGGCATCGAGCTGATCGGGATCGGCGTCGTCGGCGAGTATGTCGGGCGGATCTACGACGAGTCGAAGCAACGGCCCGTCTACCTGATCCGCCGCCGCTACCAGGCGCACGGCAAGGTGATCGAACTGCCGGTTTCACGCGATGCGCGCCGCCTGGCCGCACGCCGGCGCGTGCAGCCGGTCCGTGCGCGGGTCGGTGCGCGCTGACGCGCGGGCACCATGATCGGCCTGCTCGCTGCCGAGCGCGCGAGGCTCGTGCGCTTCGGCGTGTCGGGGCTCTGCTCGACCGCGATTCACACGCTGGTTGCGGCGGCGATGTTCGCGCTGCTCGATGCGACGCTGGTGGCCGCGAACGCCGTCGCGTTCCTCTGCGCCACCGCGTTCTCGTACCTGGCGAATACGCTGTGGAGTTTTTCGTCGACGGTACGCGCGCGCAACGCGACGCGCTTCCTCGCGGTCACGCTCGCCGGGTTCGTCGAAACGCTGCTGCTGGCGCGCGGCGCCGCGGCGCTCGACATGTCGCGCGCGATGAGCGTCGTCGCGATCGCGCTGCTGATCCCGCCGACGACGTTCCTGCTGCACCGGTTCTGGACCTACCGGTAAGCGGCCTCCCGTGCCCGGAAAATAATCGGCCCATCAATTAACGTATTCGATGCCATTGTATTTATGTAACGCATCGAATCGATTGATTCTTATTTTAAAATTACCAAATGAATATATTTTAACGACCCTGTTTACCTTTACAGCTTCCACGAATATTCAAACGGGATAATCTGGATTCGCCGTCGCTCAAGCACGGGCCCAATCGGGCACAAATCCTTGCAGAACAAGGCGATGGCGACCGCACGAAGCAATTCGCGCAACGATAAGTCCCATTACTTAAAACGGGAGCTTCCATGTCACGCGTAACCGATGTGCTCGTTTCGTTCGACACCGAAACCATTCTCAAAAAATATCCGAATCCCAGCAAGAACCCGGCTGCCCCGACGCTGATCGACTGGCGTTACGTCTATATGGTGACCAACCAGGACAACGTCATTTCCGGGCAGGCGGGCGGCGAGCTCGACCTGAAAGCGCAGGTCGGCGACCTGATCCGCTGGCGCGAAACGAGCCTGTCGCTGGGCTTCGAGAACCAGGTGGTGTTCTACAAGTTCATCGGCAACGTCGGCAACGACCTGATCTCGACGCCGACCCCGCGGGTCGCGGAAGCGTCGATCCCGGTGCCGAACACCAGCAAGCCGGAAGTGCCGACCTGCCAGAAAGTCGCGAACTACTACTGGTCGTCGGAATGCCTGAAGGTCGGCCGCGTGACCTACCACTTCCAGTTCCAGATCATCGATCGCAACTGCCAGATCCAGGGTTGCTTCTCGTGGGATCCGTTCATCTCGATCCATAACTGATCGCGGCACGCGGGCGGCCGCGCGGCGGCCGCCCGTGCCGCTCCCTTGTTGCGGAGGAGGTGCTCATGTCTGGTCTTCGTTGCGATGTCCTCGCGGTCATCGACGCCGTCACGCTGCTGTCGGCCTACCCCGATGCGAGCCGGGACGCCAACGCGCCGACCGTGATCGACGGCCGGCACATCTACGTGCTGAGCCCCGGCGAGACCGGGCAGGTCGGCCACAACGACAACCGTCTCTTTGCCGGCCTGGCGCCGGGCGACCAGCTTCATCTGCGCGAAACCGCGCTGGCGCTGCGCGCCGAAGTGAGCGTGCTGTTCGTCCGGTTCGCGTTGAAGGACGCCGGCATCGTCGCCCCGATCGAAGCGGAAATCCGCGATGCCGCCGTGCCGGTACCGGACGGCGACGACCTGCTTCATCCGTCGTGCCGGCCGATGAAAGACCATGTCTGGCGCAGCGACGTGCTGGCCGCGGGTGCCACCACCTGCACGGCCGATTTCGCCGTGCTCGATCGCGACGGCGCCGTATCGGGCTACTTCCGCTGGGAAACGACGATCGAGATCGCCGGCAGCCAGCCGGACACGAAACAGCCCGGCTTCAAGCCGTCGTCCGACCGCAACGGCCACTTCACGCTGCCGCCGAATACCGCTTTCAAGGCGACCTTCTACGCGAATGCCGCCGACCGGCAGGACCTGAAGCTGTTCATCGACGACGCGCCGGAACCGGCCGCGTCGTTCGCCGGCAACGGCAACGATGGCGTCAGGCAGTTCACGCTGAACTCGCAAGGCGGCAGGATCCGGATCGACGCGTCGGCCAACGGCAGGAAATCGGCGACCGATGCGCGGCTCGCGCCGCTGTCGGCCGGCGACACGGTCTGGCTCGGCTGGCTCGGGGCCGAGGACGGCGCCGACCGCGACTACAACGACGGGATCGTGATCCTGCAGTGGCCGATTACGTGAGCGGCGCCGCGTGCGGCACTCAGGTGCGCGGCAGCCCCGGCGGATTGGTCTGCGACTGGTCGACCGCTTCGGCATCGAGGCTCCAGCGGCCGAGCACCTTCCGGTAGCTGCCGTTCGCGATCAGCCCATTGATCGCGAGCGTCAGCGGCCCGGCGAGGCCGCTGCCCTTCCTCGTCGTGATCGCGATGTCCGCGGTACGCGGCCAGCCGCCGCTGACCGTGCCGATCAGCTTCGCATCGCCACGCAGCGACGCCTGGTACGCGAGCATCGAATTCACGCTGAAGATCGTGTCGACGCGGCCCGACTGCAGCGCGACCCAGCGTTCCGCGGCATCCGCGTAATACTGGATCTCGACCGGCGCGAGGCCGCGCGCGATGTTCTGCCGGTTCCATTCGAGCAGGATCTTTTCCTGGTTCGTGCCCGAATCGGTCACGACGCGCAACCCGGCAACATCCTTCGGCTCGCGGATCGCGACGAGCCGGCTGTTGCTCTTCACGTAGAAGCCGATCTGATCCTTGCGGTAGGTCGAGAAGTCGAACTTCTCCTTGCGCTGCTCGGTGACCGTCACGTTCGAGATCACCGCGTCGACCCTGCCGGACTGCAGCGCGAGCGGCCAGTCGGCCCACGCGAGCGGCACGATCTTCAGCTTGCGGCCGACGCTGTCCGCGATGAGCTGCGCGAGATCGGGATCGAAACCGACCACCGTGCGCGCGTCGGTCGCATAGGTGCTGAGCGGCGGCAGGTTCGGCGCGATGCCGATCGTCAGCGTATTCGCTTCGGCGAACTTGAAGCCGCCCGGCAACGCCTGCTCGACCGCCGGGTTCACGGCGCCGCGCTGCCGGCCCGGCTGCTCGGGGCTCAGGTCGAACGGCGCGGCCTGCGCGGCGGCAACGTGCCCGGCGATCAGGATGGCGGCCAGCACGCGGGCGATGCGTACAACGGGAAAAGCGGTTCTTCTCATGTCTTCCGGAATCCTTTGTTATTCGATGATGCGTGAAGCAGGCACGGGGGCGGCGGCGCGACGTTCGGCGCACGCCGCCGCCGGCGCGGTTTGTCACGCAGGCGTCGCCTCGAGTTCGGCCGCGCGCTGCGGCACCGGTTGCACGACGCGCGACGGTTGCCTCGCCTGCACCGCGTCGCCCGCATACAGCGCCTTCGGATCGAACACGCGCGCCTGCAGCGGCGTGAACGCGCGGAAATTCCACAGGCTGCGCGCGACGAACACGCGCTGCACCCAACGGAGCGCACGGTCGTTCTCGTCGTACTGCGGATCGAAGCGGTCGCGCGAATGCAGCGTGAAATGGTTGTTGATCAGCACCAGCTTGCCCGGCGACACCTGCACGCCGAACGACACCTCGCGCACCGCGCGATACAGGTTGGCCAGCGCTTCCTGCGCCCGCGTGTTGACGGCCAGCACCATGTCCGGATAGAACGCGACCGTCACGCGCGGCGCGTCGATCGGCCCCGACAGCACGGCGCTCAGGTCGGTGTTGTCGCGCGGTGTCGGCGCCGCGCCGCGCCACCGGTACGGCACGCGAATGATGTAGTGCTCGCCGTAGAGCTGCGCGATATCGTCCGGCGACAACAGTTGCAGCGCACGGCGCGCATCGGCGAGCCGCGTGTACGGGCCGCCGCCGGCCTCGCTGCGCACGCCGAGCAGCAGCAGCGCGAACGGCGAAGTGTCGCCTTCGGGCATGTGCGCCTGCGCGGCATTCTCGATATGGAAGTCGAGCTCGACTTCGGAGCCGAGGCCCGTGTAGTCGCGCGCGTTCGTCTTGTGCGGCGTCAGGTTGTTCACGAGCTCGCGGCCTTCGTGCGCGATCGAATAAGGCTCGCCGGCCAGCGTGCTCAGCGCGACCAGCACGTTCTCGCTCAGCACGCCGGCCTTGAACGAGCGGCCGGTTTCCTCGAACCGCGGGCTGCCCTGCACGCCCTCGTCGATCGGCAGGTTGTCGATCTCGATCGAGCCGTGCGCGTCCGCGGTCGGCGCCTTCGCGCGATCGAATGCGTCGACGATCCGGTCGGGAAACGCGTTGTAGGCCAGCTTGCGGACTGCGCTGATATAGCCGGCGCCGCCGGCCGGGTCGTAGCCCAGCGCGCCGAGCGTCTTGCGAATGTGAGCCGACTCCACTGCGGTCAAAGCGATGCGTTCATCTGCGAGATAGGTCATAGGTCTCTCGTATAAAGATCTTGGGTCGAAGAGCGGTATGGCACCACCGCCGCGCTCTGCCGTCCTCGGTGCGAAGCGCTCGACAAGACTAGGAGACCGTCATTGCATTGCGAAATGATATTAATTCGATTGCAAACAAAAATTATCGATATAAGTTCAGCAACGCGGCCGTGGCCGGTTCGCGTCGTTCGCACCGGTCTTTAACACAAATACTTGTTAAAAAATCGCTGCTTATTATTTGTCTTCGCCAGCGGGTCGATGCTAGTTTTCTGTCGGACTCGACGATGCGACCGCTGCCCGACGGGCAGCCGGCGCCCTTCGTCCGACATACGGGAACCCGCCAGATGAATCGATACCCCCCGCCGCGCCGCTGCTCCTTCGATCATTCCGGATACGACACGTCGTTGCCGGCGTGCCGCCCGTCGCCCCGCACGCCCGGGGAGGCCCGATGAGCGACCAGGCCCACGCGCTCGACCGCACGCAGACGGCCGCCGCGCCGCCTCAACGCACGTCGCTGCGCGCGATCCTCCCGACCGTCGCGGCCGCGAGCCTCGGCTTCGCGATCGTCCAGCTCGACGTGACCGTCGTCAACGTCGCGATTCCGAGCCTCGGTCACGCGTTCGGATCGAGCGTTCACGGGCTGCAGTGGATCGTCGATGCGTACACGCTGTCGTTCGCCGCGCTGCTGCTGACCTCCGGCACGCTGGCCGACCGCTTCGGCAGCCGGCGGCTGTTCGCCTACGGTCTTCTGCTGTTCCTGCTCGCGTCGCTCGGCTGCGCGCTCGCGCCGTCGCTGGCGGCGCTGATCGCCGCGCGGGTCGCGCAGGGTGTCGGCGCCGCGATGATCCTGCCCACGTCGCTCGCGCTCATCACGCATGCGTGCGCCCACGACGCCGCCGCACGCGTGAAGGCCGTCGCGTGGTGGAGCGCGACGGGCGGTGCGATCAGCGCGGCCGGGCCGACCCTCGGCGGCCTGCTGATCGACTCGCTCGGCTGGCGCGCGATCTTCTTCATCAACCTGCCGATTTGCGCGATCGGGCTGTGGCTCACGCTGCGCCACGTGCAGGATTCGGCCGCCGCACGCACGCGGCTGTTCGATCCGGCCGGCCAGATCGTCGCGGTGCTCGTGCTCGGGCTGCTCACGGGCGGGATCATCCGCGCCGGCGCCCACGGCATTGGCGACCCGTATGCTGCCGGCGCCCTGGCCGCGTCGGTCGCGCTCGGCATGCTGTTCGTGGCGATCGAACGGCGCGTGGCCGCGCCGATGCTGCAGCTCGCGTTCTTCCGGATCGCGCGCGTGCCGGGCGTGCTCGCGATCGGCGCGGTCACGAATGCGGCGTTCTACGGGCTGATTTTCTCGCTCAGCCTCTATTTCCAGAGCGGCCGCGGCTTCACCGCGACCGAATCGGGGCTCGCGCTCGCGCCGCTCACGATCATCATGCTCGCCAACCTCGCGAGCGCGCGGCTCGCCGTCCGGTACGGGTTCCGCGCGACCGTCGTCGTCGGCCTCGCCGTGTCGCTCACCGGCTACGTGTGGCTGTGGCAGACGCTCGCCGCACACACGCCCTACGCGCTGCTGGCGCCGGGGCTCGCGGCGATGGCGATCGGCGGCGGCATCGCGATTCCCGCGCTGACGTCGACGATGCTAGGCAGCGTCGAGGCCGGCCGCTCGGCCACCGCGTCCGCGATCCTCAATACCGCGCGCCAGGTCGGCGCCGCCATCGGTGTCGCCGCGCTCGGCGCGCTGGTCGCCGGCCAGGGCGCGGCGATCGTGGCCGGCGCGTCGCGCGCGTTCGCCGTCGCGGCCGCGCTCATCGCCGTATGCATCGTGCTGGCCGCGCGCTGGCCCGGCGACGCCCCCGATCCCGCCACACGGGCCTGAACCGCTTTCGACCGACACCCTTTCACCGATCCCCCAGCCGAGCGAGGAATCCATGCAGCATCGCTTCATCGATACCGTCCTGATCGTCGACGGCGCGTCGACCGCCGCCTACCTGGCGCCCGCGTTTCGTGCGTACGGCATTCGTTGCGCACACGTGATCAGCGACCCCGATCTGCCGGACATCTACCTGAACCAGTTCGTGCCGTCCGACTACATCCGCCAGATCCAGCATCGCGGCGACATCGACGCGACGCTCGCGCAGCTGAGCGACCTGCGGATCGGCGCGGTGCTGCACGGCCTCGACGCCGCGCTGGAGCTGGCCGACACGCTGGCCGAACGGCTCGACGTGCCGTATCGCAACCCGCTCGCGACGTCGGCCGCGCGACGCGACAAGTTCGCGATGAACGAACGCATCCGCGAGGCCGGCCTGCGTGCGCCGGCGCACTTTCACAGCACGTCGGTCGACGAGGCGGTCGAATGGGCCCGCGCGCAAGGCACGTTGCCGCTCGTGGTGAAACCGGCGCGCAGCGCGGGCGTCACGGGCGTGAAGATCTGCCGGACGCTCGCGCAGGTCGAAGCCGCCGCGCGCGACGTGCTGGCCACCCGTTCGCTCTACAACCAGCCGAACGACGACATCGTGATCCAGAGCTATTCCGAGGGGCAGGAATACATCGTCGATTCGGTATCGTTCGAGGGCCGCCATCGCGTGGTCAGCCTGTGGGAAGTGCATCGCGACCGCACGCACGCGCCGCGGCTCGACAAGATGCTGGTGCTGAACCACGCCGATCCACGCTATGCGCCGCTGCTCGACTATGCGGCCGACGTGCTCGACGCGCTGGACGTACGCTTCGGGCCGACCCATCTGGAGCTGTTCGATACGGCCGACGGCCCGACAATCGTCGAGCTGAATGCGCGGCTGCACGGCAGCCTCGATCCGCGGCTGACGAGCGCAGTCAGCGGCGAGAACCACGTGTCGGCCGCCGTCGAAGCCGTGCTGCATCCGGAGCGGCTGTTCGGCGACGCCGTCGCGCCGACGGATTTTCGCGGCTACTGCGGGCACGTGCTGCTGCTGTCGTCGCGCAACGGCGTGCTGCGGCAGGACTTCACGTGGCAGGCGATCCAGGCGCTGCCGTCGTTCGTCGGGCTCAAGCAATGGATCAAGGTCGGCGACACGCTGCGCGTGACCACCGACCTGCAGACGGCGCTCGGCACGGTCGGCCTGTACAGCCCGACCTTCGAGCGGCTGCTCGAGGATTGCCGGCGGATCCGCGAAATCGAGGCCAATTTCTTCGCGGACGAACACGCGGTCGCACCGGCCTGACGCGGCGGGCGCGGCGCGCCGGCTCGCCCGGATCAGCGGGCGAGCAGCGCGCCCGCCTGCCGGCCGATGACCGTACGCAACACGTCGAGCTCCGGCAACGCGGGCGTTTCGTCGGGCGTGACGAGGTAGGTCGTCACGCTGTCGAGATCGTCGAACGCATGCGTGCGCAACTCCTTGCGCGCCACGTGCTCGGTCGTGATCCGTTTCGGCAGGATTGCAACGCCCATCCCGGCCGCCACGCAGCCGAGGATCGCGCCGAACGTGCCGAACGACGACACCGATTCGATCGCGACGCCGCGCGCCTTCAGCCAGTGCTCCGCGACCGCGCGATACGGGCAGCCGTCGTGAAACGCGAGCAGCCGCACCGCGTTGTCGGCCAGCAGCTGCCGGCGCGTGACCGTGGCCGCGCTCACCAGCACCATGTCTTCCGCGAACGCGGGCTCGTAACGCAGCCCGGGCCTGACGATCGCGCGTGCGGTGAGCGCGGCGTCGAGCCGGCCGCGCAACAGGGCATCGGCCAGATCCGGCTCGCTGCCGATCTGCACCACGAGGCCGAGCGCCGGATCGTGCGCCGTCAGCGCGGCGGCCAGCGCCGGCAGCCGCGTGGCCGCCGTGCTTTCCATCGAGCCGAGCCGGAAGCTGCGTGCTACCGGCGTGTCGCGCACCACCTGCGTCGCTTCGTCGACGAGGCGCAGGATGCGGTCGCAGTACGGTATCAGCCGGCGCCCGGCATCGTTCAGCACCAGTCGCTTGCCGTGCCGGTCGAACAGCGGCGCGCCGAGCGACTCTTCGAGCTGGCGCAGCCGCGCGGTGACGTTCGACTGCGTGCAGCCGAGCCGTTCGGCCGCGCGCAACGCGCTGCCTTCCTGCACGACGGCCCGGAAGGTTTCGAGCAGAGGAATGTTCATATCACTTTCTCTTGTTACTGATTCAGTTTATATCATTTTACTTCGCTCATCATCCGGATTAGCCTAGCGGATATTCCGTGCCGGCCGCGCCTTTTCCGAGGAATCCGCATGCCATCCGCCGTCTGCTCCGGCTTCACCCCCGTTCACCGCCGCTCCGAGGCCCGCCCGTGCGCGCGCTGATCGCTGCGCTGGTGCGGCGCGGGCCGACCGTGCTCGCATGTGGCGTCGTCCTCGGGCTGCTGGTGCCGCCGCTCGCGGATCTCGCGCGGCCGTTGATGCCCGTCACCGTGTTCCTGTTCGTACTCGGCACGCTGCTGCGCGTCGAACCGAGCGCCGTGCGCGCGGTCGCGCGGCGGCCGGCTGTGTCGGTGCTGCTGCCTGCCATGACGATGATCGTGTGCCCGGTCGCGCTCGGCATCGCCGCGCGGCTCGCCGGCATGCCGTACGACTGGGTGGTCGCGCTGGTGATCGCGTACTGCGCGCCGCCGTCGAGCGGCACGTCGACGATCGCGCGCATGCTGTCGCTCGACGCCAGTGTCGCGCTCGTCGCCACCCTCGCGTCGATGGTGTTCGTGCCGCTGACCGCGCCGCTGCTGACGGCCTGGTTCAGCCACGATGCGGCCGTGGCGATCTCGCCGCTGAGTCTCGCGTTGCGGCTCGCGCTGCTGATCGGCAGCGCCGAGGGCGTCGCATTGCTCGTGCGGCGCGTGGCCGGCGCGCGGCTCGACCGTTTTGCGACACCGATCGATGCGATCGTCGTCGTCGCGCTGCTGGTGTTCGCGCTCGGCACGATGGCCGGCATGCAGCAGTCGATCATCGACGCGCCGCACCGCGCGTTGACGGCGATTGCCCTGGCGTTCGCGGTCAACGCCAGTTTCCAGATCCTCGCCTACGGGCTCACGCCCGGCGACGTCCGCACGCGGCTCAACGTTGCGCTGATCGTCGCCAATCGCAACGTCGGGCTGATGTGGGCCGCGCTCGGGCTGGCCGCGACGCCGACCATGGCGCTCGTGTTCACGTGCGCACAGTTGCCGATCTATACGCTGCCGCGCGTCGTCCAGCACCTGCTGCCGCGCCTCGAAGCGCAACGCCTGCGCCGGCGCGCACGCTAGCCGGCGCCTTTCTTCCGTCCTCGATCAAGGATTCTTCATGAAGCGACTCATCGTGATCGGCGCACGCGCCACCGGCAGCAGCGTCGCGCTGGTGCGCGCCGCCCTTGCACGCCAGGTGGCCGTGACCGTCATCACCGCGCCCGGCCATCGTCTCGACGGCGTGTTTCCCGGCAGCGTCGAGACGGTCAACCTCGAGCCCGACGCGGGCCGGCTCGCCGGCTGGCTGCGCGCGCGCTTTCCGGACGAGATCGACACGCTGCGCGTGACGACCGCGCACGACACCTATGCGCGCACCGCCGCATGGGTCGCCGATGCGCTCGGCCTGCCCGGCCCCGATGCGCGGCACGTCGCGCACGCCGTGTCGAAGTCGAACCAGAAGGCGCTGCTCGCCACACACGGCATCCCGGCCGCGCAGTTCGTCGCGGGCACGCTGGCCGCGCCGGCAGCGCTCGCGGCGGCGGCTACGCCGTTGCGCTTTCCGGTCGTCGTCAAGCCGTCGGAAGGCTCGGCGAGTGACGGCGTGCGGCGGTGCGAGGACATCGCTGAAGTCCGTACGCAACTCGACGCGCTCGTCGCCGCGCAGGCCGATGCGCCGTCGCTTGCGACCGAACGTGTCGTCATCGAGGAATTCCTGGAGGGCAGCGAATACTGCGTCGAGTATTTCGACGGCCGTTATGTCGGCGCGCTGCGCAAGCTGAAGCGGCATGGCGCCGGTTTTCTCGAACGCGGCTATACGTCCGAACTCGATCTCGACGCCGATACGCTGCGCGCGCTGATCGACGTCGGCACGCGTGCGACCGCCGCGGCCGGGCTCACGTGGGGGCCCGTGCATCTCGACTGCATCGTGCACGACGGCGTGCCGCACGTGATCGAACTGAATCCGCGCATCGCGGGCAGCTTCATCTGCGACATCGTGCGCGACGGCTACGGCTTCAACGTCGTCGAAGCGTTGCTCGACAAGCTCGACGGGCGGACCGTGGCGATTCCCGAGCTGTTCGAGCCGCACGCGTATGCACGCGCCGAATTCCTGCTCGACAGCGATCCCGGCGCGTGGCGTTTCGCGCAGGCCGGTGAGATCGACGACGGCGCGGTGAGGATCAGCTACGGGCCGCAAGTGCTGCCCGATCGCGAACGGCGCGCGTTTCTTTATGTGCGGGTTGCGTTGCCGGCCGCGCACGGTTCGGTGGAACACGCGGGAACGTCGGCCGGGCGCGGCGACGTCTTGCAGCCGACGCTGGCTGCACCACCTTCTCCTGTTCCTGAGCCTTCAACCGGAAAGGTTCGCTGATACATCGCGGGGCTTTCCGGAATGGCCGCTGCGGCGCCTGAGCGCATCCGCGTCGCACTTCACGCGCAATCACCCGCCCCGTTCGTCGCGGTGGGCCCGGATACGGTGGGCGCCTTCCTCCGGGCTGCATGTCGACGTGTCGATGCGCATCGAGTACGGCCGTGAACAGGCAGGGTGTCCGATCTGGGATCTGGCCATTCCCTCTCCCCGATCCGGCCTCGCACGTTCCCGCTGCTCAAGAATGGCCCACGGATACGAAACGCCAACGACGCTGGTACGGCGAGGTGACAGTGCAGCAATGCACGCGTCCAGCGCGGGTGTATCCCGAAGGACGAGATCGAGGACGATGTCGAAATGACTGGCCGCAACGCGGCTGAGCGTCGACTGGAGGTTCAGAGGATGATGTCTGGGCGCCTGGTCGAGCGCTTCGTCCGATCGCATGTCACGCCTGCGCGACAATTCGGCATACACGTCCAGCGAAATGTGAAACACGGGCACGTCCGAACTGTCCCGGAGCGCGCGCAGCCAGGCTGCTCTTTCCGGCGCTGGTCGGGCCGTGCAATACGACCGCGATGGGTTTCATAGCGAATGGCGGTGAAATCGCCGGACGTGCGCAGCGAGCGCGGCGCAGTGACAGCCGAACATCAGTTAACCGCCGGCTCGTATCGCGAGCAAGCATCGCTGTCGAGTTTCGGTCCGCGCGAAGACCTAGGTCATCTCCTACGTTCACGCCGTTCCGGATCGACCGGTTGAATCCACCGCCCGTTACGGCCAATCGAGACTCTCGGCAATGACGTCGGCTTTCGGTGCATGAACTGCCGGAGCCAGCGGCGTGACTGTGGCTATCAGCGTGAGCGGGGCACCGATGTCGGAGCGACGGCGGCTAACAGGCTCCCGACCGGTCAAACATGTACGTAGCTCGACCTGACTTCGCGCCGCGTCCGGAACACCGCTTTCGCAACGGCCGCTGCGCGTTCCACGGCGGGCCCCGGAACGAACAGATAAAGGCGGCAGAGATCGACATAGTGCGTCTGCAATGCGTCGATTTCCGCGAAGGTCGCGCCACCCATGTCATTAATGTAATTCGAGTCCCTTGCTGGTCGCGACCAGCATCGCAGCTTCGTTGATCGCAGTCAGCGCAGCGGAATGCAGTACGGCATCGGCAAAGGCCAGTTGCATCCCGCCCGTGATCCCGCTCTCAACGCTCGTGCGTTCGATGTCGCCGTGAATTGGGTTGCGCAATAACGTGGGATGGCGTCATCCCGGCGATGAAGCATCAGTATCGGGCAGCGCCGCAGGCTGCACGCCCTTCTCCTCCGCTGAAGATTGCGCATAGTACAACGCTCCCAGCCTGATCCGCTCGCGCCCGGTCGCGATGCGATGCGCGTTCGTATCGCGCAACGAATAGACGCATCCGCAATATTCCTGCTGATAAAAATTCTCGCGCTTGCTGATTTCGATCATGCGAGCCGAACCACCGCCCTTGCGCCAGTTATATTCCCAATACAACAGTTCCGGATAGTGTGAGGCCGCGCGTTTACCGCAGTCGTTGATCTGCTGCATATTCTTCCAGCGCGAAATGCCAAGCGAACTGGTCATCACCGGAAAGCCGTGCTCGTGCGCGTACAGCGCAGTGCGCTCAAAGCGCATGTCGAAGCACATCGTGCAGCGAATGCCGCGCTCGGGTTCGTTTTCCATGCCGCGGGCGCGCGCAAACCAGTTGTCGCGATCATAGTCGGCATCCACGAACGGGATGCCGAATTTCTCGGCAAAACGGATGTTTTCATCCTTGCGCAGGTCGTACTCCTTGCGCGGATGAATGTTCGGGTTATAGAAGAAGATCGTGAAATCGATCGCCGATGCGACCATGGCTTCCATGACTTCCCCGGAACACGGCGCGCAGCACGAATGCAGCAAAACCTTCCGATGGCCGCCCGGTAAGGGCAGGGATTTGCGTTCGCCGGAGTTGGTCATCATCGTTTTACCTCACTCGATCACTGCCGCGTATCGCACGGCCGGCTGCTGATGCGCGTTGAACTCCAGCGATGCAGCCTCGTTGAATGCGACGGCCTTGCCCGCGATCGCATGCATCAGCAGGCCCCCCTGAATGCCACGGAAAATCACCGGGTCGATTGCTTTCTCACGTTCGGCAAGTGAGTAGCGGCGACGTTCGAACACGGGATTGGGGTCCTGGAAGAAAAAAGGATCGGGTGCTCACGCCTGACTTTCAGGCGCAAGCATTGCGTGGAGGTGTGGCGCGGCCCGACGCGGGTTATGGGTCCGCAGCAGCTGGCTAAAAGGCTAAAAGGCCAAGCGGCTAATGCGCCCGGGCGAACATGATAGTGGCTGAGCCGTGCAGGATGAAATGGTATCTTTTCATCGAACAATTAGTTTTGTTCATGTCCCGATGCAAAACTAGTCTCGCATCTTCGCTTCCGCCCATTTCCACTCCCGTGCCGCCTTCACAAACGCCGCAAGATAATCGATGTCGTCATCAGCCTTGCGCGTGCCGAGGAAAATCTGCTTTGCAATGCCCGTCTCTCCAAGTTGCACGGGCGTGAGCGGCATCCAGCCCGCGTATTCCTCCGCGAGCCAGCGAGGTAACGCCGCCACGCCACGGCCGCTCGCCACCATCTGCAGCATGATGTCGGTCGTCTCGATCACCTTGTGGCGCTTCGGCACCATGTTCGCGGGCGTGAGGAACTGCGTGTATATGTCGAGCCGGTCCGTTTCGACGGGATACGTGATCAGCACCTCATCCTGCAACTGCTCCGGCATGACATACGCTTCTCGGGCCAGCGCATGGTTGTCGCCGACCACCAGCACCTGCTCGTAGTCGAACACCGGCTGAAAATGCAGGTCGGGTTTCTTGAGCGGGTCGGGCGTCACGAGCACGTCGATTTCATAGCCGATCAACGCGCCGATGCCGCCGAACTGGAAGCGCTGCTTCACGTCGACGTCGACATCCGGCCAGCGCGCGAGATAAGGCGACACCACCTTCAGCAGCCATTGATAGCACGGCGCGCATTCCATGCCGATCCGCAACGTGCCGCGCTCGCCCTGCGCGTACTGCTTGATACGCTCTTCGGCGAGTTCGAATTGCGGCAGCAACCGGTTCGCGAGGCTCAGCAGGTACTGTCCGGCCTGCGTGAGCCGCATGGAACGTCCCTCGCGCGTCCACACCGGCGTACCGAGCTGCTGCTCGAGCTTCTTCACCGCATGGCTGAGCGCCGACTGCGTGAGATTCAGCGTATCGGCGGCAGCCGTAAGCGAACCCTGCCGCGCCACTTCCCGCACGACCATCAGATGACTGCGATCCAGCATCGCTCACTCCATGAACAATTTTAATGTTTGCATGAAATAAATCCATTTTCATTCATGCAACAGGAACTATATCATCGCTTCCAGTTACTTTTCTTCTGATTAGCACACAGCACATGGTCACTATGCAGATCCACGCACATCGCACCATGAGAGTGACTAATGGTTGCATGCAATCAATTCATGCGCGGTCAACTGTGGCTCAGCGTCAAGTTAGCCCGGAAAGTCGATACCGATGAGACTGCCGAGTCAAGAATCAGAGAAGAAAAGCGGGAAACAAAGAGCAAACGCAGTTCATTTCAGAAATCAGGGTGCGAGATCGCAATGAGTAAAGAATTCACATTTGCCATTAACAGCATCTGTTTCGATGAAGACTATCAACCGTCCGGAAGCACGCGCATCACGACCAACTTTGCCAACCTGGCCAGAGGAACGAACCGCCAGGATAATTTGCGCAACACTTTCAGGATGATTGACAATCGCTTCAATGCACTGGCTCATTGGGACAATCCTGCGGGCGATCGCTACTCCGTCAAACTTGAAATCATTTCCGTTGAAATGAACGTTGACGAAGAAAGCAGCGATAACACACTCCCTTTGATCGAGATATTGAAACCAAATATTATCGATCTGAAAACCGACGAACGCATTGAAGGGATTGCGGGGAACAATTTTTCCTCTTATGTGAGAGATTACGACTTCAGTGTGGTATTACTGGAGCACAACAAGGATCAGCCCGAATTCAGCACGCCAGATAATTTTGGCGACCTGCATGGAAAGCTGTTCAAGAGCTTCGTAAATTCCAGCACTTACAGAAATCAATTTGCCAAGCCGCCCGTTATATGCCTGAGCGTTTCGAGTAGCAAGACCTACCACCGGACTGCCAATCAGCACCCCGTATTGGGCGCCGAGTACCGGCAGGAGGAATATTCCCTGACGGACGAATATTTCGAAAAGATGGGTTTGAAGGTTCGCTACTTCATGCCGCCAAACAGTGCTGCACCTTTGGCGTTTTATTTTTCCGGCGATTTGCTTGTCGATTACACCGACCTTGAACTTATCGGCACCATCAGCACGATGGATACCTTCCAGAAGATTTACCGGCCGGAGATTTACAACGCGAATTCCCCGGCTGGAAAATCCTACCGGCCCAGCTTGAAGCACCAGGATTATTCGTTGACTCGAATTGTTTACGATCGGGAAGAACGCAGCCGGCTGGCTATCGAGCAGGGCAGGTTCGTCGAGGATCAATTCATCAAACCATACCGCGCCATTCTTGAACAGTGGTCCGCTGACTACGCTCTTTGACTAACAAAACGCAAGGCCGTCTACCGTGAAAAAATTGCTACCCACTTCAACCGCTGGCAGTTTGCCTAAACCTTCCTGGCTTGCCCAACCCGAGACCCTTTGGTCCCCGTGGAAATTGCAGGACGAGGGATTGATCGAGGGCAAGCAGGACGCCTTGCGTTTGTCGTTGCAAGAGCAGCAGCATGCAGGCATCGATATCGTCAGTGACGGCGAGCAGACGCGCCAGCATTTCGTGACCACGTTTATCGAACACCTCAGCGGCGTTGATTTTCAGAATCGCAAGACCGTTCGAATTCGCGATCGCTATGATGCGAGCGTGCCGACGGTCGTTGATGCGGTTTCCCGACAAAAACCGGTTTTCGTAGACGATGCCAGGTTTTTGCGCCAGCAAACCAAGCAGCCCATCAAATGGGCGTTGCCGGGCCCGATGACCATGATCGATACGCTTTACGACGATCATTACAAGAGTCGCGAAAAGCTGGCCTGGGAGTTCGCAAAGATCCTGAACGAGGAAGCCAGGGAACTGGAGGCTGCCGGCGTCGATATCATTCAATTCGACGAGCCCGCATTCAATGTTTTCTTCGATGAGGTGAATGACTGGGGCGTCGCTACCCTGGAAAGGGCGATTGAAGGTCTCAAGTGTGAAACCGCCGTGCATATATGCTATGGCTATGGCATCAAGGCCAATACGGACTGGAAGAAGACGCTGGGGTCGGAGTGGCGGCAATACGAGGAAGCCTTCCCCAAGCTGCAAAAATCCAGTATCGGCATGGTTTCGCTGGAGTGTCACAACTCGCACGTTCCCATGGAGCTGATCGAGCTCATTCGAGGCAAGAAGGTGATGGTGGGGGCCATCGATGTCGCAAGCGATACCATTGAAACCCCCGAGGAAGTCGCCAGCACGTTGCGCAAAGCCCTTCAGTTTGTGGATGCCGACAAGCTCTATCCTTGCACCAACTGCGGCATGGCCCCGTTGTCGCGCGCAATCGCGAGAAGCAAGCTGAGTGCTTTGAGCGCAGGCGCGGAAATCGTCCGACAAGAACTCTCGAACTAGTTCCGCGCTGAAGTCGGAAGTCGTGCTCGGGGAATCGAAGGCCGCGAGGATGTCGGGGAGTGCCATGAAATGGCGCTCTGAATCTGTCGAATTACGCCGCCTCGATTGTTCCGAGCCGCACCCAGTATTCGGTATCTACCATGTCACTTTCCAGCACGGCCATCGAGCCTTTGAGCTTTCGCGAATCGCTCGGGCATTACGCATCCGGTATCACGGTGATTGCATCGCACGTCGATGGCGAGCCGGTCGGTTTCACTTGCCAGTCTTTCTATAGCGTGTCGACGAGCCCGCCGCTGGTGTCGTTCAGCGTCATGTCCAGTTCGGCCAGCTATCCGAAAATTCGCCAGGCAGGTCGATTCGTCGTCAATATCCTGTCGGACGAGCAAGTCGGGATTTCCAAGCAATTCGCTCGACGAGGCACGGACAAGTGGCACGGCATCGAATGGCAGGAATCGCCGCTGGGTAATCCGATCATTGCCGGCAGCCTTCACTGGCTCGATTGCGAAATTTATGCCGAACACGCCGCGGGCGATCACCTGATCGTGATTGGCGAAGTGAAAGCGTTGGACCTGCAAGCCACTGCCGCTACGCAGCCCTTGCTGTACTTCAGAGGACAGTACTGCAACATCGCCGGCGCATAGCCCGGTTCGAGCGCTTTCCGCCGCTGGGCGCCCGCACATTGGTTCTTCCATGTCGCCAGCCTGCCAGGGACTGGCATCCCCGTCGTTGCCCTGCGCCATCACCAGGCGGCGGCTGCGACGACGCTCCTCCCACTTGCAAGGTATCGAGCCGTCTTGAGTTCATTGAAACAGGCGCTAAACGACGGGCGCTTCGTCTGCGTGCTTGAGGTCGTTCCTCAACAGTCCCCTTCGCGCCTGGCCGCGCTCGAGCCAATCGTGCAACGCGGGCACCTGGCAGGCTGGCCGCTACTGCCAGCTTTCGCCGATCGTGTCGGCCTGCACTCGGACCTGAGCCCCTTGGAAGCCGCTGAAGCATTGGGAAATCCGGCCTCATCCTTGCTGCACTTTTCAGGCAAGGATCGCGAGCGTGCCGACTTGCTGCTTCAGATGGACTCGATGAAGGCCCTTGGTGTGGAGCAATTGTTGCTGCTCAGTGGGGATCGCCTGCCAGGCCACCATGATCAGGCACAGGTGCGCTATCTGGAGTCGGTACCTGCGCTGCAGATTGCCCGCGAACACGGCCCGGACTGGCTGTTGGGCGCTGCGCTGAACCCGTTCAAATACCGTGAAGAAGAAGGCGGCGCACAGTACCTGAAAGCGCAGAAAAAGCTTCTGGCTGGGGCGGATTTTCTCACCCTGCAACTCGGCTTTGACGCCGCCAAGCATATTGAAGCCCGGACCTGGATGCGCGCTCAGGCAAGCATGAAACCCATGCTGGCCTGTGTGATGGGGGTGACCGACAAACGCGCGGCCCTTCTGCAGGCCGTACCCGGCATCGTCATCACCGAATCCATGCGAATGCTGTTGGGCAGGGAGCAGCGGGTATCGCAAGCCTATGCCAGCGCACGAAGTGTCGAGCGCCTGGCGTTGCAGATACTGGGCCTGCAATTGATGGGCTATGCCGGTGCTCATGTGTCCGGGGTGCATACGCTTGATGAACTGCTTTCGTTGGAGCAGGCGATCACCGAGCAGCGGGACAGCGTGACCTCATTGACCGAATGGAGCGAGCGATGGCGTGCAAGCTGGCAGCTGCCTGGGGTGCCCCAGGTTAGCTTCACGCCCGAAAGCGGTGCCTGGGAAATGGGGCAATCCGGCGTCACCGCCACCCGCCGGGAACGCCTGCGACATAGGCTGCTCTCTTCCATACATGATCGATTCTTCAGTCGCACGGGATGGCTCGGCAGAGCCTTTGGCTGGAGTGTGACGCGGTCGATCTGGAAGGTCGGCATGGCTGCGAATGCCCTGCATGCAATCGAACGGACGATCAAGCGGCCGCTGGTCGGTTGCGATACCTGCGGCCGCTGCCGCTTGCAGGACACCCTGTACGTATGCCCCGAGACCTGCCCCAAAGGCCTGGCGAATGGCCCCTGTGGCGGCACCCGGCTCAATCGTTGCGAATTTGGCGACCGGGAGTGCGTGCACAGCGTCAAATACCGGATTGCCAAATCTGCCGATCAGTTGGCTGTGCTGGCGCAGACGTTGATTCCTTGCATCGAAGCGGACAACAGACACCGCAGCTCCTGGCCCGAATGGTTCGAGCCGGAAGACACTACGCAGGGCGCTGAATCACCCCCCCGAGAATGGAAGCCGGCCAGGCGGCCTTTACGACGCCGAAAGTGATCGGTGGCCGAAAGTACGCCTTGAACGGTCATTCAATCTGGTTTCCTGAGTGACTGTGGGTGGCCGCTAGCTGCTGCTAGCCGTGCCTCGCTCCGCCACGGCCAGCCCGAACAGGACATCGAAAGTCGCACTCACGTCGAACTCGATCCCCGCATCCATCATGGTTGTCATCGAACCGGGAATCCCTGACGCTCGAGAAACTCGGACACCACGGGCTCCCAGACCTCGACACCGTGCGCGAACAGCATGTGCCCGTTCTTCTCGAACGGCGGAAGCAGCCGATAGTCGGCATTGCCACCGGCGCGAACGAATGCATCGTGCCAGGCGCGGCTATACGTCGGAGCGAAATACTGATCGTTTTCGGTATAGATCCAGAGCATCGGGACACGCGCCGTTGTTCCGAACCGAGAATACATGGCTTCCAGTCGTTCGCCCTGACATGGCACACCGGGATGCCCGACCGGGTCCCCGCCGGAACCGCCTGCGAAGTTGATTGCCCCGACCACGCCGTCCGGATTGTCGGCTGCCATGGCCGTCGTGACGAAGCCACCGACCGATTGCCCGACAATGACGATGCGATGCGGGTCGACATGGGGTTGCCGCCTCGAGTAATCCAGTACGGCAAGCTCTTCAGCGCGAGCCGCATCGATCATCGGGGCATAGTCCTTCTGGCGGCATTTACCGCTATATTCCGGATCGAACTGCGTGCCGAACTGACCATAGCCGATGCGCGTAGGTTCAAATACGGCGAAGCCTCGTTTCACAAAAAAAGCAACTTGCCGGGTGAAGCGAAAACGCGGCGGCGTGCCGCGATCCGTTCCGCTGCGACCATGATTGAGAATCAGGATCGGGAACGGCCCTTCGCCATCCGGAAGGAATTGCGTGATCGCAACCTTGCCCGTCTGTTCCGTCCCGTAGAAATCCTTGACGGTCACGTCGATTGTCGAGACGGATTCGTGCAGGTCCGACCTGAGCTGTTCGGCGTGGACGCCGGGAATCACGAGCGCAAGGCCAATCCAAAGCAGGCGTCGGGTCATTGTCATAGGGTCTACATATCGAAAATGGATGGCTTCAGCACGGCAATCGCTGAAGCGTGACGCGCGCCGTCACACACGACGCCCCAGCAATTGCCCCGGCCAACCCTCCACGTCGAAGGTCGAAATTCGCTCATACCCGCAGGATTCGTAAAATCGCACCAGCGCGCCCGTCCCGCCGCCGTAGCAGTCCACGCGCAGGCGCGCCACCCCCGCAGCCCGGGCGCGGTCGTCCGCAAAGGCCATCAGGCGCCGGCCGACACCGCGCGCCTGTGCGTCGCGCGCCGCCACCAGCACTCTCACATAGATTTCCGGCTCGGCTGCGGCAGGCACGTAGGGCATGGCTTCGCCCAGGATCAATGCGCCCAGAATGCGGCCCTCCGGCCCTTCCGCCACCCACGCTTCGGGCAGCGCACAGGCTTCGGTCACGAGCGCGATCCGCTTGGGCGACGTCGACCAAGGCTCGCGGCCCCATTGCCCTTCGTTGCCGATGGCGACGAACCAGGCGATCACCTCGTCAAAGATGCCCAGCACCGCCGGCACGTCAAGCGTGCTGGCACGGCGAATCACCCGCTCGTCGGTTCCTGTCACCGTCACGTTCCACTCTCCTTCGCGGGATTCGACGACCGGCGCACGATTGTTTGCAAAGGCGGGCGGGCAGGCCCGCTACGATACCGACCTTCAACCCGGTCGATCAGCGCAACGTCTGGCGGCCCACGATGCCTCGATGTCACCCGTCGCGGCAAAACTATACAATCGATGCGACGCATCGAAGACATGAAGCGCCTGCCGCCCAATCTCGTCTGCCGCCATGACCTCACCCGCTGCCCCTTCGCCTTCCGCCCCGCCGGTCCTCGGCGTCTACCGGCAACTGGCGGACCCGTCCGCCGGACAATGGATCGTCAGCCGCTCCGAACGCGCGCACATGTACCGCATCCAGCATCGCCGGCCCGACGGCAGTACGTCGGTCGATACGGTCGTCGACGCGGACAACCTCGACGCGAAGCTGCACAAGTGGCTTCGGGAAGGCTTCGTCCGGCGCGAAGCAGACGACCGCGCCGCCCCCGCGCATCGCGGCGGCTTCATGCAGGACCTGCGGCGCGCGCATGCGTCGCGACCGGCGCCAGCCGTCGACGCGACGCATACCGCGCACGTCGGCGGCGTGCCGATGCCGCGCGGCCCGGGCGGGCCGCTCGTGCCGCCGACGAACCCCGCCTACCTGTTCACCGCGCGGGCGGCGAACGTGCTCGAAGACATCGTCGAGAACCGCCGCATCCTGTTGATCGGCCATACGGGCACCGGCAAGACGAGCCTCGTCGAGCAGGCGGCCGCGCAGGCCGGCCACGGCGTGCTGCGCTCGAACATGAACGGCCAGACGACGGTCGGCGACTTCGTCGGCTTCTGGACCGTCAAGGGCGGCGAGACGATCTGGGTCGACGGCGTGCTGCCGACGGCGATGCGCGAGGGCCTGTGGCTGATCGTCGACGAGATCGACTTCGCGGAACCGGCGATCCTCGCGGTGCTGACCGCCGTGCTCGAACCGGGCGGCCGTCTGCTGCTGAAGGAGAAAGGCAACGAGATCGTCGTGCCGCACCCGTCGTTCCGGCTGTTCGCGACCGCCAACGCGGTGGGCGCGATGGGACAGTTCCGCCACCTGTACCAGGGCGCGAACGTGATGAACGAGGCGTTCCTGGACCGCTGGCGCGTGTACCACCTCGACTATCTGCCGCCGGCCGACGAGGCGCGCGTGCTGCAGCGGACCTTCGGTGCGGCGATGTCGCCGGCGATGGCCGCCACGCTCGCGGCGATCGCGGCCGACTGCCGTGCCGCGTTCGTCCGCGAGGATCTCGCCAGCGCGTTCTCGACGCGGCGCCTGCTCGACTGGGCCGCGCTGATGCTGCGCACCGGCGACCCCGAATCGGCCGCCGGCCCGACGATCTACGCGAAGGTCGGTGCGGATGACGCCGACCTGATCCGCAGCATCATCCGCCACTACATCGACGTCGAGGCCTGACGCGATGGACCGGGACGACGACGCGCGGTCGCTGCACCTGACCCGGCTCGCCCGCACGCTCGCGCAACGGCACGGCATCGAAGTGCGTTTCGCGAGCCACGGGCCGGTCGTGCAGCGCGACGTGCTGGTGCTGCCCGACACGCTGCTCCGGGGCGGCATCGACGACGACGCGATCACCGGCTTCGTCGACCTGTATGCCGCACGCGAGCGCTTCGGCGCGACCGACACCGTGGCCGCGCTGGCGTCGCCCGCCATGCGGGCCATAGCGCAGGCGATCGACGACCGGCGCGCGGCCGGCTGTCTCGTCGCGATCTATCCCGGTGCGAAGGCGTTCCTGGGCCGGATGCGGGCGGTGTCGTCCGCCGACATGCTGCGCCGGTGGCCGCACATGGCGTGGCGCGACAAGCTGCTGTCGCGCCTCGAACGCGCGTTGTGGGACGAACAGCCGTCCGCCCTCGAGCGCATGCCGTCGCTCGACGCCACGCTGGCCGCATCCGGCGATCTCGTCGGCGAAGCCCGCGCCGCGACCTCGACGGCCGACAGCATCCGCGCGGCACGGCGGATCGTCGAACGCGTGCGCGCGCTGGCGTCGGCCGGCGCGAACAACATGATGTTCACGGCCGATCCGGGCGGCACGCTCGACAGCGACACCGTCGCCGCCGAGTTCGAACCGGACGGCCGGGGCACATCGGACGACGCGCGTGCGCCGGTGGCGGCCGAATCCGGCGCCGGGGCGCTCGCCGACACGGAATCGTCGACGGCATCGCCGGCGCCGGGCGATGCGGCGCCCGGCGCGATCCGCCTGTCGGCGGACAGCCGGCCACTGTTGTCGGTTCCACTGACCACCGCATTCGACACGGTGACGGACTTCACCGGCCACGGCGAACCGGCGCGCTGGCATCGTCTGCGCGGCATGGCCCGCGCGCAGACCGAGCCGCTCAAGCTTCAGCTCGAACGCGCGCTGAAAGTCGATGAGCAGACACGCTGGAAGCGCGAACAGGAGCGCGGCGAGCTCGACCGGACCGCGCTCGCCCGCCTCGTGACGTCCCCCGGTTACCGCACGCCGTTCCGCGTCAAACGCGCGGCGCCCGGGCGCGACGCGGCGGTCAGCCTGCTGATCGACTGCAGCGGCTCGATGGCCGGCAGGAAGATCGAACTCGCGACGCTTTGCGCCGCTGCGCTGTGCGACGCGCTGATGCAGCTCGGCTTTGCATGCGAAGTGCTCGGCTACAGTTCCGTCGAGGATGCGGCGATGCGCGCGCATTACCAGCGCTGGATCGACGACGGCCGCAGCACATTCGGCTACAACCGGTTCGTCGAACGGCTCGACCTGCGCGTCTACAAGCGGTTCGATTCCGACAACCCGAGCGGCGTCGCCTGCGTCGAATGCGGCCACGAGAACCCCGACGGCGAGGCGTTGAGCTGGGCCGCCGAGCGCCTGCTGTCGACGCGCGCGCGCCGGCGTATCCTGATGGTGCTGTCGGACGGCTATCCGGCCACCGGCGACGGCCACCCGGCGATCCTGCGCACCGACCTGCGCGCACGCGTCGAAGCGCTGCGCGAACGACGCGTCGAACTGATCGGCGTCGGAATTCTCGACGACGCGGTCGAGTCGTTCTATCCAGTCAGCAGCGTGGTCGAGCACCTGAACGAGCTGCCGGGCGCGGCGTTCGCCGTACTGAGCGATACGCTGCTGGATCGGCGGTAGCCGTCGGCGCGACAGGTCGGCGCGCGCGTCGATTCGCAGGCGCGTCACATCGGGCGACTAGCATCTCGACGGCCAACGCGAATCGCAGCCGCCTGCGGGATGCCGCTTTCCACTGCGCTCGATCGGCCAGCCGGTTCCGATGCGCGTGCGTCAGGCAGCACGAATCTTGCTCCGCGCCCGTTCGACTTTCACCCGACGGCGGATTCGGCCGCATCTTCCTGCCACCGCCACCCGCACGAAACTGCCCATGCCCAGGAAAAAATCCAGCATCTGGTTGCGGCATCTCGCGCTGTTCTCCATTGCGACCGGCGCACGTCCGAAGAAGCCTGCCGCCAGGCAGCGACCGGCAGCCAAACGGGCGAGCAAGCCGGCGGCCAAACCGACCGCCACCGCCCGCGCCGCCCGCGCCGCCCGACGCACCGGCGCGGTGCGTCCCGCCCCCGCGCCGTCTGACATGGCGCCCGGCACGTGGCGCCGCTCGTTTCATTCCGCCGGCCCGAGTGCCGGCCGGCTCGTGAACCATCTTGCGTATGCGCTGTATCTTCCCGCCGCACCGGCGACGACAGCGGGCATGCCGGCCGTCGTCATGCTGCACGGCTGCAAGCAGACTGCCGAGTCGTTTGCGGCGGGCACGCGCATGTGCGGCCTGGCGGAACGGGCGGGGTTCGCCGTGCTGTTTCCCGAGCAGGCCGCCACAGCTCACCCGCACCGCTGCTGGCACTGGCATGACGATGCGACCCGGTCCGAAGCCGCGGCGGTCGCGTCGCTGGTCGACGCCGTCGTGCAGCAGTACGGCTTCGACCGCGACCGGATCTACGTCGCGGGCATGTCCGCCGGCGCCGGACTCGCCGCGGCGCTGGCGATCCGCCATCCCGAGCGCTTCGCGGCGGTCGGCCTGCACTCCGGGCCGGCCATCGCGCCGCCGCTGTCGACGATGGCCGCCATGAGCCTGATGCGTCACGGCATCCGCGACGATCCGGTACGCGTGGTCGACGCCTGCGCCGACATCGCGGCCTATCCCGGCATGCCGGCCCTCGTCGTGCACGGCGAACTCGATACGGTCGTGACCGACCGGAACGCGCAGCAACTCGGCATCGCGTTCGCCCGGCTCAACCGGCTCGTCGACGAGCACGGCGCGATACGCGTCGGCGAGCAACGCTCCTGCGCGCGCGACGATGCGCACTACACCGACTATCTCAAGGGCGGCCGGCTCGTCGTCAGGGTATGCATCGTCAGCCGGCTGCGGCATGCGTGGAGCGGCGGCGACCCGCGCGAACCGTTCCATTCGGCCAGCGGGCCGGACGCCACCGCGATGTTCTGGCATTTCTTTCGTCGCCAGCGCCGCAAGCGAGGGGAATGACGCGCGACACCCGTACCGGCTTCTCGCGACCGGCCGCCGCCATGGCGTCATGCCCGTTGCGCCAGCGCTGCCGCGTTCGCGCGATCGCCCGCACGCCGGACCGGCAGCCGCACCCGAAAGGTCGTGCCGCGCCCGGGCTCGCTGGTCACGTCGATCGCGCCGCGATGGCGCTCGACGATGCCGTGCGACACCGACAGCCCGAGCCCCGTGCCCTGCCCGACCGGCTTCGTGGTGTAGAACGGATCGAAGATCCGCCGGACGACGTCGGGCGTCATGCCCGTGCCGGTGTCGCTGATGGCGATCGATACCTGGTCGCCGTCGCTCGACGTGCGGATGGTGATCACGCCATGCTCGGGAATCGCCTGCGCCGCGTTGACCAGCAGGTTCATGAATACCTGGTTCAGTTGCGAAGGCAGGCATTCGACGTGCGGAACCTCGCCGTAGTCGCGCACGACGTCGGCCTTGTACTTGAGTTCGTTATGAACGACGTTCAGCGTACTCTCGAGCCCCGCATGCAGATCGACCACGCGCCATTCGTCGCTGGCCGGGCGCGAGAAATCGCGCAGGTCCTGCACGATCCGCCGCACGCGCAGCGCACCGTCGATCGACTCGTCGATCAGCGTCGCGATCTCGTCGCGCACGTAGTCGAGATCCGCTGCGCGGCGCGCGGCCGCCAGCGCGTCGCGGGTGGCCGGATCGAGCTGCGGCAGCGCGGCTTCATGCGCCGCGACCACGTCGAGCAGGCTGCGCACCCATGTCTTCAACGTATTGAGGTTCGCGCTGACGAAGCCGATCGGATTGTTGATCTCGTGCGCGACGCCGGCCGCGAGCTGGCCGATCGACGCGAGCTTTTCCGACTGCAGCAGCTGCTCGTGCGTTTCCTCGAGCACCTGCAGCAGGCGCCGCTGTTCGTCCTTCTCCTGTTCGAGCAGCGCGTGCGCAGCCTTGCGTTCGTCGATCTCGGTCGCCATGTTCTCGCGCGTGCGCTGCAGCATCTGTGTCGTCTGCTCGTAGCGGCGCAGTGCGCGTTCGAGCTCGTCGGTGCGCAAGCGCACGAGCCTCTCGAGCGTGTCGGTCATGCCGCGCAGGAAGGTTGTGCGCGCATCGAAGCGGCACAGCATCAGTGTGACGACCAGCGTCGCCATCGTGAACAACGCGACCGTCGTCGCGAGCCACGGCGCATCGACGCCTTGCGCGGCGCCACAGCGTGCGTCCGGCGCGAAATGCGCGGCCGCCATGCCCGTGTAGTGCATGCCGGTGATGGCGAGGCCCATGATGATGGCCGCGCCGACGCGTTGCGCGGTCGCATGGCGCGCCTGTTGCACGCGCAACGCCTGCGCAATCCAGAGCGCGGCCGTCGATGCGATCACGGCAATGCCGATCGAGGCGGCGAACAGCGCGGCATCGTAACGAATGCCCGGCTGCATGTGCATCGCGGCCATCCCCATGTAATGCATGCCGGCAATGCCGCCGCCCATCAGCACGCCGCCCGCGCACAGCCGCCGCCAGCCCAGCCGCGCGCGCGTGACGACGTTCAGCGCGAAATACGACACGAGCACGGCGATCGCCAGCGAGATGCCCGTGCCCTGCCATGCATAGCCGAGCGGAATCGGCAGCGAGAACGCGAGCATGCCGACGAAATGCATCGACCAGATGCCGGTGCCCATCGCGGCCGCGCCGCCGCCCAGCCACGCCCGCTTCAGCTTCGGGTTGTCGAGCAGCGAAATGAATGCCGCGAGATCGAGCGTCGTATAGGAGGCCAGCGTCGCGATCGCCAGCGACAGTACGACGAGCGGCAGGTTGTAGGTGCCATGCATGATCGGGCGCCTGGAGCGGGTTCAATGCATCGCCGCGGTGCGCGGTTGATCGCGCACCGCGGCCGTCACGCCATCGTTGCGCGGTCAGGCCGGCGGCGCGCCGGCGTTGGGCGCCTGCGCCGACGCAGCCGGGCCGGCCAGCACGAGGATGTCGAACGGCGTGCCTTCCCGCGTCTCGAAGCGCCGCACGAGTTCGATCTGGTGCGCCGACATCACGCTGCCCTTCGTCATCAGCAGCACGCCGCGATGCGTACGCAGATCGTCGGCGAGCCGCATCCCCTCGCGCAGCTGCGCCGACTTGATCTCGGCGACGGACGCCGCGATGCCGAGACTCGCGGGGTCCCGCATCAGCTCGACGAAGCGCGCGACGAGTTGCGGGTCGTAGCGGACGCTCGCCTGCGAGCGCAACACGTCGATTGCCTGCTCGATCGAATGCGGCACACCGATTTCACCGTGACGCAACCCTTCGAAATCGCGTGCGATCGCCACGATCCGCGAGCCTAGCGGGATCGCATCGCCGACCAGTCCGTCCGGCGTGCCGCGTCCGTTGAAGCGCTCGTACTGGTGCAGCACGATCGATGCGACCTTGTGCAATTGCGCGACCGGCGTCAGCACCATCTGCGCACGCAGCGGATGTTCGTGGAACAGCCGGTGCTCGTCCGTGCTCATGCGCGTGAGCGGCTTGTGCAGCAATTCGTCCGGCAGCGACAGCTTGCCGATGCCGTGCAACAGCCCCGCGAAATAGACGTCCTGCGCGTGCAGTTCGCTCATCTCCGCCGCGAGCGCGAGCCGGCGTGCGATCTCGCCGACCCGCATCGCATGCCCGCTTGCGGCCCCGCAGCGAAGCTCGATCATGCTCGCGCAGACCTGGACCATCGCCGTGAAGCTGCTTTTCAGGTCGCGTTGCGCGGCTTCCAGGAACATCACGGTCTGGCCGAGCTCCTCGGTACGCGCGCGCACCTGCGTTTCGAGCTCCGTATTGAACAGCCGCAGCGCGTCGTTCTGCGCTTCCGTCAGCGCGGCCAGCCGGGCCGCTTCGCGGCGCAGGCGACGCTGCTCCAGCGCCTGCTCGATGGTCAGCAGCAGGTCGTGATCGTCCCACGGCTTGTTCAGATAGCGATACACGCCGCCGTCGTTGACGGCCTGCACGACCGACGCGATTTCCGCATAACCGGTCAGCAGGATGCGCATCGTGTCCGGGTACAGCGCCCGTGCGCGCGCCAGAAACTCTGCGCCGCTCATGTGCGGCATCCGCATGTCGGACACGATCAGGTCGACATCGGTCGACGCCAGGATCCCGAGTGCGGCCTCGCCGCTCTCGGCAGTCAGGATGTCGTAGCCGGCGGGCCGGAACACGCGCCTGAGCGCCGACAGCACGTTCGGTTCGTCGTCGACCAGCAGGATCGACGGTACGCGGTCCGCGTCGCCGGATGCCGACGTTGAGCTGGATGTGTCGAGCAGCGCAGCATTGACGCCGTTTATTGCAGATGTCGTCATAATTGGCCTCGGTTCAATTATTCACACCCTCTCTGCAACATCGGCCGCCTTCGCGTTTTCCATATTGGTGAAAACGCTAATCCTTCCGATGACTTCCACTTCCGGCCTGGCTTCAACCCGCGTGCAGCGCGCGGGCGCTGCGTCGTTGCCGTGCGCGGCTCGCGCCGGTAGTCAATGTCCCATTCCGCTTCGTCGGCTCGCACGAAGCCGTGTCGTTCGGAGAAGCGGTTCGAGTCGCCATCGCGCAATGCGCCGACACGAACGGGCATCCGGTGTTCGCCGGCTTCGGCAAAACGCTCGCGCAGCACGGCGGCGCCGATGCCCTTGCCCTGTTGCTCGGGCGCGATGGACCGGTGATCGCGCCGCCAGCGATCTGCCGCCGGGCGAACCACGTCGAAGCGCACGCACGCCTTGCCGGCTTCGATGAAACGGCAGAACGCCGGGGCGAACGACGCGAGAAACCGGTCGCGCGCACGCTGCGGATCGAAACGACCGATGCGCTCGAGGCGGTCGCGCATCGCGGCGATGCGGATGGCGACGAGGTTTCGGCATCGGATTGCGCGACGGGGACGAAGGTCGGGTTCATCGGCTGGCGGGATGCTCGGAAGCAAGTGCTCGGCGTGGCGGCGCAGCGCTGCCCGGGTGCCGAGGGCGAACATCCGCGCGTGTCGATGCGTTGCGCTCGCATGGTCGGAAATCGCGGGTACTTGCCGCCCTCGTCTTCGAAAACGCCGTGCCGCCCCTCCCACGTCGGCGCGCACCAGCTTGTCTGCGGCGCGGTCGAGATTGCCGAATTCGAACTGGGACGCCCCGCGCGTCAAATGCTGGGACGGGTTGCCGATTGCATTGGGGAAACGCCTCGCGTAACCGGAATTGTCACGTCCCGCAGTGATCAGCGTGACGACGCGGACCTCGATAACACTTCGTCTCGATGCCGCTCCTATAAGGGAAACTCCGTAAAGCGTCAGGTTATCAAACGAGATTAACTTATATCAAACAAATTTTGACGTCGAATTATGTTCCTGATATGTTTTTTGCACTTGCAAAGCACAACCCGGCTGCGTGGGTGCTCGTCGAAAAAGTTCGTGCACGTCGCCTGTGACTGAACGGGACTCTCAATCAGTCTGCAAGGACGGCCGGTATTTCCGGCTCGCTTGTTGTCGCAGGTGGCGCATGGTCCGGTTCCCGCATCGCTGACCTCGCTCGCAGGAACTGCGCGAGCGTGAAGCACGGTGCTGCAGTACTTCTTCGAAATGCCATCGGAGAAGCGTCTGGTTCAGCACGGCGATCCGCCCGCGCTATTCGGCTGTGCGGATTCGGTACCGCAGTTCGCCCGGATTACGAATACGGCAGAAGGCAGGACAAGTCGACATGTTTAGCGTTTCACAACTAAAAATTTTAAGGACGCCAAAATGAGTAAATTCAGCAAGCCGATCTGACGAATATGACACCGGTCGTTGCGGCCGAGGCGACGCGCGGGCCGTGCGCCGTCACCTGCATTCGAATACAACACACGCCGTTTCAATCCACCCCGAAACTATTCCTGACAGTGACATGCAGATGAAAAGCAAAATAATCAACGTCAGCGTTATCGCTTTTGCCGCCTTCGCAGCATCTTCGGCAGCAATGGCACAGTCGTCAGTCACCCTGTATGGCATGCTCGATGCGGGCATCGGCTACACGTCGAACGTCAATGGTCACAAGCGGTTCGGCCTCGATGGCGGTGCAGCCGGGTCGAACAAGTGGGGCCTCAAGGGGCAAGAGGATCTCGGCGGCGGCCTCCAGGCGGTCTTCAAGATCGAGAATGGTTTCAACATCTCGACAGGCGGCATTGGTGGTCAAGGGCCTATTGGTTCCACGCGTTCGCTGTTCAACCGCCAGGCCTACGTCGGCCTCGCGTCCGATCGGTACGGTACCCTGCGTATGGGGCGCCAGCTTGACGCCGTGACGGAAATGGTTCAAGGCCTCACGGGTGACGCCATTTCGGCGACGACATTCTCGACGCCAGGCGACGTCGACAACAACGACAACACGACGAACCAGAACAGCGCCGTGAAGTACATTTCGCCGATCATCCACGGCTTCCAGGCTGAAGGCGCGTACTCGTTCGGCGGCGTTGCCGGCGCAATGGGTTCGGGTCAATCGTGGTCGGCGGCTGCGACCTACGCTCAAGGCGGCCTGACGGTCGCCGGCGGGTACTTTCACGCAACGAACCAGGGTGAGAACGGCTGGCTGAACGCAACGGCGCAACCGAGTTTCGGCGGCGCGCTGGGCTATCCGAGTTCGGGCTACAACGGTGGCAATGCGTTCAAGAGCGCGGGCATCGCGCAAATCGCGACTCAGTACCAAATTGGGCCGTATACGGCTGGCTTGCGCTACTCGAACGCCCAATACCAGGGCAACAACGGCCAGCCGTCGATCCACTTCAACGTGCTGGGGGCCCTCCTGCAGTACCGGGTCACGCCGGCGCTGTCGCTGGCTACCGGGTACACCTACGTGTACGGTTCCGCAGCCACCCCCACGCAAGCTGCCGAAGGTCGCACGATGGCGTCGATCAACCAGGTGTCGCTGGGTGCAACGTACTCGCTGTCGAAGAGCACCGCGCTGTACGCGATGGGGGCCTACGTCCATGCTCAGGGCGCTCAGGCTTCGGCTGCCGACTTCGGCGCCACCTCATCGGGCGGCAACCAGGTTCAGGTCAACATCGGCATGTTCCACGGTTTTTGATCGCCACCCCGGAAGTCCGGAGTAATGGCCGCATTACTCCGGCAAAGAACACTTCTGCCGGCAGGGCTGTACGTCAAACATCCGGCTCGATGATGCGCAGCACATCAGTCTCGCCGGCCTCGAGCGTCGAAAGCCAGGCGACGCGACAGGACACACGCGGCGCCCCTCGGCGAGATCGCGCTTGATCGGCGGCGGCGATGCCGGCACCACGCCCAGCCCCTCGACGGCCGCGCCGAGCTGAAACGTGGCGCCGGGAAGACGACGGCGGGCCAGGTTCATTGGATCGCGGGTTCGTGCGGGGCCACTGCCCGTGTGGCGATGCAACGCGACACGGGACGTCGGTTGCGAACGACCTCGTCAGGGTGCCTCGATGCCTTCCGCCCGCGTGGCCAGGAATCGCAGATACTTGTCGTCCTCGTCTTCGAACAGCTCCGGCCCGCCGCCCATGTAGGCGCGCATCAACTCATCCGCGGCGCGGTCGAGATCGCCGAGTTCGAACTGGCACTGGCCGAGCCTCAAGTGCAGGAACGGGTTGCCGATCGCATTGGGGAAATGCATCGCGTGGCCGAGATTGTCGCGGCCGGCCGCGTAGTCTTCCTGGAAGAAATTCGCGTCGCCGATGGCGGCCATCAACCAGGTGCCGGCCTCCCAGTTGGTCTTGGGCTCGGGAAGCAGATCGAACGCCTCCCAGTACTTCGCCAGCGCGCCTTCGAAATCCTCGTCTTCCGCCAACGCGTCGCCTGCCTCGCTCAGCGCGCCGATGCGCTCGTAAAGTGCGTTGTCGAGTTCTGCCATGGGGGTCCTTGTCCGGGAGAGGGAAGTGGCGTCGTGGTGCGAACGGGGGCGATGCGATCGTGGTGTCGCCCGCTCCGCCCATCGTCGATGTCTGGTTGGCTCAACAGCCCAACAGTGACGCAGCATACCCGAGCAGAGTGAAGGATGTGCGTCGGTTCCCGGTGTATCCACCCGGTTTGTACAGAATGATCGTCACGGCTGCATGGCGTTCACTCGCACGATCACCCTACGGCACAACGGCGCGACCGGAACCGTGACGGCCACGTCGGCGCTTTGGCTACAGCAGGCAGCACGAGACCGGCATGCTCACGAACTCACGCATTCCGGCACCACGGGGTCGTTGCTGCCCGTGTAGATGAATCCGTCGGAGATCCATTGATTCGAGTCGAGTCGATACCAAAGCCGCGTAGCGCCCCAGTTTCCATTCACGGAGTCGCCGTACTGGTGGCAAGCGAGCTGCACGGTGCGCCCATTCTCGAGCGAACCGACAATCGGCGCCGACAACGAAGGCGCGCTGCGCAGATTCGCCGGACCCGGTGCCTGTACACGTGCGCTCACGGGCGTGGGCGGATCGCCGGAATCCGCGCTCCCGTAGTTGACCAGCCATGCCTGCGGGGAGACGCGCCGCTGATTTCGAACCGCGTATCCCGAATACGGCGCAGTATCCTCGAAGAATTGCCAGCCGCCGATCGTCATGCCATTGACGGACACGTCATTGCCATCCTTGCTCAATGAAAAGTGAACATGCGGCCCCGTCGTTTGCCCGCCGCACGGCAAGCCGTTTCCGACGCTGCCGAGATATTCCCCCTGACGGACACGCGTGCCGCTGTTCAGCGACGTCAGCTGGACCATGTGGTAATAGGTCGTCGCATAGCCATTGTCGTGAACCACCTTCACGATTGCGCTGCCGTTGCGCTCGCAGCTCTTGTAAAGATAGCCGTCTCGCGCCGCCAGCACGCGGCCGTTACCCCCCGAGAAATCGAGGGAATTGTACGGCCTGCTTTGTCCGGACCAGCCGTGTGCGCCGCCGGTCCAGTACCACCCGGCATTCGATTCCCACGGCAACGCAAGGCCCGGTTGCGGCAACGCAGCCGACCGTGGTGCAAGCGCGGTGCGCCGTGACGCCAGATTCTTCCGCTCGTCGGCCGCGAGCAGTGTGGGGGGCGCCGCATCGAGCAACGCTCCGAACGTGCTGCTGCCCTCCACACCTGCGATCCACCGGCCATTCACGTTGCGTGCAATGAACAGCTTCGTGACGGGATCGGCAGATTCGTCATCACGCAGAATTTGCGTCGCAGTGCCAAATACCCACCCGGAAACGTCGTCGGTTCTTATTGCCTCGACCAGACTGCTGTCCGACTGGGCCGGCAGTTTCAGCGTCTTGCCCGACCGGGATTCAAGCGCCTCGTCGACCGAGCGTTGCAACGACGTCTCGATTGGCACCGCATGGGCGGTTTCGGCAAGGCTGGCTGCAATCAGCAGAATTCCAATGATGGATTGAATCGAATTCAATGCAGAACGACCTGATGAATTGCGCATAGTTAAATTCACCACGTATGGAGTTTTCAAGAAAATCATGACGACAGCCTCAAGCCTACCTCATTCATCATTCATTGCAAGGAAAATGCAATATAACCGAGCCAATTTCCCAATAGCCTGCTTCGGCTGAAATTCTTGACGCGATAATTTCACAATGATTTAAATGACCTTGAAACCGGAGTCGGTCGATATTGAATCATCTTGGGGGCCTGAATGGATTTTCCACGATTCAATTCGGCTTGATCGAACACGCTCCGCTCATGCATTTCCGCCCAAGCCAATGCCTCTCGCCACCGAGGGATGAAGGTGGCGCCGTGATGTGCGTTCACCGCCGCACGCAACCATTCCCTCGTCATTTATAAGCCGCGTCGAAATCACTCCATTCTCGCGACGTAGCGCTACCGCCTTGCGAATAACAATGAGGCTTGATGCCGCTCATATTTTTGCCACTGCGCAATTGCATTTAATTGATTTGACGAGGCGAGCATTCGCGCCTCGCGGTCGGTTCACGTAGCGGGTCACCAGGTGGCGCGCCCGGCAGGCTTTTAACTGCGAAATGGCCTCGATCGTTGCCCACGATCCCGCACCATGAAGCAGTCGGTCTCGATGAGCACGCCCCGTCGCCGCGAACTTCCGGGCAAGCGGCGGCCCCTCCGTGCTCCTGCAATAAATGTGTTTCGTCACGGCATCGCGGTGACGGCGCCGCTGGAGTGGCGGCGAACCGCACCCGAGGTGGACTGCGCCACGTCACATGCCTGCCTCGCAAGCCACGATGCTGAGGCGACTCGCGCATGAGTCTTGCGGCAACATGAATCGAGCGCCTTGAAGTACCGATCGCCAGGTCGCGAAACGAGAAGCATCCTGACCGGCTTTTCCCGCTCGATCGCGAACCCGAAAAATGGCGCCCCCGCTTCGGCTGCCAGATGCGCCTCGGGCCGACCTGGATACCCGTCTTCAAAGCTGCAACAGGCGCACGCAGCATCAGGTCCGACGGAGGCGTCGACCCAGCCACCCGCATCCCCCCTTCTCCATGACGACAGCGCGCCCCACATTGACATATCGGTAAATCTCGATATACTCGCGCCATGGACTTGCTCGAAATCTTCAAAGCTCTCTCGAACCGGACGCGCCTTGAAATCCTGAAGGGTTTGAAGGATCCCGCGAAGCACTTCCCTCCGCAGGACGAGGGGGACGTTCATACGGTGGGCGTCTGCGTCAGCAGCATTCAGGAAGGTGTCGGTTTGTCGCAGTCCACGGTGTCCGATTATCTGGCCACACTGCAACGCGCCGGCCTGGTCGAAGTCAGGCGCATCGGCCAGTGGACCTACTACAAGCGGAACGAAGCAGCCATCAGTGCCCTTGCCGCGAGCATCGGCAAGGACCTGTAATTTTTTGCCCCATGATATCGACATTTCCCGATATCCCTTTTTATCGAAACGAGGATGTGCGATGAAAGCAATGCAACTCAAGTCGTTTGGCGGCCCGGAATCGTTCGAACTTTGCGACGTGCCCACGCCGGTGCCGCACGCGGGACACGTGCTGGTCCGCGTACATGCCACCTCCATCAATCCGCTGGATTACCAGGTCCGACGGGGCGACTATCGCGACCTGGTGCCGCTGCCGGCCATTACCGGGCATGACGTCTCCGGCGTGGTCGAGGCAGTCGGCCCGGGGGTGACGACCTTCTCCCCGGGAGACGCAGTCTGGTACACCCCGCAGATTTTCGACGGCCCGGGAAGCTATGCCGAGTACCACGTTGCGGCAGAAGGCATCGTCGGGAAGAAGCCGTCGTCGCTGAGCCATCTTGAAGCGGCAAGCCTGACCCTGGTTGGCGGGACGGCGTGGGAAGCCCTGGTCGTGCGCGCGGCATTAAGAGTCGGGGAAAGCATTCTGGTACACGGCGGCGCGGGCGGCGTCGGTCATGTGGCGATCCAGCTCGCCAAAGCCATCGGTGCAAGGGTGTTCACGACCGTGCGCGAAACCAACTTCGCGTTCGCGCGAAGCCTGGGGGCCGACGTGGTGATCGACTACCAGAAGGACGATTACGTCGATGCCATCCTGCGGGAAACGGGCGGCCGCGGCGTCGATGTCGTGTTCGACACCATTGGCGGCAACACCTTGTCGCGTAGCCCCGACGCGCTCGCGCAACTCGGCCGCGTCGTGACGATCGTGGACATCGCACAGCCGCAAAACGTCCTTCAGGCCTGGGGCAAGAACGCGAGTTACCACTTCGTTTTCACACGGCAGAACCGCGGCAAGCTCGACGAGTTGAGCGCGTTGGTCGAGCGCGGCCAGTTGCGGCCACACGTGGGCGCCGTCTATTCGCTTGCCGACATTCCGCTCGCCCATGCCCGGCTGGAGAGTCCTGACAACGGTGTTCGGGGAAAAATCGCGATCGCGGTTGCGCCGTCTGCTCAGCTCGTTTCCGGTCAGCACCGGAACGAATAGCCGAACCGTCATAGGCCACCCGGACGGGGGAGCTACGACCATGAAGCGGGCGTTCCGGCTCGACGTTTCGAAGCCGGCGCGCCCCGCGACACGCTCCCCCCGGCGTCCGGGTGATAAGCTCGACATCGACGCGCCGTTGCGCGTCCCCCGTCACCCTGCCGCCCCTACGCCGCCCACGAGCCCGCTCATGCCCATCGCCCCTTCCGCCGTCTCCGCCTTCACCCCGACCGGCAAGCTCCGCGCGTCGATCAACCTCGGCAACCCGATCCTCGCGAATCGCGACGCTGCCACGGGCGAACCCTTCGGCGTCTCGATCGACCTCGCGCGCGCGTTCGCCGAGCGCCTGTCGGCCGAACTGGAACTCGTGGTGTTCGACGCCGCCGGCAAATCGGTGCAGGCACTGACTGAAGAACGCGCCGATTTCGGCTTCTTCGCGGTGGATCCGCTGCGCGGCGAAACCGTCGCGTTCACCGCGCCGTACGTGCTGATCGAAGGCTTCTATCTCGTGCCCGACGCTTCGCCGATCCGGACCAACGACGACGTCGACCAGCCGCACAACCGCGTGGCCGTCGGCAAGGGCAGCGCATACGACCTGTTCCTCACGCGCGAACTGAAGTCCGCCCAGATCGTGCGCGCACCGACGTCGCCGGCTGTCGTCCCGACGTTTCTCGAACAGCGGCTGGAAGTGGCGGCCGGCGTGAAGCAGCAGCTCGAAGCCGACGCCGCGAAAACGACCGGCCTGCGCCTGCTCGACGAGCGCTTCATGGTGATCCGTCAGGCGATGGGCGTGCCGAAAAGCCGCGGCGATGCGGCCGCAACCATGCTGAATGCATTCGTCGAAGAAATGAAAGCGTCCGGCTTCGTCGCCGATTCCCTGCGTCGGCACGGCATCACGGGCGCGTCCGTCGCGCCGGCCGCCTGACCGGCCGCCGCATGACGAAATAAAAACGGCCCCGGTGTCCGCCAAGACACCGGGGCCGTCGGCTGACCGGCAAGGTCGCGCTCAACCGACGCGCGCTTCTCCCTGCCGCTCGGCCTCACCCTCAGCCGAATCCGTACGCGCCAGCACCGGCTTCAATGCCTGCCCCGTATGGCTCGCGCTCACCTTCGCCAGCGCTTCCGGCGGCGCCGCCGCGACGATCGTGCCGCCGCCCACACCGCCTTCCGGCCCGAGATCGATGATCCAGTCGGCTTCCGCGATCACGTCGAGGTCATGCTCGATCACGACGACGCTGTGCCCTGCATCGACGAGCCGGTGCAGCACGCGAATCAGCTTCGCGACGTCCGCCATGTGCAGGCCGACCGTCGGTTCGTCGAGCACATACAGCGTGTGCGGCGCCTTCTGGCCGCGCCGCGTGATGTCGTCGCGCACCTTCGTCAGTTCGGTGACAAGCTTGATGCGCTGCGCCTCGCCGCCGGACAGCGTCGGCGACGGCTGGCCGAGCGTCAGATACCCCAGCCCGACGTCCTTCATCAGCTGCAGCGGGTGCGCGATGTTCGAGATCGGCGCGAAAAACTCCACCGCCTCGTCGATCTCCATCGTCAGCACGTCCCCAATGTTCCGGCCGCGCCACGTGACGGCGAGCGTCTCCGGGTTGAAGCGCTGGCCGTGGCACACGTCGCACGGCACCTTCACGTCGGGCAGGAAGCTCATGCCGATCGTGCGTACGCCCTGCCCCTCGCATGCGGGACAACGCCCGTCGCCGGTATTGAACGAGAAACGCGACGCCGTATAGCCGCGTGCGCGCGCCTCCAGCGTGTCCGCGAACAGCTTGCGGATCGTGTCCCACACGCCGATGTAGGTGGCCGGACACGAACGCGGCGTCTTGCCGATCGGCGTCTGGTCGACTTCGAGCACGCGATCGATCTGCTCCCAGCCGCTCAGCGACTCGCAGCCCTGCCACGCATGCGTGACGTTCAGCGACGGCCGCGGCGCGCTGCGCGCGAGCACGCTCGAGCGGCGGTTGGCTGCTGGCGCGTCCTGCTGCGCGGCCTTGCGCGCCCGCCGCGTGGCTGGCGACGACAGCACCGAGCGGCCGACCGCGTCGAGCAGGTTCGTCATCAGCACGTCGCGCGCGAGCGTCGATTTGCCCGAGCCGCTGACGCCCGTCACCGCGACGAGCCGCGCGAGCGGAATACCGACCGTGACGTCGCGCAGGTTGTGCAGCCGTGCGCCGTGCACGGTCAGCCACGCTTCCGGCACCGCGTCGCCGCCCTTCTTGCCGGGCAGGCTCACGCTGCGGCGCGGCTGCAGCGGATGCGTCATCGGCTGCGCGAGCAGCCGGCCCGTGACCGAATCGGCCTGCGCGGCAAGATCGGCGACCGCGCCCTGCGCGACCAGCGTGCCGCCGCGCTTGCCGGCGCCCGGGCCGACGTCGATGATGTGATCGGCGCGGCGGATCGTGTCCTCGTCGTGCTCGACGACGACGAGCGTATTGCCCTTGTCGCCGAGCTTGCGCAGCGCATCGAGCAGGATCTGGTTGTCGCGCGGATGCAGGCCGATCGTCGGCTCGTCGAGCACGTAGCAGACACCCTGCAGGTTGCTGCCGAGCTGCGCGGCGAGCCGGATGCGCTGCGCTTCGCCGCCCGACAAGCTCGGCGCCGCGCGGTCGAGGCTCAGGTAGCCGAGCCCGACCTCCTCGAGAAACGCGAGGCGGCTGCCGATCTCGCTGACGATGTCGCGTGCGATCTGCGCATCGCGCCCGGTAAGTTCGAGCGCGTCGATCCAGCGGCGCGTGTCCGACACCGTCCACTGCGCGACCTCGACGATCGGATGCGCGTCGAACGTGACCGCGCGCGCCGCAGGGTTCAACCGCGTGCCGCCGCAATCCGGGCACGGTTCGTTGCCGACGCCTTCCGGTTCCTGCTCGTCCGACGGCAGCGTCTGCTCGCGGCCGCGGCCGTCCTCGGCGAGCACCGTGTCGTCGTACGCCGCGCGCTGTTCGCGCGTGAGCGTGACGCCAGTGCCGACGCAGGTCGTGCACCAGCCGTGCTTGCTGTTGTACGAGAACATCCGCGGGTCCAGCTCCGGATAGCTCGTGCCGCACACCGGGCACGCACGCTTGACCGACAGCACCTTGACCGTGCCGACGCGCGCGGTCGACCGATCGCCCTGCATCGCATCGTGCAGCCCGTCGAGCGGCGCGAGCAGGTGCATCACGCCCTTGCCAAGCTCGAGCGTCTCGTCGAGCTTGCGCCGCAACTCGGCCTCGTTGTCCGGCGACACGACGACATCGGCGACCGGCAATTCGATCGTGTGCTCGCGGAAGCGGTCGAGCTTCGGCCACGGATCGACCGGCACGAACTCGCCGTCGACGCGCAGATGCGTGTTGCCGCGCGCCTTCGCCCATTTCGCGAGATCGGTATACACGCCCTTGCGGTTCACGACGAGCGGCGCGAGCAGCCCGACGTGTTCGCCGCGATGATCGCGCAGCAGCTGCGCGGCGATCGATTCGACCGATTGCGACGTGACCGGCGTGCCGTCGTGGATGCAATGCTGCAGGCCGAGCTTCACATACAGCAGCCGCAGGAAGTGCCACACTTCGGATGTGGTCGCGACCGTACTCTTGCGCCCGCCGCGCGACAGCCGCTGCTCGATCGCGACGGTCGGCGGAATGCCGTACACCGCATCGACTTCGGGGCGCCCGGCCGGCTGCACGATCGAGCGTGCGTACGCGTTCAGCGATTCGAGGTAGCGGCGCTGCCCTTCGTGGAACAGGATGTCGAACGCGAGCGTCGACTTGCCGGACCCCGACACGCCGGTGATCACGTTGAACTTGCCGTGCGGAATGTCGACGTCGAGCGCCTTCAGGTTGTGCTCGCGCGCGTTGACGATCCGCACGACGTCCTCGCCTTCGATCGCACGGCGCTCGCGCGCCGCATTCAGCACGGCCTGCAACGGCACGCCTTCGTCGGCGAGCGCCGCTTCGGCATCCATCGCGCGGTCGTACTGCAGCAGCGCCACGCCCGTATGCGATTCGGCGCAGGCCTTCACGTCGTCGGGCGTGCCCGCGCACAGCACGAGGCCGCCGCCGTCGCCGCCTTCCGGGCCGAGATCGATCAGCCAGTCGGCCGCGCGGATCACGTCGAGGTTGTGCTCGATCACGATCAGCGAATGGCCGGCCGCGAGCAGCTTGCCGAACGCCTGCATCAGCTTCGCGATGTCGTCGAAGTGCAGCCCGGTGGTCGGCTCGTCGAACATGAACAGCTTCGCGCGGGCGACGCGCGCTTCTTCCGTCGCGACCCGGCGCCCGTTGGCCGCCGCTGCGGATTCGGCGAGGAAGCCGGCGAGCTTCAGGCGCTGCGCCTCGCCACCCGAGAGCGTCGGCACCGGCTGGCCGAGCTTCACGTATTCGAGGCCGACATCGACGATCGGCTGCAGCACGCGCAGCACCTCGGCGTCGGTCGCGAAGAACGCGGCCGCTTCGCTGACGGTGAGGTCGAGCACGTCGGCGATGTTCAGCGCACGGCCGTTGCGCTCGATGTGCACTTCGAGAATCTCGGCGCGGTAGCGGCTGCCGTCGCAGTCCGGGCAGCGCAGGTAGACGTCGCTCAGGAACTGCATTTCGATGTGTTCGAAGCCCGAGCCGCCGCAGGTCGGGCACCGGCCGTCTCCCGAGTTGAAGCTGAACGTGCCGGCGCCGTAGCCGCGCTGCAGCGCGAGCGGCGCCTTCGCGAACAGCTTGCGGATCTCGTCGAACGCGCCGACATAGCTCGCCGGGTTCGAGCGCGTGGTCTTGCCGATCGGCGACTGGTCGACGAACACGACGTCGCCGACCTGGTCTGCACCGGCGAGGCTGCGGTACGCGCCCGGCGACTCGGTCGCCTTGCCGTGGTGCCGCGCCATCGCCGGATACAGCACGTCCTGCAGCAGCGTCGATTTGCCGGAGCCGGACACGCCCGTCACGCAGACGAGCCGCTGCAACGGAATCTCGACCGTCACGTCGCGCAGGTTGTGTTCGCTCGCGCCTTCGAGCACGATGCGCGGCGTATTCGCGTCGACCGCCCGGCGCGCCCAGTTCGATGCATGCGCGACCTGCTTGCGGCCGCCGAGATATTCGCCCGTCAGCGTATGCGCCGAACGGATGTCGGCCGGCGTGCCGTCGTAGACGATCGTGCCGCCGCGCTCGCCCGGGCCGGGCCCCATGTCGATCAGCCGGTCGGCCGCGAGCATCACCGACGGATCGTGCTCGACGACGACCAGCGTATTGCCCGCATCGCGCAGCCGCTGCATCGCCTCGACGATCCGCGTCAGATCGCGCGGATGCAGCCCGATACTCGGTTCATCGAGGACGAACAGGGTTTTGGTCAGCGACGTGCCGAGCGCCGTCGTCAGGTTGATCCGCTGCACTTCGCCACCCGACAGCGTGCGGCTTTGCCGGTCGAGCGTCAGGTAGCCGAGCCCCACGTCGCACAGGTATTTCAGGCGCGTGCGCACCTCGGCGAGCAGCAGCTTCAACGCATCGTCGAGCAGCGCGCTCGGCAGGCTGATGTCGTCGAAGAAGCGGCGGATGCGCTCGATCGGCAGCAGCATCAGGTCGTGCACGGTCAGGCCCGGCAGCGCTTCGAGCTGCGTACGGTTCCAGCCGACGCCGCGCGGCATGAAGCGGCCGGCCGGCGCGAGCACGCCGTCGGCGTTCTCTTTCGAGCCGAGCCGCCACTGCAGCGATTCCGTCTTCAGGCGCGCGCCGCCGCAGACGTCACACGGCGTGTAGCTGCGGTATTTCGACAGCAGCACGCGGATGTGCATCTTGTACGCTTTCGATTCGAGGTAGCCGAAGAAGCGCTTCACCCCGTACCACTGGCTCTGCCACTTGCCGTTCCAGTCCGGCGAGCCGTTGACGACCCAGTCGCGCTCGGCGTCGGTCAGCTCGGACCATGCCACGTCGCGGCGGATGCCGGCTTTCGCCGCATAGCGCATCAGGTCGTCCTGGCACTCTTTCCATGCGGGTGTCTGCATCGGCTTGATCGCGCCGCCGCGCAGCGTCTTGCGCGCGTCGGGAATCACGAGGCCGAGATCGACGCCGATCACGCGGCCGAAGCCGCGGCAGGTTTCGCACGCGCCGTACGCCGAGTTGAACGAGAACATCGCCGCTTGCGGCTCCGCGTAGCGCAGGTCGCTGTCGGGATCATGCAGCCCGGTGGAGAAGCGCCACACCTGCGGCTCGGCGATCGCGTTTTCCGCCTCCGGGGCAAGCACGTACACGTTCACGCGGCCGCCGCCGCGCTTCAGCGACGCCTCGATCGCCTCGACCACCCGCACCTTGTCGGCCTGCTGCACGCGGAAGCGGTCGGCCACGACGTCGAGCACCTTGCGCGGCCCGGTGGCCGACGCGACTTCGCGCTGCGCCTGCACGCGCGTGTACCCGCTCGCCGACAGCCACTGCGCGATTTCCTCGTCGGACACCGCTTCCGGCAGCTCGACCGGGAACGTGACGACGACGCGCGGATCGTCCGCCTGCGTGCGCGCGACGAGATCCGCGTAGATCGTCTCCGGCGTGTCGTGGCGCACCTGCCGCGCGGTCTGGCGGTCGAACAGCTCGGCCGCGCGCGCATACAGCAGCTTCAGGTGATCGTTCAGCTCGGTCATCGTGCCGACGGTCGAACGCGAGCTGCGGACCGGGTTGGTCTGGTCGATCGCGATCGCGGGCGGCACGCCGTCGACCCGCTCGACCTGCGGGCGGTCCATCCGGTCGAGGAACTGGCGTGCGTACGCGCTGAAGGTTTCGACGTAGCGCCGCTGCCCTTCCGCATACAGCGTGTCGAACACGAGACTCGACTTGCCGGAGCCCGACGGGCCGGTGACGACCGTCATTTCGCCGGTGCGCAGGTCGAGATCGAGATTCTTGAGGTTGTGCTGACGTGCTCCGCGAATGCGGATCAGATTGCTGGATGACAATTTGCCTGCCCGTCTGAATGAGTTAGCCGGAATTCACGGTGCCGGAACGCTGCGGCGGATACCCGCAGGCGCGGCGCACGTGCCGCAAGGGTTGCACCTGTGCGGCTCGAGTTCGACGGGTACTATACTGTATATTCATACAGTTTTCCATGACGACCCTGCGGACGTCATGGGCAGGCGGCCGGGAAGCCGCCGGCAAAGGAATCAACGGAAGAAGAGTGCCCGCATGCCGAACGTGTGATGCGCTTCGGCCGCCATCAGCACCATGAGCACCAGCAGGCACAGGGGCGGAATCAGGATCGCGTACACCAGCGCCAGCCGCTCCCACATCATGTGCATGAAGATCGACACGATCAGCCCGGCCTTCGCGATCATGAGCACGACGATCAGCACCCAGCGCAGCAGGCCCTGCACGCGGAAGTAATCGACCAGGTACGACATCGTGCTGAGCAGGAACAGCAGACCCCAGATCTTCACGTAGAGGCCGACCGGATGCTGCTGGCCGTGCGCGGCGCCGGGTCGATCGGCGGGATCGAAGTGGTCCATGGCCTGCCTCACCACAAATAGAACAGCGCGAAGATGAACACCCACACCAGGTCGACGAAGTGCCAGTACAGGCCGGCGATCTCGACGATCTGGAAGTTGCCGTGCTCGCTGAACCCGGGCTGCAGGATCTTGCGTGCGACCAGCAGCAGGTAGATCACGCCGCAGGTCACGTGAAAGCCGTGGAACCCGGTAATCGTGAAGAAGCACGCGCCGAACTGCGCCGCGCCCAGCGGGTTGCCCCACGGCCGGATCCCTTCGTGGACGATCAGCTTGGTCCATTCGAGGGCCTGCATCGACACGAAGGCCGCGCCCAGCAGCGCGGTCGCGAGCAACAGCGCGCCGGCGCGCCTGGCATTGCGCCGGTAGCCGAAGTTGACGGCCATCGCCATCGTGCCGCTGCTGGTGATCAGGATGAACGTCATGATGGCGATCAGCAGCAGCGGCACATCCAGCCCCCCCACCGTGAGCCCGAACACCTTCGACGTGTCGGGCCACGGCGCCGTGGTCGAGATGCGCACCGTCATGTAGCCGATCAGGAAGCTGCTGAAGACGAAGGTGTCCGACAGCAGGAAGATCCACATCATCGCCTTGCCCCACGGCACCTTGAAGGCTTCGCGGTCGGCCGACCAGTCCGTGACGATGCCGCGCCAGCCGTCAGGCCCGGCATCGTCCGGCGGGGAAGTCCCGGATTCGGTGGGGAGCAAGGGCGAGGTCACGGCGCGGCTCCATACAGCGGCCCGCAGATGGCGGCAACGATCCCGGGGGTGAGCCACCACATCGCCGCCAGCAGCACGAGCCAGACGGCGAGCAGGAAATGCCAGTAAAGGGCGCACAGCGCGACGGCGCGCCGGGCCTGGAACGGGTCCGCGCGCCGGAGCGTCGAAAGCGTCACGGCCCAGGCCGCCAGCCCGCCCAGCACATGCAGCCCGTGCAGCCCCGTCAGCAGGTACAGGAAGCTGTCGGACGGATTGACGACGACGGTCTGCCCGGCCGCCGACAGCAGGCGCCAGGCGGTCAGTTGCCCGGCCACGAATACGGCCGCCAGCACGCCGCCGCACACCAGCCATGCCGTGCGATGCAGGATGAGTTGCCGCGCACGCTGCATGGCGAGGCTGGCCAGCGCCAGCGCAACGGTGTTCCACCCGAGCAGCGCCGGATGCGGAACCGGCTGCCAGTCGGGTTCGCGCATGCGCATTGCATAGGCGAGCAGCAGCAGCGAAAACAACGTCGTGGCGACCGCCATGAAGACCATCAGGCCGACGCGGCCCGCATCCGGCAGGCCGGGTCGCGCATCGGGAACGATGGGGCGCGGCAGCGTGGTCATTCGCGGGCCTCGCCGGGTTGAAGCGTCGGATGCGCCGGTTCGGGCGACGCCGCGGGCGGCCGGTTTTGCGGGACGAAGTCTTCCGCCTGCCCCGGCGGGCTGTATTCGTATGCCCAGCGGTAAACCACGGGCAGCGCGGCACCCCAGTTACCGTGCGCGGGCGGTGTTTGCGGCGTCTGCCACTCCAGCGTGGTGGCCCGCCACGGGTTGCCGTCGGCGCGCTTGCCGCGCACGAGGCTCCACGCCAGGTTGAACAGGAACAGCAACTGTGCCGCCGCGACGATCAGCGCAACGACGGTGATGAAGGTGTTGAGCGTCTGTGCCGAATGCGGAATGAAGCTGTAGCCCTGATATGCGTAATACCGTCGCGGCATGCCCAGGATGCCGAGATAATGCATCGGGAAGTAGATCGCATAGGTCCCGACGAAGGTGATCCAGAAGTGCGCGCGCCCGAGCGTGTCGTCGAGCATGCGGCCCGTCACCTTCGGGTACCAGTGGTAGAGACCGCCGAACACCACCAGGATCGGCGACACGGCCATCACCATATGGAAGTGCGCGACCACGAAATACGTGTTCGACAGCGGAATGTCCACGCTCACGTTGCCGAGGTAGAGCCCCGTCAGCCCGCCCAGCACGAACGTGCTGATGAAGCCGATCGCGAACAGCATCGGCACGGTCAGGTGGATATCGCCGCGCCACAGCGTCAGCACCCAGTTGTAGACCTTGAGCGCGGTCGGGACGGCGATGATCAGTGTCGTGGTCGCGAAGAAGAAGCCGAAATACGGATTCATGCCGGCGATGAACATGTGGTGCGCCCAGACCACGAAGCTCAACGCGCCGATGATCACGATCGCCCACACCATCATCCTGTAACCGAAGATGCTCTTGCGCGCGTGCGTGCTGATCAGGTCCGACGCGATGCCGAAGGCCGGCAGCGCGACGATGTAGACCTCCGGATGCCCGAAGAACCAGAACAGGTGCTGGAACAGCAGCGGGCTGCCGCCGGCGTGCCTGAGCGTCTGCCCCATCGACACCACGGCCGGTATGAAGAAACTGGTGCCGAGCGTCCGGTCGAGCAGCATCATCACCGCCGACACGAACAGCGCCGGAAACGCCAGCAGCGCCATGATGGTCGCGATGAAGATGCCCCATACCGTGAGCGGCATGCGCATCAGCGTCATGCCGCGCGTGCGCGCCTGCAGCGTGGTGGTCACGTAATTGAGGCCGCCCATGGTCGCCGCGACGATGAAGATCGCCAGCGACACGAGCATCAGCACGATGCCCCACTCCACGCCCGGCGTGCCCGGCAGGATCGCCTGCGGCGGATACAGCGTCCAGCCCGCGCCGGTCGGCCCGCCCGGCACGAAGAAGCTCGCCAGCAGCACCAGCACCGCCACCAGGTAGACCCAGTAGCTCAACATGTTGAGAAACGGGAACACCATGTCGCGCGCGCCCAGCATCAGCGGGATCAGGTAGTTGCCGAAGCCGCCCAGAAACAGCGCCGTCAGCAGGTAGATCACCATGATCATCCCGTGCATGGTGACGAACTGGTAGTAGTGGTTGGCGTCGATGAAGGCGAACTTGCCCGGGAACCCGATCTGCAACCGCATCAGGTCCGACAACACGAGGCCGACCAGGCCGATGGCGATGGCCGTCAGTGCATACTGCACCGCGATCACCTTGTGGTCCTGGCTCCAGACATAGCGGGTCCAGAAGCTGTGCGGGGCGTGGTCGTTCTGCGCGTAGGGCATGACATCTACTCCGTCAGGGCTGCGCCGCGGCGCTGGCAGGCGGCCCGCCTTGTGCCTTGATGTAGGCCACCAGCGCAGTCAGTTCCTGGTCGCTCAGGTCGAAGTGCGGCATGATCGGCGAGAAGCCATTCACGACGCGTGCCGTCGGGTCGCGGATGAACGCCCGCAGATAGGCTTCGTCCACCTTCGCGGTGCTGCCGTCGGCCATCGTTTCGGTCTTGCCGTACAGGCCCTTCCAGGTCGGGCCCACGCGCGGACTGCCGTCGACGGTATGGCAGGCGACGCAACCCTTGGCCGCCGCGAGCGTCTTGCCCAGGTCGGCAAGTGCCTGCGCGCTGCCGCCGGCAGCGGCGGGCGCTGCCTGCACCCTGGCCTGCTGACGTTGCGCGAACGTGGTCTGCTGCGCCAGCCAGCGCGCGAACGATGCTTCGTCTTCCACCACCACCACGCCGCGCATGCTCGAATGCCCGATGCCGCAGAGCTGCGCGCACAGGATGTCGTAGCGCCCTGCCTTGGTCGGCGTGAACCAGAAGGTGGTCACCATGCCGGGCACCATGTTCATGCGCGCCCGGAACGGCGGGACGTAGAAGTCGTGCAGCACGTCGCGCGACCGAGTCAGGACCTGGATCGGCCGGTTGAGCGGCAGGTGCACCTCGGGCGTCTCGACCAGGTAGTTGTCGCGGCCGTTCGGGTCGGCCGGGTTCAGCCCGAACGGATTGTCGTTGCTGATGTAGCGCACGTCCGTCGTGCCCAGCTTGCCGCCGGGGCCGGCGAAGCGGAAGCGCCATTGCCATTGCTGGCCGAGCACTTCCATCTGCAGCACGTTGCGCGGCGGCCGGATGTAGTCCGCGTAGACGAACAGCCCCGGCGCCAGCAACGCCGCCACGCCGGCGGCGGTCAGGCCGATCAGCCACCATTCGAGCCGCCTGTTGTGCGGCTCGTAGGCGGCGCGATGCCCGCTGCGATGGCGGTAGCGCACCAGTGCGATCGCGATGAACAGGTTGATGCCGATGAAAAACACGCCGGTAATGACGAGCGTGATCGTCAGCATGTCGTCCATGCGCACCCAGTTCGACGCAATCGGCGTGATCCACCAGGGGCTGGCAAAGTGAAACCCCACCGCCAGCATGACGATCAGAATCAGGGCAATCGCAAGCGCCACAGGCCGCCTCACTGCATGTCACTCGCCGGAGCCGCAAACACGTGCGCCAGCGTCGTCGTGCCGCCCCGCCGTTCTTCGTCTTGTTTTCGCCGGCAGTCCGCCAGGACCGATTCGCCTGGCGTTGTTAGCGGCCCTAAAGAAAAGGTAGTTCGCTCCCCGGCATCGTTCAAGACAGCGCATGGGCGACGCGTGCCGCCGTACGAACCGCTCGCAAGACGACGTCGAATGGTTGCGTCGCGTGCGGCGACGCCGTGCGACGCGGCCGCCTCCGGCACGGGTTGCCGACGCGGCCATCGCCGGATGAGCGCCGGCTGATCAGGGCCGGCGCATCGGGAAAAACGCGCCGCGTCAGTCCGCGGCGTGCTGCGTGCGTCGCCGTTCCAGCATGCCGTACGTAACCGCGGCCACCACGCCGAACAACAGGTTGGCCAGCAAGGGTCCGGAACCTCGTTCCGAGATGAACCACGGGAACACGGCCGTCATCACATAGAAGTTCCAGCCATACGCGACGATCCCGAACGCGAGCCCGATGACCGCCTCCATGCCCACGCTCGAATCGAAGCGAAACGGCGCCATGATTGCGGCGAGGATCATCCCCATGATCGCGCCGAGCACGTAGTGCAGCAGCAGCGCCATCGCGACGATTTCGAGGCTGAATTGCGACAGCTGACCGAGCGCGCTGCGACCCATCACCATCGCCGCGATCTTGTGGGTCGGTTGCCACGGGCTTTCACCGATCACCAGGGTCGACCAGAAGAATTCCAGCGCGATCACCAGCGCGCCGCCCGCAAGACCGGCCACGGCAGCGCAGAGCCAGTCGGGCGTCCGCCGCTCCCAATGGTGTGATTGAATGTGCAGTTCCATACGACCTCCTTGCTGACGGTTCCACCTCAGCACACAAGTTCAGAAGGCGCCACGCGCGTCAGGCCGGAAGCACGTCCGTTGCGCGGTTCATCAGGGCAGACAGGCGAGCGAACGCACGGGTCGCCAACCCTGCGCGGTGCGTGGCACCACGACACGCAGCACCACGTTCGGCATCGGCGTGTCACGCAGGCAATTGGCGCGCGGTGTCGTTCCGTTCGCTCACCGGGCGGGAACGAGGCTGATGCACCGTAACGGGCGGGGCCCGTCACGCCGGTCCCAGCGCGCGCCACGCAGCAACGCCCGAGTCGGCTGCATCGAGACGCAAGCGCCCGTCGCCCCGGGCCACGGCTATGCGATAACGCGTCAGGAAATACGCGTCGACGCGCTCGGGCGCCGTGCCTGCCGGTATTCGCGTGTCAGGGGAAGATCGGTGTCGTAGGCTCGCCACCCTCCAGGTCCGCCCGCGGGAAATGCTGGGCGACCATCTCCTCGATTTCCTGCTCTCGCAATCCCGGCACGTCGGCCATGATCAGGATCTGGCCTTCCTTGATCGCTTCACGAAATCGCTCGAGTCGCGCATTCGGCTCGGCGATGCCGATCATCGCGGCCGTCCACGCGCCGAAGCCTGCCCCCATCACCGTCAACGCGACGACGGCGCCGCCCGCGATCACGAGCTCCGCAGGAGGAAACACCAGCGCGACGAGGCCGATCAGCGCCCCCGTTGCGCCGCCGAATGCGACGCCGCGCTCCAGCGCGTGCACGACATCGCTGCTTTGCAGCAACGATGCTTCGGGCAACTGATCGAGTGTGACGCTGTGATTGGCGAGGACGTGGATATGTCGCCAGATGATGCGCGCGCGCAGCAAGTCATCGACGATCGCCTTGGCCATCTGCGTATCGGGTACGAGAAAATAAAGGCGTCTCATGTTGGCACCCCTTTTTGCCGTCAACTACTCTTTCCATTCTATGTCAGCAACGGCAACGTGGTAGGTGCACGCTGGGCCATTCGCCCCTGATTGACGCTATCCGCATTTGCGCAACGGCTCCAGCAAGTCCCTCAGGCCGTTGTGATCGATTTCGTGCATCAGCGCAAGCTGACGGCCGATTTCGCCGCGCGGAAACCCCTCGCGGGCAAGCCAGTTGAGGTAAGGCCCGGGCAGGTCGGCAATGAGCCGGCCCTTGTACTTGCCAAAGGGCATCGTGACGGTGACGAGGTGTTCGAGGTCTGGGGTCTGCATGCGCGTATTGTGCACGGCTTTCCACTCCTGTCGCGCGCCGGGCCGACAGGCGACGCGGCGAACCGTCCGGCAACGACCTCGCGGAAAAGGTCGTTGCGAACCGCCCGCGCTCCCTTTTCCGGCCTGCTAGACTGGAATTCCCCCCTGCAAACGATGGAGGGAATCATGTTGTCCGTCTACGTCGTGAAGACCGGCGAGCAGTTCCTCTGCACCGCCGAAGATGGCGATATCGGCATGGCACCGGCGGTTGAAGATGCCACGTCGTTTCGTTCGTATGAGGAAGCGGAAAAGGCGGCGCACGTGCATGCCGATCCCGGGTACGAAATCGTGGCCGTTTGCGTGCTGAGACACTGACATCGCGCCCGCTGCCGGGGGCCTTGCTTGCCCGCCTCCGGACACTGCTTCATCACGCGCGCGGTCGCCGCGCAATCGAACAAGGCCGGCCGCGGCCGATCGACGCCTGCGCCGCTCGAACGGCGCGACACATCGGGCATGCGCCGGCCGCAGCGTCGAAGGCGGCACGGCCGGCGGGGCCGCTCAAGCCCCGGCAGCCGTCGCGTACGCAACGCATTGGCGAGCGAGCACGTCGGTCGGATCGACCAGCGTCGCACGCGCACCGTTCGGCGCGACGTATTCGCGGCCCGGCAGCAGGATCGGAAGCTCGGTGCAGCCGAGAACGATCACTTCGACGCCGTCGGCAATCAGTGCCTCGACGGCGGCGCCGATATCCGCTTTGCACTGGCCGGTCGTAAAGCCGGCCTTGACGCCACGCTCTCCGTAGATCGCCTGCATGACGCGCGCCTGCAGCGCCGGTTCCGGCGTGACCTGTCGGAATCCGTACGATTCGAGCGCCTTTTCATACACGCCGCTTTCGATCGTGCCCGACGTTGCCAGCACGCCGACTTCGCACAGCCCCGGATACGCGTCGCGCAGATGGGCGGCCGTGACGGTCAGCATGTTCACGATCGGAATGCCGAGGTGCGGTTGAACCCGCTCGACAAACGCGTGCGCGGTATTGCACGGAATCGCGATGACATCCGCCTCCCCTTCCTCGAGCCTCCTGCACGTCGCATACAGCGAGATCGTGGGGTCCGTACCGTCACCGACGAGGTTCGCCGTCCGATCCGGAATTTGCGGATTCTGTTCGACCAGCAACTTGATATGCTCCTGATCGCGCGAAGCCGGTGTGTTCCGGACGATCTTGTCCAGGAAGTCCACTGTCGCGGCCGGCCCGACGCCACCGACGACCCCGATCTTGAACACCGGCGCGCGGGCCCCGCATCGTGCCGAAACCGCGTACTGCGCATACGCGAGATTCGAATCGATCAGCGGTATCCGCCGTGGCCCGATTTCGTCCGCGACGAGCGCGATCTCCGTCAGCCCCGGAACGATGACCTGCGCGCCCTGGTCTGCCAGATCCTCGCAGGCGTCGCGCAGCAGTTCGACCGGCCGGCCGCGAAGATGGCCGCGCTTGATGCCGTCCGGCCCGTAGATCGCCTCGGTAACGGGGTCGACATCGCCGCGCGGCCGCGGATAGACGATCTCGAACTGCGGCGACGGGAAATACCGGTCGAACAGCCCGTCGGCCCGCACATAGTCCGAAGCCAGCACGCCGATACGGGTGGTGCCGGGATACGTGCGCTGCACGTGGCTGCGAACGGCTTCGACGATATCCACGATCGGCAGGCGCGTATTGGCCTTCAGTTCGTCGATGAAGGTGTGGCTCAGGAAGCACGGCAACACCACGGTCGTCACGCCGCGTTTCTCGAACGCGCGGATCATGTCGAACACGTACAGCTTGCGCGCCGTCGTCGCCGCGCTGCCCGAACCCGAACCCCTGAACGGGTGCTGCTCGAAGATCAGATCGACATGATCCTCGTCGGACGACGCAGGTGTCGCCCTCACCAGCTTGAAGAACACGTCGGCGCTTCCCAACGGCCCGAGGCCGCCGACCACGCCGAACTTCCGTCCCGTGCCTGCGATTTCCCGGCGCGTCATGCGTTCAGCTCCTGCGAATCGAACGCGGCGCCATCCGGCTGCGCGGCCCGCGCGCCTTCCCACTTCGCGATCACGGCCGTCGCCACGCTGTTGCCGATCACGTTCGTCATCGTGCGGCCCATGTCGAGCACCTGGTCGATCGCCAGGATCATGGCCACGCCGGCGGCCGGCAAATGGAACATCGGCGCGACGGCCGCGACGACGACCACCGATCCGCGCGGCACGCTCGCCATGCCCTTGCTGCTCAACATCAGGATCAGCAGCATGAATACCTGCTGCGAAAGCGGCATGTGCACGCCGAACGCCTGCGCGATGAAGATGGCCGCAAACGCCTGATACATCATCGAACCGTCCAGGTTGAATGCATAACCCAGCGGCAGCGTGAAGCCGACGACCTTCTTGTCGACGCCGAACTTCTCGAGCTGCTCGGTCAGGCGCGGATACGCCGCTTCGCTGCTGGCGGTCGAAAACGCGATCAGCGCGGGTTCGCGCACGGCCTTCAGCAGCGCTCCCACGCGCCGCCCGAGAAACAGGTATCCGGCGCCGATCAGGATCGTCCAGAGGACGAGCAGCCCGAGATAGAACGCGCCGATCAGCTTGCCGTACGTGTAGATCACGTCGAGCCCGCGCAGCGCGACTGACGACGCAATCGCACCGAAGACCCCGAGCGGTGCCGCGCGCATCACGTAGTTCGTCAGGCGCAACATCACGGGAACCATGCCGTCGATCGACCGGATGACGATGCCGACGCGTGCATCGTGCTTCAGCGCGCTCAGCGCGACGCCGAGAAAGAGGGAGAAGACGAGGATCTGCAGGATGTCGTTGCGCGCCATCGCATCGAGCAGGCTGGTCGGAAACGCGTGCGTGATCACGTCCCTGGCGTTCAGCGCCGCGGTATTCAACCCGAGGTTGGCCTCGCCCGCGGTTTCCGCCAGGTTCAGTCCGGCTCCCGGTTGCAACGCGTTGGCCATGACGAGGCCGAGGCCCAGCGAAACCAGCGATGCGCAGAGGAACCACGCAACCGAGCGCAGGCCGATGCGCCCGACGTCTTCGCCGCCGTCCATGCCGGCCAGACCGGAAACGAGCGTCACGAACACCAGCGGCGCAATGATCATCTTGATCAGCCGAAGAAAGATGTCCGTCACGATCGAGAAATAACCTGCGATCGTCTTGAGCGTGCCCGGGTCCGCGATGCTCGTGTGACACGCATAGCCGGCCGCGACGCCGAGGATCATGCCGATTGCGATGCTTAAGGTAAGGCGATTTTTCATGTCCATCCGTCCTTGGGTGACACCCGACCGCCTGGAGGCGATGAGCGGGCGCTGCGATACGGGCCGCGCGACGCGGGCCATGCGTCACATTTGCCGTTGGAACGAATGGTAGGGACGGTCGAACACACCATGATGCCGGTGCATCATGGCGGTATGCGAGACTCGCATAAGGCGGGAAAACCCTAGCCGCGCCGCGACGGTTCGGCGCGCAGATGCTGCCAGAGCGTCTCCAGGAACTCGTTGCGATTGGACGCATCGCGATAGACGCGCAGCTCGATTTCGAGGTTCCATGCCGCCGGCCCGGCCGGTACGAGTTCGCCGGCCGCCAGCTCGGCGGCGATCGTGCTCCGCGGCAGCCACGCCACGCCCTCGCCTTCCATCACGAGCTTTTTCAGCACCTCGGCCATGTCCGATTCATAGTGCAGCTGCAACGCCGGCGCGTCGGCGGCACGATCGAGCAGCAACGCGAGGCAGCGCCCGAAGTAGCTGGTTTCCGTATAGGAGATGAGCGGCAGCGGTTGCTGCTTCGTTCCGGGAAGACGAAATGCGGGTGCCGACCGGCGGTTGGGCCGGCAGGCGGGCATCAATGTGTCGAGGCCGACCGTCAAGTGCTCGTATCTGACCGGATCCAGATGAAGCGGCAGCTCCGGATGGTGATAGGCGAACATGAGCTCGCAGTTGCCGTTGACGAGCATCAGGATCGAATCGTGGACGTTCGTCGGCACGACGCGTGCCCGCACCTCGCCGAAATGCGGCGCAAGCGCCTTGAGCCAGGACGGCAGGAAATTCAGCGCGATCGTGTGGCCCGCCGCGATCTGCAGGCTCTTGCCCGCGATGCGCTGCTCGGTGCGGATGATCGCCCGTGTGTCGAACAAGCGGCTGAGGACGTCTTCCGCCGTCTCGCGAAACAGCCGCCCTGCCGGCGTCAGCACCGGCGGAAAACTGCTGCGGTCGATCAGTTCGGCGCCGATCCATTGCTCGAGTGACTGGATGCGACGGCTGAAGCCCGACTGCGTGACGTTGCGGAACTCCGCAGCCCGGGAAAAGCTTTGATATTGAGCGAGGGCGATGAAATCCTCGATCCACTTGATTTCCATGTTTGCCTTGGAGGACTGCAACCGGATCGACTTGAAGCCGACCTGGGTCACGATGCTGGCCGGGATGGCGAAAAGTTTACGAGGCGGGCGCGCGATTCGTCAAACCGGGCGACTCGCGTCGCAACGCCGCGTTGCGAGAACTTGCGCCGCGCGCCTGCGCCGAATTCCAGGCGCGCCGAAACGGAACGATCGCGGTTCGGCTCCGGCTGGCTTCCGGCAGCGCTGCTGCGGGGTCCGGGCGCTCTTCTCACCGCACGTGCGAAGCCGTTGGCGAACCGAATCGAGATACGCGACGCGGGTAAAACTTACCCGGATATCGTCATTTTTTCCGGTTTTATCGGGTCATGCGATTCATCTGATGAATTTCACAAAAAGTCACATTTGGTTTCGGTTCCATTGCTTTATATTTCCCAACCGTTCATGTCGCATGCACCCAAACGCAAACGTTTGCTGCGTGACAAAAACATGTCCGACGGGTGCCGGTCGAGCAAGCCGGCCACGATATTTTGGGGGCACGAATGCGCATATTGGTGGTGGAGGATGATCCCGTTCAAGCCGAGGAAGTACAAAACGCGCTTGCCTCCTTCAGTCACATGATCAAGGTCGTCGTCAACGGGGAACAGGCGCTGCGGTTCCTGCGCGCCGAGTCCGTCGACGCGGTCGTGCTCGACTGGCATCTGCCCAACATGACCGGAATCGAGGTATTGAACTGGATTCGCACGCGCGCCGATGTTGAATACGGCGTGCTGTTCCTGACCAGCCGCGTCGAGGAACTCGATGTCGTGCGCGCGCTCGAGGCCGGCGCCGACGACTACCTCAGCAAACCGTTTCGCGCGGAAGAACTGGCCGCACGGGTCAATGCGCTGCTGAGGCGCGTCGCACGAAACGTCAAGCGCGACGAACAGATTCGGGCGGGCGAATACGTGCTGGACCCGGTGGAACGTGCGGTCTGGCTTCGGGACAGCAAGATCGAGCTCACGACCAAGGAATTTCAGCTCGTTGCCTGCCTGTTTCACAACCTCGGCAAGATCATGTCCCGCGAGCTTCTGGCGACGACCGCATGGGGCCGCGAGCTCGGGACGGAATCACGCTCGCTCGACACCCATATCTACAGGATCAGGCAAAAACTGAAGCTGAGCATCGAGAACGGCTTGCGCCTGTCGGCCGTCTATACGCTGGGATACCGGCTCGACCAGACCAAGGCGTCTGCCGATGCGCCGGACGATGTCCGCGGCGACGTCGACATGCTGATGGAAAGCCGCGTCTGAGTTTCGTCGCATGCGGGAGCCGGTGTTTGCGGCAGGAGGCGCTGCTTCCCGCATGCTTGCACGGGCGATACTCGCCGGCGCTTCGTCGTGGTAACGAAGCGCGATTCCGTAACGGGAATATCCGATTCCGGCGCCGCAAAGGTGTTACACATCCTGGCTATCGCCACCCCCTTCCCCATGAGTTGCCTCCACGGTGCGCGTGAAAGCCGCTGACCGATGCGCCCGGCTTTCTCGAGCTGCACTGGCGAGTCGCGCATTGGCTCGCTTTAATTTCGAATTCCTATTTATTGTCGATCTTCGGTTGATAATCGTCGGCGCGCCGACAATGCGCCCGGCGTTTTCTCGCTGATTCACGCGCGGAGGATCGCCGCTGACCATCCACGCACAAGCAGATGCAATCAATTTCGGGTAATAGGCGTCACCGCACTTTATCAATTAACCAGGAAGTGACAAATGTTCACTTTTTAATTCAAAGCTTCCCTCCTAATATCTAACATCACAACGATCACTTAATTAATTCGACATTAATTTCAATGCTCAAACAAGCCCATCAAAATTAATCGACCGTCATTTTTTAAAGAACCGTCGTATAGAAAAAATTGTATTTTTTAAAGTAACGGCGGCCTGCCGCCGAGCAATACTTTTCATATTGAGATAAGTGAATGGAAAATATCGTGAAGCGCCCCAGGGTCGCCGAGAGTGCGTGCCGTCGTATCGCGAGCGACTTTTCCGGCACAACCGCACGCCCGATTCGTGCAACCTCGACCCAGCTCCACGCCCGGCCCGACATCCGTTTCCGGTCGAGCGAACTCGGTTCATTCCGGGCTTTCCATACAAGCATCACTTGATGCCTCGATCAGAAGATCGCTGCGTTGCTTCGTTTTCAATTCTCAGTTAGCACAACTACTCAGTCCGCATTGATATAGATTTCTCTTTTACAGAGGTCGGAAAAAATGAACCGAGTGCACAAGGTCATATGGAGCAAGGCGCGCGGCGCGCTCGTCGCCGTATCGGAAGTCGATACGGCCGGCGGAAAAGGGAAACCGGGAGCGTCAGGTGCCGTTGACCGACGTGGCGAAGCCATCGACGGCGAATGCTCCGTCAAGCATCGTGCAGCGGCTGCCCGGTCGATCGAACGCATGCGGCAACCGTCCATGCGAGCGGTCGTCGCCGCTTCAATCGGTATCTTCGCCGCGGGCATGCCGGCGTTGGGGTACGCGCAGGCACAGGGATCGGTCACGGTCAACGGCCTCAACTGCAACCCGGCCGCCGCATTCACCAACTCGATTGCTGCCGGTTGCTCCGCCAATGCTGCCGGCCCGGGAGCGATCGCACTCGGCTTCGCCGCCGGTGCGGGTGGCGGCAATGCAGTCGCACTGGGTGAACACACGCAATCGAACGGTAATGCGTCAACCGCCATCGGCGCTGCTGCGACCGCGACCGCGGACAGTAGCGTGGCGCTCGGTGTGCTGGCCACGGCCTCCGGAACGATCAATGCGATCGCGATCGGCGCGAATACCATAGCGAACGGGACCAGTGCGACAGCGACCGGAGCCAAAGCGCTCGCGAACAACACGGGCACGAGCGCTTACGGGCAGGCCGCGACGGCGTCCGGCAGCAGCGCTACGGCAATCGGCGGCAACGCCACGGCGAGCGGGACTGGAGCGACCACGTTGGGACAAGGATCGCTCGCGACCGGTACGAATGCGTCCGCGCTCGGGACCTGGTCGGTCGCTACCGCAGAGAACGCGAACGCAATCGGGGATTTCGCAACCGCGTCCGGGGTCGGCAGCACGGCATTGGGTCCGGGAGCCCGGGCTACCGCGGACAACGCGGTAGCGACCGGATTGAATGCAGTCGCTTCAGCCACGTCATCGATTTCCGTCGGTAACTCGTCGACGGCGTCCGGCAATTCCGCGACGACGCTCGGCGCGGGTGGCACCGCATCGGGCGATCACTCGACCGCGTTGAGTACGCAGTCGACGGCAGCAGGCGGCTATTCGATCGCCATGGGCTTCAAATCCATCACGGCCGGCACGGCCGATGCGGGCGTGGCATTGGGTTCCGGCGCGTCCGTCAGCGGCGCATCCGGCGTCGCGATCGGCGTCAACAGCGGCGTGTCGGGCGTGAACGCGGTCGCGATCGGCCCGGGCGGCACGGCTGGCGTCCCGGGTTCGGGCACGCAGGCGACCGGCAATCAATCGGTTGCGCTCGGCTACAACGCGCTCGCCAGCGGCACCACCGCGCAGGCATTCGGCAGTCAGGCAACGGCCAGCGGCACCAGTTCGATCGCCATCGGCAATACCGCCGCGGCGTCCACGCTGTTCGGCATTGCCGTCGGCAACCTGGCCTCCACTTCCGGCGTTTCCGCCGTTGCATTGGGCCCGGGCGCCACCGCAAGCGCCGACAATACGGTCGCCCTCGGCGTGAATGCCAAAACCTCGGCAGCCAGCAGTGTCGCAATCGGTACGACTTCGCAGGCGCTAGCCGCATCGACCGTTGCAATCGGCGACACCAGCACGGTGGCGGCGGCCGCAGGCACCGGCTCCATCGCGGGCGGACACAACTCTCAGGTGACGAGCGGCACCGGCGCGGTCGCACTCGGCGAAGGTCAGACCGCAAGCGGCAACGGCGCGGTGGCGATCGGCGATCCGAACACGGCCACCGGCAACGGTGCAGTCGCGATGGGCGCCAACAACACCGCGAACGGCAATGGCGCAATCGCGCTGGGCAATACGAACGTCGCGGCCGGACAAGGCGCGGTTGCGCTCGGCAACGCGTCGCAAGCCAATGTCGCGGGCGCAGTCGCGATCGGAGACAGCGCGAACGTGCAGGCCGCAGCGACGAACGGCGTCGCACTCGGCTCGGGCGCCACGACCAGCGTGGCCAACAGCGTCGCACTCGGGGCGAGTTCGACGACCACGGCAGCTACGCCCACTGCCGGCGCGACGATCGGCGGCGTCGCCTACACCTTCGCCGGCGCAGCGCCCGCTGGCGTGGTGAGCGTCGGTGCGCCCGGCGCCGAGCGGCAGATCCAGAACGTCGCGGCCGGACAATTGAGCGCAACCAGCACGGATGCCGTGAACGGCTCGCAGCTGTTCGCGACCAACCAGCAAGTGACCGCAAACACGACCGCAATCACGAATATCAACAATGGCGTCGGGATCAAGTACTTCCACGCCAATTCGACGCTCGCGGACAGCCAGGCATTGGGGACGGACAGCGTCGCCGTCGGTCCTCAAGCCGTCGTCCAGGCCACGGCAACCAGCGGCATCGCGCTCGGCTCGGGCGCCACGACGAGCGTGGCCAACAGCGTCGCACTCGGGGCGGGTTCGACGACCACCGCGGCTACACCCACCGCCGGTGCGACGATCGGCGGTGTCGCCTACACCTTCGCCGGCGCAACGCCCACCGGCGTGGTGAGCGTCGGCGTCCCCGGCGCCGAGCGGCAGATCCAGAACGTCGCGGCCGGCCAGTTGAGCGCAACCAGCACGGATGCCGTCAACGGCTCGCAGTTGAACGCGACCAATCAGCAGGTGACCTCGAACACGACCGCGATCACGAATATCAACAACGGTGCCGGGATCAAGTATTTCCACGCCAACTCAACGCTCGCGGACAGTCAGGCGTTGGGCACCGACAGCATCGCCGTCGGCCCTCAAGCGGTCGTGCAGACCGGCGCGACCAGCGGCATTGCAATCGGTCCGGGCGCCACGACCAGCGTGGCCAACAGCGTCGCGCTCGGGGCGGGTGCGACGACCACGGCGGCCACGCCCACCGCTGGCGCGACGATCGGCGGCGTCGCCTATACCTTCGCCGGCGCAACGCCCACCGGCGTGGTGAGCGTCGGCGCTCCCGGCGCCGAGCGACAAATCCAGAACGTCGCGGCCGGCCAGTTGAGCGCGACCAGCACGGACGCCGTGAACGGCTCGCAGCTGTTCGCGACCAACGAACAGGTCACCTCGAACACGACCGCGATTTCGAATATCAACAACGGCTCGGGGATCAAGTACTTCCACGCCAACTCGACGCTCGCGGACAGTCAGGCGCTGGGCACGGACAGCGTCGCAGTCGGCCCTCAAGCGGTCGTCCAGGCCACGGCAACCAGCGGGATCGCGCTCGGCTCGGGCGCCACGACCAGCGTGGCCAACAGCGTCGCGCTCGGGGCAGGTGCGACGACCACGGCGGCCACGCCCACCGCCGGCGCGACGATCGGCGGCGTCGCCTACACCTTCGCGGGCGCGGCGCCCACGGGCGTGGTGAGCGTCGGTGCGCCCGGCGCCGAGCGGCAGATCCAGAACGTCGCGGCCGGCCAGTTGAGCGCGACCAGCACGGATGCCGTGAACGGCTCGCAGCTGTTCGCGACCAACGCGCAGGTCACGTCGAACACGACCGCGATCTCGAATATCAACAACGGCTCGGGGATCAAGTACTTCCACGCCAACTCGACGCTGGCAGACAGCCAGGCAACGGGCACGGACAGCATCGCCGTCGGCCCTCAAGCGTTAGCCGGCGCAGCCGGCAGCTTCGCGGCAGGCACCGGTGCGCAATCGGGCGCGGCAAACGCAACGGCGCTCGGCGCGCAGACGACCGCGTCGATTGCAGGCAGCGTCGCGATCGGTTCGGGCTCCGTGTCCGACCGCGCCATCGCGGCTGGCAGCGGCACCATTCCGGCCGGCAGCCATACCGTGCCGTTCAACACGTCCGACGCCACCCTGCTCGGCGCCGTCTCGCTCGGCAGTGCGGCCGGCAACACGTACCGGCAGTTGATCAACGTCGCCGACGGCACGAGCGCGCACGACGCGGTGACGGTCAGGCAGTTGACCGGCGCGCTGCAGTCGTTCTCCGTGACGCCGACGATGTATTTCCACGCCAACTCGACGGCGGCCGATTCGCTCGCCGTGGGCGCGGAGTCGATCGCGGTAGGGCCGAAGACCGTCGTCAACGGCGACAACGGCGTCGGGATCGGCAACGGTGCGACGGTTCAGCAGACCGCGCCCGGCGGGGTCGCGATCGGCCAGGCCGCGAATTCCGGGCAAGCCGATGCGATCGCGCTGGGCAGCGGCGCGAATGCGACCGGCCCGCAATCGATCGCCCAGGGCGCCAACGCGGTCGCCAGCACGTCGGGCGGCATCGCGTTCGGCTCAGGCGCGAACAGCAGCGCATCCGATGCCATCGCGCTGGGCGCCGGCGCGAGCGCAACCTTCGCGAACAGCATCGCGCTCGGTGCCGGGTCCGTCACGACGGTGGGCGCGCAATCGAACTACATTGCGTACGGCCTGAGCAGCCCGCAAACGTCGGCCGGCGAGGTCAACATCGGAAACCGCAAGATCACCAGCGTCGCCGCCGGGTCGGCCGGCACCGATGCCGTCAACGTCAGCCAGCTCGAGGCCGTCAACCAGAGCCTGACGACCATGATCCAGAACATCAGCAATACCAACGGCGGCACCGGCGGCTTCCCGTCCACCCCCGGCTCGTCGAACCCGGCCAACTCGACCGGCTCCAACTCGTCGGCCGGCGGCAACGGCGCGGTCGCCTCGGGCTCGAACAGCACGGCGGTCGGCAACGGCTCGACCGCGTCCGGCACCGGCTCGACCACGCTCGGTGCGGGCTCGACGTCGACAGGCAACAACTCGCTGGCAATCGGTGCAGGCAGCAACGACGGCGGACGAAGCAACGTCGTATCGATCGGCACCTCGACCTCGCCACGGCAAATCACGAACGTCGCGGCGGGCACCGCCCCCACCGACGGCGTCAACGTGCAGCAGCTGAATGCGGCAATCGGCAACGCGAACGCTTATACCGACGCGAAGATTCAAAGCCTGCGGCGCGACGCGGACGGAGGAACGGCGAGCGCCATGGCCGTCGCGGGCCTGCCGCAGCCGTCCGGGCCGGGCAAGAGCATGGTGGCGATCGCCGGCAGCGTCTATCGAGGCCAGTCGGGACAGGCAATCGGCATCTCCACGATCTCGGACAACGATCACTGGATCTACAAGGCCGCCGTGACGACCAACACGCGCAACGACTACGGCGCCGTGATCGGTGCGGGTTACCAGTGGTAATCGCGTGAGCCGGCGTCCAACGGCGATGCACGGCCACCGCGCGCGACGTTCCGCAGGGCGTCGCCGCGGTGCGCGGGTGTGCTGCTTCCTATTCGACGAGAGAAAATGATCATGAAAATCCACTGGGTACTTGCGCTGTCCGTCAGCCTGTTTTCCGTTGCCGCCCTCGAAGGCTGTTCGGTCGACGGGCCGCCCAAATTTCCGGATCCGCGAGCCGCGAGCCCGAAGGGCGGCACGTTCGTGAACGTGGGCAATCTGCGTAATGTCGGGCCGGGCCTGAACAAGGACCAGATGTTCGACCTCCTCGGCCCGCCTCACTTCAACGAGTGGTTCGTCGGCGGCCATGTGTGGAACTACCTGTTCGACTTCCGTCGCGGCAATGAAGTGATCTCGTGCCAGTACCAGGTCCGCTTCGACCGGCAGATGAAGGTCAGCAACACGTACTGGCGCGATTCCGCCTGCGAGGATTTCGTGCATCCGAAACCTGCCGCTGCCGTCGCCGCAACCGAGCCGCCGGCCGCGCCCCTCGAGCAGTTCACGCTGCAGAGCGATGCGCTGTTCGCGTTCGGCAAATCGGGCCTCGACTCGATGCTGCCGGCTGGCAGGGCGCAACTCGACAATGCGATCGAGCGAATCAAGCGCCATGCGGACGTGACGCGCATCGCCGTCGTCGGGCACACCGACCGTATCGGCAGCGACAAGGTGAACGAACCGCTGTCGCGTGCACGCGCACAGACGGTCCGCGGCTACCTGGTCTCGCACGGCCTGAACGGCAGCATCATCGACGCGGACGGTGTGGGCTCGAGTCAGCCGGTCACGCACTGCCCCGAAGGCCGGAGCGCCGCCGTGATCGCTTGCCTGCAACCCGATCGCCGCGTCTCGATCACCGTGAGCGGCCGCAGCTGAACGCAGCGAAGCCGGCAGCGCCGATCGCGCCTCGCCTGCGCGACCGGCGCTGCCTGTCGAGCCGACAGGCGAAAACGGCATCGCGCGCTGCCGGGCGGCCGATCGCGCACTGCCTGTGCACGGTGCGCTGCGCGACCATTCTGCAATCCAAATGATCGAATCGGGCCGCCATGGCAGCCGGCTCGCCAGGTTCGAATCGCCTTCCCCTGGGCAAGTCGTGGGTCGGGCACCACGCGCGCAAACCCGTATCCCCTGCAGTTTTGACTGGCGACAAGATCCGACGACGCCAATCCCGTCACCCGGTCGAAACCCACCAGCACTCTGGATTCGATGACGAGAAGGGTCGGGGTTTATGTGGATGGAAGCAGCATGGACGCGAATGGCGGCCACATGATGCGATATGAAGTATTGCGCGCGCGCCGGCCGCGCCGGTGCCACGATCCAGAGGCTGCACGCGTATCTGAGCGTCGACGAACGCCGCGCGGCCCGCTCCGTCGACTACGAGGCGCGAATCAAGGGTTATCAGGCGGTGCTGCGGGACAAGGGATTGCGCGTCACGGTGAAGCCGCTCAGGCACTACGCCGACGAAGACGGCACGGAGACGGTCAAGTCCAATTCGGATCTCGGCATGGCGATCGACACGTTATCGAAATCCGACCGGCTCGATACGGTTCTGGTCGCAACGAGCGACGGCGATTTTGTCGAAGTGGTGAAAGCGCTGCAGAAGAAGGGCGGCCGGGTCGAATTGCTGGGTTTCGACAACGTCCCGTTCGACCTGCGGGATGCCGCCGATCAGTTCATCGGCGGCTATCTGGTTCCCGGCCTGCTTCCGGTTCGCGATTCGGCGCCCGGCCTGCCTGCGTGGGGGCAAGCCGGTTCCCGCGTGCGCGGCCTGTGCAACCGGTTCGAGCCGGACGACGGATACGGCTTCATCGCGTTCCGGTCCGCCCTGCCCGATGCGCCGCTGCTCGCGGCCGCCGAGACCAGTCCGGCGTACTTCCGCAGCGGCAGCGTGCAGGACCTGTCCGTGCTCGCCCGGCTGCCGTCGAGAAATACGGTGCTCGAATTCGAGCCGGCATCGCCGGCGAAGCAGAACGGCGCGCCCGAGGCGCGACGGATCCAGGTCGTTTCCGGCGCCTGACGCCGCGGCTTCACGACGATGTGCTTCATCCCGGGTGCGGAGCGCCGGTGCAGACGGATGGCGTCGCCATCCGCCATGCCGATTCGCGCAACGCCGGCACCGCGGTCAGTGACCCAGCGCCGTGTCGTGATCGTGTTTCGACAGGAACATGAGAAAGGTAGTCCCTTCGCCGAGCGTCGACCGCACCTGCAATTTCCCGCCGAGCGAATCCACGACCGTCTTCACGAACGCGAGCCCGAGGCCGTGCCCGGACAACGACGAACTTCCGTCCAGTTGCGTGAATTCCCGGAACAGCTTTTCGCGGTCCTGGTCGGAGATCCCGATTCCGTAATCGGTCACGGCGATCTTCACATGCTGCTCGGTCGCCGACAGCTCCACGTCGACGGTGGACGCTTCCCGGCCGAACTTGATCGCATTGCCGATCAGGTTCACGAACGCCCGCCGCAGCAGCTGCACGTCGGCGATCGTGCTCAGCCCCGGCTCCGCAACCAGGTTGACGACGGTGGATTTCGCGCTCGCCTGCGGCAGCAGATCGTCGACGGCATCGCCCAGCACCAGCGCGGGGTCGACCGGCGACAGCTTCGGCGGCAGGTTCTCCGCCTTCGCGAGGAACAGGAAATCGTCGGACAGGCTCAGCGCGCGCGTCGCATACTGCGAAACCAGTTCGGCAAACCGCGGCAGCGTATAGCGCGACGGATCGCGACGGACCTGCGAAACCAGCGCGAGGATCGACGCCTGCGGCGAGCGCATGTCGTGCGACAGGAATCGCAAGGCCATGTCGCGCTGCCGCTCGGCCAGCCGCATCGACGACACATCCGCCACGTGAAAGACCAGCGCGCCTTCACGACCGGTGGACGCCCGGATCGGCGCGCACTTGATCAGCAACGACAGCCCGCCTCGTGCGTTGGCGATTTCGATGCCCTGGTCGAGCTGCGATTTCGTCTGCGCCGACAGATCGTCGCCTTCCGGCCATCGATTGAGCGATGCCAGTGCCTGCGTGGCGAATTCGCTGGCCCGATGCGATGCGGTGATCTGGAACAGCACGTCGGACACCGATCGCCCCGCCGGCGTGCTTCTCGATACCCGATGCGCATCCAGTTCGCCGCACAACGCCGCGGCCCGCTTGTTCGCCAGCAGCACGGTGCCGGTGGTCGACGCGATCAGGGTCGCCTCGGGGAGGCTGTCGACCCATTCGTCGATCAGCTCGCGATACCTGCGTACCTGCTCTTTCAGCGACGCGGCGTGGCCGATGCGGCGCTGGACCGGGTCCATGAAATACCTGGCCGGAACCGGCTTCGCCGGCAGCGACGGTTCGGTCCGCATCCTGTCGGACAAGCCGGCGACGAAGCGCAATACGGCCTCCAGACGGCGCCACGACAGCAGCAGACAAGCCAGCGCGCAGACGAACATGCCGGTGGCGGGCGGCACGAGCCGATCCGCGAAACGGAACATCGCGAACGCGGCCGCCGCGATCGCGACCGAGAGACCGAACGAGGCGGCCAGGCCCGCGCGGGGACTCGACAGGTAAAGCCATGCGCAAATCAGGCAGACGATCATCTCGTTGAACAGCAACTCGCCGACGAAGCCGACCGGGCGCGGCATCGCGCGCGCAGCGAGGACGTCCGTTTCGACACCCCGTCCGCTCGCGGCCGCGAGCGACGGCGCGTTGACCTGCGGCCACACCGATAGCGTGCCCACATCGCCGGCGTACGCACGAATCACGACCGGACGGCTGCGCAACAGGTTCGGCGATACCGTCCCGTCCAGGACATCGATGTACGAATAGCGTTCGACGCGCCGGTTGCATCGAAGCAACGCCGGGTATGAACAGGGTTCGTCGGCGCCCTCGACGCCGGCGCCGCGCGACGGCGATGCCGTACCGGCACTGCCGCGGCCCGGCGCATCGCTCGCGGCACGGCCGGGGGAACGGCCCGCACCGGCACCGCGCAGGCTCGCGAGGTCGATATCGATCGCCGTGACGCCGCTTTCGGCAAGCCGATCGAGCATCCGGATCCGGGCTTCTCCACTGAACGGCCAGCCGCCGAGGCGCTCGACGGTGCGATCGTCGACCACGATCGTCGCCAGCGGCTCGGCGGTGCTGCCATGCGCCAACCGAAACGCGAGATCGAAAAATGCCAGATCGACGCGATACAACGCGTGGCTCGCGGTCAGCACCAGGCAGACCAGCACGAGTGCGAACGTCAAGGCGCCCCACTCCTGCGCGAGATGGGTGCCGGCCAGCGCTGCCGCCGGGTTGACTCCATTACGTGAACCACGCAATCGCGTACGGAAAAATCTTCCTAGCATGTCAATTCGACAATGTTTCACCAATATCGCATCGGACGACACTCGAAATCCGGCCCACCGGATTTGGAGAATCCGAAAAAGCAAAAGCCGGTAATCCAGGCACCCATCTCAACTCGAACATCCTTTCAATTTCATTGACAACCGACCAGAATCAATTCACGTACAAACGGTGTAATTATACATGATTTCGTAAACAATATTGACATCGATTTATTTCCACTATTCGCAAATCAAATAAAATAAGATATCGAATAATATTTAAACCATTCGCCGTCGCAGCCAGGTTCAAATAGCCACAACAACTCCTTTATATACAAGGCACTGCACATTTTTCAGGCGACCCTTAAATTCACCAAATAATTACATATTTCCCGGCATTAATTCACGCAAAAATCGCAATCATTAGACGCCACATAAAATCGATACCATCAAAACAAAGTTACATTTGTTCAATATTTAAAGTTGAAAATCACGGATTCACTCAATAGAATTCCCCCATCGAACACGCGGCACCCCTCGGCTCGGCCCATCAATACATTCATGAATCGCACACTTGTTTCCCATCATCCGCTCAGCGATGCCGAACGAGGACTTCACCAGGACGAATTCTTTTTCCTGCTGCAGCCCAAATTCGCGCTGCAGGCATTCGACCTTTCCGGCTTCGAATGCCTGATCCGCTGGCAACATCCGGAACGCGGCGTCCTCGAACCGGTATCGTTCATCAGCATGGTCGAGGATTCGTTCCTCGCCGGACGCTTCACCGAATTGCTCGTCCGGCTGGCGACGCGCACGCTCGCGCAATGGACGGCGGCCGGCCACGACGCGCTGTCGCTGGCGATCAACCTGTCGTCGCTGGAACTCGGGCAAGCGGATTTCCCCGAGCAGCTGTCTACCCTCCTTGCATCCCACGATCTCGACCCGCGCCGCCTCGAGATCGAATTGACCGATGCCGTTGCCCCCGACCGGCTCGACTGGCTGGTGGAAGCCATTCATGCCGCGCAAACCGTCGGGGTACGGGTCGCGCTCGACGACTTCGGCGCCGGCTTCAATTCGCTGACGCTGCTGCAGCAACTGCCGGTGGACATCGTCAAGTTCGATCGCTCGCTGATTCGCGACGTGCCGCACAACGGCGAGTCCGCACGCGTGGTCGAAACCCTGGTGCACCTCGCCAAGGATCACGGCAAGCGAATCGTGATCTCCGGCATCGAGACGGCGGCGCAACTCGACTGGGCGGCAGCGCTGCCCGGTGTCGAAGGCCAGGGGTTCTACCTCGGTGAACCGCTTCCGGAGCAGGACATCGAGGCATTTATTACCCGCTGTTCCCGCCATGCTCATTCGAGGATGTAAATGCAACCGTATCCCCGGCAACCGGGCGAGCATGGCCGCACGTGACTCGCGGCCATCATAGAACGGCGTGTTGGCTCACAAAGTGAACCTTTGTCACCGTCGCGGCCCTGACGGAAAGAACCGGCGAGCACCGGAAAGAAACACGCCGTTCGACGCGGCCAGCGCGTACGCGCTTCGCGTGAAGCAACGCGTGCAGCAGCCCACGGATGCGGGCCGCTGCGAACGATCGTGTCGAGAAAAAGGAAGCGCAGCCTACCAGCGGATCAGCGCCGCGCCCCACGTGAAGCCCGAGCCCATCGCGGGCGTCAGAACGAGATCGTTGTCCTTGATGCGTCCGTCGGAAACGGCTTCGCAAAGCGCCAGCGGAATCGACGCGGCCGACGTGTTGCCGTGCTTGCCGACAGTGAGCACGACTTTCTCCATGGGCAGATTCAGCTTCCCGCCGAGGGTTTGCACGATTCGCTGGTTGGCCTGATGCGGCACGACCCAGTCGAGATCGTCCTGGGTCAGGCCATGCGCGTCGAGTGCTTCCTGCGACGCCTCGGCGAGATTCACGACGGCATGCAGAAACACGTCGCGCCCCTCCAGATGCATCTTGCCGGCGCTTTGCGTCGACGATACCCCGCCGTCCGTGTGGATCTTGTCCTGATACCGTCCGTCGGAATGCAGATGCGTGGAGAGGACACCGCGCGGCTTGTCGCCGTCACGCCGTTCACCGCGCAACACCACCGCGCCCGCCCCGTCACCGAACAGCACGCAGCTGTTGCGATCATGCCAGTCCACGATACGCGACATCGTTTCCGCACCGATCACGAGCGCGGTACGCGCCTGGCCCAGCCGGATCATGTTGTCGGCCACCGAAAGCGCGAATACGAAGCCCGAGCACACGGCCTGCACGTCGAACGCCACGCCGCCATGCATGCCGATGGCCTCCTGAACGCGCACGGCCGTCGACGGCATCGTACGATCGGGTGTGCAGGTCGCGAGCACGATGAGATCGACGTCGGCCCCGCCGATACCGGCGTGATTCAGCGCCGCCTTCGCGGCGCCGATCGCGAGATCGGACGTATTCTCGCCGCGCGCCGCGATGCGGCGCTCCTTGATTCCCGTGCGCTGCGTGATCCACTCGTCGGTCGTGTCGACCATGCGCGCGATCTCGTGATTCGTCATGCGGCGTTCGGGCAGTGCCGACCCGCAACCGAGGACGCGCGACATCCAGCCGTCCGCGCGATTGATTTCCGCCATCTTCTGTACTCCGATTAAATTCGACGAAGCGCCGGGCGGCCAACCGGCTCCGGGCCGGCGCACGCGTGTTACCAGTTTCCGGCGCTCGCGCCCTCGCCAGCCTCCGCGCCGGCGCCGGTATCCTGCGGGCTCAGCGATACAAGATGCTCTGCGAGCGAGATGAAGGTCGGGTAATCGTAGAGCACCGTGTCGTCGATCTTGATCTTGAGCCGCTCTTCGAGGAAGAACGCCAGTTCGACCGAATGCATCGAATCGAAGCCCGCATCGGCAAAGGTCTGATCGAGATCGGTCGGCACCTGGAGGTTGTTTGCTTCGGTCCATTCCTGAATCCAGGCAAGAATGGTCCGCGCGGTCACCTTGGACCCCTTGATGGTTTCAGCTTGAAGTTGATCGCTCATGGTATCGATTTCCTGAAGTCGGACTGACAAGAATGAAGGCGCGGCAGCGACGCCGAACCGGGTATGAACCGCAACACGATTGCCTATGCCGTCACCTGCGGGTGCGTTCCGGCCGCCGCATGCAACGCGTCGGCGCCGCCGCCGAGGAAGCGCGCCAGCTGCCGCGCGGAAGGCTCGCGCACGATGGAGTTGTGATCGTCGTCGAACTGGCTCACCGCGATCGCACCGCACGTGAGAACACGCAGGCATTGCGCCGCCTGCGCGCTCGACATGCCGGTGGCGCCGCGTTCGGCGAGCGCGTAGTCGATGCGGGCGCGCACCTGTTTCGGCCGATGATGGGCAAGCGCCACGGCGTTCGCGGCGTGCAGACGCGCGATGTGCCCGAATGTGGCGGGTTGGGCACGACGCCGCGCGTCGGCAAGATAAAAGTCCTGATCGAGCATCGTGTCGAAGCGCGGATCGGCAAGCCACGTCTCCACCGTCCGGAATCCGTCGGCGGCGTCGCCCCCGTTGACGAGCTCGCGCAGTCGCGTCGCAAAATCGCCTTCGTCGAGCGGCGTGTCGACGATCATCAGCGGCGGCGCGGCGGTCCCCTCCGCTTCCCACTGCGCCGTCATTTCGTGCGCGACGATCCCGCCGAACGACCAGCCGCCGAGATAGTCGGGCTGCCGGTGTCGTGCGGCCACCAGCGCGGCGCGATAGCGGGACGCCAGTTGCGCGATCGAAAGATACTCAGGCATGAGGCCTTGTTCGGCGTACGGATGACGAATCGCGACGATCGTCGGATCGCCCGGCCATACGTTCGCCAGGTCCTGGTAACAGAGCACATTTCCGCCGACCGGATGCACCAGCGCGATGAATGGCCCCGTGCCCTCGCGCAGCGTGACGACGAGCCCGCGATCGTCCGTCGAATCGGGATCGCGCTGCTTGTCCGGCGATTCGGTTTCGTCATGCTGCGCCGTGCCGCGCGACGCGTCGAACCATCCCGCCAGGGTCGAGAGCGACGCTCCGCGCGCGAGCATGGAAATCGGCGGCATCTTGCCGAGGTGTTGTTGCAAACGCACGCGCAATTCCGTCAATGCGAGCGAGTCGAAGCCCTGGCCGACGAGCGAAAGGTCATCCACGAGGGTAATGCCGTCCGGCGCGACCTCCGCCGCGATCGCCCGCAGCGTCGCGAGCATGTGCGCGGCATCCGCACGTGGTGCGCCGTCGCCGGTCCCGGCCGCTCGAGAATGCGGTTGCCGGTTCTCGTCGTTCGCCGCGAGATCGCGTCGATGTTGTGCGACGCCGCGCTCGAAGCCGGCTGGCGCGCGGTCCGGGAACGGCAACTCGAAACGCTCGGCGTCGAAGGCATAGCCCGGCGCTTCGGCAGGCCGCGGCACGTTGCCGTAAAGCCGGTGCCACGCGATCGTCTGTCCCGTGCTGTAGAGGCGTGCGCAGCCGTGCGCAAACCCGGTCGCTTCATCTTCCTCGTCGCCATCCGGCCCGTCGGCGAGCGAAGCGACCGCACTGTGCCAATCGCCGTTTGCCGTCGCGCGTGCGAGCTTCGCGAGCGCCGCGCCCGGCCCCACTTCGACGAAAAGGGTCTTGCCGTCGGACGCCGCAAGCAACGCTTCGTGAAAGCGCACCGGCTGTTCGACGAGATCGAGCCAGTGCTCGACCCCGGCAATCGCGTCGGTCGCGAGTTTGCCCGTGAGGGTGGAAATGATCGGGATCGATGGCGGTGCAAGCGTCAGGGGCTCGAGTGCGCGACGAAACGCATCGCGCATCGAACTCAACAGCGGCGAATGACCCGGCGTGCCGTAGGTGCTGAGCAGCGAAACACGCTTGCCCGCCGCGACCATCGCGTCCTGAACCAGCTCGACCGCGGCCTGCGTGCCGCTCACGACGGTCTGCGCCGGCCCGTTGATGCCGGCCACGAACAGGTCGGCGCCGAATGCGAACCGTGCGGCAAGCTCGTCGACGCCGGCGGCGACCGCAAGCATGGCGCCCGTCGGCGTCTCGGTATCGAAAAGGCGACCGCGGGCCGTCACCGCCTTGAGGCCGTCATCGAGCGACATCACTCCGCCGAGCACAGCGGCGACATGCTCGCCGAGCGAGTGCCCGATCAGCAGATCGGGCTGCACGCCCAGATCCATCCACGTGCGCGCCAGTGCATAGCACACGATGAAATGCGCGAGCTGCCCCGGATGATGGCGCACCGTTCCCGCCGCGCTGCCGAGGATCGCATCCAGCACGTTGCGTGCCGTGTCGGGCCCGAGCAGGCTCAGGCACACGTCCGCGTGTTTGCGGAACAATCCGTTTCCCTGGTAAAGACCCGCACCCACGCCCGGCTTCCATGCCCCTTGGCCGGGTACGAGAAATGCGACGCGCGGTTTCTTCGGGTGCTCGTTCGCGTGCCATTGCCCCGTCGGATTCTCCGTGAGGAAAGCGTCGAGTGCGGCGACGAAATCCCCGTTCGTCCTGCCGACCAGCGCGACCCGGTGATCGAAATGATCGCGTCGCACGTTCGACGTGTGACAAGCCTCGCGCAACGGCGCGGGCGTGCCCGCGAGCCAGTCGCGCCACGCCGAAGCGGCGCGCCGGCGGGCCTCGGGCGACCGGCCCGAAAGCGTCAGCACGCGCTCTCGCTCGACCTCCGCGGCAGCGTCCGGCAAGGCGTCGGGTGTCGAAAGAATCAGGTGAACGTTGGTGCCGGTAATGCCGAAGCCGCTCACGCCGACGAACGTCTCGCCGTTGCCCAGCGGTATGCCTTCACGCGGAATCTCGAGTTGCGAACCTTCCCAGTGAAAGCGCGGATTCGGCGTCGTGAAGTTCACCTGTGCGGGTACGCGGCGATGACGCAGAATCAGCATCGCCTTGATGAAACCCGCCATGCCCGCGGCGCCTTCGAGGTGCCCCAGTTGCGACTTCACCGAACCGACCAGAACCGGCTTGTCGCGTTCGACGGAGCGGGTATAGACGTTGCGCAACGCGGAAAGCTCGATCGGATCGCCCAGCGCCGTTCCCGTGCCATGCGCCTCCACATACGACACGGACTCGGGACGAACGCCGGCCCGCGCCATCGCGCGGCGAATGACGGCCTCCTGCGCGGCGCCGTTCGGCGCGGTGAGGCCATTGCTCGCACCGTCGCTGTTGACGGCCGACCCGGCCAGCACCGCGTCGACCCGATCGCCGTGCGCACGTGCGTCGCCAAGCCGCTTCAACACGATCGCGCCGCCGCCTTCGCCGCGAATGTATCCGTCCGCGTTTGCGTCGAAGGGCCGACACTGACCGGACACCGACATCGCTTGAAGCCGCGCGACGCCGATCGTTTCCTCCGGCCCCAGGATCAGGTTCACGCCGCCGGCAATGGCGACATCGCACTCGCCTGCCTGCAGGCTCTGTGCGGCAAGATGGATCGCGACGAGCGACGACGAACAGGTCGTATCGACGAAGATCGCCGGGCCGCTCAAGCCCAGCACGTGCGAGACGCGGCCCGGCGCCATCGCGCGCAGATTGCCGAGCTTCGAGTAGGTGGTAATGCGCGTGGCATCGCCGGACCATACCGAGCGCCGGCCATAATCGGCCTCGCCGGTCGTCATGAAAACCCCGACGTTCTTGCCGCGCAACCGGCCCGGCGCCATGCCCGCGTTCTCGAGCGCGGCCCATGCGAGCTCCAGCATCCAGCGCTGCTGCGGGTCCATCTCCATCGCCTCGGCCGCCGACGTGCGGAAGAATTTGCGGTCGAAGAAGAACGGATCGTCGACGTAGCCCGCCACGCGCGAATACGTGGTGCCGGGCTGGTCGGGATCGGGTGAATAGAACGCGTCGATATCGAACCGCTCGCGCGGTGTTTCCCGAATCGCCGTTCGCCCGGAATTCAGGAGTGTCCAATAGCTCGACGCACAGGAAGCGCCGCCCGGAAAGCGGCACGACATGCCGACGATGGCGACTTGTTGCAAATGGGTATTTGACCGGTCCATACCGTACTCTCGGCAAGAATGATGCTTGATGTCAGTGGCGTCGGGCCGCGTCGAGATCGTCGCTGCTGCTTGCCTGCACCAGCACCGCCATGTTCCCCGGCAGATGCTGATTCCCGCGGATCTTCGCGTGCGCCTCCGGCAGACGGTGCCAGGGAAACACTTCGGACAGGCACGGATCGATCCTGCCGCTCATCACGAGCCGGTTCGCCTGTGCCGCCTCCTTGAGGTTCGCGAAATGGCTGCCCTGGATGCGCTTCTGTCGCATCCATACGTAGCGCGCGTCGCAGGTCAGGTCGTAGCCGCTCGTGGCGGCGCAGAACACGACCATGCCTCCGCGCTTCACGACATAGCAGGACGGCGCGAACGTGTTCCGGCCCGGGTGTTCGAACACCATGTCGACGTCGCGCTTTTCGCCGAGTGCGTCCCAGATCGCCTTGCCGAACTTCTTCACGCCGTCGACATAGGTTGCGTAGGCTTCCTTCTCGTCGACGGACGGCGGCACGCCCCAGCACGAAAACTGCGAACGGTTGATGACGCCCACCGCGCCGAGGCGCTTGACGAACTCGGCTTTCGAATCGTCGGAGACCACCGCGACGGGACGTGCGCCGACCAGGGCCGCGAGCTGAATCGCCATCGTTCCCAAGCCGCCAGCCGCCCCCCAGACGAGCACCGATTGCCCCGCCGAAAGCACGTGGGGCTTGTGGCCGAACAGCATGCGATACGCGGTCGCGAGCGTGAGCGTGTAGCACGCACTCGCGGCCCACGTGAGGTGCTTCGGGCGCGGCATCAGTTGCGTGGCCTGTACGCGTGCGAATTGCGCGAACGAACCGTGGGACGTTTCGTAACCCCAGATACGCTGCGAAGGAGACAACATCGGATCGCCGCCGTTGCATTCTTCGTCGTCGCCATCGACCTGCGAACAATGCGCGACCACTTCATCGCCAACCTTCCACTTCCGCACGTTCGCCCCGACGGCCCATACGATGCCGGACGCATCGGAACCCGTGATGTGATACGGGTCGTCATGCAGGTCAAGCACCGAAAACGGCTGCCCCAGGGCGGCCCACACGCCGTTGTAGTTGACGCCGGCCGCCATCACGAGAATCAGCACGTCATTGGGGCCGATCGACGGCACATCGACGATTTCCTTCGTAAACGCGCGTTGCGGCTCTCCGTGGTTTTCGCGGCGAATCGTCCATGCATGCATCTTCTTCGGCACAAAGCCCAACGGGATCGGGCAACCGGTGTCGAAAAGCTCGGGCTGGGTGTTTCTCGTTCCGGCAACCATGTCCAACATTTTGGTATCCATATCGATATCCATGAAAGAATTGATCCGGCGGGTATGCGTGCTCGCGACGAAACCCGTGAGGGTGGCGGTATGTCAGGCCGCCGCCATGCCGCCATCCACCGACAGCGCGGTGCCGGTCATGAAGGAAGATGCATCGCTCGCGAGGAACACGACGGCCTCCGCGATCTCCTTTTCGGTACCCAGGCGTCCGATCGGATGAAAGCTCCTGATCTGATCGGTCATCCCGGTTTCCTCGAGAAACTTCTCGACCATCGCCGTCGCGACGAACGCGGGGCAAATCGCATTGACGCGGATATGCTGCTTCGCGTATTCGAGCGCGGCCGCTTTCGTCAGCCCGAGGATGCCGGCCTTCGACGCGTGATAACTGCTGCCCCCGAATGCCGATGCCACAAGGCCGTAAGTCGACGACATATTGACGATCGAGCCGCCGCCGGCCTTCAGCATTTCTGGAATTTCGTATTTCATCGAGAGGAACATCCCTTTCAGATTGATGTTCATGACGAAATCCCAACTGGCTTCGTCCGTGTCGGCCACGGTTTTGCCGAACGCTTCAACGCCGGCATTATTGAAGGCGACATCGAGTTTTCCGAATTCGCCAACCGTTCTTGCGACCGCATTGGCGCAATCCTCGGCCCGGGAAACGTCGGTTTTCACGAACATCGACTCGCCTCCCGCTTTGCGGATCTCTTCGACGACGGCCAGCCCTTCTTCAATACGGCGCGACGCAATCGCGACCCTCGCACCTTCCCTGGCAAACAACAACGCCGTGGCCCGGCCGATACCGGAACTTCCTCCGGTCACCAGCGCGACCTTCTCCCGAAGCTTCAGCACTGCACTCTCCTGATTGCGTCGATGTGACGGATTTCTTACAGCGATCCGGTGAGCGATCCCACATGCTTGAAATTAATCGACACCGTTTAATGTCGCTGATTCTAGACGCGGAAAAACGCGCGCCGGTGAAAGTTCATAAAAGTTCAGAATCGCATTCCGGGCACGCGAATATGATCACAACGTCGATATTTTCTTCATTCGAGCGATTGACTCACCATGCAAGCCCAGACGAAATCCAGGCATGAAATCGGCATGTCCGTCATCCATGCGATCGGACACGAAGGCTTCAGCAGCCTCAGCGCAGCACTCGACAGGCTCGACCCCGATTTCAAGCGACTGCTCGTCGAGGGTGCTTATGCGGACATCATTGCCCGCCCGAATCTCTCGCTGGAGCATCGCGAACTCGTTACCGTCGCGGTCCTTGCGACGATGGGCAATGCCGAATCCACGCTCAAATACCATGCGGGCGGCATGTTGAATACCGGCTGGGCGCCGGAAGCCGTGGCGGAAACCGTCTTCCAGACGCTCTATTACGCAGGCGTACCCGTCGCAATGGCTGGTATACGCCACGTCGCGGCGTTGCTGCGGGAGCGCGGCATCGACGTCAGCCACGAGGTCGATCTGCTCGGACAATACGAAACGGCCGTCGCGTGCCTCTTTCAACGGAGACAGGCGCCGTGTGCTGCGCTGACGCACAAGGAGCGTCGGCTCGCCGCACTCGCCATCGTCATTGCCAGCGAGAATCAGCACGACGCGGTACGGCATCATTTGCAGGCATGCCTTCGCGTCGGCTGGACACGCTGCGAACTGACGGAAGTCCTGATTCAGCTCACCGGGTATATCGGCTGGCCGCTCGTGCTGCCGGTCGCGCGCATTGCGCTCGGCGTCTTCGACGCGGCAGAAGGCTGCGCGAGCGCGGAGCAGACGCATGCGTTCGCCGAACGGCAATCGCGGGAACCCGATCGATACGCGCCGGCCGGCATCGCGGAGATTGCCCCCGACCTCGCCCGTCATCTCGACGAACCGGGCGCGACGACAGCGAGTCTCGAATCGATCGAACAGGAAAAAGCACGGCATCTGACGGCCATCGCATGCCTGACGTGCCTTGCTCGAAATGCCGATGCCGACCTGCTCGCCACTCATATGAACGAAGCGCGTTCGCTGGGTGCGACACGGCACGAAGCCGTCGAGGCGATCGTCGGCGCACTGCCCTACGCGGGCATGCTCGCCGTGCAATCGGCGTTGCTCGTGGCAAACCGGCTCTTTGCACCGGCAGATCCGTACGCGACCGCCGCGCATCGAGCTGCGGCGACATGACGGGTGGCGCCGCCCGGCGCCCCCATCGACCTCACACACGATACGAACGACACAGGAACAGGCGATGAACGACGAAGGTGGTTACGATCTCGAAGACCTCATGCCAGGCATGACTGCGCAGTTCTTGAAAATTCTGTCCGAGCGCGACGTCTTTCTGTTTGCGAGCGCCTCCGGCGACCGGAATCCCGTGCACCTCGACGAAGACTATGCGCAGCGGACCCGTTTCGGCGGCCGCATCGCGCACGGCATGTTGTCCGCGTCCGTGATTTCCGCGGCGATTGCGTCGCGTCTGCCGGGCCCCGGGTCGATCTACCTGTCGCAGGACCTCCAGTTTCGCCGCCCGGTCAAGCTTGGCGAAACCGTCTGCGCGACCGTGACGATCAAGGCGATTCTCGGAAGTCGACGGCGAGTCGTGCTCGATACCCGATGCGAGGTGAACGGGCTCGTCGTCGTGGAAGGCACGGCGGTCGTCATGCCGACGACCGTCGCGGAGCGCGCGAAAGACACGGCACGATTGCAAGGTCAGGAAACCTGACGGCTACGCTCGCCATTTTCAGTCCCGCCCTGGTCGTCTCGATCGCCGGCGATACGTCTACCTTCATCGCCGACAACCCGGCGGTCTCGATCCGAGGCGACACGCATCCCGCCTGACAACGCATCGGATGCATGCGAGCGCCGTCGCGTGACCGGCGCTCGCAGCGTACTGCCCGCTAGTTCTGCAGCAGGATCTCCACACGCCGATTGCGCGCTCGCCCTTCGGCGGTCTCGTTGGAACCCACCGGATCGGCCTCCCCCTTTCCGGTGGCCGTCACGGCATCCGCGTTCACGCCATGCTCGCGCAAATACGTCGCGACCGCCTCCGCGCGGCGCCGCGACAGCGCGAGATTGTGAGCATCCGAGCCGACCGAGTCGGTATAGCCGGTCACGTTCACCGCCGAGAAATGCCGGTCTGCCTGACGGCTCAACAGTGCGTCGAGCGAAGCGCGGGCGGCGGGCGTCAGCGTTGCGGAGTCGGTCGCGAAGTACGTGTCGCCGGTCAGGCTGACCTTTTCCGCGGCGACCGGTGCCGCCACCACGGGCACCGGAAGCGGCGCGGGCGCCGCGCCGCACTGGAACTCGATCGACCGCGGATCCGCGCCGTCGCGGAACGGCGCAGCCGAATCGACCAGGCGAACCGGTTGCGTGTCGCACATGCGCGTCGCGACCTTCATGCAGGTCTTTTCGCTCGACAGGATGCCATGACAATCGACGCGAAACGTCCGGACGCCGTTTCTCGGCTGCAGTTCGTATGCGTTGAACGTCGGCCCGGACGCGCTCGTGCAAGCGGCGAGAGAGGCCACGGACACGAGCAGGGCAAGAGAGATTTTATTCACTGATTCACTCCGTAAAATCGATTCGATCTCGCACATGCGGCGCGGCAGTGCAGCCGCATGCGGATGCGTTCTCGTTCGGCGCGAACCGTTCCGGCGCTATCCGCCGGAACGGTTCGATGCGCACGGATCACTTCCACTGATACAACATACCCGCGCCGACCACGCGCTGACTGCCGGCAAAACCGCCGTTCAGCGTCGCCTTCAGGTTCTCCGTGAGGCGCGCCTGCATGCCGACGGCCATCGCCTTCTGGCCCAGGAAGGTCGCCGTACCGACCCCCATCGCGAAGTTCGAATCGCGGTCCATGTGCGGGATAGATGCCATCGCAGCCGTCGCCGCAATCCCGTCGCGCGCCATCGAATCGGTCTGCTGGATCTGCTGCTGCATCTGCGTGAGCTGGTTGTTGACCGTGTTCAGCGATTGCGTGAACTGGTTCGATACCGCGTTCAGCTGGTTCACGTTCACGGCGTCGGTACCCTGCGTACCGGCCGCGACGTTGACGACCTGGCGCGCCGAATCCGCGGAACCCACGGCGACGACATTCGAGCGCCCGCCGTCGTTGCTGCCTGTGCCGATCGCGGTCGATCCGTTGCCCGTTGCGGTCGAGCCGACGCCGATCGCGGTCGATCCGTTGCCGGACGCCAGCGCGCTGTTGCCGACCGCCGTGCTGTTCGAACCCGATGCGACCGCGCCCGACCCGCCCGCCGACGAATTCGATCCCGTCGAGCCCGGCGGCACGTTCGTGCCGGTCGGATTCGTCGTGTACGAACCACCGAGGTTCGACGTGCGCTGCGTGATCAGCGTCGTCAACTGGTTGGCAACCGAGTCGAGCTGCGACACGTTCACCGCGTCGGTGCCGCTCTTGCCGGCCGCGAGACCGGTGATCTGCCGGTTGCCGATGTTGACTTCGCCGGCTGACGACTGCGGGCTGCTCAGGCCGTATGCGATGTAGTTCGTCTGCGCGCCAACGGTGGTCAGCGAACCTGCGCCGAGCGCGATGCTGTTCGCGAACGTCGCCGACGCACCTGCGCCGAACGCGAGCGCATCGGTCGCCGTGGCGTGCGCGCCCGAACCGAGCGCGACGCTGCCGACGCTCGCCGCGACCGCGTTGGCGCCCTGTGCCACCGACTGTGCGCCGGTGGCCGTCGCGCCGCTGCCCAGCGCCATCGCATCGGCCTGCGCAGCGCTTGCCGCCTGGCCGATCGCGACGCCGCCCGGCGCGGTGGCATCGACGATCGCGCCGTTGCCGATCCCCACGCCGCTGTCGCCGTTGACCACCGTCGTCGGGCCGACCGCGACCGACTCCGCGCCGACGGCGAGCGAATCCACGGCCGTCGAGTTCGCGTGGAAGTACTTCGTGGTCGTGACCGCGAACGACTGCAGCGCGCCGGCCAGCTGGCGCACGGTCACCGCGTCCTGCTGGCCGGTGCCGTCCGCGACGTTGGTGATCTGGCGATACGTCTTGCTCGTCGCGTCGCCAAGCGATACCGCGCCCAGCAGCGTCTGGTCGGTCGTGTTGAACGGAATCGACGCGCTGCCGTTGCGGATGGTCCCCGAGGCCGGCACCGTCGCGCGGTCGGACACCGAACCGGCGCCGAGCGCGATGCTGCCGTCCACCTTCGCGATCGCGTTCGGGCCGATCGCGACGCTGTCGAGCCCGAGCGCCTGGCTGTCCGGCGCGGTGGAGTTCGCGTGGAAGTACTTGATGCCGTGCGCGTTGATGTTGTCGATCGCCGAGCCGACGTTGTTGTTGATCGTCGTCGAGCCGTCGCCGTTGTACGTCACGTACGACGGCGCGGAGATCGTGCCGGTCGTCGGGTTGTAGGTGGCGCCGCCGCCGATCGCGCCGGCCGTGCTGTTACCGAGGTTACCGTTGTTCGACGCGATCGAGCTCAGGCCGGTCGACAGCGAACCGATGCCCGTCGACGTCGCGGTGGACAGCGACGTCAGGTTGCTGTTCGTGCTCGACAGGCCGGTGGACAGCGAACCGACGGTCGTCGAGGTCGACGTCGACAGCGACGAAATCGAGCTGGTCGTCGAGCTGAGGCCGGTGGACAACGAGCCGATGCTCGTCGACGTGGCGGTCGACAGCGACGTCACGCTGCTGTTCGTCGTGCTCAGGCCGGTCGACAGCGAACCGATGCCCGTCGATGTGGAGGTCGACAGCGACGTGATCGAGCTGTTGGTCGAACTCAGGCCGGTGGACAGCGAGCTGATGCCCGTCGACGTCGAAGTCGACAGCGACGTGACCGAGCTGTTCGTCGAACTCAGGCCGGTGGACAGCGAGCTGATGCCCGTCGACGTCGAAGTCGACAGCGACGTGACCGAGCTGTTCGTCGAACTCAGGCCCGTGGACAACGAGCTGATGCCCGTCGACGTCGAAGTCGACAGCGAAGCCACCGAGCTGTTGGTCGAACTCAGGCCGGTCGAAGTCGACGTGGACAACGACGTGATCGCGCTGTTGGCCGACGACAGGCCGGTCGACGTCGAGGTCGAGAGCGACGTCACTGCGCTGTTGGTCGAACTCAGGCCGGTCGACAGCGAGCTGATGCCGGTCGACGTCGACGTGGACAGCGACGTGATCGCACTATTGGCCGACGACAACCCGGTCGACGTGGACGTCGACAACGAAGTCACCGAGCTGTTGGTCGAACTCAACCCCGTCGACAGCGAGCTGATGCCGGTCGACGTCGACGTGGACAGCGACGTGATCGCGCTGTTGGCCGACGACAACCCGGTTGACGTGGACGTCGACAACGAAGTCACCGAGCTGTTGGTCGAACTCAACCCCGTCGACAACGAGCTGATGCCGGTCGACGTCGACGTGGACAGCGACGTGATCGCGCTGTTGGCCGACGACAACCCGGTTGACGTGGAGGTCGACAACGAAGTCACCGAGCTGTTGGTCGAACTCAACCCCGTCGACAACGAGCTGATACCGGTCGACGTCGACGTGGACAGCGACGTGATCGCGCTATTGGCCGACGACAATCCGGTCGACAACGACGACACACCCGTCGACAACGAACTGACGCTCGACGCAGTCGAAGTCGACAGCGAATTCACCGCCTGGTTCGTCGCATTGAGCTGCGACCCGTTGATCGCATCCGTGCTTGCCGAGTTGATGCGCCCGGCCGCGACATTGGTGATTTGGCGCTCGGTGCCCGACGCACCGACGCTGACGACGCTGGTCGGCGACGTGCCGTTGAAGTTGTATGTGACGCCGCCGATCGTCGCGCTTGCCGTCGGGTTGGGCGCGGCCGTCGTCGACCCTGAGCCGAGCGCGACATCGCCCGCATTGTTCGCCACGGCCGACGCGCCGAACGCCAGCGCACCGGCCGCCGCGGCCGTCGACGTGTTGCCGAGCGCGAGCGAGCCGGTACCCTGCGCGATGTTCGAATTGCCGATCGCGACCGCACCGTTGCCGTTCGCCGTGTTGTTCGCCCCGGCCGTGACCGCGCCGGTGCCGATCGCGGTGCTCGGGTCGCCGATCGCTACCGCACCGTTGCCGCTGACCGTCTGGCCCAGGCCGAGCGCGACGGCGCCGGCACCGCTCAGCACCTTCGAGCTGTTGCCGCCGGCGATCGAGCCCGCGCCTGCCGCAGCGGCAACCGAGTTGCTGTCGCCGATCGCGACGGTCGAACCCGCCGCCGCGACGCTGTTGATGCCGATGGACGTCGCATTCGTGGCCGACGCCGTCGCACCGGGCCCCAGTGCGGTCGCCGAAACGCCGCTGCCGAGCGCGAGATTGCCGAGCGCGACGGCGAACTGCTGCGTCGCGGTCGATTGCACGCCCATCGCGATCGAACTGACGCCCGACGCGTTGGCGTTCAGGCCGAACGCCATCGCCGTATCGGCGCCGGCCGTCGTGGACGAGCCCAGCGCGATCGAGCTGGTGCCGAGCGACTGCGTACCCGAGCCCGGTACGCCGGCCGTGCCGCCCCAGCCGATCGCGATCGACGTCGCGCCCTTCGCGCCGCTGTTGACACCCATCGAGATCGAGGAATTGCCGGTCGTCAGCGCACCGCTACCCACCGCGACGCCGGCCGCGCCGGAACTCGTCGACTGGTTGCCGAGCGCAACCGCACCCTGATTGGTCGCCTGTGAAGAAAAGCCGAGCGCAACGGTGCCGATGGCCGACGAGACCGCGCCGAGTCCGAGTGCAACCGCATTCTGGCCAGACGCCGTTGCATTGTTTCCGAGCCCGATAGCGGACGTGCCGCTCGCGGTCGCGCCGCTGCCGATGGCCACCGTGCCGGACTGCGTCGACTGCGCTGCATTACCGACGGCAACCGCAAATGGTCCCGAACTGATCGCCTGCACGCCGAGCGCCGCACTGTTGACGCCGGTCGCCTGCGCGTTGATGCCGACCGCGGTCGACCCATCGGCCATCGCATGCGCGCCCGGACCCAGCGCCGTCGCCGACACGCCTTGCGCCGTCGACAGGTTACCCAGCGCGGTGGAATTCTGCTGCGCCGCACTCGACCCGACGCCGATCGAGATCGACGTCACGCCGCCGGTCGCGGAGCCGCCATCCTGCGCGTACTGCGCATGCGCGCCCGCATGGAACAACGCAAGATACGTGGACGCCATCAGCACGGCCAGTCGTCGCGGCGACGGCGCCGAAAGCAGGCCCGCGCGTATCGCGGCGCCCTCGTTCGCCGCATGCTCGCGTGTGCCGCACGCCGACGCAACTCGCTTGCCGCGCGCACGGTCAAGCTCGGAAGCCGCGACCCAGGCCCCCAGTGCTTCGTTCCAGATCGACTTGAACGACTTGTTCATCTTGTGTTCCCTCGGTTCTCATGTGCTGGATGACGCAGCAGCGAACGCGACGGCAGGCGATGATGCATCGGTCTGCCTCCTCGCCCGTGTCGCGACGCTTTGCGCTTCATTTTGGATAGCTAACTAAACGATCGAACAACGCTGCTCGGCAATCGCGATCGCCAGGGCGATCGCGCGACTGCACGCCGCACGCATGCGTCGGCACGCTGCGCGGCGGCACTCGCCGGTTATCGGGTCATGAAGGCCGATGTCGCGGGAAAGACGGAGACGCGCTGCCCCGCGCATCGCGAATCCGCGTGCGCGCGCCGTCGCGTCTAACCGGTGGCGACCTCGAATGTCATGGGAAGACGTCGTTCAGACGCCGGATGGACGGATGCCGGCCCGCACCCCGGGACGGCCCGTCAAGATTCATTCAGGAGGAGGATGACGCCGCGTGGTCCCCGGGTATGAAGCATGCGCATCCGGTTCGCTCGAACCGGTGCGTTGATCTGCCATGCCTGTCGCGCTCATATTTTTTCGTGCCCGCCTGATTCGAGAGCGCGCTGCGCGATCGTGCCCGGACGGATCAGACCGCCCGGCTGCCCACGCGAAGCCGCTCACCCTCTCCGCCGGCAGTCAAACGCTTTTCCGGATTTCCGGAAAAGCGCCCGACTTGCCGAACGACCCCCGCATCGATTTAATCGGTCGAATTTTCTTGACGATTTTTCCAGTCGATGCGTCACACCCCGACCAACCTCACAATTTTTCCGCCTGTCCTGTATACGAACATATTCGGAAAATTATGAAATTTGTATTACCCTCGTGCCAATTTTCTTGTCTGCCATCGCATTCCCAGATCCTGAGAATTGCCATCATTCGATGTCACATTGAATATCGCGTCATCCGAATCTGGAAGCGGCAAGGAATCCACGAACAGCCGTTCCCCTCGAAGAACCGATTCCAGCCGCGCCGGGGCTAGTGTGCAGGCATCCGTTCAAACAAACCTTTTCTCGAGCGGAAAAAAGCTTTTCCCGAGCGGACGATATTTACTTTCATACATTCCGGCTCGCAATCCGGTTTTTATCGAATCGAATCTCGACCGGCCAGTAGAAATCCATTAATCGCGTCAGCACCGATTGAGCGCATTTATTTCACATTGAAAGGAATCGTCTTTCGACACAACTCTCCCGAATTCATATCGCGGGCCAATTCGATTCTACAATCGATAAAATCCGGAAATAAAGACCGATATCGAAATGCAATTCGGCATGTTTTTCCACCTCCATTTCGTTCGACCCGACGTCGGCGCCGAAACCGCGCAGCGCCCCGCCGGATATGCCCACACGGGCCGCACGGAATCCTCACAATCGGCACTGTTGTCGACATATAATTTTTCGCAACAATTGAGCAGAAAGCGCTGCTTTCGATCCGACTGAACACCCTTCCACCGCGCCCGCCACCATGTCATCCCGCTCGTCCAGCCCGGCGCAGCTTCGCTCCACGCCGGATCTCGCTGACGCACATATTCTTGTCGTCGACGATCGCCCGAACGACCTGCGGCTCCTGACCGAAATCCTGCGTGCCGCGCGATGCCGGATCAGCGTCGCGTTCGACGGACTGCAGGCGTATCACCGCGCCCAGGCGATCGCGCCCGACCTGATCCTGATGGACGTCCGCATGCCGCGCATGGACGGTTTCGCTGCATGCCGGCTGCTGGCGTCGACACCGTCGACGCAGTCCATCCCCGTCATCATCCTGACGGCCGCGGGCGATCTCGAGGATCGCATCGCGGGGCTCGAAACCGGCGCGATCGACTACATCGTCAAGCCGTTCGAGCCGATCGAAGTGCTGGCCCGGATCCGCAACCACCTGAAGCGCGCGCGGCGCAGCCAGCCGTTCGCGCACCTGCCCGAGATGCCCGCCAACCCGGATGCGGCCCTCGTACGCGCGGCGGCCGAAGTCCTGCTGCGCGACCTGCGCTATCCGCCGGCGCTCGAGGAACTCGCCCGGCAGGTCGGCACGCACGAAAAGCGGCTGTCGCGCGTGTTCCGCGACCAGCTTGGCCAGACCGTGTTCGAGTACCTGCGCGACACGCGCCTGCGCGCCGCGATGCACTTCCTCGCGGAGACATCGATGGGAATCGGCGACATCGCCGAGGAAATCGGCTTTTCCACGCCCGGCAATTTCGCGACGGCGTTCCGCGAACGCTTCGGCATCACGCCGTCCGACTGGCGGCGCCAGCGCCATGCGATCAACGCGCCGCTCACGCCCGGCGGGCATCATCCCGATGCGTAGTCGCGGCGCGGCGTGGGCAGCCGAATGGCGCGCGGTGCTGCTGCTTCTGATGGCACTGGCCGTCACCTGCGCGACGGCCCGCGCGGCCCCGGCGCCGAATCCCGCGCAACTGGACGCCGTGTCGGTGTTCGAGGACGCGAGCACGACGATGACAGCCGAGCAGGTCGCCGCGCGCATCGCCGAGCCGGGGCGAGACGCGGCTGCGGCCGGCGCATCGACGTTCAACGTCGAGTTCTCGCGGTCGGCATGGTGGGTCCGCGCGACGCTGGTCAACCGTGACAGCGCCGCACGCCCGCTGGTACTGGTAATTCGCGACGCACGCGTCGACCATGCCGACTTCTACGTCGGCCAGAACGGCCGGTGGACGCTCGACAGCCGTTTCCCGGCCGCCGGCGCGGGCGGCGATGCCACCGCGCCGCCCGCGCGCTACCCGGCACTCGACGTCACGCTGCCCGCCGGCGAAAGCCTCCCCGTGCTGATCCGCGTCACGTCACGCAAGGAAATGCGGCTCGCGCCGGCGGCATTCACCCGTGCGGCCTGGGATGCGCTGGAACGGCGCGCGACGATGTGGGACTTCGGTTTCTTCGGCGGGCTGCTCGCTCTCGCGTGGTGCGCGCTGCTGATCGGGTTCTTTTCGCGCAGCGGCGTGTTCCACGTCCTGGCCGCGCTGGCGCTGGGTACGACGCTGTTCGAAGCGGCATACCGCGGCTATACGGCAATGGCGTTGCCGCCCGCGCTGCGCGAATGGTCGGCGCGCGGCGAGGTGATCTTCGCGTACGTGGCTGTCGCCTGCTTCATCGCCTTCATCCTGATGGTCGCCCGGCGCGAGCAGGCGAGGCTGCCGTTGCGCGCGATCTACATGGCGTTCCTCGCGCTCGAATGCATCGGCATGGCGGGCGCCGCAGGCGGCGACCTGCTGACCTTCACGTGGTTTTGCCTGCGGTTGAACGCGGTGCTGGGGATCGTCAACATCAGCCTCGCGCTGCTGCTCGCGATCCGCCGGACGCCGACCGGCCGCGTGATGCTGATCGCGATCGCGATCGCCACCTTCAACATGCTGATCCGCGTGCTCGACGGCATGAACGCGCTGCCGCCGGTACTGTTCTGGCTCAAGTCCGACATCTACCCGAACCCGGTCATCGCGATCGTCGGGCTCGCCACGCACCTGCTGGTGCTGGCCGCGTGGATCCACCACGTGGGCCGCCAGCGCACCGAGGCGCGCAAGCGGCTCGAACACTGGCAGCTCACCGAACAGGATCGCCTGCGCGACGAAGTCGCGAGACGCACGGTCGCGCTCAACGACGCGTTGCAACAGGTGACGACCCACATGCAGCAGAAGATCGAGACGCTCGGTTATGTCAGTCACGACCTGCGCGCGCCGCTGTCCACGATCAACGGCTATGCGAAGCTGCTGCTGCAGAGCGCGACGCACAGCCAGGCGCGGCTGATCCGGTCGATCGACCGCAGCATCCGCTACCAGCTCACGCTGATCGACGAACTGCTCGCGTTCACGAAGGCCGAGCTGCAGCCGCTCGGCGTGACGCCCGACACGACCGACCTGCCCGGCCTGCTCGACGATCTCGGCCACTACGCGCTCGCGCTGTGTGCGCAGCAGGACAACCGGTTCGTCTACCGGCCGGCCACGCCGCTGCCGCGCACGGTGTCGATCGACGGGATGCGGCTGCAGCAGGTGCTGCTGAACCTGCTGTCCAACGCGTCGAAGTTCACGCGCGACGGCACCGTCACGCTGTCGGTGCATGCGGCGCGCGAAGGCGATGCGTGGCGCCTGCTGTTCGAGGTCGCCGATACGGGTATCGGGATCGACATCAGCGGCACTCGCGACATCTTCCGCGCGTACCAGCAGGTGCAGGCCGTGAACGGCGGAACCGGGCTCGGCCTGTTCATCGCACAGCGCATCGTCGGCGCCATGGGCGGCGAACTGGCGGTCGCCAGCCAGCCGGGCGTCGGCACGGCGTTCTCGTTCGCGATCGTCGCGCCGGCCGTCGGGCATGCGCTCGTGCCGGCGTCGGAACTCGTCCGGCGGCTTCATCCGGGCGACGATGCCGGGCCGGAACGCGCCGCGCCCGCGATGGACGGCCCGCCCGACGACGCGCTCGACGAACTGATCCGGCTCGCCCGCGACGGGCGGCTCACCGATATCGAGCAATGGCTCGGCCAGGTTGCGGATGCGCCGGATTACGAAGCCTTCGCGCAGCACGTGCGCGAACACCTCGAGGCACTGGACCTGCCCGCGATCGAGAAGCTGGCCGGCTCGGTGAAACGCGCACGCGTCGCGGATGCGTCATTCGATGCCGAGACAGGCTCAGCCGGCGCGGCCTGACGGCGCAGCGCCGCTCGCGCGTTTCACCCCGAGTCCGCTATCGCTGCCGATCGGCCCGTTCGACGACGCGGGCGAGACGAATGATGTCCGTCAACCCGAATTCGCCCGCCTCCGGGCGCGGGCGGCCATGCTCGTCGGCCACGCGCATCGCGAACGCCAGCGCTTCCGAGCGCTCGCGCAGCAGCACGCGCAGCGCATCGGCCACGATCCGGCAGTCGCGCGCATCGCCCAGGTCGAGCAGCGGCCGGCGGCCGGGTTCGACGGCCAGCGTACCGGCACCGCTCGCCGTCACGTCATTGCGCGTCATGCCGTTCTCCTCGCGGAATCATGATCGGCCGTCCTGCAGCCGCCGCATCGTTGCAACCCGCGCCGCATGTTCCTCCGGCGATGCCCGCCGCGCGGGCGCGCTGTCGCGCGCCGGTTGCCGCGTACCCAGCCCCGTGCCGCCGGTGCGCCGTCGCGCGGCATGCCGTTCGATCACCCGCTGCAGCACGCAGAACACGCACAGCAGCGCGCCGATCACGATCCGCGTCCACCACGAACTCAACGTGCCGTCGAACGTGATCAGCACCTGGATCGTGCCGAGGATGGCGACACCGAACACCGAGCCCACGACATAGCCCACGCCGCCCGTCAGCAACGTGCCGCCGATCACGGTCGCGGCGATCGCGTCGAGCTCCATCCCCTGCGCCTGCAATCCGTAGCCCGACAGCACGTACAGCGTGAACACCACGCCGCCGAGCGCCGAACAGAAGCCGCTCAACGCATACACGCCGATCTTCGTACGCGCGACCGGCAGCCCCATCAGCAGCGCCGAGCGCTCGTTGCCGCCGATCGCATACACGTTGCGGCCGAAACGCGTGAAATGCGCGATGTAGAGCGAGACGGCCAGCGTCGCGAGCGCGATCAGCGCGCCCGCGCTCAGCATCCCGCCACCGACCGGCACGCTGACGCCCGCGATCGCATGGAACGTCGGTTCGTTGATCGTGATCGACTGCGTCGTGATCAGGAAGCACGCGCCGCGCGCGAGAAACATCCCGGCGAGCGTGACGATGAACGGCTGCAAACGGAAGTAATGGATCAGCGCGCCCATCGCCGCGCCGTACAGCGCGCCGAACGTCAGCACGAGCGGCACGATCACCCACACGGGCCAGTGCAGCCGCTCGGCGCCGACTGCGCACAATATGGTTGTTAGCGCAACCACAGAGCCAACCGACAGGTCGATGCCGCCCGATACGATCACGAACGTCATCCCGATCGCGACGATCAGCAGGAACGCGTTGTCGACGAGCAGCCCGGTCAGCACCTGCATCGAGAAAAATCCCGTGTACATCACGGACCCGAAACCGAACAGCGCGGCGAACAGCACGATCGTCACGACGATCGGCAGCGTGCGCGGGTCGGCGAGCCGGCCAAGGAATCGGGTCATCGGTGCGTCGCTCCGGAGGTGGCGCGCGAACGCGCGGAAGGCAGCAGCCGCGACGCATGCCGGACGACGAGCGCGCGCGCCGCCTCCGACTGGATCAGCGTCACGACGATCACGACGACCGCCTTGACGACGAGCGTCGCCTCCGGCGGCACGCCGATCGAATAGGTCGTGTAGGTGAGCGTCTGGATGATCAGCGCGCCGAGCACGGAACCGGCGAGGCTGAAGCGGCCGCCGAGCAGCGACGTGCCGCCGAGCGTCACGGCGAGGATCGCGTCGAGCTCGAGCAGCAGCCCCGCGTTGTTGCCGTCGGCGCTGCGCACGTTCGAGCTCGCGAGGATGCCGGCGAGCGCCGACAGCACGCCCGAGCCCAGATACACGCCGAACACGACCGCGCCCGAGCGCAGCCCGACGAGCCGCGTCGCGACCGGGTTCACGCCGATCGCGCGGATGAACAGCCCGAGCGCCGTGCGGTTCACCAGCAGCGCGGCCGCGGCGATCGTCGCGAGGGCGATCCACACCGCGCACGGGACAGCCGCGAGATAGCCGCCGCCGAGCGCGAGGTAGCCCGGCGCGCCGATCGGGATGATCTGGCCGCCCGTCAGCAGTTGCGCGACGCCGCGCCCGGCCACCATCAGGATCAGCGTCGCGATGATCGGCTGCATCCCGACGAACGCGACGAGCAGGCCATTCCATGCGCCGGCCAGCAACCCGACGCCGAGCGCGGCCGCGAGTGCCGTGCCGACCCGCGACGGGTCCGCATCGAGCACGATCGCCGCGGCCGCGCCTGCAATCGCGACGATCGCACCAACCGAGATGTCGATCCCGCGCGTTGCGATCACGAGCGTCATCCCGAGCGACACGATCACGAGCGGCGCTGCGCGGTTCAGGATATCGATCGGCGCGCCGAACAGATGACCGTCGAGCAGCGCGATCGACAGGAAGCCCGGACGATGCGCGACGTCGAGCGCGAACAGCAGCGCGAGCGTCAGCGCCGGCCACGCGAGCGGATGACGAAACAGCGTGCACAGCCGCGTCATGACTGGCCTCCCGCGATCAGCCGGTACACCTGCTCCTCGGATGCGTCGGCGCCGGTCAGTTCGGCGACCTTGCGCCGGTCGCGCAGCACTGCGATCCGGTGGCTGACGCGCACGACCTCGCCGATCTCCGACGAGATGAACAGGATCGCGAGCCCGGTCGCGCACAGCGCGAGCACGCGCTCCATGATGTCGAACTTCGCGGCGACGTCGATGCCGCGCGTCGGCTCGTCGAGAATCAGCAGCTTCGGATCCGTCGCGAGCCAGCGCGCGAGCAGCACCTTCTGCTGGTTGCCGCCCGACAGCAGCCCGATCGGCTGCTCGGCGTCGCGCGCCTTGATGCCGAGCCGCACGAGGTACGTATCGGCGATCTCGCGCTGGCGCGCGCGCCCGATCAGCCGCCACCAGCCGCGTCGCGCCTGCAGCGCAAGGATGATGTTCTCGCGGATCGACAGCGCGGCGACGATACCCTCCTTCTTGCGATCCTCCGGGCAGTACGCGATACCGTGGCGGACCGCATCGTGCGGCGAGGCGAGCCGCCTGCGCGCGCCGTCGATCTCGATCGCGCCGATGTCCGGCCGCTCGGCGGCGAATGCCAGCTGCGCGGTCTCCGTGCGCCCCGAGCCGAGCAGCCCGGCCAGCCCGACAATTTCGCCCGGGTGCACGTCGAGATCGAGCGCGTTCATCATCCCGCGCCGCCCGACCTGCTGCATCGACAGGAACGGCACGGCGTCGCCGGCCGTACGCTCGACCGCCGCCGCACCGGCCTGCAGCGTGTCGGACATCCGTTCGCGGCCGGTCATCTTCGCGACCAGCGCATCGACCGGCAGGTCGCGCGCCCGATACTCGCCTTCGCGCTCGCCGTTGCGCATCACGGTGATCCGGTCGGACACCGCGTAGGTCTGCTCGAGAAAGTGCGTGACGAACAGGATCGCGATGCCCGACGCCTTCAGCCGGCGCAGCACGTCGAACAGCCGCACGACTTCGCCGTCGTCGAGGCTCGATGTCGGCTCGTCGAGAATCAGCACGCGCGCGTCGACGGACACCGCGCGCGCAATCGCGACCATCTGCTGCACGGCGATCGGATAGGCATCGAGCGAGCGCGTGACGTCGAGCGTCAGGTCCAGTTCGGCCAGCGCCGCGCGCGAGCGCGCATGGATCGCGTTCCAGTCGATCGCGCCTCGGCGCATCGGCTGCCGGCCCGCGAAGATATTCTCGGCGACCGACAGGTTCGCGCACAGGTTCACTTCCTGGTAGAGCGTCTGAATGCCGGCCGCCTCGGCCTCGCGCGGCGCGGCGAAGCACACCGGCCGGCCGCCGACGCGAATCTCGCCCGCGTCGTACGCTTGCACGCCGGTGAGCACGTTGATCAGCGTCGACTTGCCCGCGCCGTTCTGGCCCATCAGTGCGTGGATCTCGCCCGGAAACAGCCGGAAGTTCACGCGCTGCAGCGCGCTGACGCCCGGAAACGACTTGTCGATGCCGATCATCTCGACCACCGGCGGACTCTCCATGCATCCTCCCTCGAAGCGGTTGCCATCGTCCGGGCGGCCGCGGCGCGGCGGCCCGTGCCGGATCTGCCGGACCGGTCAGTACTTGCGGGTCGGCATCACCTGCGCCGCGACGCTCATCGGGAACACGGTCTCGTTCGTCACGATGCGCTTGGGCAGCGCCTTGCCGGCGACGACGTCCTTCACGGCGCTCATCAGTTGCGGGCCGAGCAGCGGGCTGCATTCGACATCGACGTTGATCTTGCCGGCGACCATCGCCTGGAAGCCGCCCTTCGTCGCGTCGAACGACACGACGCTCACGTCCTTGCCGGGCTTGATCCCCGCTTCCTCCATCGCCTGGATCGCGCCGAGCGCCATGTCGTCGTTGTGTGCGTAGACGACGTTGATCTGCTTGCCGTAGGTCTTCGCGAACGCTTCCATCACCTGCTTGCCGCCGGCGAGCGTGAAGTCGCCGCTTTGCGACGCGATCACCTTGAATTTCGGATTGCTCCTGATCACTTCGAGCAGGCCCGCGCGGCGATCGTTGGCCGGTGCCGAACCGACCGTGCCCTGCAGCTCGACGATGTTGACCGGGCCGGCATCGTTCCTGTAGTGCTCTTCCATCCAGTGACCCGCGCGCCGCCCTTCCTCGAGGAAGTCCGAGCCGATCATCGTCACGTACAGCGACGGATCCTTCACGTCGACCGCGCGGTCGGTCAGGATCACCGGGATGTGCGCGGCCTTCGCTTCGGTCAGCACCGGCTCCCAGCCCGACTCGACGACCGGCGAGAACGCGATCACGTCGACCTTCTGCGCGATGAACGAGCGGATCGCACGGATCTGGTTCTCCTGCTTCTGCTGCGCATCGGAAAACTTCAGGTTGATGCCGGCGTCCTTCGCCGCGCCCTTCACCGACACGGTGTTCGCGGTGCGCCACGCACTCTCCGCGCCGACCTGCGAGAACCCGAGCGTGATCGGCTTCTGCTGCGCGAACGCGCCCGGCGCCCATACCGTCGCCGCGGCGACGAGCGCACCGGCCGCCAGCTTCCTGATGAATGTCATGGTCCGTCTCCGATGATGTCGTTGTCTGCCGCGGCGCTGTTCTGTTTCTGCGTGGCGCTGGCGCGGATCGGGGCTGCGCCGGCCGGCGCGTGCGGCCGGCCCGGTCTGCCTGCCCCGCATCAGTCTAGGAACAAGCCCGATAACCTTCCAATGAAATATTGGATTGAAGCGATATCGGAATCGGCATACGTATAAACACCTAAACGCGCGAAGGCCGGCGCATGCGGGAATGCGCCGGCCCGTCGGGTTTCAGCGGACGGAGGGGAAGTGATCGTTCTGCGCCGGATCGAAGCGGCGGACGATGCGTCGCCGTGAAACGGCTTCCGTCAACTCAGCGCATCACACCCCTGGCGCGTAGTTCGCGGCCAACGCGCACGATTTCGCGCTCGCCTTCCGCCAGCGCGGCGGCGCTCGTATGCACCGAGTAGGCACCCAGATGCAGATCGTGCGGATGCGGAATCGCCGTACCGACCACGAAGCGCGCGTCGGTCACGGCCTCGAATTCGATCCCCGCGTCGGACGAGTCGAACACGGCCAGTTCGCCCTGGCCGACCGGATCCGGCGTACGCAGGCTGCCGTCCATCACCGCCGTCCAGCCAACCCGATACCCGTGCGGCGGCCGGCAGATCCAGCGCTCGCCTGCCTTCAGCTGGACGACGACATAGTTGATGCCCGGCGGTGCATCGATGGGGCTGACCGCGTCGCCATGACGGCCGAGCAGCACGCGCGCCGGGCCGTCGGTCGGGATGTCGTCGATCGACAAGTGCTGGCTGAACGCCGGCGCCAGCTCGCGCCCCGGCGGCAACGCAACCCACAACTGGAACGCCTTGACCGGCGGCACCACGGAACCCGTATGCCAGACGCCGCGCCCCGCGCTCATCCATTCGATGTCGCCGGGTGCCATCGCGCCTTCATGGCCGGTGGATTCCGCATAGGTGCCGTGCCCGTCGATCGCGAGCGTCAGCGTCGCGATGCCCGAATGCGGGTGCCAGCCGAAGGACGGCTGCCCGATCGGCGCCTGCGTGTCGATCAGGTCGAGAAAGACGAACGGCTTGATGATCTCGCCGACATCGGACGGGCTGACCATCCGGACGACCGGCCCGTTCGCGTGGCCATGCGTGCGAAGCACGATACGGCGGCAGGCGCCGATGGTCCCCGGACCAGATTCGAAGGCATGCAACATGGTGGTTCTCCTGTGACCGGCATCCGGCCCGGCGCGTCAGGCTGCGAGGGCCGCTACCGCTTCCTTCGCCGATGCAATGGCGTCGCTGCGCTTGTCCGGCCCCATCGCGACGCCTTCCGCACGAATGAACGTGATGTCCGTGACGCCGATAAAGCCGAGCACATCTTTCAGATAGGTTTCCTGATGATCGAGCGATGCCACCGGCGCCCCTGCGCTGTACACGCCGCCGCGCGACGATGCGATGACCAGCTTCTTGGCGCCGCACAGTCCGACCGCCCCGTTCTCGCCGTAGCGGAACGTCTTGCCGGCCACCAGGATGCGGTCGATCCACGCCCTCAGTTGCGACGCGATGCCGAAGTTGTACATCGGCGCGCCGACGACCACGATGTCGGCCGCGAGGAATGCGTCGAGCGCGTGCTGGCCGATCTCGACGTCCGCCTTCAGCGCGTCGTCAACCGGCGCGCCTTGCGCGGCGGCGAGGTGACCGGCCGTCAGATGGCCGATCGGCGTCGCGGCGAGGTCGAGTCGCGTCACCGTGAGGCCGGGATCGCGAGCACGCAAGGTCGCGACGATATCCGCCGACAGTTCGCGGCTGACCGAGCCTTGGCCGAGGATGCTGGAATCGATATGCAGCAGTTTCATGAGGAATCTCCGAACGGGATGACGCGATTACTGCTTGAGGGCTTCGGCCGTGATGAGCAACTTCGTCTTCATCCGGAAGCCGTACTGCTTGCCGTAGTCGAGGCCGAAGTCGCTGCGGTCGAATTCGCCGACGGCGTCGACGCCGCACACTTCACGCTTGAGCATCGGGTGCGGCATGCAATTGAATGAGTCGATCTTCAGCGTCACCGGCTTCGTGACGCCATGCAGCGTCAGGTTGCCGACCACCGATACCGGCTTGTCGCCGTCGAACTTGATCGTGCCCTTGTAGTTCGCCTGCGGAAACTTCGCCGCGTCGAAGAACTCGGCCGTCTGCAGGTGCTCGTCGAGCTTCGCGCTGCCCGTGCGGATCGACGTGATGTCGGTCGTCACGTCGACCGTGCCCGTCTTCGCCGCGCGGTCGAGCGTCACGGTGCCGCCCGACTTGTCGAACTTGCCGCGCCAGACCGACAGGCCGCCCATGTGGTCGGCTTCAAAGCTCGGGTACGTGTGGCTCGGATCGAGCTGGTACGTCGATGCGGCCGCGAATGCGGAAAGCGACAGCGATGCAGCGAGCGCGCCAATCGCGATCGTCAGATGCTTCTTCAATTCAATCTCCTTGAGACTTCAGGGGGTTCGTCTGTAGCGTGAGGCCAGTATGGAGATGGAAGCTGCTTTACACTAGACGGATAAATAGGATTTGATTAATCCATTTTTGGAGGAATCCGATGCTCGATCTGAATGATCTCGCGCTGTTCGTCCAGGTCGTCCGGGCCGGCAGTTTCTCGGAGGCCGCGCGGCGCCTGCGCATGCCGGCCAATACGCTGAGCCGGCGCATCGACCAGCTCGAGGGGCATATCGGCACGCGCCTGCTGCACCGCTCGACCCGCAAGCTCGCACCGAGCACCGAAGGCCAGGCGCTATTCGAGCGCTATGCGCCGGCGCTCGACCGGATCTTCGAGATCGAGCGGCAGCATGCGCACGGGCAGGAACCATCCGGCACCGTGCGCGTGGCGGCAATGGCCGGCCTGTTCGAATTTTTCCAGTTCGAATGGCTGGCCGAGTTCTATGCGCGCTATCCGCAAATCAGCCTCGACTTCCTGCTCGACGACACGCCGTCCGACCTGATCGGCGAGCGCATCGACCTCGCGCTGCGCATCGGCATCGAGACGGGCGGCAGCTTTCGCGTGCGCCGGATCGCGCCGGGTACGATGATCCTCGCCGCCAGCCCCGCTTATCTGAAACGGTGCGCCGCGCCGCGCACGCCGCGCGAACTGGCCGGTCACGATTGCCTGACGGTGTCCAGCCGCCAGGGGCGCAGCATGTGGCGCCTGCAGGGGCCGCGCGGCACGCAGGAAATCTCGATCGACGGCCGTTTCTCGGTCAACGACATGCGCGTGGTCGTGCAGGCGTGCATCGCCGGGCTCGGCATCGCGCTGGTGCCGCAACTGATCGCCGAACCGGCGATCGAGCAAGGCAAGCTGGTGCGCGTGCTGCCGTCCTATCGGCGATCGAGCCCGGGCCTCGGGCTGCAGCTCGTCTATACGAGCCGCCCGCCTCTGCCGCCGGCGGTCACGGTCGTCGCCGAGTTTCTGCTGGAGAAGCTCGGTCAAGGGATACCGGGGTACCCGGAGCCCGCGGCCGACCGATAACGTTTCGTTGTCGCGGCGAACGGAATTTCTTGTTGGACGCGGAATTTCGGCGCACGAACACTGCGGGGCATCGCGTCGGGTACCGACTGACGCCAATGCAAGGGCGCGGAGCCCCATCGCAGGAGACAGCCATGCCGGCAGCAGGAAGATCCGTCAACGTCCGGGAATTCATCGACGCGCGCGCAGTCAGCCCGTTTCAGTGGCTCGTGGGGCTGCTCACGTTCGTCGTGATCTCGCTGGACGGCTGGGATACCGTCATCATCGGCTTCGTCGTGCCGGAACTCATCAAGGAATGGGGCGTCACGAAGAGCGCACTGGCGCCGGTGCTCAGCGCCGCGTTGTTCGGTCTGGCGGCCGGCGCGCTGTTGGGCGGCCCGATCGCCGACCGGTTCGGACGCAAGCGCGTGCTGGTCGCGAGCGTGCTGATCATCGGCGTCGGCACGCTGGCCACCGCGCATGCGACGTCGCTCGCGACGATGCTGCCGATCCGCTTCGTCACCGGGCTCGGCCTCGGCGCCGTGATGCCGAACGTCGTGACGCTGTGGTCCGAGTACGTGCCGGAGCGCCGGCGCTCGTTTCTCGTGACGGTCGTGTACAGCGGCTTCACGGTCGGCGCCGCGCTGTGCGGGTTCATCGCGGCATGGATCATCCCGAGCTACGGGTGGCGCACGATGCTGACCGTGGGCGGTGCGCTGGCCGTCGCATGCGTGCCGCTTCTCATGCTGTGGCTGCCTGAATCAGTCGCATTCCTGACGGTTCAGAACAAGCGTCCCGAACTGATCGCGAAGATCCTTTCCGCAATCGGCCGCACACCCGTGCCCGCCGACACGCGATTCTTCCTGCCCGCGCAACCGAAGGTGAAAGGCGGCGCGATCGGCACGATCCTGTCGACACGCTATATCGCAGGCACGGTCCTGATCTGGCTGTGCTACTTCGTCGGGCTGTTCGTCCTTTACCTGCTGTACAACTGGCTGCCGACGATGGCGAAAGACGCCGGCTATACGAGCGCACAGGGCGCGATCATGGTCGGCTTCCTGAACTGGGGCGGCACGCTGGGCTCGGTCGCGATCGGCTGGCTGATGGATCGCTTCGACCGCTACCGGGTGATCGCCGCGAGTTTTTGCCTGGCGGCACTGTCGCTGTGGGCCGTGCACGGGATGCAGTCGACGTTCGGGGCGCTGCAGGTTCTCGCGTTTGCGTGGGGATGGTTCATTCCCGGCACGAATACCGGCATGAACGCGCTGACCGCGCGCTTCTACCCGACCGTCGCGCGCTCGACCGGATTGAGCTGGATGCATGCGTTCGGACGGCTGGGCGCGATCGGCAGCGCGTTTGCCGGTGCGGCCCTCCTGAGCGCGGGGCTGGGCCTCGGCCAGATTCTTCCGATCATGGCCGTCGCGCCGCTGGCCGGTGCGGTGGCCGTGCTCGTGATCGCGACGCTCGTGAAGCGCTGGGCGCTGGCCGATGAGTCGGCGGGCGCGGCCGTGACTTCCGCGGCGGAGGTTTCCGCGAATACGTAACGACAGCCGTCGCGGCAACCCTCAGATCCGGCAAGTCGCCACCGGCCTGTCGGTCTCCCGGGCACTCTCCGCGGTCAACGCGGGGAGAATGGCTTGTGCCCCGTTGCCTTCAACGCGATATTCACATCATCGCGCGTGTTGACGATACGGCCTTCCACCTTGCAATCCGATTGCACCGGCTTCGCACCGGCTGCAAATCCCACGCCGCCGAGATCGGTTGCGACCCATTGCGCGCTGCGCTTGTCCAGCGCGAACTTCATGATCTCGGCCTGGTCATCCGTCATCTCCAGGCTGCCGCCCTTATCCGTCAATGCCACGCATGCGAAGGCGGCATCTCGATCCTCGATCAGATCGACCACGAAATAGTGGTAATCCTTCAGGTCCGGTTCGCGGTCGTTCAGCCGGTGAACGGCGGCCAGTATAGGGGCGCGGTCAGGGTCGCGCTTGTCCAGATCGCGGGCATACGTCACGTTGGCGACGGTCGCGACGAGGATCCATGCGCATGCAGTGAGCTTGGATAGCGTCATCATCGAGAATCGAGAAAAACAAGTAACCGGGATCGCCCCGCCATCGAGCGGCAGTGCGAACGTCTCGCGGGACATCGCAACACCCTGCCTCGGGCGACAGTACCTCTGGCGAGTCGATGCTGCCGTTATCCGGCACCAGCGCCCGTTGATAGTGATCGTCTGTTGCGTCATGGCCGATCGGGAGACGCTACGCTACCACCAAAGACGGCGGCAGATGGCTTTTGTTCATCTCGTGCGCGTTGCCCCGGTTTCCACCCGACGTTGCCAACGATTGCAGATGTTGATGAGCATCGAAACGATGGGCAGCCACCGTTCCTTCCGTGTCGTTTACAACCGGGTTCCGGGCGCATGACCGATAGTCGGCTGCACCCGTTTCTCTAAACTGGCTCTCACAACACACTTGCCCGGTGTCGCCCGCAACGCCCGTCACGTCACCGACATCGAGGCCCCCGAGACATCCGCCTTCGCTGCTCCTCGGCCCGCACGACTCCACTGCATTCCAGCCCGGCCGGCTGCCAAGGCAATTCCAGGAGAGTTCATTGAGCCCGTCGCAAGCGCACCCTGCGAAATCGCGATCTTCGCGCCAGTCCGTCAAGCTGGATGACATCACGATCGTCGACCCTGCCGTCCTCAAGCGGGCAGTCGGTGCGATGGCGTTCGGCAATGCGATGGAATGGTTCGACTTCGGCGTCTACAGCTACATCGCCGTCACGCTCGGCAAGGTGTTCTTCCCGTCCAGCAGCCCGTCCGCGCAGTTGCTCGCGACCTTCGGCACGTTCGCGGCCGCGTTTCTCGTGCGCCCGCTCGGCGGCATGGTGTTCGGCCCGCTCGGCGACCGCATCGGCCGCCAGCGCGTGCTCGCCGCGACGATGATCATGATGGCCGTCGGCACCTTCGCGATCGGCCTGATCCCCAGCTACGCGTCGATCGGCATCATGGCGCCCGTGCTGCTGCTGGTCGCCCGCCTCGTGCAGGGCTTCTCGACCGGCGGCGAATACGGCGGCGCGGCCACCTTCATCGCCGAATTCTCGACCGACAAGCGCCGTGGCTTCATGGGCAGCTTCCTCGAATTCGGCACGCTGATCGGCTATACGCTCGGCGCGGCGACCGTCGCACTGCTCACCGCAACGCTGTCTCAGGAAGCGCTGCTGTCGTGGGGCTGGCGCGTACCGTTCTTCATCGCCGGCCCGCTCGGCCTCGTCGGCCTCTACGTGCGGCTGAAACTCGAGGAAACGCCGGCGTTCAGGAAGGAGGCCGAAGCACGCGAAGCGGACGAACGCGCGCGGCCGAAGCAACGCTTCGCGACGCTGCTCGCCGAACAGTGGAAGCCGCTGCTGCAGTGTGTCGGCCTCGTGCTGATCTTCAACGTGACCGACTACATGGCGCTGTCGTACCTGCCGAACTATCTGTCCGCGACACTGCACTTCCGCGAATCGCACGGGCTGTTCATGGTGCTGCTCGTGATGGTGCTGATGATGCCGATGACGCTGTACGCCGGGCACCTGTCGGACAAGGTCGGCCGCAAGCCGGTGATGATGGCCGGCTGCGTGGGCCTGCTCGTGCTGTCGGTGCCCGCGCTGATGCTGATCCGCACCGGCGGCATGCTGCCGGTGTTCGGCGGGATGCTGATCTACGGCATCCTGCTGTCGACGTTCACGGGCGTGATGCCGTCGGCGCTGCCGGCGCTGTTCCCGACGCGGATCCGCTACGGCGCGCTCGCGATCGGCTTCAACGTGTCGGTGTCGCTGTTCGGCGGCACGACGCCGCTCGTCACCGCGTGGCTGGTCGATCGCACCGGCGACCTGATGATGCCCGCGTACTACCTGATGGGCGCCTCGTTCATCGGCATCGTGTCGGTGCTCGCGCTGCGCGAGACGGCGCGGCAGCCGCTGCCCGGCTCCGGGCCGTGCGTGGCCAGCCGCGCGGAAGCGCTGAGCCTCGTGCGCGGGCATGCGGACGAAGCCCGTGTACCCGGCAGGAAGTTCACGCCGGCCGGCGAACGCGCTTGATGCAGTCTGGCGTGACGCGACGCCGTGCGGCATGCGCTGGCGTCGCCATACACACGTTCGTCAGTTCGACGGCAGTTGCTGCGCGTCGAACCAGTCGAGCAGCGCGCGCGTGACGAACGCGGGATTTTCCAGATTCGAAATGTGGCCGGCGTCCGGCACCAGCGCATGCGCGCAGCCGATCACGCTCGCCATCTTCACGGTTTCCGACGGCGGGCGCGCCATGTCGCCCGCGCCGCACATCAGCAGCGTGCGTTCGGCGTCGAGCGCGGCCAGCGCCGACAGCGTGTCGGGCCGACCGAAGATCAGCCGGCCGAGCGGGACGATCGATTGCCGCAGCCGGTCGGCGGGCAGGCTCGCGAGCGCCGCGCGAAACGCGGTCGGCACCGGGTCGGCCAGATTGACGTCGGGACGGAAGAACAGCGGCACGATCGCGTCGAGCAGCGGCGGCACGATACTGCCGGCCGCCGCGATCGCATCGAGCATCCCGAAGTAGCGCAGCCGGGTCGCCTCGGGCTCGGCCTCCAGCGACGCGTCCATCAGCACGAGCGAACGCACGCGCTGCGGTTCGCGCAACGCGAGCCGTGCGCCCCACATGCCGCCGACGCTGAGCCCGACGACCGCGCATTGTTCGATCTCCAGCGCATCGAGCAGCGCGCTCGCGTGCGCGGCGAGATCGTCGAGCGTCTGCGTGCCGTCGGGCAGCGCGCCCGATGCACCATGCCCCCACAGGTCCGGCACAATCACGCGGTACGAACGCGACAGCGCATCGATCTGCGGCGCCCACATCGCCGCGTTCCACAGATAGCTGTGTCCGAACAGCACCGGGAACCCGGTGCCGTGATCCTGGTAATGCAGCGTGCTGCCTTGAATGATGTGTGCGGGCATGTCGTCTCCGGGTATCAGGACGCGGCGGTGACCCGGAACCGGGCGCCGCGGTCGGCGGCGTTCTGCAACGAACGCGAAGCGGCGCATCATCGCACAGGTCGCAGGTGTTGCGCATGACGGAACCGCACGCGCGGCGGCGCGACACGCACGAAACCGCACGAAGCATGGCGGGCGGCCGTGCTATCCGACGCGATACATCGGCAGCACGTTGCTGCCGGCGGCATCCTGGTTCGACGCGAGCGGATGGCATGCCTGTTCGAGCAGCCAGTTGGTCAGCACCGCGATATCGAATTCGTTGCACGCATCCGGGTTCTGCACGAGCACGTAGCTGCCCGATGCAACCGTGCAATGCGGGAACAGCTCGACGAGCCGCCCCTGCTTCAGCAGCCCGTCGACCAGCGGCCGCCTGCCGATCGCGACGCCGTGCCCGTCGACCGCGGCCTGGACCAGCTGGTCGTACTGGCTGAAATGCAGCGCACCGGCCGGCCGCAGGCGCGGCACGCCGAGCTCCTTCAGCAGATGGCTCCACCCGTGCCACGGCCACTCGCCGCGCGGATCGTCGAGATGCAGCAGCACGTGCTTGTCGAGGTCGGCCGGCTTCATCGACGCGGCGTCGCCCGCCGCCGTCATCAGGCTCGGACTGCACACGGCCACGACGCGCTCGCGAAACAGCACCTCCGTCTCGTCGGTCGACGTATACGGCCCCGCATATCGGACGGCCAGGTGCAAACGTTTGCGCTTAAGATCTTCAATTTCGCTCGTTGCCGACACGCGCACATCGATGTCCGGATAGCTTGCGCGGAATGAACCGAGGCGCGGAATCAGCCACAGCGCCGCGAACGACACGGTGGTCGACAACGAGATGGAGCGCTGGCCGACGCTCGACGACAGCTTGCCGATCACCGATTCCAGGTCGGACAACGCGAACGAGATCGCGTCGTACAACTCCCGTCCCTTGTCGGTCAGCGTCAGTGAACGGATGTGCCGGTGAAAGAGCTCGATCCGGAGCTGCTCCTCGAGCGCCTTGACCTGGCGACTGACGGCAGATTGCGTGACGCTCAATTCCTGCCCCGCACGCGTAAAGCTCAAATGGCGCGCCGCGCATTCGAAGCCTCTCAGGAAATCCAGCGAAGGCAAACTTCTCAATCGCTTTGCCAATCTCACATTAGCCATACCGCCACCTCAAAGTTGCACCCATCGACAGACAAGTCGCCGTTCGTCTCCCTGTGTCGCTTCTCCTATTTGGATTCGGAAACGATTTTATATTGAAGCATGGATGCATATCATTCTTATTTTCAATCGTGACACGCGTATTTATCTATCACTTTTCATCGCCCCGATATCCTTACATAATCATTATGAAGTAGTGATTTTGTAAATTAATACATGCACGAAATGATGTCTCGGACGATCGCAAAAAACCCGTAAAAACAGATGCTTTTTGCCTGGATTTGCCATCTCGGCAGCGCTTTCGACGCCCCGGCAGAGCTGTATTCGAATGCCTACAAATCAATTTCATTTTCCCGACCATTCATTTCATTTACCGGATTGCGAAAAAACAATGCAATTCAACATTCATTCAAAATACCATTTAAATCACGAATTTCATGTTTATTGAAATATACTAAACGGACGAAATTTAATCGCCTCATTCAATTCCGGAAATTGATGAACCAATTGTGTCCGGAAATGCGCATTCCGCCGGCTGGCGGCGGCAATCCGCACACGCTGCGCCGACGGGCCGGCTCGCATCCGGCGTGCGCCCGCACAACGCGGAACGCGGACCGCGGGACGCATGGCCCCTCCGGTCCCTAGCCGGCGTCCGCCACACTGCCCGCTCGCACCGTTACCTCGCGGCGGTAACGGTTCAGCTCCTGCGCGGTCGCGAACGTGCGCTCGAACAGGATCGACAGGTTGTGCAGAATGCGCTCGACGACCTTCTTTTCCCACTCGCCGTCGAAACGGATCTGCTCGTCGAGCCAGCGCTCGAGCCATTCCGGATCCGGCAGGCGCGACTGCACGGTGTCGCGCGGGAACAGCGCCTGGTTCACGTGCAGGTTGGTCGGGTGCAGCGGCTTCTCGGTGCGGCGCGCCGACGCCATCAGCACGCCGATCTTCGCGAATGCGGCACGCGCGACGTCGCCGCAGTTGTTCAGCGCCTTCTTCATGTAGCGCAGGTACGCGCCGCCATGACGCGCTTCATCGCGCGAGATCGTCTCGTAGATCTGCTTGATGACGGGCTCCGTGTGCCAGTCGGCCGCGCAGCGATACCAGTGGTTCAGGCGGATCTCGCCGCAGAAGTGCAGCATCAGCGTCTCGAGCGGCGGCGCCGGGTCGAACTGGAAGCGCACCGCGTGCAGCTCCTCCTCGGTCGGCACCATTTCCGGCTTGAAGCGGCGCAGGTATTCCATCAGCACGAGCGAATGCTTCTGCTCTTCGAAGAACCACACGCTCATGAATGCGGAAAAGTCGCTGTCGTGCTGGTTGTCGCGCAGGAACATTTCCGTCGCGGGCAGCGCCGACCACTCGGTGATCGCGTTCATCTTGATCGTCTTCGCCTGCTCGTCGGTGAGCAGCGAAGCGTCGAACCTGTCCCACGGAATGTCCTTCTCCATGTCCCAGCGGACAGCTTCGAGCGACCTGAAAAGTTCCGGGTAGAGCATCGTCGTCGAAAGGCGCGCGGGCGCAGTCATGCCGATTGCGTGGACGCCGCCGCAGCCGACTCCGCATCGGGCTCGCGGTCGTCCATGTCGTCGTCCACCGAGCGCGGCGACAGCCTGCCGCGCAGCAGCGCGTAATAGAACTGCCGGTACGTGCGGTGGTAGTAGCGGATGCGCGGCGCGATTGCGCCATGCAGGTCGTGCAGCCGTTCGATCGGCAGGTTCGGCATCATGTGATGCTCGACGTGATAGTTGTTGCCGTTCGTGAACCACGTCATGAATGCATTGCTCTCGATCGTCCGCGTGTTGCGAAAGGGATCGGTGCTCGTCAGGTCGCAGCGGTAGTGCTCGGGCATCTCGACCAGTGCATGCACGGGCGCCGCGACGAACGCGAGCGGCACGACCCACACCCACACGACGAACCACGTATGCAGTGCGAACGACAGCCCGGCCAGCAGCACGATCGCCGCGACCGTCAACAGGTGATCGCGCCGGATCGCACGCGACACGAGCGGGTTGTCGCCGAAGCGCGCCCCCGGCACGACGAGCTTCGCGACGTTCTTCGCGAACTGGATGTAGTGTGCGGCCATCGACAGGCGCCACGCCCAGCGGCCGAGATTGACGACGGGGCTCGCGCCGTACTGGTCGCCATAGTCGAAGAATTCCTTGTTCTCGGGTGTGCCCAGCAGCCGGTGATGGCGCAGATGGCTGTCCTGGTAAGCATGAAACGACACGAGCATCGGCATGCCGAGCAGCACGCCGAACACCATGTTCAGGCGCTTGCTCCGGAACCCCTGGTAGTGCAGCGCCTGATGCTGCAGCTCGACGCCGTGCGCATACATCGCGCCGATCAGCAGGATGCCGGCGATCTTCAGGATCACGATCGCCGACAGCGCGAACATCATCCCGTGCGCGATGAGCGCGACGTAGACCGCCAGCTTCAGCGAGAAGACCACGCCGCTCGGGCGGCTCTTCATGTCTGCAACCGGTTTCGGGCGGGCAACAAGCGATGAGGTGACGGACAAGACGCTCTCCTTGGGCCGGACCCTGCCCGGCACGATGACGCGGCGACGCTGGCACGTGCCGGGTTGCCATTCTTCTGTGAGTCGATGCTTCGGACAAACGAATTTTCCGAACGCATTGCATGCCCCTCGCGCATGAGCACACCACATCGTGAACTAGACGACTGGTCGAATGCGACCGACCGGTCACCTCGTGGATGCGCTCTGCTCATGCATAGCCTGCGTAGATTCCGTTTGTCGCGCCGCATCGATCCGGCAAGAATCCCCTTCACTCGACGAACGGCGCCGCCGGCACCGTGGCGCGAGCGGCCGTGTTCCTCAAGGGGAGAATCCTCGTGACGAAGTGCGCATCCACCATTCATCGCCTGATCGAATCGCTCGAGGACGTCGCGGGCGCCACGCATCGCATGACGTTCGTCGACGATGCGGGCCGCGATGCGAGCATCACGTACCGGCATTTCGCGGAAGCGGTGTTTCACCAGGCCGGCGCGCTGCGCGAGCTCGGTGTCCGCGAGAACGACCTGGTGATGCTCGCGCTGCCCGCGTCGGTCGAGCATGCGGCCGCGATGATGGCCTGCGTGATGACGGGCGCGCTGCCGTGCACCGTGCCCGTTCCCGCGCGGCGTGCGGCCGCCGGGCGGCAAGTGGTCGACGTCGCGTGCGAGTTGTACCGGCCGCGCCTCGTCGTCGCCGCGGATGCGCAGGCCGCCGCGTGGCGCGACGACGCATTTCCCGCCGCATCCACCCGTGTCGTCGACCTCGCGACGCTGTCGAGCGCGGCCGATGCCGGCGCGCGCGCGCTGATCAGCGCGAAGAGCGGCCGCGATCCGCATCATGTCCAGCTCACGTCGGGTTCGACGTCGCATCCGAAAGCCGCGGTGCTCAGCCACGAAAACGTGATCGCGAACGTGCTCGGCATCGGCGGCTCGGTGCGCTTCGACCTCGCGGCCGGCGACGGCACCGCGTCGTGGCTGCCGCTCTATCACGACATGGGGCTGCTCACGCTGCTGTCGAACATGCACTACCGTGCGCCGCTGCTGATGATGCAGCCGAACAGCTTCATCCGGAATCCGCTCGGGTGGCTCAAGCGCATCGCGTCGGCGCGTGCGACGACCACGTCGGTGCCGACCTTCGCGCTGCGCTACTGCGTGCGCCGCTTCAATGCCGCCGCGATGGACGGCGTGGATCTGTCCGCGTGCCGCAACATCTTCATCGGCGGCGAACGCGTCGACGACGCGACGCTGCGCGATTTCGCCGCGACGTTCGCGCCGTACGGTCTCGCGGCGTCGGCGCTGCAGCCGTGCTACGGGATGGCCGAATCGACGCTCGCGGTATCGATGCATCGCGCGTGGCATGAAGGCGCGGTCGACGGTGCACCGTACGTGATCGCCGACACGCTCGACCGGCGCGCGCTGATCGAGCGCCGCGACGCGCAACCGGCCGCGGCGAACGACGGTAACGACACGGAAACCGAAACGGTGCTCGCAATGGGCACGCCGATCGAAGGCATGGCGTTCCGCATCCTCGACGACGGCGATCACGCACTGGGTCACCGCGCCGTCGGCGAAGTCGCGATCCGCGGCACGTCGGTGATGCTCGGCTACCTGAATCCCGACGACGGCACGATCGCCGCGCCGCTGACGGCCGACGGCTGGTTCCGCACGGGCGACATCGGCTACGTCGCCGACAGCCAGCTCCATATCCTCGGCCGCAAGAAGGAAGTCATCATCATTCGCGGCAGCAACTACTTCCCGCACGAGATCGAGGAAGCGCTGGCGTCGCACGGCGCGCTGCGCAAGAACACCTGCATCGCGTTCGGCCTGCCCGATCCCGAGACGGGCACCGAACGGCTGGTCGTCGCCATCGAGGCACGGCCGATCGATGCAACGGCGCAAACGCGCACCGAGTGCCAGCAACTGCTCGCGTCGCGCATCGGGTTCGCCGCGCAGGATCTGTGTTTCGTCGAACCCGGCTCGCTGCCGCGCACGACGAGCGGCAAGCTGCAGCGCCTGAAATGCCGCGACCTCTATGCGAACGGCGCGCTGCCCGTCATTCAGGCGACGGCGGCCGCCGAAGCCGGTCAGGGAGCGTACGCATGACGACCGGCTCCCTTTCTCCGGTGCTCGAACTGCGCGATGTCACGCGCAGATACGAAGGCGCGGGCCGCGTCGTCGCCGTGCGCGGCGCGACGATCTCGATCGGCCAGCGCGACGTCGTCGCGCTCGTCGGCCCGTCGGGCAGCGGCAAGAGCACGCTGCTCAACCTCGCCGGCTTCCTCGATGTGCCGAGCACCGGCGAGCGCTGGCTCGAAGGCCGCCGGATCGACGACGCACCGGACACCCTCGAGCGGATCCGCCGCGAGCGCATCGGCTTCGTATTCCAGCAGTTCAACCTGATTCCGGTGATGTCGGCCCTCGAAAACGTCGAGCTCGGCTGCTTCGCGTGGGGCACGCCGCGCACGCGCCGCGAACGTGCCCGCGCGATGCTCGACGCGGTGGGGCTCGCCGCGCGCGAACGCCACCGCCCTGGCGAGCTGTCCGGCGGCGAGCAGCAGCGCGTCGCGCTGGCCCGCGCGCTCGCCAAGGAGCCGGCGATCGTGATCGCGGACGAGCCGACCGCAAGCCTCGACAGCACCAACGCACGGGCGGTCGCCGAGCTGATCCTCGACACCAACCGTACGCTGGGTACCGCCTTTCTGATTGCGTCGCACGACGATCGTCTGTGCGCGCACCTGCCGCGCCGCATCGAGATGCGCGACGGCGTACCGGGAGTGAATCGTGAACTGGTCGACGTTTGCGTGGCGTAACCTCTGGCGCAACCGGCGCCGCACCGTGCTGACGATGGCGATGATCGGCGTCGCCGCGTTCGCGTCGAGCCTCGCGCTCGGCTATGTGATCGCAACCTTCGACGCGGTGCGCGAAGGGTCGATCGACAGCGGTGTCGGCCATGTGCAGGTGCTGCATCACGGCTATCTCGACCTGATCGGCGAGCGGCCGCTGCAGTACGGGCTGACGGCCGACGAGCAGGCCGCGGCAGCACGCGCCGTCGCGACGCTCCACGGTGTCGCGACGACCGCGCGCGGCATCGACTTCGACGGGCTCGTGTCGAACGGCGATCTCAGCTACGGCTTCGTCGGCGAAGGCATCGAGCCGAACCGCGAACCGCCCGGCTTCTTCGACTATCACTCGGTGCTGTCGGGCCGCTACCTGTCGCCGACGAATGCAGGAACCGAAGTCGTCGTCGGCGCCGAACTCGCGCGCAAGCTCGATGTGCACGTCGGGTCGGTCGTGCAGTTGATGGCGTCGACCGCGCACGGCGGCATCAACGCGACCGACGCGCAGATCGTCGGCGTGATGAGCACCGGCAACAAGGACGTCGACGAGCGCATCGTCGACGTGACGTTCACGGCCGCACAGGCGCTGCTGCGCACCGACCGCGCATCGCGCATCGCGGTGTTCCTGTCGAACACGGCCGGCACCCCGGCCGCCGCCGCGACGCTGCGCGCCGCGCTGCCGACGCTCGACGTGAAGACCTGGGACCAGCTTGTGTCGCTCTATCACCAGGTCGTCGCGCTGTACAAGAACCAGTTCTCGGTGTTCGGCGCAATTCTGTGCGTGACGATCCTGCTGTCGATGAGCAACTGGATCCTGATGAGCATCGTCGAGCGCCGCCGCGAGATCTCGACGCTGCGTGCGCTCGGCGTGCCGGCCGTCACGGTGCGCGGCGTACTGATCCAGGAAACCGCGCTGCTCGGCCTGCTCGGCGCAGCCGCCGGCATCGCGGTGGCCCTGCTGACGATGGTCGCGCTCAATCACGCGCAGATCCACCTGCCTGCGCCGCCCGGCCGCGTGAAGCCGATCCTGCTCGAATTCACGGTCTCGCCGGCCGCCGTGGCCGCCGTCGAAGGCGCGTTCGTCGTGCTCGGGGTGGCCGCCGCGCTGCTCGCGACCGTCGGGCTCGCCAAACGCAACATCCTCGAAGGACTCGCCCCATGACCCGCATCCGCCTCATGCTCGCCGCGCTCGTCGCGTGCGCGCCGCTCGCCCGCGCCGCCGACGCGCCGGCGGCCCAGACCATGCTCGCCCGTGCCGACGCGTACCGCAGCACGGCCGCCGATACGCAGACGAACATCGAGATCACGAACGAGGTCGGCGGACAGTCCGGCGACGCGACACGCTATCTCGTCTACACGCGCGGCAACGGCGACACGCTCGCACTGACGCGCAGCGGCGAGAACGATGGCCAGAAGTACCTCGCGACGACCCGCGGCCACTGGTTCTACGTGCCGAACACGCGCAGCGCGGTGCGCATCAACGGGATGCAGCGGCTGCAAGGCGAGGTCGTGATCAGCGACATCACGCGCACGCACTGGGCGGACAGCTATCGCGCGACGGCCGCGCCCGGCACCACGGCGATCGCCGGCAAGCCGGCCACCGAGCTCGACCTGACCGCGACCGATCCCGACAACGTCTATCCGACGATCAAGCTGTGGGTCACGCCCGAGGCCGACGTGCCGGTACGCGCGCAGTTCTTCCTGGCGAGCGGCCTGCTGTTCCGCAGCGCCGATTTCTCCGCGCCGGTCGATGCGAACGGCCGCAAGGTGATACGCAAGATCACGTATCGCAACGAGGTCGAGAAGCAGCGCGCGAGCGTCGTCGACATCCTCGACGGCCAGCCGCGCAAGATTCCGTCGGGCTGGTTCAATCCCGACACGCTCGCCGATGGCCAGTGAGCACGACGCCCATGCCGACGCCCGTCATGACCGCCTCCATCCGTCGTCCGGCCGAGCAGATGCGCCGTGCCGGCGCGCGTGGCAACGCGCCGCGCTCGCCGTCCCGCTCGCGCTCGGCGGCTCGCTCGCGCATGGAGCGTCGCTGATGGACCAGCTCGGCACGCTGAACGGCATCGCGTACGCACGCTCGGTCGACAGCATGGACGGCCACGCGCTGCTCGGCAACCTGATCGGCGATTCGCCGCGCAACCAGCAGGAAGCCGGCATGCTCGCGCGCATCGACGGCGAGAACCTGTTCATGAATGCGCGGGCCGTCGCCAGCAATCATTCGCTCGGCGCCCAGTCGAGCCGCTTCAACGAAGCCGGCGTGCGCTACGCGTTCGACAACGGCATCACGCTCACGGCCGGCAAGCGGATCGACCCGCTCGACACGTCGCAGGCGTTCTTCCCGCTCGGCTTCTTCCAGAAGCGGGCCGCGACGGCCGACATCTACGATCGCTACGGCGACGTCGAGGGCACGCCGCTCGTCGAAGCGAAATGGGCCGGCGAGCAGACCACGCTGCAGTTCATCGCCGGCGAGAACCGCACGCTGCGCAACGACGTCGACAACCGCGACGTGGAGGGCGCGACGCAGCTCGTGCGCGGCGCGTACAACTGGTCGGGCGGCTCGGCCGCATTGCTCGCGGGACGTCACGCGGGCCACGGTGGCGCGGGTGCGACGCTGTCGTTCGACGTCGCTCGCTCGAACACCGTCTATGCGAGCGCATGGCTCGAACGCGGCACGACGCGGCCGCTGCCCGCGTTCATCGCGAACGGCACGCCGCTCGATTCGGCAGCTGCCTATGACGCCGTCGATCGCCGCAACGACCGTCAATACATGTGGCGCAGCGCGGTCGGCATGCAGAGCGCACTGCCCGGCAACCTGTCGCTGATCGTCGAGTGGTCGCACGACGAAGCGCGTTACGACGCGAACCAGTGGCGCCAGATGGTCGGCGCGGTGCGCGCGAACAACGCGCTGCTGCCCGTCGCGCCGGGCGCCGCGCTGGCCGGCCTCGGCGGCACGGCCGATTTCGTGAGCGTCGACGGCAACCTGCGCGACTACCTGTTCGCGCGGCTCGGCAAGAAGATCGGCCGCGTCGAGTATTCGCTGCGCGGCGTCTATTCGCCGCAAGACAAGGGCCTGCTCGCGATCGCGCAGGTCGTCGCCGACGTGAACAAGCGGGTGAGCGTCGATGTCGCGCTCACCCGCGCATTCTCCGACAGTCACTCCGAGTACCGGATGGTCGGTCTCGGCACCCGCATCGACGCCGCCGTGCGCGTGCGTTTCTGACAGGAACCCTGCCATGTCCACGCTTTCCGCTCCCGCTTCGATCGCCACGCCGCCGGCGCAGCCGCTGCTGCGCGTGGCCGACCAGGCCGCGTATCCGGTGCTGCGCCACCTCGATATGACCGGCACGCCGCCGCACGCCGCGGCCCGGCTCGTCGAAGCCGCCACCGTGCGGCTGCTCGACAGCGAAATGGTGATCGCGCTGCACACCGAGGCGCCGGGCGTGCTGCCCGATGCGTCCGCGTCGGCGCCGCTGCGGCACGACGAGGCGCCGCTCACCGAAGCGTTGCTCGAGCAGATCGGCCGCGAAGGATTTCATCACCTGTTCAAGCCGTTCATGCGTGCGTTCATCCGCATCATGTTCGGGTTGTTCTTGTCCGACGACCAGAACCGTCGCGCCTGCGACTGCATCGACAGCGGCCACAACTTCGCGTTCCTGATGAGCGACGGCGGCGGCCCGACGCTCGCCGCGTGGCGCACGGTCATCCGCAGCGACGACAGCGGCCTTGCGCTCACCGTCGACAAGGTGTGGGGCATCGAGGCGCATCGCGATTGCATGGCCGTCGTCGCGGCGCGCTTGCCGGGCGTGATGTTCCCGGCCGCCTACCTCGTGTGGCCCGACGAGTACCGGAAGCTGACACGCGCGACCTGCGGCGCGCCGTTCCTCGCGGGCAACCTGCAGCTCGCGAATGTCGGCGGCCAGGTGCGCGTCAGCGCCGAGGATCGCCTGCGCATCGGCGGCCCGACCGTGTTCAACAAGTACCTGACCGTCGTGCGGCCGTACTTCGTTCGTGCGCTGATGGCCCACGTCGGCTGGCTCGCACAAACCGGCCGCGTCGAACTCGATGCCGATGCACGCGCCGTGCACCGCTTCATCGCCGATGCCGCACGCAGCCAGACCGACGACGCGCACTACAGCTTCGGCAAGGTGCAGCGCGTGCTCGCGATCAAGCTGCTGTCGAACGAGTTCCTGACCGCGCTCGTGCGCGACGGCAAGGTTCCCCTCTTCGACGACCAGCGCGACCTGCTGGCGTTCTCGAAGATGGAAGGCAGTTCGTACCGTTGTTATCACGAGCTTCGCAAGAGCCTGCGCTGCGAAGCCGGCAGTTGACCCACGCGACAGGCCGATCGATCCCGATCCATTCACTTCAACTCCAGGAGCTCCCCTCATGACGACCCAGAACGTTCCGGCCGACGCGCTCGACATCCTGTCCCGCGAAGTCGCGAAGATCCTCAACGTCGAAACCGTCGACACGGACGCCGGCATCGGCGAACTCGGTATCGATTCGCTGAACATCGTCGAGCTGATCGTGTTCTGCGAACAGCTCTACGGCTCGATCGATCCGGAAGCGCTGAACATCACGCAGTACACGACGCTGCAGCAGCTCGACGCACAATTGCGCCGCCAGCAGCACGCCGCCTGACACGACGATGCTCGCGCCCCTTGCGACCGCGGCGGCTCCCGCCGCCCAACCGGCCCCGGCGACCGCACTGACCGTGCAGGCGCTCGCGTACCGGCGCGTCGCGCCGTCGCGCGACGGCGCGGCCGTGCCGCTCAACGATACGGCGCACGCGATCGGCACGCTCGCGTGCGCCGAGCGCGAGCGGCTGTGCGGCGCGATCGGCGCGGACGATTACGTGGTCAGCTCGACGATCCTGTCGATGCTGCTGATGAACGACTCGCCGCAGCATCGCGCGTTCGCGCAGGCACTGGCCGGTGCGAACGACTACACGCCCGACTGGATGACCTGCTCGTACGAATGCGCGGGCTGGGGCTACGTGCTGCGCCGCACGCTCGCGACCGCGGCCGAGACCGGGCCGCGCACGCTGCTGCTGCAGATCGTCGACGTCGACGTGCACGGCTACACCTACTGGCACGGCAACCCCGCATGGGGGCGCTCGGGCTTCGGCGTCTGCACGCTGCTCGTCGATGTCGGCCGCGACCCGGCGCAGTCGGTCATCGCCGATGCGGCGCCGCCGGCCAGCGCGGTCGTGCGGCTCGGCCGCGACATCCGCACGTTCTGCGCGGCGCGCCCCGGCCTGCACGCGGCGTTGCCGTTCTTTCCGGCCACGTCGCGCCGCGCGCTGCTCGCCGCCGTCGGCAAGACACCGCTGCTGCCGGACGGGCACGGCGTGTTCGGACATGCATTCGGCAGCGATCCGTGGCTGTCGGTGCTGCTCGCGCATCGCGACGGCGACACACCGCGCCGCGCGGCCATCTGTTCGCTCGCGCTGAACGGCTATTACGCGGTCGCCGACGTGGCCTTCGCGCCGGACGCGACGTTCTCACTCGACGGCGAGGCATGACATGGTGCGCCCCGTTCATTTCACCTACCGGATCGAGCGCAACGCGCGGCAGCCGGTCGCCGTCGCGGCGAGCGCGTACCGGATGCCGCTCGATACGCCCGACGACTATGCGCGCGCCGCGCTCGCGGAAGCGGCCGGCGATGCGTACGACGCGGGCGGCGCGGCCGGCGGCGAACGCCGCGTGCTGCTCGACCACGTCCAGTATTTCGCGTTCCTCGCGGAAGCCGCTGCGCGCGTCCGCGACGCCGTACATCCGGATGCCCGCCTGTTCATCGAAGTCTGCGCGCCGTACTTCGGCGCGCTGCCGGCCGGACTGCTCGCGCCGCACGTGCTGCTCGGCGTGCACCTGTACGACGAAGCGTTGCGCGATGCCGCGCGCGGCGCGCCCGTCGTGTGGATCGGCGACCGCATCCTGCGCGATGCGGAGTTCGCCGGCGACAACCGCGTGTGCTGCGCGATCTGGCCCGCGCGGCTCGCCGATGCCTTCGACGCGCAGCTGCGCGGCCCGTGGCCGGCATTCGCGATCCGCCTCGAGCCGCACCCGGGCGCATCGCGCGCCGCCCTCCCGTTGACCGATTCCGCCCATCATTCCGGCGCCGCCGCGCGGCCGGGGAGACCCTGAAATGACTGACACGCTAACCGTGATGCAGGACACGGCCGATATTCGCTGGTCGATGCCCGTCGATGCACTGATGTCGAACGACTACGCGCTGCGCGAAGAAGCGCTGAACCGGCTGTACGAGAAAGCGAAGGCCGCGCAGTGGGACGTCGCGACCGACGTCGACTGGAGCCACGACCTCGACCCGGCGAATCCGCTCGGCATGCCCGACCCGACGCTCTTGATCTACGGCACCGCGCTGTGGAGCAAGCTGTCGGACGCCGACAAGCGCGAGGTGCGCCATCACGCGCAGGGCTGGCTGCTGTCGCAGATCCTGCACGGCGAACAGGCCGCGCTGATCTGCGCGTCGAAGCTCGCGTCGGCCGAAAGCGGCCTGAGCGCGCGGCTGTGCGCGGCCGCGCAGATGATGGACGAAGCACGCCACGTCGAGGCGTACGCGAAGCTCGTCAACGAGAAGCTCGACGTCAGCTACCCGATGAGCCGCTCGCTGAAGGGGCTGCTGCACGACACGATCACGAGCAGCGCGCTCGACATGACGAACCTCGGGATGCAAGTGCTCGTCGAGGGCATCGCGCTGTCGATTTTCCAGAGCGTCGTCGCCTATAGCGCCGATCCGTTCATCAAGGACCTGTTCGTGCGAATCCAGCGCGACGAGTCGCGTCACTTCGCGGTCGGCCGGATCACGCTGTGCCGCGTGTATGCGGAGATGAGTTCGACCGAGCTGCGCGAGCGCGAGCAGTTCGTCTGCGAAGGCGCGGCCGTGCTGTACGAGCACCTGTGCGCGGACGACATCTGGGAACCGATGGGGCTGTCGAAGCGCGAATGCAGCGCGATGGTGCGCGAGTCGCCGGTGTCGAGCTCGATCCGCCGCTCGATCTTCCGGCGCCTGGTGCCGACGATCCGCGAGATGGGCCTGCTCACGCCGACCGTGCAGGCGACCTTCGACAAGCTCGACGTCCTCGACTACGCGGCGATGCCGCTCAACTGACATGACGATGCCCTCCTCCCACGCATCCCGCGACGCCGGCTTCTGGATCGGCGTCGACGCAGTGGCCTACGAGCTGCCCGGCCTGCCCGTCGATATCGAGGCCTGGGCCGCCGAGCGCGACTACCCGGCGCAGCGGGCGGCCGCGATCGCGCAATCGGGCAGCCGCTATTTCCACATGGCGCTCGACACGAGCGAGACCGACCTCGCAATCGCGGCGGCCGGCCGGCTGCTCGACACCGCGCGTGTGCATCCGTCCGATATCGGCGCGATCGTGCACGTGCACACGCAACAGTTCAGCGTGCCGCCCGCGCCGCGCAGCCTGCCGCACGAGCTGGCCGCACAGCTCGGCATCGAGCCGCTGTGGCTCGGCTCGGTCGCGCAGTTGAACTGCGTGTCGGTCGCGGCCGGGATCGAGACGGTCCGCGCGCTGATGCGCCGCTATCCGCAGCTCGATGCGGCGCTCGTCGTGTCGTCCGACCGCGTGTATGGCGAGGATTACCGGATGCGGCAGATGACGGGCGTGCAGTGCGACGGCGCGGCCGCAATGCTGATCGCGCGCAACAGCACGAGGAACCGGCTCGGCGGCATCGCGATCGAGACGCATGCGAAATGGCACCGCGGCTCGGACACCGTCGCCGCCAACGAGGCCGACCTGATCATGATGGAGTGGCCGTACACGCGCAAGGCGATCGACGCGGCCGTCGCGCTCGAATCGCACGCGCTCGACGCATACGAACTCGTGCTTCCGCACAACGCCGACCTGCCCGGCTGGAACGCGCTGTGCCGGGCGATGCGCGTACCGGCCGAGCGGCTCTACGCGGAAAACATCCATGCGCGCGGCCACGCGTGCTGCTCGGATTTCCCGATCAACCTGGCCGACGTCGGCCTCGATGCGGTCGCGCATGGCCATCGCGTGCTCGGCGTGATGCAGTCGAACTGCGGCGCGTATGCAGCCGCCACGCTCCATCCGGTGGGCCGCCATGACGCCTGAGCATCCGCTTCCGTCCGCCGGCGACCACGCGTGGCTCGCCGACCTGCGCACGCCCTGCTACGTGTACGAGCCCGAGGTCGCGATCGCACGCTACCGGTCGCTGAAGGCGCGGCTCGGCACGCGGCTGATCGTGTCGCTGAAGGCGAACCCGAACCAGGACCTGCTCGCACGTTGCGCGCACGCGTACGAGGACGGCGTCGAGCTGGCGAGCCGCGGCGAACTCGATGCGGCAATCGGCCGGATCAAGACGGCGCGCTACCTGAACAATCCGTCGATGGACGAGATGTTCATGCGCGCAGGGCTCGCGTCGCGCTGCCATTTCGTGCTCGACAACCCGGACGCGGTCGCCCGCTTCGTGCCGCTTGCGCGCGAAGCGGCGGCCGGCGGCAGCACGCCGGGTGCGGTGCTGTTGCGCGTCAATGCCGGTGCGCTGGCCGGCGAGCACGCACGCTCGCTGTGGCACGACCACTTCGGGATGACGCCGAACGAGGCACACGACGCGGTACGCACGCTTGCGGCCGCCGGCCTGCCGGTCGCCGGGCTGCACGTGTTCTCCGGCCCGCACTCGTTCATCCGCCAGGACGCGACGCAACCCGATACGCTCGTGTTGCCCGAACGGCTCGCGGCGCTCGCACGCGATCTCGCGCCGGCCAACGGCGCGCCGCTCGGCTCGCTGAGCCTCGGCGGAGGTTTTGCCGACGATCATCCGGGCGACGCCGCGTTCGCACGCTATGCGACCGCGCTGGCGCCGCTGGCCGGCAATTTCACGCTGGCCCACGAGGCCGGCCGCGCGATCTTCGCCGATGCGGGCGTGTTCGCGACGCGCGTCGTCGCGGTCAAGGCGTGGCAGGACCGCACGATCGCCGTCTGCGACGGCGGCCTGTCCCATGCGTTCCTGCTCGCGCAAACCGAATCGGTGATGCGGCGCCTGGCCACGCCATCGCTCGTGCGCCGCACGCCCGCGCCGCCGTCCCGTGGCGTGCCGACGCTGTACGTCGGCAGCACCTGCAGCCGCGCGGACGTGATCGGCCGCGACGACAGGGGCGCACCGCCGCAGGCCGGCGACATCGCGGTGTTCGCACGCTGCGGCGCGTATCACCGCACGTACTCGATGGCGCATTTCCTGTCCCACGAAGCCGCGCACGTGTACGTGCGGCCCGCCTAGACCATCCAGAGGAGCCGATCTTGAACGCACTGATCAGCGTCGCCGACCTGCTCGAGCACGGCGCACAGCGCTGGCCGCATCACCCCGCGTATGCCGACGGCGGCGGCACGATGACCTACGACCGGCTCGCGCGCGCGGTCCGGCGCGCCGCCGCCGCACTCGCGGCGCGCGGCGTACAGCCCGGCGAGCGCGTCGCCATCTACGCGCCGAAGCGTATCGAGACGTTGGTCGCGATGCTCGCGGCCAACGCGCTCGGCGCGATCTTCGTGCCGGTCAATCCGCAGTTGAAGGAAGCGCAGATCGAACATATCGTCGCCGACAGCGGCGCCGCGCTGTTCATGACCGGCGCGCAGCGGCTCAAGCGCCTACCGGCGCTCGCCGCACTCGTCGGCACACGCGCGCTGCTGATCGAGGAACTCGCGGAGGCAATCGACGCGCCGGATGCCGGCACACCGCCGCCGGCCCCCGCCGGCCGGCCGGTGGACGACGATCCGGCCGCGCTGCTCTACACCTCCGGCTCGACCGGCAAGCCGAAGGGTGTCGTCGTATCGCACCGCAACCTGGTGTCGGGCGCATTCAGCGTCGCCGCATACCAGGGGCTCGCGGACGACGACGTCGTGCTCGGCGTGCTGCCGCTCAGCTTCGACGCGGGCCTGAGCCAGCTCACGACCGCGCTGGCGGCCGGCGCGTGCTACACGCCGCTCGACTTCCTGCAGCCGGCCGAGGTGCCGCGCCATTGCGACGCGTTCGGCGTCACGTCGATCACCGGCGTGCCGCCGCTGTGGATGCAACTCGCATCCGCCGGCTGGAGCGACACCGCGCGCACGCGGATCCGCCGCTTCGCGAACACCGGCGGCCATCTCGCGACGCCGCTGCTGCACCGCCTGCAGGCACTGTTCACGCACGCGTCGCCGTACCTGATGTACGGGCTGACCGAGGCGTTCCGCTCGACCTACCTCGCGCCGGCCGATGCGGCGCTGCGCCCGACGTCGATCGGCAAGGCCGTGCCGAACGCCGACATTCTCGTGTTGCGCGCGGACGGCAGCGAATGCGCGGCCGACGAGCCCGGCGAACTCGTGCATCGTGGCGCGTTCGTCACGCTCGGCTACTGGAACCGGCCCGAACTGACCGCGCAGCGCTTTCGCGCACTGCCGCGCCGCCACGGCGAGATTCCGCGCCCGGACGTCGCCGTGTGGTCGGGCGACATCGTGCGGCGCGACGCGGACGGCTTCCTGTACTTCGTCGCACGCGGCGACGACATGATCAAGACGTCCGGCTATCGCGTCAGCCCGACCGAGGTCGAGGACGTGCTGTTCGCGCTGCCGCATATCCGCGAGGCCGCTGTGTTCGGCGTCCCGCACCCGGCGCTCGGCGAAGCGATCGCCGCGTGCGTCGTGTCGACGCTCGACGCCGGCGCGTGCCGCACCGACATCGCGCGCGCCTGCCGCGACGCGCTGCCGACCTACATGAGCCCGCTCGTCGTCGAGCCGTTGCCGGCCCTGCCGCGCAACCCCAACGGCAAGATCGACCGGCCGGCACTGAAAGCGCAGTATCGCGACGCGTTCGCGCGTCCGAACCTCGAGGAGACCGCCGCATGACCCTGTCGACGCTCGAAGAAGCCCGTATCGGCGCGCCCCGCGTGGCCGCGCCCGGCACGCTCGCCTTGTCCGGCGGCGTCGTGGTGCTGCCGCCCGCCGTCGTGTTCAGCGCGATCCAGGCGCAGGAGCGCCATCCCGGCTACCGGCACCTGCTGCTGCCGCAGGCGCGCTTCGCCCGGCCGCGCGGATCGGGAGCGCTGACGCCCGAGGAAGGCACGCGCCTCGCGCCGGGCGGCCGGCCCGTGCTGCGGGTCGCGCCGCCCGGGCGCAGCCTCGCCGATCTCGCCGCCGATGCGGCGCTCGACCTGCGCGACCAGCTCGGCTCCGGTCAGCTCGCGCGCACGACCCACGTGATCGTCGCGAGCTGCGCGCTCAACGAGGGCATCGGCGACTCGGTCGTCGGCCGCATGCAGTACGAACTCGGGCTGCAGCGCGTGACGCCGTTCGCGCTCGGCCAGAACGGCACGCTCGGCTGGTATTCGGCGCTGATGCTGCTCGACGGGCTGCTCGACGAAGGCGACCAGGCGCTCGTGATCCTCAGCGACAAGTGGCTGTACCCGTTCTTCCGCCAGTTCGGCGATCTGGTCGGCTATGGCGACGCCGCCGCCGCGCTGCTCGTGTCGCGCGCGGGCCCCGCGCCCGAGCCGGCCGTGTGGGGCGGCGTGCGGTCCGTCGCGGTCGAATTCGGGCCGTCGATCGCCGATCCGTGGGCCGACGCGCCCGCTGCGCTGCGCGACTCGCTCGCGCCGGTCGCCGCGCGCGCGATCCGCCGCGCGCTCGATCAGGCGAACCTGCGCGCGAACCGGATCGACTGGTGCGTGCCGCCCGGCTTCGATCCCGGCTTCGCGGCACGCGTGGCCGACGCCGCCTCGATCCCGCTCGGCGCGCGGATCCAGCACGACGGGTCGGGTCACCTGTCGTCGGCCGAATCGGCCGCCGCACTGATCCGGCTCGCCGGTGCGCTCGACGAAGGCGAGCGTCGCACGGTGCTCGTGTGGGACGCGGCACTGCATGGCGCGGCGGCCGCCGCCGTCGTCGACCTGGCCGGCGGCCTCGATGCCGCGCTCGATATCGAAGGAGACGCATGATGAGCGCCTACAAGGTGAGCCTGCGCGAGCTGCGCTTCTTTCTGTGGGAACTGTTCGAGGCCGACCGGCACTTCCTGACGCACGGGCCGTACGGTACGCACGACCGCGCGTCGGTCGATGCGCTGCTCGAACGCGCGCGCGACTTCGCACTCGACCTCGGCCGCAGCTACCAGCAGGCCGACGTCGAAGGCTGCACGCTGCTCGACGACGGCCAGGTGCGCATTCCGTCGCATTTCCACGCGCTGTGGGCGCGCTTTCGCGACGAATGGTCGAACACGCTGTTCGGCACCGCGCACGGGCTGCCGCCGATCGTCACGCAGATGATCTACGAGATGTTCATGGGCGCGAACCCGTCGTTCATGACGTACGGCGGCTTCACGCGCCCCGCGATCAAGCTCTTGCAGATGCACGGCACGCCGCACCAGAAAGCGCACATTGCGCCGCTCGAGGCGTACCGCTGGGACGCGTGTTTCTGCGCGACCGAACCGCAGGCCGGCACCGACCTCACCGCGGTCGCGCTACGCGCAACGCCGCTCGAACGCGACATCTACGCGATCGACGGCGAGAAGGTCTACATCTCGGCCGGCATGCATGAGCTGACCGAGAACACGCTGTATTTCGTGCTCGGCCGCATCGACACCGCGTCGCCGGATTCATTCTCGCTGTCGTGCCTCGTCGTGCCGCGCTTCTGGCCCGACGAGGAAACCGGCGAGCTGCAGCCGAACCATGTCGACTGCATCGGCCTGCCGCGCAAGATGGGGCTCAAGGGCTGCGCGAACACGCACCTCGTGTTCGGATCGAACGGCACGACCAAGGGCTGGCTGCTCGGCGGCCGGCGCAACGTCGGCCTGCTGCAACTGATGCCGCTGATGAACCAGGCGCGGATGAGCACCGGGATGTTCGGCGTCGGCGTCGCATCGAGCGCATACCTGCATGCGGTCGAGTACGCAGGCCGTCGGCTGCAGGGCCGGCCGATCGAGCGCGCGTCGAACACCCACGCCGCCCGCGTCGCGATCGTCGAGCACGCGGATGTGCAGCGCATGCTGGTCGACATGAAAAGCCGCGTCGATGGCTGCCGCGGCCTGCTCGGCAAGCTCGCGGCGACCGCGACGCGGGCCGCGATGCTCGAAGCGACGCCCGACGCCGACCCGGCCGAGATCGAGCGCCACCGCAAGCTGCAGTTGCTGCTGACGCCGATCTGCAAGGCGTTCATCTCCGACCAGGCGTGGCGGATCTGCGAAACCGCGATCCAGGTGCACGGCGGCCTCGGCTATACCGATGCGAGCCCCGTCGAGCAGAACGCGCGCGACGTGAAGATCCTGTCGATCTGGGAAGGCACGAACTACATCCAGGCGCAGGATCTCGTGCGCGACAAGCTCGGCTTCGGCCGCCACTCGCGGCTGATCCAGTACTACCGCGACGAACTCGACGCGTTCCTCGCGCACCAGCATCACGGTGGCACGCACGCGGAACTGCGGCCGCTGTTCGACGCGCTGCGCACGGGCGCCGACCGGATCGCCGCCGCGCTCGACGACATCGCGCGCGACGTGCAGGACGGGCACACGCACCGCAGCAGCCAGTTCTACACGCGCTTTCTCGAGATGTTCGGCGTCGTCACGTCGGCATGGGTACTGCTCGAATCGGCGACGATCGCCGCGCGCCGGATCGATGCGCCGGAAACGGCCGATACGCCGGCCGAACTCGCGTTCTATCGCGGCAAGCTGAAAAGCGCACGCTACTACTTCGCGAACGTGCTGCCCGTCGTCGACCAGCACGCGGCCGTGATCGCCGCGATGGCGCATGCGGCGATCAGCGTCAGCAGCGACGAACTCGCACCGGCGGAATGACATGGACACGACACTCGATTCCGGCACCGCCGCCGCGACCGGCGACGCGCCGCGCAACCTGCTCGGCCGACCGGCGACGCGCCATCGCGGCACCGACATCGACGGCGCGACGCTCGAACCCGAAGCACTGCGCGTGCGCGATCTCGACCTGAACGCGCTGATCGGCGCAACGACGTTCGAAGGCGCACTGGCGCATCTGTGGTTCGACGTCGCGCCCGGCAGCGCCGGCCATCGTGCGCACGAAGCGGCGATCGGCGCGCGGCTCGCGGCGTTCGCCGACGCGCTGGCGCCCGGCTCGGTCGCACAGTCGCTTGCCGCGGAACTCGGTGCGGCGGGCGTCGCACCGGTATTCGCGGCCGCGTCGGGCCTGCTGCGCGGCTTCGACGACGTGCTGGCACGGCTGCCCGGCCCCGCGCCGGACGACGCCGACCTCGACACGATGCTGCTGGGTGTGGCCGCCGCGCCGTTCCTGCTGCACGCGGCGATCGAAGGCCGTCCGTTCGCCGCCGATGCCGGTACGGGCGGCGGCGCCAGCGCGTCACTCGATACCGCCGCGACGCAAGCGCAGCGCATGCTCGTGCTGACCGGCGCAACGCGCCACGACACGCCAGCCCTGGCCGCGATGGACATGCTGCTCGTCGCCTGGCACGCCGGCTTCGGCTACATCACGCCGACCGTGCTCGCGCCGCGCGTCGCGATCGGCACCGGCGTCACGCTGACGCAGGCGATCGCGTCCGGCTTCCTCGCGAGCGGCCCGTCGCACGTCGGCGCGGCACTCGAAGCGATGCACTGGCTCGCCGCGCTCGCGCAATCGGTCCCGGCCGGCGCCGGTGCGCCGCCCGCCGCGCTCGACGCGGCCGGACGCGCGGCGATCGATGCGGCGCTCGACGCGAAACACACGCTGTACGGCTTCGGCCATCCGCTGTTCGTCGCCGATCCGCGTCCGCCGCACATACGCGGCCGGTTCGCCGCACGCGGCTTCGACGGCGCGTACGTGACGCTGTTCGACGCGTGCTGCGCGCAAGCCGACGCGCGCCGCGCGCTGCGGCCGAACATCGATTTCCTGACCGCCGCGACGCTGCTCGAACTCGGTGTCGCCGCGCCGTCGTGGGGCGTCGGCGTCGGGCTCGGCGCACGCATCGCGGCGATGGCCGCGCATGCGGTCGAACGGCGCCGCCGCCCCGCGTTCGGCGTCAACAGCGCGACCGCGCGACGGCTGCTGGCCGCCGTGCCGGTCGGCTGGCTGTGAACCCTCACCCTTTCGCACAAGGAACGTCATGCTGCTCAAGAACCTGCGCCCGGCGAACGACTACGATCGCTTCGCCACCGAAACGCTCGAACCGTGGGACCTGCTGTTCATCAGCCGCATCCGCCAGCTCGCGCGCGCAATGACGCCCGGCACGATCGCCGACATCGGCACGGCCACCGGCGTCGTGCCGGTGCGGCTCGCGACCGATCCGGCGATGCGCGGCTGGCGCTACGTCGGCATCGACCTCGATCCGGCGATGCTCGACGAAGGCCGCCCGCGGATCCGCGAACTCGATCTGGACCACACGATCGAGATGCGCGTGGGCGACGCGCTCGCACTGCCGTTCGACGACGGCACGCTGACGATGGCGGTCGGCCGCGCGACGCTGCACCACCTGCCCGACAAGGCGCTCAGCCTGACCGAGATGTATCGCGTGCTGGAACCGGGCGGCATCGCGCTCGTGCACGACATGCGCCGCGATGCGCCGCAGCACCTGCTCGACCGCTTCACCGCGATGCGCGCGGCCGCCGACTATCCGCCGACCCACGTCGAGGAAAAGATCACGCTCGACGAAGCGCATGCGCTCGTCGCCGAAGCCGGCCTGGCCGACGTCGCGTCGATCTACAGCCCGAGCGCGGGGCTCGGTGCGCTCGGCTTCGAGATCCTGCTGAAGAAACCGGCGCTGGCCTGAGCGATGACCGATCTCGCCTTCCTCGCCGCGCACGCCGCCGTGCGGCTCGGCGCCGACGACGTCCACTGCGCGGCGGTCGCACCCGGCGCGACGCTGCCGCTGTGCGTGACACCGCGCAGCGCCGAACTCGCGACGTCGCCGGAGATGTTCGTCGCGTGGTACCGCTCGCGGCTCGACACGATCGACACGCTGCTCGACGCGTGCGGCGCGCTGCTGTGGCGCGGCTTCGCGGTGCCCGACACCACCGCGTTCGGCCGCCTCGGCGCGCTGTATCCGGCACACGCGAACGGCTACACGGCGGGCGCCGCGCCGCGCCGGCAGATCGACGGCCAGGTCTACGAGTCGACCCGCATGCCGCCGCCCTTCAAGATCGGGTTGCATCAGGAAATGGCCTACATGCCCGCGTTCCCGCGCCTCGTCGCGTTCTACTGCCGGCAGCCGGCCGACGCCGGCGGCGAAACGCCGATCTGCGACATGCGGCGCGTGACCGCGCGCGTGCCGGCCGCGCTGCGCGAGCGGTTTGCCGCGCGCGGCGTGATGTACCTGCGCAACTTCGCGGCGCCCGGCGACCGCGCGGACGGCCTCGCCGCGAACCCGAACCTGCCGTTCGCCGCGTATCACCGGCCGTGGGACGACGCATTCGGCACTCCCGAGCGCGACGAAGTCGAGCGGCTGTGCGCGGAACGCGGCGTCGGCTGCCGCTGGCTCGACGACGGCAGCGTGACCGTGTCGCACGTCGGCAGCGCGCTGCGCGCGCATCCGCGCACCGGCGAGACGGTGTGGTTCAACCAGGCGAGCGCGCAGCACCCGAACCCGCGCTCGATGGGCGAGCTCAGCTACCGCTACCTGCAGCGCATGTACGGCGCGCGCGCCGCGTTCCCGTACGAAATCCGCTATGGCGACGGTTCGCCGATGCCGTTCGACGATCTCGTCGCGGTCTACGACGCGTTCGACGACGAGGAGCGCGCGTTCCCGTGGCAGGCCGGCGACGTGCTCGTCGTCGACAACATGCTGGTCGCGCACGGCCGCAACCCGTACCGGGGCGCGCGCGACACGCAGGTCATGCTGTTCGACTGAGGGCGCAGGCGATGAGCGTTTCGTTTCTCTCCTCGGTGCGCGCGATGTTCGGCCCGCACACCGCATTCGACCGGCCGCCGCGCCCGGACACGCCGCCGCTGCCCGATGCGCGTGCGCCGGGCGCGGCGCTCGGCGCACGCGCGATCGACGTCGCGGCCGGCGATTTCCGCTTCTCCGCGCGCCACGTGCGGTTCCGGCTCGGCGCCGTCACGGCGATCGTCGGGCCGAACGGCTCCGGCAAGACCACGCTGCTCGAAACGCTGCTCGGCTTCCGGCGCGGCGGCAGCGACGTGCGCGTGCTCGACGTGCCGGCCGAGCGCTTCATGCGCGACTCGCGGTCGCTGCGGCGGATCGGCGCGCAATTGCAGAAGGTCGAGTATCCCGATCACCTGCGCATCTCGGAAATCGTCGCGCTGCACCGCGCGATGTACGGGCACGCGGATGCGGCGATCACCGATGCGCTCGGCATCGCCGAGCTGCTCGACAAGCCGTGCCGCGCGCTGTCGAAGGGGCAGCGCCAGCGCATCGACCTCTACGTCGCGCTCGCGCACCGGCCCGAGCTGGCCGTGCTCGACGAGCCGTTCACTGGCCTCGACCGCCGCTATGCGGGCGTCGTGATCGACCTGCTGCGCCACCGTGCGCGCGACACGAGCGTCGTGATGATCTGCCATTCGGAAGAAGAACTGTCCGTCGTCGACGATCTCGTGTGGGTGCGCGACGGCGGCGTGCGCTACCAGGGCGACAAGGACACGCTGCGCGCCGAACTCGTCGGCGACGCGCGCGCGGTCCTGCATTGCCACGACGAAGCCGATGCGCGCACGCTGCGCAAGCGGCTCGCGGCGCTGCCGGGCGTCACCGGCGTGCGCGTGTCGGCCACGCATGTCGTCGAGGTGTTCGGCGATGCGACGCTGCATCCGAACGTGCACCGGATCGTCGGCGAACAGGGCATCCAGCATCTCGCGCTCGCGCCGAGCACGCCGGGCGACCTGCTGCGCCTCTGCACCGAGGGCCCGGCCCATGACTAAAGTGTTCCTGATTCTCGTGCGCAACGAGCTGCTCGGCTATCTGCGCAGCCGCTCGTCGCTGTTCTGGACGCTCGTGTTCCCGGTGTTCCTGCTGAGCGTGATGCTGTTCGCGTTCGGCGGATCAGGCTCGCTCGGCACCGCCGACATCGCGTTCGACCTGCCCGGCGGCGCAACGCCGTACAACCAGGCGTGCCAGGCGCAGATCGTCGCCAGCCTGTCGCACAGCGACACGGTGAAGGCGACCTTCGGCGGCCGCGGTGCGCCGGCCGATCGCGTGACTGTCGTGCTCGGCGCCGACGAGCGCACGCCCGCGACGATCCGCTACGACTTCAACGGCTCGCTCGCGGTCAAGGCGGCATCGCGGGTCGTCGAGATCGCGCTCGCGCGCTGCGCCGCGCAGCAGCTCGGGGTGCCGGCCGCACAGGCGCGCTTCGAGAATGCGGCGCCGGCGCGCCGCCCGTTCGACTATGGCGCGTTCTTCGCGACCGGCATCCTGGTGATGGCGTTCATGGCGATCGGCCTCAACTCGACGACCACCGCGATCGCGTCGCTGCGCGAGCGCAACACGTTCAAGCTGTACGTGTGCTTCCCCGTCTCGCGCGGCGTGTTCCTTGCCGCGCTGATCGTCGCGCGGATGGCGATGATGGCGCTGTCGGCGCTCGTGCTGCTGACGGTCGCGCGCGTCGCGTTCGGCATCGCGCTGCCGATCGCGACGCCGGACGGGCTGCGCGCGTTGCCGATCGTGCTGCTCGGCGCGGCGATGGTGCTGAGCATCGGCGTGCTGCTCGCCAGCCGCACCCGCTCGCTCGCGGCCGCCGAACTCGCGTGCAACGTCACCTACTACCCGTTGCTGTTCTTCAGCGACCTGACGATCCCGATGCACGACGCGCCCGCGTGGCTGAAAGCCGCGCTCGCGTTCCTGCCCACCAACCAGTTCGCCGTCGCGCTGCGCGGCGCGCTGGTCGACGGCGCGCCGTACGCGCAGCTCGCGCCGCAACTGCTCGGCATGACCGCGTGCACGGCGCTGTTCCTGTTCGCCGCCGCGCGGCTGTTCCGCTGGCACGACGCATGACGCGTCGCCACGCTGTTTCGACGAAGGAGAGACACCGATGAAATCGAGCAATCCCATAACCGACTACCTGCTGCACGCGAGCAACTTCCTGCCGGCGATCGTGTTCCTGTTCTACGGCCGGCTCGGCCCCGGACAGCCGGACGTGCGCTGGACGCATGCGTTCCTGATCGGCGGCGTGCTCGCCCTCGTGCACGGCGCGTGGCTGGTCCGCCGCGCGGATCGCAACAGCATCGCGATCGGCGTCGACCTGTTCCTCGTGATCGGCGCGGTGCTTGCGCTGGTATCGCCGACAGGTAGCCGTCTGTGGGGCGAGGAACTCGGGCCCGCCGCCATGCTCGTCTGCGTGCTGGTGGTCGGCATCGTGCACACCGCGTGGTCGGACGGCGGCTTCGTCGATGGCACGTTCGTCGATCACGCGCGTGCGCGTTCGCTGTCGCTCGTGCTGATCGCCGTCACCGTCGTCGCGCTCGCGGTGTCGATCACGATGCGGCACAGCCCGCTGTGGGGCGGCGTCGTCCCGCTGATCGCGCTGGTCGTCGTGCGTGGCCGGCTGCGCAAACAGCTGGTGCGGGCGAACTGACGATGAACGCGCTGCCCGAACGCGACGCGCAGCGGCACGCGCTCGCCGCGGCACTCGGCCACGGCTGGCTCGAAGGCGCGTCGTGCGAGCCGTATGCGAGCGACGTGGCGCGGTACGGCGGCGTGCCGCTCGGCGTCGCACGCCCCGCATCGACCGCCGACACGCGCGCGCTCGCACGCGTCGCCGTCGCGCACCGGATCGCGCTCATCGCCCAGGGCGCGCGCACCGGGCTCGTCGGCGCCGCCGTGCCCGATCGCAGCGGCACGCAATGCGTGGTGTCGTTCGACCGGATGCGCGTCGTTCGCGCGTTCGATCCCGCGAATCGCAGCATCACGGTCGAAGCCGGCGTGCGGCTGTCCGACATCAACCGCATGGCGGGCGAAGCCGGGCTCTGCGTGCCGATCGATCTCGGCAGCGATCCGGCAGCCGGCGGCCTCGTCGGCGCGAACGCCGGCGGCAGCCGCCTGATCAAGTACGGCGACGTGCGCCGCCACGTGCTCGGCGTCGAAGCCGTGCTGGCCGATGAAGCCGGCACCGTGATCGACACGCTCGCGCCGCTGCGCAAGCGCAACGCGGGCTTCGACGTCACGCAGTGCTTCATCGGCGCGAACGGCGCGAACGGGCTCGTCACGGCCGTGTCGTTTGCGCTCGCGCCGCTCGAACGGTCGTCGTGCGCGGCGTTCGTCGCGTTCGCGTCGTACGATGCGGCGCTCGCCGGACTGCTCGCGTTCGAGCATGCGTTCGGCGAGATGCTGTCGGCGTTCGAATTCATGTCGGCGGCGGCGGTCCGCTGTGTCGCCGCCGCGTTTCCGGCGTGGCGGATTCCGTTCGGGGCGAACGATGCCGCGTGCTACGCACTCGTCGAAATCGCGACCGGCATGCCGGGGATCGATGCACTGCTCGAGGAACGGACCGTCGCGGCACTCGACGCACTCGCGGGCGAACGGAGGGTGCTCGACGCGGCGTGCGCGCCGGCCGAACGATTCTGGCGCATCCGCGACGCACTGCCGGCCGCGGTGGCGCAGGACGGTATCCCGCTGTCGTTCGACGTGTCGTTTCCGCGCGGTGCGGTGGCCGGATTCGTCGCGGACGCCGAGCAATGGATCGCCGCCGCCCACCCGTCGCTGCGCTGTCATGCGTTCGGCCATTTCGGCGACGGCGGCTGCCATCTCGTCGTGTCGATCCCGCAGGCCAGCGCGGAGCGCTACGGGCCGCTGCAGCAGGTGGCGCTGCGCGGCGCGCTGTACGACCGTGTCGTGCGCGCCGGCGGCTGCTTCAGCGCGGAACACGGCGTCGGGCCGGTCAATATCGCCTACTACCGCAAGCACGTGCCGGCCGCGCAACGGGAACTCGCCGCCGCAATTCAGCATGCCGTCGACCCGCTGGGTCTGATCGGGCGAGTCCGCTACTGATGCGCCGTTTTGCGGTGCCACGGAGAATTTCGCATGATGTTTCGACATCCGCCCGGCCCGGGCCCCGCTTCCGAACCGGACGCCGATCCGGCGTTGTCCGGCATCCCGGCCACGCTACCCGACTCGGGTGTCGTCGTGAACGTGCGCGGTGTAGCGTACGTGATCAAGCTGCCGCCGCGCGATCACGCACGTCCGGCGCTGTGGCGCGAGCTGGCGCACTGGCGCGACGAGCGGTCGGTCGACGGCGACATCGAGCCGGCCGCGCGACAGGACTGACCGCCCGCTCGGCGGCCGGCTTTCAGTTCGTCCCGTCGTAGGTGACGATCTCGACCCAGTTCGCCCCCTTGCCGACCGGATACTTGCCGATCGCGGCGAGGTGCCCGGTGTTCCGCTCGATCCGGTACACGGCAAGCGTCGGCGACAACTGGCCCGCCGCGAGGAGATACCGGCCCGACGGATCGATCGCGAAGCCGCGCGGCTGCTGCTCGGTCGCGAACGTGCCGATTCGCGCGAGCTGGCCCGATTTCGCGTCGACCCGATACGCGGCGAGCGTGCTCGACGTGCGCTCCGACGCGTACAGGAAGCGTCCGTCCGGCGTCAGGTGCAGGTCGGCGCCCCAGGGCTTGTCGCCGTGGAAATCCGGCGGCAGGATCGACACGGTCTGGATCGGCCGTGCGTCGGCGCCGCCGCGCGACAGCGCGAGCACATGCAGCTTGCCGTCAAGCTCGTCGATCAGGTACGCGACGCGCCCGTTCGACGAAAACACGAAGTGGCGCGGCCCCGATTGATCCGGTAGCCGGTAGGCCGGCGTCGCCTCGCCGGTCAGCCTCCCGGTCGACGCATCGAACGGCAAGCGCAGCCACGCATCGGCGCCGAGCACCGACGCGAACGCATAACGGCCGTCCGGCGACTGCCGGATCGCGTGCGCCATCGGGCCGGTCTTCACCGTCTGCTGCACGTCGCCCGCGATACCGCTCTCCCCGATCCGGTTCACCGCGAGCAGGTTGCCGCCATACGACGCCGAGAACAGGTAGCGGCCCGACGCATCGGTCGACACATACGCCATGCTCTCCGCGAGTGGCGCGCGGCCCAGTTCGATCAGCCGCCCGTCGAGCGGATTGATCGCGAAGCTCACGACACGATACGGCGTCGAGCGCAGCGCCGCATAGAGGCGATGGTGATCGGGCGACAGCGCCATCGGCATCACGGTGCCGCCGACCGGCACGGTCTCGATCGCGGTCAGCGCGCCGTTCGACATGTCGACGCCGAACACCGAGATGTCGCGGCTGTCGCTGTTCGACACATACGCATACGTCGCCGCGTGCGAGAGCGTGACGGCCATCCCGACCGCGGCCGCCGCGACGGCGCGCCAGAGTGTCTTCGTGTTCATGGGTCTTCCGGAAACGTGAAAGGGAACCGCAGAAGCGACAGCGGCGCCGGACAACCTCGGTCGTCCGGCGCCGCGACGGGCGACACGTACGCTCAGAACACCGCGTGCCCGCTGATCAGGCTCGGCAGCCAGGTCGAGAAGAACGGCAGGTACGTGACGATGTTGATCGCGCTGAAGATCGCGAGGTAGTACGGCCACGCCATCTTCGTCGTCTCGCCGATCGACACGTTGCCGATCGCGCAGCCGACGAACTGCACCGACCCGATCGGCGGGTGCACGAGGCCGAGCGAGCAGTTCAGCAGCAGCATGATCCCGAACTGCACCGGTCCGACGCCGCACGCCATCGCGATCGGCAGGAACAGCGGCGTCGTGATCAGGATGTGTGCGGCCATGTCGACGAACGTGCCGAGGAACACCTGGATGATGTTGATGTACAGCAGCATCAGCCACGGCGCGGCGGTCGACTGCTTCAGCAGCCCTTCGATCGCATCCGGAATCTCCAGGTACGACATCTGGAAGCGCAGCATGTTGGACACCGCGATCAGCAGCAGCACGACACCCGTCGTGCGCGCCGCATGCGACAGCGCGCGGCGCAGCTTCTCGGCCGTCAGCGTCCGGTAGACCACCGCGGTCAGCACGAGCGAGTACACGACGGCGATCGCGGCCGCTTCGGTCGCCGTGGCAATCCCCTTCGCGACGCACACGAGGATGATCGCGATCACCATCAGCCCGGGCACTGCGCCGACGAAGCTGCGCAGCACCGCATACCAGCCGGGGAACGCGGGCAGCGCGGACGAACCGTCTTCCCGGCGCGGATAACCGTGACGCACGGCCTGCCAGTACGCGGCGGCGAGCACGAAGCCCATCACCCACAACACCGGCAGCAGCCCCGAGAACAGCAGGTCGCCGATCGACACGCCGCTCACCGGCTGGCCGTGCAGCATCCCGGTGATGCCCTGCGCGGCGAACGCGTAGATGATCATGTTGGTCGACGTCGGCATCAGCGCGCCGGCGAGCGACGCATGCGTCGTCACGTTGACCGCGTACGCGGCGCTGTAGCCTTCGCGCTTCATCAGCGGAATCACCACGCCGCCCATCGCCGACGTATCGGCGGTCGGCGAGCCCGATACGCCGCCGAACAGCGTGCACGCGACGACGTTCGCCATCCCGAGGCCGCCGCGGAAGTGGCCGACGGTCGCCTGCGCGAAGCGCAGGATCCGGTCCGCGATGCCGCCGTGCAGCATCAGTTCGCCGGAGAAGATGAAGAACGGCACCGCGAGGAACGAGAACGCGTTCATCCCCGAGATCATCGCCTGCATCGCGGTCGCGATCGGCAGGCCTTCGACCATGTAGGTCAACACGCAGGCTATCCCGAGCGCGAACGACACGGGCACGCCGAGTACCAGAAAAATCAGAAAACTGACGGACAGGATCGCGAGTTCCATGGCGTTATTGTCCCGACGAAGAACGACGAAGCGCGAGCAGGTGCTCGAGCGAGAAGAGGATGATGGCGATCGCCGCGGGCATCGCGATCAGGTAGCGCACGCCTTCGGGCAGCCCGATGATCGGGATGCGGTCGCCCATCGTCTCGGCGGCCATGCTGCCGCAACCGACCATGATCATGATCGCGAACACGATCAGGCTCAGGTGCTGAATCGCGACGACCACGGCGCGACCGTTCGGCGGCAGCCGGCGCACGAGCGAATCGAGGCCGATGTGGCCGCCGTCGCGCACCTTCATCGCCGCGCCGAACATCGCGATCACGATCACGAGCAACAGCGCGATCGGTTCGACGAAATCCGGCGCGTTCTCGAATACGTAGCGCATCACGACCGCGTAGAACACCAGCACCGTGAGCACCGCGAGACACGCCGACGCGATCACGGCGAGCACGCGAAACACCACGTCGTTCACGCAGCGCAGGAGCGGCGCGCCGTGCGGCCGCGCCGGCACCGCACTGTCCGGGGCGGCGGACGGCGAGCCCGCGGCCGCCGCGCCGTTCAGGGAAGTGCGACGCGTCACTTGGTGGCCTCGATCTCGTCGACGATCTGCTTCATCTGCGGCGTCTTTTCATACTTCGTCCACAGCGGCTGCATCGCCTTCACGAACGCTGCGCGGTCGATCTGCGCGGCCGGCAGGACCTTCGCGCCGCCCTTCGTCACCGTCTGCTGCGCGGACGCCTCGCGCGCGGTCCACAGCTTCTGGTAGTACGGCACCGAATCGGCCGCCGCCTTCTTGATGGCCGCCTGCTCCTGCGGTGACAGCGTGTCCCAGATCTTCTTCGAGAACACCAGCACTTCCGGCGTCATCGCGTGCTGCGTCTCCGAGTAGTCGGGCGCCACTTCGTAATGCTTGGTTTCCTCGTACGACGGCATGTTGTTTTCCGCCGCGTCGACGAGGCCCGTCTTCAGGCCCGTGTACACCTCGGCGAACGGCATCGGCGTCGGCGTGCCGCCCATCGCCTTGATCTCGTCGACCATCAGGTCGGACGGTTGCACGCGCACCTTCAGCCCCTTCATGTCGGCCGGCGAACGCACCGGGCGCTTCGCGTAGATCGAGCGCGCGCCGCTCTCGTAGAACGTCAGCGCGATCATTCCCTTCGCGGTGAACGCATCGAGAATCTTCTGGCCGGCCGGGCCGTACATCGCCTTGCGGAAATGGTCGACGTCGCGGAACAGGAACGGGAACGACGGGATCAGCGATTCCGGCACGATCTCGTTGAACGACGCGCCGTTCACGCGCGCCATGTCGATCGCGCCGATCCGTACCTGATCGACGGTGTCCTTCTCGGAGCCGAGTGCGCTGTTGCCGAACACCTTGATCGAATCCTTGCCGCCCGTCTGCTTCGACAGTTCGTCGCCCATGAACTTCACGGCCATGTTGGTCGGGAAATTGTCGCCGTGCACGTCCGCCGAGCGGAACACGCGCGCCTGCGCGGACATCGCAAAGCCGGCCATCAGCGCGACGGCCAGGACGGTACGGGAGCCGGTGAATCGGTGCTTCATGGTGAGTCTCCTTGATGGTCGATCGTTGTTGTGCGGCGATCCGTCGGCTGGCGCGTGCGTCGGCGAGGCGCTTTCCTGAATCGCAGAGTCATACGTCGTATGACGTGTTGAGCGAATGTACGTCGGTTAATCGTTTAACTCACTTGGTGCATACCCCTACGGCCGCTGCCATAACGGGTTGACGGCGATTTTCGGGGAATCGCCTTCTCCGTTTCGGGGAATTATTGCGAAACGTTTTCCGGAAATGGGTCCGCATTTGAATCGGGCGCCCGTGTCGCTGTTTCCCGACGCCGAAAAGCAATCTTTCGCTTCGCTTGCCGTCGTTATAGGATGACTGACCACAACACGGATACCCCCGCGCGTTGCCACGAGCACGCGCCGGCCCCGCATCGCGCGCCCGCGATCGCACTCGTGGCACCGGCCCCGGCGACCCGCGCCGAGGCCCGCGCCGCCCGCTCCAGTCTTGCCCGCGGCACGTTCAGGCTGCGCGCGCGCCAGCCGGCGCGCGCGGGCCGAACGACCCGATACCCACCCGGCATCGCGCACAACCGATGCCTCATCAGGAGATCTTCGTCATGACATCCCCCCTTTGCCGGCCAGACCGGCGCCCGCGCGCGCTCGGCCTGCTCGCGGCGTTGCTCGCGACAGCCGCAGCGCTCACCGCGTGCGGCGGCGACGATTCAAGCACCGGCGGCGGCGCCTCCACCGCGCCGCCCGCCACCAGCGTGTTCCAGGTCGGCACGACGACCGTCGACGCGAACCTGCCGGCCGAGCCCGCGCTGCCGGCCGACACGCAGGTCTGCGGCACGCTCGAGGCCGCCAATACGCTCGTGAGCCGTCCCGACGGCTCGCTGCCGCCGGAAGCCGACCCGTCGACGGCCGGCGTCGGCAAGGCCGTGGCGGCCGCGACGGCCAACCCCGACCAGGCGCGCATCCAGGCTGCGCTCGACGCATGCGGCGCGGCGGTGGACGCCGAGGTCGGCGCGACGATCGCGGCGGCGGACGTCGCGGCCACCGCCGCGCAGAAGGCGGCGGCCGTCCCGAACGCAAACATCGCCGGCGCGTCCGGCGAGGAACTCGCGAAGCCGAAGTACCGCGCCAGCAAGTTCGCGGTGCGCCTCGTCGTCAACCACGCGGGGCCCGGCAACGGCTTCATCAGCGGGCCGCTGACGCTGCCGTCCGGCGTCACGTTGTGGATCGACAAGGGCGTGACGCTGTATGCGTCGCGCGACGTGAAGGCGTATTCGCCGAACGCCGCCGGCCCGTACTGCGGCAATACCGCCGTCAGCGCGACGAAGGCCGGCAGTTCGTCGAACTGCGCCGCGCTGATCACCGGCACCAATCTCGTGAACGCGGCAGTGGTCGGCGATGGCCGCATCGACGGGCGCGGCTACGCGGAGCTTGTCACGTCCGATGCGAAATACCCGCTGATGAAGGTCGACCTGACCTGCTCGAACACCTACGCGGCATACAAGGGCGGCACTGTGGCGCCCGACGGCACCGCATGCGACGACGGCGGCACCGTCGTCGATTCGAAGTCGACGGTGCGCAACATGACGTGGTGGGATCTCGCGTATCTCGGCAACATGGTGCAGAACGGCACGACCGGCTTCGGCTCGCAGTCGAATTTCCGGTTGATGGTGTTCAACTACGCGAAGAACCTCACGCTGTATCGCATCACGCTGAACAACAGCCCGAATTTCCACGTGGTGCCGAGCGGCGTCGACGGGCTGACGATCTGGAACGTGAAGGTGCAGACGCCGACGCTCGCGGCGTTCGCGAACCCGGCCGGCAACGGCAACCCGCTGTACAACGGGCAGACGTTCAACGCGGACAACGTGAAGAACACCGATGCGTTCGACCCGGGCTCCGCGTCGAAGCCGGCGTCGGCGGCGCTGTCGACCGGCAGCACGACGACGTCCGCCGCCGCGATCTCGTTCGACGGCTACCTGAAGAACTTCGTGTTCGCGTACAACTACGTGAGCACCGGCGACGACGACATCGCGCTCAAGGGCAGCAACAACCCGGCGCCCGCCGGTTCGGGGCTGTTCGGTATCGACGGCAATCGCGACGTGCGCGCCGATCGCAAATGGGGTGTCGTGATCGCGCACAACCACATCTACTGGGGGCACGGCATCTCGATCGGCAGCGAGACCAACGGCGGCGTGACGAACGTTCAGGTGTACGACAATGCGTTCCAGGATTCGGAAGAAGGGCTGCGCATCAAGTCCGACTATGCGCGCGGCGGCGAAGTAAGCAACATCCGCTATTCGAACATCTGCATCCGCGATGCGAAGAACGCGCTGCTGTTCACGCCGTACTACAGCACGAAGGCCGTACCCGCGAGCGGGCCGCTGTACCCGAATTTCCACGACATCTCGCTCGCGAACGTCGTGATCGAGGGCACGGCCGGCGTGAAGTTGCAGGGGTTCGAAGCGAACACCGGCGGCTACGGCGAGCCGGCCTTCCCGCTCGTGATGTCGCTGAGCGACGTGGTGGCCGACACGCCCGACGGCATCTCGACGATCGCGTCCGACGCGAACCTCACGCTGCGCAACGTGAACCTGCCGGTGTTCGCGTCGACCGCGAACCGGGTCGTCGTCAACGGCACGGCGGCCCACACGATCGACCCGGCCAGCGTGCTCGACTGCAGCAAGGCGTTCGTCGACTTCCCGGGCATCGACCAGTCGAACCCGTTCGGGTCGACGTGGGCGCCGGCGCTGTAACACCCGGCCAGCGCGATCGGGTTTCCCGCGCCGGCGCGGGGAACCCGCCGCGCCCGCGCGTGCGGCACGCTCAGGTCTGCATGACCAGCGACGTCAGTTGCGCCGCGCGCGCCACGTCCGTCTTCGCATAGATCGACTTGATCTGCGCGCGGACGGTGCCGATCGACACGCCGCGCAACGCCGCGCATTCCTGCGGCGACCGCCCGTCGCAGCAGAGCAGCACGGCGAGATCGGCTTCCGCCGACGACAGCCCGTAGAACACGCGCAAGCGCTGCGCGCGCGCCGCCGGCGAACGCAGGTCGGCGGCCGTCATCAGCGCAGCCACACCGGGCCGTTCGCGCGCGAGGCGCGACTGTTCGGGAACGGGGATCAGCGCAAGCGGCAACGGTTCGCCCGTCGCCCGCCGCAGCAATAGCCCGCCGCGCGCGAACGCGTGCCGCCATTGCGCGTCGTCGATGCAGCCTTCCGGCGCAAAACGCCCGTTCACGACCCGCAGCGCCGGTTCGGCGGCGATCAGCTGAGCGGCCGCCCGGTTCGTGTAGCGCAGTTCGCGCTGCGCGCCGAGCAGGAACACCGGCACCGGAATCGCATCGAGCGCCGATTCCGCGGCGGCCACACGCGCCTCGAGTTCGCCGATGCGCGCCTGGATCTGCAGCGCACGGCGGATGTGCGCGCCCATGATCTCGATGGTGCGGCGCTGATCGTCGGAAAGCCCTTCCGATTCGGGGCCGCTCTGGACGCTGAGGAACGCGCTGGCGCCCTCGCCGCGATGAATGTACAGGCCCGAGATGCTGCCGAGCCCGAAGGGATGCAGGAATTCCCGATAGAACACGCTGTGCGCGCGCTGCTGCGCGGGCAGGTGCTTGACGTCCTCGAACCAGCGCCCCACCGGCCAGTCGCCAGCAATCGGCACGACCGGGTCGTACAGGTAGAACTCGGTGTTGTAGCTGTGGTGACACGCGGCGACCCACGACGCATCGTCGCCGGCTGCCTGCTCGATCGCCGGCACCCTCGCCGCCTCGTCGAACGACAGCAGCGTGGCCATGCGCACGCCGACCGACGAACGCAACCCGTCCAGCACCGTTTCCCATCGTTGATCGCCCAGTGCCGCAGCGTAGATGTCATCGATCCATGCCGATGGAATCAACCCGTTCATATGCATCTGGCCACCCCGCGCCGTGCGTTTTTGTCGAACGTCGTTCGGGCATCTTACTCAATCGGTCTCGTTGTTCAAATGGCCGATGCAGGTTTGAACGAAATACCACGTTTGTTACCGTCTTTTGTCAGACGTAATGGCCGCTTTCGATACACCGGCGCTGTTGGTGCGGACGAGAGCCGGCTTTTCATCGCCGCCGGGGTATGCCATGATGCAGCGCATGACGATCCGGAACATCACGACCTCGCAGCACCATCATCACGGCCGCCCTCCATTGCGCCGTGGTTCGTTTCGCATCTAGACATTGCATCGGGCACGTTCCCGATCAGGACGACAACCAAGGCGCCTCCGGCGCCTTTTTTGTTTTTTTGCGCCGTCAAAACCTGCTGTGCCGATCAACCGATAACGTATGGAGCGTTTTCAATGCAACACCCCTGGAAAGAAGTCTCCCTGTCGGATCTGCCGCTGCGGGAGGATCTCCGGATGCAGCACGCGTACGGGGCGCCGCAGCTCGATGTGCCGGTCTGCCTGAACGTCAACGAGAACCCCTATCCGCCGTCGCCGGCACTCGTCGAACGCATCGCGATCGCGGTCGCCGACGCGGCGCGCCACGCGAACCGCTACCCCGATCGCGACTTTGCCGCGCTGCGCTCGCATCTGGCCGACTACCTGTCGCACGACAGCGGCGTGGGCGTCGACGCATCGAACGTGTGGGCGGCCAACGGCTCGAATGAGGTGATCCAGCAGATCCTGCAGGCATTCGGCGGCCCGGGGCGATCGGCGCTGGCCTTTACGCCCGCGTATCCGATGTATGACGAATACTGCCGGACGACCTTCACGCACCTGCTTGCGCTGCCGCGTACCGAAGATTTCGCGCTGGACCTGGATCAGGCGCTCGACAGCATCCGCACGCATCGGCCGAGCGTGATCCTGCTGACGTCGCCGAACAATCCGACCGGGACCGCGCTGCCGCTCGACACCCTTCGCGCGATACTCGACGTCGCGCCGGGCGTGGTCGTCGTCGACGAAGCCTATGCGGAGTTCCGGCGTCGCGGCGTACGCAGCGCGGTCGCGCTGCTGCCCGACTACCCGCGGCTGATCGTCTCCCGCACGTTGAGCAAGGCGTTCAAGTTCGCCGGCGGCCGCGTCGGCTATTGCGCGTGCGCGCCGGCAATCGTGGACGCGCTGAAGCTGGTCCGGCTGCCCTATCACCTGTCGGCCTTTACGCAGGCCGCGGCTTGCGCGGCGCTGGTCGCGCGCGACGAGATGCTGTCGCAAGTGGAGGCGATCAAGGCCGAGCGCGACGCCACGGTCGGCTGGCTTCGCGGGCTGGGCCTCGCGGTGGCCGATTCCGACGCCAACTTCGTGATGTTCGGCAAGTTTGCGGATCGCCACCGGATCTGGCGCGGACTCCTGAGCCACGGTGTGCTGATTCGCGAGTCGGGCCCGCCGGCATACCTGCGCGCGTCCATCGGCACCGCCGCGGAAATGGCCGCGTTTCGCGCGGCCCTGCTTGACGTGATGGCGCTCGAGTAAGCAACGGCTCGGACTGACACCCGCGACGACGCGATGAAACGCATTTCGCCCCGCCATCCGACGATGCACTTACTTCATCGTCGCGAATCGCGACTCCATCGCGTCGATCTTCACGAGCACCGCTTCGCAGAGCTTTCTCACGTGACGCGGCATATCGGGTGCCGACAGCAGTTCCTCGATACGCCCGCGCCAGTAGCTCGGATGTCTGACGCGCCCCGCGCCCGACATCGATACGTCGTCAGCGACCGTCTCGCTGTCCAGGAGAGCGACCATTCTCTGAATGTGAGAGAGCTCTCGTTCCACATAGTCTCGTGCCAGCATATTGATTGAAATTCCCCGAAATGCGACATCAGGCCTTCCGTCATCAACGCGCCACCGTGCCGCGATGCCGGCGACGCACCGCACACGTTGCACATCAGCGTACGCGACGGTTGTGTCAGCCGACTGCGCGGACGTTCGCAGCGATCGATACGCAACGACAGGCCTGTCCGCTTGTTCTGGTGGGATCCGGTCCCCGATGCCCTGTCGTCAATCGTAGGCGCGCCGTCAGGCGACGGCATCCCCAAAAGTGGGGATGTCGGACGATATCGGGCGCGCCGTGGTTACCGGACATGACAGGAAGTGCGCGCCTTCACGTCTGACAAATGGGTGTCGGGCATCGCGATGCCTGTCGCCCATTGCATGTCGATTGGCACGCTTTGCGAGTGAAGTGGCGCGCGAAAGGCGTCATCATGGCGCATCCCCTCCGCCACGGAATCCCGCTCATGAATATCGATACCGACCTCCCTGTCATGGTGACCGGCGCAACCGGGTACGTTGCGGGCTGGCTCGTGCAGCGGCTGCTCGAGGCCGGCGTGACGGTCCATGCGGCCGTCCGCGATCCCGACAGCCCGGACAAGCTGAAACATCTCCAGCGCATCGCGGCCGGCAAGCCCGGCACGATCCGCTATTTCCGTGCCGACCTGCTCGAACCCGGGTCGTACGCGGAAGCGATGGCGGGTTGCGGGACCGTGTTCCACACGGCATCGCCGTTCACGGTCACCGTCCGCGATCCGCAGAAGGAACTCGTCGATCCCGCGCTGCTCGGCACGCGCAACGTGCTCGAAACGGTCAACCGCACGCCGTCGGTACGGCGCGTCGTGCTGACCAGCAGTTGCGCGGCGATCTACGGCGACAACGCCGATCTCGCCGCGACGCCGAACGGTGTGTTCACCGAAGCGATCTGGAATACCAGCTCGTCGCTGACCCACCAGCCCTATTCGTATTCGAAAACCGTTGCCGAGCGCGAGGCGTGGACATTCGCCGGCGGACAGCAGCGCTGGGATCTCGTGACCGTCAATCCGTCGCTCGTGATCGGGCCCGGCATCAATCCGTACGCGACGTCGGAAAGCTTCGAGATCGTGCGGCAGATGGGCAACGGCACGATGAAAACGGGCGTGCCCGATCTCGGCATGGGCGCGGTCGATGTCCGCGACGTGGCCGACGCTCACCTGCGCGCCGCGTTCCTGCCCGACGCGAACGGCCGCTACATCGTGTCGGGGCACGATACGAGCCTGCCGGCGATGGCGGCCACGCTGCTCGAACGGTATGGCGCCGACTATCCGATTCCGCGGCGCATCCTGCCGAAATGGCTGGTGTGGCTGGTCGGCCCGCTCGCGAACAAGAGCGTGACGCGCCGCATGATCGCGCTCAACGTCGGGCTGCCCTGGCGTGGCGACAACAGCCGCAGCCGCAACGAACTCGGGATCCGCTATCGCCCGCTCGCCGAATCGATGAACGACTTCTTCCAGCAACTCGTCGAAACCGGGCAACTGCGGCGATGAACCGCTTCGCGGTATCGCCGGGCTGGCAGGTCGTGATGGTCGACCTCGGCCTGCGCGTCGACGAACTGCTGCGGCGCGCGCAGTTGCCCGCCGATCTGTTCACGCGGCCGGAAGGCGGGCTGACGACCCGCGAGTTCTTCCGCATGTGGCTCGCGATGGAGGAGATGGCCGACACGCCGGCCGTCGCGCTGCGCATCCTCGATCGGGTCTCGGTCGAGACCTTCGATCCGCCGCTGTTCGCCGCGTTGTGCAGCCCGAACCTGGAAATCGCCATCCGGCGCATCAGCCAGTTCAAGCCGCTGATCGGCCCGATCCGCTTGCGCGTGACGCGCGAGGCCGATCTGCTCGTGCTCGGGATCGACTTCCTGGAACGCGAGGTGCCGCCTCCCGGCATGCTGCTCGCGGCCGAACTCGGCTTCTTCGTGAAGCTGGCGCGGCTCGCAACCCGGACCGACCTGCCGGCCCGCGCCGTCACGCTGCCGCGCGGCCTCGCGCCGCATCCCGGCTATGCGCGGTTTTTCGGCGTGACGCCGCGATACGGCGACGCGCCCTCCGTGAGCTTCGCGCTGCAGGATGCACGGCGCCCGTTCGTGACGGCAAACCACGCGATGTGGCAGATCTTCGAACCCGACCTGCGCCGCCGCCTCGACGTGCTGTCGGCCGAGGCCGGCACCGTCGAACGCGTGCGCGCGGCGCTGCTCGAACTGATCCCGGGCGGCCTCGCCACCGTGGACGGCGTGGCGCACACGCTGGCCATCAGCAAGCGCACGCTGCAACGTCGGCTCGGCGACGAAGGCGCGAACTTCAAGACGCTCCTGGCGGAAGTCCGCGAGAAGCTCGCATGGCATTACCTCGATCGCTCGGACCTGCCCTGCAGCCAGATCGCGTTCCTGCTCGGCTATCAGGATCCGAACTCGTTCTTCCGCGCGTTCAACGAATGGACCGGGATGACACCCGAAGCCGCGCGCTCGCGACCGGTACGCTGATCGACGCGATCCGCCCGAAGCGTCGCCGCGCCGATGCCGAATCAGCCAGCGGCGGCGCGACGGTTCAGCCCGAAAATGAAATCGGCTTCGACCGACGCGCCTTTCGGCAATTGCAGCACGCCGACCGACGAGCGCGTATGGACGCCCGCGTCACCGAGCACCGCATACAACACGTCGGAGGCGCCGTCGGCCACTTCGCTTTGCAGCGTGAAGCCGGGCGCGCTTCGCACGTACACGGTCATGCGCGGCACCGTCGCGACCGCATCGAGCGTGCCGCAGTGCTTGCGGATCAGCGACAGCGCGCGCAGCGCCGATATGCCGGCCGCACGGCGGCCGTCTTCCAGCGAAACGGATTCGCCCACGACGCCGACGAAATGCACGACTTCCCCTATTCGCGGAATCTGGCCGGCAATGTACGCCGTACTGCCGTCGACCAGAACGGCGGTGTACTTTCCGCCGATCCGGATCGTTTCGTCCGGATCGAATCCGAATTCGGCTGCAACCTGTTTCAGCGTGTCGTCTCTGTTCATCAGTGAATTCCCCGATCCTTCTGAAAAAAGATCAAGAATAATTGAGTCTCCGATGCTTGTCCCGGAGGAGAAGATCGGACGGAAACGATCAAATCGATACACCTTCAGGTGTTCGAAGCAGTCCTGTTCGCCATATCGACGATGAATTTCGTAGCCGGAGCGATTTTCTTCATCATTTCCGGCTGAAACCGCTATCATGTATAGACACACAACCTGAAGAGCGATATATGGCAACTTACAAGGAACTGAAAGCCCAGATGGACGCTTTGGCGGAGAAAGCCGAAGCAGCGCGTGTCGCGGAATTCCAGGCGATCGTCGACGACATCCGCACCAAAGTCGCGGAATTCGGCATTACCGAAAAAGACATTTTCGGTTCACGCCGCGGTCGGCCGGCCAAACAAGCGGCAGCCCCCGTGCAGGCGAAATATCGCGATCCGAAGACCGGTGCAACCTGGTCCGGCCGCGGTCGTGCGCCCGCATGGATCAAGGACGCAAAGAATCGCAATCGATTCCTGATCCAGGAATAAGATTCCCGGCGCGCGATTCAACGCGCGGTCCGGTAGTTTGGGCTTCCATTGAGCATCGATGCCGGCGGGTTTAAAAGACCGCTCCGGATCGATGAGACTTTGCCTCGCTCGGCGTGTGACGTACTGGCCAATCGACAGATCGGGCGACACGCCAATACTTTCCTCAGCGTTCGTAATAGATCGCAAGCCAGACGGTTTGCGCTTCGTCATGCGTCCATGCGACACGATGACGGCAATGCGGTTCGATCAGCACGTAATCTCCGGGGCGCATATCGTGCCGAGTCGAATCCGCTTCGAATTCGAGTACGGCCGCCCCCGACAGCAGCACGACCCATTCGGCGCGCGAGTCGTCATACCAGAACCCGTCCGGGCTCGCGTGTCCCATCGATACGATCCGCTCGACATTCAGGCGTTGCCCCGTGACGAGTATGTCGATTCGCTCGTCACCGTCGCGCTGCCCTTCGACGCTGAATAAATTACCGGTTTGAAGTTGCATCGCTTTACCTCGTCGTTGACCGTCCGGTCAGGAATGCGGGTTTAAAGGCGAAGGAAAATGTCCGCTGCAGTCCGACGATCGGCTTTCTTTGCACGCGTCGATGAATGCCTGTCATAAAGATGAAGAATAGTCGCAACTGCGCCCGCGCTCATTCATCGTTGCGATAAGGCACGCCGTGACTTTCTTTTAGCGAAGCGCGCGCCATCGCGGGTCATTTCGGTAAAGCCCGGGCGGCATCCTGCCGCGCTCGGGCGTGTCGCGCCGGCGCAATCCGCCCCGGGCATCCGCCCGGTTGTTCGGCGCGCCGCTTGCAACACTCAGGGTTTGCACGCAATGGCTTCGATTTCTATCTTCGTGCCGACCATGTTCGTCGCCTGCAATGTCGATCGCGACGGCTTGTTCCCGGGAAAGAACTCCGCATAGACGCGATTGAATTCAGCGAAGTCGCGTGTGTCTTCGAGCCAGACCGTGGTTTTCACTACATCGTCGAGCGTGCATCCCGCAAGCGCGAGTACCTGAGCGACGTTCTGCAACGTCCGGCGTGTCTGCACGTCGATCCCGCCGGCAACGATGCTTCCGTCTTCGTTTCTCGCAATCTGACCGGACACGAACACCAGATCGCCGGCTTTTACCGCCAGCGAGCGCGGCAGGTTGCGAGTGAGCGGATTGCACTCGGCAAAGTACTCGATCGTCATGTGCGTCTCCTTCGACCGGCATCGCATCTGCGTCGGCCAACGCTGACGAGCGTATCGCGGAACAACAGCGCTGCCAATTCGTGGTACGGAGCAGCTCGTCTTCCCGCATCCGGAATCGCCTTGAAGCCCTTCCGCGAACTTGCCACAATTCATCAGGCACACCCGCGCTTTTATCGTGTACGCCAAGCGCGTGATGCGTGAGGCCCATGTCGATGACCACCGAATGCGTTCATCCTGCTGTACTGATCACGATGCCGCACAGCCATTACAGCGAGAAGGCGCGGTGGGCGCTCGACCGGCTCGCGCAGCCTTATCGCGAGCAACCGCATGCGCCGCTGCTGCACCGGCTGGCCACGCTGCCCAACGGCGGTAGCAGCGTGCCCTTGCTGCTTCATCGCGGTGCACGCTTCACCGATTCCACCGATATCCTCGTACATATCGACCTGCTCCACGGCGGCGATTGCCTGTACCCGCGCGATGCCGCGCTGCGGCAGGAAGTCGAAGCCCTCGAGACGCAGTTCGATGAAGTGCTGGGCCCGCATGCGAGGCGCTGGGCGTATGCGCAATTGCTGCCCGAGCGCAGCCTGTTGCTGCGCGTGATGTCGCGCGGGGTGCCGCGGTTCGAGGCCGTGGTGCTGCCGGTCATCCTGCCGGGCGTCGTGCGGCTCATTCGAACGGCGCTCAGGATCACGCCGGACAGTGCGGCCCGCTCCATCGAACGCGTGCGCGGCGTCTTCACGGAGATCGACGGCCGACTGAGCGATGGCCGACGGTTCCTGGTCGGCGAACGGTTCACGGCGGCCGATCTGACATTTGCGGCACTCGCCGCGCCAGTCCTGTTTCCCGCAGGCTATCGCGCGGCCTACCCGGCGCTCGACGCCGTACCGGCCGCGATGCGGGACGAAGCCCTGCGCCTGCGGGATACCGCCGCCGGGCGATTCGCGCTGCGCTTGTATGCGGAAGAACGCGACCGTGTGCCTGACGCTTTGCACGCGTGGCACGACGGTCCCGGGTAACGGCTGCCGGCAATCGCCGCTCGAGTACGTCAGCGCGCCGCGACCGGCGCCTTTTCCGGGCGCAGACTCGCGTGAGTGAGCATCATCAGGTTGATGACGACAACGGCGATGAGCACGTCGATCATCAGGTTCACCCCGCCCTGGGCGACCAGCATGCCCGCGACGTACGGAAACCCGAACAAGCCCGTGAAGTAGGCAATCGTGAAGACTTGCGAGCTCGCCGACGCGGACAATCCCCGCTCGCCGGCCAGATTGACCGCCATGCCGTTCAACGTGGAGTAGCTGAGCCCGTAGCCGATGGCGAAGACGATCGCGCCGGTCACGTACAGGATTCCGCTGCCCGGATTGGCGACGAACAGGACCAGCGCCAGCAGCGTCGCACCGAACAACGCGCAGGCGAGCTTTCGAACGGGCAATCGACTGATCGTTTGCGCCAACGTGAAACGGCAGGCGACGGTCGTCACCGTGAAGGTCACGAAGAACAGGTCCGGCGACAGGTGCCGCGACTCCGCATAGGCCGCCTGAAAATTCGACAACGCGGAAAAGACGCAGGCGGCGAGCGCGATCATGATGATCGGCAGCCGCGTCACGTTGCGCAGGATCTCGGCGATCCGCGCGGGCGTCAGGCCGGTGGCCGCCATCGGCAGGGTCGTTGTGTGTATTGTCCATTTCCGGGCCGCGTAGAAGGCGACGGCCGCAATCAGGCAGAGGCACGCCAGTCCGTCGTACACGACCGAATACGAACCGAAGCGGCCGGCAACGAAATGACCGATCGGCGACGCGAGTCCCAGTCCGACCATTTGACCGCCCGACAGCAACGTCAGGTATTTGATCCGTGCGTCGGGTCGCAGGTGATGAATGATTTGAAGCGGCGCGAGAATGTAAAACGCCGACCACCCCATCCCCAGCAACAGGCCACCGGCAAACGCGAGCCTCGCATCGATCGCCGCGAGGCTGAATGCGAGCATGGACACGGACATCACGACGGCAGCGGCAACGATGGTCGACATCAATCCGATACGCTGCGCAATCCACCCGGCGAGCAGCGCGCTGACGATCATGGTCAGGATGCCGGTCGAAATCACGGCGCCGGTCATCGAGGAATCGAAGCCACAATGACGCAAATGCTCGGAAAGGAGAAAGCTGGCGCCGTACGCGGCCGCTAGCGCAATGCTCGCGACGAGAAATGGAATGAAAGTGGCAGCACCAGGCGATGACGGCAATGGGTCAGCGGGTGGATTCATGGAATGGGCGTCCGGGTTTTATCGCCGCCGCAATGCAGTAAGCGGAGCGGTCTTCCGTTATCGATTTTTACCTGCATCGGGCAGGACGACGGCCCTTTTCACATATGCCGGCCCCATCCTCGCGGAAATTGTGTTTCAGGCTGATAGACAATGAAATGTACAGTGCAGCCGATTTGTTTCTGCACAGTTATGCAGCGAGCCGCTGGCCCACGCGGCAGATGCTCGTCGTCTTTCTGTTCGCGCCGGGCATCGTGTCCGTTTTCTCGGTGCGCTACAGCCTGATTCGGCCATTCGACACCCTCGATGTGCAGATTGCATTCAAGGTATGGATGTCACTGCATGCCGGCGGAAAATGCATCGATACAATCCGGAGCAAAACAAAATGAATCTCGCCGCGCTCGGACGAGATCACGCCACCGCCTTCAACCACCCCAGCAACGCCGCCTGCGCACTCCCCTCCGCCATCGGCGCCGGCGTCAACAGGCAGTAATGCGAACCATCCTCGACGAACCCCATCGGGGCGACCAGCACACCGCTCTCGATGTCGTCGCGCACGAGATGCCACGGCCCGATCGCTACCCCCAGCCCCGCGACGGCCGCCTGCAGGCTGAAGTAGAAATGATCGAACATCTGCACGCGTCCGCTCGCGCCCGGCTGGTTCGCCGCCGCCGCCCACGCGCTCCACGCGTCCGGCCGGGTCCGCGTCTGCAATAGCGCCGCGTCGTGTTTCAACACGCGGCCGCCGCGACGCGCCGCAAACCACGCGCCAACCTTGTCCGGCCGGCAAACCGGTCCGACCCGCTCCGCAAACAGCGGCTCGGCGTGACATCCCGCCGGCCACGCGAAATCGTTGCGACGAATCGCCATGTCGATGCCGCGATCGAACGAGAACGGCCCGCCCGCAGCGGCCAGGTGGATATCGACGCCTGCGTGTCGCGCCTGGAAATCCGGCCAGCGCGGGATCAGCCAGCGCATCAGGAGCGTCGGCTCGCACGACAGCACCCAACGCCGTGCACGAGCAGCCTCGGCGCGCAGTGCGTGTGCGGCGTGACGCATCAGGCCCAGGCCGTCGTGGACGGCTTGAGCCAGCTTGCGGCCCGCTTCGGTCAGGAAGACACGGCGGCTGCGCCGTTCGAACAGCGTCACGCCCAGATCGTCTTCGAGCAGACGCACCGCACGACTGACCGCGCCATGAGTCAGGCACAGCTCGTCGGCGGCGCGGCTGAAATTCTCGTGACGCGCCGCCGCCTCGAAACACCGCAACGCCATCAGCGACGGCAGGCTCGTTCGAATCAGTTGTGAGTCAGGCTCACCATTCCGGTCAGAAATCATCGCTTTTCCCGATGAAGTTTGGTTCTTATTATTGTGACATCAACACTTCGATCGGAAGGACAATGCCATGACTGAACTGATAGTTGTAGTCACCATTACGCTACTGGCCGTCATCAGCCCGGGCCCGGACTTCGCGATGGTTACGCGCAACAGCCTGATGCTGTCACGCCGCGCCGGCGTGCTCACCGCTTTGGGCATCGGGCTCGGCGTGACGGTCCACGTGAGCTATACGCTGCTGGGCGTGGGCCTGCTGATCCGCCAGTCGCTGTGGCTCTTCAATGCCGTCAAGATGGTCGGCGCGCTCTACCTGGTCTACCTCGGCGCGAAGATGCTCATGACGAAGGCGGGCGGCGGGCAACCCGACGCAAAGGTGGCGCCGCTGTCCGACTTCGCCGCACTGCGTACGGGCTTCCTGACCAATGCGCTGAATCCCAAGACCACCGTGTTCATCGTCAGCCTGTTCATGCAGGCAGTCCGGCCCGACACGCCGCTGATCGTGCAGATCGGCTACGGCGCCTTCATCGCGGCAACGCATGCCGGCTGGTTCAGCCTCGTGGCCGTCTGCTTCTCGGCCACGGCGGTCCGGGATCGGCTGCTGTCGCTGCGCCACTGGATCGATCGCACGTTCGGATGCCTGCTCGTGGGCTTCGGCGTCGCGCTCGCCATTGCGCGCGGCGGGCGCTGACCACCGCAGTGTGCGCTCCGCCCGCGCACCGGATGCGCGGCGCGCAGCGTCAGAACGTGCGCGCGAGCGTCCGGGCTTCGTCGATCGCACGACTACGATCGACCTTGCCGTCGGGTCCGAACAGCGTGCGCTCGACGACGATTCCCGCGACGTCCGTCACGCCCACGAACCTGAGCCACGTTTCCATATACGGACGCTGCAGGTCGAACTCGGCCGCCGGCGTAAACGACCCCGGCGCCTGATAGGCGAGCCCGCGCGCATAGACGACCGCCGCCTTCTTCCCGGCCAGCTTGCCGGCAAAACCCGATGCGTCGAACGTGAACAGCACGTCCTTCTGCGAGATCGCATCGATCAGGTGCTTGAGCTTGTACGGGATGCTGAAATTCCACAGCGGTACGCCGAACAGAAACTTGTCCGCGTTGTGGAACGGCGCCGCGAGCCGTTCGATCTGCTGCCATGCCGCCGCCTGCTCCGGCGTCAACGCCGTGCCGCTCAGTCCGGCATATTTCGCGGCCAGCGCGGCGGCGTCGAATTCGGGCATCGCCAGATCCCAGATGTCGAGCGTCCGGATCTCATGATCGGGATGCGCATGCCGATATGCATCGAGAAACGCACTGCACACGTCGATGGAGGCCGAGTAGGCCTTGTTGGGTGAGCCTTCGATATAGAGCACGCATGTCATGGAGCCGGTCCCGGTCAGCAGTGACGGCGGCGCGCCGGATGCGCGCTCGCCCACTGCGATTCGCAGCCTATCGGGTCGGCCTATAATCCGGAAACGATATTAATTGATTGAATTAACCCGGATTGGTGGTCAATGAGCCTCCCCCTCGACACGGCGCTGCTGCATACGTTCGTTGCGGTCGCCGACGTACGAAGCTTCACCGGTGCCGGCCACCGGCTGAACCTGAGCCAGTCCGCGGTCAGCGCGCAAATCGTTCGCCTGGAAGAACAGGTCGGCCAGGCGCTGCTCGTGCGCAATACGCGCAGCGTCATGCTCACCGCGCATGGCGAGACGCTGCTCGGCTATGCACGCGCGATGCTCAATCTGAGCGAGGAAGCGCGGGCGAGACTCGGAGCGGGTACTGTCGTCGACCTCAAACTGCGAATCGGCGTGTCGGAGGATTTTGCGGATGGCTGGCTGCCTGACCTGATGCGCCGTCATGGCGCCGCGCGGCGCGGCCTGCGGATGGATCTGGTTGTCGACATCGGCGACAACCTGTTTCAGCGGCATGCAAACGGCGAATTCGATCTCGTGATCGGCAGCCGATGCTCGCATTCGGGCCAGGGTGCAACGTTGTGGCAGGAGCCGCTCGCCTGGGCGTTTGCGCGCCACGAGCCGCTTCCGGAAGGCGACGTGCCGCTCGCCTGCTTCCCCGATCCGTGCCCGTACCGCGGCGCCGCCATCAAGGCGCTCGCGCTGGCCGGCATGCCCTACCGGATCGCGTGCGAAAGCCCGAGCGTGACCGGCATCCGGACCTTCGCGCGGGCCGGCATCGCGATCGCCCCGGTGCCGCGCAGCGCGATCGACGACACGCTTCGCGAACTCGGCCCGTCCGAAGGGCTGCCCGAATTGCCGGACATGGAATTCGTGATGATGCACGACGCCCGGATGCCGGCAGCCGTCGAATTCGCCGCGACGATGCTGGACGAGACGGCCGTCCGCACGGGGGCGGGCAAACGCAACCGGGCGTAGCGGAACATAACCCGCATGCGCGAAGCCGCACACACCGTGTCCGGATTAATGATCCTAACCAGCGGAATCGAATATCGACGAAAAAGTTGCGTTGATGCGCAACATCTGCCGCAAGCTATAATTCCCGCAGACCACTCGGGGACATGAATTCATGAGTAATGAAACGATTCTTGAATCGCAATTATTCAATTTGTGTCGCGAGGCACTATCCTCGCTGACTTTTTTGAATGTCAATCAGAAGGCAGGCACGTTGACGTTCGAAGCAGATGACCTCATCCCGAAGCTGATTCGTATCCTGAGCCTCGGCAAGCCGCCGAAGCCTGCGTCTACCAGCTCGAACAACGACATGATTGGCTTCTCGCTTTTCACGGCATGGTTCATCATGAAGGTCAGTACGAAACTGGGATCCGGATTCGAACTTCGGACCGAGCTGCACAAGAAAAGCGTTCTCAAGAGCAGTTTCAAAAGCAATATCGAATCTTACGCAAAAAGCGCGAAGATAAAACTCATTCCATCCGAGCTTCTCGTCGACTTTTTCATCAGCCCCGAAGACAAGAAGCACTGCCCCATTCTGACGGCCGAAAGCGAGAGCAAGGAAGATCTCAAATTCCACGATTTGAGCAAACTTCTCTTGACGACGTCTCCTCGCAGAATTTATCTGGCCAACATCGGGTCGTCCAGCATATCCCCGGCGACGAGCGCGATACAGCACATCCTGGACGAAGCCAATGGCGCGGGCATTCTGAATACGGGCGACCAGATCGTCTTCGTCTTGTACGAAAAGAACGGGAAGAATTTCGTCATTCACCTGTTCGACTACGATCAGTACAGGCACCTGTAAAACTTGCGCGGCCCGTCACGGCCGCGCACACGGCGCACGGCCCGGCTCAACGCTTCGCACTCCATTCGATACGCCCACCGGCCGGTTCCCGGCGCCGTCCGAGCAGCGCCGCCAGCGAGACATCCGCAAGCTTGCCGAACGGTGCGCGCAACAGGCTCGGCAGGCTCCAGCGTCCTTGCACGAACACGCCCTTGGCGTGGCTCATCGCACGGAATCCCTCGATGCCGTGATACGCGCCCATCCCGCTCGGCCCGACGCCGCCGAACGGCAAGTCTTCCTGCGCGACGTGCAGGACCGTGTTGTTGATGCCGACGTTGCCCGACGTGGTCCGCCTCAGCAACGTCTCGCAATCGCCGTCCCGTCGACCGAAGTAATACAGCGCCAGCGGCCGCGGGCGCGCGTTCACGTAATCGACGACCTCGTCGATCGTGCGATACGTGCGCACCGGCAGGATCGGCCCGAAGATCTCTTCCTGCATGACCGCCGTCTCGTCGCCTGCGCCGACGATCAGCGTCGGCGCGAGCGTGCGCTTGCGGGTCGCCGCGCTTTGCGGATGGATGCCCGCCTCGATCACGCGCGCGCCTTTGCTGCGCGCTTCGTCGACGAGGCCTTTCAGACGGTCGTAGTGCCGGTCGCTGACGATCGACGTGTAGTCCGGGCTGGTCGGCCCGTTCGGATAGAAACGCGCGACGGCCGCATCGTATTGCGTGACGAACGCGTCCAGATCGTCTTCGTGCACGAGCGCGTAGTCGGGCGCCACGCAGGTCTGTCCGCCGTTCGACAGCTTGCCGAACACGATGCTGGACATCGTCCGGCCATCGACATGCCCTCTCGCGACGATCGCGGGGCTCTTGCCGCCCAGTTCGAGCGTCACCGGCACGAGATTGTCGCTCGCGGCCTTCATCACCTTGCGGCCCACCTGCGTGCTGCCCGTAAACAGCAGATGATCGAACGGCAACCCGCTGAACGCCGCGCCGGCTTCCGGGCCGCCGAGCACGACCGCGACCTCTTCGCTCGGGAACGTGTCGGCGAGCATCCGACGCATCACTTCGCTGGTACGCGGCGTCAGCTCCGAAGGCTTGAGCATCGCGCGGTTGCCGGCGGCCAGCGCGGTGGCCAGCGGAATGAACGTCAGCGCGAACGGGTAATTCCACGGCGCCATCACACCGATCACGCCCAGCGGCTGGTATGCCACATGCGCTTGCCCGGCGCGGTAGAAAAGGCCGACGTGCCGGCGCTGCGGCTTCATGAAGCGGCGCAGGTTGCGTGTCAGGTAGTCGATCGCCTGGATCACGCCGACCAGTTCCATGATCGCAGTCTCGTGGCGCGAGCGATGTCCGAAATCGGCGTTGACCGCCTCCTCCACATCGCGGCGATGCGCCAGCACCACGGCCCGCAACCGCGCGAGCCGCGCCTTGCGCTGCTGCAGGCTCGGCGGCCCCTCGGCCACGAATGCGCTGCGCTGGCGGGCCAGCAACGCCGCCGGATCGATGCTCGAGCTGGATTCTGCAGAAACGGCCATGGTGCACCTCACGAGGTTGCGTCGATGTAGACACTGTCAACTTGCATGCGGCCGATCATAGGACCACAATGTGTTCCCTGTCAACATAGGAGCAATACGATGTCGTCGGATGGGGATGCGGACGCCGGGCAAAAGGCTTATCACCACGGGGATCTGCGTCGCGCGATCATCGAAACGGCACTCGACACACTGCAGGAGCAGCAAGGCTGGCAGTTCACGCTGCGCGAAATCGCGCGGCGCGCGAACGTCAGCCACTCCGCGCCGTACCGGCATTTCCCGGACAAGGCCGCGTTGCTGCACGAGCTCGCGCTGATCGGCTTCGATCGCCTGCGCGACGATCTCGCCGCCTCCGTCGATCCCGCGGCGAATGCACCGGACGTGCTGCTGGCGCTCGCCTATGCCCATCTCGCGTTCGGGAAACGCAACCCGGATCTGTATCGGCTGATGTTTGCCGCGGATGCCGGGGAGCCGTCGGATATCCATCTCGATCCGCGCGTGCAGGCGCCGTTCCTGCTGGTCGTCGACATCCTGGAGCACGGGCGTCGCGCCGGCACGATCCGCCCGCGCCCGGCGCTCGGCCAGGCGACCGCGTGCTGGGCGCATCTCCACGGCCTGACGATGCTCGCGATCGACGGGCGGCTGGTGCGCGAGAAAGTCGGCGATCACGCGATCGAGGATGCGCTGACCACGTTGCTGGACGGGCTCGTGATGCCCGAGAAGCCCGCCCGGGCGGCCAAGGCGAAAAGGCCTTGACCTTGAACTTCGCTTAAAGGTTATGGTTTGCCTCGGCAGCGTATCGAGGCCAGGGGTATGTGTCCTGCCAACCGACAATCCGGCGGTGCGTCGCAGACGTCCGCCCGTGGCCGATCAAACGGAGCCCGCATCATGACCAAGCGAATCCTTCACGTCGTCAGCAATGTCGCGCACTACGCCGATCCGTCGCAGCCGACCGGCCTGTGGCTGTCCGAACTGACCCACGCCCATGAGATCTTCGCGGCGAAAGGCTATGCGCAGCAGCTCGTGAGCCCGAAAGGCGGCGTGTCGCCGCTGGAGCCGCGCTCGCTCAAATGGCCGCATGCCGACGCCGCGTCGAAGGCATGGCGCGCCGACAAGGCCAACGAGGCGCTGCTCGCGAACACGGCCCGCCCGGACGAGATCGATCCGGCCGGCTTCGATGCGATCTACTTCACCGGCGGCCATGCGGTCATGTGGGACTATCCGGACGATGCGGGGCTGCAGCGGCTCACGCGCGAGATCTACGAGCGCGGCGGCGTCGTGTCGTCGGTCTGTCATGGCTATTGCGGGCTGCTGAACACGATGCTGTCGGACGGCTCGTTGCTGGTCGCCGGACGCCGGATCACCGACTATTCGTGGTTGGAGGAAATCCTGGCAGGCGTCGCGAAGAAGGTGCCCTACAACGTCGAGCAGCAGATGCAGCAGCGTGGTGCGCGCTACGAGAAGGCACTGCTGCCGTTCACGTCGAACGTCGTCGTCGACGGCCGCCTCGTGACCGGCCAGAACCCGCAATCGGCGAAGGCAACGGCCGACCAGGTCGTCGCGCTGCTGTCGTGCGACGCACCGGCGGCCGCCTAACGGCCGGTGGTCCGGCGCAAAGCCGGGTCGTCGCGAGCGTCGGCGGCTCCAGCATCGCCAGCGTCCGCCGCACGCGCGGACGGGAGGCGCGACAGCAGCGTTTTCGCATTGGTTGCGCAATCGACGGTATCCGGTTTCGCGCCGATCCCGGCGATCAGCGCGATGACGTGCGCCTTGCTGTGCGCGAGCCGCGCCTCCAGCGCCTCGATGTCCTGCACCTTGCGGCAGAGCGCGTCGAGCAACGCACCGCATTGCCACTGGGCGAAGTCGGACGGAATCAGCGTGCGAATCTCGTCCAGGCTGAAATCCGCTTTCTGCGCCGTCGTGATCATATCGAGCGCCGTCACCGCTTCCGGCGGATAGGTGCGATAGCCGTTCGCTTCGCGCTCAACGAGCGTCAACAGACCGATACGCTCGTAGAAGCGGATGCGCGAAGGGGTCAGGCCGGTGCGTTCCGCCAGTTCCCCGATCTTCATGTTCCGATACTCCCCGGCCGGCCTGCAGCCGACCATCTGCCTTGCCCTGACGTCAGGTTGTCTCCTCACGTTGATTCGTCATCCGATCTTTATCCTTTCCCTTGAAAAAGCCGACGGGGTTCGCTCAGATCACCTCGAAACGCAACCCCGCATGACGAACCAGACGCGCGATATAGCGTTCGTCGAACATCGTCGCGGGCGTCCAGAAACCGCCACCGCGCCCGGTCTTGACGCCGTCGCTGCCGCAATCGAGCGCGAGACTGATCGCAGCCTGCCCGAGCATCTTGCCGGTGGAGCCATAGCCCGGATCGCGGTCGCCCGTGACTTTCACGCGCAAGGTCCGCCCGTCGTCGGCGCGGCCGAAGAAACGTATGTCGTAGCGGCCGGCCTGCTGGGCCTCGGCGCTCGGCCCTTCGCCGGGCTTCGGCAGCAGGAAGCGCTCCATCAGGCTGCGCACCGGCTTGACGAGAACCCCCACCATGAACGCGCCGAGTCCGGCCACCATCGTCAGCGCGGTCAGCCGGCCCTTGAGGCCGGTACCCGTCATCACGGCCTCGTCGTAGGTGAAGCGGCTGCCGTACGCATTGCCCGCCAGCGCATTGGAGCGGTGCACGACACGCTCGTTGATCGCCGCCATCACGAACGGCGCGATCCATGTGTCGCTGTCGCGATCGAATTCTGCGGATCGAACCGCATGCTGCCGCACCGTGAAGCCATGCCCCTGCGGGCACAGCGAATACGGATCGAGCAGTTCCCTGCGCAACGCCGGATCGGCCGCCGCTTCCCGCACGACGTTGATCACGCTTGCCACGGTGCCGCCCGACGCCCCACCCTTCAGCGTGCGGACCCGCATCTTCACATGGGTGGCCGGCGCGTCCCACTGCTGCCGCGCCTGTTGCTGCAGGAAGAAAACGCCCATGTCCGACGGCACCGAATCGAAGCCGCAGCAATGCACGATGCGCGCGCCCGATTGCCGGGCCGCGGGCTCGTACTTGTCGATCATCCGTTTGATCCACTGCGTCTCGCCGGTCAGGTCGCAGTAATCGGTGCCGGTTTGCGCGCAGACCCTGACCAGCGGCTCGCCGTAAAGCGCGTACGGCCCGACGGTCGACACGACCACCCGCGTTTGCGCACACAGCGCCCGAAGCTGCGCTTCGTCGGCCGCGTCGGCGACGATGATCGGCACCGACTGCCCGGCCGCCCCGAGCGCGTCCCTCACCTGGCCGAGCTTCGCCTGGGACCGGCCCGCAATGGCCCAGCGCAGCGTCTCGCCATGATCCGACAGGTAGTCGGACAGGTAGCGGGTCAGGATCTGACCGACAAAACTGGTGGCGCCGAATACGACGAGATCGTAGGTCGGTTGGGGCATGGACGACTCCTTCGGCGCGCGCGGGTCGCGCGCATTCGTATCGTTAGCGGGGCTTTCCGGGTTCATCGAACGTCTTCAAAGGCGTCGGCAGGTTCAGGACCAGCTGCGCGTCCTTGACCACATCCAGACGCATGATGGTGGACGCGCCCAGCCCGTCGAGCAACTGGCTCAGCGGCCCGCCGTGCCGAACCAGTTCGACGTTGCGCGGCAACAGGCGCTGCGCGAACGACAGCATGTTGGTCTGCACCGACGACTGGTGCCATTCGCCGTCGATACGGTTGACCATCGTCGTCGTGCCCATGTGCGATTGCGACGGCACGCTGGTCAGCGCCGGCGACGGCACGCTCAGGCTCAGGTCCGTCCGGCCGTCCGGGCCGGCAATGCGCGCACGGGCGGTGGCACCGATGGTCACGTCGATATCGGCGAGCCATTTCGGCAACTGATACCCGTGTACGCCGCGCACCCGCGCGATGTCCGTCGTGACCGGCAGCGCCAGCACGTGTGCGACGAAACTGCGGCGCCGCATCGAGTCGATCAGCTCGAGCGCATGCGACCCTTTCGCACCCGGCCGGCGGATCACCACCGCGACGGATACTTCGTCATACGGATCGTTGTCGCAGACCGAATACGAAAAGAACGTCAGTGCGACGAGCCCGTACCCGGGGAGCGCCCGCAGCGGTTCGAGCGGCGCGGGCAGCGTGGTCCGCAGGCGTTCGAGCGGCGCGAGGAACAACAGCTGGATGCTGCTGGAACGGTAATAGAAGTTCGGCGCCCAGGTCGGCCCCACCCGCGAAGCCACCTGACGCTTCGGAATCCGGCGGAAAAAATCGATGTTCCCGGCTGCGGGGTCGCGCGCCACCTCGTTCAGGTCCGGATTCATCCGGAACCGGTCGTAGTACCCGCCCTCGAGCACGTCGACCGTATGCGGCCCGAATTCGACCTGTGTAAAGCGCCTGTCCATGTTCGTTGCCTCCCGTCGATGATCGATCGTGGCAGGCAACACCCGAAGCCTGCTGATTCACTGTCGTCAGCAGCACTCTAAGCTTTAAGTCAACTTTAAGGTCAAGACGACGAATAGAGGAACATGTCGGACTTCGCCTGCGCGGCGTTCCGGCGGCCGGCGCCGGATCATGTGGCCGCCGCGCGGCGCCCCTTGCCACGGATCGACACCATGCCCGATCGCGCAGGCGCGACATCGTCGCAGGGTGTCATCCGGTACGGGTGGCGGCAAGGCATGATGGGCATCGCCAGGGCGCACTGTGACGGCATCGTCGCGTTCTCGCAGTCCGCCTTCACCGACGACCTGAAAAGCACCACGATTCGCGTTCTCGCGATGCATGGCGACGACGGCCCGATCTTTCCGTATGCCGATCCGGTTTCCTGCCGGCGAAGCTGGCGAGGAACAGCACGCCGAAGGTCCATGCGGGCTTCCCGCACGGCATGCCCACGTCCCGCGCCAACACGATCAACGCCAATTTGCCCGCGTTCATCCGCAGCTGAACGCTGCGCATGCCGGCGCGGCCTTCAGCCCGGGACGCAGGTTGAAGGCCGCCCTGCATGGCCGACGAACACGGCTAGCAGGTTTCACGAAGAAAATCGGGAACCGCTTCCCCGATCGACGCCAGGTACGCCGCCATCGCACCGGCCACCTTGCGCACGGCGGGACGCGCCGTCATCCGCTCACGCCACGCGAGCAGGTTGGGGGTCTCACCGGTCATCGGCGCGCCTTTGCGCGCGCCGAACAACTGCGCCATGTAGAACGCGATATCGGCAAAGGAGTAGGCTTCGGCGAGAAATTCGCGATCCGCGAGCACGTGCTCCATGCGCCGGTAGTATTGCGCCGCTGCGGCACGCGCGGCCTGTGCCGCCGGATCGTCCGGCGCGTCTTCCAGCCCCATCAGCCGGACGATGTGCGGAAAATACACTTCGTCGCTGCCGTGTTCGAGCTGACGCGCAACGGCGCGCGCCGCCGGACGCGCCGGCCACAATGCCGGCGCCGGTTTCAGATCCTCGAAATACTCGAAGATTTGCGTGGAATCGAAAATCTCCAGCTCGCCGTCGATCAGCACCGGCACCTGGCGCTTCGGGTTGATGCGCAATACGTCCGGATGCCTGGGTTCGTAGCCGCGCTGCTGACTGAACGACACCATCACCCGCTCGAAATCGATGCCCTTCTCGTGCGCCGCAATCTCGACCTTGGCGCCGAACATGCTCAGCGGTCCTGACAGGATCTTCATGGTTTGTCCTTCGCTTCGATGGAACGGATCGGGGATGCGGCAAAGCATAAGCCTGAAAACATGACACCTGATGTCATGTATTTGGAGTAACGTGCTGTGAATGAAAGCGAGCCGCCTGTTGTCGATCCTGATGATGCTGCAAGCGCGCGGCCGGATGACCGCGCCTGCGCTGGCCGAAGCGCTGGAAGTGTCCGAGCGCACGATCCTGCGCGATATCGACCAGCTCTCCACGGCCGGCGTGCCGATCTGGGGCGATCGCGGCCGCAACGGCGGATTTCAGCTACGCGACGGCTGGAGCACCGATCTCACGGGGCTCACCGAGCACGAAGCGCATGCGCTGATTCTCGCGGGCCTGCCCGGTCCGGCGGGCGAACTCGGCCTCGACGGCATGGCGGCCTCCGCGCGGTTGAAAATGATGGCGAGCCTGCCGCCGGGCTCGCGCGAGCAGGCCGACCGCGTCGCCAGCCGGCTGCATATCGATACCGTCGACTGGTACCGCGCGCAGGAGACGCCCGAATTTCTGCGCGAAGTCGCCGATGCGGTGTGGGGTGCGTATCGAATCGACGTGACATACCAGAGCTGGCGCGGCGTATCCCGCCGTGCGCTCGAGCCGCTCGGCCTCGTGCTCAAGGGCGGCGCGTGGTACCTGATTGCCCGGGTGGCCGGCAAGCCCGGCGCGCTCACCTTCCGGCTGGCGAACATTCTCGAACTCGACGCAACGCGCCGCCGTTTCAAGCGCCCCGCCCGGTTCGATCTGGCCACGCACTGGCGTGACGCGATGAGCCGGTACGAAGCCGACCTCCACCGGCTGACCGCCCATATCGCAGTATCGCCGCGCGGCGAAACCTGGCTGGCCAACGAGCGGGTCAACGCCGCGCCGGTTTCGCCGGATGCAGGCAACGCAGCGGTGCCGCCAGGATGGAAAGCGTTCCTGATGCCGATCGAATCGATCGAGCACGGCGCGCGCAAGCTGCTGGGGTACGGCGCGCACGTGAAGATCCTCGGGCCGCAGGCGCTGAAGGATCAATTCATCGACGAGTTGTCGCAGATGAAGGCGCTTTATCGATCGGGCGGCGATTGACGTAATGCGTCGAGGCCTTTGCCGGCGCAGCGACGACACGGCTGCCCGCTCTTGAGAGCGCGGCGTCTGTCAGGCCTGGATCGTTTCGGGCACCTGCCGCACGCAGCGCAGTCGCAATCTTCCGGTACGCAACGTGATTGGCTGACGACGGCGGATCGCAACGCAGCAGATTGCCGGCGCCCGACGCATCGCGAATATCCGAAGCAGCCGCGCGATCAGCGCGCGGCGTGCCTCCCGAATCAACGGAATCGTTCAGACGACGAGTAAGTTCTGGTGTGATGGTAACTGCCGGCAACCAGCACGGAGCCATCGTTCAACAGCGTAGCCGTATGCATGGATCGTGGATCGCTCATATTGGCAATTGCAGCCCAGTTGCCTGTTGCAGGATCGAACACTTCCGCCGACGTTCCGTTCCCTTCGTAGCTGGCGTCATAGTTGCCCGTGACGACGACGCGCCCGTCCGGAAGACGTGTGGTCTGGGAATCGCGGCGTGGCATGACCATCGGTCCCGTCAGCGTCCAGACTCCGGTGACCGGGTCGTACTGTTCGGCCGTGAGCGACGAACTGTTTCCTCCAACCACCAGCACCTTGCCGGTTGACAGCATCGTTGCGGTCGGCGTGGATCGCTGCACGTGCATGTCGCGAACCAATGTCCATTTACCGCTGGGCGCGTCATAAATCTCGGCCGTGGCCGTGACACCCGCCGTACTGCTTCCGCCGGCCACCAGCACTTTTCCTCCAGGCAGGAGCGTTGCGATGTGATGCGCACGTGCGATGTTCAGGCTACCGGCCGTCGTCCATGTCCGGCTGACCGGGTCGAACAACTCTGCCTCGGCAACGAAGGTGCCGAAATCGCCTTCCTCGATACCGCCGACGACCAGCACCCTGCCGTCCGGCATCAGCGTCGATGTCGCCAGGCGCCGTCCGCGCTTCATGTTGCCGACCGGCGTCCACCCTCCGGTTGCCGGATCGTACAGCTCCGCCGTGCGAGTCGTTTCACCACCTGTCACATACCTGCCGCCGGCAACCAGCACGCTTCCATTGTCCAGCCTGGTTGCGGTGTGCTCCGTACGAGCAGTCTGCATTTTCCCCGCACGCGCCCATACGCCGTTGGCCGGGTTGAATCGTTCTGCAGAGCTGAGTATGCCGCTCAGTCCGGACCCACCCGTTACCAGAACTTCGCCATTGGACAGCAACGTTGCAGTATGCGACGCTCGCCCCTCAAAAAGATTACCGCCCGGCAACCATTCACCGCTCGCCGCAGGGATCACGGAAATTTCGAGTGGCGCCTGCACCGTGCCTGCACTATTGCTTCCCGAAACAACATAGGCCGTCGGAACCTGGGCGTTCGCCGGCGTCCCGCTGATCGCGCCCGTCTGCGCATTCAGACTGAGCCCTGTCGGCAATGCCGGGGATACCGCGTACCGCGCAATGTTGCCGCCGGTCGATTGCGGCAAATTCGGCGTGATCACCTGACCGACCGTATAAGAGACGGTTCGACTCGAGTACTCCAGATGCACCGGTGGTGCAATTGCCGCACGCACCTCAAGTGTGACTTGCGCCGTCACGTTACCCGCACTGTTGCTGCCGGTTACCCTGTAAGACACGGGGCCCGAGACGGTTGCCGGCGTTCCGCCGATCTCCCCCGTCACGGGATCGAGCACGAGCCCGCCAGGCAATGCCGGCGATATCGTGAACTGCGCGATCCTGCCGCCAGACGTGGCAGGTACGATGCCCGTGACAGCTTGTCCGGCAGTGAAGATCATGGATGGATTCTGGTAGGCAAGCGTCGCAGGAGCGGCCGTTATCGCCTTGACCTCGATCTGCAGCCGCGCAGTGACGCTTCCCTGAGCGTTGCTGCCTGTCACCGTGTAAATTGCGCTCGGCGTGGCCGCGACGGGCGCGCCGTTCACCACGCCGGTCTGTTGATCCAGGACGAGTCCGTCTGGAAGCGCCGGCGATACGCTGTATGTTGAGATCGGACCGCCACTGCTGGACGGGATGTTCGGCGTGATCTTTTCGCCCGGCGAATATACGGCCGACGGCACGGGATAGGAAAGACCGGCGGGAGACGCAACGGCACTGCCACTCATGTGCGATACATCCTGATTGCCCGGCCCGCCGTCACCGCCACAACCGGCCACGGACGTGGCAAACACCAGGCAGCACCCCAACCAGAATCCCTGTCTGAACGAAATCACGATTCCCTTCCCCCGAAAGTGGACACACGCTCTCATTTAATTAGTTTTACAGATTAATCAGGATTTCATTTTTCTTCAAAACCCGATCAATGCAAGTGCAAGCGTGTCGACAAGGATCGCAAAACGAAGTGGTCGGCTTCAAACCTCGCCGCCAGCGCTGCCCTGGCACTATGCCGGCGAAGATTACCAGAAATTTTCAAAAATATTACGATGTTAAATGTTAAATAACATGATGTGCGGCTTACCAGGTGCCATCGTCTGCTGGATGAGCCCGGAAGGAATCTCCGATGTCCGGCGCGCTTTCCCGTTGCGACTCGGGGAACCGCAATACGTGGCCGCAACGAATCTCACCGTCAAGCGGCCGCGCAAGCAATTTAACGGCTTGCTTCTCCGGACAGCCGCCAGTCCGTGACCAGCGCACCCAATGAAAGCTGCAGCACCCATCGCCCCCGCCCATTCAGATCTCGTCGGAAAACTCGTCGAGAAAGCGCTGCAACCGGTCGCGACGCATGATCGCCATGCGCGTCCCGGTGACGGTCTGGAACCCGGTCGCCAGCGTCAGCAACTTCGTGCGGAAGTGGTCGATCGCGAATCGCGCGTCGTCGAGCGCCCGTTCCGATGCGTGCGGATCGGCCGGGTCGTACAGCGCGCTGCCCATCCGTCCCGCGACATAAAAGCAGCGTGCGACACCCACCATGCCGATCGCATCGAGCCGGTCGGCATCCTGCAACACCCTGGCTTCGAGCGTCCTCGGCACGATGCAGGCCGAAAAACTGTGCGCCTCGACCGCATGCGCGACGGCATCGATCTTCGCGTCCGGCCAGTCGAGCGCCTTCAGCACCTCGCGCGCCTTGCCCGCCGACAGCCGCGATGCCTGCGCGCGCAGCGGGGAATTTTTCTCGACGGCCACACAGTCGTGCAGCACCGTCGCCGCACACAGTACTTCGGCATCGCCGCCTTCCGCGGCCTGGATCGCGGCGGCGTTCTTCCACACGCGCTGCAGATGCGACGTGTCGTGGGCACCGTCGCCATGGGCGTCGTGCCAGTGAGCCAGCAAGGTGGTAGCCAGTTCCTGAAAGGGGGCGAATGCAGGGGGCGTCACGGGTGCGGGAGGTCAAAGACGGGAAGGCGATTATCCCTCAGGTCGAATCCGGCACCTCGCTGCCGGCGCACCGGACAAACCGTTACCGCCAGTTGAACCCCGTTGGCTTATAGTGCGGAGTGCCCATTCGACGAGGAGAGCGCTCATGAAACTGCAGGCCAGCGGTCCGTTCGAAGTGAAGCTGAATCCGGAATCCCTGAGCGCCGTCGCGGAAAGCAGCGGGCTCGGCCGCATGTCGCTCGACAAGCAATTGCACGGCGACCTGGAAGCCGTCAGCCACGGCGAGATGCTCGCGTTTCGAAGCAGTGTCCAGGGCTCTGCCGGCTACGTGGCGATGGAAACCGTCCAGGGTGCGCTCGGCGGGCGCAACGGCAGCTTCGTCCTGCAGCACAGCTCCACCATGACGCGCGGGCAGCCGCAGCAGTCGATCACCGTCGTGCCCGATTCCGGGACGGGCGAATTGCTGGGGCTTTCCGGTTCGATGATCATCCACATCGACAACGGCCGGCATTCGTACAGCTTCGACTATGAATTGCCTGACGCGGCGCAGTAAGCCGCTCACGGCGGCGGCGCCCAACCCGGGACGGTGACACGGCCCGGCGTTACACGACGGCCCCGTCACGCAGACGGAACTGCGCGACCGCCGCGCTCAGTCGCGCGCCCTGTTCGTCGAGCGACAGCGCCGCGGCGGCCGCCTCCTCGACCAGCGCGGCATTGCGTTGCATCGTCTGCTCCATCTGGATCACTGCGGCGTTCACCTGCTCGATGCCCGACGATTGCTCCTCGAAGGCCTGGCTGGTTTCGCTCATGATCGCGTTGACACGCTCGACCGCGGCGACGAGCTCGGCCATCGCCGAGCCGGCCAGCGCGACGAGACCGCTGCCGTCTTCGACGCGCCGCGCGGAATTGCCGATCAGGTCGCGGATTTCCTTCGCCGCCGAGGCACAGCGCTGCGCGAGGCCGCGAACCTCCGTCGCGACGACCGCGAAACCGCGCCCCTGCTCGCCCGCGCGTGCGGCTTCGACTGCCGCGTTCAACGCGAGGATGTTCGTCTGGAACGCAATGCTTTCGATCACGCCGACGATGCCGGAGATGCGGGCGGAGCTGGTCGAAATCTCGGACATCGTCTCGACCACGCGCTGCATCGCGTCGCCGCCGCGCGCCGCAATGCCGGCCGCGCCTTCGACGTACGTACGCGCATCGCGCGCGTTGTCCGCATTCTGGCGCACGGCCGCCGTCAGTTGCTCGACGCTCGCGGCCGCCTGCTGCAGCGACACGGCCTGCTGCTCGGTCCGCGCGGACAGGTCGACGTTGCCGCTCGCGATCGTGCGTACGTCGCCGACGATCGTCTCGGTGCTCGCCCGCACCTGGCTCACGGTATCGACGAGGCCGTCCTGCATCCGCCTCAACGCATTCAGCAGATAGGCCATTTCGTTTTCACCCGGGATGACGACGGTTCCGGTCAGGTCGCCTTTCGAGATTTTTTCGAACTGGCCGACCGCGAGATTGATCGGCTCGATGATCGCCTTCGCGAGCACGCGCTGCGCGACGAAGCCGACGACAAGCGCCAGCGCCGCGACCGCCCCCATCCCCCATACGATCCGGTGGAAATGCACGCCGGCCGTATCGTAGCGGGCCTTCTGACGCGTGACCTGGAACGATTCGAGCGCGTCGATCGCCGCCTGGTAGGCGGCGAACAACGCAGGCGGCGCGGTGCGTTGCGTGTCGAGGAAGTTGAATCCATCGTCGCCGTCCAGTTGCGACAGCGCCTTCAGGAACACGCGGTCAAGCAGCGCGCGACGACGGCTCTGCAGCGTGTCGAACAGCGCCTGTTCGTCCGCGTCGCGCGCATGCAGGCGCGCGTAGGCGTCCAGTTCGTCGTTGCTCTGCTTGATGAGTGTGTGGAGCTGCGCGACTTCGTCCTTCGCGGACTGGCCCGCACTGATGACCTGCGCGACGTCGCTCATGCGTTCGCGCAGCACGAGCATCCGCTCGGAGCTGGTTTTCAGGTGCAGCAGCGACGCGGTGTCGTCGCGGTACATCGCCTCGAGCGAACCGTTGCCCAGATAGAGGGCGGCGATGCATGCGCCGACCACCAGCACGAGCAGCACGGTATAGCCGGCGATGGTCGCAACGAGTCCACCACGGATTGTGAGTTGTTTTCGCATGACGTTCCCTTGGGCTGGCCACGCACGGCCAGCGGCGGATTTGGATGCCGGATCACGAACGATGCGCGCCGTGTCGCAACACGCGGCGCGGGGGCTGCGAACGGGTTAACGGCAGCGGGAACGGGCAGGTTTTACCTGCACGCGACGCGAATCTTGACGATTGCGACAGATGGGGGGAGAAGCAGCGCGGCTACCCGCCGTCGCCGAGCCTGGCGCGAATCTCGTCGGCCGACAGGTCGCGCTGGTGCGTGGCGATCTGCCAAACGTTTCCCCACGCATCCTTGACCATCGCCCGCCTGTCGCCGTACGGCATGTCGGCGGGCGCTTCCAGTGAAAGCGCTTGCGCCGCAATCGCGCGCCGATAGGTCGAATCGGTATCCTCGACATACACGTATAAAAACGCCGGCATCGGATCGCGCAGGCCGGCGCCGCCGCTGATCATCACGACGGAATCGCCGATCCGGATCTCGGCAGGCAAGCCGGCCCGGAATTCGCCCTGTGCGTGAAACACCGTGCGGATGAAGGCGATCAGGTTTTCCGGATCCGGCACGACGATGCGGGGCGTGACGGTATGCCATCCATCGGGCTGGAATGGGGCCATGGTGTGCGACCTCCGACGAGATTTCCGAATGGATTCTCCTCCGTGGAAGACAGCCTGGAAAGGGGCGTGCGGCCTCACGCCCCGGTTTCGTAAAACAGACCGTATTCACCCTTCGTCCGCCGGATTCGCGCGAAACCGGCCTCTCCCAGATGCATGCCGGCAATCATCAGCCCATCCGTGCTGATCCAGTCCAGCAACCGCGATCGCGTGGCCGCTGCCCGGGACGCATCCTGATCGAATGCAATCGATACGTCCGGCCGTTTGATCTGGACGTGCGGAAAATGCACGATATCGCCCCACACCAGCAGGCCCTGATCGCCGGATTCGATGACATACCCGGTGTGCCCGTCGGTGTGTCCCGGTAACGGCATCGCGCGGATCCCCGGCAGCACGTCCCCTTCATCGAACGTCCGGAGCACGTCGCGGTAGCCGTCGAATGCCTGACGCGCGATCAGGAAGTTGCCGCGTGCCCGCTCGCTGGCACGGCTCAGATTTCCGTCGTCCCGCCAGAATTCGACCTCCCGTCGATGCGCAACCAGCTCCGCATTCGGAAACGCCACGTGCCCGGCGGCATCCACCAGCCCGCCGACATGGTCGGGATGGGCGTGTGTCAGCAGGATGGTGTCGATCGCCGCAGGTTCGATGCCGGCAAGCCGTAAATTGTCCCGCAGGCGGCCGCCCCATTGCTTGATGCCGCCGGCCCCGGCATCGATGAGCATGGTGCGGCCCTTGCCGCGCACCACGTAGCAGTTGATATGCACTGCAGAGGGTTCGTTCTGCCCTGCATCGTGCTGCATCCTGGAAGCCTCGGATGCGTCGATATTCGACAGGAAGTCGAGGCTGGCCGTGAGGTAGCCGTCGCTTATCGCGGTGATCGTGAAATCCCCGACTTGCTGACCGGGAAAGGTAACGGTGGACACAGTGCGTCTCCTGGCCGGCTAGTTCCGGGCGTGAATGTTCGGCGCGGCATGGCCGAAGCAACGGATGCGCGCCGTCAGGCCCGTGCGGCGGGCGATGGCGTGATCCAGCGCTTCCATGAACGCGTTCATGACCGCAGGCGGGCGAAACGACTCCGCACGATACTGGACTTCCGCGAAAACGGGATGCCCGTGTCCGTGCCGGACGCTCACATAAATGATGTGGACGTTCCCGAGGTCTGCCTGAAGAACATCCGTACAGAGTTCGATGCAGTCGCCGGACAGCCCCGCGAAGTGCTCGTCGGACGGCATGCGTTCCGCATCAATATGGAAAGTCACGTTGGGCATCGCGCCCCTCCTTTGTCAGTTGCTCCGTCATCGGTGCATAAAGGTAAAGGTCTGCCGGCGCGTTCTCGACGAGCCGGGCGTCACGCCGCGGCAGCACGGCGAGCCAACGGTGCGCCGGAACCTGCTCCAGCGCAACGGCCTGCATGGCCAGCGGGTTCAGGCCCATCCCGATCAGCGGATCGGGCCCGCTTGCACTCAGCACGAGAAGTTCGTCGGCCGCGACCGCCGGCGCAAGACCGATATCGCTGTAGAGATTGCGGTGCCAGTCGGTGATGTGCTGCTGCCACCGTGCGAAATTGCCGCCGCCTTTCTGGCGATATTCATCCCCGGTCAGCACGTCGGGACCGTCGACCGTGTGGACGGCCAGATAAACGGGGCAGCCGTCGCCGATCGATTTGAAACGCTGCGACGTATGAAAGCCCGTCACCGAGATGAGGGCCGGCAGCTTTTCAAGGCTGTAGAAGTCGTTCCATTCGGCTTCGCTGCCGGGGTCGGCGAAGCTGCATTCCACGGTGTAGATCATCGGATTGTCCTTCGTGACGGATGAGCATCCTGCTCCGTGAACCTGGATGTTCAGTGCAGTGACGTAATGCTAATCTGCTGCTTCCCGCGTATATATCGACTTAAAGTCAGCCTTCAGTGATATTTTCTCAAGCTGATGTCGAACGCGCCCCAACCCGCGAGACCCCCGATGCGACGCAAGATCCCGAGCAATTCCGCGCTCCTGGCCTTCGAGGCGGCTGCCCGGCACGGCAGCTTCGCCCGTGCCGCCGACGAGCTGGCACGCACCGAAGGCGCCGTCAGCCGCCAGATCGGCCGGCTGGAGGCGTTTCTGGGTGTGACGCTGTTCGAGCGCGTCGGGAACCGGGTGCGGCTTGCCCCCAACGGCACCCGATACGCGGTGCAGGTGCGCGAGATTCTGGATCGGCTGGAACGGGACAGCCTGTATCTCATGGGGCAGCCCGTCGAAGGCGCGAGTATCGACATCGCCGCGATTCCGACCTTCGCCACCCGCTGGCTGATCCCCCGGCTGAAGCGCTTTCAGGATCGGCATCCGAACATCACCGTGCATATCGCCGAGCGGATGGAACCCTTCCTCCTGGCCGGCAGCGGTTTCGACGCGGCCATTCATTTCGAGCATCCGGCATGGACCGGCATGCATCTCCACCGCCTGCTGGAGGAAGTGCTGGTGCCCGTCTGCAGCCCGGTGCTCCTCGAGGGCGTTGGCGCGAACCCGTCGCTGGATGAATTGCCGCGCCTTCACCGGCGGCAGAATCCGGACGCGTGGCAGAGCTATGCGCAGGAGACCGGCATCGTGCTCACCAATTCGGCCGTCGGCCCGCGTTACGATCTCCATTCGATGCTGATCGAGGCGGCGCTGGCCGGCCTGGGGGTGGCGCTGGTGCCGCGCCTTTACATCGGGACGGAGCTGGAACAAGGTCGTCTGGTCGCGCCCTGGCCCGACGGCAAAGCGGTGACCAAGAACTTCTGCCTCGTGCTCCCCGAGCCGATCGAATTGAGCGCGGGGCCTGCACAGGCGTTTGCGGAATGGGTGCTTGGCGAGGCGCGCGGGTCGGCGCCTTGATGCCTCGCCGGGTGGTCGTTGCAGGACAACCGGGCGTCCGGAAGCATGGCGATGGCGATTCTCGCCCATGTCGCCACTGCGGCAGCCCTTCATTCGGGAAGTCCTTTACACATGATGCAGACAGACATCGAAGCCCCGGGGCCGGGCGGCCCCCTGAGCGGCACGCTGTTATCTCCGGCCGCGGGCGATGTGCCCGTGGTGCTGATCGTGCCGGGATCGGGCCTGACCGACCGGAACGGCAACAATCCATACGGCATTCAGGCATCGACCTACCGGATGCTTGCCGAAGGATTGCTCGCCAACGGTATCGCGTCGGTTCGAATCGACAAGCGCGGCATGTACGGTAGCGCGTCGGCGATAGCGGATGCGAATGACGTCACGATCGACGACTATGCGGCGGACGTCCGCTCGTGGGTGACGGCCATCCGGACGCAGACCGGTGCGTCCTGCGTCTGGGTGCTGGGGCATAGCGAGGGTGGCTGGGTCGCGTTGTCGGCGGCACGGCAAGCCGTCGACATCTGCGGTTTGATCCTGGTGTCTTCGGCAGGACGGCCGCTCGGGCAAGTATTGACGCAGCAACTGCAGTCGAACCCCGCGAATGCCCCTGTTCTCGGCAACGCCATGTCGATACTCGAATCGCTCGAAGCCGGAAAGACGGTGGATGCGGCCCGGATCGACCCGGCGCTGATGCCGTTGTTCAGGCCGCAGGTTCAGCGGTTTCTGATGAGCGAATTGGCCGTCGATCCGGTGGCGCTCCTGGCGGGTTGTACGAAGCCGGTGCTGATCGTTCAGGGCGCGCGGGATATTCAGGTCGGGCTGCAGGATGCGCAACTTTTAAAGGACGCAAATCCACGCGCGCGGCTGGCGGTTATCGCTCATGCCAATCATGTGCTCAAGACCGTGCATACGGAGGCTCGGGACGAAAACCTTGCCGCGTATTCGGACCCGAGCCTTCCTCTGGCAGACGGTGTGGTGGAGGCTATTTCGGTGTTCGTTCGGGAATCGGCTGCGGGTCGGGATGCTTGCCACGCGCCTTCGGAACGGGAAAACGAGCGATGACCGACCTGATTCGATTCCAGGTTCGGCCGGTGTGTTGATGTCCACGCAGAACTGACCCACCTGAGGCAGTAATTTTCATCGAATTTTGACCCACGTGATTGAATGCCCTGCTCAATCTTTGAGCAGGGGATACAGAGGTGATCACGGTGGGCATATTGGCCAAGATCAGGCGGATGTATTTCCGCGAGAAGGTCCCGCTGCGCGAGATTGCTAGGCGCACGGGCCTGTCCCGGAACACGGTGCGCAGCTGGCTTCGGCAAACGGATGCCGTTGAGCCGAAGTACCCGAAGCGCGTCAGCCCGAGCGTCGTCGACGAGTGGGCCGCGCAGCTGACGGGCTGGCTGCGGGCGGACAGCCATCGCCCGAAGCGTGACCGGCGCACGGCGCGGTTCATGTTCGAGGCCATCCGCGGCGAGGGCTACGCCGGCAGCTACGGCCGCGTCAGCGCCTTCGTGAGACGCTGGCACGAGGAGCAGGCTGAAGCCCCGCGCAGGAAGGCCTATGTACCGTTGGCCTTCGAACCCGGCGAAGCATTCCAGTTTGACTGGAGCTGCGAATACGCCTTCATCGGCGGGTTGCGGCGACGCCTGGAGGTCGCCCACGTCAAGCTCAATGCCAGCCGGGCGTTCTGGCTGGTCGCCTATCCGACCCAGAGTCACGAGATGCTGTTCGATGCGCACGCCCGCGCATTCGCCGCGTTTGGCGGCGTTCCGCGCCGCGGCATCTACGACAACATGAAGACCGCCGTGGACAAGGTCGGCCGCGGCAAGGAGCGCGCGGTCAACGCCCGCTTCGAGGCAATGTGCGGCCATTACCTGTTCGAGCCGGAATTCTGCAACCGTGCCGCCGGCTGGGAGAAGGGCATCGTTGAGAAGAACGTGCAGGACCGGCGCCGCCAGATCTGGCACGAGGCCGCGCTACGACGCTGGGAAACGCTGGAGCTTCTGAACGAATGGGTCGCGGGCCAGTGTCGTCAGGCCTGGCAGATGCGGCACCCGCAGTGGCCCGAGCTGACGGTCGAGGACGTGCTGCAGGACGAGCGCACCAGGCTGATGCCCAATCCACGCCCGTTCGACGGCTATGTCGAGCAGACGCTGCGGGTGTCGTCGACCAGCCTCATCCACTTCCAGCGCAACCGCTACAGCGTGCCCACCGAGTACACGAACCAGCTGGTGAGCGTGCGCTGCTATCCGGCATATCTCAGCGTCGTCGCCGACGCCCAGGAGATCGCACGCCACGAACGCAGCTTCGAGCGGCACATGACCTTCTACGACTGGCGCCATTACATCACGCTGGTCGAACGCAAACCCGGCGCGTTGCGCAACGGTGCTCCGTTCGTCACGATGCCACAGCCGCTGCAGCAGTTGCAGCGGCACCTACTGAAGCACCCGGGAGGTGATCGCATCATGACGCAGGTGCTCGCCGCGGTGCGCGAACACGGACTCGATGCCGTGCTGCTTGCTGTGCAGGCAGCGCTGGACTCGGGACGCCCTAGTGGGGAGCACGTTCTGAACGTGCTGAGCCGGTTGAAGGCACCCACCACGAGCACCAACCTCGCGACGACGAAACTCCAGCTTACCGAAGAGCCGGCCGCCGACGTGAGCCGCTACGAAACCCTGCGTGCCAACCCACCGGAGGACCGTCATGTCTAACGACATCGCCGCCCAGCTCAAGGGGCTCAAACTGCATGGCATGGCGAGCACCTGGCCAGAGTTGCTGGCGCAGTCGCGTCACACGGAGTTCGACCCGGAGCGCTTCATGAAGCAGTTGCTGATGGCTGAGACGGCGGAGCGACAGGTGCGCTCGATCGCCTATCAGATGACCGCCGCTCGCTTCCCAGCTCACCGCGACCTGAAGGGCTTCGACTTCGCGCAGGCGCACGTCGACGAAGCGCTGGTTCGAGAACTCAGTGACCTGTCGTTCCTCGCAAGCGCACACAACGTCGTGTTCATCGGTGGCCCCGGCACTGGCAAAACGCACCTCGCCTCAGCGATCGGAATTGAGGCCGTGCAGCGCCATGGCAAGCGCGTGCGCTACTTCTCGACCGTCGAGCTGACCAACGCACTGGAGCAGGAGAAGTCCATCGGCAAACAAGGCCAGATCGCCCATAAGCTAATGTACGTCGACCTGGTGATCCTCGACGAACTGGGCTACCTGCCGTTCAGCCAGACCGGTGGCGCATTGCTGTTCCACTTGCTCTCGAAGCTGTATGAACACACGAGTGTCGCGATCACCACCAACCTCAGCTTCGGTGAGTGGGCGACCGTGTTCGGGGACGCAAAGATGACGACGGCGCTGCTGGACCGCGTCACCCATCACTGCCACATCGTCGAAACGGGCAATGAATCCTGGCGCTTCAAGTCCAGTTCTGCCAAGGCGAAGGCAACCAGAAAAAGAGCAGCAAAAGCAGCAGGCAGTGAGGAGTTATCCACACCGGAATAGATGTACTACGCTGTCTCGGGGTGGGTCAGATTTAGATGAAAACGGTGGGTCAAGATTCGGTGGAAATCAACAGCCGGTGTATCACGGGAGCGAGCTGCTGGTCGAGATACTCGAAGACCATCGTGCCGCCGGCTTTCCCAACGTCGCTGCGATCCTGAAAAGCGCGCTGCATTCCGTTCAGGTCCCTCATCCTGACGGCCTCGATAACCCGCGGGTCGCGTGGTCTCAGGACCGCTATTTCAGCTATTGGACGTATGCTCGCGGCGACTATGAAATCGACGACGATATCTGGGGATTATTCGTCACGGCTTCCGTCAACAACTCGCCCATCGTCGCGGACATCGAGCGGGCGCTTCTGTTGACGGGGAAGTTCGTGAAGGAGGAAGTCGACTTCGGGAAGTTCGCGTGACGCCGAAGGATTCGAAGAAGATTGAATCACAACGGGGCGTGACGGCTCTCGGTAGTCTGCGACGCGTGCTTCGGGTCGACTGAGCTGCCTGGATCCGGCGGCAAGAGGTCATGAGCCGTCAGTCGACACTCGGGTTGATCGAGTTCGCCGAGGGTATGGACGGCAGCGTTGGGTTGCGGATTCAACCCGTCGATGCCGAACGTCGCCTTCGCGCCGAAGCGTATCGTTCGATGCCCGTCACGGACGGAACTGCATCGACAGGCGCAAGCATTGAATTCAGGCCTCGTCCGAAACAGCGGCCGTCTTATCGTGGAGTAGTATTCCCCCATATCCAGGCTATTGCTCGGACTGTACGGCGCACAGCCAACCCTTTGACCAGGGCGGCAAGCTCGTCAAAGGGTTGGCGAACTGCTTCGACGATAGGTGTGGCGGCGTCGGCCGTGACGACGGCATCGATGGGAATGCATCATGTCAACCGAGTGGAAACACCGCGTCAGACTGTTCATCCAGCGTTTCTGGCAGCCGACCAGTGCGTGCATGACCTGCATGCCGGGGAGCTGGGGCAATATCATGAGCCTTGCCCACTGGACTATTGCACTTCATACAGGTCTGCTTACTGGACTCCTGGCTGTGCTTTTGACTTTCACGCCTGCGGCGAAACTCTACGCGCATCGATACGGCAATGCGCTGGTCGTGGGCGTCCTGACAACGTTGGGCGACGCCTACTCGCACGCGAGTCACTATCGTCTCCCCTATGTCGAGCACATCGTGACCGGTGCAATTTCAGGTCTCCTGACGCTGGTGGCCTCCTATCTCCTCGAAGATCGCGCGCGACGCCTTCGGGCCGTATGGGCTCGGGTTTTCGGATAGCTTGCCCGCAGACTTTCCGAATCCGCCGGCTCAAACGGAAAGAGGCTCCCCAATGTGGCGATGCTGCATGACCGGGAGACAGTGCATGGACAACAAGAGCTCGCGACAGTTACATGCCCCTGCGTCAGGGCGCGGCCAGGAGCGGACACTCGATGACACCATTTGGATCGTCGACGATCACTTCATGCGCCACCGGAAAATCCTCACGACCGCTTCGCGTCCCCCGCTACTGCAGAGCTTTACATTGATTGATGAACCCCGCGATCACGCCCGTAAGCTCCTGAGGCCGTTCGAGGGACGGCAAATGTGCGGTTCCTGATACCTGATGGAACGTCCCGCGGGATACGTTTGCCGCGACGTAACGACTTCGCTCCTGAATTCCGGGGAGGTCCAGATCCCCACACATTACCAGCGTCGGTACAAATAGCTCCCTCAACCGTGCGTAAGCGATCGGTGCATCAGTGTTCGTGCCCGTCGGCGGCAAACCGAGAGCGGCAACGTTCATCTCGTCAAACAGTTTGCGAGCTTCACCCGTCACACGCCCCTCAGGTTGAAACGGACCATCAAGCCAGAGCCTGGTTCGAATTGTGACGGCCTCGTCAATATCTCTCCTCGCTTCTGCCGCCGCCAAACGGGTGATCAGATCTTCAACCCGCGCTGCATGAGTCATTTTTGGCGCACCTGTCACACTCGGCGCGACAAGAACGAGTCCGCGAACATACGACGGATACCGAAGAGCTGCGTCGAGAGCGATGCCTCCACCCTGAGAGCAGGCAACGACTATCGCAGGAGATCCACCTGCCACCAATTGGAGAACGGCGATCAAATCTTCAACGGCAGAGTGGTCCTCTGCCGCGGCAACCGTTTCGCCAAATCCGCGTCGGTCATAGGCGATAGCTTGGTTGCTTTCGCCGATTGCGTGCATCTGCTGGCTCCACATCCTGCGATCCGCGACCCGGGCGTGCAGAAATACAATCGGTTCCCCGCTTCCGAACACTTCCGTTGCGAGCTTGGCACGACCTGAAGCGACCAGGATGCTTTTCATCGCGAACCGCCGTATGTGTGAGAACGTGCATGGTACACGCTGCGCGGACTTGAAGCCCGCGCTGCCGAATGGTCGCTTTACGGGAAACCGGGAGACTAAAAGGGATCAGAGGTCGCCGCTCGCAGACGTCGGCCGCCGGTCAACCACGGCCGGCTACATCGGGCGGCAGCCGGCCACAAACGGCCGTTCGACACAGCTTTTTAGATCGTCGACAATCGGTGCAGATAAGGTAAGGGCTTAGCCTTTAGCGGTTACCGTCGATCAGATCGTTCAGCAGCGCATCGAACGCGGCCTGTGCGTCTTCAAGTTCCTGCAGGGCGGCATCGAAGGTTTGCAGCGCGAACGGCGAAGGCTCGCCGCTGCCTTGCGGCGGAAATTGCTTCTGCATCGAGGCGAACGTACTCTGCACGCGCAGCGTGGCGGCCACCATGCGCTCCATCGCCTGGGTTTCTTCGGCTCGGGCCTGTTCCGGATTCATTCCTCTCTCCTTGGATGGTTTTCTTGAAGACCGGATCGTACACGCCGTGTCCGTTCTTGCCGCCCTTGGCAGAACGACTCCGTTGAAGGTTCCAACGGTACGCTGCGCGAGAAGCGATTTAATCGGGAATGATTCCGCAGTCGCGCCGAGGCCAAGATACTCATCGAAAGTGGCTACAAAATCCCGCTGCAGGTCACAACGATTGGCCGCTTTGGATGAATCTGAAGGGCCGTTCAGGGTCGGCAGCAGTCACTCACTTGCGCCAACAACAGACGACAGGCGGTCCGAAACCGGCCGAAGCAACGAGCGACAGCATACTCGACGCTCCCCCGGAAGGTCCGCTCGAGCCCTACGCATCGACGATCCCCGCTTCGTCATGAACCACGACATTCAACCCCTCCTCCCCACCCGGCGCAACGAAGTACCGGGTAATCAACTCGAACTCCGCCTCCGACGCCTGAAACGGATGCTCCCCTCGCGCATTGCGCGCGTGCAGCCGTGCTTTGCAAACCGCATCGCCAACATCGAGGAAATGAAGCCGATGATCACGACCGGCGGCCTTCGAAACCCCAAGCCCCCAAGCACGCGCCGCCACGGTATTGAACGGAAAATCGAGCACCACCGAAACCCCCGCCCGCAGTAAGGCGCAAACGTGATCCCCGATCACATCCTTGACGCGCTTAGCACATCGAACATAATCATCGACCGACAGAATCTCCCCCGGATAGAGCCGGGCGAGCCACACGTCCTCACTGAGCAGTACGGTCCGCTGTTCGCTCGCGAGCCTCGCGGTGAGCGTCGACTTCCCCGACGCGATCTTGCCGCATACCATGTGGAGCAACGCCGCGTCGCTCGATGGCACTGCGTGAAGTGAACTCTCGGTCTGCATATCCAGGCGCTCCGTGGATAGCCCAGAAAGCAAAAACCCGCCTTCCGGGCGGGTTGTGATGACAAACGTTCAGTCGATGGCTACCCCGCCGGCAAAAGTGCGGCGCAAATAATCGAATGGGTAGACGGTCGGTTCATGTGCCTCAGAATAATCAACTGCCCAATCCGGCGCAAGCAAGTTCGACGCAACAGGCTTCAACGCGCTGCGCACGCAAAGCCGGCACTCACACAATCATCGCCCCGCACCGATCACGGCCAAAGGCTACCCTCCTCCCCCAACCCGCGCGCAGCCAGCCGAACCGTGGCATCTTCGTTCCACTTCCTGCTGCCCGAAAACAGCCTGACAGAACGCGCAACCGGCGACCAATCGCGATCGCGCAACGCATTGAGGTCGAGCGCCACCTCCAGCGCGCGAAACTCCCGCAGCCTGTCCTGCTCATCCAGCCCGACCAGTGTGGCCAGCTTCTTGCAATTGAACAGCGACAGCCGTTCCAGCCTTGCGCCGGACAGATCCAGCGTCGACAGCTGCAGCTGATCCTCGATGCGCAGCGCGGAAAGCGACGGCAAGCGCGACAGGTCACCCATCGTGGACAGCCCGCGCACACGAAGGACCTGCAGCAGTTCGATGGTGGGGCTCGACAGATCGTCGAGATTGTCGCGACCGCCCAGGAGCAACGTCATTTCCTTCAGGCCCGGGCTCGCCTGGATGAAGCCGAGCGGATACTTTTTCGCATAGCAACTGAGCGTCAGCTTGCGCAACCCGGGCAGGCTCGCAATCGCGTCGATGCCCTTGGCATGGCCCTGGACGAAGAGTTCGGTCAACGATCCGCATTTCGCCAGCGGCGACAGGTCGATGTTTCGCTTTTCGTTTTCCGACAGCATCAGCCGCTCGAGCCGGCCCAGTTCGATCGTGTCGAGGAAATCCGGCCGGTTCAGATTGAACACACCGAAGCCCAGCCGTTTCAACCCCGGCAGCCTGCCGATTTCCTCTTCATGGACGATCTCGGTCAGGCAATCGACCGACAGGTCGCGTGTTTCAGGCAATTGGCGCAGCACGGCCGCATCGAACGACGTCTGGTAGTGACCGTAGAAACGGACCTGGAGCCGATCCCCGGCCAGCCGGCAAGCCTCGTTCAGCGATTGCAGGATGTCCGGGCCGTAGGCGTCGGGCTTGCTGAACTGGACAACCACCCGCCCGTGCTGCTCGCAGGCATGCGCGATCTCCGTCGGCGAAATGGTTTCCGGATTGGTCATCCGGCCATCGAATACCTGCACCATGCTCTCTCCGGCAATGGGTTCACGGTCTTGTCGTCAGGCGGTCGCGGCCCGCATCCGCGCACGGTCCGACGCCTGCCTTACTTGAATTCCGGCTTCCGATGATACAAAACCCCTGCCGCGCGTTACTTCGGAAACACACCCTTGCTCATCGAGTCGAGCTGCCGAACGATCTCCGCGCGCAATTCGGCCGATACCTCGATGCTGTCGAGCAATTCCGAAATCCACAGCCCGTCGGCGGCGAGCCGGCAGATCATCAGCGTCGCGGCCTGCGCGAGCGGCACGGGATCGGGCCGCGTCCATTCGCGCATCGGCACCGACCATCGCTCGCGCGTGTCCTGCTCGGTAATCATCGATGCGACCAGCACGCGCAGCACGTCGGTACTCGCGGCCGGATTGGCCGCATCGAGCACCGCATGCAGATAAGCACGCGCCGCCGCGCCGTCGCCGCCTGAATCCGCCGACATTCGCGCGGCCATCTGCGCGCCGAAGCGCTCGGTCGCCTGCCCGAACAGCGCATCCAGCAACCCCTGCTTGTTCGCGAAGTGATACTGCAGCGCGCCTTTCGTCACGCCGGCGCGCTCGGCCACCGCATCGAGCGTCAGCGCGGCCACGCCGTGATGTGTCGCGATTTCCGACGCAGCCGCCAGCAACTGCGCCCGCACCTGATCCGGCGCTTTTTTCCGACGCACACCGGCGACGGCGGCGGCCGGCGCCGGTGATCCTTCGGACGCCCGTGCACCGGCCGTTCCAGCCGGTTCGACAGGCGCGGACACGTCGTGCGGCGCGGGTTCGAGGCGTTTTTTCATGGTGCGGATGGTAGCACCCGGCGTCTCGGTATAAACATTCCGGCTGGATGGTATGATCCGCCGCATGACTAAACCCGCCCCCTCTCCCTGGTCCGCGCTCGACACCGCAATCGCCCGTGGACGCGACGCGCTCGTGCGTCTTCAGCAGCCCGACGGCAGCTGGTGTTTCGAACTCGAATCCGACGCGACGATCACCGCGGAATACATCCTGATGATGCATTTCATGGACAAGATCGACGACGTGCGCCAGGAGAAGATGGCGCGTTACCTGCGCGCGACCCAGCGGCTCGGCACGCATGGCGCCTGGGATCTGTACGTCGACGGTGCGCCGGACGTGTCGTGCAGCGTGAAGGCGTACTTCGCGCTGAAGGCGGCCGGCGACAGCGAACACGCGCCGCACATGGTTCGCGCGCGCGACGCCATCCTGAAGCTCGGCGGCGCGGCGCGCGCGAACGTGTTCACGCGCATCCTGCTCGCGACGTTCGGTCAGGTGCCGTGGCGCGCGGCGCCGTTCATGCCGATCGAATTCGTGCTGTTCCCGAAGTGGGTGCCGATCTCGATGTACAAGGTCGCGTACTGGGCACGCACGACGATGGTGCCGCTGCTGGTGCTGTGCTCACTGAAGGCGCGTGCGCGCAATCCGCGCAACATCTCGATCCGCGAGCTGTTCGTCACGCCGCCGGACGAGGAACGCCAGTACTTCCCCCCCGCGAGCGGCATGCGCAAGGTATTCCTCGCGCTCGACCGCACGGTGCGCCATATCGAGCCGCTGATGCCGAAAGGCCTGCGACAGCGCGCGATCCGGCATGCGGAAGCGTGGTGCGCGGAACGCATGAACGGCGAGGACGGGCTCGGCGGCATCTTCCCGCCGATCGTCTACAGCTACCAGATGATGCAGGTGCTCGGCTACCCGGACGACCATCCGCTGCGGCGCGATTGCGAAAACGCGCTGGAGAAGCTGCTGGTCACGCGGCCGGACGGCAGCATGTATTGCCAGCCGTGCCTGTCGCCGGTGTGGGACACCGCGTGGAGCACGATGGCGCTCGAACAGGCACGCGGCGTCGCGGCGCCGGAAGGCGACGACGCAGCGTCGGGCGCGCTGCGCGAACTCGATGAACGCATCGCACGCGCGTACGACTGGCTGGCCGTGCGCCAGGTCAACGACCTGCGCGGCGACTGGATCGAGAACGCACCGGCCGACGTCGAGCCGGGCGGCTGGGCGTTCCAGTATGCGAACCCGTACTACCCCGACATCGACGACACGGCGGTCGTCACCGCGATGCTCGATCGCCGCGGCCGCACGCATCGCAACACGGACGGTACGAACCCGCATGCGCGGCGTGTCGCGCGCGCGCTCGACTGGATGCGCGGGCTGCAATCGCGCAACGGCGGCTTCGCGGCATTCGATGCCGATTGCGACCGCCTGTACTTGAACGCGATCCCGTTCGCCGATCACGGCGCGCTGCTCGATCCGCCGACCGAAGACGTATCGGGCCGCGTGCTGCTGTGCTTCGGCGTGACGAAACGCGCGGAAGACCGCGCATCGCTCGCGCGCTGCATCGAGTACGTGAAGCGCACGCAGCAGCCCGACGGCAGCTGGTGGGGCCGCTGGGGGACGAACTACATCTACGGCACGTGGAGCGTGCTGGCCGGCCTCGCGCTCGCCGGCGAGGACAAGTCGCAGCCGTACATTGCGCGCGCGATCGAATGGCTGCGCGCGCGGCAGCACGCGGACGGCGGCTGGGGCGAAACGAACGACAGCTATATCGACCCGAAGCTGGGCGGCACGAACGGCGGCGAAAGCACGTCGAACTTCACCGCGTGGGCACTGCTCGCGCAGATGGCGTTCGGCGATTGCGAATCCGATTCGGTGAAGCGCGGCATCGCGTATCTGCAGTCGGTGCAGCAGGAAGACGGCTTCTGGTGGCACCGCTCGCACAATGCGCCGGGTTTCCCGCGCATCTTCTACCTGAAGTATCACGGCTATACCGCGTACTTCCCGCTGTGGGCGCTCGCGCGTTACCGGCGGCTGGCGGGCGCGGCTGCTACGGCGCCCGCAGCAGTGGAAGCCACCGACACGGCAGTCGCTTGAACGACCCCGCGCCGCGGTGCCCGGGAAGGGCGCCCGGCGCGGTCGTGACGGATCCCCCTCCCCGCCGGATCAGCCGGCCCCCTTCCCCCGCATCCTCGCGAACGCATCGCGCAGATCCGCGCAGAACGCGTCGCCGATCATCGACAGCGGCTGCGACGCGGACGTCACCAGATAGAAGTGATCGGGCACGGCCGGCTCGAACGGCTTGACGGCCACGCGCTGGCCCGCATATGCAGCCGTCACCGGATCGATCAGCGCGACGCCCGCACCGTTCGCGACGAACGCGACGATCGTCTGCGACAGCTGCGCCTCGATCGACAGCACCCGCGACACGCCGGCCTCGACGAACACGCGGTCGATCGCGCTGCGCGCCTCGAAGCTCGGCGGAAACGAAATGAACGATTCGTCGCGCAGGTCGGCCGGCTGCACGACGCGCTTGCGCACGAGCCGATGCCCGCGCGGCACGATGCAGCACATCGCCGCTTCCGCGAGCCGCTCGCCGCGCACGGCCGGATGCGGGACAGGTTCGGCGATCAGCCCGACGTCGCACTGCCCTGACGCGACCTTGTCGACGACAGTGGACGCACTGTGCGCGAGCAGCGTGATGTCGACGCCCGGATGCGCGTGCGAGAAACGCGTGACGAGTTCCGGCAGCAGATCGAGCGCGACGGCCGGCGAGCCGGCCACGCGCAGCGTGCCGCGCCGCATCGCGCGGATCTGCTCGGCCGCCTGCGCTACGCGATCGAGCCCGACGAACGCGCGTTCGACCTCCTCGTACAACACGCGCGCCTGCGCGGTCGGCGTGAAGCGCCCCTGTTGCCGCTCGAACAGCACGAAGCCGATCCGGTCCTCGAGATCGGCGATCAGCCGGCTCACGGCCGGCTGCGAGATATGGAGATCGCGCGCGGCGCGTGTGACGGTGTGGCGCTGCATCACCGCGCGAAACGCTTCGATCTGACGAATCCTGAGCGAGGGCGTGGTCATAACACTGGATTATGGGTCGTTGATCAAGCTGTATTGGACAGCACATTTTGCCTGTCCGAACATCGGTTCCGCAACGTAACGAAAGCAAGGAACCGCGCCGCCATGGGATATAACACGCAACCGTTTCACCCGCGACGACGGAGTCGCGCATGACCGTGCGCCGCTTCGACGTCGTCGTGGCCGGCGGCGGTCTCGTCGGCATGGCCATCGCGTGGGGCATCGCGCGGCTCGGCAAAAGCGTCGCGGTCTGCGACGGCGACGACATCGCGTTTCGCGCGGCGCGCGGCAATTTCGGGCTCGTGTGGGTGCAGGGCAAAGGCGGCCGCTGCCTGCCGTATGCGCGCTGGTCGCGCGAATCGTCCGAGCGCTGGCCTGCATTCGCCGCACAGTTGCAGCGCGAAACGGGGGTGGACTGCGCATTCGAACGTCCGGGCGGCATCGAACTGTTCGAGCATCGCGCGGAACTCGACAGCGCAGCGGACCTGCTCGAATCGCTGCACCGGCAGGACGCGGCGCTGTCGTATGAAGTGCTCGATCCGGCGGCGCTGCGCGAGCGCATCCCGTCGGCATCGCCGTCGCTGGCCGGCGCGTTGTGGTCGCCGAACGACGGCCACGCGAATCCGCTCTACACGCTGCGCGCGATGCTGCAGGCGTTCCAGCAGTGCGGCGGCGTCTATCTGCCGCGCAGCGAAGTCACCGAGATCCGCCCGTGCGCCGGGCGCTTCGAGATCGACACGCGCGACACGCGGCTCGAAGCCGGGCGTGTCGTGCTCGCGGCTGGCCTCGACAACGCACGGCTCGCGCCGATGGTCGACCTGCGCGCGCCGATCTCGCCGTTGCGCGGCCAGATCATGGTCACCGAACGCCTCGCGCGGTTTCTCGACTATCCGACGCTGGTCGTCAGGCAAACGCCGGAGGGCTCGGTGCTGCTCGGCGATTCGGCCGAAGACGTCGGCCTCGACGACGGCCAGACGCGCCCCGCGATGGTCGACATCGCACGCCGCGCCCGCACCGCGTTCCCGGCGCTCGCGCACGCACGGATCGTGCGCGCGTGGGGCGCGCTGCGCATCATGACGCCCGACGGCCTGCCCGTCTACGAAGCGTCGGCCACGCATCCCGGCGCGTTCATCGCGATCTGCCACAGCGGCGTGACGCTCGCGGCGACCCATGCCGATCTCGTCGCGCCGTGGATCGCGGGCGGTGCTGCGCCCGCCGACCTGTCCGCCTTTACCACCGCGCGCTTCGCCGCGCCCACGGAAGCCCGGCATGTTTGACTCCCTCATTCCCGCCGCCGCGATAGTCGAACGCGTGCGCATCCATATCGACGGCACGGCGCACGACGTGCCCGCGCACTACAGCGTCGCGGCCGCGATGCTCGCCGCCGGGTCGGCCGCGTGCCGTGCGAGCGCCGTGAGCGGTGCGCCGCGCGGCCCGTTCTGCATGATGGGCGTGTGCTTCGACTGCCTCGTCGAAGTCGACGGCTTGCCCAACGTGCAGGGCTGCATGACGCCCGTCTCGGACGGCATGCAGGTGCGCCGGATGCACGGCAAGGCGAGGCTCGCATGACACGCCGCCAGTGCGATCTGCTGATCGTCGGCGCAGGGCCGGCCGGGATGGCGGCAGCCGCCGCCGCGCGCGCGGCCGGGCTGTCGGTCGTCGTCGCGGATGAAAGCCGTGCGCCCGGCGGCCAGATCTACCGCAACGTGACCGATGCACCGGCCGCGCTCGCGCAATGGCTCGGCGCCGACTACACGGCCGGCCGGCCGCTCGTCTACGGTTTGCTCGCGAGCGGCGCGCACCACCTGCCGCGCAGCGTCGTGTGGCAGGTCGCGTTCGAGCCGGAACCCGTCGCGATGCTCACGCAAAGCGGCCCGTCCGGCGGCACGCTCGAAGTCGGCGCGCGCGCGGTGCTGATTGCGACCGGCGCGCAGGAGCGGCCGTGGCCGGTACCCGGCTGGACGCTGCCCGGCGTGATGGGCGTCGGCGCCGCGCAGACGCTGCTGAAATCGTCGGGCCTCGCGCCGTCGGCCGATACCGTGCTCGCGGGCAGCGGCCCGCTGCTGTGGCTGTTCGCTGCGCAATTGCTGAATGCGGGCCGGCGCGTGCGCGCACTCGTCGACACGACACCGCGCGATGCGTGGCGCCGTGCGCTCCCGCATGCGCTGCCGGCGCTGCGCGGCGCCGACTATCTGCTCAAGGGCTGGCGCATGCTGCGCGCGGTGCGCAATGCCGGCATCCCCGTGTATCGCGGCGCGACCGACATCCGCATCGACGGCGACACGCACGCCGAACGTATCCGCTTTCGTGACGACGATGGTGTCGTGCAGACGCTCGACACGTCGCTCGTGCTGCTCCATCAGGGCGTGATTCCGTCGACGCAGCTCGCGCGCGCGCTCGGCTGCGCGCACGACTGGGACGCGCCGTCGGCGTGCTGGCGCCCGCAATGCGACGCGCGCGGCCGCAGCAGCGTGTCGCGTGTCTGGATCGCAGGCGACGGTGCGGGAATCGGCGGCGCCCAGGCAGCAGCGCTCGCCGGCGAAGTGTCGGCGCTCGACATCGCCGCGCAACTCGGCGCGCTCGACGCAGACCGGCAGGCCACACGCGAACGCCCGGTGCTGCGCGCCTTGCGCCGTCACCTCGCGGTGCGTCCGCTGCTCGACGCGCTGTACACGCCACCGGCCGCGCTGCGCCGCCCCGACGACGACACGATCGTGTGCCGCTGCGAAGAAGTCACGGCAGGCGAGATCCGCCAGCTCGCCGCACTCGGCTGCCAGGGGCCGAACCAGATGAAGGCATTCACGCGCTGCGGGATGGGTCCGTGCCAGGGGCGCTGGTGCGGCACGACGGTCGGCGAACTGATCGCCGACGTGCAGCAGCGCAGCGTCGGCGACGTCGGTCATTACCGGATCCGCGCGCCGATCAAGCCCGTCACCGTCGGCGAGATGGCCGACGCCCTCGAACTGTCGAACGATTTCCAGCGCGGCGAATTCCCGAGTTGACGCGCACACGCACGCTTCCCCCACACACGAACGGAGCCAGACCATGAAGACGCGCCTCACGATTCTCCTTTCCGCCGCCGCGATGGCCTTTGCGTCGCAAGCGTCGGCAAAGGAGTGGACGACCATCCGCATCGGGGTCGACCCGACCTACCCGCCGTTCGAATCGACCGCGACCGACGGCAGCGTGAAGGGCTTCGACGTCGATCTCGGCAACGCGCTGTGCGCGAAGCTGAATGCGAAATGCGTGTGGGTGTCGAGCAGTTTCGACGGGCTGATTCCGGGTCTGCAGGCGCGCAAGTTCGACGTGATCCTGTCGTCGATGGCCGCGACCGAACAACGGCGCCAGCAGATCGACTTCACCGACCGCCTCTATCGCAACCAGACGCGGCTGATCGCGCGCACCGGCTCGGGACTGCTCCCGGACGCGGCGAAGCTCGCCGGCAAGCGCGTCGCGGTCGAGCAAGGCACGATCCAGGAAACCTATGCGCGTGAAAAGTGGGCCGCGGCGAAGGTCGAGGTTGTCCCGTATCCGAGCTACGACCAGGCGTATGCGGATCTCGTCAGCGGACGCGTCGACGGCGTACTGATGGATGCCGTGCAAGGCCAGCTCGGGTTCCTGTCGACGCCGCGCGGCAAGGGCTTCTCGTTCGCGGGCGGTGTGGTGTACGACCCGAAGATCATGGGCAACGGCGATGCGGCCGGCGTGCGCAAGGCCGACGGCGACCTGCGCGACGCGCTCAATCGCGCCATCGCGCAGATCCGCAGCGACGGTACCTACAACACGATCCAGTCGAAGTATTTCGACTTCGACATGTACGGGCATTGACGGCGAACGCGGGGCGATCGAAGGGCCGCTGCACCGACTGCCGGCCGTACGCGTGCAGCCGGTATTGCGACGATTGACGTTCACCGAAGCGACGGGATCCGCGCCGGCCTGTGCGGCCGCATCGCTTGCCGCTCAGCGAGCGAGCGGCAACGGCGCGTCGGGAGCGACGAGCTGCTGCTCGCGCATCTCGCGCCAGAAATCGGCGGGGATATCGAACGTCAGTGCCGCGACATCTTCCGCGATACGCTCCGCACGGCTCGCACCCGGAATCACCGAAACCGTCGCCGGATGCGCGAGCACGAACTGCAGTGCGGCCGCCTTGACCGGCACGTCGTAGCGCGCGGCGATCGCGTTGATCCGTTCGACCTTCGCGACGATTTCCGGCGGCGCCTTCCGGTATTCGTAGTGCGCGCCGCCGACGAGCACGCCCGAGCTGTACGGGCCGCCAACGACGATTCCGACGTTACGGGCCGCGGCCGCCGGCATCACGCGTTGCAGCGCGCGCTCGTGGTCGAGCAGCGTGTAGCGACCGGCGAGCAGCATCGCGTCCGGGTGCGGCTCGGCGAGGTCAAGCACCAGTTCGATCGGTTCGACACGGTTCACGCCGAGGCCCCACGCGCCGATCACGCCTTCTTCGCGCAGCTTGCCCAGTGCACGGAATGCACCCTTGCGCGCCGCTTCGAATTGCGCGAGCCATTCGTCTCCATAGATGTCCTGAGCGATGTCGTGCACCCATACGATATCGAGGCGATCGGTACGCAGGCGCTTGAGGCTGCCCTCGATCGAGCGCAGCGTCGCGTCGGCCGAGTAATCGCTCACCAGCCGGTTCGCGCGGCCGTGCGCGAAGATCCCGCTCTTGTCGCCGTAGTCGCGCGTCTTCGCGTCTTCCATTTCGTCGAGCACGATACGGCCGACCTTCGTGCTGATGAAGTAGTCGTCGCGGCGATGGCCAACGAGCGCGTCGCCGAGGCGCGATTCCGCGAGGCCCGCGCCATACGACGGCGCGGTGTCGAAGTAGCGTATGCCGCGCGCCCACGCGGCTTCGACGGTTGCGATCGCTTCTTCGTCGGGAATGTCGCGGAACATGTTGCCGAGCGGCGCTGCACCGAAACCGAGCCGGTTGCCGGCCGGCAGCGTGTCTTTGAGACTCATGTGTTGCTCCAGGTTTGACAGGAAAGTGCACCCAGTCTAGGTTGCACAAACAAGTCCGTCCAAGACATAATTCATCAAACTTGAGTCCCATAAGGTCTTATATGCTCGACATCCGCCAGCTTCAATATTTCATCGCGGTCGCGGAAGAAGAACACGTCGGTCGTGCGGCCGAACGCCTGCACATTTCGCAATCGCCGCTCAGCCGCCAGATTGCGCAGCTCGAGGAAAAGCTCGGCCTGACGCTGTTCGAACGCAGCCAGCAACGCATTCGTCTGACGCGCGACGGGCGCACGTTCCTCAGCGAAGCGCACGCGTTCCTGCGCCACGCGAACCGGCTCGAGTCGCTGGCGCGACGGCTCGGCCGCGGCGACGAAGGCGGCCTGTGCATCGGCTACCTGGAAACGGCCACGCACTCGGGCGTGCTGCCGCGCGCGTTGAAGACGCTGCGCGCCGAGCGCCCCGCCGTCCATATCGCGCTGTACAACTACACGTCCGCCGCGCAGCTCGAAGGCCTGCGCGAGCGCAGTCTCGACATCGCGCTCGTCACCGAGCCACCCGCGCCCGACGATCCCGAACTCGATGCGACGATGGTACTGAACGACCCGATGCTGCTCGCGATGCCCGACGGGCACCCGCTCGCGAAGAAGAAGACGCTGGTCGCCGACGATCTCGCCACGCAAGCGTGGATCGGCGTGACGCAGCAGGAAAGCGCGCCGCGTCACGGCGCGTTCGTCGCGGCCTGTGCGAAGGCGGGTTTCTCGCCGGAGATTTCGGTGGAAGCGACCGAGCCGCTCGCGGCGCTCGGGCTCGTCGCCGCCGGGCTCGGCGTGACGATGATCCAGCAGAGCCTGCGTCATCAGGTGCCGGAGGGCGTCGTACTACGCGAGCTGCCGTGGTTCAGCTACCGTACGCCGCTTTGGGCCGCGTGGCACAAGGTCAACCTGCGGCCGCTGGTCGGCACCTTCCGCGAGATCCTGACCGGCGAGGACGTCGTCGCGGCGGTCGGACAATGACACCCTGGATGGTCGGGGCGCCGGCACATCGGTGCCGGCACGCATGCGATGCAAACGTGCCAACGCCTTCGCTGCGAGCCTGAACCCGCGACGAAGGCGCTGACGGAGCCCGATATCGCCAGGCTCCTGCTCGCACGATGCGATGCGCTGCCGTCAGGCCACCGCAAACCGCTTCGCCAGTTCCGCGAGACCGTCTTCGTAGATCCCGCGGAACAGCTTGACGGTATCGTCGTCGGTCGCGCCGTGCGGCGTGAACGTGCCCGACCACTCGACGGCCGACGCGTTCGGGCCGTTCTCGCGCACGCGCAGCGTGGAGCGATAGTTCACGACCGGGAACGGCGCTTCGAGGATCGCGTACGTGTAGCTGCGCGCCGCTTCGTCGAACGCGACCAGCCGCTCGACGATCGCCTCGCCGGCCGGGTTCGCGAGACGCCGCACGCGCCCGCCTTCGCTCAGCTCGCTGGCCGGAATGTACGACAGCCAGTCGGGCAGCGACCCGAAGCCGCCAATCAGTTGCCAGACGGTCTCGGCCGAAGCCGGGAGTTCGATGCTTGCATTTGCCTGTGCCATGCCATCACCTTTCAGGATCAACGATCGGTCGGCAGCGGCGCATTGGCCGCAATCAGACCTTGTTCACGCATGTCGCGCCAGAAGTCGGCCGGAATCGCCACGTTCAGCGCAGCCTGGTCTTCCGCGATCCGCTCCGGACGGCTCGCGCCCGGGATCACCGCGACGGTGGTCGGATGCGACATCGAGAACTGCAGCGCGGCGGCCTTGATCGGCACGTTGTAGCGCGTGGCGATCGCCTTGATCCGCTCGACCTTCGCGAGGATTTCCGGCGAAGCCTTCTGGTATTCGAAGTGCGACCCGCCTGCGAGCACGCCCGAGCTGTACGGGCCGCCGACGACGATGCCGACGTTCTGCGCGGCAGCCGCCGGCATCACGCGTTGCAGCGCGCGCTCGTGATCGAGCAGCGTGTAGCGGCCGGCCAGCAGCATGCCGTCCGGTTGCGGTTCGGCAAGGTCGAGCACCAGTTCGACCGGTTCGACGCGGTTCACGCCGAGGCCCCATGCCTTGATCACGCCTTCTTCGCGCAGCTTGCTCAGCACGCGGAATGCGCCCTTGCGCGCCACTTCGAATTGCGCGAGCCATTCGTCGCCGTAGAAGTCCTGCGCGATGTCGTGCACCCAGACGATGTCGAGGCGGTCGGTGCGCAGCCGCTTCAGGCTGTCCTCGATCGAACGCAGCGTCGCGTCGGCCGTGTAGTCGTTGACGATGCGGTTCGGCCGGCCGTGTTCGAACAGGCCGCCCTTTTCACCGAGATCGCGCGCCGACACGTCTTCGACTTCGTCGAGGATCACGCGGCCGACCTTCGTGCTCAGGACATATTCGTCACGCGGGTGGTTCGCCAGCGCGTCGCCGAGGCGGATTTCCGCGAGGCCGGCGCCATAGAACGGGGCCGAATCGAAATAACGGATGCCGTGTTGCCATGCCGCTTCGACGGTGGCCGCGGCTTCCGCGTCAGGGATGTTGCGGAACATGTTGCCGAGCGGGGCAGTACCGAAACCAAGGATCTTGTTACCGGGCAGCTTGTCTTTGAGACTCATGATTTTCTCCAGGGAGTGAGGGAAAGCGAGTTCAGTCTAGGGAGATGGGTTAAGTCTGTCCAAGACAGAATTCGACACACTTGAGTCCCAAGAGGTCTAATCGGCCGGTTCGATGCCTGTTTCGATGACCGGCGCCGGCCCGCTCTTCCGGCAGGACGCCCGCCCGGCAAGGTGCCGACCGAATCGACACCCGATTCGTGATTCCAGATCAAAAATCATTTGGGCCGGCGACCGTATTTCCCCGGTCCCGCGATGCCTATATTGGCTGCACTCGCAACGACATCACCGTGGTTGCGGTTCACTCAACCTGATAGGCACCCCTGATGAAAACGCTGATTTCTTCCACGCTCGCCGCACTGATCCTTTCCGCACCGGCGCTGTCGTTCGCGCAACCGGCCGACCATCCACTGACCCGCGCCGAAGTGAAGGCCGAAATGGCCCGCCTCGCGGCCGTCGGCTACACCCCGGCGATGGATCACAACCAGTATCCGGCTGCGATCCTCGCCGCCGAAAAGCGCGTGCGTGACAATGCCGTCGCGCAGGCAGCACCGAACGCCGCGCCGGCCGCCGACAAAACCGGCTTCGGCAGCGAAGCCCGCACCACCAGCGAATCCGGCCGCGCGACGATGACCAACGGCCGCGACTCGATCTATCGCGGTCATTGATTCGCGTCGACGCGCAAGAGAGCACGCCTCTCGACACGCGCGATCGCTCGTCCCGCCGCTCCGCATTGCCGGCCCGGATCGCCTGAACAGGCATTCGGGCCGCGCGTCGCCGCTGCATTTCTCCCCTCGACCTGCCCCGCGAAACCGGCTCGCGCGCCGTCGCCGCACACGGCGATTCGTGACTGCGCAGTACAAGTTCTTAGGCCGCTTCGTCCGTTTATCCGCCGCGCGCCGCGCACGATACTGCGCACCATCCGGCGCCAGGCGCCTCACTCGACATTTCGCACGCGCATGAACCGATATCCAGGATCGAAGCGCATCGCGCGACCGGCCGTGCTGGGCGCCGTTCCGCTCGCCGCGCTGCTCGGCATTGTCCGGCTGCCAGTCGGACGACAAGGCGCCGGTCGCGACGCCGAGCGTGATCGTCAGCAATGTCGACGACGTCGACGTCTACACGGGCCGCTTCGAAGCCGTCGACACGGTCGACGTGCGCCCGCGCGTGAGCGGCTGTCTCGACAAGGTCGCGTTCCATGACGGCGCGACCGTCCGCAAGGGCGACCTGCTGTTCGTCATCGACCCGCGCCCGTACCGGGCGCGCAAGGCGCGCTCGAACGCGCGCAGTCGCAACTGAAACGGAGCCGGCAGGACTTCGAGCGCGCGTGCCTCCCGATCAAGACCGACACGATCGCGCAGAGCCTCCACGACCAGCGCAGGCAAGCCGTGCAAAGCGCGCAGGCCGAGGACTCGCTCGCGCAGGCGCGCACCGGGGAAATGCTGAGTCAGGTCAGGCTGATGAGTGCGCCGGGGCAGCGAACGCGCGGTTCAGGTTCGACCGATACGCAAAGGGCGACGGGTGCGATGTCATTCGAACCCGCCGCCCTTTTTTGTGTTGCGCGATCCGGCGCGTGCGGCGTTGACTCAATCGATGTCGCCGCCCTCCTTCAACTGCGCGCTCACATAGTCGAGAAAGCTGACGATGCGCGACGACAACGTTGCATTGCGATAGAACACCGCGTGAATCGGCTGGCGGAATTCGGTGGTGTCGTCGACGAGCAGTTCGACGAGGCTGCCGTCGCGGCGATGCGTGCCCGTCATGTAGTCGGCGAGACACACGATGCCGGCGCCATTGAGCGCGAGCGTCAGCAGCGTCTCGCCGCTCGATGCCTGCAGCGCCGGATGAATGCGGTACACGCTGCCGTCTGCGGTGCGCAGCGGCCAGTGGTTCAGCGTCTCCGGCTGCACGAAGCCGAGCAGCGAATGGTTCGCGAGGTCGGCGACGCTCGTCGGCACGCCGGCTTTCTCCAGGTAAGCGGGGCTCGCGAGGATGCGCAGCCGGCTGCTGCCGAGCCGGCGCGCATGCAGCGTCGAATCGCGCAGCTCGCCGATCCGGATCGCCACGTCGGTGCGCTGTTCGAGCAGGTCGATGATCTCGTCGCTCGTGTGGAGCTCGGCCGCGATCGCGGGATACGCTTCGCGGAAGCCGGGCATCATCGGTGCGATCACGTGCTGCATGAACGGCATCGCGGCGTTGATCCGCAGGCGCCCGGCCGGCGTCTCACGCTGGCTGACGATCTGCTCCTCGGCAAATTCGACCGACGCGATGATGTCGCGCGCATATTCGAGGAAGAGCTTGCCCTCCTCGGTCACTTCGAGACGGCGGGTCGTGCGGCGGATCAGCGTCGTGTCGAGCTTTTCCTCGAGGCGTCGCAGGATCCGGCTCATCACCGAGGTCGGCTGGTGCAGTTTGTCCGCCGCACCCGTCAACGAACCGGCGTCGGCGATGGTCACGAACGCGAGCATCTCGTCGAGGGTCGTCTTCATGGTCGGCAGTATCGGCAGTTTCAGGAACCGTCACGATAGTGCCGCCGCGCCGGTTTGATAAGCGGGCGCGGGCGCGAATCACAGTTGATTTCGATTCAATAATGCGCGGCGAATATTGTCCGAACAATCCGGAATGAAGCCGGAGGGCGAACGCGTGTTTTCATCAGACCAGGCGAGGCGGCGGCGTCAGGCCGCGACGGGCATCTCGTCGCGGATCCAGTCGAGCATCGCGCCGTGCTGCGGTGCCCACCCGAGTTCCTGCCGCGCACGCAGCGCCTTCACGCGGCTGTTCGATGCGAGCGAGAAATGCGCACGCGAATGACCGAGCGCCTGCGCCGCATCGGCCACATCCCATTCGACGACGGACGGCAAGCCGAGCCGCTCGGCCAGCGCATGGCCGATTTCCGCGAACGATGCTTCGCCGTTTTCCGCGAAGTAGAACGCACCGGGCGATGCAGCATGGATCGCGCGCAGATACAGGTCGGCGACATCGTCGACGTGCACGTTCGACCAGCGGTTCAACCCCTTGCCGATCACGCGCACCGCGCCGGCATCGCGCGCGACGGCCGCGAGCAGCGGCAGCTGCGCGCTGTCGCGGCGGATGCCGAGGCCGTCGCCGTAGATCATGCTGTTGCAGATTACCGCCGAGCGGATGCCCAGGCTCGCGGCCGACATCACGAGCCGGTCGATCGCGTGGCGTTCGGCCTTCGCCGGGGTGACGATCGGCGTCGTTTCGTCGAACACGGCGGCATTGGCATGCGCGCCCCGCGCATCGTCCGCAATCACGCTGGTGCCGCTCGTATGCAGGAACGTCTTGCCCGAGCCGCTCAGCGCCGCGACGATCGCCTCGACGGCCTCGCGGTGATCGCTGCTCGCCGCGTTGACGACGCAATCCGCGTCGCGCGCGAACGCATGCAGCAGCGCCGTGTCGTCGAGCGTGCCGACGACCGGCATGATGCCGGCCGCCGCGAGTTTCGCGGCGTTGTCGCCGTCGCGCGTCAAGCCGGTGACGACGTGTCCGGCCGAGACGAGCCGCGCGGCCACCGAACCGCCGATATAGCCGCTTGCGCCCGTCACGAATATTTTCATGCCTTTCATCCACTGCTCCGAAGGCGAGACGGTCAATGCGGGACAGGTCTCGCGAAATGTCTTGCGTCGCAGTATCGGCGGCCGGTGCCGCCCGTGGAAGGCGCGAATCGCCAAAACAGTTTTGAGCGCAACGGGATGATCGGCGGCATCGGACGAACCCCGCGCCGACCCGCGCGCAGCCGTTCGCGGCGATCTCGTGCCGCTGGCCCGAGCCACCGACCACGCGGCCTCAGCGCTCCGACACGAGCACGGACGCCTCGCCGTCCGTGCGCAGCGCATAGCCGAAGCCGCCGTACATGCCGGGCACCGCGAATCCTGTTTGTCCGGCCTGCGCATCGAGTTCGGGCAGACGCAGTGCATCGATATACCGGCGCGAAATGCGGCCGACGATCGTGTCGTGGAAATGGCGCTGGGTGGCGCGCAGCGTATCGCCGGGCATGAAGCGTCGCGGCTGCGGCGTCAGCAACCCGGCCAGATGCCGATGCCCGCGCTGCGCCGCGATATCGACCGCGCGCTCGCGTCGTGCGTCGCGCAGCACGCGCCACGCGCCGAGCCGCAGCAGTTCGGTGACGCCCCCTTCCGGCGCCCCGCCGCAAGCAGCCCGATGCAACGGCGCATCAAGCGACGTCCCGCCCGGCCGTGTCGCGTCGCGTCGCGTTGATGAGGCCAGGCTGTTGCGTCACGCGGTCGAGCATCGTCGACCAGTCGCCGTCGCGTGCCGCGTCGGCCAACGCGTGCCGGCTCGCGACCTGCGCGCCGCCGAGCACGCCGGCGCCCGTGATGCCGTCCCATGCGACGCTCAAACAGCTCTCCCGCCGATTGCGTGGCGTGTGCGCACATGGCGATCACGCATCGCCTCTCCGTGCCGATGACGCGTCGAGCGCGTCATGATCGACGAGCAGATTCAGCAGCTGTCGGCGCGACTCGATACCGAGCTTCGCGAACGCACGCCGCGCGTAGGTATCGATCGACGACGGCCGGATGCCGAGTTCGTGCGCGATATCCTGCGTTTTCCGGCCGCGAATGAGCCGTGCGCACACCTCCGATTCGCGGGACGTCAGCTTTTCGAACACGTCGTTCAATCGCTGCGCGGTCCCGCTTCCCGGTGGGCGCGGCACGTGCACATCCGCACCGGCCGGACGGTCGCCGGCAATGCGCCGATGCGCGACCGCGAGCGGCAACACGATCAGCGCGACGTGCCGGACGACACTCAGCTCCTTCAGCGAAAACGGCGGCAGCCGGCGCGCGCGGCACACCGACAACGCATAGGTCAGCTCGTCCACGCGATACGTGACCACGCATTCGTCGTGAATGTCCTCGGTGTCGTAAAACGCGCGCCGGATCTCGGGGTTCAACCGCAGCGTCGACAACTGCAGCAACTGCGTATCGCGTTCGCCGCGGATGCAGTCGAACGTCGTGTCGACCTGTGCGAAATCGCGGTAATAGCGCGTCATCGTGCGCTCGATCTGGTCGGGATAGGTGCCGTAGCTGCCGATCCAGCCGACCCGGCGGTCGAGCAGCGACTCGTCTTCGTAATCCAGATGAATGGAATCGCAATCGACGATGCGCGTCAGGTTCTCGAACACGACCGCGACGAAATCCGGCGATCCGATCGCGCCGGCCACGGCCGACAGCGCGTCGGACATGAACACGAGCTGGCCCAGCTGGATATCGATCGTCGCGGCGGCGTCATGGTCGGTCATACGATGCACGGGGGATTGGGACGCCTACCGTTACCACGCCAAAAGTACGTTGCCAATTCCCTCGCGCCGCGTTCCGGTGCGTCACGCGGCCTCGCTGTACGGATTTCATGGACAGACATCCCGATGGCCGCCGAATAGAGTCATTCCCGATATCCGGCGAGGCCCGTCGGCGCGTCCGCAGGTCGAAGCGCGCCGCCGCGCGCCTCGTCGACCGACCCGCGGCGCGCCTGCGCCACGCAGTGCGCCGCCTTCGTTCCGAAAGGGAGTGACCATGATCGTCCGCGTATTTCGTCTCGCCTTCCCCGTTGCCATCGCGACCGTTGCGGCCTTCGCGCCGCTGTCGGTGTCGCCGGCCCGCGCGGCTGACGCCGAACTGAACGTCTACAACTGGTCCGAGTACATTGCGAAAACGACGATTCCGGACTTCCAGAAGCAAACCGGCGTGCACGTACGCTACGACGTCTACGACAGCGACGACACGCTGCAGTCCAAACTGCTGGCCGGCAGTTCCGGCTACGACATCGTCGTGCCGACGTCGAACTACATGGCCAGGCAGATCCAGGCCGGCGTGTACCAGAAGCTCGACAAGACGAAGCTGCCGAATCTCGCGAACCTCGATCCCGCGTTGATGAAGAAGATCGCCGAATCGGATCCGGGCAACCAGTACGGCGTGCCGTGGGCCTACGGCACGGACGGTGTCGGCTACAACGTGCAGGCGGTCAAGAAAGCGCTCGGCGACGGCGCGCCGCTCGACAGCTGGGCGCTGGTGTTCGATCCGGCCAACGTGTCGAAGCTGAAAAGCTGCGGCGTATCGTTTCTCGATGCGCCGGACGACGTGTTTGCAGCCGCGCTCCAGTACATCGGCAAGGACCCGAACAGCAAGAACCCGGCCGACTATCACGCGGCATTCGACATGCTGAAGAAGGTGCGCCCGTACATTACGCAGTTCAACTCGTCGGGCTACAACAACGATCTCGCGAACAACGACGTGTGTGTCGTGCTCGGCTGGTCGGGCGACGTCAGCGTCGCGCGACGCGAAGCGGTGGCAGCGAAGCGCGGCTACGAGATCCGCTACGCGAACCCGAAGGAAGGCGGCATCCTGTGGTTCGACGTGATGGCGATTCCGAAGGATGCGCCGCATCCGGAAGCCGCGCTGCAGTGGATCAACTACATCCAGGATCCGAAGGTCAACGCGGACATCACCAACGAGATCTACTATCCGAGCGCCAACAAGGCGGCCCATCAGTACGTGACGCCGGCCGTCGCGCATGATCCGAACGTGTATCTGACCGCCGACGTGCTCGACCGGATGACGCTGTCGAAGCCGCGCTCGGCGGACATCGCGCGACTCGAGAACCGCCTGTGGCAGCAACTGAAAACCGGCAACTGACCACGCCGCCCTCAACCATGCAATCATGCGAACGCGCCGTCGGCGCGTTCATTTCAATTCGACGCAACCTGACCATCATGATCGACGTTTCATTGATTACCGATGCGCTCCGCCCGAGCGGCGCGCCGACGCAGTACCGCGTGTCGCCCGAGAAGCTGATCTCGGGAGATCCGCTTCAGACGCTCACCCCGGGTTTCGCGAGTCCGTGCGGGCGTTTCTCGACCGGCATCTGGGAAAGCACGCCCGGATGCTGGCGTGTCGCCTATACGGAAGCGGAGTACTGCGAGATCCTGGAAGGCACCTCCGTGATCACCGACGCCGAGGGCAACCGGAAGACCGTTCGCACCGGCCACCGCTTCGTGATTCCGCCAGGCTTTCGCGGCACGTGGGAAGTGGTCGAACGCACGCGCAAGATCTTCGTCGCGTACGACGAGCAGCCGGCGGAATAAGCAGCGGCAGCGCCCGGCACACGCAACATTGCACCCCAATTTGCCACGCACCTGCACGGCAATGACACGGAATTGACACGCGCGGCCGGTAAGTTCCGGTCGTCCCGTCCCGTGTGCCGCCATGCTTGCCCTGCTTCTCGCCGCCTTCTACGAAACCGCCCGCCAGGGAAGCGTGACCGCGGCCGCGAAGCGCCTCGACGTAAGCCAGCCGACGATCACGTCGCGGATCCAGCAGCTCGAACGCCACTACGGAGTCGAGCTGTTCCATCGCCGCGGCAACCGCCTCGATCTCAGCGATGCCGGTGCGTCGCTGATGCCGATGATCGGCCAGATGCTGCAGATGGAGAACGACATCGATTTCGCGCTGCGCAACGAGCGCGAACTGCACACGGGCAACCTGCGCGTCGGCACGACCGGCCCGTTCTACATCCTGCCCGCGATCGCCGCGTTCCGCCGCCAGTATCCGGCCGTGAAGATCAGCATCGAGATCGGCAACTCGCAGCAGGTGCTCGATGCGCTCGTCGATTTTCGCGTCGACGTCGCGGTGTCGTCGCAGCGCGACGACGATCCGCGCTTCGTGCGGCACACGATCGCGAACGATCCGCTCGTGCTGGTCGTGCACCGTTCGCATTCGCTCGCCGTGCGCGAGTCGGTCGCGCTCGCGGCGCTGGCCGGGCAGACGTTGCTGCTGCGCGAGGCGGGCTCGCGCACGCGTGCGCTGATGGAGCACGTGCTGAAGCACGCGGGCATCGGCGTGCCCGCGAACGCGATCGAACTCGGCAGCCGGGAAGCAATCCGCGAAGCCGTGCGGCACGACATGGGCTGCACGCTGATGCCGCGCGGCGAGGTCGGCGCGCATCCGGAGCTGCGCGCGATCGCGATCGCCGACGACCTGCCGCCGATGCACGAGTATCTGTACTACCTCGGCGCGCGCGCCGATACGCGGCTGATCACCGCGTTCATGGCGAACGTCGAATGCCGCGACGAACGTCCGCTCGCACGCGCATAGCGACGTGGCGCACGCTCACACGGTTTCGAACAGCTCGACGATCCGCCAGCCGCGCGCCGTCGCGAGCGCACGCAGCCGTTCGTCCGGATTGGTGGCAACCGCGTCGGTGACTTTCTCGAGCAGCGGCACGTCGTTGTGCGAATCGCTGTAGAACCAGCTGCGTTCGAAATCCGGCCACGCGAGGCCAAGAGACGCGAGCCACGCATCGGTGCGCACGATCTTCCCTTCCCGATAGCTCGGCACGCCGGCCGGCCGCCCCGTATAGCGCGAACCGGGCTGCCCGTCGACGGTCTCGGGCTCGCACGCGATCAGCGCGTCGATGCCGAACGCCTGCGCGATCGGCCGCGTGATGAACGCGTTCGTCGCGGTGACGACGCAGCACAGGTCCCCGCGCGCGCGATGATGGCGTACGAGATCGAGCGCCGCCGGCGAGATCGCCGGCCGCACGACGTCGGCCATGAAGCACGCGTGCCAGTGCGCGAGCCGTTCGCGCGAATAGCGGGCGAGCGGCGCGAGCATGTTGCACAGGTGCGCGTGGATGTCGAGCGTGCCGGCTGCATAGCCGGCCGCGAATGCAGCGTCGATGCGGTCGAATTCGGCCGCGTCGACGAGGCCGTGCTCGACCATGAAACGGCCCCAGGCCTGGTCGCTGTCGAACGGAATGAGGGTAAGGTCGAGATCGAAAAGCGCGAGTTGCGTCATCGAATGAAGCGTCGTGTGAGCAGGGAGGAATGAAAAACGCGCGGCCTCGCCAACGCGGGGCCGCGCACAAAAGCCGCCGGCGCGGGTCGGCGCGCCGGCGGCACCCGGTGATGCGGCACCGGCCGTGCGGCCGGCGCCCGTCAGCTGGACACGCCCATCGCCGGATCGCTGATGCTGTCCCGGCCGGTCTCGACGCGGCCCGCGAAGCGGCGCACGAGGCCGTTCTCGGCCGCCAGCGTGAAGTCGTACCAGCCGCTCGACGCGGCGAGCGTCCAGTACGGCTCGACCTGCATCCCGGCCGGCACTGCATAGCGCCACGGGCCGTCGGTGCGGTATGCGTTCGACGTGACCGTGACCTGGCTCGCCGCGTTGCCGACGTTCATGATCGTCAGGTACACCGCGTCGTTCGCCGGGTCGTAGCACACGCGGATCTCCGGCACGGGCCCGCTCGCGGCCTTCGCGACGTTGCCCTGGAATTCGCGCAGGAAGCCGTTCGGCCCGAGCACCCACAGGTCGTAGCTGCCCGCGTCGTCGGCCACGACGCGCCACGCATCCGACAACTGCTTGCCCGCTTCGACCGTAAAGCGGCGCGGCGCACGATCGAGATGCAGCTTGTCGTACACATGGAACACCGCGCCGACCGCGCCCGTGTTGCTGAACGTGAGCCACAGCAGGCCGCCCGACACGTCGGCGCTCGCGCTCGTATGCAGCTCGTACGGCAACGCACGCGACGGCCGCGTGCCCTGCGGCTGCACCGGCATCTGCTGCAACGCGACCGACGGCACGGGCACCGCGCCCATCAGCGCCTGCTGCACGTGCTGCGCGTCGGCCGCGGCCTTGGTCGGCGCCGGCAGCGACGTCGTCGGGTTGCCGTTGGGATTCTTGAAGTTGAACGCCGACGTCATGTCGCCGCACACCGCGCGGCGCCACGGGCTGATGTTCGGCTCCTGCACGCCGAAGCGCTGCTCGAGAAAGCGCAATACCGACGTATGGTCGAACACTTCCGAGTTGACCCAGCCGCCCGTGCTCCACGGCGACACGACGAACATCGGCACGCGCGGGCCGGGCCCGTACGAACGGCCGTCCGGCGCGAGCGGCGACGAATCGCCGGGCGGGTTCGGCAACGTGAAGTACTCGTACTGCGTGGTCACGGTCGACTTGCCCGCATACGTGCCGTCCGGGTTGCGCGACGGCGGATTCGGCGGCGGCATGTGATCGAAGAAGCCGTCGTTCTCGTCGTAGTTCACGAACAGCACGGTCTTGCTCCACACATCCGGATTCGCGGTCAGCGTGTCGAGCAGGCGCTGCAGGTAGTACGCACCCTGCCCCGGCGTCGAGGCGCCCGGGTGCTCGCAGTACGCGGTCGGCGACACGATCCAGCTCACCTGAGGCATCCGGTTCGCCGCGATGTCGTCGGCGAGCGACTGCAGGAAACCGCCGTCGGGCATCGTGTTGCCGATTCCCTTGTACAGCGGCGACAGCGCCTCCATCGCAGGCGTGTACGGCGCGTTCGGCGAACCGGGCACGGTCTCGTTGACCTTGCGGAACGTCGCGAAGCCCGCGAGCGGGTTGTCGGTGTAGTTGTCCGGCATGTTCTGGTAGACCTTCCAGCTCACGCCCGACGCCTGCAGGCGCTCCGGGTAGGTCGTCCACGTGAGGCCGGTCTTCGACGAACCGAGGCCGTCCCATCCGTCATTGTTCACGACGGCCGTGTTCGAGCCCGTCGGGCCGTTGGTGCCGGTCCACAGGAAGATCCGGTTCGAGTTCGTGCCGCCGTGCAGCGAGCAGTGGTACGCGTCGCACACGGTGAACGCATTGGCGAGAGCAAAGTGGAACGGCAAGTCGGACTGGCGCAGGTAGCCCATCGACGCATCGCCCTTCGACGCGGGCCATGCGGTCATCCGGCCGTTGTCCCACGCCGAATGCGAATCGGTCCACGAGTGCGCGCCGCCGACGAGCAGCGCATTGCCCTTCGTGCTGTCGAGATAGAACGGCAGCACCGGGCGCTTGCCGTCGTTCTGCTGCCAGACCGAGGCGGCGCCCGGTTGCGGGATCGTCAGGCGGTCGCCGAAGCCGCGCACGCCGGGCATCGTGCCGAAATAATGATCGAACGAGCGGTTTTCCTGCATGAAGATCACGACGTGCTGGACGTCGTTGATCGTCCCCGTCTGGTTGTTGGCGGGAATCGCGAGCGCGCGCCGGATCGCCGGCGGGAACATCGAGAAGGCCGTGCCGGCAGCAGCGGCACGGAGAAACGAACGGCGGTCGATGGAGGTCATGATCGAGAAGGAATGTCGTCCCGGAAAGGCGCGCGCGTCACGGCGCGCAGCGCAGCTGCGAGTTCAGCAACGGCGACGGCAGCGCGGCCGTGCCCGACGCCGCGCACGGGCCGGCGCCCGGCAGCGCGACGATCGGCACCGGCGCGCTCGCGCCGCCCGCACCGGCCGGCGCCGCATTCGCCTTCGCGGCGCCGGCGGCCGTGCTGCCCGAATCGTCGCCGCCGCACCCGGCGACCAGCGCGCTCAGCATGCAGGCCGCGAGCGCGACGCGCACGCGGCGCAGATTTGCGATGGTCATGTCGGCACTCCGTCAGTGAAGGATCGTCGACAGCGGCTTGCCCGAGCCCGCGACCGACTGCAGTTCGGCTTCGGTCACGACGCGGCTCCACATCGCGACGTCGGAGAAGCTCTCGACGTTCGGCTTGACCGTCGTGCACGCGTTGACCGTGTAGCCGCCGCTGTAATGGCTGGCCGGGTAGCCGCACGCGAGCATGTGGTACTGGCCGGTGCCGTCCTCGTTCACGCCGAAGGTCTTCGTGCCGAGGCCCGGCAGCGCGGCCACCGACACCGTGAGCGGCGTGCTCTGCTTCTGCTCGCCGAGCACCGGGTCGAACGTGTAGGCCGTCATCGTCTTGCCAACCGTGTCGATCACGAACGCCGCGTACACCCACTGGTTCGCGGTCACGCTCATCGTCTTCAGGTCGTTGCGGTTGGTGCCGTCGCCTGCGTTGTACTGGAGGTTGCAGGTACCCGACGGCGCGCCCGACGCCTGCGGGAACAGCCCGATCGCGATCCCCGCGTTCTTGCCGCTCTGCCAGTTCTTGTTCGCGAACACCGGCGTGCCGAAGCCGACCACGTCGGTGCACGGCGTCTTCAGCCACATGCCGATCGTGAACTGCGCCTGCGTCGCGATGTCGGCGTTCTGCACGAGTTTGTAGCCGTCGTAGCCGTTGGTGTCGACGGTCTGCGTCGTTACCTGCAGCGCCTGGCCGCCGAACGGATCGGCGACCAGCGAGCCGCCGTTCGCGGCGGCCGGGAACGGGCCCATCGTGCTCGCGTTCAGCGCATCGACGGCCGGCAGCGCGCCGAACGGGTAATACGACGCGAGGCCGTTCTTCAGCGTCGCCGCGAGCGGCGGCGGCGGCGGGGGCGGCGGCACGTACGCGATCCGCACGATGCTGCCGAGCGGCGCGCCGCCTGCCGTCACCACGTAGTCGAAGCTGTAGGTGCCGGCTGCGGTCAGGCCGAGATTGCTGTCGGTATAGGTCGTCGTGCCGGCCGGCAGCGTCGCGATCTGCTGGCCCGCGCGGTACACCGCGATCGCGCCGCTCGCGGGCGCGGCCCACGTCAGCACGACGCTGTGGCCGTCGGTGCTGGCCGTACCGGCGAGCTGCGACACCGGTTGCGCGCCGATCAGTTCGCCGCCATCCATTTCATACGCGGACGACGCGGGCAGCGCGCCGAACTGCGCGAGCACGGTCGGCGCAATGTCCGCGATGCTGGCGCGCGCGTGCAGGTCGGCCAGCGACGCCGGCTGCGCGGCGCTGCCGAGGCGGCCGTTGTCGGCCTGGTTCATCGCGATGAAGGTCGTCGATTCGGACAGCAACGGCAGCCCGTCGCTGCCGCCGGCCGCGTTCAGGCCATGGCCGCCGGTGACCACGACCAGCCAGTTCTCCTTGTTGCGCTTCGCCGTTTCGGCGACGAGCACGCCGACGGACGCGTCGAGCTGCTTCAGCGTGTTCGCGTACGCGGCCGCGCCGAGACCGTAGTTCAGCGCCGCATCCTGCGCCGAGTGGTATTGCGCGACGACGAGCGAGTACCCCTGCTGGATCATCGTGGTGCTTTGCTGCGTCACGCAGCTGTCGACCGCCGCACAATTCGCGAGTGTGTCGAGATTGCCCGCGTTGCGGCCGGCCGTGAGCAGTGCGGCGAGCGCCGGCGACCCGACGGCCGCGCCGAGCAGGCCCGCGTTCGCGGTCTTCAGCGTGTCGAATGCGGTCGGCGCCTGCAGCGCCTGGTTCGGTGCGTCGGACAGCACCTGATGACGATTGCCCCAGGCACCCGTGAGCAGCGTGGCCCAGCTCGGCGTATCGAGGTTCGGCTGCTGCGACAGCAGGCCGTTCACGCCGCCGCTGTAGGCTGGCGCAATATGCAGCTTCGCGAGGTTCGGCAGCGTGCCGCCGGCGATGCCGGCCGCGAGCGCCGCGTATGTGACGCCGTCGAGCTCGATCACGAGCGCGCGGTTCGCGACTTGCTGGCCCGGCGGCGTACCGCCGTTGTCCTTGCCGTTGTCGGTGCCGCCGGCCGCGTTCGTCGATGTGCCGGCCGCGCCGCCCGTGCCATCCATGTTGCCGCCGCACGCGCCGAGCGCGCCGACCAAGGTCAGCCCGCACAGCAGCCGTGCGAGAGTGGTCTTCTGCATGTTTCCCCCTGACTGGAATGTCCGGACACGCCCGGAGATCTGCCCGGATTCTGCTCAGGGGATGCGATGCGCGTATTTCGTTTTGCAGAAGCGCGCCGATACAGGTATCAGTTTTTTTGGGGCGTACCGGGCCGGGCGGCGTATCCGGCCCGGCCGTGGAAACGTTACCGCCCGTCGCCGAGCGAGCCGAGAATCCGGTACGCGGCCTTCACGCGATCCTCGATCGGCACGTTGCCGTTCGCGAGCATCACGATCGCGATCCGCTTCGCGGGGACGAACGCGACATACGTGCTGAAGCCGTTGGTCGAGCCCGTCTTGTTGATCCATGTGTTCGGATTCGGCGCAAGCGGCGGCTTGATCGCGCTGGCCGGCGTCGCGTTGAACAGCATCGGCGGCGCATTGCCTTCGATCAGCGTCGGCAACGCAACCGGATACGGATACTGTTCCCAGATCAGGTCCTGCGTCAGCGGCCCCGCGCTGAAATAGCCGGTATGCGTGCGCTCGATCGCGCGCTGCAGCCGCGGCGACGTCTGGATCAGGCCCATGTTCGCCTGCACGAAACGCAGCAGGTCGGCCGCCGTGGTCCGCACGCCATACGCCGGCTGCCACAGCATGCCGGGCGTCATCCGGGTCGGTTTGCCGTCCTTCGCATAGCCCTGTGCATAGTCGGCCTGACGCGCGGCCGGCACGTTGATGTACGTATGCATCATCCCGAGCGCGGGGAAGAGCCGTTGCTCCATCAGCACCGCGAAATCCTTGTGCATCGCCTTCGCGGTGAGATAGCCGAGCATCCCGATCGCGACGTTCGAATAGGTGCGGCGCGTGCCCGGCGCATACGCGGGCCGCCACGCGTCGAGATAACGCATCAGGTCCGCGTCGTTGCGGATGCTGTCCGGCACCTGCAGCGGCATACCGCCAGGCGTATGCGTGCCGAGATTGAGCAGCGTGACGACGCCGAACGGCTTGCCCTGCAACGCGGGCAGGTATTTGCCCGCCGGGTCCGCGAGCGACAGTTCGCCGCCCTCCTGCGCGTCGGCCGCCAGCGTCGCCGTCATCGTCTTGCTGACCGAGCCGATCTCGAACAGCGTGTCGCCGGTGACGGGCTTGCCGGTCTGCTTCGACATCACGCCGTAATCGAACACGTAGGGCTTGCCGTCGGCGACGATGCCGACCGCCATGCCGGGAACGGCGTACTGTTTCATCAACGGCGCGATATGGCGGGTCACGGTGTCGTGGAGGTCGTCCTGCGTGACGGCGGCCGCGCGGCCGGCCGTCGCGGTGGCGCATGCGGCGACGAACAGGGTCGCGGCGAAGCGTGTCGCGTTGAATCGCATGGTTGCGGTTCCTTTGATTTCTGATGGTTGCATGGACAACAGATCCGGCCGCGCCGCGCGGAAGATGCGGCGGCCGGCCTGTCGAAGCAGGACTATCCGCTACCGGCCGGCCGCCAACAATCGACGATAAGTTGCGCGAGCCTAAAGAAAAACTTATGAGATATGCCGGGCGCGGGATTGCATCGCTGCACGCGCAAGGCCGTCCGCCCGTTTGCCGGGAAAATCGGGCGCTTTTAACCGCATCGAATCCGGCCGCCGAATGGCGCTCCATCGAAAATCGAAGAAAAAGAGACAAGCCTGGTCAGATCCGCCCATGTCGGCGCACCGCGCGATTGATTCACCCGCATGGATCGAAGTAGACTCGCGGAAGCAAAAAAATAGAATCCATCCTGAGAGAAACAATGAATCGCCATTCGCTGATCGCCCGCTCCCGCGTCATTGGCTACCGCGCGGCCGCGTGATTTTCACGCATCGACCGCCCCGAACCGGAACCCGCAACGCCGCCGCGCTTGTCTTGCGCGCCCGTTCGCCGTTTCGCCCTTGAGCCGAAAGAACCGCCAGGGTCCCGCGCGCGTTGCCCGCGCACGCCCTGCCTGACCGGAGAGTGACCCCGTGACCGAAACCGTGGGCGCGTCCGCCTACCGGCCGCGCGATGTCGTCAATGCGCCCGACATCAAGGCGGCCATCGCCCGCCGCAGCGCCGAGCGCGGCGATCCGGCCGACATCCTCGCGTGGCTCGGCAACCATTTTTTCCGCTGGGTCGTCGGTGCGTTCGAGCAGGCGCAGCCGCTCGATTCGCTCGCCGATTACCGCTTACACGCCGGCGCCGACCGGCCGGCGCCCGACTGGCTCGTGCGCCGGTTCCGCGCGCAACCGGCATCCGGCGCGACGGTCGATGCAGCACCGCCGCCGGCCACCGAACCGGCACCGCTCTACTTCATCGATCCCGAGCACATGCTGCTGATCGACCGCGAGCGCACGCTGGTCGAATTCCTGCGCTCGCGCGCCGGCACGCGGCTCGCACAGAAACTGCAGCGCATCACGTGCACGATGGCGCTCGAGATGTGGGAGCGCGAGCACCAGCGGATGCAGGCGCGCCGCGACAAGGGCTGGGTGCCGAGCAGCGGCCTCGCGCTGCGCGAGGTGCTGCGCACGCCGAACGGGATCGTCTTCGAATTCGCCGGCGATCATGCGGCGCTGCGCGAGGAACTCGCTTACGAGTCGTACTACATGCAGCACTGCCTTGGCCAGTTCGCGGATCGCCGCCGGCTGCGCGGCGGCTACGGCGAGCAGTACGCGCAGGCCGCGCAGGAGGGCCGGCTGCGCCTGTTCACGCTGCGCGGCGCGGGCAACCAGCCGCACGTGACGATCAGCCTGCAGGTGGGCGGCAACGGCCTGCGCATCGACCAGATCAAGGGCAAGCAGAACCGCCACCCGGTGCGCCGCTATGCGGACGACGTCCGCCAGTTCCTGCGCGCGCTCGGGCCGCGCGGCGAGCGTCATCCCGATTGCGAGGGCATGGGCCTCGTGTTCGAACCGGACGCGCCGGGCGCGGCCGCCGGCGCATGGACCTTCGTCACCGACGTGCGCTCGCCCGATCATCTGCTGAGCGTGATGAGTGAGAACTTCCACCTGATCGAGCATTTCGCACAGCCGCCGGCCGCGCTGCAGTGGCTGCTGCTGCGCAACGCGCCCTATGCGCTCGGCCAGCTGCGACAGATCGATCCGGCCGTCGCAGCAGCCGCGCGCCATGCGCTGCCGGCCGATGCGCTGCCGGCCACGCGCGAACCCGATACACCGCCGGCCACGACCGCTTTCGAGATCGAAGGCATCGCGATCGATCCCGCGCTGTGCGCCGCATTCGCGCTGCGTGCGCCGGCAGACGGGGGCCCGTCATGCTGAAACTGCTGATCGGCGTCGCCGTGCTGTGGCTCGTGTGGTACGTGTGGCGATCGTTCCGGGCCGCCGCCCGGATGGTGCGCGAAGTCGACGCCGACCAGGCCGCGGGGGCCGACGCCGCGGTAGCGGTCCGGCAGACCGCGGCGGTCAAGCTCGCCCACACGCTGGCCGAGCAGGCGCCGCCGAACCGCCGCCGCTGGTCGCTCGCGCTTGCCGACATCCTGCTGATCCGCAACGGGCTGCGCTGCGATTGCGACGACCTCGTCTACGCGCTGCCCGACCCGCAACGCGAACAGCTCGCGCGCCAGTTGCGGCGCGAACTCGACCTGCCGGCCGACCTGCCCGAGTGGCAGATCGTACAGCGCGTGCCGCCGATCCTCGCGGGCTGGATCCGTGGCGTCGGCCGCTCGCACGAAGGCTTCTACGAACAGCTCGCTGCCGACGGGCGCGTGCGCGACGCACTCGCTTTCGACTGCGCACGCACCGCGTTTCTCGTGCGCTGCATCGCACTGCTCGGCTGGACGTCCGAACAGCACGCGTGGGTCGTGTTGCTGCTCAATGCGCAGCGCGCGCAGGACAGCTTCGACAGTTGGGAAGACTTCGGGCTCGCGTATGCGCGGGCCCGCCAGCACTGGCTGCGCGGCAGCGGCCAGGACGGCCCCGCGTCGTCGCGCGCCACGCAGGAAGTGCGCGAGCACCTGCGCAATCCGTCCGGAAACTGGCTTTCGCTGCCGTGGAAGCGCTACCGCATCTTCGATCCCCAACCCGTTTCGTCATGACCACCGACACCGACATGTCCTCCGCTCCCGCCGCCCTGATTCCGCCCGCGAAGTCCCGCTGGTTCATCTGCGACGTCGACGCGCTGCTGCGCGCGGGCGAGTTTGCCGCGCTCGACGCACAGCTCGACGCCGCACTCGCCGCCAGCTTCGCCGACCGCACGGCCGAAGCGCTGTATGTCGACGCGCTGCCTGCCGACGTGCAGCCGTGCATCGACGCCGGCGCCGAGGGCCTCGCGCGCCTGCGCGCATGGCAGGCCGCGAGCCCGCGCTCCGCGCACGCGTGGCTGTGCGAAGCGCATTACTGGCACCACTGGGCCTACGAATACCGCGGTTCCGGCTGGGCCGAGACGGTGACCGAAGCCGGCTGGATCTGCGCGCATGCGTGCGCCGCGATGACGACCGTCGCCGCGCTGCGCGCGCTGGTGCTCGCGCCGACGATGTGGGCCGCGCCGAAGGTGATCTTCACGAGCGTGTCGTCGTTCGGCGAGCCCGAATGGCTCACGCAGCTCGTGCGCGAGCGCCGCTGGCCCGTCACCGAACTGCACCTGAACGTCGGCGCCGAAGACGAAGCCACGCGCGCCGAACTGCAGCGCATGCTCGCGCGTTCGGGATTGAATCCCGACGTGCCGGTCGCATGCCCGGCGGAATTTCCCGAAGCGCTGCCCGGCCCGGTCCAGGGCAAGAAACTGCGCAAGGAGAAGTGGTACTGGATGGAAGCGACGCTGCACGTCCACCCGAAGCTGTTCTTTCCGATGCGCACGTTCATCTGGTACATGCAGCCGCGCTGGGGCGGCTCGCACGACCACGTCCGCGCGTTCGTCGATTCCGATGCATGCGCACACCTCGATGCGGTCGAGAAGGACCGGCTGCGCCACGAGATCTGGCGCGACGATTACGCCGGCAATACGCTCGATTCGGATGACGACGAAGACGACGTGCGCCGCGCGATGGCCGCGACGCTCGCACGCGCGCAGGCCGCGCTGCATCCGTATCACCGCTGGGAGACGCTGCACTGGCTCGCCTACAGCCATTTCAAGCGCAACGAGTACGAACAGGCCTACGCGCGGCTGCAGGAAGCCGAACGCAACGAGCCGATCGACGACAACCGTGCGATGGCGATAGGCTTGCGGCTGACGCTCGGCCTCGACCCGCAAGGCAGCTGGCTGACCGGTGCGATCGAACGGGCCTCCGACGCGCGCGCGTGCACGTCGGCGATGATCCTGCGCGGTTATGCCCATCGCACCGGCATGTTCGGCTTCGCCCAGGACGACGTGCGCGGCGACGCGTGGCTCGAAGCCGCACGCTTGAACGAGCCCGGTTCGCTCGCCTGGAACCAGCTCGCCACCGCCATGGAATACGAAAACCGGCGCCCCGCCGATGCCGTCGCACTCTGCCAGCTCGGCTACGAGGCAGGCGGCGATTCGTGCGACTACCTGCTCGGCTGCTTCTACAAGGAAGGCATGCACGTCGCGGCCGACCCATATCGCGCCGCCCACTACTTCCGCGAGTCGATGGACGCCGGCGGCAACATGGCCGCGTACCGGCTCGGGTACACGTATCACCACATCGGACTCAACAGCACGGACCTGGCCGAACGCGCGCGCATGCAGGTCGAAGCCGTCGAGGCCGCGCGCAAGGCGCACGAAATGGGGCACACGGACGGCCTCGAGTGCATGCTGATGTTCATCGGCGACATCGAGGATCATGCGTCGCGTCACCGCTATATCGATGAACTGCGCAGGCATGCCGAAGGCGGCCACCCGGCCGCGATGGCCGCGCTGTCGTTCTTCCTCGCCGACATCAACGACAAGGCGCTGTACGACTATCGCGACAGCGTGCGCTGGATCATGGGTGCGCAGGCCGTCGCGCCGGACGACGAATACGTGCTCAACATCACGCGCATCGCCCACGAGGACGGCATGCTCGGCAAGCTGCGCTACAAGCTGCAGCGCAAGCAGATCAAGGCGCACGAGATCCCCGGCGCCGACAACGCGATGGTCTGACCACGACCGGCGCATGCGCCCGCTCGCCGGCGGGCGCGTGCGTCACGCCGGCAGCCGGCCGAGAAACGCCAGCATCGCCGCGTTGAATCGCGCCGGCCGCTGCAGCGGCGCGAAATGGCTCACGCCGGGCAGGATCGTCAACGTCGCGCCCGGAATCGCATGCGCGAGGTACGCCGCATGCTCGGGCCGGATGAATTCGTCGTGTTCGCCCTGCACGATCGCAACCGGCACGGCAATTGCCGCGAGATCCTGCGCGGTGTAATCCGGTTGCGTGCGCATCATTTCGCTGACGGCCGCGACGAACGCGTCGAACCGGTCCGGCGTCGCCGACAGTTGCGCATAATCCTTGCGGTGCCGCGCGAAGCAGCGGTCGATCAGCGGGCTCGGCACCATCTCCTTCGTGCCGCCCGGATCCATGTTGCACGCGAAGAAGAACACGCCGGCCGCGCGTTGCGGCGCACGGGCGGCCAGCACGAGCGCGATGCACGCGCCGTCGCTCCAGCCGACGAAGCGTGCGCGGTCGACGTGCAGCGCGTCGAGGACCGCGAGCACGTCCGACGCCATGCGTTCGTACGAATAGGGTTGGTCGTCGCGCGTGCTGCGGCCGTGGCCGCGGCTGTCGATCACGATCGCGCGGTAGCCGTCCGCGAGCAGCGCCGGCACCTGGTTGCCCCAGTTGCCGCCGTGACCGAGGCCGCCGTGCAGCAGCACGACCGGCGGCCCGTGGCCGAACGACGCGTGCCAGATGCGCGCGCCGTCGTGTTCGAGCCATCCTTGCGCATCGGCCGCCGGCAGCGGCGTGCCGCCTTGTGCGTCGAAGCGGACGAGATCGTCGTCGGGTTCCGCATTCATCGTTCAGCCGTCCTTTCGAGGGAGACGAGCTTGCGATTGTAATGCGTGAGGCCGACTCGGCCGTGGTCGCTCAGGCGTGCGTCGACACCAGCCCGCCCGACGACGAGCCGCCCGATTTCTCGAGCGCCGACGCGAGTTGCGAAATCGCCGTCGCGAGTGCCGCCGAGATCGCGCTCGCTTCCGCGCTCAGCGACTGTTGTTCGACGGCCGCGGACGGATCGTCCTTCGCGCGCTGGGCGGCGGCGGCCATCTGGCGTTCCAGCGTCGCAAGCTGTTTCTGCAGCCGCTCGATCAGCGCCTTCAACTGCGCGACCGCGGGGTCTTCCGACGATGCGCCCGCCGCGCCGAGCGTTTCGCCGGTGGCGCCGGTCGAATCCTTCGCGTCGGTGGTACCGGTCGCCCCGTTGGCGCCGGTCGTGCCGGTGGGCCCCGTCGCGCTCGTGGCATCCGTTGCGGCGCCGGTGGATGACGTCGCGGCGGGCGCGTTTGCGTTCGCGTTTGCGCTCATGCCGCTGTCCGCCAGCGGGGATCGCGTGGTGGTGGAGAAATCGATCTGCATCGTGTCGGTCCGTGTGTCGTTAGCGAATCGTGACAGAAGGCGGGAATCGCCTTCCAACTCGTTTACGGCATTCGTCACACGAAACTTGAGTATCGGGGTCGAACGGATATCGGCGCGATTGCCGCATTTTCATCGCGAAAGGGCCAGATTCGCGACACGGCGGCGCTGGTAAAATTGCGGCTTCGCCGGCTGGATGCGCACATCGGCCGCCTCCGGGCCCGAACGCGCAACGCCGCCGGCTTCGACTCCCGCCCTTTCGGGCGCGGCATGCCGCGCGTGCCGACGCCGCCGTCTCGGCTGCGCGGGTCGCCTTTTTCCGTCCGTCTGCGCCCCCGCTCGCCCGTTCGAGCGGCGAACGCCGTGCGGCACGCACCCATTGCATCACGCATTCGAGGAACACACGATGGCCCGCATCGGCGCCTTCTGCATCACGACGTGGCTTGCCGCGGCAATTCTCTACTTCGGTCAGCACTCCGTCGCGATGATCGTGCTCAGCGGCGTCGTCGTATTCGGCGGGTTCGATTTACTGCGTCCGTAGGCGCGGTCACGCGGCCCCATGACACCTGGCAGGCTCGCCCGATCGCTCAACCCCGGAAGGGGGGCCGGTCAGCCGGTATCGCGCCGCCCGCACCGGCGCCGTTGCGATCCGCGACGCACGCATGCGCGATCGACATCGCGTCGTCGAGCCGCGCGATGATGTTCGTCGCCATCTCATGGCTGATCCACAAGCCGTGCACTTCGTCATCCAGCGCCTGCTTCAGCGCGCGGATGCGCAGCTCCTGCAATGTCTCCACGCTTTATTCCCCGATTGGGCCCGGTATCCGGAAACGCGCAGCGGATGAACGACGGGCGACCCGCCCCGGCGTTCACCGTCCCACCGCATCGTGCGCACGCCCGGCTCAGCATGCCGCGAACGTCGGCACCGCCGGGTCGATCGCCAGCGCACGCTCGTTGAAGACGACCGGCACGCCGCCGAGCCCCAGCCTGCAGTTCGGACGATCGAGCCGCCACCCGTCGATCCGCAGCGCGACGCGCGACACCGGTGCGCCGCCCGCATGCGGCAGGTCGATCGTGATCTGCCGCTTCGCGCCCGGCACCAGGTTCAGGTAGTTGTCACTGTAGAACGCGGGCAGGATGCGCGCGCCGATCGACGGGTCGAACGCCTGCAGGTGAGTCATCAACGCGACGCCCGCACCGACGTTCGCGACGTTGACCGTGATGCGCGTCGTCACGTCATCGGCCTCGGCCGACGTCGCACTGACGGAAACGGCCGCGCCCGGCATCGAGTCGAGCGACGTATACGACGTGTCTCCGCCGTCGCGCTGCCGCCAGTAGACGTTCTCCGCGAGCGGATTGCCGCCCGGATCGGTCAACGCGAGCGACACCATGCACACGTCGGATTTCGCGGCGGCCATTGCCGCCTTCAGGTTCGCCACCACGCGATACGACGCCTTCGCGACGCCGCCGGCATCGGCCGTGGCGCGGCTGCTCAGCGTACCGTCCAGGTTGTACACGCGCATCTCGACGCTGCCGGCCACGGCCGCGCCCGTATGGTTCGCGATCGTCACGTCGGCGGTATTCGCGTCGAGGATCGCGTTGACGCGACGGCACCCGTGCTGCACCGCGAAAAACGACGCATGTTCCTCGAGATCGTGGCTGTACATCTGCCACACGAAGCTCGGTTGCGACGGGTTCGTCATCCACATGATCACGCCGGTGGCCGGCGACGTGATCTTCCCGGCCACCGGGCCGATCATCACGGCCGCATTCGCCTCGTAGATCGAGCGGATGCACTCGTAGTTCATCATCTGCGCCTTGCGCACGAAGTCGGCGAGATTGCGGATCGCGCCGTAGCGCAGCGCCGTCATCGCGATGTAGCCGGCGCCGCCCTGCTTGCCGACCTGATAGTAGTACGCACCGTTGCCGTTCATGTCGCGATCGGCCCAGAAGTCGTCCGGACACTCGTACGAACCGGGCGGCAGCATCGACTCGACGCATTCGAGTGTCGGGATCGAGTGCGAGCCGACTTCGTTGTGAAACGCGACCGACGTCGTGCCGTAGCCGCGGCTGAACGCGGCCTGCGGCGACGCCCAGTTGTACGGCCCGCCGGACGAGTAGCCGTTCACCGCACCGGCGCCCGTATCGCCCGCCGAACTGGTGAGGCACAGGCGTTGCGGATCCAGCTCGGTGACGAGCGCGTCGAGCCCCTTGACGAGCGCCGGCGGCGGCGCGCCTTCGTTGCCGCCGCACCAGAGCAGGATCGACGGACGATGACGGTGGCGCGCGATCACGTCGCGGATGTTGTCGAGATCGCGCGGCACGTTGGCGGCGCCCGAGCCGTCTCCTTCGGTCGAGAAGAAGAAGTCCTGCCAGACGAGGATCCCGTAGCGGTCGCACGCATCGAAGAAATCGTCGCTCGTACTCTGTCCGTTCCAGTTGCGGATCAGGTTGAGATTCGCATCGCGATGCAGTCGCACCTGGTTGAACAGCCGTTCGCGCGGAATGCGCTTCAATGCTTCGTCGAGCCCCCAGTTGCCGCCCATCACGAGAATCGGCAGGCCGTTGACGGTGATGCTCAGCTGCGTGCCCATGCCGATGTCGCGCGAATACTCGATGCGGCGCAGGCCGACGTTCAGCGTGCGCGCATCCGACAGCACGCGTCCCGCCTTGATGCCCACCGTCACCGCGTAGAGGTTCGGCTCGCCATACCCGTTCGGCCACCACAGGCGCGGCTGCCCGATCGACAGCGCCGCGATATCCGACGACGTGAGCGACACCTTCGTCGTGGTAGTCGATGCGGGAATCGCAATGTCGTGGCTGAACGTCACGCCGGTGCCGATGCTGCCGACGAGCGTCGCGACGAGATCCTGACCCGAGCCGTTGTCCAGTTCGAGGTCGAGCCTCAGCTCCGCACGTGAAAGATCGGCAGACAGTGTATGCGCGACATTCAGTGCCGCGATGCGCACCGGGCCGGTCGTGAACCACGAGACCGGCTGCCAGATGCCGAGATTGCGGTCGGGGATCGTCGGCAGCCAGTCCCAGCCGGCCGAACAGAAAAACGTCGGGCCGTTCTTCAGCGTGACGCCGGTCGGGCCGCCGTTGCGGCCGCCGCGCGTCACGCCGCTCTTGTAGTTCGGCAGCAGCGGCCCTTCGGAGAAATCCAGCTTGACGACGCGCACCGCGAGATGGGCTGCGCCCCCCGCCTGCGGCACCAGCCGCGAGATGTCGAACGTGCCGTGCTTGAACGCGCCTTCGAGCCGCCCGACGAGCGCGCCGTTCAGCCAGATCTCGGCGCAGTAATTGACGCCACCGAAGGTCAGCCACAATCGCTGCCCCGGCTGCCGGGCCGGCGCCGCGAACGTCGTCCGGTACCAGTAGTCGGTGTCCTTCAGCGTATCGGGAAGGGTGTTCGTGACGATGCGGCCGTAGAACGGATCGGGATACTTGCCGTTGACGATCATGCTGTTCAGCACGGTGCCGGGCACCGTCGCGGGCGCCATGCCCGTCACGCCGCCCGCGCCCGACAGTTGCGCACCGGTCGCACCCGGCAGGCTGCTCGCGGACGCGAACGTCCAGTTCTGCGCGAGCTCCTGCGTGGCCAGCAGGCTGTGTTCCGGGTCGGCCGGCACGGCGGGCACCGTGGGCGTGATCGTCGCCGGGCCATCGGTGCCCGGCGTGCCCGCCGGGGAATCGATATCGCCGTTACAGCCTGCGAGCCAGCTCGTGCCGACCAGCGCGGCGCTGTAGGACAGGAATTTCCGGCGTTCTTTCGATTTCACTTGGTTATCCTCCCTGATTGCGTCGTCTCGACCGACGCACCCGGGACGCTATCCCGAGCGCGCCCCGGTTGGTTTATCGCGTGCTCGCCTGCTGCTGCATGCGCATCGCGGCCGACGGGCCGCCGGCCGTCATGCGCGTGTAGTCCGCGTTCGGCCCGGACGGCGGTGTCAGGTTGTCGGCGGCCGCCCATTGCGTCGGCGTCGCGGACAACGCATAGCGCATCGTTCCGCCATTGGCGATCGTGCCGAGCGGCAGCCAGGAACCCGCGTAATCGGCGCCGTTCACCTTCAGCGACTGGATGTACGCGAACGACGGACGGCCCGACGCATCCATCGCAACCTGCTTGTCGCTGTCGAGCCGCAGCGTCTTGCCGTTGCCGAGCCAGACGGTGATCCCGCCGAACTGCGGCGTGGACAACGCGAGCCCTGCTTCCGACGGAATGACCGGGAACATGCCGAGCGCCGCCCACACGTACCAGCTCGACGTCGCGCCCATGTCGTCGTTGCCCGGCAGCCCGTCGCGGCCGGTCGTGAACGCCTTCGACATGATGATCGGCAGGATGTACTGCGCACCGCTCGGTTGCCCGGCCCAGTTGTATCCCCACGGCGACTGGAACGACGGTTCGTTGCCGATATAGAGGTTCGTGGACGATTCGCCGCCGTTCAGGTCGGCGGAGCCCGGCACGGTCGAGAACGGCGTCGTGACCGCAAACAGGTTGTTCAGCCGCGTGACGGCCGCCTGCTTGCCGCCGATCGCGTCGATCAGCGCGGTCCAGTCCTGCGCGAAGGTCCAGAAGTAGTTCGGTTCCGTCGATTCATGGAACGAACCCTGCACGAGCGTACCCAGTGTGCCGGGCGCCGAACCGGACGGCGGTGCGTTGCGCGCGGCGATCACCTTGTTCGTGTAGTCGAAGATGTTGCGCCACCATCCTGCCCGCGTGTACAGCGTGCCGATGTTGTCCGGCGTCACGCCGACCGACGGCGCGTTCAGCACGCTGGCCGGCAGCGCCTGCAGGAACGCGGCGGCCGAGCGGTCGCTCAGCACGCGCTCGATGGTCGCGGACGACGAGTGGCCGTCATCGCTTTGCGACAGGTAGTGAGCCGTCAGGAAATTGGCGAGTCCCGCCGCACTCGTGCGGTCGTTGCACGCGCTCGACGGATCGAATACGGACTGCTTCGTCAGCCGCGCGGCCGACACCAGATCGAAATCGGTTGCGCCGAACTTGTACGCGCCGGCAATCACGTTCAATGCATTGTCGCCCGCCATCGGCGTCGAGTCGTCGCTGCCGTCGACCCAGTGCGGGAACGCGCCGCACTGCAACGCGTCCACGACCAGCGACTGCATCATGTCGCTCGATTCCTTCGGCGCGAGCATCGCCAGCAACTGCGCCTGCGACCGGTACGTGTCCCACAGCGAGAAGCCCGTGTAGTGATTGCCTGCGCCGCCCTGCGAACCATCGGCGCGCCGGAACGCATAGTCGCCGACCTTCGCCGTCGCGCGCGCCGGAATGGTGCCGGTCTGGTCGACCGACTTCGGATAGCTGCCGTCCGCGTTCCTCGGCTGGCGCATGCTGCGGAATTCGCCGTTCGAGTCGCTATAGAGCGTCGGCGTGCCGAACACGCGATAGAGCGCGGTGTAGAACTTCGTGAGGTTCGACTTTTGCGTCGCGTCCAGCACGGCGGGATTCGCGGCCTGGTCGATCTGGATCGTGTTGAGCCGGTCGTTCCACAGGCCGGATGCGTTCGTGCGGGCATCGTCGAACGCGAGTTTTTCGCCCTCGGCTTTCAGGTTGGCCTGCGCGTTCCGGATGCTCACCGACGAGATCCCGACCTTCACGGTAACGGTCCGGTCCGCATCGGTCAGGTCGAACTGCAATGTCGCCGCGCCGTTGCTGGCGGTGTTCACCGACGACGTGCCGGCCTGCTTGCGCAGCGGCTTGTCGAAGGTCGCGTAGAAATACACGGGCGCATTCCACACCGTGCCGTACGGCGTGCAGAATGCCGGCGCCACGGCCTGCCCGCTCATCGACTTGCCGTCGCTCGCGAGCGCCAGCGCGACGTTGTTCGCGGTGACCTTCGTGCTGCCCGAATCGCTGTTGCCGTTCAGCTTCGCATCGATCGAGAAGAAACCCTTGTCCTTGTTCGGATACGTGAAGCGTGCGAGCCCGGAGCGCGCGGTCGCGCTCAGCTCCGTCACGATGCCGTTCGCGAGGCGCACCTTGTAGTACCCCGGCTGGGCCGTTTCGTCCCCATAGCTGTACCCGATGCCGACCGGCCGCCCGCCCGATGCAATCGCCGTCGCCGCATCGGTCGGCAGCATCGCGACCGTGCCCTGTCCCGGGCAGCCGACGCCGCTCAGGTGCGTGACGCTGAAGAAGTCGATCGTGCCGCCCGAGCCGCCCGACGACAGGTAACCGCCCGAGCCGTTGAAGTTGTAGCGCGGCGTGTTCGGCCCGAAGTTCACCATGCCGAACGGCACCATCGCACCCGGGCTCACGTTGCCCGCGTAACCCGAGTCCGCGTTGACCTGCGTGCCGATGAGCGGGTTGACGAACTGCGTCAGCTGCATGTTGGTACGCGTGGGCGTGGACGGTTGCCCCGGTTGCGACGGCTGGCCCGGCTGCCCCGGTTGCGATGGTCCCGAAGTCGACGGCACGTCTGCGCCGCCATTGCTGGCGGTCACGGTACCGTTCACGTCGTCGCCGCCACACGCGGCAAGCGCTGCACAGGTCAGCGCAGAGACGATCAAGAGTCTTGAATTTTTCATTTTTCGTTTAGTACCTTTGATTAAACGAACCATCCGGCGGCGATGCTGTTCCGCCGCGCCGCCAGGCTTGCGGCCTTGCGCGGCGCGACGCCGTCTGCCCCACCCGATCTGCGTCGCGCAGACTTCCGCTTGCGAATGCCCGGCGCCGGCCGCTGCCGCGGCGACCGTCGCCGGCCTCCTCCGTCATCCGGCGCGCTATCGCGCGGCCGGCGATTTGCCCCATGCCGACGGCGTGTCGTCCAGCCCGAACGTGAGCGCGCCGCCGTTGCTTACCTGCGCGAAATCGATCCACGTGCCCGTCAACGGCGCACCGTTCAACGCGGCGTTCTTCACGTAGATCGAACCGGGATGGTCGGTATCGATCGTCAGCGTCTTGCCGTTGCCGAGCCGGATCGTCGCGTGCGGGAACAGCGGGCTCGTCAGCGTGAAACCCGGCACGGCCGGAATTTCCGGGTAGAGGCCGAGCGCGGCCCAGACGAACCAGCCCGACGTCGCACCTTCGTCGTCGTTGCCCGGCAAGCCGGACGCCGCGGTCGTGAACTGCTCGTCGAGAATCCGGCGCACGAGTGCCTGCGTCTTGTCGGGGCGGCTCGTCCAGTTGTAGAGCCACGGCGTCGCGAAGGCCGGCTCGTTGCCGATCCACAGATGCGGGCTCTTCGAACCTGCATTCAGGTACGTGTTGAACGTGTCGAGTCGCGGCACGACCGCCGCGTCGCCGCCCAGCACGCCCATCAGCCCCGGGATGTCGAACGGCACCATCCACGTGTACTGCTCGACGTTCCCTTCGATTTCATCGAACGAATTCGCGACCCAGCTGCCGTCGCTGTTGCGATCGGACAGGCGCGGCAGTGTCGCGCCCTGGCTGCCGGGCGCGGCCGGATTGATCACGTTCTTCCAGTTCGCCGACCGTGCGAGCAGCTTCGCGGCGTTGCCCGTGTCGCCGAGCGCTTGCGCGAAGCGCGAGATCGCGTAGTCGGTCGTCGCATATTCGAGCGTCGTCGACGCCGTGCCGCCGCTGTGGCTGCTGTCGACCTGGATCGACGCATCGGCAGGCAGGTAGCCGTACTTCCGGTACTGCGCGAGCCCCGGCAGCGCCGTGACCCCCTTGCATGCGGCGACGGCGCCCGACGCCGTGTCGAGCATGATCGACAGCGCCTTCTTTGCATCGAAGCCCGTCGCACCGTACAGGTAGCTCTGCGCAATGAGGATCGGCACGTTGTCGCCCGGCATCACGTCGCTGCTCGTATTGCCTTCGACCCACTTCGGGAACGCGCCGCCGCACGTCCCGGCATCGTCGACGAGCGACTGCATCATGTCGCCCGCGGCCGCCGGCTTCAGCCATGCCACCAGCGGCATCAGCGAACGGTAGGTGTCCCAGCTCGAGAACGTCGTGTAGTGGATGCGGTCCTTGCCTGCATTGGCGGTCTTGCCGCCCATCGTCAGGTAGTCGCCGTTCGCGTCGCTGAACACGCTCGGCGCAAGCAGCACGTGATACAGCGCGGTATAGAACTTCTTCAGGTTGCCGGCGCTGCCGCCCGTGACCTGGATCGCGTTGAGCGCCTGGTTCCAGGTCGCGTCGGCCTGCGCGGCGATCTGGTCGAAGGTCTGCGTGCCGCTCTCGCCGTCGAGGTTGTCCTTCGCGTTCTTCACGCTGACGTACGAGATCCCGACCTTCAGGTTCACCGTCGACGGCGCACCGGACGACGACGCGAACGTCAGTTGCGCGCTACCGCTGCCGAGCTTCGCGGTAAACGGCTGGTCGACACGCGCATAGAAGTAGATCTTGTAGGTCTGCCCGCTGCTGCAGAAGCTGCCGCCCGTCATCGACCCCGACAGCGCCTGCGGATCGTTCGGGTCCTGCGCGATCGAGCCGCCCCACGACGCCGCGTTGGTCTTCGCCGCGAGATTGAGCTGCCCGCGCTGGCCGGCCGGCCATACGAAGCGCGCGATGCCCGAGCGCAGCGTGGCGCTCAGCTCGGTGCGAATGCCGTTGTCGAACGTCACGCCGTAGTAGCCGGGCCGCGCCGTTTCGTTCGCATGCTTGAACGCAGCCGGGCCGGATTGCCCCGCGACGGTCGGGAACACCGGCAGTGCGCCGCCCGCGCTGCAGCCCACGCCGCTCAGGTGCGCGAGGCTGAAGCCGGTGATGCTCGTCTGGCTGTAGTGATAACCGGGCGGGCTCCACGTGTTCGGCACGGACGGCGTGTCCGGCCCCCACTGAACCATCCCGGAGGGCATCGTCGCGGCAGGCGTCGTGAAACCCCCGAGCAGGTCTTCCGGAGCCGTATTCGCGATGTCGGGAACGAGCGGCGGAACCTGATCGGTGCCGATCATCGGATCGACGTACTGCGTCAGCTTCAGATCCTGCGCCACGGCAGGCACCGCAGGCGCGGCGGGCGTACCGGGAGACGCGGCAGGCGCGCCCGATGGCGCGACAGTCGTGTTCGCGGGCACCACGCCTGCGGCCATCGGCGCCGGCGTGCTGTCCACCGAATCGCCGCCGCATCCGGCGCCTCCTATCGCGACCGCGATGGCCGCCACTATCCAGCGTGCACTGTTCGTCAACGTAGGCCTCCTGTGCCGGGACTGTTTTGTGCTGCGTTCCCAGGGGCTTACAGTGCCGTAACAACTGTTTATTCACTACAAGAAGTTTCCCGAATTTTCAGTTTGTTTAACTAAACAATCGGGAGTTAAGTGGCTTTGGGTACACATTGCCGGCGCTTGTTGCGTTGCAGCGGGACGGGCGACGGACGTGCATCGACCGGCGCCCGGCGAATCCGGGCGCCATCGGCACTCAGGGATGCGAACGAATCGACGAGGCCGGCGTCAGCGCGGCAACGTCCTCAACGACGACGGCCCGCCCGTCAGCGCGATCCGCTTGCCCGTATCGCGCAGCTTGCCGCCTTCGACCGCATACAGCGCAAGCTGTCGTTCGACGTTGAACTGCACGATCACGTGCCGGCTGTCGGCGGTAAACACGATGCCCTGCGCGGCTTCGCCACCGGGCAACTCGCTCACCTTCACGGCCTGTCCGTCGCGGATCGCGAACAGCAACACCTTGCCGAGCTTGTGGCGGCCCGGGTTGTCGGCCGTCAGGTTCGAGCCGTCCATCGCCTGCACGGCGATCCACTTCCCGTCCGGCGAGATCGCAACGCCTTCCGGCAGCGACGGCACCGTCAGGTACTGGACCGTGCGGAACGGCACGCGCGACACGTCGATCAGCGCGACCGAATCGGCGTCGCCCGCAAGCGTGCCCGTATAGCCCGGCAGCCCGGCGAGCCCCACGTTGCTGACGACGGCCCAGCGGTTGTCGCTCGACACGTCGATCGTGTAAGGCGCGACGCCCGTGCTCAGGCGCGTGCCGCTGTCGGTCACCTTGCCGTCGTCGACGTTCAGTACCGCGACGCCCTGCTCGTCGCGCAGCGACACGAGCGCATGCTTGCCGTCGTGCGTGAAGCTGATCCCGGCCAGCCGCTTCTTGCCGATCTTCAGGTTGCCGTCGAGCGTCACGTGCGGGCCGTCGATGCGCAGGATCGACACGCTGCCGTCGACATTGGCGACGAGCGCGAGCCGGCCCGAGCGGTCGATCGCGATCCCTTGCGGATGCGTGCCGAGCTCGATGCGCGTGATCGCGGGCGGCGTGGTATCGAGGTTCACCACCTGCAGGAACGTGTCGAACACGAGCTGCTTCGCAGCCGTGTCGTAGCGCGTCGGCGCACCGACGAGCGCGAGCTTCGCGTCGGGCGTGATCGCGACGGCCTGCGGCGGCCCCTGGATGCCGTTCTCGACGTCGACCTGCAGCGCGACCTTCGGCGGGAACGTGCTGGCGTCGAGCAGCGTCAGCGTGTCGGCGGGCGGGGACGGCAGATAGGTGTCGCGGCCCTCGACGCGCTGGTACTTGCCGTCGTTGCCGGACACGATCCAGTCGGCGGCGTGCACGGCGACGGCCGTCGTGGCGAGGGTCAGCGCGGCGAGCAGGCGCGCGCTGCGCAGGCGGAAAGGATTCGATTGCATGGCGGTCGGTTCTCCGGATCGGTTGCGGACGCAATGGATTGCCCGGCCCTGCTGCTCGACGGGCCGGTGCCACCGCATGATGCCCGAAAGCGCGCGACTCCGGCGTCTCGCGCCCCGCTCCGTCAGGCCGCCGGCCGCGCGCCCGGCGACCACTGGGCGGCTTCGTCGAGCGGATACACGGGCCGCTCGAGCCGCGCGTAGCGGAACAGTCCGTAGTCCGAGCCCGTCACGCCGCGGCTGTCGCATTCGACCAGCGCGGCCGCGATCGGCACGAACACCGGCCGGCAGTACATCCGCGACTTCAACAGCAGGAAGCGCGCGCGGCGCGGATCGACGCCGACGCTCTCGAACACGCCGAGGTCCCACGGCTCCTGCGTCCGCTCGGTGACGACGAGCGTGGCCGTGCCGATATCGAGCACGGCCGCGCGGCCCATGTACGCGCGTTGCCCGGTGTAAGTCGGCCCCGTGATCACGTATTCGCCGTCGGTGATCGCACGCACGACGCCCGTCGCACGGAACGGCTCGCGTCGCACGCCGCCGTGCGACGGCAGCCGGTTGCCGACCGGCACCGTGACGGTCGCGCCGACGCCCGCGTCGATCAGCGCGGCGACGGCATCGGGGTCGCACAACGGCCCGCTGACGATGCCGTCGAGCCCGTGTGCGAGTGCCGCCTCGAGCAGGTCCATCGTGTCGCACGGGCCGCCCGACATGCAGTTGTCGCCGTGATCGAGCATCAGCACCGGGCGATCCGCGCCGTGCGCAAGCGCCGCAGCCTGCGCAACCGATTCGGCCAGCGGCGCGCTGCGATAGACGAAATCGTCGCGCGCCTCCCAGATCTGCCGTGCGATGCGCTCGGCCACCGTGTCGGCCGCGGCGCGGTCGCCGTCGGCCACCACGATCACGCTGATGCATGGCGCGGGAATATCCGCGAGCGAGAAGCCGGGCAGCACCGATACCGCCAGCATCCCGTCGGCTTCCGCCGCGCGCGCGGCCTCCACCGCGCGCCGCATCGCGCCTTCCGCGCTCGCGCTGCGCAGCGTCGACGTCATCAGCGGCGGCTGCCGCCACGCGAGCACCGGCCGTGCGCGGCCTTGCAGCCGGTCGAGCAGCACGCGCGCCGCATGCTCGCCGGTCTCGAACATGTCGACGTGCGGATAGGTCTTGAAACTCACGATCACGTCCGCGTGATCGATCATCTTCTGCGTGACGTTCGCGTGCAGGTCGAGCGCAACCGCGATCGGCGCATCGGGGAGCGCCGCGCGCACGCGCGCGAGCAGGTCGCCCTCGCCGTCCGCGCTCTGCTCGGCGACCATCGCGCCATGCAGATCGAGCATCACCGCGTCGCAACCGGGCGCGGCCGCGACGATCGCATCGCAGATCGCCGCATACGCGTCGGCCGCGACGGGCCCGCTCGGGTTCGCGGCTGCCGACACGGGCGTCACGATGTCGGCACCTTCGCGCTCGGCCGCGTCGATGAACGCGGCCATCGCGGTGCGCATCCCGCGATTCGCGCGATACGCATCGTCGCCCCAGTCGGGGCCGTTGCGGCCGAACGCGGCGAGCGGCGTCGGCACCGGCGAGAACGTGTTGGTCTCGTGATTCATCCGGGCGATCAGGATCTTCATCGCGCGCCCCCCTCCGCGAGCGCGGCCACACCGCGCATGCGTTCGTTCATCTGCATAACCCGCATCGTCCAGCTCCCCGCAATCGATATCGGCGCGCGGCGCCCCGCAGGACGCCGCCGCACGTCGCTCAAGCGTACCCCGTCGTCCCCTTCGTTTCCAGATACTCGACGAGGCCGAACTCCGCGTACTCGCGTCCGTTGCCCGAGCGCTTGTAGCCGCCGAACGGCGCGGCCGGGTTCCACGCCGGGTAGTTGATGTGGACGTTGCCGGCGCGCAACCGCGCCGCGACCCGGCGTGCGCGCTCGAGATCCTTCGACTGCACGTAGGCCGCGAGCCCGTACACCGAATCGTTCGCGAGCGCGACGGCTTCTTCCTCGGTCCGGTAGGTCATGATCGACAGCACCGGCCCGAAGATTTCCTCGGCCGCAATCGTCATCGCCGGCGTGACGTTCGAGAATACCGTCGGCCGAACGTAGAAGCCGTCGCCGAGCCCTTCCGGCCGACCGGGGCCACCCGCGACGAGCGTCGCGCCCTCTTCGATCCCGAGCCGGATGAAATGCTGGATCCGGTCGAACTGCGTGCGGCTGACAACCGGCCCGATACCGGTTTCGGCCGAACGCGGATCGCCGACGACGGTGCGCTCCGCCTCGCGCCGCGCCGCCTGCTCGGCCCGCGCCAGATGATCGACATGCACGAGCATCCGCGTCGGCGCATTGCACGACTGGCCGCTGTTGCTGAAGCAGCTGCGCGCGCCACGCGCGACCGCGTCCTCGATATCGGCATCGGGCAGAATCAGGTTCGGGCTCTTGCTGCCGAGTTCCTGATGCACGCGCTTCACGGTATCGGCGGCCGCCTTCGCGACCTCGACGCCCGCACGCGTCGAACCCGTGAACGACACCATGGCGACATCCGGATGCCGCGACAGCGCGTCGCCCACCTCGTGCCCGTAGCCGTGCACGAGGTTGAACACGCCGGGCGGCACGCCGGCCTCGTGCAGGATCTCGGCGAACAGGATTGCGCTGAACGGCGCGATCTCGCTCGGCTTGAGCACCATCGTGCAGCCGGCCGCCAGCGCCGGCGCGACCTTGCATACGATCTGGTTGATCGGCCAGTTCCACGGCGTGATCAGCGCGCACACGCCGATCGGTTCGTGCGACACCAGCAGCGAATCGGTCTGCGTGCTGAAGCGGAACGACTGCAGCGCCCGGATCGTCTGTTCGAGGTGCGCGGTACCGACCGCGGCCTGCATCGCGCGCGCGAATGCGATCGGCGCGCCCATCTCCTGGCTGATCGTCTGCGCGACTTCTTCGTAGCGGCGCCGGTAGATCTCGAGGATGCGCTGCAGCAGCGCGACGCGCTCGTCCACGGACCCGTGCGAGTACGTGTCGAAAGCCCGCTTCGCCGCACCGACCGCACGGTCGACGTCGGCCGCGCCGCCGATCCTGAGCTGCGCATACGGCCGCGCGCTGGCCGGATCGATCACGTCGATCGACCTCGCATCGGCGGGATCGAGCCACTGGCCATCGACATAGGATTGTTGTGCTGTTCGCATCGAATGCTCCTGACAGGAAAGATGCCGCGCTCAGCGCGTCGCCCGCGCATAGGTGTCGACGAGGATGTCGCGGATCTGCGCGACGAACCAGACGATTTCGTCGCGCGACATCACGAGCGGCGGCGAGAACTGCACGATCGGCGTGCCTTCGTGATCGACGCCCGCGCGGCACAACAGCCCCGCGTCGAAGATCGCGGGTGCGAGCATCGTCGACACGAACGCCTGCGCGCTGATGCCGGCCGCCCAGCGGCGCGCGGCCTTGTCGGTCACGAGTTCGAGCGAGTAGTGGTAACCGTCGCCGCGCACGTCACCGACGCACGGCAGTTCGAGCAGCCCGTCGAGCGTCTGGCGGAAGACGGCTTCGTTGTTGCGGACGTTCGCGAGCACGCCTTCGCGTTCCATGATCGCGAGGTTCGCGAGCGCGGCCGTGCAGGCGACCGGATGGCCGCCGTACGTCGCGCCGTGCAGGAACATCTGCTGCGGCCCGTCGAGCACCGTGTCGACTACGGCGTCGCTCGCGATCACCCCGCCGAGCGGCACATAACCCGACGCGATGCCCTTCGCGAACGTGATGATGTCCGGCTTCAGCCCGTAGCGCGCCGAGCCGAAATACTCGCCGAGCCGGCCGAACCCGCAGATCACCTCGTCCGCGACCAGCAACACGCCATGCCGGTCGCAGATGTCGCGCAGCCCGGCCGCGTAGCCGGCCGGTGGCGTCAGGCTGCCGCCCGCGTTCTGCAGCGGCTCGACGACGATCGCGGCCACCGTATCCGGCCCTTCCTGCACGATCAGCGACTCGATCTCGTCGAGCAGATGGCGCGTGAACTGCGCTTCCGTCTCGCCCGCCGGGCGCCCGTAGCGCTTCGTATTGCCCACATGCCGCACGCCCGACATCAGCGGCTCGAAATGCTTGCGGAAGTTCGTCATCCCGTTCAGCGCGAGCGCACCGAACGACGTGCCGTGATACGCGACGCGCCGCGCGATGAACTTGCGCCGCTGCGGTTCGCCGCGCGACTGGTGATACTGGCGCACCAGCTTGATCGCCGATTCGTTCGACTCCGAGCCGCTCGACGTGAAGAACACGCGGTTCAGCCCCTCCGGCGCCAGCGCCGCGAGCTGGTGCGCGAGCCGGATCGCCGGCTCGTGGCCGTAGCCCCAGTTGGTCGCGAACGGCAGCCGCACCATCTGCTCGCGGATCGCATCGCCGATCTCCGCGCCGTGGCTGTAACCGACCTGCACGCAGTACAGCCCGGCCAGCCCGTCGAAATAGCGCTTGCCGTTGCGGTCGACGAGCCAGCAGCCTTCGCCGCGGTCGAACACGGTCAGCGCGTTCTCGCGGTAAGCATCGGCATGCGTGAAGTGCATCAGCAGATGGCGCTTGCCGAGCGCCTGCAGGTCCGCATCGAGATTGACGTCAACAGCCTTCATGGGTCACTCCTCCTTCAGGGTTTCAGAACCGGCGCGCGGCCGGTCATTCAATTCATCGACAGCGTCGGCGCCGGGCGCGTGAAGCCGCGCGTCAGCCACGCGAGCTGGCAGAGCCCGAGCACGAGCCAGCCGATGCCGACGTAGAACGTCTGGCGCGACAGCCCCGCCCAAAGCCACACGTTCATCGCGAAGCCGACCGCCGGCATCAGGCCGAACGTGATCCAGCCCGCCGCTTGACGGTGCTCGGGCCGGCTCAGATAGCTGCGCATCACACACAGGTTCACGACCGCGAACGCAACGAGCGCGCCGAAACTGATCATCGTCGACGCGAGATCGAGCGTGATGAACAGCGCGGACAGCGAGACGAAGCCCACTGCGAGCGTCGCGCGCACCGGCGTGCGCAGCCGTGCATGCAGGTGCCCGAACACGCGTTCCGGCAGCACGCGGTCGCGGCCCATCGCGAACAGCACGCGCGTCACGCTTGCCTGCCCGGCCATCGCGCTCGCGAAGCAGCCGGCCACGTACACCGCGACGAAGAACGCCGACAGCGTGCGGCCGCCGACGCGCCCCATCAGCTCGAGGCTGGCCGAATCGAGATCCTTGAACGCGTGCCAGTCGGGAAACACCCGTTGACCGGCATACGCGATCAGCATGAACAGCAGGCCGCTCGCGAGGGTGCAGAGCAGGATCGCGCGCGGCACCGTGCGCCGCGGCTCGCGCGTTTCCTCGGACAGCGTGGTGACCGCATCGAAGCCGAGAAACGACAGGCACAAGATCGCGGAGCCGGCGAAGATCGCGCGCGCATCGCCCGACGACGGCAGCGCGATGGCCATCGACAGCCCTTCGCCGGTCGCGACATGCGTCGATGCGATGACGAAGATCGCGATGAACACGAGCTGGCTCGCGATCAGGATCAGGTTCACGCGATTGACGAGCCGGATGCCGACGATGTTCAGCCCGGTGACCAGCGCGATGCTGCCGACGATCCACACGCTGGCCGGCACGCCGGGGCAAATCTGTTTCATGTAGATGCCGATCGCGAGGTAGCTGATCATCGGAATGAACAGGTAGTCCATCAGCAACGCCCAGCCGACCATGAAGCCGGCCGACGTGCCGAAGTTGCGGCTCGCGAACGTATAGGCCGACCCGGCGCTCGGCATCAGCCGCGCCATGTGGCCGTAGCTGCGCGCGGTGAACAGCATCGCGACCAGCGTGACCGCGTACGCGGCCGTCAGGTGCCCGTTCGTCTCGCTCGTGACGAGGCCGTAGGTCGTGAACACCGTCATCGGCAGCATGTACGCGAGGCCGAAGATCACCAGCGTCGAGAGCCCGAGCACATGCGGCTTGCGGCGTTCGTCCGGGTCGCTCCGATACGCCTGCGCGCCGAAGTCATGCGTCGCGGCGACCGATGCGGTTCGACCGGGCCTGTCGTTGTCCATGCTGTCCTCACGTGGGTGGCGTCCATGACCTCAAACACGCGTGCGTCCGGCGCGGCCGGCAGAGCACGACTGGAAGAAAGTGTGGTTCGCCAAAAACTCGAGGACGAATGAGAAAAGCGGACGTAATCGGGGGATATTTTCGGACACGATGCCAGGCATCGCGCCATTGAGCCGTGCATGCTGCTGTGCGGCACTGGCATTTTTCGGACATTCCGGCTATGTTCTACGCGACCCCGTCACCGCATCGGCACCATGGACAGCCGTTCCCTTCGAAACCAGAGCCGGGCCGAGCGCAGCCTGCGTTCGGCGCTCGGCCTCGCGCGCCCGGCAGGGCGCCAGGAAGACATTCCGGCCACCGTCCACGCGATCGCGGTCGCGCTGGACGAGTGCCGCGTGCGGCACATCGACGGCGCCGCGCTGCTCGAAGGCACGGGGCTCGGCGCGGACGAAGTCGCATCGCCGAACCTGCACGTGAATCGCGGCCAGGAACAACGTTGCTTCCGCAACCTGCTGCGCTGCAGCGGCGTGCCGTCGATCGGGCTGTCGATCGGCGCGCGGCTGCATGTGTCGACGCTCGGCCTCGCCGGCTACGCGATGCTGATCAGCGGCTCGGTGATGCAGGCGTTCCGGTGCATGGGCCAGTTTCCGCTGTTCATGGGGCTCTATTTCGACGTGCGCATCGACGCGCACGCGAGCGGCATGAGCGTGACCATCGGCCGCTACAACGGCGAGCCCGATCTCGAGGTGTTCCAGGTCGACATGTGCCTGTCCAGCCTGCGCCTGATCGTGTCCGATCTCGTCGGCAAGCCGGTGTGGCCCGAACAGCTGCAGCTCGCGCGCCGCACGCCGCGCAACGCGACCGACTACGCGCGCCACTTCGGCTGCCCGGTCGCGTTCAATGCGGGCGACAACCGTCTCGTGTTCACGTCCGTGAACGGCACGGAAGCGCCGCGCCTCGCGAACGCAGTCAGCTTCAATGCGCTGCACGGCCAGTGCGAGGTGCTCGAACGGCAGTGGGCCGCGTCGGTCGGCACGCGCTTCGCCGATCGCGCGAAGGAATTGATGGCGCGCGACCTCGCGCGCTTCAAGTCGATGACGTCGCTCGCCGGCGCACTGCACCTGACGGAACGCACGCTGCGCAGGCGGCTCGACAAGGACGACATCACGTTTCAGTCACTGCTCGACGACGTGCGTCGCGACGAAGCCGTACGGCTGCTCGACGATCACACGCTGACGGTGGCCGCGATCGCCGAACGGCTCGGCTACAGCGAGCCGCGCAGCTTCCGTCATGCGTACCGGCGCTGGACCGGCAGGACGCCGCGCGCAGACCCGGACGTCGACGCGTGAACCGGATGCGCTACCGCTTCGCCCTGACGCGCCGCGGGCGCGCGCACCGCCGCGTCATGTCGGCCTGAAGCCGCTTCGCCTGGCTTTCGAGAATCCGGCAGAACGCTTCCGTGAAGGCACTGCCCGGCCGCAGCGACGGGCGCAGCATCGCGATACGGCGCGGCGGAATCGTCTCGATCGGCACGAACGCGAGCCCGGTCGCATCGATCGATGCAGCCGTCAGGCTGTCGACGATCGCGCGGCGCCCGGCGAGCTGCACCATCCGGCACGCGAGCGCCGAGCTCGACACGCGCGCGTGGATCGCGTGCCGGTTCTCGGACGCCGACAGCAGCGCCTCGAGTTCGGGAATGCCTTCCAGCGCATCGACGCTCGTCAGCCCGCCGGCTTCGAGATCGGCGAGCGTCACCGTCTGCCGCGTCGCCAGCGGATCGTCGGCACGCATCGCGCAGACGATCGTCGAATCGAGCAGGTGCTGCTCGGTGACGTTGCGCATCGCGCGAAACGGCGCGCAGATACCGAGATCCATCTGCTGGCTCTCGACGAGATCGAGCATCCGTTCCGCGTTCTCGATCGCGACTTCGACGAACACCTTCGGATACGTCTCCTGGAACACGGTGATCGCTTCGGGCAGCAGCCGCTCCGTCACCGCCGGATACGCGCAGATGCCGAGGCGGCCGAGCGTGCCGGCGCGCAACCCGTCCGCGAGTTCGTTCAGCGCATGCAGGCTCGCGTTGGTCCGCTCGGTCTGCTCGAACAGCAGGATCGCTTCGGCCGTCGGCAGCAGCCGGCCCTTCTCGCGCTTGAACAGCTCGACGCCGAGGCTTTCTTCCAGCACCTTCAACTGTTTCGTCACCGCCGGCTGCGAGATGTGCAGGTTGCGTGCCGCCGCCGTCAGCGTCCGGCATCGCACGACCTCGTACAGCAGTTCGACCTGGTGATAGTTGAGCGTTCGCCTTGCCATGTGCCCCTCTCTTCGACGCTGGATACGCGCAAGAGCATAACCCACGGTTATAGGGCGCGGTCCGACAATGTATTGGCGGAACAGGCCGGAATTCGATGAAATCACGGCTTTGAACACAAAAGCGGCCGCAACGGGCAGGTCGGGAGACACAACGATGCAGACTATGTCGAGCTCACGGGCGCAGAAGCCCACGAAATTCCGGTGGTTCATGGTGTTCCTCGCGTTTCTCGCGATCGTCACCAACTACATGGACCGCGCCAACCTGGCGGTCGCGCTGCCGTACATGAATACGGAGCTGCATCTGTCGTCCGCCGAATCGGGTCTGATCCTCGGCGCGTTCTTCTGGACCTATGCGGCGTGCCAGATCCCGGCCGGCATGCTCGTCGACCGGTTCGGCGCGAAACTCGTGTTCGCGGGCGCCGTCGTGTGGTGGTCGGCGTTCACGATGGCGACGAGCCTCGCGCGCGGCGGCGCATCGCTGCTCGGCCTGCGCTTCCTGCTCGGCGTCGGCGAAGCCGGCGCGTTCCCGTCGGCGACGAAGTTCGTCGAGCGGTGGTTTCCGCCGACCGAACGCGGCCTCGCGTCCGGCATCTACGATTGCGGCGCACGCGGCGGCACGCTGATCGCCCTGCCGATCTGCACGGCCATCATCACCGCGTTTGGCTGGCGCGCGTCGTTCATCTTCACCGGCGTGATCGGTCTCCTGTGGGTCGTCGTCTGGCTGCTGGTCGCGAGCGAGTTTCCGTCGCAGAGCCGCTTCGTCAACGAAGCCGAAGCGAAACACGTCGGCCAGGATGCGCCCACCGAAAAGCGTGCGCCGGTCCGCATCAAGTGGCGCGAGCTGTTCACGTCGCGCGTGGTATGGGCGATGTCGCTGGGCTTCGCGTGCCAGGGCTACGTCGTCTACTTCTTCATCACGTGGTACCCGACCTACCTCGTGAAGGAGCGCGGCTTCAGCCTGCTGCAGCTCGGCTTCTACGGCATTCTGCCGGGCCTCGCGGGGCTGGTCGGCTCGTGGGTCGGCGGCTGGATCTCGGACCGGATCGCCGCGAGCCATTACGGCCTGAACTTCGCGCGCAAGTTCTGCATCGTCGTCGGGATGGCGCTGAGCGCAACGATCGGCCTCGCGGGGCTCGCGTCGCAGGCCTGGCTCGCGCTGCTGCTGCTGTCGATCGCGTTCTTCGGCGTATCGGTCGCCACGTCGAGCATTCTCGCGCTGCCAGCCGACGTGTCCGCGCGCGGCGAACGCTCGGTGGCCGGCACGGTGGCCGGCTTCCAGAACTGCATCTCCAATCTCGCGGGCATCGCGAGCCCGGCCGTGATCGGCCTGCTGAAGGATGCGACCGGTTCGTTCACGCCGGGCCTGATCTCGGCGTCGGTCATGGCGATCATGGGCTGCCTGATCTACATCTTCATGCTCGGGCCGATCCGTTCGGACATGCTCGAGCACGTCGTCGCCGACTGACGGGCACGCAGCCGTTCACGCGCAATCCGCCCGCTTATTCAACGAGGAAAACATGCTTTGCGATTCACCGAAGGTGCCGTTTCTTGCCCAGGGTTCCGAGCAGGACACGGAGAAGGTTTCCGCCACGTTCGCCGTGCTCGGCGCGCCCTACGGCGTGCCGTACGGCCCGGCACTGCTGCACTGCGACGCGTCCAACGCGCCCGACAAGGTGCGCGAGCGCAGCTTCCGCTACGGGCGGCAGGTCGGACACTATGACTTCGACCTGCAAGGCACGCTGTTCGGCGACACGGGCGCGACGTGCGTCGATTGCGGCAACCTGCCCGGCACGCTGGACGTCGCGCGCAACGCGGCGGCCGTCACGTCCGCCGTCGCGTCGCTGCTGGCGCGCGGCGCGATTCCGGTGGTGCTCGGCGGCGACGACTCGATTCCGGCGCTCTGCGTGCGCGCGTTCGACGCGTACGGGCCGCTGAACGTGCTGCAGTTCGACGCGCACCTCGACTTTCGCGACGAAGTCGACGGCGAGCGGCACGGCTATTCGAGCCCGATCCGGCGCATTCGCGAGATGCCGTTCGTCAAGCGGATCGTCCAGGTCGGCCTGCGCGGCAGCGGCAGCGCACGCACGAGCGACGTGGAAGACGCATTGTGCTCGGGCAACGTGCTCGTGCCGGCCGACGTCGTGCACGATGAAGGGATCGAAGCCGTCACGCGGCACCTGGTGGACGACGCGCCGTGGTTCGTGACCGTCGACATCGACGGCCTCGACCCGGGCATCGCGCCGGGCGTGGTCGCACCGATGCCGGGCGGCCTGACGTTCCACCAGGCGCGCGGCATCCTCCGCCATCTGTGCGCGCAGACGCGCCTCGCGGGGATCGACGTCGTCGAATATCACCCGGCGCTCGACGTGCGCGAGATGACCGCACTGACGATCGTGCGGCTGCTGACCAACGTGATCGGCACGAGCGCGCGTCGCATGGCGCGGTAACGGCTGCAGGCGTCGAGGCGTCCGACGAGCGCGGACGCTTCGGCGAAACATGCCGGGAGACGGCCTGGCGCAGCTTCATCCAGGCAACGATCTCGCCACATAATTCGGAATTCGAATTATTTCCCTCAGCACTCCGGTGCGACCCTCTTCGCCGCCGCCGCATGACCGGCCACCCATCGCCGCGATCGTTCCCCACGGTAGACGCGATTCATCGATTGCTCTATACTCGCCCCAACTTCATCACAAAACGCATGATCTCGTGCGCAACGTGATGTCATTTCGCACTTCGTTGCGTATGCATCCGTTTCGCCACGTCAAAGGGGCCACCGGCCCCAGCGGTCGGTTTCAAGCCGCCCGCATCCATGCCGTCTTCGCAGGACGGTGCCCTGCTCGAACGCGCCTCGTCGTTACGGCGCCGCCGGGCCGAACCTGACAATCAGACGAACGCAGCATCGCGTTCACCCGACCGCCAGCCGCACATCGGTGCAGCCGGCAGCACTGTTTCCGTCAGTTCAATCGCGGCCATGCCGGGATCACGAACTTCCATCGCGACGCCATTCGGCGTCATCGTGGCGCGTGCCTGCGCGCGTGCCGCACCGGATTGAGGAGGCGTATCTTCATGACTCGACGCACTGTCCAGCTGGTGGGCAGCCTGGTGGCAATCATCGCAGTCGGATGGGCATTGGCGCGCGGCATCGGCGCCGACACCTTCCACCAGCGCGCGGACGATCTCGCCTACTACGCGGGCCAGCACATGCTGCTGGTCGTCTATTCGATGACACTCGCCGTCGTCGTGGGCGTGCCGGCCGGCGTGCTGCTGAGCCGCCCGCGCTTTCAGCATCAGGCCGAGCGCTTCATGCAGGTCTTCAACATCGGCAACACGATCCCGTCGCTCGCCGTGCTGGCCATCGCACTCGGCATCTTCGGCATCGGCAGCGTGCCCGCGATCGTCGCGCTGTTCCTCGCGTCGCTGTTGCCCATTACGCGCAACGCCTACGAAGGCATGAAGAACGTACCGGCCGCGCTGCGCGAGGCCGCCAAAGGCATCGGCATGACGGGCTGGCAGTCGCTGGTTCGCGTGGAATTGCCCGATGCGCTGCCGATCATCGTCGGCGGCGTACGCACCGCGCTCGCGATCAACGTCGGGACGGCGCCGCTCGCATACCTGATCGGCGCGGACAGCCTCGGCTCGCTGATCTTCCCCGGCATCTACCTCGACAACCAGCCGCTGCTGCTGCTCGGCGCGTCGCTCACCGCGATCCTCGCGCTCGTGCTGGACGGTATCGTCGCGGCCGGCAGCCGCCACTGGCTCGCACGCCACGGAGGTACGGCATGACGCTTCACCGCACCCTTCGATCGCTTGCACGCCTGTGCGCCGCCGGCGCGTTGTGCTTCGCGGCCGGCGCGCCGGCCTTCGCCGCAAAGCTCGTGCTGGGCGCGAAGAACTTCACCGAGCAATATGTGCTGGCGGAAGTCACGTCGCAATATCTGCGCTCGCGCGGCTACGACGTGGAAGTCCGCTCGGGCCTCGGCAGCACGCTTGCGCGCAGCGCGCTGGAAAACGGCCAGTTCGACCTGATGTGGGATTACACGGGCACGGCCGCGCTGGTCTACAACAAGATCCAGGACAAGCTCTCGCCCGAAGAAATGTACCGGCGCGTCAAGGCGCTCGACGTGCCGCGCGGGCTCGTGTGGCTCGACGCGTCGCCGCTCAACGACACCTATGCGATCGGCCTGCCGAGCCGGCTCGCGCAGGCGACCGGCATCCGGACCGTATCGCAGCTCGCCGAGCACCTGAAGACCGATCCGGCCGCGAAACACTACGTGTTCGGCATGGACGCGGAATTCGCGAACCGTCCCGACGGCCTGAAGCCGCTGCTTGCCGCCTACGGCATGCAGTTCAGCCGCGCGCAGTTGAAGCAGATGGACCCGGGGCTCGTCTACACGGCGCTGCACAACAACCAGCTGAAGATCGGCCTCGTGTACACGACCGACGGACGCGTGAAGGGTTTCGGCATCGTGCCGCTCGAGGACGACAAGCACTTCTTCCCGCCGTACAACGCGACGCCCGTGGTGCGCAAGGACACGCTCGAGCGCAACCCGAAGCTCGCAGCGCAGCTCAACGCGCTGTCGGCCGCACTCGACAACGACGTGATGCAGGCGATGGCCAAGGCGGTCGACCTCGACGGCAAATCGCCGCGCGACGTCGCCGACGCGTTCCTGCGCACCCATCCGCTACCGTGAAGGAGACCCGATGAGCGTACTCGACTATCTCGCCTCGAGCTGGCCCGAGCTGCTGCAGTTGACGCTGCAGCACGTGTGGCTCGTCGCGATCGCCGTGGGCTGCGCGATCGTCGCGGGCGTGCCGCTCGGCATCCTCATCAATCGCCACGACTGGCTCGCCGGGCCGCTGCTCGGCATCGCCACGATCGTGCTCACGCTGCCGTCCATCGCACTGTTCGGCCTGATGATCCCGTTCTTCTCGCGCTTCGGCCAGGGCATCGGCGCCGCACCCGCGATCACGGCCGTGTTCCTCTACTCGCTGCTGCCGATCATGCGCAACACCTACCTGGCCTTGCACAACGTCGATGCGGGGATCAAGGAAGCCGGCACCGGCATCGGCATGACCGCGTGGCAGCGCCTGCGGCTCGTCGACCTGCCGCTGGCGGTGCCCGTGATTCTTGCGGGCGTGCGCACCGCGGTCGTGATGAACATCGGCGTGATGACGATCGCCGCCGTGGTGGGCGCAGGTGGCCTCGGCACGCTGATCCTGCGCGCCATCGGGCAGAGCAGCATGATGAAACTGCTGGTGGGCGCGGTGCTCGTGAGCCTGCTCGCGATCGTCGCCGACCGGCTGCTGCAGATGCTGCAGCGGGCATTGACACCGAAGGGAGTGCAGAAGACATGATCGAACTCGACCAACTGACCAAGACCTTCACGCGCAAGGACGGCCAGGCCGTGCGCGCGGTCGACGCCGTGAGCCTGTCGGTGCCCGCAGGGGAAATCTGCGTGTTCCTCGGTCCGTCGGGCTGCGGCAAGACCACCACGCTCAAGATGATCAACCGGCTCATCGCCGCCACGTCGGGCCGCGTGCTCATCAACGGCGAGGATACGGCGCAGCTCGACGAAGTCGACCTGCGGCGCCACATCGGCTACGTGATCCAGCAGATCGGGCTGTTCCCGAACATGACGATCGAGGAGAACATCACCGTCGTGCCGCGCCTGCTCGGCTGGGACAGGAAGCGCTGCGCCGACCGCGCGCGCGACCTGATGTCGATGGTCGCACTCGATCCGAAGCTGTACCTGAAACGCTATCCGCGCGAGCTGTCGGGCGGGCAGCAGCAGCGCATCGGCGTGATTCGCGCGCTGGCCGCCGATCCGCCCGTCCTGCTGATGGACGAGCCGTTCGGCGCGGTCGATCCGATCAATCGCGAATCGATCCAGAACGAGTTCTTCCAGATGCAGCGGCAACTGAACAAGACCGTGATCATGGTCAGCCACGACATTGACGAAGCGATCAAGCTCGGTGATCGCATCGCCGTGTTCCGGCGCGGCCAGCTCGTTCAGTACGACCACCCCGACACGCTGCTCGCGCGCCCGCGCGACGAATTCGTCGCGCAGTTCGTGGGCCAGGACAGCACGCTCAAGCGCCTGCTGCTCGTGAAGGCCGGCGACGCCGCGACACAGCCCCCGACGGCGCGCGTCGATACGCCGCTCGCGCATGCGCTGGCGGTGATGGACGAAACCGACTGCCGCTACCTGACCGTGCTCGACGACGCCGGCCGCACGCTCGGCTACGTGACGCGCCGCGCGGCACGCACCGGCGGCGGCGTGTGCGGCGAACACGTGACGCCGTTCCCCGCCGGCGTCTCGGCGGACGACAACCTCCGGATCGTGCTGTCGAAGATGTACCAGTACAGCGCATCGTGGATGCCGGTGCTCGACCCCGACGGCGTGTGGCTCGGCGAGATCACGCAGGACTCGATCGCCGCGTACCTCAGCTCGGGCCGCTCGCGCCGGCAGACGGGCCAGCCGCCGGGCAGTCCCGCCGATGCGGTCGCCGCGGCCGCCACGCACTGATTCGTCTCCGAAGCCGGTGCGCCGCCGCACCGGCTCCGGGAAGCGAATCGATGGCATGCGCGATGCACGCATACGTGCGGCCAAGTCTGGCGATCACTCGCCGCTTGAACAACCTTCCATCAAAACCTGCCATACGAAAACCGGCACGCGGACGCCATTTCCGTCATCCGGATTGCTTGCACACGTAATCCATGACCAGCGTCTGGATGGAGTCGCGCTCGACATAGCGGTAATCATCCGGATCTTCGCGGGAAACATGAACCTGGCCCGGCTGTGGTCCGGTCATGCTCGTTTTGCCCAACGCCCATGTCTTGTTCGCGCAGTCGAACGACCAGTCGGAAACGATGCTTTTCACCGGAAACGGCGCCGAGTACCGGCGCGGTTCGGCATAGACGAGCCTGACCGTCACCCACGTATTGAGCGGGCCACGTTCGACGGAAGCGGGATCGGCATAAAGCTCGACGGCCGGCCCGGGGCCTAGCGTGACCCAGTTCCCGGCCCATGCGCCGTGGGCGACGAGCGCAATCCATCCCCCTGCGATCCAGCTTCTTTTCATTGTCTTCCCTTGAATCCCGTTCGGTGAATTCCAGCAGCCTGATTCTACGTTCTGCGCCGATGCGACATTCGCGTGTCGTTTTTTTCACCGGCGCCTGAAGCCTTTCGACTGACCGAAAACCAGTCGCACATCTCGATCGCGCATCGAAGACATTCAACATCCGGAATGCATCGCGAATCGCATGAAATCGACTCGCGTAGAATGCCCGCAACCATTCATCCGAGCGGGCCGCCCTTCCATTCCACTCGCATCGGCACAACAACACCAACGAGCGCCGTGACCTCCGCCGTCGCCGCCGCCTCGATCAGGCGCGCACGACCGCGACGATCGTCGACCGGCGAAGCCTTCATGAGCAAACCGATCCTGTATCTCCTCGCCGGCAACGGCAGCGCGGCCGACTGGTGGGACGATGCGCTGCCGCATTTCCGTCACTACCGGCCCGTGCCGCTGGAACTGCCGGGCTTCGGCGATCATCCCGCGCCGCCGTGCGAGGACCTCGCCGCCTACGCGCAAGCCCTGCTCGACGCGACCGAACCGGGCCACGCGATCATGGCGGTCGGCGTGAACGCGCTGCTGGTGCTGCACGCGTTGCAGCGGCGCCCCGGCCACTTCGGCCGCAGCGTGCTGCTCGCACCGGTCGGCGCATTCCTGTGGGAACGGCGCCTGCCGAAGCTGATGGCGCCGAAGCCGCTACGCAAGACCATCCACTGGCTGCTCGCGCACCACCCGGCGCTGTTCGCCCGCAAGTTCTCGAACCAGACCTGGACACCCGCGCAATATCGCCGCATGGGCGCCGGCTATGCGCGCTGCCGCGCGTTCCTGCCGCACTGGGATCTCGTGCGCGCCGATACCGCATTGCCGCTGCTCGAGTGGATCAACGATCGCATCGAACTCGTGTGGGGCGATCAGGACGCCGTGCTCGGCGTGCGCCAGGCTGCCGCGTGGTCCGCGATCCTCGCGCGTGCCGATCTCACCGTCACGCTGCAGCCCGGCTGGGGCCACTATCCGTGGATCGATGCGCCGGCGGCATTCGCGCAGTGGCTCGAAGCCGGCGACACGGGCTTCGTCGCGCATACGAAAGGCGGGCGCCTCGCGCTGGCCGCGATGGCCGGGCTGCCCGTGCCGCCCGCGCTGTCGCTGACCCGCGCCGACGATCCGCGCCTGCCCGGCTTTCTCGCGAACCAGCCCGACGCCGAATGGGCGGTCCGCTCGTCGAGTCATGGCGAAGACCAGGCCGATGCGGCCAACGCGGGCCTGCACACGACGTTCCTGCGCGTACCGGCGTCGCAGGCAGCGGCGCGCGTGGCCGAGCTGCTCGACGGCGGCCTCGAGGAAGCCGTCGTGCAGCGCTTCGTCACGCCCGTGCTGTCCGGGATCGCGTTCGTGCGCCATCTCGCCGCCGAAGTCGAATGGGTGGAAGGCCACCTCGAAACGCTCGCCGACGGGCAGGCGAGCCCGCAGCGCGCCATCCTGTCGCGGCTCGGCGAACCCTGGCAGCGCGGCACGTTTCCGGACACGCACGGCCTGACCGCACAGCAGCTGTGGGCGTTCCTGCAACGCGTGCTGCGCGCGTTCCACTACGTGCCGGGCGATGTCGAATGGGCGTGGGACGGCACCCGGCTGTGGCTGCTGCAGTACCGCCCGATCAGCAGCTACGGCTGGCACCGGCACCTGACCGCCGCGAACATCGCCGAGATCCTGCCGCCGCAGCCGAGCCGGCTGGTCGAGTACGCGCAACGTCGCGCGGCCGGCAGCATCCCGGCCATCATGGCGCGCTGGGATGCGCGCGTGCTGCGCGACAACGAGCCGTTCACCGCACTCTATGGTGACGCGTCATACATCAACAACGACCTGTTCCTCGCCCGTCTCGCGGACTGGGGGGTATCGGCCGCGAACTACAGCGGCGAAATCGGCGGCGCGACGCCGCCGCTGCGCTGGCGGCCGCTGCGCCTGCTGCGTTCGCTGCCGGTGTTCTGGCGCATGCTGCGCGTCGCGCGCGGGCATCTGCCGACACTCGCGCACGGCCTGCAGCGCTTCGACCAGGAGCTCGCGGCACTCGTCGAACAGCGCACCGACGGCCAGCAACTGGCCGACTGGTTCACGCGCTTCTACGTGTTCGTCGTGCAGGGCAACCTGTGCATCGCGTCATCGCTGGCCAGCAGCGGCGGCGCACTGTGGGGGCGTCCGCCGACCGCATACGACCAGCTCGACGACAGCCCGCACCGCTTGCCGTGGGAAACCGATCCGGGCACCGCGCGCGCCGCGGCCACCGACCTGCCGCTGCAGGCGTTTCCCGACTGGCCGCTGCCCATCCGCGTGCTGCACGCGCTCGGCGCGCCCGGCATGCGCGGCTGGTATCTGCAGGTGCGCGAGTGGTATCGCGACAACCTGATGCGTGTGTTCTTCCGCCTGCATCACGCGATGCCGGCCGCCGATCGCGACACCTGGTTCGCGCCCCATCCCCAGCGCCGCGAGCGCAACGGCAGCTTCTGGCAGGACGGCGGCGAGGGCACCGACGAAGCCGCCGGCTTCATGATCTATCCGGGCCACATGCAAGGTGTGCTCGGCCACGACATCCTGCTGGAAGACTCGCTCGACCCGGGCCGGCACGCGCAATACCAGGCCGCGCGCGCGGTGATCGCGCGCATGGGCGGCCGGCTGTCGCATGGCGCGACGCTGCTGCGCGAACTGCGCAAGCCGTCGGCCGTGCTGCCGCGTGTCGATGCCGCGTGGGTCGGGCGCGAGGTGCGGCTCAGCGACGGCCAGCTGACGCTGGTCGAATAGATGCCCGCCTGGGGATCGAAGGGGCCGGCGCGGCGATCCGGACGCGCATGACGCGCGGCGGTTGTCCCGCGCGGGAGCCGGTACGCGTCAACGCAGCGGCGTGCGGATTTTTCCGTCGACCTTCAACGTGCGCCGGTCGTGCGCGGCCTCGTATTCGACCGTCTGCGCGGGCGTGACCGCGCCATAGGAGCGGCCGTTCACGTAGACGATGCCGTCGCGCAATTCGACCCGGTCGCCGTTGACCGTCGCGGTGGCCCGCTCGCCCTGCAGCACCGCGCCCGAACAGCCGGCGGTCGAGAAACTGCGGACCGACGTGCCCGGCATCGCGGCGTTCCCGCCGCCCTGATCCGCCGCATGCGCCGCACTGCAGGGCAGCGCATCCATGCTGCCGGCGGCGTGGAGCGACTCCGCACCGATGCCGCCTCCGGCAAGCAACGCAATCGTCATCGGCAACAGCTTGTTCATGGTGATCTCCGTGGTCCGCGGTTGCCGGTCGGCGCCCGGTCGACGCCCCTGCCCGCCGGTCGGCCAGCGATGCCCAGTATGCGTCCAATTCGCCGCGCGCGGCCATCCGCTTCAGTACCCGTCTCGGCCCGTTGCGGCAGTTCCGGGTGCGTCGATCCGCGCGGGAGCCGGGTCAACCGGCTCACCTGAAAACCCCCTTGATCAAGTTGCGACTCGCAACTATTATTGATTGCGATACGCAACCTTCTGGGGCTGACCATGGACCTCATCGACGCGCCCGCCAAGCCGCGCGACGCAACCATCCTCGAGCTGCGCGACTTCTCGCGCAAGCTGGTGCGCGAGCTCGGCTTCATGCGGGCGACGCTGGCCGACAGCGACTGGGCGCCGTCGGCCGTTCACGCCATCCTCGAGATCGGGATGGCGCCCGGCATCAACGCGAAGGATCTGGGCGCCATCCTGCGGCTCGACAAATCGAACACGAGCCGCCAGCTCGCGCGGCTCGAGGCGGCCGGTGTCGTGGAGCGGCGCGTGTCGAGCGAGGATGCGCGTGCGATCGAGCTGTACCTGACCGCCGAAGGGAAAAAGCTCCAGAAAAGAATCGACACGTTCGCGACCGATCAGGTGTCGAATGCGCTGCGCCGCATGATTCCGGCCGACCAGCAGGCGCTGCTGCGCTCGCTCGCGCTGTATGCCGATGCCCTCGCACAGGACAACGCAGCCAGGGCGCCCGCGGCAACCGTCGACGCGCCGGCGATTCGCGAAGGCTACCAGCCGGGCTGTATCGGCGATGTCGCGAGCCTGCACGCCCGCTTCTACGCGGAGCACTGGGGCTTCGGCGCCTTTTTCGAGAAGCGGGTGGCAACCGAGCTGGCCGAATTTGCGGGCACCTTGCCGGCCGACGGCAAGGCACTGTGGCTCTGCCAGGAAGACGGCCGGACGCTCGCGTCGCTCGCGATCGACGGCGATCCCGCGACCGGCGTCGCGCACCTGCGCTGGTTCATCGTGAACGATGCGTTGCGCGGGTCCGGCGTCGGCCGCCAGATGATGGCGCTGGCGATGCGTTTCGTCGATGAACGGCGGTTTCGCGAAACCTATCTGTGGACGTTCAAGGGGCTCGATGCGGCGCGGCACCTGTACGAATCGTTCGGCTTTACGCTGACCAGCGAATCCGCGGGCACGCATTGGGGAACCGAGGTGGTCGAGCAGCGTTTCAGCCGGCCCGGGCCATCCGGCGGCTGATGTCGGCGGACAGCCTTCGCGTCGTGTCGAATGTCGCCATCGTGCTCGCCTCGAACAAAAAAGGACTCACCCATGCTCGAACGTGTCGCGGCCCTCATGCTCTGCGCGGCGGCCGCCGCGCCGGCCGCCGTTGCCGCGCAACCCGATGCCGCAACCGGCACCCACCGGATAGACCGGAAGCTCACGCAGTGCCTGAACGATCCCGAACACGCGTCGACAGGCGGCCAGACCGAATGCGTCGACGATGCGGGCCGTGCGTGGGACGCGCAACTCAACGCCAGCTATCGCGCGCTGCAGGCAGGGCTGCCGGCGGCGGACCGGCCGGCGTTGCTGCACGCGCAGCGCGCGTGGCTCGCCCGCCGCGACGCCGACCTGAAGCTGATCGGCGCCGTCTATGCGACGACGCACGGGACGGTCTACGCGCCGATGAATGCGAACGACGTGATGGCGTTGACGCAGCAACGCGCGCTGACGCTGCAGCGCTTCGAAGCGGATCGCGCGGCGCGCGGCTTCAGCCTGGCCGGGCGCCTGCCGCCTTCGACCGCCGAATCGACCGGGCGCGTCACCGCCGTTCCGCAACGCGGTGCGCGCTTCGAACGCGAGCACTGCGCGGCGCTCACCGGGCTCGACGCGAAAGGCCGTTGCGCAGCGCAGGCCACGCCGCTGTACATGCAGGATATCGACGACGTGACGAACGCGATCGAACGCCGCCTGCCGCGCGGATCGCGCGACACCATGCGGACGTCGTCGCAGAAATGGCGTGCGTTCGTCGCCGCGCAACCGCCGTTGATCGACGCGCTTTACCCGAAGGCCAGCGCTTCCGGCGTGCCGCCGTCCGTCGCGATCGAGACGCGCGACGAGGCTGCCGCCCGCCTGCGGCAACTCGTGTCTGCCGAGGACAGGATCGGCGCCGATTGACGCCGTTGCGCAACGCCCGCGCGTGCGGATCGCGGCGCGCAGCCGCCGCTCATTTGATGCGCTGCATCCGCACGATCCCCCAGATGAACAGGCCGGTGACGACGAGGGTCACCAGGATCGAAAGCCAGATCGAATTCGTCTTGATCCACGTCCCGAGAAACGCCGCGGCGAACACGCCGACCGCAACCCATTCGAGCGCCTTGTCGAGCCGGCCCTCCCGGTAGCGCGGCTTGTCCGGGGTGTCGCGGGCGGCTTCTACCTCCTGTCGCGCGCGCGGCGCGCAGGCGGGAAACGCATCGGCCAGCGCCCGGCTCGGCCACGGATCGACGTCCGCATGCGCGTCGCCTACCCCCGTCGTGCGCCATACGGCGTCGGCATCCGCCGCGCGACGCAACGCCCGAATCTCCTGGGCGAGGCCCGCCTCGGGCGCCCGCTGTTGCTCCAGACGCGCGACCTGCGCAAGCTCGGTCGCGAACGCGTCGTTGCTGTCGCTCACGTCCGGCAAGCCGCTCGTGCGCACCAGCACGAATTCCCCGAACGCGGCGGCCACGTAGTCGACGAACGCGTCGTAGATCGTGCGGTAGCGATCGCCGAGCAGCGCAACGAGCGACTCGCGGCGGGCCGCCGCGCGCGCCAGCGCACTCGCCTTCGTCGTCACCAGATACGGATAGCGCGCATCGCGCTCCTCCGGCGTTGCGCTCTCCAGATACTCGTCGAGCTCGGCCGCCTCGTCATCCGGATCGAAATCGTCGATGCAGTATGCGAAGCGGATATCGTCGGGCCCGAACAGCACGCGCCAGAACAGCGGGATGAACGCGTTCGATTCGAGCGACGGGCCGCCCGCCGCGAAGTAGGACTTCAATTCCCCCTTGCGGCCTTCGGGCATGCGCGGCCACGGCGGACTCTCCAGAAACACGGGATGGGACATATCGCGGGCCCCCAGTCGGAATGATCGGATGGTTGTTGTTCGATGCAACTTTCACCAATGCACGACAGGCCGGGGCATTCTGTCCGACTTTACAAACGCTGTCATCCGGATCTTTCGGGTGCCATTCCGGGCAGCGTTCGGGAGGCGAAGTCGGGCCGGGCGATCAACGTCGGACCACCCGGCGCGCGTTCGCCCGGGCAGACGCTAGCCGCTGAAGGCCTCGCCCGCGGGCTGCCGCACCGCTGCAATGTGGTTGGCCGCCACGTAGCCGAACGTCATCGCCGGGCCGATCGTCGAGCCGGGGCCCGGATAGGTCTTGCCCATCACGGCCGCCGACGTGTTGCCGAGCGCGTACAGGCCGTCGATCGCCGTGCCGTCGGGCCGCAGCACGCGTGCATGCGCATCGGTACGCAGCCCGCCCTTCGTGCCGATCTCGCCCGGGTCGATCCGCAGCGCGTAGAACGGCGCGCGCTCGATCGGCCCGAGGCACGGGTTCGGCTTCGACGACGGATCGCCGTAGTAGCGGTCGAACCGGTTGCCGCCCTTGCCGAATTCCGCATCGATGCCGGTTGCCGCATAACCGTTCATCCGTTCGACGGTCTGCGCGAGACCGCCGGCGTCCACGCCGATCTTCGCGGCCAGTTCGGCCAGCGTGTCCGCACGATAGATGACCGAGTCGAGCCAGCCGGCCGGGATCCGGCTGTCCGGTTGCACGCTGCCAGGCAGCAGCACGCCGCACGGATAGCGCTGGCGGTATTCGGCATCGAAGACCAGCCACGCGGGCACGCAGGCCTGCGTTTGCGCATGATCCGCGATCATCGCGTGGATCACGTCCGGGTACGGCGCGGATTCGTTGACGAAGCGCCGCCCGAGCCCGTTGACCATCACGCAGCGCGGCGCCGAGCGCTCGACGAACAGCCCGCGCTGCTTCTCCTCGCCCGGCACGCGCACCGTCGGCACCCCCCAGACGAAATCCATCAGCGCAACGCCGGCGCCCAGCGCGAGCCCCGCGCGAATGCCGTCGCCGGTATTGATCGGCGGCGCCGCGCTCCACTCGGCGCGCGTCGGCTTCGGCAGGTACTGCTCGCGCATCGCCTGGTTCGCCTCGAACCCGCCGCATGCGAGCACCACGCCGTGCGTCGCGTGGATGCCGACCGTGCGACCGTTCCGTTCGACGACCACGCCGTTCACGCGTGCGCCGTCGGACTGCAACGCGCGCATCGGCGTGTCGAGCCACAGCGCGATGCCGCGCTGCGCGAGCGCCGCGCGCAGGCTTGCCACCAGTGCATTGCCGAGCGTGAGGCGCCGGTCGCGCGCCGTGCGGCGGCGCCAGCGGAAATCGGTCGCATAGCGCAGCATCAGGCGCGCGGTGAGCCGCAACCAGCCGCGCTCCTTCGTGACGATCGTGTGCGCTTCGATCTGCGTCATCGCGATGCGGCCGGCGATCAGCGTGGCCGGCGACGGTGCGCGCAGCGTGTCGAAATGCGTACCGAGGCGCGCGGCGTCGAACGCCGCCGGCTCCATCGTCCGGTAGCCGGGCTTGCCGCCGACGCGATCGGGATAGTAGTCGGGATAGCGCGGCACCGCGTGAAAGCGCGTCTGCGCGTGCTGCGCGAGATACGCGACCATCTTCGGGCCATGCTCGAGATACGCATCGATACGCGGCCGGTCGAAGTCCTCGCCCACGACCTCGCGCAGATACGCAATCGCTTCGTCATACGAATCGTTTCCGCCGAGCGCCGCGATCTGGTCGTTGCAGGGAATCCAGATGCCGCCGCCCGAAACGGCCGTCGTCCCGCCGTACACGGGGCTTTTCTCGACGATCAGGACCGACAGGCCCTGATCGTGCGCGCGCAGCGCCGCCGTCATCGCGCCCGCGCCCGAGCCGACCACCACCACGTCGTACGTGGCGTCGCCGGCGCAATCGTGTCGATCGCCTTGCATGATGGCCGCCCTCCGGTCAGATCGTGGACAGGCGGCTCGCCGCCTCGGCCGGCACGTCGGCGAGCTGGCGCCAGCACGCGTCCTCGCCACGGTACTCGTGCACCTCGACACGCGCGTGCTGCGCGGACAACGCGTCGACGTCGGTGTAAAACTGCCGGTACCACTCGCGCAACCGGTAGATGGGCCCGTCGCCTTCGCACAGCAGCGGATTGTCGACGCGCGTCTTGTGCTCCCAGATCGCGACATCCTCGCGGAATGCCGACTGCGCGGCCTGCACGTAACCGTCGACCATCGCGCGGCTCTGTTCGTCCGACAGCGCGGGATCCTTCCGGACCATCACGCCGAAGCGCAGCTCGAAGCGGTTCGTGTCGATCGGCACGTGGCTGTTGAGCAGGATCGAGCTGACCGGCGTGCCCTGCGCCTCGCCCGTCATCAGCGTCACGTGGTACGCGGGGCCGAAGTACGCGGAATCGGCCGTCAGCCGTCCGCTTCCGGCCAGCCGCGAGCTGGTGCCGCGCAGCTTCTGATAGGCCACCGGGCCCGCGAACGTATTGCAGAAGTAGTCGATCGGCGCGCCATGCACGGGGCCGAAGTGCACCATGTCCGACTGGTTGTCGATCAGTTCGCGGCAGTTCGTGTCGATCACCCACTTGACGATGGCCCAGTCGCTCCATGCATCGGAAAAACACGCGTCGATTCGCGGAATCGCAACCGACGGATCGGGTGCATTGCCTTCCGGATCGTTCCACACGAACAGCAGATGGTTCTGCTCCGTCGCCGGCCACGACTTGATGCGCGCCTTCGGCGGAATGCGTGCCGAATACGGAATCGCCGCGCAGGTGCCGTCGCCGGCCCACGACCAGCCGTGAAACGGGCACACGAGCGTGTCGCCGTCGACCTGCCCGCGCCCGAGGTCGGCGCCCATGTGCGGGCAATAGCCGTCGAGGATGTGCAGCTGCCCGCCCTCGCCCTGGAACACCGCGACGCGCGTGCCGAAGATCGACAGGCCGTGTGCGCGGCCGTCGCGGTAGTCGTCGGCCAGCCCCAGGCAATGCCAGCCGCGTGCGTAGCGTGCGTCGATGGGGGCGGCGTGAATCCGGTGAATGGGGCGCTGGGTCGCCAGCACGGTGGTATCGGCCATGGATCGTCTCCTCCAGTCAAAGATGGGCGCCGCCCGGCATCTGCATGACCGGCCCTTGCCCGCGAACGCGCCGGCCGGGATTCCAGCCGGAACGCTATGTCACAAACACTATTATTTGTGCCGCATAATGGCACAAAATTCATTTCTGTGACAACGTGTGCGAAAATGCCGTTCCGACGGATTCGGTCGGTGGATCGACACACGCCGCGCGGCATGCGGCATCGAGGAAAGGCATGGATCGGCAACTGCGCTGGGGCGACGCCAGCAGGATGGACAGCGTCAATGACGGGCGAAACGCGATCCTGCGCGCGGCGCTCGACGCGATGATCGAACACGGGATCGACAGCCTGTCGATCGACGACGTCGCGCGGCGCGCCAATATTTCGCGGCGTACGCTGTACCGGTATTTCGGCACGAAGAAGGCGCTGATCCAGGGTGTGATCAGCGTCCAGAACGCCGAATTCTTCGACGAGATGCAGCGCGCGCTCACCGGCTTCGAGCACGATTTCGATGCCTACTGCGAGGAGAGCGTGTGCTTTGCGGTGCGCTACCGCGATCGTCATCACGGCGGCTTTCACCACAACTACCTGGCCACGAGCCTGTCGACCGACGTGTTCGGCTTCATCGTCGAGAACATCGCGCCGATGTGGCAGCGCGTGCTGGACAAGCCTTACCGCGCGTACGTCGCGGTGCGCGGCGCGTCGGCGCCCGCGCTCGACGACATCATCGCGCTGGTCAGCCGCATCGGTCTCGCGTACTGCCTGGTTCCGGCGGACGAGCCCGCGATGCGCGCGCAGATGCGGATTCTGTGGCCGGCGCGCGCCGAACCGGCCGGCAAGCCGGTTGCGGCCAAAAGGAAGGCCGTGCAGTAAGCGATACCGGGCGCTCGATGCGTCCGAAATCCGGATAATGTTTGCCCCGCCCATTCACATGACGATGGATCACCTCATGACCCACGGTGTCTCCGTGACCGGCCGCACGCTGGATCGCGCCGAATTGATGCAACTCGTCGAAGGCTCGCCGGCGCCCCTTCGCCTGGAGGACTGCGACCTCGAAGGAGCGGACCTGTCGCGCCTGGATTTGCGCGGCGCGCGCTTCGAGCGATGCGCGCTCGCGGAAGCGTCGTTCGTCGGCGCGACGCTCGCACACACGTCGTGGATCCGCTGCCGGGCCCGTCAGGCCGATTTTGCGTCGTGCGACCTCGAGGACGCCGCGTTCCAGTCATGCGACCTCAACAATACGAGCTGGCGGCGCAGCAAGCTCGGCTCGGTCCGGTACACCGAATGCAGGCTGACCGGCGCCGATTTTGAGGAATCCAGATCGCTTGGCCTCGAATTCGCCAGCACGCTGCTGGTTGGCGCGAGCCTGCGGCGCTTTTCGTTCCGGAAGACCCGGCTCGTGGCACTCGATTTCTCGGACGCCGACCTCGCCGGCGCGGACTTCCGCGACGCCGTGTTCGAAGGCGGCAGCCTGCGCAACGCACATCTGAACGATGCCCGATTCGAGGGCGCCGACCTGCGCGACGTGGATCTGGGCGCCATGCCCAAGCTGCTCTCGTCAGGCGTGCTGCGCGGCGCGACCGTCTCCTACGATCAGGCGGCCATGATGATCGAGAATTTCGGGATCCGGGTCGCGTAAGGGGTCGCCCCGCCTGACCGCGATTTCGCGGCGCGGGCCCCCGCGCCGTCTAATATTCTCATCACTTCGACCACATTTCGGCCGCCTCCATGCGCTTGCGAGCGCAATACGCGACCGGCCCAACCACGTCGCCGGCCCGCGAATCCCTAGGGGAAAATCCGGAGACATCCTTACAGCGATTTGCCCGATGATTCACGAGAGCGTCGTATTTCGGCGATTTCGCTGAATGCCAGGCTTTCAGTTCGTGTCGTGCAGCAGATGCCGCCATGCGGCAAACGCGACGATCGAAACTTGAAACGGCAGCCGTGGGCGAATCGCCGGGTGTTCAATACTTTCAACAACCCGGTCGAGAGTAATCGTGAGAATCCGTGGCCCGCTGGTGCGGTGGAGACGAGGCGATGCGCGCAGTTGGCGCGCCGCGATCGCGTCCCCCGACGACCGTGACGGCTGGCGAAGTCCTCGCCTGCCGCTGTCGATCTACACCATCCTGTCCCGCCGTTCCGTTCGCCGTCACAACGCCGTCGCCGCCCGCGCGTCCGTCGCGATCCATACCGACGACGTGGCGTCGCTGCTGCCTTAGCGCTCCGCCCCTTTCCCCGTATCCGTTCGACCTGCGTACCGTGTCGCCTGACCGGCGACGGGACCGGCTCACGCTGCGTTTGCACGCGAGCCATGCGCAATATCGCACGGACTCCTGATTTCATTGCGTCGCCCGTGCTCGTCGAGAGCACCGGTCACGCACGCCTGTTCCATCCGATGAACCGTCGCGCGCCACCCCGCCCATTGCGGCTCGGCGCGCGCACCGCCAGGGAAAACTTCGTCATGCGAATCCGCACGCTTCGCCGCGCCATTTCAGCCGCCGCCCTCCTGTCGATCGCCGTCGCCGGCACGACCGCCCACGCAGCCGGCGAGCTGAACATCTACAACTGGTCCGACTACATCGCGCCGGACACGATCCCGAACTTCCAGAAGCAGACGGGCCTGCACGTCCGCTACGACAACTACGACAGCGACGACACGCTGCAGGCGAAGCTGCTGTCCGGGAATTCAGGCTACGACATCGTCGTGCCGACGTCGAACTACATGGCCAAGCAGATTCAGGCGAGCGTCTACCAGCCGCTCGACAAGTCGAAGCTGCCGAACCTGTCGAACCTCGATCCGCTGCTGATGAAGATGGTCGCCGACGCCGATCCGGGTAACCAGTACGGCGTGCCGTGGGCCTACGGCACCGACGGCATCGGCTACAACGTGCAGGCCGTGAAGAAGGCGCTCGGCGACAAGGCGCCGGTCGACAGCTGGGCGCTGGTGTTCGATCCGGCCAACATGGCGAAGCTGAAGAGCTGCGGCGTGTCGTTCCTCGACCAGGCCGTCGACGTGTTCGCCGCCACGCTGCAATACATGGGCAAGGACCCGAACAGCACGAACCCGGCCGACTACCGTGCCGCGTACGAGGTGCTGAAGAAGGTGCGCCCGTACATCACGCAGTTCAATTCGTCGGGCTATATCAACGATCTCGCGAACAACGACCTGTGCGTGTCGTTTGGCTATTCCGGCGACGTCGGCATCGCGCATCGCCGCGCGGCCGAGGCGAAACGGCCGTACGAGATCCGCTTCGCGAACCCGAAGGAAGGCGGCCTGCTGTGGTTCGACATGATGGTGATCCCGAAGGACGCGCCGAACCGCGACGCCGCGCTGAAGTGGATCAACTACCTGCAGGACCCGAAGGTCAACGCGGGCATCACCAACGCGGTGTTCTATCCAACCGCGAACAAGGCCGCGCGCCAGTACGTGAAGCCGGCCATCGCGCGCGATCCGTCGGTGTATCCGGCCGACGAGATCTTGAGCAAGATGACGCTGCTCAAGCCGATGCCGCCCGAGATCCGCCGGCTGCAGAACCGGCTGTGGGCGCAGCTGAAGACGGGGCGTTGAGCGGGGCGCCGCGCGACTGAACCGTGCCTGCGGCGGCTCGCGCCGCAGGCGCGCCCGCATCGGCAGCCGTCGAAGCGATCGCTCGAACTATCGCGCGCCCGGTGCATGCGCCATCGCCAGCGCATCGTCGACGAACCGGATCACGTCGTCGAGCGACGACGTGCACGCGGCATCCGGCGCCAGCGACTCGAACGCACCGTCCGGCCCGAAGCAGACGAGCGGCTTGCGCCAGCGTTGCGCCAGAGAAATTTCCTGGGCCGTACCGTGCCCGCCCGGCAACGCGACGATCAGATCGCTGCTCAGCACGTTCACGTAGTTGCGGTTGATCGTGTGCGGATCGGCACCCGGTTCGCGGCGCGGCAGCGGCGTGAGGATCGGAATGTCGACGAACGGATGCGGATAACCGTCGAGCGGCACGAAGCCCGCGAGCGGATCGGCCTGCGTCGGCACGATGCCGATCGATCGGCCGGCCCGGCCGGGCACACTGGCGAACGCGCGCGCGACCGCCAGCATCACCCCCTGCCCGCCGCCCGTCAGCAGGTTGAACCCGGCCTGCGCGAGCCACGCGCCGAGCGGCTCCGCAAACGCGAGCCACGGTTCCTTGCCCGAGCCCATCACGCCGATCGTCTTGTTTTGCTGTTGCATCGTGGTTTCCGGTGAAATCGTGGCGGCGCGCGGACGCACCGCGCTCATTCGAGCTCGACGCCCTTGAGTTCGGGAATCAGGAACACCGTCGCGATCATGTCGAGCACGTAGAGGCCGGCGAGCAGCGCGATGGCCGTCTGGAACGAGTAGTGCGCGGCGAGCGCACCGACCGCGACCGGGCCGAAGCCGCCGACCGCGCGGCCGATATTCCACAGCACGTTCTGCGCGGTGGCGCGTGCGGCCGTCGGATAGCCTTCCGACATCAGCGTCCCGTAACCGCCGACCATCCCGTTGACGAACATGCCCATCAGCGCGCCGGCCCACAGCATCGCCGCCGGGTCCGACAGCCGCGCATACGCGATGACCGTCACGACCGATCCGAGCTGGTACAGCAGGAACGTCGGCTTGCGCCCGATACGGTCGGCCAGTTGTCCGAATACCCAGACGCCGACCATCATCCCGACGACGGTCGCCGCCGTCCACAGCCCGGACTTCGTCAGCGAAAAGCCCATCTGCTTCGACAGGAAGGTCGGCAGCCGGATCATGATCCCGTAGTAGCCGAAGTTCTGGACCGAACACAGGATCACGATGCCGAGACTCGTGCGCGCGGTGCGGCTATCGGCGACGAGCATGCGGAACGCGTTGGATGGCGGCTGCGTCGCACGCTGCACGAACGCTTCCGGCTCGTGGAGCTTGTTGCGCATCGCCCATGCGAGCAGCGCGGGCAGCACGCCGACCACGAACATGCCGCGCCAGCCGATGTGAAGCAGCAGCCACGGCGTCAGCAGCGCGGCCAGCAGCACGCCGACCTGCCAGCCGAGCGCGACGTAGCACGACACGCGGGCGCGCTTGCTGGCCGGCCACGCTTCCGCCGCGAGCGCCATGCCGATTCCGAACTCGCCGCCGAGGCCGATGCCCGCGATGGTGCGGTAGACGAGCAGATCCCAGAAGCCGCGCGCGAATGCACACAGGCCGGTGAAGATCGCGAACAGCAGGATCGTCCAGGTCAGCACGCGCACACGCCCGTAGCGGTCGCTCAGCGCACCGAACACGATGCCGCCCGCGACCGCGCCGATCAGTGTCCACGTCACCAGCGCGCCGCCCTGCCCGGGCGTCAGCTGCAGCGCCGCCGTGATCGCCGGCAACATGAAGCCGAGGATCAGCAGGTCGAAGCCGTCCATCGCATAGCCGATCGCCGATCCGGCCAGCGCTTTCCACGCGTACGACCCGACCTGCTCCGCGCGCGGGGCCGACGGGCCGCCGAGCGTCGAAGATTTCATGTTTGCTGCCATGGTGTCCTGCCACGAATGTCCGGCGACATTCTAAGGCCTGTGCCCACGAACGACGGGCGCGGGCGCGCGTCGGCCCCCGCTTGGCCGGCGGCAACCGGGAAACGGCGGGCGATGAACGGTCGGGGGAAAACGTCGATCCGGTGTCGGCGGCGAGGCCGGCGATGTCGCGGTCAGGCCGGACACCGGATGAAAAACAGCATGCTGGCGGGGAGTTGCCGGCCGGCCCGCCTGCGCGAACCGTACGGCGCCGCGCGGCCTGGCGGCGCGGCGGGCTTCAGCCCTGATCGTCGCCGGGCCACCAGGCCTTGGCCTCGCGGTCGACGGCGAGCGTGTCGAGATCCTTGCCTTCGAGCCATTTCGGCCGCGGGCCGCGCCCCGACCATGAGCGGCCGGTCGTCGGATCGTAGTACTTCGCAGGCGCCTTGCGTTTTCGCTGGACGATGTAGCCGAGCGCGCTCAGCACTTCCTGCTGTGAAATTCCCAAAAGCTCGACCTGTTCCTTGAATGCCGCAAGCGCGGCCTGCTTCTCCTTCTGCTTCGCATCCGACAGCTTGATGTTCAGGTCCCGAAGTTGTGCTTCGAGTTCCTGCAGGGCCTGGGTCATGTATTCATCCTCTTTGGGCATGTTTTTGCAAAAAGCTCCGACGGCCGAACCTACCACGAAGTTCCGCCGATCGGGGCTGTCAAATAAGTGAATCGTTTGCCTGAGCCGGCATGGTTTGCGCGATGCGCACTAAACGACGTCGTGCGTCATTGACAGGCAGGACCAGGCCGGCAACGCCCGGCACGCCGCGTACGAATGCACGGAGCGAACGGCAGCGGCAAGTGATTCGCCGCACCATGGCACTGGCGCGGCATGGCGCGAATGATAGCAGTGCGGGGCGGCGCGTTGCAGAAGTCGCAGAACGCAGCCGGTGCGGATGCGATCGTTCAGCGGTCCGCGCCGTGGGCATCCCACACGATCCGGTCGAACCGCGCGCGCAGCTTCGCGCCACGCGCCGCATTCAGCGCAGTGGCATGCGCGACGCGTCCGGCCAGATGCGCGCGGAAATCCGGATGCGCGTCACGATTCTGCGACGCCGGGCCGTGCCGGATGCAATTGGTCAGGATGGCCTTCAGGAGATCGAACTCGTCGCGCGCCAGGTTCGGATGACGATTGACGACCACGCCGGCCAGTTGCTGCCGCGACCCGCGCCGCATCACGCGCGTCTTGCGCAGTTGCAGCGCGAAGCCTTCTTCGAGCGCAATCGCGGCAACCCTCACCTGCAGCCGCTCGAGGTTGCGCGCGAGCGCATTGCCGCCGGAAAACGCGAGATCGTCCGCATAGCGCGTGTAGGTTGCGTCGAGCGCTCGCGCGAGCGCGGCGAGCCGCAGGTCGAGCCGGAACGCGCACAGGTTCGCGAGCGCCGGCGACGTCGGCGCACCCTGCGGCAGATGCCGTTCCCGATAGCGCTGGCGGCCGATCCAGTCGAACCGGTCGCGCAGGTCCGGCGCGAGCAGCCGCGCCGACGGCACGCGATTGGTGCACAGCCCGGTGAGCGTACGCGCGACTTCGGCCGGATACCCGAGCGTCACGAACAGCGCATGCACGCGCGCGGCGCGCACCGACACGAAAAAATCCGCGAGATCGAAGCGCACGACGACATCGCGATCCGCATGCGGCGCCGCGAACGACACGATCCCGTGCCCCTTGCGAAAACCGTGTACCGCACCGTGCGGCGCAATGCGATCGAGCAGCCCGTGCAGGATGCAGCGCTGTGCTTCGCGCAACCGGCCCTTCGGGATTTCGACGAGGCGGCACCCGCCGCTGCGCTTGTCGACCGCGACATACGTGTAGTGATGCAGCGGCGTGGCGCTGCTGCGCGCGTCGACGCGCCAGTGATCGGACAGCCAGTCGAGCGCCGGCGCGCTCACGCCGAGCCAGCCGGCGAGATCGCCGGGCGTCGCCCATTGCGGCACGTCGCAGCCGGCGAGCGGCGCCGGCAGCGGCTGCTGGGCGAGCGGCCGCCGCACGATACGGATCACCGTCGGCCGACGATCGCCATGCCAGGCGCGCACGAACGCTGGCGCATCGGCCAGGACCGCCGCAAGCGCGTCGATCTCGACGCCGGCCCAGCTCGCACCGAAGCGCGCGAGCGCGGCATCCGCGCACTCCTGGACCCACGGCTGCGCGTCGCCGAGGACGGCCGTCATCCGCGCGATGACGCTGCCGCGCTCGGGCGAACCGGCGAGCATCGCCTCGGCAATCGTACGGGTGGTGTCGCGCAGGGATGAGTGCATGGACAGAGAGGGGCGGGACGATGAGTCAACGTGGCTGGTGCTGCGAGCGCAGTCGTTGCGCAACGCGCAACTCGGGCACTTGCGACGCATCGGCGTATCGATCCGATCCACGGGGTAGCCCCGTAGTCCTGGAACATCGGCTGCCTGTTCCGGGGGTGTGCTTGACCCACCGCCCGCGTCGCGACTGTAATCGGCGGTGACGCCAGGTGTCAAATCGGGCCGGGCGCCGCGCTCATGCGCGCCGGGAAAACAGATCGCTGGACGCGATCGGCGCTACGCCGATGCCCACCATGCTGTTCAGTACCGTCGCCCAGCTCGCGTCGCTCACGCCGACGGGAAACGACCGCACGCGATTGGCGAGCAGCCAGAAGGTACGCGTCATGCCGTCGCTCATCGCGACCTCGTAACCGCTTGCCACCGTCCAGTAGCCAACCGACGGCATCGGCACGGGTGCATCGCGACCTCCCTTGAACCCGGCGGCGGCCGTCGCGAACTTTCTGTCGAGCGGCATGGCCTGGCGCGGTACGCAATCCTGCGAATTCCGCTTCGGGAACGCGGGGCTCGTCTCGAGCCAGCGGCGATAGAACTTGTCGGCGTCGACATGGACGATGAAATGCTCCGGCCCGCCCGGCTGCGCCATCAGATAGCAGTCTGCCTGGTTGGGCACGGGCACGCGCCAGGTTGCGCGCTTCGCGCTCAGGTCGACCAGTTCGCAGGCCATCGGCCGGAGCTGGATCGATGACGCGGATTCGGATTCGCGCAAGTCGCGCGCGCGCAGAATTCCGTTATGAAGACGTGTCAGCATGGGCCCTCTCTTTCTCTCGGTCTTTTGGAATGAGTCAGGGCCCGTGGAGCGAGCCGCGCCGCCGTGGCAGCGGCCGGCAATGCACGGCGTGCCGGCACCGCGATACAGACACCCGGCGCCCTGACGCTCCCGACTGAATCGGGAACCGGCGCAGTGTATCGCCTTTCCGTGCCGGTCCGATGAACGCGACGGTTGCAATGCAGCATGCCGGCACGGGCCGGGCGCCGGGCAGTCCGGCTCAGCGCTCGAGCAGCCGCCCCAGCCGCATCATCGTGACGTTCAGGCCGAGATGGCGCATCGACGGCTGCACGATCACGCAATTGTCATACGGTGTGACGATCACGTCGTCGCCGTCGCGCGCGATCTCGGTACCGGCCTTGTCGATCACCTCGAGCCCCGTGAACGGCTGCGAGAACCGGAAAGCCATCGAGCGGGCGACCACCGGCTCCGTGATCTCGATGAACGTCTGCCGCACCGGCGCGGTTTGCGTGAGGAACGCCGCGACGTCGTCGCGCGCGACAACGCCCGCATGCAGCAGGAAGCGCGCGGCGCTGTCGAGCGCGACGTCGCGCGCGCTCGCGGCGAAGTGCTGGCCCGTCTCGATCAGCAGCGCATTCTTCGCGCTCGCCGGATCGCCGAAGCCGCCGTAGTCGCGCAGCCGCGTGCCGTTCGCATGACCGCGATCGACGATCACGTGTTCGGGCGTGCCGATCGCGGCCGCCAGCGCGATCGCCTTGTCGAGCGGCCCCGTCATCATCAGCGGCGCGGATGCTTCGTGCATCGAATGAATGTCGAGCAGCAGGTCGACCGTATCGAGCAGCGGCCGCATCGCGCGCGCACGCACAAGCTCGCGGCTGTCGCGCGTGCCGTCGAGCGCGGCCGGCGTCCACACGCGGTTCATGTCCTCGTCGAGATAGCGCGTCGCATCGGCGTTCTCCGTGCTGAAGCGCTCGTACGCGCCGACGTTGCCGAACCCGAGCGACAGGCGGCCCGCGACCGGGCGCAGGCCGGCGGCCAGCAGCGCGTCCACCGCGATCGCGCCGCTGACTTCGTTGCCGTGCGTGAGCGCCAGGATCATCACGTGCTTGCCGGGCTTGCCGCTGTCGAACGTATGCAGATAGTCGATGCCCGTATTGCCTGCGCGCCAGCGCGAGATGTCGGGAAAGGCCACTTCGATCGGATAGGCCGGCAGCGCGGCGCGGATGGCTTCAAGCGTAGTCATGTCGGAAGGATTCGTCAGGGTTCGGGAAAGGCGCAGCCGGCGCGTGCCGGTTACGCCCGAATCGGGTTCGCGTGAGGCCGGTCACGCCTCGGTCGCGCGGTGCGACGGCGCGGAGCTTGCCGCCGCACCGCGCATCCGGCGGCCGAGCGAGATCACCGACGTGATGCCGAGTACGGCCGTCGCCATCACGTAGAAACTCGGCGCCAGCTTGTTGTGCGTTGCGTCGATCAGCCAGGTCACGATCAGCGGCGCGAAGCCGCCGAACAGCGTCACCGAGAAGTTGTACGACAGCGCGAGGCCCGTGCCGCGCGTGCTGGTCGGGAAGATGTCGGCGAGCAGCGCCGGCAGCGGCGCAAGGCTCACCGCGATCAGCAGCCCGACGAGCGCCTGCACCGCGAGCAGCGTCTGGACGGTCGGATAGCGGTTCAACATCACGAACAGCGGCCACGTCGTGACGCCGACCAGGATCAGCGCGATCAGCATCACGCGGATGCGGCCGAAGCGATCCGACAGGTGTCCGACGACCGGCGCCGCGACCATCAGCATCGCCCCCGTGACGACCGCGCCGAGATACGACGACGTGGCCGGGATGTGCAGCTGTTTCACCGCATACGTCGGCATGTACAGCTTGTGCACGTAGTTGAACGCCGTGGCCGTCGCGACGACGCCCGCGCCGAGCAGCATGTTCGCGCGATCGCGGACGAACACGTCGCGCAGCGGCGACTTCGCGCGCCCCTGCTCGCCGAGCCGGCGGAAATCGGCCGGTTCGTCGATGTTGCGGCGGATGTACAGGCCGACCGGGCCGATCAGCAGCCCGACCGAGAACGCGACGCGCCAGCCCCACGCATGCAGCTGGTCGGCGGTCAGCAGCAGGCTCAGCAGCGCGGACACGCCGGCCGCGAGCACCGTCGCGAGCCCCTGCGTCGACATCTGCCAGCTCGCGAAGAAGCCGCGGCGCTTCGCGTCGGCCTGCTCGACCATGAACGCGGTCGCCGCGCCGAATTCGCCACCCGTCGAGAAGCCCTGCAGCATCCGCGCGACGACGATCACGAGCGGCGACGCGATGCCGATCTGCGCATACGTCGGCGCGAACGCGATCATCGCGGTGCCGACCATCATCAGCCCGATCGACACCGTGAGCGACGCCTTGCGGCCCGCACGGTCGGCGTAGCTGCCGAGCACGATCGAGCCGAGCGGACGCGTGACGAACGAGATGCCGAACGTGCCGACCGACAGCAGCAGCGAAGTCGCCGCGTCGTGCGTCGGGAAAAACAGCTGGCCGATCTGAATCGCGAAGTAACCGTAGATCAGCAGATCATAGAACTCCAGCGCGTTGCCGATGCTGGCGGCGCAGATCTCGCGCCACGGATTGTGCGGGGCCGGCTGCGCGGCGTGTGGGTTGCGGGTCATGCCTGTGCTCCTCCATTCATGCTGGCCGTCAGGATTTTGAAAGACGGCGCGCGGCGGTTGCCGGCGGCCGTTCGGGCCAGTCAAGCGCGGAGTGTAGGCACCGCGGGGCGAGCGTTCGTGCCGTTTCGGCACGCAATCGTGCTGATCGGCGCATCGCCCGCGCCGGGCGGCGCGGGCGGCGGGTTCAGCCGCCCGGCGCCTCGCCGTCGTCGCGGGACGGCGCGGTGCGCCAGATCGCGTCGAGTACCGGATGCGATTCGTTCCGGCGCCGGTACAGCGCGATGTCGAAGCCGATCTGCCAGTCGGCGCCGCCGACGATCGCAAGCTCGCCGCGCCGCACATCGTCCGCGACGAGCCGTTGCGGCAGCCACGCGAGGCCCAGCCCGCGCCGCGCCATCGCGAGGATCGCTTCGTAGGAGTCGGCCTGGTAGACGGGCCGCAGCGTCGGACGGTTCGGCATTTCGGCGAGATGGCGGGCGAGCACCGCGCGCAACGTCAGCGTGCGGGCGAACGCGAGCCACGGCACCGGCGCCTGCCCGGCCGGCAGCCGGTAGCGCGCGCTGCCGCGCGCATCCAGCGCGCTGACGGGCACCAGCACCTCGCGCGCGACGGACAGCCAGTCGAAGCGGTCGCGATCGATCAGCAGCCGCGTGTGCGGGCTCGAATAGACGATCAGCATGTCGGCTTCGCCGGCCGTGAGCTGCAGGATCGCTTCCTCGGCGCTGCCGGTCGACACGGTCGCCGTGAAAAAGCCTGCGCGCGCAACCGTCTCGTCGTACCAGTCGGGGAAAAAGGTGGCCGACAGCGTGCGGCCGGTCGCGATCCGCAGGTTGTTCTCCAGCACCGGCGACGCTTCCTGCAGTTGCGTGCGCGCGCCGTGCAGGATGTCGAGCGCGTTCGACGCGGCGTCGAGGAAGACGGTGCCGGCCGCCGTCAGTTCAAGCGGCTTCGTGCGCGCGATCAGCCGGGCGCCAACCCATTCCTCCAGCGAGCGGATACGCCGGCCGAACGCCGGATGCGTGACGAAGCGGTTTTCGGCCGCACGCGTGAAGCTGCGCGTGCGGGCGAGTTCGACGAAGTCTTCGAGCCATTTCAGTTGCATGGCCTGGCTCCTGGGTGGGCGGTGAGGGGCTGCACGGTGCGCACGCCCGCATGCGGGGCGAACGGGCCGGCCGGTATCGGCGGTGTGGCGCGAACCGCGCGTGCCGACTGATCCTACAGCGCCTGCGGCGCATCGCGCAGCACGGTGCGCAACGCGGTGTCGAACGGCGTCGCGCAATCGATCCCGAGTGCACGCACGCGCGATGCGTCCAGATGGCAATCGTACGGGCGCGGTGTCGCGTCGGTCGGCTGTTCGATCGGCGTGAGCGATGCGTCGATGCCGAGCGCGGCCGCGATTCGTTGCGCGATGTCGTGCTTCGTCATCGGCTCCTCGCCCGACCAATGGCGGATGCCCGTCACGGTTTCACCTGCGAGGTGACGCAGCGTCAGGGCCCGGATGACTTCCGCGACGTCGGGCGTATAGGTCGGGTAGCGGATCGCCCATGCGTCCATGCCGACCGCGCCGGCGCCCGGCCGCGCGGACGCGACGATCGCCGGGACCAGGCTCGTGACGGCCGATTCGCTCCAGTCGGCAATCGGGCCGAACAGCAACGGCAGGCGCAGCACGCAGGACAGCGGCGACGCGGCGAGAAGTGCCGCCTCGCCTTCCAGTTTGGTGCGGCCGTAGATGTTCAGCGGGTTCGGGGTGGCGTCTTCGCTGTACGGTGCCGCTTTGCCGTCGAAGACATAGTCGGTCGAAATGCCGAGCGTCCATGCGCCGTGTCGCGCGGCGAGCGCGCCGATGCGGGCCGGGGCCGTGACGTTGATCGCGCGTGCGGCAGCGGGATCGCGTTCGCAGACGTCGGGACGGCGCTCGGCTGCGCAGAGAATGACGGCCGCCGGCTTGCGGGTTTCGAACAGGTGTTCGAGGGACGGCTGGTCGAGGACGTCGAGTTCCGCGATGTTTTCCGGTGGCAGCGCGAGCCGTCTTGCGCCGGCGCTTTGCGGGTTCCGGAGGGTCGCCAGCAGCGTCAGCGACGATTCGCGAGCCAGGGTTGCGGCAACCGCGCGGCCGAGGAGGCCGGACGCGCCGATGAGGAGGATGGTGGGGACATCGGTCGACGAGGCTGGATTGGGCACGGGCGGCAAGGCGAGTTGAATGGAGGGGCGCGGGATCGCGTCAGGCGTTCCTGCGGCAGTCGTGCCGAGGATAGCGGAAAAAGCGGCACGGCCGGCGGTCCCGGCAATGGCGCGACCACGTCATCGGGATTGCGGGCGCCGGGACTCAGGGACGGGTTCGTCTCGACGCCGACGCGCCCACCTCGCGCCAACCGGCCAGACTGCGTCGTCCGGGAACGACCGTCTTGCCGGCCGCGTGACGCTGCTGCGCGCCGCATCGCGCTGCCGTTCCCTGCCCGCCCGGCCACGCGCACACTGGCGGCGCGGCGCCGGTCTTCGCCGCACGGCCTTGCGCCGAACCCGGCCGGCGTCGACACGCGGCGGGCCCGGTTGCGACTGCTGGCGGCCGACGCATCGGGCACGACGCCGAGCCCGCCAGCGACAACTTCGCGACCGGCCACCGTCTTTCCATCCCCAAAGAACCAGGCCCGGCACGCTTTCGCGCACCGGGCCCGCTTCCCCGGACAGGACCGTCCGTCGCGTTACTTCCGGTCGACCGAATACCGTCCCGGCCCGCTCAGCGCGAGCAACAGCAGCCCGCCGATGATGCTCACGTTCTTGTAGAAGTTGATCATCGCCATGTACTGCTCCATCCCCTGCAGCGCCCAGTAGCGATGGCCGATCAGCGCGGTCGCAAGCGTATAGGCGGCAAACGCCAGTGCGAGCGGACGCGTATAGAAGCCGATCGCGATCAGCACGCCGCCCACCAGTTCGACCGCCACCGCGATCGCGGCCGCCAGCTCGGGCGCCGGGTTACCCGTCGACGCCATGTAGGCGACCGTGCCCGAAAAGCCGTTCAGCTTCTGCCAGCCGAACAGCACGAACAGGATCATCATCAGTACGCGAGCCGCCAGCAGCAGCTCGTCCTTCTTCGACTCCAGCGAAACGTAACGCATAGCAATCACCCTTGAATTGACGGTTTGATGCATCCGGTGCCGATGCGCGCCGCATCGGTGCGCCAGGCCGGCAACGGACCATTCCTCGCGCAATCGGACGGCAAGCCACCGGGCCCGCCGCCGAAGAATCCGTCCGGTGCGCCGCGCTTGCCGGCGCGCTCCGGATCGGTTCTGGCGAAGCACGGATGCAGTCTACTGTCTCACTGAAAATCATCAATCCGCCGAAACATGATTCGCTGTCTCGAATCAGTGGACAATCGGAGGAAACCGGCTCGTCACGCGGCGTCCTGACCGCCGTTCAGCCCCCTTCCCTCCTGTTTCAGGAATGTGAAACGTCGCCACATCTTTGTCGTGACGGGATTCAATCGATATTGCGCTCTCGAATTGACATGCACCGTCCAGTGCCGTGCATCCCATCCGTTATTCAGTCATGCGCTCGATGTGTGATTCACCGGCGCTCGCTTCGTCCCGGCTACCAGGCCGGATTTGCAATCGACGCCGCATCCTGTTTCGAGCGACCGCACATGGCCCGGAAATGCGCTGCGTCGAAGAAAAACATCTCGCATGCATGCGGCCTGGTGTCGCACGTGGCAGTGCAACGCCCACCAGACAAGGCTCACCGCCCGATATCCGCGAGCACGGACACGCTCGCCACACCGTTCATCCGCTTGATGTTTAGTGCGATGAACGAAAAACATGTCATCAAACATCCATGCTTTCAGAATGTTTTCAATGCCGTCGAAAATCCCTCAATAAATGCAATTAAAATCATGGTCTTGTGCTGAAACTTCGCATGCCTTCGCCGCACCCCGCACTTACCTTCCCCTCGTCACAGTTTTCACAAGAATAATTACAAAAAATTACCAATTAATACCGATTTAAATATACGATAGCGCACCGATTCCTTCTTACGTTTTCCCGACAGCCCCCGCGAACCGCGGTGTGCGTTGTGCGGGAAGCGGCATGCAGGCGAATCGCCACGAGCCCGCGCGGATCGCCGCAGGCAGGCTCGGCAGCCGTTCGTCACAGGATCGCCTTTCAACCGGAGTCACCCATGGCAACGAACTCGCCCGTCAACAGCAGCGCGAACGCGAACGGCCTGTTGCAGCAGGCCGCGCAATCGATCATCAACGGTTCCACCGGCAACCCGGCGATGGATGTCGGCTCGCTCGTCAAGACGCTGGTGAACGCGAAGACGGCCGGCCGGGTCGCGACGCTTGCCGCCGCACAAACGACCGGCAATACGCGGATTTCCGCATTCGGCGCGCTGTCGGCGGCGCTGAGCGCGCTCGACGCAGGCCTGACGTCGCTGAAGAACGGCGCGCTGCAGTCGACGTTCAACGCCGTCGCGAGCGGCAAGGGCCTGACCGCGACGGCGGGTGCCGGCGCGGTCGCCGGCACCTACACGGTGGGCGTCACGCAGATCGCGACCGCCCAGGCGCTGTCCTCGGCGGGCTTCAACGGCAGCAAGGCGCTCGGCACCGGCACGCTGACGCTGTCGCTCGGCAGCCAGTCGTTCAAGGTCGAGGTCGGCAGCACGAACAACACGCTGTCGGGCATCGCGGCGGCGATCAACTCCGCGTCGGGCAACCCGGGGATCAGCGCGACGGTCATCAACGGCACGGACGGCGCACACCTCGTGCTCGCGTCGTCGAAGACGGGCTCCGCGAACGCGATCAGCGTTGCGGTCGGCAACGTGGCCAACGACAGCGGCCTGTCGAGCCTCGGCGTTACGTCGACGCCCGACACGGCCGGCGGCGCATCGAAGATCGACTCGGCGAACAGCGCGGCCGCATGGCGGCAGAGCGCCGTCGCACAGGACGCGAAATTCACGATCAACGGGATCGCATCGACCAGCGCGAGCAACGCGGTGTCGGGCGTGTTGACGGGCATCACGCTGAACCTGTCGTCGGCCGCGGTCAGCGCGACCGATACGCAGACGCTGACGGTCAGTACCGACACGAAGTCGCAGGCAGCCACGATCACGAATTTCGTGAACCTGTACAACACGGCCGTCAAGACGATGGGCGCACTGTCGAGCTACACGGCAGGCGCGAGCACGCAGGGCGCGCTGATCGGCGATTCGACGCTGAACACGATCCGCAACTCGCTCGCGTCGATCGTTGCGCGCGGCGTCGAGACCGGCGCCGCCACCGAGAAGGGCAACGGGCACGTGAACCTGCTGTCGATCGGCATCAAGCTCGAGAAGGACGGCACGCTGAGCGTCGACGCCGCGAAGCTCGACGGCGCGCTGTCCGCGAACCCGGCGGGCGTCGCGCGCCTGTTCAATCCGGAGAACGGGATCGGCACGCGGCTGGCCGACCAGATCACGCAGTTCACGAAGAAGAACGGGATGATCGACGTGCGCACGAACGCGCTGACCGCCGATCTGAAGCGCGTGACGCAGCAGCAGTCGGATCTGTCCGACTACGCCACGCAACTGACCAAGCAGTATCAGGCGCAGTTCACGTCGCTCAACACGCTGATGGCCAAGATGAACTCCAACACGCAGTACCTGACCCGGCTGTTCGGCGGCGCGAACAGCAGCGGCGCGCTGTCGAACAAGTAAGCGGCCGGGCAGCACGTTGCGCGCGACGGTTCGAGCCGTCGCGGGCGGCGTCCTGCATGGAAAGGAAGTGGTTCATGCCCGGCCGTGCGCAAGCGCTTGCCGGGTTCGCGTCGTCGCGGCCGCCTGGCCGTGTGCGGTTTGCCTGAAACAGGCAGGCGTCAGCCCAGACCTTCGACGCGGTCGGCGAACAGATCGATGGCGCGCGACACCTGACGCCCGAAATAGCCTGGCCGCTCGCGCTCGTAGGCGCGCAGCAGCGACGTACATTCGCGCTCGGCCCAGCGCCACACGGGGCCCTGCTTCGCGAATACCGGATGATCCTGCAGCTCGGCCGGGACCGCGTGCTCGTCCTCCCAGCCCCAGAAATAGGCCTGGTAGGTCCGGGCGAACGGCATGCCCAGTTGGTCCGCGACGGTCTCGTCGTGGCGCAGCGTGAAGTCGACGATCTCCTTGCGCGTGTGACCGTCGGCGTCGTGGCGCGCTTCGATCCAGCAGTGATATCGCGCAAGCTGCGACAGATGCCGTGCGGTGCGGCGCCGCTCGCGCGTCGTGCACAGCGCATACAGGTTGCCGGCGCCAAAATCCATCACTTCGCCGCCCGCGAACGGCCGGTAAGATTTGCCGGTCAACAGCGTCAGCACCTGCGCGCCGACGATCGCATAGTCGGCACAGCGCATGTAGCCGCTGCGCGTCGTCGCCTCCGACACGCTCCGGTGGACGGCCTCGTCGATCACGGCGTGCAGCATGGCATCAACCGGTGCCGCCAGGATCGGTGGCTGGCTTGTCGTCGTCACGTGTTGCATGAGGGGGCGAATGCGGATTCAGCGGTTCATCGGTAAAAAACACTCCGCGGCATAATATTACGAATCGTTACGGGAAGCGAAGAAGCGATTGCACAGATTTGTGCGCTTTTGTCGTGCGACGCAGAAACTTGCGCGGGGCGGCCGGCGGACGCGGCGAAACGCGCGGCGCGGCGAATCGAACAACCGGGCATCGGCGCCACGCTCGCGGGCGGCTCGAGTCGGGATGCGGAAGATGAAAGCCGGGCGGCACGACGACGCGGCGCCGGCGGGTGGCGCCGCCATCGCCTCAATCGGGCATCGCGGCGGTCGGGTCGCATGCGCGACGCCGGTTTTTCTCGCGGCCAACGGGCGGCCGCATGCACACCCTGCGATCACGCGCCGCGGCACCCGCGCGGCGCGCATTATGCCCCGGCGATCCGCCGGCGGAAATGTTCGGTTCCGGCCACGATCTTGTCGAGCACCGCATCGAGCGCCCAGAATCGCTCACGCACGTCGTAGTCGATCGCTCGGCACTTGATCGACGCGAAGGTGCCGATCCGCTGATGGTAAAGCTTCGCGAGCGCCGGGTAGCCCAGCGCTTCCGACACGGCCGACACCACCAGGAACGTGGACAGCTCGTCGGCCAGCGCCGGATTCGATTCGCCCTGCGTGCGCAGCCACCGGTAGAGATCCGGGTGGAAGTTGGTGAACACGCCGTTGAAACCGGCGGAACCGGCTTTCATCGCGTCCCATGCAATCGCGGCGTTCGCGTTCAGGATCTTCAGCGGCGACCCCGCGGCAAGCGCAACCCGCCGCTTCACCGTCGCCAGATCGCAGCTCACGTCCTTGAGCATCACGAACCGGCCCGTGTCGATGCACGCGCGCAGTTCGTCGTCCGACAGCAGCCGCCGGTAAGGCGCCGGACACTCGTACAGGCCGAGCGGGAGATCCGACGGCAGTCGCGCGAGCAGCCGGTGCAGATGGTCGAGCAACGCGGCGCTGCCCTTGCATTGCGGATCGAGCCGGTTGGTCACGAGCACGACACCCTGCGCACCCGATTCGGCCGCCGCGCACAGCTCGGCGGCTTGCGCGTCGAGATCGTCGCTGATGTGCCCGGACGCGACGACCGGCACGCGGCCGGCCACCCGCTCGACCACGAAGCGTGCGAGTTCCGCGCGTTCGGCCAGACTCAGGAACTGCATCTCGCTCGATTGCGCGACCGCGAACAACGCATCCGAGCCATGCGCCAGATACCATTCGATGAGCCGCTCGAGCCCGGCGTAGTCGATCGCGCCGGCGTCGTCGAACGGCGTCAGCATCACCGGCACGATCCCCTCGATGGTCACGTTCGATTGCTGCGGGTGTTGCATCTGTTTCTCCTTCCTTCAGTGAATGCGGATGCGGGCTGCGCGCTCAAGCCGGCAACGGTCCGGGCGCGGCGTTCGCGGCGTGTTCGGGAATCGGCTTGCGCACCAGCAGCAGGTAGGCCATCGCGCCGGCGAACGCGATCGCCGCGGCCGTCAGCAGCGCGGGCACGAACGACCATTTCTGCGCAATGATGCCTGTCAGGATCGGCGCAAGCGCGCCGCCGATGAAGCCGCCGAAATTCTGGATCGCGCCGAGCGACGCGACACGGCTCGGCGGCGCGGCCGCCGTCGCGAGCGCCCACGAGCAGGCCGACGCCGCGTTCGCGAGAAAGATCACGACCGAAATGCAGGCGAGCGCGACCGTGTTGCTCTGCACGAGCGCGGCCGGGATCGTGAAGGCGACCATCCCGAGCATCGCGACCACCACCGCGTTGCGCCGGCTCACGACCGGCGACCGGCTGCGGCGGGTCACCAGATCCGACAGCCAGCCGGCGACCAGCGAGCCGACGAACCCGCACAGGAACGGCACCGACGCGGCGAATCCGGTGCGGATCAGGCTCATGTGCCGCTCCATCGTCAGGTAACCGGGCAGCCAGGTCAGGTAGACCCAGTTCAGGTACACGGAGCCGAAGAAGCCGATCAGCATCCCCCAGGTCGTGCCGTGCGAGAACAGGCTGCGCCATTCGGCGAAGGTCAGTTTCGGCGCCGCGACGACGCTTTGCGCATCGGCATCGAGATAGCTGCGTTCGGCGGCGGACAGTTGCGCGCGCACCGGATCGCGATACAGCGCGAACCACACGACGGCGACGACGAGGCCGAGTGCGCCGGTCGCGACGAACGCCCAGCGCCAGTCGAACGATGCGACGAGAATCGACAGCAGCAGCGGCGCAAGCGCGGTGCCGAGCGGCGACGCCGCGTTGAAAATGCCGGTCGGCGTGCCGCGCGCGCGCAGCGGAAACCAGTTGCTCACCACGCGCGCGGCCGACGGGAACTGCGGCGCCTCGCCGATGCCGAGCACGATGCGCGCGACGATGAACCAGCCGAACGTCGACACGATGCCGCCCGCCGCCTGCGCGAACGACCAGACGATCAGCCCGATGCCGAGCAGCCGGCGCGGGCCGATGCGATCGACGAGCCCGCCGACCGGAAACTGGCACAGCGCATAGCTCCATGAGAACGCGGACAGCAGCAGCCCCATCTGCGCGAGCGACAGGCCGAGATCGCCGCGAATCGCCGAACTCGCGACGGCCAGCGTGCCGCGATCGAGATAGTTGACGATCCCGCTCGCCATCAACAGCGCGAGCGCGATGCGTTGTCCGCGCCGGATGCGTGGCGGCGCGGGCGGAACAGGTTGGTTTTCGTTCATGTCGGTTGTCTCCATGTCACTGGCATCGGCCGGTTCCGGCCGTTCCGTCGTCTGCGGAATTCAGGTATCCAGACGGATCGCTTCGTCGCGCGTCGGGATCGAGCTTTGCGCGCCGTGGCGCGTGACGCTGATCGCGGCCGCACGCTGGCCGAAGCCGATCGCGTCGTCCATCGATGCGCCGCCGGCGCGCGCGGCCGCGAACCCGCCGACGAACGTGTCGCCGGCCGCGGTCGTATCGACGGCCACCACCGCCATCGCCCGATGGCGGCCGTTCCCCGCGCTGCCGCGCCAGCAGACGCCGCGCGCGCCGAGCGTGACCAGCACGTTGCCGACGCCCTTCGCGCACAGTGCATCGGCGGCGCGCACGGCCGACGCATCGTCGCCGACGGCGATGCCGGTCAGCGATTCGGCTTCGGTTTCGTTGACGACGAGGTAGTCGACCCGCGCCAGCAACGCGTCGAACAGCGGCTGCGCGGGTGCTGGGTTGAGCAGCACCGGCGTGCGGTGCGCACTGGCACAGGCAATCGCGCGCGCGACTGTCGCGACCGGCACTTCGAGCTGGCACACGAGCAGCGCGGCCGCGGCGATCGCGTCGCGCGCCGCGTCGATCCGGCCGGCATCGAGACGCGCATTCGCACCAGGCACGACGACGATGCTGTTCGCACCGCCTTCGTCGACCGTGATCGTCGCCACGCCGGTCGCCGTACCGTCGATCCGGTGCAGGTGCGTCACGTCGATGCGCTCCGCCGCGAGCGCGCCGTGCAGGCGTGCCCCGAACGCGTCGTCGCCGACGCAGCCGATCATCGCGACCGATGCGCCCAGGCGCGCGGCCGCGACGGCCTGGTTCGCCCCCTTGCCGCCGTGAACGGTCTGGAATGCCGTGCCGAGCAGCGTCTCGCCCGGCACCGGCAGGCGCGGCGCGCGCGTGACGAGGTCGATGTTGACGCTGCCGACGACAGCGATACGCGGTGAAGTGGTGTCGTTCATGCTTGAATGTAATCGCTTACATTCGAGACCGACAAAATGGCCGAAGAGGCCGTCGTCTCTGAAAATTTCGCGATGCGGGTGGAATCCATGTCTGACATAATACGAAGCAGCAAGAAGATAGCGCTTACATTCTCACAGGATCGAATGCGGATGCAAGCGGGACCACCATGAATCGAGGGTAAACAATGACGCGACTGGCCACGCACGCCGCCGGCAGGCCCACCCCGCCGGGAGACAGCCGATGAGCACGCCTCCGTCCCGCGGTGGCGCGTCGCGGGCACGCCGCGGCAGCGGCCGCTCGGTGCTCGGCGATGTCGCGAAACTGGCCGGCGTGTCGACCGCGACCGTCTCGCGCGTGTACAACGATCCCGGCAAGGTATCGGCCGACGTGCAACAGCGCGTACGCGACGCGGCGCGCGCACTGAACTGGATTCCGAATGCAGCCGGCCGCGCGCTCGCGTCCACGCGCACGCACATCACCGGCGCGATCATTCCGACGCTCGACGACCAGGTGTTCGCATCGCAGGTCGCGGGCATGCAGACGGTCATGGCCGAGCACGGCATCACGCTGTTCCTCGGCTGCTCGAACTACGATCCCGCGCAGGCACTCGCGCAGGTGCGCGCGATGCTGTCGCGCGGCGTGGAGGCCGTGTCGCTGGTCGGCGAAGCGTATCCGCCGGAACTGTTCGAACTCCTGGCGTTGCATCGCGTGCCGTACGTCGTCACCTATGCGTATCGCGACGACAGCCCGCACTGCTGCATCGGCTTCGACAACCGCGCGGCGTTCGCACGGCTCACCGCGCACCTGCTCGACCTCGGTCACCGCGATTTCGCGATCATCATGCAGCCGTCGGCGGACAACGACCGCGTGCAGGCCCGCCTGCGCGGCATTCACGACACGCTGGCCGCGCACGGGCTCGCGGTGCGCCCCGTGCATCAGCACGAAGGGGCGGCCACGATCGCGTTCGGGCGGGCGAGCCTGCGCGCGATCGCGGCGCGCGATGCGGCGACGCGGCCGACCGCCGTGATCTGCGGCAATGACGCACTCGCTCTCGGTGCGTTGCTCGAAGCGCAGGCGCTCGGCATCGACGTGCCCGCGCAATTGTCGATCACCGGGTTCGACGACATCGCGCTCGCACGCGAGATCCAGCCGCCGCTGACGACGATGTGGGTCGACACCGACGCGATCGGGCGCCAGGCCGCGCGTGCGTTGCTCGACGCGCTCGAGAACGGCGCCACGGGGCCCGGCTGTGCGGTCCTGCCCGAGTTGCGCATGCGGGAATCGGCCGCGCCGCCGGCGCAGGTGCGTGCAACGCGCAAGACGTGAAGAAGTGCCGGGCGGCGGCGCCTGCTTACTGCATCACGTCGACCGGCAGCGTCTTGTCGAGCGTGTCGCGCCACGCGTTGATCGTCTTCGGCACGGTTTTCTTCCACGCCGGCACGTTCGAGTAGTAGCGCATCCGGACGTTGTTCCTTGCATCGAACACGAGCAGCCCGATCCACAGATCGGCGCCGCGGCGCATCACGATCGCCGCGTTCGTCGTCGCAATGCCGCGCACCCAGTACGACGTCACGTGTGCGTTGAGCCCATCGAGATCCTTCTCGTCGGCGCTGTCGTTCACCATGTCGACGAGCGTCTGATAATCGGCGCCGAGCAGCTTGTGCGCGGTCGCGTTCTGCTGCGCATCGGCGACGACCTTGAGGCTCAGCAGGTCGGCAGGCGGCCTGGCCCGGGACTGTGCGGCGCTCACGTAGTCGCCTGCGTACATGACGCCCGCGCCGGCGCCGCAGTCGAAATCGGCGCCTTGTTGCGTGACGCGGATACGCCCGCCCTTCCGTTCGAAATCGAGCCGGCACTTGTCCTTGCGGTAGGTACCGCTGTCGCCGTGCAGCACGATGTCGCCGTCAAGCCCGCCGGTATTCGCGCCGTTATTGGCCCCCAGCTCGAAATGCAGGCGCGGCGCCGTGCCGGTCAACGTCAGCACGCCGCCGAACGACGGGTTGTCGCTCGTCATGTACCACGTCTGCTGCCAGCGGTCGGCGGCCAGCGGCGTACCGTTCAGGCTGGCGAGCCGTTCGCGGTAGCGATCGCCGAGACACGACGCGTCGCTGCCGCACTGGTCGCGCTGCTTGAGCCACTTCAACTGCGCGGCCTTCAGCGCGGCCGTATCGCCGCCCTTTGCGAGCGCCCTCTTCCACGCGGCCGACAGGTCGCCGTCGAGCTTCGACAGCGCGGCATCCGCGCAGATCGTCTTCTCGGTCGGCGAAGCGGCCTTCGCGCAGTCGAAACCGGCCGCGTGCGCGGCAACCGGCAGCAGCGCCAGCAGCGCCAGCAGCGCAGCCGCCGCGACAGATGGCAGGCGCGTGCGTCGCTTGTCGGATGCGGAAATCGCGGCGTGTTCGCGCGTATTCGATCGGTTCTGGATGGTCATCGGCTTGATCGTCGCAGGGTCGCGCACCTGTAGAAGCTACCTGCGCGCGACAGTCGAGGTAAAAACGCCCGGCCCGGCATGCAGCGCATGCCACTGCCCGCCGAAGCGTAACCCGAATGCGCGACGCCGATCAATCGACGTTCGATGTCATTGCAACCGCTTCCGCAGCCACGCTGCATTGCACGATACCGTCGCGTAACTCGGCTTCCGTCGCATGATCGAAGATCCCGATGAACACCATCGCGCCATCCCCTTCGTGCGGCGCCAGCCCTTCGTCTTCCATCGACGAGAACCGGATGCGCCGCGCGGCGACCTGGCACACGCGCGTGGCGACCGCACCGGCCGCGTCGGCCACGCGCACGATGCCTTTCGCGCGCAGGATCGTGCGCGGCAATGCTTTCAGCCATGCACGCAACCGCGCCTTGTCGAGTACGTCCGGCACGGCGACGGCGAGGCTTGCGAACGCCGGCATCGCGTCATGACCGATCGGCCGGTGCAAGCGCGCGATACCGCCCGGCAACGCGCAGCGATCAGGCACGGCCGTGTCGAACAGCAGCGCGAGCGGAATCTCGCCCGCCCGTGCCGCAACGACGACATCGGTCGGCGCGCACGCGCGCACGTCGTCGAGCACCGCATCGCGCCGTTCCGGTGCGACCAGGTCGAGCTTGGTCACGACGATCGCGCCGGCGCCGTCGAGCTGGCGCTGCGCCATCGCACCGACGAGCGGATCGGCCAGCGTGTCGCGCCACGCGAGTGCGTCGGCGACGACGAGCACCGATGTCAGCCGGAACGCCCCGTTCAGCAGTCCGATCTGCGCGATCTTCGCGGGATCGGCCACGCCGCTCGCCTCGACGAGCAGCAGTTCGGGCCGCACGTCGCGCGTCGCGACGCGCGTCAGCGCATCGACAAGTGCGCCGCCGATCGTGCAGCAGATGCAGCCGTTGTCGAGTTCGATCACGTCATCGCCGCGCGCGCGTACGAGCCGCGCGTCGATGTTCACCGCACCGAAGTCGTTGACGAGCACCGCGATGCGCCGGCCATGCGGCGCCTGCAGGATCGCGTTGACGAGCGTCGTCTTGCCCGCGCCGAGATAGCCGCCGATCACCGCGAGGTCGATCGGTGCAGGCGCGGGCGCGGCCATTGCAGCGCGCGCGCTCATCGCGGCGACCGGAACACGCGCCCGCCGAGCACGGTGCCCCACACGGCGAATGCCTTCAAACGCGCGGGCGCGCACACCGACGGATCGTCGTCGAGCACCGCGAAATCCGCATACTTGCCGACTTCGATGCTGCCGACGAGATGGTCCATCCGCAACGTGTAGGCCGCACCCAGCGTGATTGCATGCAGCGCATCGTCCACCGTCAACTGCTCGCCCTCGCCGAGCACACGCCCGGACGCCGTCTCGCGCTGCACCGCGCACCATGCGGTAAACAGCGGATTCAGCGGCGTGATCGGCGCATCCGAATGCAGTGCGAACGGAATACCGAGCCGCCGCGCGGAGCCGGCCGCGTCCATCCGGTTCGCGCGATCGGGGCCGATCGTCTGGCTGTAATGCGCATCGCCCCAGTAGTACAGATGATTCGCGAAGAAGTTCACGCACATCCCGAGCGCGCGAACGCGCTGGAGCTGCGCGGCGTCCGCCATCTGGCAATGCTGCAGCGTATGGCGATGATCGGGACGCGGATGGCGCGCGAGCAGCGTCGTCATCGCATCGAGCACGACATCGGTCGCTTCGTCGCCGTTGGTATGCACGTGCAGTTGCAGCCCCGCGCGATGGAACGGCTCGAACACGTCGACAAGTTGCGCGGGTGGAATCAGCCACAGCCCGTTCGGCTGCCCGCCCGCATAGCCGGGCCAGCGCACGCGTGCGGTGAAGCCCTGGATCGAGCCGTCGACGATGAATTTCACCGGCCCGAAATGCAGCTTGTCGGTGTTGCGTTCGATTTCGCCAAGCACGCTGTCGGCCGACCGCGCCGGATTGCGCTGCGGCGCGAATGCCGGCACGATCCGCACCGGGTAATCCGGATCGGCGGTCACCTCGTGCAGCGTGCGGTTGCCGTCGGCCGACAGGTCGTTGACGAGATCGGTGGCCGTCGTCACGCCCGCGAGCTGCGCGACGCGCCCGAAATTCCAGACCGCGTGCGGCTTCTCGCTCGCGGAAATCGCCAGCTTGCCACCGATCGTCTGATACACCGGCAGCATCGCCGCGAACTCCTGCAGCTCGCCGGTCGGGCGGCCGTCGGCGTCGCGCGACACGCCGTCGATGTCGGTGTCCTCGTCGATGCCCGCACGCGCCAGCATCGCGCCGTTCACGTTCATCAGGTGCACGCTCGCATGCAGGATCGCGATCGGCCGCCGCGCCGACACGCGATCGAGTTCGCGCACCATCAGCCGCGCGGTGCCGAAGAAGATCGGATCGAAGCCCCACGCGAGCAGCGGCCCGTCGTCGGTCATCGCGCGCTCGGCGTCGGCGAGCCGGTCGAGCACCGCGTCGAGCGAGCGCAGGCCCGGCCACAGCGTGCCGTCGGGGCCGCGCCGGTCGTAGTAGCCGACGTACACGGCATCCCACATCGCACCTTCCATCAGGTGGCAATGCCCTTCGACGAGCCCCGGCATCAACACCTTGTCGCGCAGCGTGTCGTCGGCCCCGCACGCCCCGAACCGCGCGGGCCACGCAGCCGCGTCGGTGGCGTCGCCGACCGCGAGGATGCGACCGTCGCGCACGGCGACGTGAGTGGCCGACGGCTGCGCCGGGTTCATCGTCAGGATGCGGCGCGCGGTGAAGACCGTCACGGGTGCGGCCGGAGTGGCGGATGCTTGCATGGGGGGCGGTTCTCCTTTGCGTCAGGATACGGCGTATTGCTTGACGGGACGGCCGTGCAGCATCGCATGCACGGCCGCGACGACGAGTACGTTGACGACGAGGCACACGAGGCCGAGGTTGATGCCGCCGAAGTCGACATGGAGCACGTAGAAGATCATCGCGAGCACCTGGCCGCAGATCATCCCGGCGCCCACCGCGACCGGCCGCACCTGGCGCCGTGCGAGCAGGATCAGCACGCCCGGCAGGAACTGCGTGACGCCGTAGTAGGTGGTGTTGATCAGCGTGAGCATCAGGTTCGGCGTGAGCAGCGTGGTCACGATCGACAGCAGCAGGTAGCCGACGATCACGTATTTCGCCGCGCGCTTCTGGCGCGACTCGGGCAGGTTCGGCATCAGGTTGCGCGTGACGATCGGCCCGATCGCGAGGCAGATGCCGGCCAGCACGAGCAGCCCCGACAGCGCGGCGCCGGCCGCGACGAGGCCGATCAGCCAGCCGGGCAGCAGGTGCGTGACGGCCGCGAAGAACGCGTCGTTCGGCGATGCGAGTGTCAGGTTCGCGGTAATCGCGTAATACGACGCAATCACGAGGAACGGATACATCAGCATGTACAGCGGCATCGCGACCTGCGTGCGCCGGATCGCGTTCGGCCCGCGCGCGGTGAAGAAATTCTGCGCGGCGAACGGCATCAGGAAGAAGCCGAGCGACTGGAACAGCATCGTGCTCATCGAAAAGCGCAATTGCGATCCGCTCATCGTGTTGCTGACCTGCCGGCTCGCGGCATCGAACACCGGATGCACGCCGCCGGCCTGCCACGCGACGGCGATGCCCGTCACGACGATCGCGAGCAGCATCAGGATGTCCTTCAGGATGGCGATATAGGCCGATGCGCGCACGCCGGAGATCGCGATGTAGGTGAACGCGAGCGCCGCACACACGAGGATCAGGTACAGCGGCTCGACGTGCCAGCCGAGCCCCTTGAGCGCCGCGACGAGCCCCGTGAACTGCAGTTGCCCCCACGGGATCAGGAACAGGATCGATGCGCACGCAACCACGAGCTCGAGCCCGCGGCTGCGGTAGTGCCCCTTGAACAGGTCGGGCAGCGTGATCGCGTTGTGGCGCTTGCCGGCCTCCCAGATCTTCGGGCCGATGAAATAGCCGATCGGGTAGGCCAGCAGGATGTAGCCGAGGAACCACACGCCGTAGGTCGGCCCTTTCGCGTAGATGCCGCCGGGAAAGCCGACCATCGTGCCGATGCTGTAGATCTCGCCGGCGGTCAGGAAGAACACGAGCGCCGTGCCGAACTGGCGCGACGCGACGAAGAAGTCATGCACGCTCTGCTTGCCGCGGCCGCGGCCGGATCGAACGGCGAGATAGAGCGACAGCGCGATCAGCGCGGCGAAGACGACCGTTGACATGCACACCTCTGCGAAGGGACGGAAAGCGTAGGGTTCGCCGGAAAGCGCGGGCGGCCGGCGGCCCGCCAGGAAGCGACGGCGCGCTACGCGGCGTCGCCCGCGCGGCGGTCGAACAGCATCCAGCACGCGAACAGGCAGCCGGACGTCAGCACGAACCACGCAAAGATCCACATGAAGATGAACGGCACGCCCAGCACGTAGCGGTCCTGCGCGGCGACCCAGGGCAGCACGCCCAGCACGCCGAGATACGGAATACCGATGCCGATCAGGTACCTGAGCATGCGCGTCTCCTCGAAAGCGGGTGTGTACGGGAATGACCCGGCACGGGTGCGGCAGGCAGCGCCTGTGCGGCATCCGGCGGTGAGTCCAGTATTCGAAGACAAAAAGACGCGGGATAGTGCCAGACGCCGGCAATCGCTTGGGCCAGCGGCGGGCGGCCCGGACGAGACGGGAAGATTTGCGCGGAAGCCGCGACGGCAATCCGTCGCGGGCGGCCGGTGCCGGCGATCGCGCGAACGGATGTCAGCCGTCGAACGGCGCCAGCTCGTAACTCGTGCTCCGGCCGCCGGACGACGAACGGCGCAGCACGCGATGCTCGACGAGCTCGGTGATATCGCGCAGCGCCGTGTCCTGCGAGCACTTCGCGAGGGCCGCCCACTTGGTCGTCGTCAGCTTGCCTTCGAAGCCGTCGAGCAGGCGATTCATCACCTTGACCTGGCGTGCGTTCATCGCGAAACCCGCGCAACGCTGCCAGAAGCGCGCCTTGATCAACACCGCGTCGAGCGTCGTGTGCGCATGGTCGATCGCCCTGCCGAGCGTATTCAGAAACCACGCAAGCCATTCCGTGACGTCGGGCGAGCCGCGCTGCGTGCGCTCCAGCACGTCGTAATACGCGTTGCGCTCGCGCTGGATCTGCGCCGACAGGCTGTAGAAACGCTGCGGACTCCGGTCGGCGCGCGCCAGGACCAGATCGCCGAGCGCGCGCGCGATCCGGCCGTTGCCGTCGTCGAACGGGTGCAGCGTGACGAACCACAGGTGGGCCAGGCCGGCCCGGATCAGCAACGGCTCGGCCGGCGCGGCATTGAGCCACGCGAGAAAGCGCGCGATCTCGTGCGCCAGGCGCGCGGCCGGCGGCGCCTCGAAATGCACGCGCTGCCGGCCGATCGGCCCGGACACCACCTGCATCGGCCCGCTGGCATCCGTGCGCCAGCCGCCGACCGTGATCCGCGACAGACCCGAATAGCCGGTCGGAAACAGCGCGGCGTGCCATCCGAACAGGCGGGCTTCAGTGACCGGCGCCGCCGCATGGGTCGTCGCGTCGAGCACCATGTCGACGACGCCCTCGACGTGGCGGTCGACCGGCGCCAGCGCGCCGATATCGACCCCGAGCCGGCGTGCAATCGACGAGCGGACCGATGCGACGTTCAGGTTTTCGCCCTCGATGGCGCTGGTCTTGACGACGTCCTCCGTCAGCGCGGCGAGGCTGGCCTCGTCGCGCAGCGCCAGGCCGATGTCCGCCAGCCGCCCCGCGAGCATGCCTTGCGCACGGCTGACGTCGGCCAGCGACGTGGCGAGGGCCGGCAGGTCGAAGCGCCACGCAGGCCAGTCGCCCGACTCCCAGATGAAGGTGTAATCTCCGCTCATGATGCGGAGATTATCGCACCGATTCACCGCAAGGACCCATAATCTCCGCAAAAAATGCGGAAATTAACCACCTCATTCACCGCAAACCCGCCCGTTACCGGTTCCGGCCTGCACCGCTCGCCCGCGCCGGCGCCGGCTCGCCGAGCCGCTCCGCGAGAAACCCGATGAACGTGCGCAGCGTGACGAACCCTTCCCGGTGCTGCGGAAACACCGCATTGAGCGTGATCGGCGACGGCGCGTACGCGTCGAGCACCGGCACGAGCGCGCCGCTGTCGAGCGCCGCGCCGACGATGAAGCGCGGCAGCAGCGCGATGCCGAGCCCCGCGATCGCCGCGTCGCGCACCACTTCGCCGTTGTTCGCGACGAGCGGCCCCTGCACGTCGAACGTGCGCGCCGCGCCGTCGACGCGGAATTCCCAGCCGACGCGCCGCTCGCGCCCGTACAGCAGGCACGTATGGCCGGCGAGCTCGGCCGGCGTCTGCGGCGTGCCCTGCCGCTTCAGGTACGCGGGGCTCGCGCACGCGATCATCGGCCACGCGCCGAGCGCGCGCGCGATCAGCGTCGAATCCTCGAGCGAGCCGATCCGCAGCACGAGGTCGAAACCTTCGCCGATCAGGTCGACCCGACGGTCGGTCAGGTCGAGGTTCAGCCGCACGGCCGGGTGCGCGGACAGGAATTCGGCGATCAGCGGCGACACGTGCGTGATCCCGAACGACAGCGGTGCGCTGATCTTCAGCGAGCCGTGCAGCTCGGTGCTGCGCACCGACATCGCCTGCTCGGCGTCCGCGATCTCGGCAAGGATGCGCTGCGCGCGCGCATAAAACTCCTGCCCGGATTCGGTCACCGCGAGATTGCGCGTATTGCGGTGCAGAAGCCGCACGCCGAGCGACGCCTCCAGCGCCATCGTGCGCCGGCTGACGAACTGCTTGGACAGCATCAGCTGGTCGGCCGCCGCCGTGAAGCTGCCCGCGTCGACGGTCGCGACGAAGATCCTCAGATCGTTGAGTTCCATATTGTCCACTCCATAGCGACAGTCATTATCTCTACAGCCATTTATTTGTCAAATCGATTGACCTAAGATGCATCTCAACGAACGGCCGGGCCCACTTCCGAGGTTCGGCGACTTCAAGGAAAAAAATCATGATCGAAATCCGTGCAGCAAACCAACGTGGCCGTGCGGAGCATGGCTGGCTCAGCTCCCGTCATACGTTTTCGTTCGCGAATTACTACGATCCGAAGCAAGTCGGCTTCTCCGACCTGCTCGTGATCAACGACGACCGCGTCGCCCCGGGCCGCGGCTTCGGTACGCACCCGCACCGCGACATGGAAATCCTGTCGTACGTGCTCGACGGCGCACTGGAACACAAGGACTCGATGGGCACCGGTTCGGTGATCGTGCCGGGCGACGTGCAGCTGATGAGCGCGGGCACGGGCGTGCGCCACAGCGAGTTCAACCACTCGCCGGAAACGCCGGTCCACTTCCTGCAGATCTGGGTCGGGCCGGCCGAAAAGGGTGCCGAGCCGCGTTATCAGCAGACGAATGTCACGGCCGACGACAAGCGCGGCAAGCTCGCACTCGTCGTGTCGCCGAACGGCGATGCCGGTTCGCTGAAGATCCGGCAGGACACCCGGATTTACGCGGGCCTGTTCGACGGCGACGAAAGCACTACGCTGGAACTTGACCCGAGCCGCTTTGCTTACGTGCACGTGGCGCGCGGCAGCGTGACGGTCAACGGCGTGACGCTCGGCGAAGGCGACGGCGCACGCATCCGCAGCGAACACGCCCTGACGATCGCCGACGGCAAGGATGCCGAAGTGCTGGTGTTCGACCTGCGTCCGGTCGAAGTGACGGCCGAGTGGGCATAACGCCCGTTCGGGAAACCGGGCCCCGCTGAACGCGGGGCCCTTTTAATCGGAGATTCGCAACATGGCCAAGGTTCTCGTTCTGTACTACTCGTCCTACGGGCACGTCGAAACGATGGCGCAACACATCGCGGAAGGCGCGAAATCGGTGGCGGGCGTCGAGGTCACGCTCAAGCGCGTGCCGGAAACGATCCCCGTCGATCAGGCCCGCGCGATCGGCGTGAAGGTCGACCAGGCCGCGCCGGTCGCCACGGTGGACGAACTCGCCGATTACGATGCGATCATCTTCGGCACGCCGACCCGCTTCGGCAACATGGCCGGCCAGATGCGCACGTTCCTCGACCAGACCGGCGGCCTGTGGATGAAGGGTTCGCTCGTCGGCAAGATCGGCAGCGTGTTCGCGTCGACCGGCACGCAGCACGGCGGCCAGGAAACGACGATCACGTCGTTCCACACGACGCTGCTGCACCACGGCATGGTGATCGTGGGCGTGCCGTATGCATGCAGCGGGCTCGTCAACATGAGCGAAATCACCGGCGGCACGCCGTACGGCGCGACGACGCTCGCGGGCGCGGACGGCAGCCGCCAGCCGAGCGCGAACGAGCTCGACATCGCGCGCTACCAGGGCAAGCACGTCGCGGAAATCGCGAGCAAGCTCGCGTCGTAACGCGGCGGCCTCGCGCCCCCGCTGTCCCGCACAGGACGAACGGCGCCGGATCAACCGGCGCCGTTCGTCCTGTGCAAGGCTTTCAGCCGTTACTGGCCCGAAGCCGGTGCAGCCGGCGCCGCCTTCGTCGCGGGCGCCTTCTGCGCGGCGTTCTGCGGATAGTTGCTCTGGTCGTTGGTCAGCCGGTAGCCGCTGCCAGTGCCGATCGCCTTCAGGTCCGACGCGTGCCGCGCACGCGCCGCCTTGCGCGCCGCCTTCTTCTGCGCCTTGTCGAGCTGCTTCTGCGTCGGCGCGGACGCCGGATCCTGCGCGTATGCCGCCGGCACGGCGGTCAACAACAGACCGAACGACGCCGTTACTGCTACTGCCACCGAAACCACGCGAGACTGCTTCATGGCCGGATCTCCTTGTCGATTGTTGATTGTGGATCGAACACCTGCGCGCACGCGACGGCTTGCGACAACGGCGCCGATGCAACGTTAGCCGATCACTGCACAAATGTCCGTGTGCGTTCCTGAATTCTCCTGATAACAGCCGCGATACATGCGCGCCGTGTGCGCCGTGTTTTCGGCAAATCGTCCGCGCCATCAGGGAAACCGATACCCCGGCGCCCGACGGGGCCCGCTCAGATCCAGCGCGACAGCATCGGCAGCAGGATCGGCACGACGAATGCGGTCAGCACGCCGTTCAGCCCCATCCCGAGCCCCGCGAACGCGCCGGTCTCCTCGCTGACCTGGAACGCGCGCGCCGTGCCGATCCCGTGCGACGCGACGCCGAGCGCGAAGCCGCGCACGGCCGGCTCGTCGACCCGCAGCAGATTCAGGATCCCGCGCGCGCACACCGCGCCGAAGATCCCGGTCGAGATCACGAGCACGGCCGTGAGCGACGGAATGCCGCCGATCTCGGCGGCCACCGCCATCGCGATCGGCGTCGTCGCCGATTTCGGCGCGAGCGACGCGATCGTCTGGTGCGACGCACCAAACAGCGCGGCGATGCCGACCGCCGACACGATCGCGGTCAGCGAACCCGCGAGCAGGCCGACGAGCAGCGGCAGCGCGGTGCGCCGCAGTTTCGACCACTGGCGATACAGCGGCAGCGCGAGCGCGACGGTCGCGGGGCCGAGCAGGAAGTGGACGAACTGCGCGCCTTCGAAATAGGTCGGATACGGCGTATGCGTGATCGTCAGCAGTACGACAATCAGCGCGACCGCGATCAGCACCGGATTCGCGAGCGGGTTGAAGCGCGCCCGCGCATAGACGGCCTGCGCGAACAGATACGCGACCAGCGTGATGGTCAGGCCGAGCAACGGGCTCGCGGCGAGATAGACCCAGATCGCGCCGAGTTTCGGAAAGGCCGTCATTGCGCGCCCTCCGCGGTGCCGCCCGCGCGGCGCTGGCGCCGCAGCAGCGCGCGCGTGACGAGCGCCGTCACCGCGATCGCCAGCGTGGTGCTGACGGCCAGCGCGACGACGACCGCGACCGCATCGCCGCGCACGCGGTCGGCCGACACCATGATGCCGACGCCGGCCGGCACGAACAGCAGCGACAGGTGACGCAGCAGTTCGAGCGCGGTCGGCTCGATCGCATCGGCCACCTGCGGGCGCAGCATCACGAAGCCGAACAGCAGCAGCATGCCGATCACGGGGCCCGGCACCGGCAGGCCGAACAGATAGGACACGCCTTCCCCGAGACACTGGAAGGTCAGCAAGACCGCGAACGCCTGCAACATGAACGGCTTCTCCCGAACGTGGCGGCGCGACCGTGGAGCCGCGCGGCCGGTGGGCCGGCGGCCTGCGGCGCCGGCGTAAACGATACGCGCGATCGTACCAACAATGCCCGCGACGCGCGCCTGCGCAATCGGCCCTGCCCGCCCACAGCCACTATCGTCATGCACTTTCGGGTACCGGCTGGCCGGCCCGCGCACCCCGGGGTTTGCCGATGATGACCGTGCAGGAGCTGCCGGATGCCCCGTCGCCCGGATTGCAGCGCGTGGCCGGCCTCGGCCGGTACGCACCGGCCGAGCACGTGGGCGCACGCGCTCGATCTTCCCGAGCCGTGGCGCCGGGTCAGCGCGAGCAACCCGGTGATGACGACGGGCGTCGGCCTGCCGCGTACGCCCCGGGAGCCGGCGGCGTGGCCCGAACGCATCGCGCAGACGCATGCGTGCGCGCTGGTCGTCGCGCCGCGGGCCGCGCGAACCTGCCCGACGACGCGAGCGGCGAAGTCGTCGAGATCGGCGCAGGCGGCCTCGTGACCCTGCCGCCGGGCCGGACCGGCCGCCGGGACATCATCGAGCCGGTGCGCGAGGCCTATGCGATCGACTGACGCACGCCGTCACTGCCCCGGCGCGTGAACGCCCTCGCGTCCGCCCGCCGGCGCATCGCCCTTGCCGCGATACCACACCGCATAGACGACCGACAGCACGATCACGAACGGCACGCCGCAGAACAGCGTCATCCGGAATTCGCGCGTGAAGTACGTCGTGACCAGCGCCGCGAGCATCAGCGCCGCGCCGAGCAGCGACGTAACCGGAAAGCCCCACATCCGGAACGCGAGCGCCTGGCCGCGATGGTGCCGGCGGAAGAACAGGTGCGTGACGAAGATCATCAGCCACGTGAACATCGCGCCGAACATCGACACCGACATCATCATCACGAACGACGTGTCCGGATACAGCACGTTCAGCACGGTCGCGAGCGCGATCCCGATCGCCGACAACCCGAGCGCGGCCGCCGGCACGCCGTGCCCCGTCAGCCGGCCGAGCGCCTTCGGCGCGTAGCCCGCGCGCGACAGGCTGAACATCATCCGCGTCGTGATGTAGAGCTGGCTGTTCATCGCGGACAGCGCGGCCACCAGGATCACGAAGTTGATCACGCCGGCCGCGCCCGGCACGTGCGTCGCGGCCATCACCTTCACGAACGGGCTTTCGTCGGAACCCGCGGCCGTCCACGGCACGATCGCGAGCATCAGCGCGAGCGTCAGCAGGTAGAAGAACACGAGGCGCAGCATCGTCGCGCGGAATGCGCGGGTGATCGCCTTGTGCGGATCGCGCGCCTCGCCGGCCGCGACCGCGATCATCTCGATGCTCAGGTAGCTGAAGATCGACACGATCACCGCGACCCACATCCCCCCCACGCCTTTCGGGAAGAAGCCGCCGTGCGCCGTGTAGTTCGAGAAGCCGATGCCCGAACCTGCCGGCGCACCGAACACGACCACCGCGCCGAGCGCGATGAACGCGACGATCGCGGCAATCTTCAGCATCGAGAACACGTACTCGACCGCGCCGAACACCTTCACGCTGACCAGGTTGACGCCGATCAGCGCGGCCGAGAAGCCGACGATCCAGTACCAGCCCGGCACGGCCGGAAACCAGTACTTCATGTACACGGCGATCGCCGTCACCTCGGTGCCGACCGCGAACACGATCGACGCCCAGTACGCATAGCGCACGAGGAAGCCGGCCCACGGGCTCACATAGTGCTCGGCATACGCGCCGAACGAACCCGACGTCGGGTGTGCGACCGTCATCTCGGCGAGGCAGCCCATCAGCAGCAGCGCGATCAGCGCGCCGATCGCATAGCTGACGAGCACGCTCGGCCCCGCAAAGCCGATCGCGAAACCGCTGCCGAGGAACAGCCCCGTGCCGATCGCGCCGCCGATCGCGATCATCGACAACTGCGCGGTCGACAGCCCGCGATGCAACCCCTTCTCACGTTCGACGATCGTGTCGAATCCTTGCCGCTGGTTCATGCCGTGTCTCCTTCGTCGAACGCGCCCCGCGTCGTGCGGGACGTCGTCCGGTCTCGTTCTGTTGCGTCGTAGTGCGTAGCGCGCCGGCCGTCAGGTCACCGACTTGCGCGCGAGGAATGCATCGGTGTTCCATGCACCGGTCGTCACGACGTCCTTCAATGCGGCGATCGTGTCCCACACGTCGACGTAGCGCACGTACAGCGGCGCGAAGCCGAAGCGCAGGATATCGGGCGCGCGGAAGTCGCCGATCATGTTGCGCGCGATCAGCGCCTGCACGATCGCATAGCCTTCCGCGTGCGCGAGCGACACTTGGCTGCCGCGTTGCGCGGCGGCGCGCGGCGACGCGAGCGTGAAGCCGAGACCCGCGAGCTCCTGGTCGACGAGCGCGATGAACAGATCGCCGAGCGCGACGCTCTTGTCGCGCAGCACATGGAGATCGACGCCGTCGAACGCTTCGAGCGCCGCTTCGAGCGCGATCACGCCGAGCTGCGGCGCGGTGCCCGTCAGCATCCGGTCGATCGCCGGGTGCGGCGCGTAGTCGTGCGTGAAGTCGAACGGCTTCGCATGGCCGTGCCAGCCCGTCAGCGGCTGCCGCACGTCGGCAAGATGCCGCGACGCGACGAACACGTAGGCCGGCGCGCCGGGCCCGCCGTTCAGGTACTTGTAGCCGCAGCCGACCGCGAAGTCCGCTTCGCACGCATTCAGCCCGATCGGCATCGCGCCGGCCGAGTGGCACAGGTCCCACACGCTCAGCGCGCCGGCCTCGTGCGCGTGGCGCGTGACGGCCGCCATGTCGTAGCGCTTGCCGCTCTTGTAGTTCACGTGCGTCAGCGACACGACCGCGACGGTATCGTCGATCGCCGCGGCGATGTCGTCCGGATCGACGCAGCGCAGTTCGCAGCCGGTCATCTCGGCGACGCTCGCCGCGATATAGACGTCGGTCGGGAAATTGGTGCGCTCGGCGACGATCACGCGGCGCCCGGGGCGCATGCGCGTGGCCGCGACGAGCACCTTGAACAGGTTCACCGACGTCGAATCGGCGACGATCACCTCGCCGTCGCCCGCGCCGATCAGCCGGGCGATCTTGTTGCCGGTGCGCTGCGGCGCCGGGTACCAGTCGGCGTCGTTCCACGAGCGGATCAGGCCGTGCGCCCATTCCTGTTCGAGCGCGCGCTGCATGCGCGCCGGCACGTTCGCGGGCATCGCGCCGAGCGAGTTGCCGTCGAGATAGATCGTGTCGGCGGGCAGGTCGAAGCGCGCGCGGCAGTGGGCGAGCGGGTCGGCCGCATCGAGCGCGGCGCAGTGTTCGCGGGTGGTCATGAAATGCGTGTTCCTTATGGAATGACGGTGGTCGTGAAAGGCGTCAGGCCGCGCGCGACGCCGCCGCGGGCGGCAGGTCGAAGAAGCGCAACGCATTGCCGCCGAGGATCTTGGCTTTCGCGGTGTCGGACAGACCGGGATGCTGCTCGACGAGCGAGCCGATCTGCTGCTCGCCGAGCGGGAATGGATAGTCGGAGCCGAGCATCACGCGGTCCTCGCCCATCGTGTCGACCAGGAGGCGCAGCGCGCCGCGATCGAACACCGCGCTGTCCACGTGGAAGCGGTCGAGATAGCTGACGGGCGGATGCGGGCAGTCCTCGCGCACGATGTCGCGCTGCTCCCACGCGTTCTGCACACGGCCGAGCAGGAACGCGAAGCTGCCGCCGCCGTGCGCGAAACACAGCTTCAGCGACCGCGGAATCCGCTCGAACGCGCCGGACAGGATCAGCGACACCATGCTGAGCTGCGTCTCGGCCGGCATCGCAACCAGCCACGGCAGCATCCATTTCTTCATCCGGCCGTCGGTCATCATGTCCCACGGATGCACGAGCACCGGAATGCCGTCGTTCGCGCAATGAGCAAGGAACGCGACGAGGTGCGCGTCGTCGAGATCGAGCGGCCCGAGATGGTTGCCGATCTGCACGCCGCGATGGCCGGCGCGGTGCGCGCGCGTCGCTTCGCGGCACGCGAGCTCGACGTCCTGCAGCGGCACCTGCGCGAGCGCGAACATCCGGCCGGGGGCATGCGCGCATAGCTCGAGCGCGCGGTCGTTCATCCGCATCGCCCAGTCGTGCGCGTCGTGCGGCGCGCTGTCGTAGCCGAACATCACGGGCGTCGCGCACATCAGCTGGATGTCGATGCCGAGCGCGTCCATCTCCGCGATGCGCGCGGCAGGGTCCCACAGCGCACGGTAGACCGGGCGGAACGCGCGCTCGCCCGTCATGATCATCCCGTTCTGGCCGTCCGCGTCGATGCGCAGCCACGGCGCGCGCTGCGCGTCGAGGCGCGCGGCCGCTTCCCGCGAAATCGGCGGGAAGAAGTGCGAATGCATGTCGATTCGAAGTGTCATCGTCGTTCTGTCGGTGAAAAGGCGTGGCGGGCTCAGGCCGCCTTGCCGGAATGCACGTGGCCGCAATGCGCGCAGCGGCGCAGCGTGTCCGACGCATAGAACGCGTCGAACAGCGGCGGCAGGTCGGCGACGATGCTCTTGAGCTGCACCTCGACGCGATGGACGAGATGCCCGCATGCGTCGCAGTACCACTCGAAGCCGTCGACGATGCCCGCCGGGCGCTGGCGCTCGATCACGAGGCACGCGCTGCCGGCTTCGGGGCGCTGCGGCGAATGCCGCACGTGCGGCGGCAACAGGAACATGTCGCCTTCCTTCAGGTCGACGCGTTCGCGCTTGCCGTCGATCCACAGGTGCAGATACGCGTTGCCGCGCAGCTGGTAAAAGAATTCCTCGAACGGATCGTCGTGATAGTCGGTGCGCCGATTCGGGCCGCCGACGACGGTCACGATGAAATCGCTGTCCTGCCACACCTGCTGGTTGCCGACCGGCGGCTTCAGCAGGTGCGCATGCTCGTCGATCCAGCGCGAAAAATTGAACGGGGTGCCGTACTTCAGCATGGTTGTCTCCTCCGGGCGGGTGACGCAACACGCCAACCCGCCATGCGTGTCATCGCTTCGGCGCGTACGCGATCGCCTTCATCTCGATCAGCAGATGCGGATGCGGCAGCTGGTGCACCGCGACCGTCGTGCGCGTCGGGCCGGTCTCGTCGAAATACTCGCCGTACACTGCGTTATAGCCGCCGAAATCGTTCATGTTCACGAGAAACGACGAGATCTCGACGAGCGACGACAGGTCGGCGCCTTCGCTGCGCAGGATGTCGCGGATGTTCTCGATCACCGTGCGGGTCTGCTCGCGGATGTCGAGCTGCACGGTGCCGAGCGCATCGGCCGACGCGCCGGCGATCGTGTTGTCGCGCCGCCGCGAACTCGTGCCCGACACGAACAGGAAGTCGCCGGCGCGCGTGATGTGCGGGAAGCGGCCGCGCGGCGTGGCCTTGCCGGGCACGACGCGGCCCTGGATCGAATGGTCTTGGCTCATGATGGTCGAGTGGTGGTGAATTCGGTGCTGCCGAGCCCGTGCACCGTGCAGTGCACGTGCGCGCCGGCAGGTAATGCGTCGGCGGCCGTCGCGGCGCCGGCCATGATCAGCGAGCCGGCCGGCAGCACGAGCCCGCTCGCCGCGATCAGCCGCGACGCCTGCACGACCGAGCGCAGCGGATCGCCGAGGATCGCGGCGGTCGAGCCGGTCTGGACCACGCGGCCGTCGATCCGCATCACGACGCCTGCGTTGCGCAGCCCGTCGAAACGCGTACTCCACGGGCCGAGCGTCAGGCCCGCCGACGAGCAGTTGTCGGCCACCACGTCCTCCAGCGTGAAGCGGAAGTCGCGGTAGCGCGAATCGATGATCTCCATCGCGGGCGCGACGGCTTCCAGGTAGCCGGCCGTTTCCAGCAGCGTCAGCGGGCGGTCGATGTCGCGGCGCGTGAGGAAGCACACTTCCGGCTCCACGCGCGGATGGATGAAGCGATCGAGCGCGACGTGCCCGCCGTCTTCTTCCAGCATCGTGTCGGTGAGCCAGCCCCAGATCAGGCTGTCGACGCCCATCTGGATCATCTTCGCGCGGCTCGTGAAGCCGAGCTTCACGCCGACCATCGTCTCGCCGCGATCGATGCGGCGTTCGATCGACGCGCGCTGGATCACGTATGCCTCGTCGAGCGAGAACGCGGCGCCGGCCGTCAGTTGCGCGATCGCCTCCGCGTGGCGCGCGGCGTCGTCGACACGGGCCGCCAGCCTGTCGAGATCGGTCATGCGGCCTCCCGTGCCTTCAGCATGTCGAGCGCGACGTCGACGATCATGTCCTCCTGCCCGCCGACCATGCGCCGCCGGCCGAGTTCGACCATGATGTCGAACGCCGACAGCCCGTATTTCGCGGCCGCCGCTTCCGTGTGGCGCAGGAAGCTCGAATACACGCCCGCATAGCCGAGCGCGAGCGTCTCGCGGTCGACCCGCACCGGGCGCTCCTGCAGCGGCCGCACGATGTCTTCCGCCGCGTCGATCAGTTGCTTCACGTCGCAACCGTGATTCAGCCCGAGCCGGTCGACCGCCGCGACGAACACTTCGAGCGGTGCGTTGCCGGCGCCCGCGCCCATCCCGGTCAACGACGCATCGATACGGTCGCAACCGTGTTCGAGCGCGACGATCGAATTCGCGACGCCGAGCGACAGGTTGTGGTGCGCGTGCATGCCCGTCTGCGTGGCCGGGTCGAGCACGGCCTTGAGCGCATCGAAGCGCGCCGCCACGTCGCGCATGCCGAGCGCGCCGCCGGAATCGACCACGTACACGCACTGCGCGCCGTAGCGTTCCATCTGCTTCGCCTGTTGCGCGAGCGCGTCGGGCGACGTCATGTGCGACATCATCAGGAAGCCGACGGTGTCCATCCCGAGTTCGCGTGCATACGCGATGTGCTGCTTCGAGATGTCGGCTTCCGTGCAGTGCGTCGCGATCCGCACGATGCGCGCGCCGGCGTCGTACGCGGCACGCAGGTCGTGTACGGTGCCGATGCCCGGCAGCAGCAGCGTCGCGACTCGGGCACGCTTGACCGTGCCGGCCACCGCCTCGATCCACTGCAGGTCGGTATGCGCGCCGAACCCGTAGTTGAAGCTCGATCCGGACAGGCCGTCGCCGTGCGCGACCTCGATGCTGTCGACGCCCGCGTCGTCGAGCGCGCGTGCGATCGTGACAGCGCTGTCGAGCGAATACTGATGACGGATCGCATGCATGCCGTCACGCAGCGTCACGTCGGACAGATAGATTTTTTTCGTGTGGTCGGTCATCGCCGATCTCCCGTCAGGCTGCGACGCGGCTGGCCGCGATCTGTTCGGCGGCGGCAAGCGCGGCCGACGTCATGATGTCCAGGTTCCCCGCATACGACGGCAGGTAATGCGCGGCGCCTTCGACTTCGAGGAACACGCTGACCTTCAGCCCCGCGCGGCGCTCGCCCGCGTCGAACGCGAGCGGCTGCGCGACCGTGTAGCGGTCGAACTGGACGGCCTGCTTGAGCCGGTAGCCCGGCACGTAGCTCGCGACCGCATCGACCATCGTGCGGATCGAACGCTCGATCGCGGCCGTATCGGCGTGTTCGTCGGTCAGGCAGTACACGGTGTCGCGCATCATCAGCGGCGGCTCGGCCGGGTTCAGCACGATGATCGCCTTGCCGCGCGCGGCGCCGCCGACCGTCTCGATCGCCTTCGACGTCGTTTCGGTGAACTCGTCGATGTTCGCGCGCGTGCCGGGGCCGGCCGAGCGGCTCGAGATCGACGCGACGATCTCCGCGTAATGCACGGGCGCGACGCGCGACACCGCATGCACGATCGGGATCGTCGCCTGGCCGCCGCAGGTCACCATGTTCAGGTTCGGCGCGTCGAGATGTTCGAACAGGTTGACGACGGGCACGACGAACGGGCCGATCGCGGCCGGCGTCAGGTCGATCACCTGTACGCCGTGACGGCCGAGCACGTCGGCGTGGCGCGCATGCGCGCCGGCCGACGTCGCGTCGAACGCGATCCGCACGTTCGCGAATCCGGGCATCGCGACGAGGCCGTCGATTCCGCCGGCGGTGGTCGCCACACCGAGCCGCGCGGCACGCGCGAGGCCGTCGGAGGCCGCATCGATGCCGACCATCGCGGCCATTTCCAGATGCTTCGAATTACGCAGCACCTTGATCATCAGGTCGGTGCCGATATTGCCGGAGCCGATGATGGCCACGGCGAGCTTGTCGAGGTCTTTCATCATTCACGCTCCGGTTGGGTGGAGAAATACGCGCTCACGCTGCCGAGTCCTTCGATCCGCGCGGTGAACACGTCGCCCGGCTGCACGCCGACCATCGGCCCGAGCGCGCCCGTCAGCACGATGTCGCCGGCCTGCAGCGGCGCACCGGCACGCGCCATCGTGTTCGCGAGCCACAGCGCCGCATGCAGCGGATTGCCGAGGCACGCGGCGCCCGCGCCGACGCTCACCGGCTCGCCGCGCCGCTCCATCGCCATCCCGCACTGGATCGCATCGAACGCGCCGAGCGTCACCGGCCGGCTGCCGAGCACGAACAGGCCGCTCGACGCGTTGTCCGCGACCGTGTCGGTCAGGCGGATGTCCCAGTTCGCGATCCGGCTGCCGACGATCTCGATCGCTGGCAGCGCATACGCGGTCGCGCCGATCAGGTCGGCCATCGTGTGCCGTTCGTGCGGCAGGTCGCGTTCGAGCACCAGCGCGATCTCGGCCTCGACCTTCGGCTGCTGCGTGCGCGCCAGCGCAATCTCCTCGCCGTCGGCCACCGCCATGTCATCGAACAGCATCCCGAAGTCGGGCTGACCGACGCCGAGCTGCTTCTGCACGGCCGCCGACGTCAGGCCGATCTTTCGGCCGACGAGCCGGCGCCCCGCTGCGCACTTGCGTGCGGTGTTCGCGCGTTGCACCGCATACGCGGCGTCGAGCGCATCGCCGCCGAGCGCCGCGATCGCGTCGCGTACCGGCGCGCACGGCACGCCGTCGCGCTCGGCCGCCCGCAACGTGTCGGCAATCGCCTGCACCGCATTCCGGTCGAATTCGCTCATGCAACCCTCACGCAGACGTTGGTGGTTTCGGAGTAGAAATCGAGCGAGTGGCGACCGCCCTCGCGGCCGATGCCCGACAGCTTGGTGCCGCCGAACGGCGTGCGCAGGTCGCGCACGAACCAGGCATTCAGCCACACGATGCCGGTCTCGATCTGCTTCGCGACGCGGTGGCCGCGTGCCAGGTGCGTCGTCCACACGCTCGCGGCCAGACCGTACGCGCTGTCGTTCACGCGGCCGATCACTTCGTCCTCGCTGTCGAACGGCGCGACGTGACACACCGGCCCGAAAATCTCCTCCGTCACGCAACGCGCGGTGTCGGGCAGCCCGGTCCAGATCGTCGGCTGCACGAACGCGCCGTCGTCGCGTGCGTCGCCGAACGCCGGCACGCCGCCGCCCGTGACGACCGTCGCGCCTTCGTCGACGGCCAGCCGGAAATACGACAGCACCTTGTCGCGATGGCCGCGCGAGATCAGCGGCCCCATCGTCGTCGCAGGATCGTCGGGCGCGCCGACGCGCAGCGCTTCGGTGCGCGATTTCAGCGCGGCGACGAAGCGCTCGAAGATCGGCCGCTCGACGTACACGCGCTCGCTGCACAGGCACACCTGCCCGGCGTTGGTGAAGCTCGACTTGACGATGCCGTCCACCGCCGCGTCGAAGTCGGCATCGGCGAACACGACGGCCGCGTTCTTGCCGCCGAGTTCGAACGAGATGTCCTTCACGCCGTCGGCAACGGCCTTCATGATCGCGCTGCCCGTGCGCGATTCGCCGGTGAACGTGATCGCGTCGATGCCGGGGTGGCGCGTGAGGAATTCGCCAGCGGCAGCCGGCCCGTGCCCGTGCACGAGGTTGAACACGCCGCGCGGCAGGCCGGCCGCGTCGATCACTTCGGCCAGCAACGTCGCGGAGCCCGGTGTCTCTTCCGACGGCTTGGCCACGACGCAGTTACCCATTGCGAGCGCCGGCGCGACTTTCCACGTGAACAGCAGCAGCGGCAGGTTCCACGGCGAGATGATGCCGACCACGCCGAGCGGCTTGCGCGTCACGTAGTTGAGGTATTGCGCGCCGTCCGCCGTCTGCGATTCGAAGCAGTCGTCGCCGGCCGTGCGGACCAGGTCGGCGAACGTGCGGAAGTTCGCGATGCCGCGGGCGATGTCGAGCGAGCGGGCCTGCGCGAGCGGGCGGCCGGTGTCGGCCACTTCGGCCGCGACGAAATCGTCGAAGCGCGCCTGGATGCCGTCGGCAATCCGGTGCAGCCAGTCGGCCCGCTGCACGGATGTCGTGTCGCGCCAGCCGGCCGCCTGCGCGGCGCGGGCCGCGCGCACGGCGGCGTCGACCTGCGCGGCGTCGGCCTCGCATACGCGGGCGATTTCGCGGCCGTCGACCGGGCTCGTATCCGCGAAGGTCCGTGCGGTCTCGACGAATGCGCCGTCGATGTAGTGTCGCAACAGCCGCGGCGGGCGCGCGGCGTCAGTCGTTTCTCGATTCACAACGTCTCCTGCTCGTATGGACTGTCAGCAGGAGTCTAGGGAAGCCGCGCGAGAAGCGACAATCAAACATTCGGCGCTGGCTATGCTAAACGGGAATACCCGTGCGAGCCTTGCGCCGCAACGGTTCCAGCCCGACGCTCAGGTTCCCTCCGGGCACTCCTGCACCGCTTCCTTCAGGCATTCGATGAACGCGCGGCACGCGGCGCTCTGCTCCTTGTTCGAGCGCACCGAGAATCCGACCGTGCCGAACGCGCCCGTTTCTGGCAGATCGAGCACGCGCAACAGCCCGGCCTGCGCGAACTGCCGCGCGGCAACACGCGGCATCAACGCGATGCGCGGCGTATCGAGCAACAGCCCGATATTGGTGAGCAACGACAGCGATTCGACGATGTCGGTCGGCAGCGGCAGCCCGGCCGCACGGAACAGGTGCTCGGCCGCGAGCCGCGACGGCGAGTCGGGCGTCGGCAGGATCCACGGCGCATCGACCAGTTCGCGCAGCGACGGCGCCGGATCGGGCACGGGGCCGTAGCCGTTGCCGACCACCGCGCACATCGATTCGTCGAACAGCGCTTCGTGCGTGAGCGGGAACGCGCTCGCGATCGGCAGCTCGCGCTCCGGCAGCCGGCCGACGACGATGTCGAGGTCACCGGTCGCGAGCGCCGGGAACAGGTGCGCGGTCGTGCCTTCGCGCACGGTCACCAGCACGTGCGGCGTGCGCGCCTTCAGCATCGCGATCGCGCGCGGCAGCAGCCGCGCGGACGCCGAGATCAGCGTGCCGACGATCACGTGGCCGCTCGTGCCGAGCCGGAAATCGTTCAGCTCGTCGGTCATGTAGCGCAGCTCGGCCATCAGCGACTTCACGCGCCGCCCGAGCAGCAGGCCGAGGTCGGTCGGCACCACGCCGCGGTTCGAGCGCGAGAACAGCGCGCCGTCGAAGCACGATTCGAGTTCGTGGATCACTTTCGTCACGGCCGGCTGCGTGAGGCGCATCTCGTTGGCCGCGCGTACCACCGAGCGCGTTTCCAGCACACGCTCGAAAATCATCAACTGGTTCAGCTTGAGCCGGCGGATCAGGGAGATCTCGCTGAGCGGATTCGCGTCCATGTCTGCTTTGTCGTCGAAAAAGGGGGTGGCCGGACTTAGGGTCTGTTTACCTGTGAAACGCGCATGCGTTGCCGCGAGAACGGCCGCTCGCGAGGCGCGCGACGCCGCGAATACTCACGTATTCGCAAGGCGCGCAACGCGGCGAGCGGCCGCTCTCGCGGCAACCCGAAATTGAAAACGCCAGGTCACGGGAAGGCACGGAATCGCCCGCATGGCGGCTTCACTCGTCGCTTGTTCGGCTCGCCAAACGGCGCGCCTCGCTCCTTGCCCTACGCCCCGGAGGCAGTCTCCTTTGGGGGACGAGCGATTTCGGGCCTTCGCACACGCGTTCCACAGGTAAACAGACCCTAACAACTTTACGTCCGGCGCGCATCGGGAGATGCACGGCACGCGCCTCCCCCTTGTATCAGTAGACGCCCATCATCGCGGACAACTCCGCCACATACTCGCCATAACGCGGGTCGCGCTTGATCTCGTCCGGCTGGCGCGGCCGCGGCAGGTCGATCTTCACGTCATGCAGCACGCGGCCCGGGCGCGCGGACATCACCAGTACACGATCCGACAGGAACACGGCCTCGTGAATGCTGTGCGTGACGAGCAGCACCGTCAGCGTGCTCTGCTGCCAGATGCGCAGCAGCTCGACGTTGAGCCGGTCGCGCGTGAGTGCGTCGAGCGCGCCGAACGGCTCGTCCATCAGCATCACGCGCGGCTCCAGCAGCAGGATCTGGCCGATCGCCGCGCGCTGCCGCATCCCGCCCGACAGCTCGTGCGGATAGCGGTCGACGAACTGCGCGAGGCCGAGCGTGTCGAGCAGCGCCGGCAGCCGTGCGTCGACGTGCGCACGCGGCAGGTTGCGCAGCTTCGCGCCGAGCCGGATGTTCGCGCCGACGCTCAGCCACGGCAGCATGTTGCTGGTCTGGAACACGACGCCGATATCGGGATGCGGGCCGGCCACCGGCGTGCCGCCGACGCGAATCGACCCGGCATCGCACGGCACGAGCCCCGCGACCATCCGCAGCAGCGTGCTCTTGCCGCAGCCGCTCGGCCCGAGAATCGACACGAACTCGCGCGGTTGCACGCGCATCGATACCTGTTCCAGCGCGCTGAACGCATCGGCGCCGCCGCGCGCGGCGAAGCGCTTGCCGGCCTGCTCGACGGCGATCAGCGCATCCGCGCGGGCGCCATCCTGCGCGGGCGCCGCTGTCGCGCCTTCGGAAACGGAAGCGCGCCGCACCGGGCGCGCGAGATTGACGATCGTCATCAGGCCGTGACTCCTCTCCACCAGACTGCACGCGAAACCAGCTCGACCGCGCCGTAGAACAGCATCGCGAGCGCGGTCACCATCAGGATCGCCGCGAAGCACAGCGGCGTTTGCGCATTCGACGTCGCGAACACGATCAGATGCCCGAGCCCCGCTTCCGCGCCGATGAACTCGCCGACGATCGCGCCGATCACCGCGAGCGGCATCGCGATCTTCAGGCCATCCATCAGCGCCGGCAGCGCGGCGGGCAGGCGCAGGTGCCAAAACGTGTGCGCGGCCGACGCGCCGAGCGCGCGGAAATGCTCGTCGAGATGGCGCGGCACGCCCGCGAGGCCGCCCATCGTCGCGACGACGATCGGGAAGAACGCGAACAGCACGGCCGCCGCGAGCTTCGACGCGAAACCGTAGCCGAACCAGACGATCAGCAACGGCGCGAGCGCGATCTTCGGCATGCTCTGCAGCGCGGTCACGAACGGCAGCAGCGTACGCCGCACGAGGTTCGACGCGCTGGCGAGCAGCCCGATCGCGAGGCCGCCGGCCACCGCCAGCGCAAAGCCCGCGAACACTTCCCAGGCAGTCGTCAGCGTGTCGGCCAGCAGTTGTGCGCGCATCTCCCAGCCGGCCGCGAACACCGACGACAGCGACGGCAGCACGTATTCGCGCGTGCCGGTCCAGCGCACGCCGAATTCCCATGCGAGGCCGACGATCGCCCAGAACGCGACCGTTTCGATCAGCCGCTTCATGCCGGGCCTCCTTTCGGCGCATCGCGCGAGGCATCCGCATCGTCGCCGGCAGGCGCGGCCGATGCGGCCGGCGCGTTGCCGCGCGACTTCTCGGCGACGAGATGCGGCGGCGGCGGCACGACGAAGCGCGCGAAGCGGTACTGGTCGAACGATTCGATCGTGCGCTCCCACACCTGCGGCTCGCGCGGATCGCGTTCGCCGATCTGCTCCATCTCGCAGTAGACCTCGACGTTGTTGCCGTCCGGATCCTTGAACACCAGGAACAGGTTGTTGCCGGGCCCGTGCCGCCCGATCCCGCGCACGATCTCGACGCCATGCGACTGCAGCACCTTCACCGAGCGCTCCATCTCCTCGACGCTGTCGACCAGGTACGAGAAATGTTCGAGGCCCGGGCGCGAATAGCGCGGCAGGTCGTCGAAATCGGGCGAATCCTTCGGCAGCTGCGCGAGCGCGAGATCGTGGTGATCGGTGCCCGCGCGCAGGAACACCATCTGGTCGCCGATCCAGTCGGACACCTTCAGGCCCATCACTTCCGTATAGAACTTCGCAGACCGATGGATATCCCGCACCATCAGCACCATGTGTCCGAGCCGCCTGGGACGCAAGCTGTTCATTACCGTTCTCCTGTGTGCCCGCGCGCCGCGCAGGCCGGGTTGGACCGCCGGCAGCGGCGCGCTGCCGCCACCGCGATCCCGATCGCGTTACTCGACGAAACGATTGGTATAGAGACTGCCGGCCTTGACCTTCGCGCCGAGCGCGAACGCACGCGACACGAAACCGAGCGTCGTGTCGATGCGCTCGGGCCGCAGCCAGCCGAGCCGGTGGCCGGCCGCGTCGTCGGCGATCAACGCATTGGTCTCGTCGATCTGCTCGCGCAGGATCGTGCGGTCGAGCAGCGGATTGCGCGACACGATCGCGTCGACCGCGTCCTGCGGCCGGTCGCGCATCAGCGCGTAGCCGCGATACGTCGCATCGACGAAGCGCTTCACGATGTCCGGATGCTGCGCGACGTACGCATCGGTCGTCACGATCCCGCTGCCGGTCATGTCGAGGCCGAGGTCGCGATACGTGACCTTGCCAAGCGTCTGCCCCGCGCGCCGCGCGAACGCGGCCTGCACCGGCAGGCTCGCGCCTTCCCAGCATTCCGACAGGTCGATGCGCTTCTGCAGCAGCGCGGTATTGATCACGGCCGGATCGAGCCGCACGAGGCGGATCGCGTCGGGCGCCATCCCGTTCTGCTTCAGCCACGCCGGGACGATGTTCTGCACCGCCGACGCATTGCCGCCGCCGAGCGACAGCCCCGCGAGATCCTTCAGCGACGAAGGCTTGAAGCCGGGCCGCTCGAGATAGCACATCGCGCCCGGCCAGCGCGTGTTGATCGCGCCGACCAGCACCGCATGGCCGCCGTGCGCGCGATTCAGGATCACGCTGACCGGGTCGCCGTAGCCGAACTCGAACAGCCCTTCGTCGACTTCATTGACGGTCCGCTGGCCGCCGTAGCCGCGCTGCACCGTCACGGCGAGGCCGGCGTCCTGGTAGAAGCCCTTCGCCTGCGCGACCAGGATCCCGCCGGTGCTGCCCTGCGGCAGCCACGCGAGATTGACGCGTACCGCGTCGGCCGCCTGCGCGGCCGGGGCCGCGGCCCACAGGCCCGCGGCCAGCACCGCGCCGCGCGCCAGCGCTTGGATGCGCTCAAACATGTCCTCCTCCTGTCTTGTCGAGTTCGGGGCCGGGCCGGCGCGGCACGCGCGGCTTACCCGCGCACCAGCGGGTTTTCGATCGAGCCGATGCCGTCGATCGATGCGACCATCACGTCGCCCGGCTGCAGATAGATGCCACGCCCCATGCCGACGCCCGTCGGCGTGCCGGTCGCGATCAGGTCGCCGGGCTGCAGCGTCAGGATCGACGACAGGTAATGGATCTGCTCCGCAATACTGAAGATCATCTCGCCGGTATTGCCGTCCTGCATCGTTTCGCCGTTCACGGCCAGCCGCATCCGCAGGTTCTGCGGTTCGGCGATGCACGCGCGCGGCACGAGCCAGGGCCCGAGCGGACCGAAGGTATCGAAACTCTTGCCGCGAAACCAGTCGTGCTTGAACGGATAGTCGGTGCGGCGATTCAGGTCGCGTGCGCTCACGTCGTTCAGGATCGTGTAGCCCGCGACGTAGTCGAACGCGTCTTCCACCGCGATGTGGCGCCCCGGCCGGCCGATCACGACGGCCAGTTCGACCTCCCAGTCGACGCGCTCGGCCTGCGGCGGCATCACGACGTCGGCGAGCGTCGGCACCACGCTCGTCTCGGCCTTCATGAACATGTACGGCGAGCTTTCCTCGCGCGGGGCAAGCTCGGTGCCCATCTCGCGCGCATGCTCGTAGTAGTTCGACGCAGCCGCGAAAATCCGCCGCGGCGCATACGGCACGTGCAGCCGGTAGCCTGCCAGCGGCTGCGCGTCGAGCCGGCCGGCGGCGATCTCGCGCGCGGCCGCCTCGAGGCGCGCGACGGTCTGCGCGCCGCGCAGCGGCCAGTTCGCGACCAGCGTGTCGACGTCGAGCGGCGCGTCGCCTCCGCCCGCCCGCTGCAGCACGGCCTGCGCGTCGTACAGCGCGCCTTCCATCGCGAGCCCCGCCGCGACGCGGCCATTCAGTTCATACGTTGCGATACCGAACCAGATCACGGTTGTCCTCTTTTGTCGTCGTCAGGAGGGGACGAGTGACGCGTATACAATAGATCACTCGTGTATTCATTTGATATTTCTCGTATACTCCTATCGGGTCGGAAACGAATTCCGCGTACACTGCGCGGCGGGTCCGGTCCGGCGCCGCGCGCCGCAAATTGAGCGGCTCCGGCGGCGGGCGCATAATGGGCCGGCCCGACGGCCGAGGCGTCCCGCGCGGGTTCCGGCCGGCAGGGGCTGCCGACGGCGATGTCCACACCACACACGACACGATGACCACGCTCTCTTCCAAGATCTATCGCCTGCTGTTCGACGAGATCATCGACGGCACGCTCGAACCGGGCCAGAAGCTCGAGGAAATCGCGCTTGCCGAGCGGTTCAACGCGTCGCGCACGCCGATTCGCGAAGCGCTGCGCGAGCTGGCCGCGCGCGGGATGGTCGAGCTGACGCCGCGCAAGGGCGTGGTCGTCGCGCAATTCAGCCTCGACGAACTCGCCGACATGCTCGAAGCGATGTGCGAACTCGAGGCGCTGTGCTGCCGGCTCAGCGCGCAGCGGATGAGCGTCGTCGAGAAGAAGCAGCTCGAGGAGCTGCAGATCGAGATGAACGAGGCGATCGCGCGCGGCGACGAGGCCGACTACTTCCAGCTCAACCGCGAATTCCACGAACTGATCTGCAAGGGTGCGCAAAGCAAGTCGCTCGCGTCGATCATCGCGGTGCAGCGGCAGCGTCTCGCGGGCTTTCGCGCGGCCCAGCCCGCGTCGCCGAAGCGCTTCGAGGCGGCCACCGACGAGCACCGCGAGATCGTCGACGCGATCCTCGCCGCCGAGCCCGAACGCGCGTACAACGCGATGCGCGACCACACCGCGCGCCTGTCGATCGTCGTGCTCGGCCGGCTCAAGCGCCAGCGCAACGAGCGCGAATCGATCTGACGGCAAGCCGGCGCGGCCGCGCGGCGCGTTGAGCCGCGTCATGCGCGCGCCTCGTCGATCGACGGCATCGTGAAGCCGAGCGCGTCGAGCTGCGCGAGCAGCGCGCGCGTATCGGCCGCTGCATGCGACACAAGCGGCGCGCGCACGCGCGCCCAGTCGCCGTGCCGCGTGAAATGCGCGACCACGGCCTTCAACGCGGGAATCATCGACGGCGATTGCAGCGCGGTGCGCACGGTCGACACGCGCCCTTCCCACGTCGCGCGTGCGACGGCCGTCGGCGCCGCAAGCAGTTGCGCGATCGCGTGCGGCTGCAGGTTCGCAGTCGCCGAGATGCAGCCGGCCGCGCCGAGCGGCAGCGCGCGGCCGAGCAGCGCCTCCGACGCCGGGAACACCGCGAAACCCGGAAAGCGTTCGAGCATCGTCACCGTGTTCGCCCAGTCGCCCGAACTGTCCTTGATGCCGACCACCGTGCGCGGATACGCGGCGACCAGCCGCTCGATCAGCGTGTGCGTGATCGGCACGCCCGTCAGCTGCGGGATGTGATACAGCAGCACGCGCAGCCGCTCCGAGCCGACCGCGTCGATCACGCCCGCGTAGTAGGCGAACAAGCCTTCATCGCTCACGCCCTGGTAGAAGAACGGCGGCAGCATCAGCACGCCCGCGCAGCCGGTCGCCACCGCATGGCGCGTCAGCGCGATCGCGTCCGGCAGCGCGCACGCGCCCGTGCCGGGCAGCACTTGCGCGGGATCGATGTCGGCGGCCGCGATCTTGTCGAGCAGCGTGCAGCGCTCCGCAACGCTCAACGAGTTCGCCTCGCTGTTCGTGCCGAACGGTGCGAGGCCCGCGCCCTGCCCGACGAGCCAGCGGCAGAACGCGACGAAGCGCGGCGCGTCGATCGACAGGTCGGCGCGAAACGGCGTGAGGACGGGCGCGAACACGCGCGGCGCGGCAAAGGCGGACATGCGGGAGTCTCCGGTTGGATGAGCCGATCGGCGAGCAGTCATGCGCATGCGCTGAAGAAATCCAGCATCGCGTCGCCCAGCAGCGTTTCGCCCGAATCGAAATGGGCGACCACCGACGTGTGGTTGTGGCGCGGCATCTGCATGAAACGCGGCGCGCGCCCCGGACGGCGTTCGCGCTGCCGCGCGCTCGCGACGCGCTCGAAGAACGCCGCGCCGTACGCGTCGAGGTAAGGGTTCTCGTATTCGGCGACGACGATCATCAGCGGCGCGTCGATGCGCGCCGCATGGGCAAGCGGCGATCGCGCGGCATGGCGCGACGGATCGTCGCCGAAATACGCACGCACGCCGGCCGCGTTCGGGTTGTCGGGCAGCGTGTCGGCCGCGAGCCGCGCGCTGATCAGCACCGCGCCCGCGACGCGTTCGCCGCGCCGCGCATCGAGCAGCGGATCGCCGAGATACGTCGCGACATGCGCGCCGCCCGCCGAATGCCCGACGATGAAAATCCGCCCCGGGTGGCCGCCGTAGGACGCGATATGCGCGCGGGTCCAGTCGAGCGCCGCCGCGATGTCCTGCGCGCCGGCCGGATACGGCGCGTCGGGCGCCAGCCGGTATTCGACGTTGACCGCGACATGGCCGTGACGCGCGAACCAGCGCGGCACGTTGTCGTAGATCAACCCGTTGATGCTCTTGCGGCCGCGCACGAACGCGCCGCCGTGCACGAACAGCACGACGTCGGCCGGCGCACCCTGGAGGGTCGCGTGCTGCACGAACACGTCGAGACGCTGGCGCGCATCGGGCCCGTACGGAATGTCGCGCTCGATCTCGCAGCCGAGATCCGTCGCCGCGCGCGCGGCGACGAGCGGCGTGTACGTGTCGATCACCCAGTCGCGGTGCGCATCGATGTCCTGCGCCCAGACGGCGCCGATCTCCGCGAAGCGCGCCCTCAGCGCTTCCGACAGATTACCCAGCGGTTCCTGCCAAGCGTGCATCCCCTGCCTCCCTGCATGACGGCTAGCGGCCGGCGCGTGCCGGTGTTCCGCCGTTCGAACGGCGACGGGGACCATTCTGGTATATAAATCTCGTTTTGTGTATACACAATCACTACGTAGTATACCCAATGAGAATCGAGGCATTTTTGCGCGACAGTCACGCCCATGCATTCATCCGTCGCACGCCGACATTCTTCAAGGACACCCATGGACAAGCTTCGCCACATCGCGCTTTCGGTCGACGACCCGGAAGGGGCCGCGCAATTCTTCGAGCGCGCATTCGGCATGCGCCGCGCGGGCAACGCGATGCGCGGGATCTACATGACGGACGGCACGATCAACGTCGCGCTGCTGAATTTCAAGGACGAGACGGTGCCCGGTTATGCGGGGCTGAAGGACGTGCGCGGCGTGATCCACTTCGGGATGTGGGTGGACGACGTCGACGCGACGGCCGAGCGCGTCGTCGCGGCCGGCGGCACCTACCTGACCGGCCGGCACGAGCAGGACCCGAACGTGTTCTATGAAGTGAAATACCGGATGCCCGACGGCACCGTGTTCGACATCACGTCGAACGGCTGGAAAGGCGCGGTGAAGGAAGTCGTGCCGGCCGGTGCAGCGGGCACGCAACCGTGACCGCGCGGCTGGCGGTGCTCGCGCTGGTGCCGTTGCCGGACACGACGCTCGATGCGCTGCGGCGCGACTACGTGGTGCATTACCACCCGGACGGGATGCCGGCCGACCTGGCCGACGCCGGCGCGATCCGCGCGGTCGTGACCAACGGCACCTGCGGGCTCGACGACGCGCGCATGGCGCGCCTGCCCGCGCTCGAAATCGTCTGCGCATTCGGCGCCGGCTACGAGAACGTCGACGTCGCGGCCGCCGCGCGGCGCGGCATCGTCGTCACGCATGCACCCGGCGCCAATGCGGCGACCGTCGCCGACCACGCGCTCGGCATGCTGCTCGCGCTCGCGCGCGGCTACGCGCCGCTCACCTGCGCGGTGCGGGCCGGCCGCTGGCACGCGTCGCGCGCCGCCCGGCCCACGCTCACCGGCGCCACGCTCGGCGTGATCGGGATGGGCCGCATCGGCCGGCTGATCGCCGCGCGCGCGCAGGGCTTCGACATGACGCTCGGCTATCACGCGCGCGGCCCGCACGACGACGCGCCCGGCCGTTACTACGCCGACCTCGTGCAGCTCGCGGCCGACAGCGACTTTCTCGTGATCGCGTGCCACGGCGGCCCGGCCACCCGGCACCTGGTGGATCGCGCGGTGCTGCTCGCGCTCGGGCCGCACGGCTACGTCGTCAACGTCGCGCGCGGCTCGGTGCTCGACACGGCCGCGCTGCTCGACGCACTCGACGCGGGCGAGCTCGCGGGCGCCGGGCTCGACGTCCTCGAGCACGAACCCGACGTGCCGGCCGCGCTGTTCGACCATCCCGACGTACTCGTCACGCCGCATGTCGCGGGCCGCTCGCCCGCCGCGTGGCTCGCCCAGCGCGACGCGCTGCTCGCGAGTCTCGCGCAGCACTTCTCCCGCCTGCCCGTCGAATTCGCGGTACGCGCCGCGTAGGCGCGAGCGGCGCGTACCCGCGCCGCTTCGCTCGCCGCACGCCCCGCGCGCCGCCCCGGAGATCGCCACCATGAAGGTCCGATCGTTGTGCCTCGCCGCGCTGTACTGCGCGGCCGCCGGCCTGCTGGCCGGCCGTTCCTCCCACGCGCAATCGTCCGCGACGCTGTACGGCCTGATCGGACTCGACGTCGCCAGCGCAAAGCGCAGCGGCGGCCCGCCCGCCGCGATCGCGATGCAGAGCCCCGGGCTCACCGCACCCTACTGGGGGCTGCGCGTGGCCGAAGATCTCGGCGGCGGCTACCGCGCGCTCGCCGTGCTCGAAAGCTTCTTCCAGCCCGTCAACGGCGGCATCGGCCGCACGTCGGCCGACCCGTACTGGGGGCGCAACGCGTATGCGGGCATCGAGGGCCCGTTCGGCACCGTGACGATGGGGCGGCAGACCAACCTGCTCTATCTCGCCGAACAGGCCGTCAATCCGTTTCGCGCTTCGATCCTGTTTTCGCCGCTGGTGATGCAGACCTTCGTCGCGTCATACGGCGGCGCGATCGCAGGCGACACGGTCTGGAACAACGCGATCCAGTACACGAGCCCGACCGCCGGCGGCCTGACCGCGAGCGCCGTCTACGCGCCCGGCGGGCTCGCGGGTGCCAGCGGCGCGGCCAACGCGGGCCTGTCGCTGCGCTATGCGAGCGGCCCGCTCACGGCCGTCGCGACCGCACAGCGCACGCGGATCGTCGCGGGCGCGGCCGCGCCGACGCAGAACGCGTACCTCGCCGGTTTCGCGTACGCGTTCCCGCGCATCACGCTGTACGGCGCGCTACAGGGCACGCGGACGTCTGCAACCGACACGGGTTCGCACACGTTCGAGGCCGGCCTGTCGGTGCCCGTCACGTCGCGGCTGGCCGCACTCGCCGAATGGGCATACACGCGCCGCACCGCGTTACGGACGGCCGTATCGCGCAACACCGGCGCGGCCGGGCTCGACTACACGCTGTCGCGGCGCACCGACGTCTATGCGCTCGCCGTGTACGACCGCCTCGGCGGCAGCGGCGCCGCCGCGACCTGGGCGCTCGGCATCCGGCACCTGTTCTGATGCCGCGCGCATCGCGTATCCGGGTCTACCCGCTATAACCAAACCGCTGTTTTGTATAAAAAAGAAGTGCTTCGGATTCAACAACGTCCGTGCGTATAATTTTTCTCAGTTCATGTATACACAAACGCGATTCATGAACCGGCACGGCCCGCGTCCCGCTCGCGTCATGCGAACCGGCCGCCGCCCGCGGGATCGCCTCGCACGATGCCCGTCCGGCGCAAGCCGCTTCGCCCCGGAAAACAACGACGACTATTTGGAGACCGAATGAAAAAGAAGCTGATCGCGTCCAGTGTCATGCTGCTCGCCTGCGCCGGTGCGCATGCGCAGTCGCGCATTTGGCTGTCGGGTTACATGGACCTGAACATCGAGCACCTGATTTCGTCGGGCCCGGGCGGCAACATCACGCGGATGTCGAGCGGCGGTCTGAACAATTCGCGCTTCAACCTGAGCGGCGTCGAGGAGCTCGGCGGCGGCAACAAGGCCGTCTTCACGATCGAGCCGATGTTTTCAGCGAACACGGGCGTGCAGTCGACGCAGTTCCGGCAGTCGTTCGTCGGCCTCAAGGGCAACTGGGGCGAGCTGACGATGGGTCGCCAGTTCACGCCGTCGTACTGGCTGGCCGGCTATGCGGACCCGACGTGGGCGGCCGACTTCAGCATGGTCAACGACATGCAGTTCTTCTACGCGACCTATCGCGTCGACAATTCTCTGCAGTACAAGACGCCGGCCTTCCACGGCTTCACCGGGCGCGTGATGATCACGACCGGGCTCGGCGACGGCACGCGCGCCGGGCGCTTCTTCAGTACCGGCATCGAGTATCGCAACGGGCCGCTGTTCCTCGGTGCGGTCAGCGAGCTGCAATACACGCGCGACATCTTCCGTTCTTCGCAGATCCATTCGTCGCGCGACAACTACTTCTCGGCCGTGTACCGCTTCGGCGGCTTCGAGCCGACCGTGATCTACCACACGTACAACGGCTATTACGCGTATCCGCCGTATGTCGCATTCAACTCGCAGGGCTGGGACGCGCAGATCGGCGCGCGCTGGAACATCGACGGCATCAACCGCGTGTACCTGAGCGTCGTCCATCGCCACGACGACAACAACACGAGCATCTCGAGCGCGACCGGCGGCGTGATCGGCTACATCTACGGGCTGTCGAAGCGCACCGACCTGTACGTGACCGCCGCGCACGTGAAGAGCCAGCATCGCGTGCCCGTCGCGTATCCGGTCACGTTCCAGGTATATCCGGACGGCGGCCAGAACCCGTCCGGGTTCCAGATCGGGATCCGTCACGCGTTCTGATTTTCCGGATCCGCGCGTCGCGACCGGCCTGCCTGCTGTTCGCGACGCCACGCAACAATCATGACCAGGAGACATTCATGCTTCGACCACGCAACAGACGTATTCCTCAGGCCCGGCTCATCGGCCCGGCGGCCGCATCGATCCTGATCGCGGCATCGGCACTCGCCAGCGCCGCGCAGCCCGCGGCGGACGCACCGGCCACCGCGAGCGCGAGCGTTGCTGCGCCCGGTACGCCCGGCACGCCGGCCGTCGCCGATCCGTATCTCGCCGGCTGGCTGCGCCTCACGCCCGAGCGCCGGCCGGTGCCGCTGAAGCCCGGCGTCGACTACGGGATGGACCCGGCCACCGGCCAGTTCGTGTGGCCGAAGGCGGCGCCCGAAGTCCACCAGGGGCAGCGCTTCCCCGGCGAGCTTTCGACGTGGGACAACAAGCACTATGCGAAGAACGTGAAGGTGCTCGCGTTCTACCCGGGCGTCGATTCGCCCTTCCACGCATGGAACAACATCGTCGACTTCGACGGCAAACGCTACCTGTACATCCACGACCGCGACTACCTGCGCATCATGGACGTGACCGATCCCGCGCACGGCAAGGTCGTGTTCTCGAAGGGCGGCGTGTGGGGGCCGAAGGGCTCGAGCGAGCATTTCGATCCGAACAACGTGCACGACTACCTCGGCGGCGCGACGGTCGCGTGGAGCCGCAAGCTCGGCAAGCCGGTGCTCGTCGCGTCGTTCGAGATCGGCCGCTACGGGCTGATGACCGAGAAGATCGACCAGCCCGACAAGGTCGCCGCGCAGCGCCGCTACAACTCGCTGAAGGGCTTCCGCGTGTACGAGATGGACGGCCCGCTGCCGAGCCAGTGGAAGCTGATCGCGACGCGCACGACCGACTACCGCCACCCCGACGCGCCGATCGGCCAGCAACAGGGTTCCGGCTCGCTCGACGCACCCGAGTACTACGGCGGCAAGTACATGATCGTGGCGGCCGCGCCGGACGACAGCTATGCGCTGACCGAGTATCCGAACTATCTGTACTCGCCGGGTTACCAGGTATGGGACATGTCGGATCCGGCGAACCCCGTGTTCGTGTCGCAGATCGCGGTGCCCGGCCAGATCCTCGGCAACGACGAACACGAGCAGGCGTACCTGATGAATCCGCGCGCCGGCAACCGGACGTCGTGGATGGGCTCGCGCAACCCGATCTTCCTGCCGAAGCCGCTGGAGAACGGCGGCAAGATCGGCTTCGGCGCGATGGGCGGCCTCGGTTTCTACGCGTTCGACCTGAGCAACCCGGCGAAGCCGACGATCCTCGGCAACGTGAACACGCCGCCGAGCTTCGCGGGCACCGAATTCGACAACGCGGACGTGAGCCAGTACGCACGTACCGGCTACGTGCTCACGAACGGCTATCCGATGAACCGCGACTGCTACGAGCCGTACAAGGACATCTTCGTCGTCGATGCGCGCGACCCGTCGCACCTGAAGGTGGCGGCCAAGCTGCCGGTGCCGGAAGTGCCGGCCGGCGCGCCGTTCACGAGCTTCTGCCAGCGCGGCGGCAACTTCGGGCCGAAGCGTGCCAACGCGATCGGCCAGCCCGGCACCTGGCGGCAAGGCATCGTCCCGTATTCGTTCTACAACGCGGGCGTGCAGATCTACGACGTGAAGAACCCGGCGAAGCCGACGATTGCCGGCTACTTTGTCCCGGCGCTCGCGGACGAGAAGGAACTGCCGTCCTATACGCTCGGCAAGGGGGTGTTCGCGATCTACACCGAATACGACCGCAACATCATCTGGGCCTTCACGGAGAACGGTGCGTATGCGCTGTCGACGCCGCTGCTCGGCGAGCCCGTGCTCGGCAAGCCGGCGAAGCCGTGGCCGCCGCGTTGAGTTGCGCCGTGACGCCGCCGGGCGGGTGACCGTCCGGCCGCTTCGTGTGCCACGGCCGCGGCCATATGCGGTGCGGCGCGCGTTGCATCGCTTCGTTTCGATCCCCGCCGGCGACCGGCGGGTTCATCAAGTTCAAGGACGCTTTCCCGATGATGTTCAGATCCCTCGCCGCGCCGCTGTCGTGTGCGCTCCTGCTCGCCACGGCGGCACCGCCCGGCCGCGCCGCGACATCGGCCAGCGAGCAGACCTGCCGCGCATGCCACACGCTCGATACGACGAAAGTCGGGCCGCCGTTCCGCGCGATCGCCGCGCACTACCGCAACGACTCCGATGCGCTCGCGAAACTTCGCAAAAGCATGCTCGAAGGCAGTACCGGCAAATGGGGCAGCGCGACGATGCCACCCAACGCGATCTCGGCCGACGATGCGGCGCGGTTCGCGACGTGGATCATGTCGCTGAACCGGGACGGGAAGTAGCGGACGACCGCAAGCATGCGACGCGCGGGTCGAAACGTTCGATCCCGCGTGCCGGCTGCATGTGAAAAAAGGCGGGCGCACGCCCGCCTCCGCATCGTTCGCGCGCGCACCGCCACACTTGCGGCACGCATGCGAACCCGTCGCGTTACTTCAGCCGCGTCGCGATTTCATTCGCCATCGCCTTCGTCGCGGCCTTCGTCGGCGCATCGTCGGCCAGGTCGTTCAGCAAGCCGAAATCGTGGATCGTGCCGTCGTAGCGCGTGGTCGTCGCGTCCACGCCGGCCGCGTCGAGCTTGCGGCCGTACGCTTCGCCTTCGTCACGCAACACATCGAACTGCGCGACCTGGATCAGCGCGGGCGGCAGGCCCTTCAACTGCGCGATGCTCGCGCGCAGCGGCGACGCGTAGATCTCGTTGCGTTGCGCTTCGTTCTTCGTATAGGCGTCCCAGAACCACTTCATCATCGGCCGCGTCAGGAAGTGGCCCTGCGGGTACGCGTTGTACGAGCCCGTGTTGAAGTTGTGGTCCGTGACCGGCCACATCAGGCCCTGGAAGCGGATCGCGGGGCCGCCCTTGTCCTTCGCCATCAGCGCGACCACGGCCGTCATGTTCCCGCCGACACTGTTGCCGACCACCGCGAGGCGGCTGCCGTCGACACCGATCTCGGCGCCGTGCGCAGCCACCCATTTCGTCGCCGCATAGGCCTGGTTGATCGCGACCGGGTAATGCGCTTCCGGCGACGGCGTGAACGGGACGCGGATACCCGGCGCTTGTGCCGCGTCCGATCAGAAGCGATAGCCCAGCGACACAAAGGTCATGATCGGATTGATCTTCAGCCGTGTCGTGCTCGTGACGGTCCCGACCGGCGCGCGCGTCGTGAGGGTCGCCTTCGTGGACAACCACGCGTACGCAAACGAAGCGCCGATGGACCAGTGAGTATCCATATTGTAGGTGAGGCCTGCGTTGAGAATCGGGGCAAAGGACTTGCTCAGCGAGACCGAAGTAGGCCCTTCGAGGCGCGCGCCAACGGATGGCGAGTAGAGGAACTTGCCGGACGCAACCGGATTGCTCAGGTCAATGCTGTTGAACCAGACATACGAGATCCCCGCACCGACATACGGCCGCAAACGTGCCGACGGCGCGCCGAAATGGTACTGCGCGATTATCGCGGGGCTCCAGGCTCGCGCCGTTCCCAACTCCCCGAGTCCCGCAAGCGTCCCCGTGCCGGTGAGATGGAGTTTCGGTGGCACGCCCGCGATCGTCTCCACGGCAATATGGTCGGTCACGAAGTAGGTCGCCGTGAGCGCAACCGTATCGGCATCCGAGATGGTCGCTCCGCTTCCGGCCATCGTGTTCGATCGGCCGAGGGCATTGACCGTCAGCGGCTCGCTGGAATCCTGAGGCGCCATGTGCAACCAGCCCGCATTGATCATGAGTTGTCCTGCAGATTGCGCGTGCACGGAAGAAATGACGGATATCGACAACAGAATTGCCGCGCTCGTATGCTTCATATGGCCTCCAGAGGTTGTTATAAAGGGTTTTCCAGCGGTGCAGGATTCGTCATTCGGGAACCGGCGGGGAGCCCGCCCGTTCCCGAACATTCCACCGCGCAACAAATCGGAACGTCGGTCAACGATTTCTGAGTTTGTTGATCAAGCGCACGCTCGTGACAGCGGCAGCCCGCTTCAGGGACGTCAGCGGATCGGCACGATTCGAGGGCGCGCCCACGGGTAAGCCCCCCAGGCGGGGAAACAGCCGCTGAGCATTACCGGATTCGATCGCCGCGCGCGCGTTGGCATCCCAAACATTCGAATGCTCCAGCGTGTTGCATTGCATCGCCGTCACCGGTGCAGGCGCGAACGGGAAATCGCTGCCGAACAGCACCTGGGACGGATCGACCAATTCGCGCAGCGCCGCTTGAGGAAAGTCGGCCGGAGAGAGCGCAGTGTCAAAGTGGAATCTCCGGATATAGGTCAGCATGCCGGCCGGCATGCTGGATACGAACTCGGGAAGAAGATTGGCGAGCGACAGGCGCCACGCGACATACGGAACGAAGCCGCCCGCATGCGCCAGAATCCAGCGGATATTGGGGTAGCGCTCCATCGTGCCGGTCAGGACGAGGTTCAGCGCGGCACGCGTCGTGTCGCACAGGAACTCGATCAGAAAGCCCGGCGCGATCAACCCGAGCTCCTCGCTTGACCGATGCAGGTTCGGATGCACGAATACAACCGCCTGGCGCCTGTTCAGCTCGGCCATCAGTTCGTCGAATTCCGGCGAGCCCAGAAAGCGCCCCTCGGTACTTCCTAACAGGACGATACCGTCTGCGCCAAGCACATCCAGTGCATGAATCGCCTCCTTGCACGCGTGATCGGTAAACGGCATGGGCAATACCGCGAACGATCCGAAACGATCGGGGTATCGCTGACGCAGTTCAGCGGCGTACTCGTTGCATCCTCGCGCCAGCGCACACGCTTCATCGAGATTGCCGAAATACACGCCTGGCGCCGAGATTGACAGCAACGCGACTCGAATGGCATGAGCATCCATCACCGCGAGCGATTCATTTTCGGTCCAGACGGGAAGATCGGCACCCGCAACCTTTGTCAGGCCGCGCCGGGACATGGCGGCTCGATATACGGGTGGAACAAAGTGATGATGAACGTCGATACGGCTCACCCTATTCTCCAGTTTGAATTGAAAATAATATATAGTCCGAACTAAATTTGAGTATCCAGATCGTTTCGTCAGGCCGAATGAACACCGCGTCCCTAGATCGAGGCCGCTGACGCGCGGTGTACCGTTCCAGGTGCGCTCAGGAGGTCGAGGGCGACGTCGACGATCATGTCCTCCTGTCCGCCAACCATGCCGCGCCGTCCCAGCTCCACGAGAATGTCCATGGTCTTGAGCCCATACTTCGCTGCGGCCTGTTCCGCGTGACGCAGGAAGCTCGAATACACGCCGGCGTAACCCAACGCGAGTGTCTCGCGGTCGACCCGCACCGGGCGATCCTGGAGCGGGCGCACGATGTCGTCGGCGGCGTCCATCAGGCGGTAGAGATCGGTACCATGCCGCCAGCCGAGGCGATCGGCCGCCGCGACGAACACTTCGAGCGGCGCGTTGCCGGCGCCTGCTCCCATGCCGGCAAGACTGGCGTCGATCCGGTCGCAGCCCTCTTCAACCGCGACGATCGAATTCGCAACACCCAGGCTCAGGTTGTGATGCGCATGGATCCCCGTCTGTGTTTCGGGCTTCAGCGTGTCCTTGAATGCCCGCATCCGGTCGCGGACGTCGTTCATGTTCATCGCGCCGCCCGAATCCACCACGTAGCAGCAGGTGGCACCGTAACCCTCCATCAACCTTGCCTGCTCCGCCAATCCTCGAGGCGTCTGCATGTGGCTCATCATCAGGAAGCCCACTGCGTCCATCCCCAGTTCCCGTGCGTACTCGATGTGCTGGCGGGCAATATCGGCTTCGCTACAGTGGGTCGCGACGCGTACGATCCGCGCACCCGCGTCGTATGCGGCCCTCAGATCATGGATGGTGCCGATCCCGGGCAGCAGCAGCGTCGCGACCTTCGCGCGCGTGACGACACTCGCCACGGCCTCGATCCACTCGACGTCCGTATGCGCGCCGAATCCGTAGTTGAAGCTGCTGCCTTGCAGTCCGTCGCCATGCGCGACCTCGATCGAATCGACCCCGGCTGCGTCGAGTGCGGCGGCGATCTCTGTCACGTGCGCGAGGCTGTACTGGTGACGGATGGCATGACTGCCGTCGCGCAACGTCACGTCGGAGATATAGAGCTTCTTGTCCATCGGGCAGGCACTCATTGTTGATTGGCCCCGAGACGGGCCGCGATCCGTTCTGCCGCGGCCTTGGCAGCACTCGTCATGATGTCGAGATTGCCCGCATAAGACGGCAGGTAGTGCGCGGCGCCTTCGACTACGAGCAGGATCGAGGTCTTGAGGCCGGCCATCCGCTCGCCGACGCCGGGGATCCGGATCGGTCGCTCGGCCTCGATACGATCGAACTGGACACGTTGTTTCAGTCGATACCCGGGCACATACGACTGGACGGCTTCGACCATCCCGGCGACCGATGCCTCGATCTCGCGTTCATCGGCGAAGTCGCTCAGCGTGTACACCGTATCGCGCATCATCAGCGGTGGCTCGGCGGGATTGAGCACAATGATCGCCTTCCCCTTCGCTGCACCGCCGACCGCTTCGATCGCCCGTGATGTCGTCTCGGTGAATTCGTCGATGCTGGCGCGGGTGCCGGGTCCGGCACTCCTGCTCGCGATGGACGCGACGATCTCCCCGTAGTGCACTTTCGCGACCCGCGATACCGCCGCGATCATCGGAATCGTTGCCTGGCCGCCGCACGTCACCATGTTGACATTCAACGCGTCGAGATGACGCTCCCCGTTCACCACCGGAATGCAATACGGTCCGATCGCGGCCGGCGTCAGGTCCACGACGCGAATACCGGGCTTGACGGTGCGCAGGAACGCATCGTTCTGCGTATGCGCCGCGGCAGACGTCGCATCGAACACGATGTCGATCTCGTCGAACACGGGCATGCGGGCCAGCCCCTCGACGCCTTCATGGGTCGTCGCGACGCCCAGGCGCGCCGCGCGCTGCAACCCGTCCGACGCCGCATCGATTCCCACCATGGCGCCCATCTCGAGATGTTCGCCGTGGCGCAGGATCTTGATCATCAGGTCGGTACCGATATTCCCGCTGCCGATAATGGCGACTTTCCGTTTGGTGCTCATCGGGCTCGCCCTCATCCGATACGGCAACTGACGCTGCCGAGCGCACCGATCTGCGCGTGAATCGTGTCTCCGGCGCCAACCGGCACCATCGGACCCAGCGCACCCGACAGGATCACGTCGCCCTCACGCAACATCTGTCCGCGCCGCGCCATCATGCGGGCCAGCCAGTACACGGCCCGCAACGGATGGCCGAGGCACGCGGTACCCGTTCCGGTCGATACGGTCTTGCCGTCGCGCGTCATCGACATACCCAGTTCCCCGATGGAAATGCCACCGAGCGACACCGGTTGATTGCCGAGAACGTAGAGGCCGCAGGATGCGTTGTCGGCCACCGTATCCTCGAGCGCGATGCGCCAGTCCGAAATCGCGCTGTCGACGATCTCGAGCGCCGGCAGCGCACAGGCCAGCGCCGACAGGACCTGTCCATAGCTCGGCGCTTCATCGGCCATGTCGCGTCCGACGACGAACGCCACTTCCGCCTCGATCTTCGGCTGCATCAGGCGGCTCAGGGGCACCTCGTCGCCATCGAGATATTCCATGTCGTCGAACAGCACGCCGAAATCGGGCTGGTCGACGCGCAGCTGCTGCTGGACGGCAACCGACGTCAGGCCGATCTTCTTGCCGACGATGCGTCGGCCGTCCGCGATCCGGGCCGCGGTGTTGAGTTCCGAGACGGCATATGCCGCGTCGAGACCTGCAATGCCGAACCGCGTGGCAATCGGGTCGATCGGCGTGCGTGATTCACGTGCATCGCGTAATGCTTTCGCAGCCGCCTGAACGGCTGCCGGGTCGAATGAATGAGACATGGCGGAAGAATGTGAAATCGTGGGTCAGGCCGCTTGCGCGACGGCCGGTGCCGTCTTTGACATGCGGGTGAATCCATCGCCTGCGCCGGCTCCGAATCCGAGCCGCTCCCGCAGTTGGCGAATGGTCCTGTCGAGCTCGCCGACGGGAACGACGGCGAAGGCGAAGCGGTCGGGTCTCAGTACCGCAACCGCCTGCGTCTTGAATCCCGCCTTGTTGAACCACGCGATCATCTCGCCACCGATATCCTCGACTTCTGCGACCTCGATCACGTTGTCCCGATTGACGCCTTCGAGCCCTTGCGGGCGGCCGCCATACGCGTACATCGTCACGCTGCGTACCGACAGTGCGCCGAGCGTTGCCCGCGACACATCGTCCACGCAGCGGGAGGGATCGACGTTCAATCCGATCAGCGAAAAGCCGTGTCCGAGCAGGTCGTCCAGTTTCTTCCGGTCACCGTTGAAAAGACGCACCTCGGGTTGCGGAATCAACGCGCCCTCCGGGCCACGTCGGCGACGGCGCGGCAAACCCAGGTATGCGTTCTTTCGATAGACGGGCATCGGCTTGAAGCCGCCCCCCTCGAGCCAGCGCCTGAGCGGCGGTATGGCCCGGATGATGCCGAGGGACGTGTCCCGCACCAGCGTGGCGGACAGACTGCGTGCCGATACGACGTTCTTGAGCAGGACGGACGTGTCGATCATCGCCTTCGCGTGCGCATGCCGTTCCGACTGGTACGTGTCCAGCAGCGTGTCGGCCGCGAGGCCGCGCAAGACGAGATCGAGCTTCCAGCCGAGGTTGTACGCGTCGCGCACGCCGGAACTCGCACCCTGCCCCATGAACTGCGGCGTCATGTGAGCGGCATCGCCGCCGAGCAGCACGCGTCCGACCCGCCACTTCGACGCAATCAGCGCGTTGAACGTATAGACGAGCTTGCGCTTGATCACGAACTGATCGGGGTCGACGAACAGCGACAGATACTTCCGGACCGTCTCCGGCCGCTCCATGTTTTCCTTCGTTTCGCCCGGCATCAACATGAATTCGAACCGGTGGAATTTTCCGGGTTGAACGCAGCTCACGACCGGCAGCTTCGGGTCGACGACGAAGTTGAAGTACGGCAGATGTCGCAACGCGTCCGTTCCGGGCTTGCGTTCGAGGTCCACGACGAGCCACGGCTCGGGGAAGCTCTTGCCCGACATCTCGATCCCGAGCTTCGTGCGAACGACGCTCCGGCCGCCGTCGGCGCCGACCAGATAGCGCGCCCGCAGGGTTCCGATATCGGGATCGCCTGCCACGCGCGCGCGCGCATCGTGACTGTCGCTGAACCGCGCTTCGCGCGTCGCCTGATGCGTGACGCTCACGCCGTCGGCATCCTGAGCGAAGTCAACGACTTCGCGGCCCCGTCGCACGTCGACGTTCGGATAACGTGCGAGCGTCTCGGCCAGCGTCGTTTCCAGGTACGGCTGGTAAAAGAAGTTGATCACGGGCCAGCCGAACGGACGCTTGCGCGGCATGTATTGTGTGATCGGCGTGCCGTCGCGCCGCACGAGCTGGACGGGCGTCTCCATCATCATCCGCGACTGGATCTCGTCGGCCACGTCGAGATGCTGGAAAATCCGCATGCACTCGTCGTCGGTGTATACCGCTCGCGCGTTACCGTAGAACACGGGTTCGCGCTCCAGCACGACGACGTGGTGGCCGGCCTGGCCGAGCATGTGCGCGAGAACGAGGCCGGTCGGCCCCAATCCGACGATCGCGACATCGCACGCATCATTCGGATGCGCTCCGTTCATGAACGTTCTCCTTGTACAGAAAATTCCGGACGCGTCAGCGATGCAAGCGCGCGACGCACGCGCCCCAACCGCACGCCAAGGCTCAGGTTTTCCGGACGATGGCCCCATAGACTGATGCCTTGATAAATCGCCGGACGCCACGTTTGCTCATCGACCACGATCGGGTTCCAGCCGAGCTCGATCTCGAAGCCCGATGGCGTCTGAACGTAGAACGAGAGTTCACGGTCATTGGGATGCTGGCCGATTGCATTCGCGATCGGATAGCCCATCGCACGACACCTGAGGTAGGCTTGCGTCACATCGTCGAGGGATGCGCATTGAAGATTCATGTGGTGAATCTGCGTGCGCAGCGGATTCAGGCGGATCCCACGTGTCGATGCAGTCGCGAACGAATGATGTCGTTCGTTGAATCGGAGAAACGCGAAGTCAAGATTCAGGCCTTGCATCCTGTCTTCGATTTCGTCGGAAAGGCGCGCATCGAACACGTCTTTCCAGAACTGCTGCATCACCTCCGGTTGTCGGGTCGTGACGGCGACATGCCCCATCCCCGACGCGCCCGTCACAAAGCCCGTCGCACTCATGCGCAGCGGAAGTTCGCTGATGACCGGTTCCGTGAACAGTTCCGTGCGCAGTTTCTTCGGCCCGGCGAAGAACCAGAATCGCTTCACGCCGCGCAAGGCCGCTTCTTCCTTGCTCCCTTCCTCTACACGCACCCCGCGAGCGGAGATTCGTGCGACGGCAACCTCAAGCGCCTCGCGGTCGTCGAGCTGCCATCCGATGGCAATGACATCTTCGGCCGTGCCGGCACGGATGATCAAACGCCGGTCGTGCGAGTCGATGCGGCATGCGACCACGCGTGGATCGGGCGTATCGACGTGCAGCCCCAGGCCTTCCGACGCGAATTTCGTCCATTCGCGAAGCCGGGCCGATTCGGCCAGCAGATAGCCCATCCGAACACGACCGAACAAGCTGCTCGTGGGTGACCGCGCACTAACGATTGTCGGCATGACATCACCCTCGATCAGCGGGCAGCGACGACGCGTGCGGTCGCATCGCCCTGCGCAAGGAATGCCAGCACGGCGGCGTTGAATTCGTTCGACCGCTCCCATTGCACCCAGTGTCCGGTATTGCTGAACAGGTAGACATCGCAATTCGGCATGCGCTTCTGGAGCGCGTACGCGCCGCTGGCCCGGTTGACCTTGTCATCCACGCCCCACAAAACGAGCGTCGGGTTGCGCACGGACGCCAGTCGCGCATCCCGCGTGAAGTCGAGATTGCTGAACTTCGGGATGCCCTTGGGGCCCAGCAAAGGCGGGCTCGCGACGACGGCCGGGTCGATGCTGGCCCGAAAGCGTTCCTCGATCATCGACTGCGGCACGAGACTGCCGTCGAACACGAGATCGCCGCGAATGAACGTCGTGAGCTTCTCGAGGCTCGGGCCATCGTCCTTGTAATAGTTCAGCAACCGTTTGAGGCCGGGCGTGGGAACCTGACGCGTCGTATTGACGCCGCCGGGGCCCATCAACACGAGCCGGCCCACCGCTTGAGGGCGCTCCAGCGCCATGCGAAGCGCACAGGCTCCGCCGAGCGAATTCCCGATGGCGTGCGCATTCGGGATCCCGAGCGCGTCCAGCATGCCGAGCATGCCTTCCGCGAGATCTCCGAATGGATCGTTGCGGTCGACGCCTTTCGTGGACTGGCCGAACCCGGGCATGTCGGGCACCAGCACCCGAAAATGGCGCGCGAGCGCGTCGATGTTCCGCGCGTAGTTCGAGAGGCCCGATGCGCCCGGGCCACCGCCATGCAGCATCAGTACGGCGGGCCCTTCGCCAGCTTCCGATAGAAAAACGTGCCGTGCGCCGACCTTGACGGTGCGTTGGCGCATTGCGTGCGTGATGGAGGGGGTGTCCATGGCGTCGACTGCTCCTGATTTCGCTAGGTGTGATTCATTGTAATGAGATTAATGTCATTATGACAATACTCTCGTTTTTACCTAGCTCCCGGTCGGGCGTCCGTAAGCCGCACCGTATAATCGGCACATGAGTGAATCCACGACCATTGATCATCGGACCCGTGTTGCTGCGCAGCGCCGCGAACGGATGCGCGCGCGGCTGATCGAAAGCGCGATGCTCGTTTTTGCCGAGAAAGGGATTGGCGCCAGTGTCATCCAGGACGTCATTGCGGCCGCCGATGTGTCGCAAGGCACCTTCTACAACTACTTCCGTACCAATGAGGAACTGCTCGAAGCGGTGACGCAGGAGCTCAACGATGAGTTGCTCCGCCTGATCGAAACGGTCGTGGGCGCCTACGAAGATCCGGCCCGGAGAATTGCGTGCGGCGTCCGGATGTTTCTGTATGCCGCACGTGCCTATCCGCTGCTTGCACGCTTCATTTCGGCAGCTGGCGTCCATGCCGTCGGCCCGAGCAGCCTGATCTACGTGTACCTGCCGGTCCACATCCAGCAAGGCCTGGCGACCGGCCGATTTCAGGGCGTGACGGTCGAGCTGGCGCTCGACATGATTGCCGGAACTGCGCTCACGACGATTCATCGATTCACCGAAAACGGTGAGGTGGCCGAATCGCCCGAACAGATCGTTGCCGCGATTCTGCGCGGCCTGGGTGTCGATGGAGAGGAAGCGCGGCGGCTCGTGCTTGACGAACTGACGCTGGTCATGCCGCCTGAAACGTCCCTGCTGGAGCGAGGGCGTGTGCGTGCGGCGAAGCAGCCCGACGCCCGGCCGTGATCGACCGCCTCACGGCACGCCATCGGGCGGAGCAGCCGATCGGGGCGACACAGGCCGGTGAGAAAGAACGCGTTGCCCGAATTCGACGCGAACGTTTCGTGCAGATGGATTGTTCGCACCAGACAGCGTCACCAACCCTGCCATCCATGCGCCACCATTCGCGGGCGCCCATTGCTTCGCGCATCCGTGGCATTCCCCGTTCGTCCTGACGGATCCACCAGCCCGTCGTACGCAGCCTGAATCGAACCGAGAGCGGCTGGACCTGACGCAAACGACGGCAGGCCACCCCGATGAACTGCCGCAATCATCGATCGCAGCGTGGGCCCGCGAACCGGAACGGCCTGCCATCGCGTACACCGGCAAAACATCGGACAGCAAGAACGGGCAAGCGATCGGCATCGCTCCACCGCTCTCATGCCGTCGTCACGTCGATTTTCCCCGCATCGCCCCCCCATCGTCCCCCTCCGTCGCGGTCGCCGACCGACACCGAAAGCGGTTTGTCGGTGCATTCCTTGCACACGCCGGAGAATAATTTGACGGTCCCGATGGCGTCCTTAGACTGGTGCGGAGGATCCACAGAGCGCGCGACAACCTCGCGTCGCGCCACACAAGCAGGAGATGCGACATGCTCACGAAAATCGATACACACCATCACATCGTGCCGCCCGCCTACGCAGCATGGCTGGAAAGTCGCGGCATCACGGCGGGAGGTCTTCCGATCCCGCACTGGAGCGAAGAAGGGGCGCTCGATCTGATGGAAGCGGAAGGTACGGCGACGGGCATTTTCTCGGTATCGACGCCGGGGGTTCATCTTGGCGATGACATCGAGGCGCGCGAGAAAGCACGTGAGGTCAACGAATTCACCGCCTCCGTTGTCTCGCGACACCCCGGCCGCTTCGGGTTCTTCGCGACCCTGACGCTACCGGATGTCGAAGGCGCGATCGCGGAGGCAGCCTATGCGATGGATACGCTCCGTGCGGACGGCGTGGTGCTGATCAGCAGCGTACGAGGCACGTACCTCGGTGATGAATCCTGGGCGCCGCTGTTCGAAGAGCTGAACCGGCGTCAGGCAGTTGTCTTCATCCACCCTGGCGATCTACCCTGCGAGCCGGTGCCCGGGATTCCCCCGTATGCGGCAGACTTTCTTCTCGACACGACTCGGGCGGCGATCAACATTGCGAAAGCCGGTTGGCTCGAACGCTTTCCTGACGTGAAATTCATCCTGTCGCACGCAGGCGGGTTTGTCCCCTACGCAGCACAGCGAATTGCGCGTGTTGTGTCGCCCGACAACAGCACCGAGGGCGGCCTGGCGCGACTCAGGCGCTACTACTTCGACACGGCGCTCTCGAGCAGCCCCTACGCGCTACCGGCGTTGCTTGCATTCGCCGATCCATCCCGGATTACGTTCGGGAGCGACTGGCCGTATGCCAACAAGGACCGGTCGGTCGATTTCACCCGGATGCTCGAAGCGTTTCCGCTGACGGAAGCGCAGCGACACGCGATTTATCGCGGTAACGCGGAACATCTGTTCCCGCGACTGGCGGTGGCGTAAGAAAAATGCTGGGGGCGCCGGATGCCGGGGCCCCCCGCTTTCTCGTGTGCGTCGACTCTCGGTCGGCAACGGATTCTTATCCGCTGCCGCCGCTTCCATTCAGGTGTCGGCGCTCGCGAGCCTGCCCTTCGGTTGACCTGATCGCAACGTGCGATATTTGCCGAGCGAGATGAGCAGCGCGCTTGCGATCACCAGCACGATCGGGGCGAGCCGGAGCGGTAACGCGTAGTTGCGATACAGGTCGAAGTAGCGGCCAGCCACGAGCGGGCCGACGACTGCGCCGAAACCGTAGCCCGCGAACGCGATGCCATAGTGAAGGCCGAAACGTCTCAGCCCCAGATAGGCGCGGACCAGATAGGACAGCAAGTCCCCCTCTGCCCCTATCGCGAGGCCGATGCAGGCGCACGCGAGCAGCACGGATGGCAGGGACGCTGCGTTCATGAGCAGCAGGTACCCCAACGCGCCGGCGAGCAGGAAACCCGCGCCGACCAGCGGCGCATGAAGGTAATCGATCAGCGCACCGGAAATCAGGCGCCCGATGAGTATTCCGACGCCGATCAGCGACGCGCAGTTCGCCGCCGCCCCGGGCGACAACCCGCGATCCGCCAACAGCACCGGCAAATGCGGATTGAGCGACAGCGTCGCACTCGAAGCGAGAAAAGCGACCACGACGATCGTGCCGAGCTTGACCGCCGAGAATGGCGGCTCCGCGCCGGCGAGGTCGGCAGGGCGATCGTCCCTTCGTGGCCGCGGCGCCACCTTTCGTTCCCGGATCAGCGCATAGGCAAGGAGCGAGCCCGCGAGCGACACGCACGCGCTGATCTGGTAGGCGTGGCGCCAGTGGAACGCCGCGATGAGGTGCTGGGTGACCGTTGGCGCGGCTGCCGTGCCCACACCGAGTCCGACCATCGCGCAACCCGTCGCGAGCCCGAGGCGCCGGTCGAACCACTGCGGCAGGATCGCAAGGTAGCCGAGCACCGACGTTGCGGCGCCCGACACACCGATCACCAGCGACAGCGCAATCCAGGCGCCGATGGCGCCGCTCTGCAGCCCCATGCATGCCACCGCAAGACTGAACGCGATTGCCGAGACGAGAATCACGCGGCGCACGCCAAAACGATCCATCAGCATGCCGATGAACGGACTCGCCGCAGCGAGCCCGCCCATTGACGCCGCGTAGGACATGGCCGCCTGTTCCCGCGTCCAATGAAATTCACGCAGCACGACGGGCGCGAATACGCCGGCTGTCGCATTGAATACCGGGGCATAACCCAAAGCCATGCCGATTGCTGCCCCTGCGACGATGGTGGCGAGTTGCAGCTTGCTGGGCCCACTGGCACCTGTGCCCTCTCTGGGTGCTGCGCTCATGTCCGACTCCTTGTGACGCTCGATGGGGTTGCCGGCGCGCGGCCATTTGGCCGGATGCGCCGGATAACAGGCGAATGCGAAGACAAACAGCGGGCGTTCGATTGCGCAAACGATCGCGGCAACACCATGAGCAATCGTCAGCCACAAGACCGCGCGATCTCTCGACGTGTGCTCATACGCACCGGACTGGACGTCCGTGCCCTGCCGGTTCCATTGAGCGCAAGCCGTCAGAGACCGAACGGAACGCACGCACTCCGCGACCCGGGCAACTCGATGAACCCGGCTTCCCGGAACGTGCCGCGGCCATCACCGGCCCGCAAGAAAGAGGCGCGGCACCCGCGACAATCGCGAGTGCCGGCCCGCCTAGTTTTGCAGAAAGTCGAGCACCATGCGATTGAATGCGTCCGCATGCTCCCACTGCGCCCAGTGCCCGCATCGCCCGAATACATGCAGTCGAGCATTCGGCATGCCCCACACGAGCCGCAGGCCCACATCCATCGGCACGAAACGATCGTCGCGCCCCCAGATCACGAGCGCGGGCGACTTGATCTCGTTCAACCGGTAACCATAGTCCGGAAACTGCTTCGGATTGGCCGCCAGACTTTTCACGAAGTTCTCGAGATGATCGCGCCGCGCAAGCATGTTCTCGAGCCGCGTCTGCATCAGCTCTTCCGTCATCGTGCTCGCGTCGTAGACGAAGACGTTGAGCATCTTCTCCAGATTCTCGAGCGTCGGCTCGCGATACAGTCCCTGCAGCAGCTTGATCCCTTCGGTCGGCATCGGCACGAACTGGCTCGGGCCGCCCGTGCCGCCGCCCATCAGCACCAGCTTGCCGACGCGCTCCGGATACGACAGCGCGAATGCCACCGCGCTATGCCCGCCCATCGAGTTGCCGACGAGATGTGCGCGTTCGATGCCGAGCGTATCCAGTACGCCCTTCAGCACACGCGCGTTGAGGTCGGAGCGCGAGCCGGTGCAGACGATCGAATCGCTCTTGCCCCAACCGGGACAGTCGACGAGGATCACACGGTAGCCCGCGCGAGCGAATACGTCGACGTTGCGATAAAAGTTGGCCCAGCCGCTCGCACCCGGGCCGGAACCGTGCAGCAGCACCAGCGTTTCCGCCCCTGCGCCGGTGTCGTTGTAATGCACGCGCAGTTCCGTGCCGCCTTCCATCACGTTCACGAACCTGCTGGTCGCGGCCTCTGTATGTATCACGGTGTCAGTCATGTCGATGTCCTTCGTCAGATCGATTCGGTTCCAAGTGTGTGCGAGCCGTTGGCCGGCTCGCGCGGAGATTTCGCGACCACGGCGAGCGCACCGAGCGCCGCGATCACGATGAGCGGAATGCTCGAGATCACCAGCATCGACGCGCTCTGGCCCAACGCCAGCAGTTGCCCGGCGATCAGCGGGCCGACCATCGAACCCACACGGCCGACGGCCACCGCTGCGCCGACGCCCGTGCCGCGCACCCGCGTCGGATACGTTGCACCGGCAAGCGCATACAGCACCGATTGCGTGCCAACGAGAAACAGCCCCGCCAGCAGGCCGCCCCATGCCATCGACACGCTGCCCGTCGCGCTGGCGAGCGCCAGCAACGCAATCGCGATGCCCGCATACATGCCGACCACGACCGGCCGCTTGCCCATGCGATCCATCAGCCCTGCGATCACGATCGCGCCGACGCCGCCGCCGATGTTGAACATCATCTGCACGATGCTTGCCTGTACCGGTGTGAGGCCGCGCGAGAGCACCATCGACGGCAACCAGTTCATCAGGAAATACAGCACGATCAGCGTTCCCAGGTAGCTGATCCACAGCGCGATGGTCGTCACCGCGCGCCCGTCGCTGAAGAGCGCGCGCACGATGCCGTCCTTCGACTCGCGGGTCGCAGCCTGGCTCGCCGCGACGAAGTGCGTCGACTCCTTCAGGAAGAGCGCCAGCAGCGGCAAGGTCAGCAGCGGCCCGATCCCGCCGACATAGAAAATGTGCCGCCAGCCCTCGGCGCCCGGGCTGACGATGCCGATCACGGCCGCGAGCGCCGCGCCGAACGGCATGCCGCAGTACATCGCGCCGGCTGCCGTGCTGCGTTGTCCGGGCGCCGCCGCTTCCGCGCACAGCGCGATCAGGTTCGGCATCGCAGCACCGAGACCGAGGCCCGTGAGAAAGCGCGCGACGAGCAGGCTCTGCAGATCCCACACCTGGGTCGTTGCAATCGAAAATATCCCGAACAGCGCGACCGACATCATCAGCACGCGCTTGCGGCCGATGCGATCCGCGAGCCTGCCGCCAATCGCCGCGCCCGGCAGCAGGCCGAGCGCGCCGATGCCGAATGCCCAGCCGAGCTGCGCGACCGCGAGATGAAACTCGCGTGCCATGCGCGGCGCGGCGATGCCGGTGGATTGCAGGTCGAGCCCCTCGAGGAGCGCGACCGCGAGGCACAGGCCGATGGTGATGGCGCCGCCGGCGCGCGGCGGGAAAGCCGTTGACGTTTTCAATGATGTCTCCAGGTTGAACGATGCAGCGCTCTTCATGGCGCGTGGCATGACGGATGGTTCAGGCGCGTGCTTCGCGCTTCTTCAGATCGAGCGCAACGTCGACGATCATGTCTTCCTGACCGCCCACCATGCGTCGCTTGCCCAGTTCGACGAGAATGTCGACGGCTTTCAGGCCGTACTTCTTCGCCGCGACTTCGGAATGCCGCAGGAAGCTCGAATACACGCCCGCATAGCCCAGCGCGAGCGTTTCGCGGTCCACGCGCACCGGCCGGTCCTGCAACGGGCGCACGATATCGTCGGCCGCATCGAGCAGGCGATGGAGATCGGTGCCGTGATGCCAGCCAAGGCGCTCGGCCGCCGCGACGAACACTTCGAGAGGGGCATTGCCCGCTCCCGCCCCCATGCCCGCCAGACTCGCATCGATGCGGTCGCACCCCTCCTCGACCGCAACGATCGAGTTGGCGACGCCGAGGCTCAGGTTGTGATGGGCATGCATGCCCGTCCGGGTCTCCGGACGAAGCACCGCCTTGAGCGCCCTGAAGCGCGCCCGGATGTCGTTCATGTTCATCGCGCCGCCGGAATCGACCACGTATACGCAGGTCGCGCCGTAGCTTTCCATCTTCTTCGCTTCGGCCGCGAGGTTGTCGGGCGTGGTCATGTGGCTCATCATCAGAAAGCCGACGGTGTCCATGCCGAGGCTGCGCGCATACTCGATGTGCTGCTTCGAAATGTCCGCTTCCGTGCAATGGGTCGCGACACGGACGACACGCGCGCCCGCGTCGTACGCGGCCTTCAGATCGTGAATCGTGCCGATGCCGGGCAGCAGCAGCGTCGCGATCGTCGCGTGCTTCACCACGTCGGCGACTGCCTCGATCCACTCCAGGTCGCTGTGCGCGCCGAAGCCATAGTTGAAGCTCGAACCCTGCAGGCCATCGCCATGCGCGACCTCGATGCTGTCGACCTTCGCGTCGTCCAGCGCACGGGCGATGTCCTGCACGTTCTGAATCGAATACTGATGACGGATCGCGTGCATGCCGTCGCGCAGCGTCACGTCGGAAATATAGAGTTTCTTGTCCATGATCGAGTGCTCCTTGCTTCAGGCGTTCACAAGCGACGCGGCCATGCGCTCGGCCGTTGCCAGCGCGGCGGAAGTCATGATGTCGAGATTGCCCGCGTAGGCCGGCAGATAATGGGCCGCGCCCTCCACCTCGATGAAGATCGAGGTCTTGAGTCCGCTGAAATGGCCGAGTCCGGGGATATGCAACGGCGCAGCGGCGGGGATGTCGTCGAACTGCACGGATTGCTTCAGGCGATAGCCGGGCACATAGGCCTGGACCGCCGCGGCCATCTGGCTGACCGACGTTTCGATCAGCGCCCGGTCTGCCGCTTCGGACAGCACATAGACCGTGTCGCGCATCATGAGCGGCGGCTCGGCCGGATTGAGCACGATGATCGCCTTGCCCTTGCCGGCGCCGCCGACCGCTTCAATCGCCTTCGACGTCGTCTCCGTGAACTCGTCGATGTTGGCGCGCGTGCCGGGCCCTGCCGACTTGCTGCTGATCGATGCAACGATCTCCGCGTAATGCACCTTTGCGACCCGCGACACGGCGGCGACCATCGGGATCGTCGCCTGTCCGCCGCACGTGACCATGTTCACGTTCGGCGCATCGAGATGCGCGTCGAGGTTCACCACCGGCACACAATACGGGCCGATGGCAGCAGGCGTCAGGTCGATCACGCGAATGCCGGGCTTGAGCGTGCGCAGGAACGCGTCGTTCTTCACATGCGCACCGGCGGACGTCGCATCGAACACGAAGTCGAGCTCGTCGAATACGGGCAGGCGCGTCAGTCCTTCCACGCCTTCATGCGTCGTCGCCACGCCGAGCCTCGCGGCGCGCGCGAGGCCGTCCGAGGCCGGATCGATGCCGACCATCGCCGCGACGTCGAGATGCTTGCTGCGACGCATGATCTTGATCATCAGGTCGGTGCCGATGTTGCCGGATCCGATGATCGCCGCTTTGCACCGGGTGTTGTCTGTTGCCATGGGAATGTCTCCGTCCGTCATTCGCTGAAACTGGCGCGCACACTGCCGAGCCCTTCGATATGCGCCGTATAAGTGCCGGCCGCCTTCACCGCGACCATCGGGCCAAGCGCGCCCGTCAGCACGATGTCGCCCGCGCGCAGCGGCGTGCCGAGGCGAACCATCCGGTCCGCGAGCCACGCAGCCGCATTCAGTGGATTGCCGAGGCACGCGCCGCCATTGCCACGTGAAAGCACTTCGCCGTCCTGCGTGAGCGTCATCGCGCACGCGGTCAGCTCGATATCGCGCAGCAGGACCGGCCGGCTACCGAGCACGAACAGCGCGCTCGACGCGTTGTCCGCCACGGTGTCGAAAAACCGGATGTCCCAGTCGCGGATGCGACTGTCGACGACCTCGATCGCGGCCACCGCATACGCGGTCGCGGAGATCAGATCCGGGAACGTGTGTTTTTCGGCGGTCAGGTCGCGTTCGAGCACGAGCGCGATCTCCGCTTCGACCTTCGGCTGGATCAACGAGGCAAGCGGCATCGGCTGGCTGTCGCCGTAAGCCATCGACGCGAACAACGCGCCGAAGTCCGGCTGATCGACGCCGAGTTGCTTCTGCACCGCGGGCGAAGTCAGGCCGATCTTCCTGCCGACGATCCGCTCGCCGTTCGCCATGCGCAAGTCGTTGTTGATCTGCTGGATCGCGTAGGCGCGCGTCGCGTCGCCTTCTGGACACGTATCGCGCAACGGCGCGATCGGCCGGCGCGAGGCCTGCGCTTCACGCAGGCGCGCGGCCATCGAAACAATGCTGTTGTCATCCGACATGGCTCTATCTCCTGGAAAGGGCCCGTTCTCGCGCATGCATCGCGCCAAAGCCCGCGATCCATTCTGGAATCGCGCGGTAGTAATCGATCGATGCCGCGTATGGGCCGCTCGCCGCAAGCGCACCGAATGCGGCGACCCACGTGCGGATCTCGTGCGCGGACTTGCCCGCATCACGCGTGATCGCTTCGTTCGTGAGGCCATCGGCGGCGGTGATGTCACCGCGTTCGAGCAGCCCGAGAAACATGCGGTCCCATGCGGGATTGAGCGGATGCAGGCGGCTGTCACCCGCCGCGAATGCCTTGGCCGCCGCGACGGTGCGGGATTGCCGCGCATCGCGCGATTCCGGCGACGGGTTGCGGCCCGCAATCAACCGCTCCGCGACGACATCGTCCGCGCCCGCGATTTCCGGCACCGGCGGCTCATGCGAGATACCGCCCGAGCCGATCAGCAACACGCGCCGGTTCGTGCGCGCGACGGCACGGCCAATCGCATCGCCGAGCAGTCGTGCGCGGCGGCACGACGCCATCGGCGGCGCAACCGAGTTGATGAAGACGGGTACCACCGGATAGCGGTCGATGCCGCCCGTGAGCACCTCGAGCGCCTGCGCGCAGCCGTGATCGACCTGCATGCGATACGACACGGCGACGTCGATATCGCTGGCGAGCGTGGCATCGGCGAGCGCGAGCGCCACATCGCGCGCGACGGGCAACGGGCCGGCCGCGCTGCCGAAATCGCCGACAGCCGTCGCCCCTACGCCGATGCAGAACTGCGGCATCACGTCGTAGAAAAATCCGTTGTAGTGATCCGGCGCGAACACGATCACCAACTCCGGATCGAACGCGTCGACCCGCTCGCGCGCCGCGCGCTGCACCCGCTCGACTTCCGCGACAACTGCCGGCGCGGGATCGAAATAACCGTGCAGCGGCGTGTGCGACATGCATTCGAGATGGATCGGCATCTCAGGCTCCTGCCAGGTCGGCGGCTTGCGCGAACGTCGCGTCGCTGGCCGTCGCGCCCGTTGTCGTCGGAAGCGACAGCCTTTGTGCGAGCTGCGACACGCAATCCGATACGCATTGCGGCGAGCACATGCCCGCCACGAAGCGGTCCGGCCGCAACAGCACGACCGATTCCGGCACGCGCGCGAACCAGTCGCGCAGGCGCGAGTCGACATCGCCTATGGCGATCACGTCTTCGGGCACGTCATCGTGGAAGGCGAGCTGCGGGTCGGGCTTCGCGAGCACGAAGCATCCCCCAAGCGCGCTCCAGATGCGGCGCGCCTCGGGCGTCAGGCCGAAGGTCGGGTCCGTGCCCCAGCCCACGATCGCGAAGCGATTGCCGATCGCATCGTCGAGCCGGACGATGCTGCCATCAGCGAGACGCACGCGCGGCTGGATGAACATGCGGCCTACGGGGGTGCCCGCCTGCGCATCACGGCCATGCACCATCCGCCCGATCAGCGATTCGCGCTTCTCGCTCATCAGGCCGACCAGCCGCCCGAACGCGCCGTGCCCCCGCTTCGCGATCAGGCGCGCGAGCAGGCCTTCGGACCGCTCGCGTCGCGCCAGAAGCACGACGCCCTCTTCATAGCGCGGCATCGGCTTGAAGCGCATTTCGACGAAGTAGCGTTTCAGGGAAGGCAGCATGTCGAAACAGCGCACGAACGCGTCGCGCACTTTCGATCCGAAGAAGCTCGTCGGCGCGAAGATGTCGCCCGCGACTTCCGAGAGGTGGATCATCGAGCGCGCGTGGGCGCGCCGCTCCATCGTGTAGGTATCGAGCAGCGCGTCGTGCGCCGTGCCTTTCACGACCATCGCGAGCTTCCAGCCGAGATTGCTCGCGTCGCGAATGCCGCTGTTGTAACCCTGCCCCTGCCACACCGGCATGATGTGCGCGGCGTCCCCCGCGAGCAGGATGCGCTTCACGCGGAACGTGCTCGCGAGCCGCGCGTTGTGCGTATAGACCCGCTGACGAATGTAGTCGACCTTGTCAGGATCGTCGACAACCCCGCGCACCAACGCCGCCATGTTCTCCGGCTTCGACAGCTCCGCCTCCGTCTCCCCGGGCATCACCATGAATTCGAAGCGCCGGATGCCGTGCGGCAGCGCCGCCGACACGTAGGGACGCCGCGCGTCGCAATGCAGATAGACATGCGGAGAGCCGATCGGATCGTTGCGCACGTCGATCACGATCCATTGATTCGGCTTCGTGCGGCCTTCGAACGGCACGTCGAGCGTGCGGCGCACCAGGCTGTTGCCACCGTCCGCGCCGACCATGTACGCGGCGCGGATCGTCGTCTTCACGCCGTGCGCGTCGGTCGCGTCGATGGTCACCCCGCACGCGTCCTGCGCGAAGCTGTCGACGCCGTGGCCAAGCAGCGTCGACACATTATCGAAACGCTCGAGACCGCGATACAGAATCCGATCGGCGAGCGGCTGGATGAAGGCATTGCGGCGCGGCCAGCCGAACTCGTCGGTGCGCGGCTCGATCGACGCGAAGCACTTTCCTTTCAGCGTGAAGCGCATCCAGTGATTCGGCGTGGTGTGCGGAAGCAGCGCGTCGACAAGGCCGACCGACTGGAATACACGCAGTGCTTCGTCGTCGAGGCCGATGGCGCGCGGATAGTCGATGATCTGCGCGAGCTTCTCGATCACGGCGACGCGCACGCCCTGCAGGCCGAGAATGTTCGCGATCATCAGGCCGACCGGGCCTGCGCCAATGATGGCGACATCGGCGTCGATCGAACGGTGTGTCGTTTCGCGAGGATGAGCGCGGCCGTTGCCGGCCGCCGGTTCAAAGGCGGGGCGCATGCTTGTCTCCTGACTGGGCTTGTCCGATGTGCTGAACCGGCGAAGCGCCTGGCTCCCGGTCGTTCAGCTTATGAATGCAGTTTATGGACCGCCGAAAACACCCTCAACAAAATCTCCAGAATGTGCATAGAATGCACATGATTGATTTCAATGGGATTTTTGACGTGACAACCTACACCAACGTGCGCGGACTGGCGCGCGGCCTTCAGGTGCTGCGCGCGCTGAACGCGATGGAAGACGGACGCGCAACGAGTCAACAGATCGCCGATCTGACCGGCCTGCATCGCACCACGGTGCGCCGTCTGCTCGAAACGTTGATGGAGGAAGGGTTCGTGCGCCGCAGCACATCGGACGACAGCTTCCGCCTGACGCTCGCCGTGCGTTCGTTGAGCGAGGGATTCACCGATACCGAGCGCATCGCGACCGTGGCGCCGCCGATCATGGGGCAGCTACTGCAGCGCGTTGCGTGGCCATCCGATCTGACCACGCCCGATGGCGACGCGATGATCATCCGCGAGACGACGCATCGCTTCAGCCGGCTGTCGTTTCATCGCGCGATGGTCGGGCGGCGTTTGCCGATCTTGCTGACGGCGGCGGGCCGCGCCTACTTCGCGATGTGCCCCGACGAGGAGCGCGAGGACATTCTGGAACTGTTGCGCTCCGGCGCGGGCGGCGAAGAGCAACAGGCGTTCGCGAGAAACGATGCGCTCGTGCGCAAGCTGATCCGGCGTGTGCACGAGGATGGTTTCGGATCGAATCACGGCGACTGGGCCGCCCAGGCGAAAATCGGTGCGGTGGCTGTCGCGATCAGTGCAGACGAACGCGTGATCGCGAGTCTCAATATCGTCTTCCTGTCGCGCGCGGTCAGTCTCGCGGACGCCACGCGCCGCTACGTGCCCGAGTTACAGAAAACGGCGATGGAAATTGCTGCGGCGTTGAAGCAGGAACCAGGGACTCCCCCTCATCAATCGGCGTAGGCGAATCCGTAAGCGAATCCCCGGCAGCCACCCTCACTGGGGCCGCAACATCCGCTGAATGATCGTCCGCAGCATCGCGCGATGCGTGCGCGGCTTGAATCCCGGCTCGAACACGACGCGACAGACCGCTCCTTCCGCCAGCGCGAGCACCCACGTCGCGACGAGATCCGGCTTCAGGCTTCCGTCGATCTTCCCCTGCGCCACGCCGCGCTTGATCAGCGCGGCCATCCGCCCCTTCACCTGCGCCTCGTTGACCGCGAACAGCGCGGCAACGTCCGGATTGCGCGTCGCCTCGGCCGCAGTCTCGATGCTGATGCGCGCATAGACGGGATCGCTCGACAGTTCCATCAACGCCAGCGCAATCTCCTCGATTGCCGCCAGCGCATCGTCGGCGTCCGCATGCCGCGCGAACAACTCGGCCATCTCGCGCTGGTCGTCCTGCGCGATCGCCTCGATGATCGCCGCCTTGGTCGGGAAGTAGTGAAACAGGTTGCCGGGGCTCATGCCGGCCGCCTTGCAGATCGCGGCCGTGGACGTCGCATGGAAGCCGTCGCGCGCAAAACAGTCGATCACGGCGTCCAGGATCTGGCGCCGCTTCGCTTCCACTCTTTCAGGATCGATCTTTCTCAACGGGAACTCCGGGCTCGACGAAGGCTCAAATATTTATTAGACTGATTAGTCGATCTATTATCATTGCGATGCACCACAGGCGTCAAGGCATCGTGCTCATGCATGGGCCGCCTGCGGCATGCGCTTACACCACCAGAGAGAGGGCCAATGAAACGCATCGCCGTTGCCGGCATCGCACTCGTCCTGTTCGCATGCGTCGCGGCCGGCGCGCTCGTGCTGCGCGGCCTGTCCGATTTCGAACTGAGGGGTGCGAACGTGTCGACGCTCGCATTCCACGCGGGCGGCGCCGACCTCGTCGGCACGCTCGCGCTGCCGGCGCACGCGCCCGATGCGCCGATCGTGCTGCTCGTGCATGGCGACGGGCCGCGCACGCGCTTCTCGGACGACGCGATGCTGCCGCTCGTCAACAGCCTGCTCGACGCCGGCATCGGTGTATTCGCGTGGGACAAGCAGGGCACCGGCCGCAGCGGCGGCGACTGGCTTGCGCAATCGATGCAGGACCGCGCGAACGAAACGATCGCCGCGATGGCGCGCGTGCGCGCCGTCGCCGGCCCCGCACACAAGATCGGCCTGCTCGGCTTCTCGCAGGGCGGCTGGGTCGTCCCGCGCGTGGCGAACGCAGTCCGGCCGGCGTTCTCGGTGATCGTCGGCGGCGCCGCCAGCTGGCGCCGGCAAGGCACCTACCTGACCCGGCAGCGACTCCTGGCAACCGGCCTGCAGCCGGATCGAATCGATGCGACACTGGCCGCCGAGCGGCGCGAGAACGACGCAATCTTCGACCGGGCGGACGTGCCGGCCGATCCGGCCCGGCGCCCGGACATCGAGCCGCGCCGCTTCGGCTTCATCGCGCGCAACTACCCGGAAGACGCGTCACAGGCGCTTGCAACCATGCAGGGGCCCGTGCTGGCCGTGTGGGGTGCGCTGGACCGCAACGTCGACCCGGTCGACGAAGCGCACACCTATGCGCACGCATTCGCGAACCGGCCCGACCGGCGCGTCGTCGTGGTGCCTGCGGCGACGCATGCGTTGCTGCGCGCCGGCTGGTTCGACTACCAGCTCGAGTCCGACTGGCCGAAGTGGAAGACCTGGCTGTACATGGCGCTCGGGCGCCACGCGTATGCACCGGGTACGCTCGGCCCGATCGAAGCGTGGATCCGGTCGCAGTGAACACGTGCGCAACCCGGCGCCGCCTCGGCTGGCGCCGCGCATGAAACAGGCATCAGGCAATACCGGTCGCGCCAACCCGCGTGGCCGCATCAAGGAGAGGTCTCAATGTATTCGTGGTTTGAACGGCGCCTGCCGACTTTCCCGCTCGAAGATCCCGTCACGCCGCCGAAGGGATTCTTCTCGTTCGTCTGGGCGTGCACGAGAGGCGCGCGCAGCTGGATCCTGCTGATCGCGCTGACGTTGGCCGCACTGGCCGCCTACGAAGCCGCGCTGTTTGCGATGATGGGGCACGTGGTCGACTGGCTGTCGACGTCGACACCGGCGGAATTCGGCGGCCGCCACTTCGGCACGCTCGCCGGCTTCGCGGCGATTCTCGCGGGCAGCGCACTGCTGATCGCGCTGCACACGATGGTCAAGCACCAGGTGCTCGCGATCAACTTCCCGATGCGGCTGCGCTGGCTGTTTCACCGGCTGATGCTCGACCAGAGCCTGTCGTTCTATGCGAACGAGTTCGCGGGCCGCGTGACGACCAAGATCATGCAGACCGCGCTCGCGGTCCGCGACGCGCTGTTCATGTCGGTCGACGTCGTGATCGGCGTCACCGCCTACCTGATCGGCATTCTCGTGCTGGCGGCCAGCTTCGACTGGCGGCTGATGATTCCGCTCGTGCTGTGGGCGCTCGGCTACGGCGCGGCGTGCGCGTACTTCGTGCCGCGCCTGGGCGCAGTCGGCAGCCGGCAGGCCGACGCACGCGCGATGATGACGGGCCGCATCACCGATGCGTATTCGAACATCACGACCGTGAAGCTGTTCTCGCACACGCGGCGGGAAGCCGACCATGCACGGAGCGCGATGGAAGCGTTCAAGGCCACCGGCGACGCGCAGATGCGCCTCGTCAGCGCGTTCGAGATCGTCAATCACCTGCTGTCGACGCTGCTGCTGATCGGCTCGGCCGGGCTCGCGCTGTATTTGTGGATGCACGGCGAGGCGAGCGCGGGCGTCGTCGCGGCCGTGATCGCCATGGCGCTGCGCCTGTCGAGCTACTCGCACTGGATCATGTGGGAGATGACCGAGCTGTTCGAGAACGTCGGCACGATCCAGGACGGCATCAACACGCTGACGAAGGTGCGCAGCGTGGTCGACGCGCCCGACGCGAAGGCGCTCGCGGTGCAGCGCGGCGGGATCGTGTTCGACAACGTGCAGTTCGCACACGAGGACAACGACCGCGCGGTGTTCGACGGGCTGAACCTGACGATCCGGCCGGGCGAGCGGATCGGCCTGATCGGCCGCTCGGGCGCCGGCAAGTCGACGCTCGTGAACCTGCTGCTGCGTTTTTACGACGTCGGCGGCGGCACGATCCGGATCGACGGGCAGGACATCGCGCACGTGACGCAGGACAGCCTGCGCAGCGCGATCGGGATGGTCACGCAGGACACGTCGCTGCTGCACCGCACGATGCGCGAGAACCTGCTGTACGGGCGGCCCGATGCGACCGAGCACGAGATGCAGGACGCGGCCGTGCGCGCCGAAGCGTCCGAGTTCATCGACCGGCTGCGCGACCGTCACGGGCGCAGCGGCTACGACGTCGAGGTCGGCGAGCGCGGCGTGAAGCTGTCGGGCGGCCAGCGGCAGCGCGTCGCGATCGCACGCGTGATGCTCAAGGACGCGCCGATCCTCGTGCTCGACGAAGCGACCAGCGCACTCGATTCCGAAGTCGAAGTCGCGATCCAGCGCAGCCTCGACACGCTGATGAGCGGCAAGACGGTGATCGCGATCGCACACCGGCTGTCGACGATCGCCGCGATGGACCGGCTGATCGTGCTCGACGAAGGGCGCATCGTCGAGGAAGGCACGCACCAGCAGTTGCTGCAGGCGGGCGGCATTTATGCGGCGCTGTGGGCGCACCAGAGCGGCGGGTTCCTCGGCGAAACGGCGGACGCGGAAGGCGCGGAACAGTAAGCGCGACTGCTGTGGCACCATGGCGGCACGGCGCTCGCCCGGCGGATTCGACCGCGATCGCCGGCCCGCCGGCCGGGCGCGATCGTCCGGCTCACCGTTGTCCGACGCCGATCCAGGAGCCCCCATGACCACACGACCGGATATCGCCACTGCGCTCGACGCGCCCGATTCGGTGCTCGAGGAAGACGAGCAGCGATTCGTGCATCAGATTCGCCAGCACGGGTGGTTCCGCACGGAGGTGTTCTCGGAAGGAGACGCCCCGGGCTTTTCGTTCACGACCGGGCTGTGGGTCAACCACGGCTTTCCGGAAATCATCGTGTTCTCGATGCCGGCGCGCATCGTCCATGACGTGCTGTGGGACGTCTACCGGATGGTCGCGGCCGGCACGCCGCCTCCGGTCGGCGAAGTCACGGGCGCGGTCTTCGGCAACGCGAACGCGCTGCTGATGCCGGTCGAGCAAGCCCACTACGAAGCCCATCTCGGCTGGAACCGCTGGTTCTACGGCAACGACGACTTTCCGTGCGTCCAGCTGCTGTGGCCCGACCGCAACGGGGTTTTCCCGTGGCGGCCGGAAGCGGACGGCGCGTTGAATGCCGCGCAGCCGCGCCTGTTCGTCCCGGCCGACGATCGCCGCTGACCGGCGCAGCGGCGTCGCGCGGCCTACAACCGCACGATCGTCGATTTCAGCTCGGTGTACTTGTCGAGCGCATGCAGCGACTTGTCGCGGCCGTTGCCCGACAGCTTGTAACCGCCGAACGGGAAGTTCAGGTCGTCGCTGCCGTCGCCGTAGCAGTTGACCCACACGGTGCCCGCCCGCAAGCGCCGCGCAACCGCATGCGCGGTCGAGAGGTTCGCCGACCATACCGCCGCCGCGAGCCCGTACTCGGTGTCGTTGGCGATGCGTACGGCTTCGTCCACGTCGTCGAACACGATCACCGACAGCACCGGCCCGAAGATCTCCTCCCGCGCAATCGCCGCATCGGGCTTCACCTCGAATACCGTCGGTTCGACATAGAACCCGCCCGTCTCTTCGCGCACCCGCCTGCCGCCCGTCACCAGACGGCCTTCGTCACGCCCGAGACCGATATACCCCATCACGCGATCGAGTTGCGCACGATCGACGATCGCACCCATCGTCACCGCCGGATCGAGCGGATGCCCGGGCGCGAAGCGGCGCGATGCGTCGACCAGCTTCGCGACGAATGCGTCCTTGATGTCGCGATGCACGAGCAGGCGCGAGCCGGCCGTGCACACTTCCCCCATGTTGAAGAAGATCGCATCGGCGGCCGCCTGCGCGGCGCGGTCGAGATCGGGGCAGTCGGGCAGCACGAGGTTCGGCGACTTGCCGCCGAGTTCGAGCCAGACGCGCTTCAGGTTCGATTGCGCGGCGCACGCCATGATCTGCTGCCCGGTGCGGGTCGACCCCGTAAACGCGATGCAGTCGACATCGCGATGCAGCGCCAGCGCCCTGCCCGGCTCCGCGCCGCCCGGCACGACGTTGAATACGCCGGCCGGGATACCGGCGTCGAATGCGAGCTGCGCGACGCGGATCGCGGTCAGCGGCGATTTCTCCGACGGTTTGAGCACCACGCTGTTGCCGGCCGCGAGCGCCGGTGCGAACTTCCACGCGGCCATCAGCAGCGGGAAATTCCACGGCACGACCGCTGCGACGACGCCAATCGGCTCGCGCGTGACGAGCCCGATCAGGTGGTGGTCGGCCGGCGCGACTTCGCCGCCGACCTTGTCGATCGCTTCCGCATACCAGTCGACGCAATGCGCGGCGGCCGGGATGTCGATCGCCGTGGTATCGGCGATCGGCTTGCCGGTGTCGAGCGTCTCGAGCAGCGCGAGTTCGTCCGCGTGCACGCGCATCAGCGCGGCCCAGCGTTGCAGCACGGCCTTGCGGCCGCGCGGATTCGTGCCGGCCCAGGTTTGCGCATCGAATGCGCGGCGCGCCGCCGCGACCGCGTGGTCGACGTCGTCGGCCGCGCAATCGGCCACGTGCGCGAGCACGCAACCGTCGATCGGGCTCGCGCACGCGAAGGTCGCACCGGCCTGCGCGTGGCGCGCTTCGCCGTCGATGAACGCGCGTCCGTCGATCCGCAGCACGGCCGCACGGGCCTGCCAGTCTTCGAATGTCGTTTGATTCATGGGTTTCCTCGTGACGTGTCGCGTATCACGATCCGCGAACCGGATCGATCGGCGTAAAGATCCCCGCGCGCGCCTCGATCGCTTCGCCCGCGGCGAGACACAGCGCTTCCTGGAAGCGTCCGGCGACGAGCTGCACGCCGGTCGGCACGCCGTCGCGGATACCGGTCGGCACCGACAGCCCCGGCAGCCCGAGCAGCGCGGTCGCAAGCAGCGGCCCCTGACGGTCGACGATCTCGCGCATCGCGGCGTCGCCCTGCAGGTCGGCGTCGATCGCGAACGGCCGCGCGCACGACACGGGCATCAGCAGCAGCGGATGGCGTGCGAAGAACTGCTGCCAGTCGCGCAGCAGCGCGGTGCGCCGCGCGAGGCCGTTCATGTAACCGGCGAGATCCAGCGGCGCGGCCAGGTTGCGCTGGCTCGCGAACGCGGTGCGGATCGCCGCGTCGCCGTGCTGCATGATCACGTCGCCGAGCCCGCTGCGCGCCTCGTTGGTCACAAGGTCGAGCCACAGTTCGCACGCTTCGGCGAACCGCGGCGGCGCCGCTTCCTCGACGATGCAGCCGGCCTCTTCGAGCCAGCGCGCCGCCTGCCGGATCGCGTCGGCCACGGCAGGATCGGTCGGCACGCCAGGCAATTCGGCGCACACGGCGACGCGCGCCGGGAACGCGGCCTCGCGCGCGCCCGGTGCCACCGGCATCCACCATGCGTCGCGCGCGTCGCCGGCCGACATCGCGTCGAGCGCAAGACGCAAGTCGCCGACCGTGCGCGCGAGCGGCCCCTGCACGGACGCGAGCTGCACCGCGAGCGTGCGATCCTTCGGCTGCGTCGGGTTGTAGGCAGGCACACGCCCGGTACTCGGCCGCAGCCCCGCGACACCGCATGCGTAGGCCGGATAGCGGATCGACCCGCCGAGGTCGTTGCCGTGCGCGATCGCACCGATGCCGGCGGCCACCGCCGCGGCCGCACCGCCGCTGGAGCCGCCCGGCGTCAGCGACGCATCCCACGGATTCGACGTGCGGCCGTGCAGTTCGTTGTCGGTGAACCAGCGGTACGAAAACGCCGGCGCATTGCTGCGCCCGATCACGATCGCGCCGGCCTTGCGCAGGTTCGCGGTCACCGGGCTGTCTTCGTGCGCGATCAGGTCGGAGAACGCGCGCACGCCGTTGGTCGTCGCGTGTCCGGCCGTGTCGACGTTGATCTTCACGGTCACCGGCACGCCGTGCAGCGGGCCGACCGGCGCGCCGCGCGCGATTGCGGCGTCGGCATCGGACGCGGCCTGCATTGCGCTGTCGGCCATCACGTCGACGATCGCGTTGATGACGGGGTTCACCTGCTCGAGCCGCTGCAGGCAGCTGCGCGTGAGTTCGGTTGCCGACACGTCGCGCCGTGCGACATGCGCAGCCATCTCCGCCGCGCTGAGACGCCACAATTCCTGGGTCATGAGTTGCTCCTCGTTGATCTCGATGATTGGATGGACCCGGCCGCGTCAAGCGCCCGGCTGCCCGGCTTGCGGCGCGTGCGACGCATAGATCTTGCGGCATGCCTCGACGACTTCCCACGTGCCGCGAAAACCCGGCGGAATCACGAAGCGGTCGCCCGCGTGCAGCACGCGTTCGCGGCCTTCCGCATCGCGTACGATCGCGACGCCGCTCAGCATCTCGCAATACTCCGACTCGTCGTACTCGATCGTCCAGCGGCCGGGCGTGCATGCCCAGATCCCGCAACTGAACTGGCCACACGGGCTGATGTAGTGATGCGACAGCGTCTGCATCGGGTTGCCGTCGAGCAGCAGACCGCTCGGCACGCGGCTTTGCGTGAGCTTCGCGGGCGCCCGCATCAGGTCGACGAGATTCGTGATGTTGGTCATGTGTGCCTCCTGGGCTGAGTGTTTCGAAACGTTGCGGTGCCGCCCGGCCGGGGGAGGTCGGCCGGCGCGGGTCAAAGCAGGTCCATCGTCCGGTGCCACGCCATCGCGAGCGCCAGCATCGGCGTGCGCAACAGCCGCCCGCCCGGAAAGTCGCGATGGCGAATCCGGCCGAACAGGTCGAAGCGCGCGGCCTGCGCATCGATCGCTTCCGCGATCAGCCGCCCCGCGAGGCCCGTCACGTTGACGCCGTGCCCGGAAAAGCCCTGCGCGAAATACACGGTCGGCTCCAGCCGGCCGAAATGCGGCGCACGATTCATCGTCGCGTCGATCAGGCCGCCCCACGCGTAATCGATCCGCACGTCGGCCAGCTGCGGGAACGTCTTCAGCATGTCGCGCCGCATTGCGGCTGCCAGGTCGCGCGGCGCCTTCGTCGAGCTGCTCGCCTTGCCGCCCCACAACAGCCGGCCGTCGCGCGTGAGCCGGAAATAGTCGAGCGCCGCATTGCAGTCGCTGATCGCGGCATTCGCCGGCAGCGTCTGCGCTGCGCGTGAGTCGCCGAGCGGCTCCGTCGCGATCAGGTAGGTCGCCACCGGAATGATCTTGCGTGCAAGCGACGGCGCCAGCTGCCCGAGATACGCATTGCAGGCCAGCACCACGTAACGGGCATCCACGTGTCCGCGCTCGCACCGGACACGGTGGTACGGCGCCGCACGATCGAGCGCGAGCGCGGGCGAGTCCTCGTGGATCGTCACGCCGGCCGCGCGCGCCGCTCGCGCGAGACCGAGCGTGTAGTTCAGCGGATGCAGGTGGCCGCTGCCTTCGTCACGCAGGCCGCCGACATAACGGCCAGATGCGACGAAGCGCGGCATGTCGGCACGTTCGACGATGTCATAGCCGCGATAACCGAACCGGGCCGCCGCGGCATCGCGCCATCGGCGCAGCGCATCGAGATGGCGCGGCTTGTTCGCGGCGGTCAGGTAGCCGCCGCTCAGGTCGCAATCGATGCCGTGCCGCTCGACCCGCTGCCTGACGATGTCGACCGATTCCAGCCCCATCGCCCATACGCGCCGCACGTCGTCTTCCGGCAGAAAGGCGGAAAACGTATCGATGTCGCACGAGTACCCGGCGATCAGCTGGCCGCCGTTGCGGCCGCTCGCGCCCCAGCCGATCCTCGACGCCTCGACGACCACGACCGAATGGCCGCGCTCCGCGAGATCGAGCGCCGTGGACAGGCCCGTGAGCCCGCCGCCGATCACGCACACGTCGGCGGTCACGGCGCCATCGAGCGACGGATGGCGGATACGGTTGTTGGCCGTCGCTGCGTAGTAGGACTGAACATGCTGCTGCTTTTCGAACTTGAGCATAGGTAAGACTCGCGAACGGCGTCGCGTCAGAACGCGTAGATGAGTTGGGTTGCGAGCAGGTCGTTCGACTTCGCATACGACCCGTCGTGACGCAGGAAGACCCGGTTGCTCGCCCAGTCGTGCCGGTATTCGACCTTCACCGTCACCTGCTGGGTCGGATAGAACAGCAGGTCGAACGCGGCAGCCTGCCGCGTCGCGCCCTTGCACTCGAAGCCGACGCCGCCGTTCGCCTTCGACTGCGCGAGGCAATCCGCGTCGATGCCGAAGCCGTTGTTCGGGTCCATCCCGTTGCCGTTCAGGCCGATCGACGAGCCGCCCCCGCCGTTCTTCCGGTTCACGAGCAGGTCGTAGCGCAGCGTCGCGCCCATGCGCCCGACCACCGGCATGTTGAACTTGCGGTGCGCGAGCAGCGACAATCCGAACCACTGCGCGAGCCCGCCGTTGAACGCACCGTGCTGCTGCTGGCCGTAGTCGAGTTCCGCGTTGTACTGCGCATCGGCCACCGTATAGGTCGCGTCGGCCTCCCCGAAGAAGAACGCGCCGTACGCGCTCGGCGCGTTGCCGCCCACGCCGTAGCGCACGTTGCCGGTCGCCGGATCGACCGCGCTCACCAGCGTCTGCCGGCCGATGTTGATCGAACCGCCGAGATCGAGTGCGCTGCCGTGCATGTAGTCGACCCGCGCGGTGAAGGTCGGCACCTTGTTGCTCGTCGTAATCGGGTCGCCGAGCGCGTTGACGCCCGTCTGCGTGACCGCGCCCGCGCTGCGGAACTGCTCGTTGCCGACGAAGAATTTCCACGCCCAGTGGCCGTCCGCGCTCTGGTAGTTGATGCCGGCGCCGATCGACGAGCCCGGATCGGAGAAGTCGTACAGCAGGTTGTGCGTGAGCGTGAGCATCTGGCTCGACTGCTGGTACTCGTAGCCGCCGAAGCCGAGCACGAGCCCGCCGACGAACGACGTCGTGCCCGACAGCGGCACCGTGACGACCGCCGTGTTCACGATGTCGAGCCCGCTCGCACCGCTGCCCGTCATCATCGACAGGCCTGCGCCGCGGTTCGGCATCAGCGTGATTTCAGCGGATGGTGCGGTCGGGCCGACCCCGAAGGTCTTCTTGATGTCGAGGAACACGTCGCCGAACGTACTGTTGTAATAGGCGTACGCGTTCTCATGATTGGCGAACTGGAACGACGACGTGCCGCCGCCCCGGTTGTACACGTAGGTCGGGTCGAGATAGCCGGTCACCGACAGCCCCGCGATCGGGCCCGTGCGCGCGGCATCGGTCAGCGAATCGACCTTCAGCTGCTGGTTCGCGACCTGCTGGCGGATTTCCGCCACGTCGTCGCGGGTCAGCGCGGCCGGCGCCTGCCCGTAGCCGGGCGCCGACGGGTCGGCTGCCGCTGCGGCGGATGTCGCATTCGACGCGGCCGGTACCGCCACCGGCTTCGCGGCGAGTTGCGACTGCAGCGCGCTCATCTGCCGCTGCAACACGGCGAGCTGCTGTTGCAGCGCCCTGATCTGGTCGGCGCTCGAATTCGCGGCGGCGAGCCCCGGCAGCGCGCCGGCGATCAGCGCGCAAAGCAGTTTCTTTTTCACGGAAAGTCTCCTTGTCGTTGTTCACTTCACGGGATGCGGTGCGGGCGCGGGCCGAAGCTGCGCAGCCGGCGGGCGCGCGGGCGGCATCGCGGGAGACGGCGCCGGTGCATCGAGCATGGCTTCGAGCGTGGACACCGCATGCCACGCACGCGCGTCGCGTGCCTGCTTCCGTTCGCGGGCCTGCATCGCGCGGTTCACGACGACGACGCCGATCGTCACGGCCGTGATGAACACCGTCGCGAGCGCATTCATCTCGGGATTCAGCCCCATCCGCACGCGCGAGAACACGACGAGCGGCAAGGTCGTCGAGCCGGGGCCCGACAGGAACGCGGACAGGATCACGTCGTCGATCGACACCGTGAACGCGAGCAACCAGCCGGACACCAGCGCCTGTGCGATCAGCGGCAGCGTGATCACGAAGAACACCTTCACCGGACGCGCGCCGAGATCGAGCGCGGCTTCCTCGATCGAGCGGTCGAGTTCCTTCACGCGCGACTGCACGATCACTGCGACGAACGACAGGCACAGCATCACGTGACCGATCCAGATCGTCAGCCAGCCGCGCCCGGCCGGCCAGCCGAAGGTCTGCTGCATCGCGACGAACAGCAGCAGCAGCGAGATGCCCTGGATCACTTCGGGAATCACCAGCGGCGCGTTGATCATCGCGGCATACAGCGTGAAGCCGCGAAAGCGCCCCATGCGGGCCAGCACGAAGCCGGCCCACGTGCCGATCGCGACCGACGCGGTGGCCGTCAGCAGCGCGATCTTCAGCGACAGCCACGCAGCCGTCAGCAGCTCGTCGTCGTGCAACAGCGCGCCGTACCATTTCAGCGAAAATCCCGTCCACACCGTCACGAGCTTCGACGCGTTGAACGAATAGACGACGAGACTGGCGATCGGCACGTACAGGAACAGGAGGCCCGCGCCCAGCACGCACGCCGACAGGATGCGATTCGTGCGCGTCATGGTTGTGCCTCCGCTTCGGTCTGGCTGTAATGGAGCAGCGCCATCGGCACGAGCAGCACCAGCACCATCGTCACCGTGACGGCGGACGCCATCGGCCAGTCCATGTTGTTGAAGAACTCGTCCCACATCACGCGGCCGAGCATCAGCGTGTTCGCACCGCCGAGCAGCTCGGGGATCACGTATTCGCCGACGGCCGGGATGAACACGAGCAGGCTGCCCGCGACGATGCCGTTCTTCGACAGCGGCAACGTGATGCGCCAGAACGCGGACCACGGTGTCGCGCCGAGATCGTGCGCGGCCTCGAGCAGCGTGACGTCCATCTTCACGAGGTGCGCGTACAGCGGCATCACCATGAACGGCAGGTACGAATAGACCATCCCGATGTAGACGCCCGCGTCGGTGTGGTACAGGCGCAGCGGCATCGCGATCACGCCGAGCGCCGCCAGTGCGTGATTCAGCAACCCGTCGTCCTTCATGATCCCGACCCACGCATAGACGCGGATCAGGAACGACGTCCAGAACGGCAGCATCACGGCCATCATCAGCAGGTTGCGGCGCGCCGGTGCCGCACGCGCGATGCAGTACGCGATCGGGTAGCCGGCCAGCAGGCACATCAGCGTCGATGCGGCGGCCATCTTCAGCGAGCTGACGTACGTGTTCAGGTACAGGTCGTCCTGCAGCAGCAGCGCGTAATGCTTCAGCGACAGCACCAACTGCACCGTGCCGGCCTCCAGCCTGGCGAGCGCGGTGTACGGCGGGATGCCGAGCATCGGGTCGGCGAAGCTGATCTTCAGCACCAGCACGAACGGCAGCGCGAAGAACACGGCAAGCCACAGGAACGGCACGCCGATCGCGACGCTGCGGCCCGACGGCAGGAAGCGCGACAGCGCGGCGAAGCGGCCCGGGCGGGCGCGGCCGGCGCCCGTACTCGCGGCGCCGGTCGACACCGGCGCGGAAGGCGTGGAAGCAGAGGTTCTCATCGTGTCGTCCTCACTGCGTCAGCACGACGCCGCTGGCCGGCGACCACGACACGAACACGTCGTCGTTCCACGCCGGCGCGTTGTCGCTCATCAGGTGCGAGCTCGACAGGTTCGACACGACCGTCTTGCCGCTCGGCAGCCGCACGTGGTACAGCGAGTAGCTGCCCATGTACGCGATGTCGGTCACGACGCCGCGCGCCCAGTTGTGCTTCGAACCCGGCTTCTCGCGCGACACGTGCACGCGCTCCGGGCGCACCGAGATGCCGACCGGCATCCCGAGCGGGCCGGTGACGCCGTGGCTCACGACCATGCGCGCTTCGAGGTCGTCGCTCTCGACGAAGATGTGGTCGGGCTCGTCCTCGACGACGCGGCCTTCGAACAGGTTGGTCGAGCCGATGAATTCGGCCGAGAAGCGGCTGTTCGGAAACTCGTACACCTCGCCCGGCGCGCCGATCTGCACGATCTTGCCTTCGCTCATCACCGCGAGGCGGCTGGCCATCGTCATCGCCTCTTCCTGGTCGTGCGTGACCATCACGCAGGTCACGTCGACTTTCTCGATGATGTTCACGAGTTCGAGCTGGGTCTTCTGGCGGATCTTCTTGTCGAGCGCGGACATCGGCTCGTCGAGCAGCAGCAGCTTCGGGCGCTTGACCAGCGAGCGGGCCAGCGCGACGCGCTGCTGCTGGCCGCCGGACAGCTGATGCGGCTTGCGCTGCGCGTACTTGCTCATCTGCACGAGCGCGAGCGCATCGGCCACGCGCTCCTTGATCTCATGCTTCGGCGTGCCTTCCTGCTTCAGGCCGAACGCGACGTTCGATTCGACCGTCATGTGCGGGAACAGCGCGTACGACTGGAACATCATGTTCACCGGGCGGCGGTACGGCGGCAGCGACGCGAGGTCCTCGCCGTCGACGAAGATCTTGCCGGAGGTGGCCGTTTCGAGCCCGGCGAGCATGCGCAGCAGCGTGGACTTGCCGCAGCCGGAGCTGCCGAGCAGCGCGAACAGTTCGTTCTTCGCGATCGTCAGGTTCACGTTGTCGACGGCCGTGCTGTCGCCGAACTTCTTCACGACGTTTTCGATGCGCACGAAGGCGCCCGCGTCGTGGCGTGCACCGGCCGTGGCCGGTGCGGCAGGGAGCGTATGGATCATCGCGGTCGCCCTCAACCGCCGGACTTCAACTGCAGCCACAGACGGTTCTGCATCCGTGCGATGTCGGCGCTTCTCGGCATCGCGAGCGACGTCTTCGCGATCGTCGCGTCGGACAGGTAGACGCTCGGGTCCTGCACGATCGCCGGCGTCACGAACGCGCGCGCAGCCTTGTTCGCGCTCGGATAGAAGATCTCGTTCGTGATCGCCGCGTTGGTCTTCGGGTCTTCGATGTAGTTGATCCACTTCAACGCGGCTTCCGGATGCGGCGCGTCCTTCGGAATCGCCATCACGTCGAACCACAGCAGGCCGCCTTCCTTCGGATTCATGTAGCGGATCTCGTACGAGCGCTTCGCGTCCAGCGTGCGCCGCCGCGCGATGCTGACGTCGCCCGACCAGCCGAGCACGACGCACACGTCGTTGTTCGCGAGATCGTCCGCATAGCCGGCCGAGCTGAACTGCGTCACGTACGGACGGATCTTCTTCAGCACCTCGTAGGCGGCCTGGTAGTCGGCCGGGTTCTTGCTCTCCGGATCCTTGCCCATGTATTGCAGCGCCGCCGCGAACGCGGCGTCCGGCGCGTCGAGCAGCGAGATCCCGCAGCCTTTCAGCTTCGCCGCGTTCGCCGGGTCGAACAGCAGCGCCCAGCTGTCGGTCGGCGCGCTGTCGCCGAGCCGCTTACGCACGGCCTCGACGTTGTAGCCGATCCCCGTCGTGCCCCACGCCCACGGCACGCCGTACTGGTTGCCCGGGTCGGCCTTCGCGATCATCTTCATCAGCACCGGATCGAGATTCGCAAGGTTCGGCAGCTTCGATTTGTCGAGCTTCTGGTACACGCCGGCCTGGATCTGCTGTGCGAGATAGTTGGACGTCGGCACGACGATGTCGTAGCCCGAGCTGCCCGCGAGCAGCTTGGTCTGCAGCGTATCGTCGCTGTCGTAGCTGTCGTAGCGCACCTTGATGCCCGACTGCTTCTCGAAATTGGGCACCGTGTCCTTCGCGACGTACTCCGACCAGTTGTACACGTTCAGGTTGGTGTCGCCGGCGCGGGCGGACAGGCTCGCCGCAAAGGCCAGCGCCGCGGACGCGACGAGCGTGGCACGCAGGGCCGGTTGACGACGGATACGGATACGCATGGGGATTCTCCTTGTGATGGGGATCGGCCGTTGCGCCCGGGTCCGGATCCGGACTCGCGTCAACGCCGTCGGGCGGTGTTCAGCACAAGGGGCAATGTAGAGATCGCGGCCCGCAGCGTCAGTCCCGAAAACCGGGACAAACGGCGCCGTCGTTTCGGGCCGTTTGGGTAGATTCCCGCGTAGGCAGTCGAAAATATTCGTGATACCTGTAGCGCCACCTGAAAAATCCTTCGACACCCGACGTCATGAGCGCTGCGCTGCCCGCCCCCGATCTCCCGCTGAGCCACGTCGCGTTCGTGACCGAAACGCTGGGCGACATCGCACAAGCTGTCGGGACGCCGCAGTTCATGCGCGCCGTCTACGACACGCTCGTGCGCTACGTCGACTTCGACGCCGTGCATCTCGACTACGAACGCGCCGCGGAGCCGGGCAGGCGCAACGTCGGCTGGATCGGCAGCTTCGGCCGCGAGCCCGAGCTGATCGCGCAGGTGATGCGTCACTACTACCGCAGCTATGCGAGCGACGACGCGACCTATGCGGCGATCGAATCCGAAAGCGACGTGCAGCTGGTGCAGGTGTCCGCGCAGCGCGTCGCGAGCGAGCTCCGGCACCTGTTCTTCGACGCCGGCGACATTCACGACGAATGCGTGATCACCGGCGTGACGGGGGGCACGCGCTACTCGATCTCGATCGCGCGCTCGCGGCGGCTGCCGCCGTTCTCGCTGAAGGAGCTGAGCCTGCTGAAACAGCTGTCGCAGGTCGTGCTGCCGATGGCGTCCGCGCACAAGCGCCTGCTCGGCGCGTGTGCCGACGACACGCCGCGCGACGAACTCGATCTCGACCTCGTCGCGCAATGGCTGCCGGAATGGCAGGAACGGCTGACCGCACGCGAGATGCACGTGTGCGCGTCGTTCATCCAGGGCATGACGTCGGCCGCGATCGCGCAGTCGATGGGGCTCAAGACGTCGACCATCGACACGTACGCGAAGCGCGCATTCGCGAAGCTCGGCGTCGAATCGCGCCGGCAACTGATGACGCTCGTGCTGCGGAACGCGTCGCGGCGGCACGACGCATAGGCCCCGCGTGCCGCGCCCCTGCCGTTGCGCGCGCATCCATCGCCGCGCCGCCTCATAACGATCCGACAATTTATTGGTTCCCTTGACGATGCGCCGTCCGTATCGTTCACCGACTCGTCAGACCAATCGACCAACGGGGGAATCCAACAATGAAACAGATCCGGTCATTCGCACTGCTCGCGCTGCCGGCAGCGCTCTACGCCGCCGGCGCGCACGCGCAAAGCAGCGTCACGCTGTACGGCATCGCCGACGCGGGCATCGCCTACGTGCACAACGCGCAGAATGCGAGCGGCGGCAACGCATCGAGCCTCGTCAAGTTCAGCAGCGGCAACCTGTCGGGCAGCCGCTGGGGGCTGCGCGGCATCGAGGATCTCGGCAGCGGCCTGTCCGCGCTGTTCCAGCTCGAGAACGGCTTCAACATCGGCACCGGCGCGCTCGGCCAGGGTCAGCGCGAATTCGGCCGCAAGGCCGTCGTCGGCCTCGCGAGCAGCACGTACGGCACCGTCACGCTCGGCCGCCAGTACGATCCGGTCGTCGATCTCGTGCAGGGCCTCACGCAGGACAACTATTTCGGCGGCGTGTTCGCGACGCCGGGCGACCTCGACAACTACGACAACAGCCTGCGCGTCAGCAACTCGGTGAAGTACACGAGCCCGCTGATCTCGGGCTTCCAGTTCGCGGCCCTGTACGGCTTCGGCGGCGTCGCAGGCTCGACCGGCAACGGCCGCACGTACAGCTTCGGCGCGAGCTACGCGAACGGCCCGCTGTCGCTCGGCGCCGGCTTCTTCTATGCGAACGGCGGCACGACGGTCGCGAATGGCGTGCGCACGTGGTCGAGCAGCTCGGACACGCTGTTCAACACCGTGATCAACCAGGGCTTTTCGAGCGCGAAGTCGATCCAGATCGTGCGCGTGGCCGGCCAGTACGTGGCCGGGCCGGCAACCTTCGGCCTCGCGTATTCGAATACGCAGTACGGCGCGGACACGCTGTCGGCGTTCAGCCAGAACGCGAAGTTCAACAACGGCTCGGCGTTCTTCAACTGGCAGTTCTCGCCGGCGCTGCGCGCGGGCGTCGGCTACAACTACACGTCGCTGACGGGCCCGGCTTCCGCGCACTACAACCAGGTCAACCTCGGCGCGGACTACGCGCTGTCGAAGCGTACCGACCTGTATGCGCTGTTCGGCTACCAGAAGGCGAGCGGCAACACGCTCAATGCGAGCGGTGCGACCGTGAAAGCGGCCGCGTCGGTCGGCTCGTACGGCGTGAACTCCGGCACCGATACGCAGGAACTCGCGATCGTCGGCATTCGCCACAAGTTCTGATCGCGTCGTCGCACGACGACTGCCGGGCAGGCGCGCACCGCGGTGCGCGCCTGCGGCGTTTACACTGTCCGGCTTCAGGTTCCGTACAACGCAAGGAGACCGGCATGCTGACGGTATGGGGACGACGCAACGCGTTCAATGTCCAGAAGGTGATGTGGCTCGTCGACGAACTCGCGCTCGCGCATCGGCACGTGCCGGCCGGCGGCCGGTTCGGCGTGCTCGATACGCCCGACTTTCTCGCGATGAACCCGCACGGTCGCGTGCCCGTGATCGACGACAACGGTACCGTCGTATGGGAGTCGCACAGCATCCTGCGCTACCTCGCCGCGCGCTACGGGCGGCCCGGCTTCTGGCACGACGACCCCGCCGAGCAGTCGCGCGCCGACCGCTGGATGGACTGGGCGCAGACGACACTGCAACCGGCGTTCCTCAACGGCGTGTTCCGCGGCTACTACCGGACGCCGCCCGGGCAGCGCGACACCGCGCGCGTCGAGCAGAGCATCGCGCAATGCGCGCAGTATTTCCGGCTGCTCGATGCGGCGCTCGCCGGACACCCGTTTCTCGCAGGCGACGCGATCACGCTCGCCGACATCGCGGCCGGCACGCATCTCTACCGGTATTTCGAACTCGATATCGCACGGCCCGACGTGCCGAACGTGGAGGCGTGGTACGAACGGCTGAAGGCGCGGCCCGCGTATCGCACGCACGTGATGATTCCGTTCGACGACCTGCGCGGCAAGCTCGACTGACCGGTTGCCGCCCCGGCAGCGGAACGGCTTTCGCACCACACACGCCCGAACGGCGCGGCCGTGTGCTCGAGAGGGTCGACGCGTGTCGGGGAGCCGCCGTCGCGACGCCGCCTCCCGCTTCGCGCGCCAGGCCGCTCGTCGTTCCCGCGGACGTGGCATTCCCGATACATGCGTGCGAGCGCGTACGTTCAGGCTGGACGCCTCGACCTAGTGTCGCCGCATGCCACCGGCCCCGCCCATGCCGCCGAACCGGTGCATGCCGCCGAATTCGTGACTCGCACCGACCGGGAACGTGCCATGGCGAAAGCCCGCACCCACCGGGACGCCGAAGCGGCGATGATCGATCGGGTTGAAATGGTCGACGTGATCGAAGTGATGGAAGCGATGGAATCGATCGACGAAGATGAAGCTCACGCCCGCGCCGATGAACAGCGGCGGCCCCCAGTACCACGGGTCGTCATACGGATAGGCTGCCACCGGATACCACACCACGCTACCGTCGGCACTTTGCACGATCTGCCAGGTGCCGTCGCTTTGCAGGCACGCGCGCCCGACGATCTGCTGCGCCGTGCCGTCGATGTCCGCCTGCGCGACGACAGCACGGCAGTTCGTGCCGTCGCCCGACGGATCGTCCGCCATTTGCGCGACGACGGACGTGGAAAGACCGAGACAGACGATGCCTGCCGCGGCTCGAAACAGGTTGCTCATGATCGGCTCCCGCGTGTTGCCCCCGACCATTCGATCCCCGGCGTCGCTGACGACACCGGGCACACCGGATTGCTTGCGCACGATTCATCGCACGGCGGTCGCGACGCGCCGCCGCTTCGTACAGGGTCTCCTGACGGCTAAACGGTGCGGCGCGGCGGGTTATTCCAGGGGTCTGGATACGAATGACCGCAGCCGGAGCGTCCGGCACGCGTTGCCGGGGTCAGCGTTCGAGCGGGCGCCGGGCGACGCAGTAGACAGCCGCTGCCGTGATCCCGAATACCAGATGGGCCACCAGCGTGATCGCGCCGCGAACCGGGATGAACCACGGGAAGCGTGCCGTGAAGGCGTACAGGTTGACGCCGTAGAGGACGAGGCCGAACGCGCCGCCGGCGAGCAGCGCGGCGCGGAGCGACAATCCGTGAACCAGCCGCGCCAGCGCGGCCGCATAGACCAGCGAAAGCGCGGCATGCACGAGCGTCGCCACGCCCATGACCAGCGGATCGAAGCCGCCGGCCGAAGCGAGCACGCGGCGCCCCATCACGATGGCCGCCGTGAGGCGCGCGTCGCGCAGCAGGTTCCGGACCGCGTCGTCGCCGACGAGCGGCCAGAGCAGCAGCTCGATGACGGTCGATCCGACCGCCGCGCCGAACGCGGCCCAGAGAATCGGGACCGGACTTGCTGGCTTCAAGTGTCGTCCTCAAGGCAACCGGCCGACGCATCGGCCCGCCGCACCAACCGACTTACGACGCCCCTTCGCAGTCCGTCCAGTACGCAAACGGATCGCGGTGTTTCGGATAGCGCTCGTCGAGCCATTTCAGCAGCGTCGCACGGGCATTGTCCATGTCGGCTTTCAGCGACGACGTCGTGAGTTCGTGCACTTCGATGGACTTTTCGCGATCGATCACGAAGCAGTTCCAGTCGGGACCGTCGAGATCCGGATCGTCGGATGCCTTCGACGACTTGCTCCAGCCGAAGCGCTTGCGTGCATCGATGAAGTAGCGCGGGTGCACCTTCAGATACGACATCTCGCCGCCCTGCAGGCTGCTCTCGGCGCGCAGCACGTCGTGTTCGTCGACGATCTGCGTGACTTCCGGAAGCCGGCGCGAGCGCCAGCCGGCCGGCAGCGTCGCCACGGCCCGGATGCTGTCGTACGTCCCCCATTCCAGCCCCCACGCTTCGGCCATGCGCTTCATGAACGCATCGGCGCTCGGATAGCCGCGCAGCTGGATGCGGGTCGACAGCGTGACTTCGACACGGCCGCGGCCGCCGGATGCACTGGACACCTCGTCGTCCGCCGCTTCGAACGGATTGCCGGCACGCGGCGATGAGCGCGTCGCGTCCGCAGGCGCCATGCCCGAAAACAGTTGATCCAGCGCGGCACGCGCTTTCGACGACTTGTCTGGTCTATTCATCGGTTCCCTTTTCTGCAAATTTGAACCCGTACTGCCATTGTTGGTGATTGGCTCGCCGCCGGCCAAAGGCGCGATTTTGCCTCATTGCGGCGATCTCGCCATATTCCGCGGCTGCATTGTAGCGATCTGGCGCCGCCGGTCGAGCAAACAGCATGGGCGCGGCACGGTCGGTCGCATCCACGGCGGGCTGCGCGCCTACCCCAACGCCTTCACCATCCGCTCCATCAGCGCGAGCACCTCCGGCCGATTCTCGCCCTTCGCATGCACGAAGTGATACCTGAGCAGCGAATCGACCTCATGACGGCTGACGCGCACGAGCGCGCTGCGCTTCAGGTACGCATCGGCGAGCGGCGTCCGCGCGAGCGCCACGCCCAGCCCTGCTTCGGCCGCCGCGAGGACGAGGTTGTAATCCTCGAACCGGCGATCCTGCGCACGCGGCTTGAACGGAATGCCGAGCCCGTCGAACCAGGTGCGCCAGCCCGTCACGTCGGAATCGTGCAGCAACGGCAGGTCGAGCAGCGCGGCATCGCCCGCCCGGCGGCGCGCCTTTGCCAGTGGCTCGGCCAGCCGCGGATGCGCAACCGGATACAGCCGCTCCGGCATGAACGCACGGGTTTCGAGCTGACGCCAGTTGCCGCGCCCGTACCGGATCGACAGATCGGCTTCGCCGCCGGCGATATCCACGTTGAGCAATTCGATGCCGAGCTCGATGCGCAGCGCAGGCGCTTCGCCCTCGAGCACATGCTGCCGCTCGAACAGCCAGAGCTGCGCGAACGCGGGCACCACGCTCATCCGGACCAGCCGCGGCGTACGCGGCGAGCGCCACTGATCGGCCGCGCTGTCGATGATCGCGAACGCCTGCTCGATCCGGCCGACGAAACGCTGCCCGTCCGGCGTCAGGCGCACGCCGCGCGCATGCCGTTCGAACAGCGCCATCCCCAGCCAGTTTTCCACCGCGGCCACCCGCCGGCTGATCGCGCCATGCGTGACGCCGGAAACTTCTGCGGCCGCGAGAAACGAACCCTCGCGCGCCACCGCGCAGACAGTCTCCAGGCTCGCGAGCGGCGGCCGCGGGCCGGGCGCCGGCGCGGCGGCCGACAGCGCGTCCGCCAGCTGGCGCGCACGCGCCGGACCGCCGGCCCGCCGCGAACCCGAGCTGTGAGCCATATTCATATCCGGGTGTTGATCTGTGCGCTAGCTTAGCATCTCGCCACACCGCACCATGCCCGCATGAATACCCTTTCGTCACCGGCGTCGCGCAACGCGCGACAACCGCTCGTCGCCGCAGGCGCGATCGCGTTCACGATCGTCTCGTGGGCGTCCGCCTTCCCGTTCATCCGGATCGGCCTGCACGGCCTCGCACCGCTGCAGCTCGCGGCGGCGCGCTTTGCAACCGCGGCGCTGCTCGTGATCGCGTGGCTCGCATGGCGAAGGCCGCCGCTGCCGGCGAAGGGCGACGCGTTGCGCTTCGTCGCGTGCGGTTTTCTCGGCATCGCGCTGTACAACGCGCTGCTCAATACCGGCGAGCAGACCGTGTCGGCCGGCGCGGCGAGTTTCATCGTGAATACGCTGCCGATCTTCACCGCACTGCTGGCCGCCGTGTTCCTGCGCGAGCGCTTCAATCGCTGGGGATGGCTCGGTTCGCTGGTCAGCCTCGCGGGCATCGCGGTAATCGCGCACGGACAACCGGGCGGCCTCGTGCTCGGCTCGGGAAGCACGCTGATCCTCGGCGCCGCGTGGTGCTCCGCCAGCTATTTCGTGTTGCAGCGGCGACTGATTCCCGTGTACGGCGCACTACCCTGCACAGCGTACACCCTGCTGGCCGGCGCCGTGCTGCTCGCGCCCTGGCTGCCCGGCGCACTCGTGTCGCTCGGCAGCGGGTCGCGCGACACGGCGCTCGCCGTCGTGGTGCTCGGCGTCTTTCCCGCCGCGCTGGGCTACGCGACCTGGACCTTCGCACTCGGCTATTTCGGCGCGGCGCGCGCGGCCAATTTCCTCTACCTGACGCCGGCGGTCGCGACGCTGCTGTCGATGGTGCTGACAGGCGAGCGGCCCGGCATCGCAACGGCTTGCGGCGGCCTGCTGGCCATTGCCGGCGTGATCTTCGTCGCCCTGCGCGGGCGTTCGTAAGCTCGCGACGGCCGCGGGAATCGCCGTGCCGGCGCGACGATCGGGACGCGGCCGGGACGAACAGCACCCCGGTATCTGCAAAACCGCATGGATGATCGGGGCCGTGCAACCGGCACCCATCCGGCGATGTTGTCGAGCTTGACCGTTAGTTGCATTAAGACGAACGCCGTCGTTGATGAAGCATGACGACGAACCCGGAGCAGCGATCGCAGGTGTCCAAACTGTGCAGACAAATCGACCGAACAGTTCCCGATTGACCGTGCGTCAGTGTCCATGGCTTCGCCCCGGCGACCGGCCGAATAATGGATGCGGCCGTAAGGCCGGCGACAGCGAATCGCAGCCTTCTGGCCCGCCGCAGCGCACGATTTCCGGCCTCCGGAACCGTCGATATCCGGGCGCCGGCCCGCGTCGCACCGGCCTGCTACGCGATTCGCCGCAGCGCGCAAAATCGGGTTCATATATATTCATATGAATTGCACGGTGTCGGGCGCCGGTCCGCCCGCTCGCCCGGGCGGCAGGTCGTAAGGCCGGACGCCATGCAAGTGACGCCCGTGATGGGTATGGAGACTCGTCCGATCGCCCCGGCGCCCCAGCCGGCCGGTCGCGACGTCAATAGAAAGACATTCAATTCGGAGATGGCAGATGGAACGAAGCACTGTCGGCATGCGCTGCAAACCCCTGATCACCGTTGCACTGGCTGCCGCCGCGTTCGCGGCCGCGTCGAGCGCGATGGCCGACCAGGTCGTGAAGATCGGCAGCGTCGAACCGACGACGGGCGGCATCTCGCACCTCGGCAAGGACAACGAGAACGGCGCGCGCCTCGCGGTCGAGGAAATCAACGCCAAGGGCCTGACGATCGGCGGCAAGAAGATCACGCTGCAACTCGACGCGCAGGATGACGCGGCCGACCCGCGCCAGGCCACGCAGGTTGCGCAGAAGCTCGTCGACGACAAGGTCGTCGCCGTCATCGGCCACCTGAACTCGGGCACGTCGATCCCGGCCTCGAAGATCTACAGCGACGCGGGCATCGTGCAGATCTCGCCGTCGGCCACGAACCCGACCTACACGCAGCAAGGCTTCAAGACGACCTACCGCGTCGTCGCGACCGACGCGCAGCAAGGCCCGGCGCTCGCGAGCTACGCGCAGTCGAAGGGCGTGAAGAGCGTCGCGGTGATCGACGATTCGACGGCGTACGGCCAGGGCCTCGCGAACGAGTTCGAGAAGAAGGCGAAGGCGCTCGGCCTGAAGGTGCTGTCGCACGACGCGACCAACGACAAGGCCGTCGACTTCCGCGCGATTCTGACGAAGGTCAAGGGCGAGAACCCCGACGCGATCATGTACGGCGGCATGGACGCCACCGGCGGCCCGCTCGCGAAGCAGGCGAAGCAGCTCGGCCTGCGCGCGAAGATCCTGTCCGGCGACGGCGTGTGTACCGATTCGCTGGCCGAGCTGGCCGGCCCGGCGGCCGACAACGTGCTGTGCTCGCAGGCCGGCGCGGCGCTCGAGAAGATGCCGGGCGGCGCGGCGTTCGTCGCGAAGTACGAGAAGCGCTTCAACCAGGGCATCAAGTTCGATGCGCCGTTCGCGTACGACGCGGTCTACATCGCGGTCGACGCGATGAAGCGCGCGAACTCGACCGACCCGGCGAAGATCCTCGCGGCGATGCCGGCGACGAAGTACGACGGCGTGATCGGCACGACGACGTTCGACGCGAAGGGCGACCTGACGCACGGGATCATCTCGATCTACGGCTACAAGAGCGGCAAGAAGACGTTCCTCGACCAGGTGAAGATGTAACCCGCCGCGGCGCCGGCACGACGGGAACGCCACCCGTCCGCGCCGGCGCCGCGCGGGCCGATTTCTGATTCACGGAGACGAAGCATCATGTGCGCAATGGCGTATGCGGAATTCCAACAGGAGCTGAAGAAAGCGCAGTTGACGGCGCGCGAGTTCGCCCGCCTGATCCGGATGAACGAAAGCTCGATCACGAACTATTCGAGCAAGGGCACCGTCCCGTCCCACCTCGCGGTCATCGCGAAACTGATCGGCACGCTGGCCGCGCACGAGATCGACTTCCGGCGCGTGATCCGGCAAATGCGGATCGAGCCGAAACGGCCGCGCGGCGTCGGCGTGTTTCCCGCGGCGGAAAAACCGCGCACGCGGAAAGCGGCGAAAGCCGACGCCTGAGCCCCGGCATGCGTCGACGGCGGCACGGCGATGGCCGCGCGACGCGCGATCGAAATCGCCGTCACGGGCCACGCGGCACGCACCGCCCGATCGTCACCCCGCCGTACGGACGTGATCGAGCAGCGCCTGCAACGGATGGCGCAGCTGCTTCGACGACATCCGCTTGACCTGGCTGCGACATGAATACCCGGTCGCCAGCGCCTCGCCTTCCGCCTCAGGCCCGTCGACGTGCGCCGCCCACGACTGCGCATAGATCGTCTTCGACGTCGCGAGATTGCGCGCCTCGTGCCCGTAAGTGCCCGACATCCCGCAGCACCCGGCCGCCTGAACCTGCAAACGCAGCCCGCGGCGCGCGAATACCTGCGCCCACTGCTTGCCGCTGTCCGGCGCATTGGTCTTTTCGGTACAGTGCGGCAGCAGCCGGTACGCACCGGCCGGCCCGCCCGTGCCCGTGCTCGTGCCGGCTTCCGGCAGCGCCTGCAGCAGCCACTCCTGCGGCAACGCAACCTTCGGTACGTCGGCAAGCCCCGTCACCTTCAGGTATTCCTGCCGGTACGTGAGCGTCATCGCCGGATCGAGGCCGACCAGCGCGACGCCTGAGCGCGCAAGCGCGGCCAGTTGCGTCGCGTTGCGGATCGCGGCTCTCTCGAACGCCCGCAGAAAACCCTGAACGTGCAGCGCCTTGCCGTTCGGTGCGAGCGGCGCGAGCCACACCTGGAAGCCCGTGCGCGCCGCCAGCTCGATCAGCGTCGCCAACTGCTCGGTATCGAAATAGCGCGTGAACGTGTCCTGCACGATGACGACGCTGCGCGCGCGCTGCGCATCGCTCAACGCGGCGAGCGCACGCGGATCGGCCGGCTTCACGCTCCATTGCCGGATCGCGGCCGCGAGATCGAAGCGGCTGAGCAGCGGACTGTCGACCATGCCGACCTGCCGCTCGAGCAGCGTGCGCACCCAGCCGGTGCCCATCAGCCCGTTGTACAGCGCAGGCACGCGCGCCATCCACGGCATCGTGAATTCGAGCGACCCGATCAGGTAGTCGCGCAGCGGCCGCAGGTAGCGCTGGTGATACAGCTCGAGAAAGCGCGAGCGGAACTCGGGCACGTTGACCTTGACCGGGCACTGCCCGGCGCACGACTTGCACGCAAGGCAACCGGCCATCGCGTCGTACACCTCGTGCGAGAAATCGGCGTCGCCGTTGCGCGCCGCGCGGCTGTTGCGCCAGCGGGTCGCGAGGCCGCGCAGGAACGGCTGCCGCGCGCGCGCCGCCGCGACGACGTCGATGCCCGCCTGCCCCTGCAGGCGCAACCATTCGCGCATCAGCGACGCACGCCCCTTCGGCGACTGCACGCGTTCGCGCGTCGCCTTCCACGACGGGCACATCGCGTCGTCCGGATCGAAGTTGTAGCACGCGCCGTTGCCGTTGCAGTGCATCGCGGTGCCGTAGCTCTGCCACACGCGCTCGTCGATCTGCCGGTCGTGTTCGCCGCGTGTCGGCACTTCGTCGATCTTCAGCAGCCGCATCGTGTGGTCCGGCGGCGTCGCGATCTTGCCCGGGTTGAACTGGTTGTGCGGATCGAACGCGGCCTTCAGCTGCTGCAGCGACGGATACAGCTCGCCGAAAAACGCCGGCGCGTATTCGGAGCGCACGCCCTTGCCGTGCTCGCCCCATAACAGGCCACCATGCCGCTGCGTCAGCTCGGCCACCGCGTCCGACACGGGCCGCACCAGCGCGGCCTGCCTCGGGTCCTTCATGTCGAGCGCCGGGCGCACGTGCAGCACGCCCGCGTCGACGTGGCCGAACATCCCGTACTGCAGCCCATGCCCGTCGAGCAGCGCACGGAATTCGGCGATGTACGCGGCGAGATTCTCGGGCGGTACGGCGGTGTCCTCGACGAACGGCTGCGGACGCGCCTCGCCCGGCACGTTGCCGAGCAGGCCGACCGCGCGCTTGCGCATCGCATACACGCGCTTCACCGCATCGTCGCCGGCCGCGAGCGTATGGCCGAGCCGCTCCACGCTCGTATCGGTGCGCAGATGCTCGACGAATGCACGCACGCGCGCATCGACGTCGTGTTCGTCGTCGCCGCTGAATTCGATCAGGTTGATGCCGAGCGTCGGGCGCGCGTCGTCCTGCGGAAAATACTCGGCGACGCTGCTCCACACGAAGTCCTTCATCGCGAGCATCAGCACTTTCGAGTCGACCGTCTCGACCGACAGCGGCTGGTGCTCGAGCAACGCGCGCGCGTCGCGCAGCGCGTCCATGAAGCCCGCGTAACGCACGTTGACCAGCACCGAATACCTGGGGATCGGCAGCACGTTGAGCTTCGCCTCGACGACGAAGCCGAGCGAACCTTCCGCGCCGCACAGTACGCTGTTCAGGTTGAAACGGCGGTCGGGTTCGCGCAGGTGCGCGAGGTCATAGCCGGTCAGGCAGCGGTTGAGCTTCGGAAACTTCGCGTCGATCAGCGCCGCCTTGTCGTCGCTGATGCGGCGCGCGGTGCGATACACCTTGCCGATGCGGTCCTGTTGCGCACAGCGGCGTTCCAGCGCGTCGTCATCGAGCGCGGCGCTGTGCAGCCGTTCGCCGCCCATCAGCACGAAATCGAGTTCGAGCACGTGGTCGCGCGTCTTGCCGTACGTGCAACTGCCCTGCCCGCTCGCGTCGGTATTGATCATCCCGCCGACGGTCGCGCGGTTCGACGTCGACAGCTCCGGCGCGAAGAACAGCCCGTGCGGCTTCAGCGCCGCATTGAGCTGATCCTTGACGACACCCGCCTCCACGCGCACCCAGCGCTGCGCGACGTCGATTTCGAGGATCCGGTTCATGTTCCGCGACAGGTCGACGACGATGCCGTCGGTCAGCGACTGCCCGTTGGTGCCGGTGCCGCCGCCGCGCGCGGCCACCGCGACGTCGCGGTGCGCGGGCTCGGCCAGCAGCCGGGCCAGCAGCCGGACGTCGTCGGCATGCGCGGGACAGATCACCGCCTGCGGCAGGCGCTGGTAGATCGAGTTGTCGGTGGCCTGCACCGTCCGGTTCGCGTGATCCGCGCGAATCTCCCCGGCGAAGCCGGCGGCCTGCAGCGCGGCGAGGAAATCCCGGTAAACGTTCGCGGGCGGGCTGACGGGACGGGGCAACGGGGCGATCGACATGGGGCAAAAACGCAGTGTGGGTGGAGCCGGCCGGTTCATGTGCGCCGAAACATGATTTTTTGGCAAGTTTCCGCGCGACCGGGAATTCCAGTATCTTTGGATATTCCTTGAGAAACAAACGAATTCTCGTCCGGCAAAAGTTGCATAAAACTCATGAATTACCGTCGCCTCACCCCGTCGATGTCGCTGCTGCTCGTGTTCGAGGCCGCCGCGCGGCATGAAAGCTATACCCGCGCGGCCGAGGAACTGTCGCTGAGCCAGAGCGCGATCAGCCGGCAGGTCCAGACGCTCGAGGATCAGCTCGGCGTACCGCTGTTCCGGCGCGAGGGCCGCTCGGTCAAGCTGACCGAAGTCGGCCGCCGCTACTTCGCCGAGCTGAGCGGCGCGCTCGGGCGCATCCGCGGCGCGACGCTGCAGGCGATGTCGCACCAGGCGGGCGCCGGCACGCTGCGGCTCGCGACGCTGCCGACCTTCGGCTCGAAATGGCTGCTGCCGCACCTGCACGATTTCTACGCCGCGCATCCGGGCATGACCGTGCACCTGCATTCGCGGATCGGCGCGATCGATTTCCTCAACGACGATCTCGACGCGGCGATCACCGTCGGCGCGGGCGATTGGCCGGGCCTGCACGCGCACCGGCTGTACAACGAGTTCCTGATCGCGATCGCGCCGCCGGAGGCGGGCCGCGGCCGCAAGGCCGACGCGCGCACGCCGGCGTGGGCCGCGAAGCAGACGCTGCTGGGTGTGACGAGCAATCAGCAGGCGTGGGCCGAATGGTTCTCGCACTGCCGGCTCGATCACCGGCAGATGCGCATCGGCCCGAGCTTCGAGCTGACGTCGCACCTGATCCAGGCCGTGCGGGCCGGGATGGGGATCGGGTTGGTGCCGAAGGTGCTGGTGGAGGACGAACTGGGCCGCGGCGAGCTCGTGTCGATCGGCGACGCGATCACGAGCCAGCGCAGCTACTACCTCGTCTACCCGCCCGGCAACGAGACGCTGCCGTCGCTGGTCGCGTTCCGCGAATGGCTGCTGACGTCGTGCTGATACGCCACTGGCGGCGTGCCGGTCAGGTGCGCCATTCGCCGAGAATCTGCTCGGCCAGGTAATCGCACGGCGGGCGCGCGGACTGCGCGCTGCGCGCGAGCACGACTTCGAGCTCGCCCAGCGGCGGCAGCCCGTGGCTTTCCGAAAGCTGCACGAGGTGATCCGGAATGCAGCAGCGCGCCAGCGGCGCGACCGCGAGCCCGGCCTCCACCATGCTCAGCAGCCCGAGGTGGCTCGGGCTTTCGTACGACATCCGGTACGGGATCTTCTGCCGGTTCAGCGCCTTGACCGCCTGATCGCGCGCCATGCTGCCGCCGTGCGTGAAAAACGCCACCGGCAGCGGCCGCTCTTCCCACACGTTGCGCTTCGGCGAGCCGACCCAGACGAGCGGCTCCATCCGGATCAGCTCGCCGGTCACGCCCTTGATCCGCGTGAGGCACGCGAGGTCGACCGTGTTGTCCTTCAGCATCGGCACGAGCGCGCTGCTCGGCTGGCCGATCACGCGCACTTCCACGCGCGGATGCATCGCGGCGAACTTGCCGAGCACCTGCGGCAGCAGCGACGAAATGTAATCGTCGGGCACGCCGATCGTCACGCGGCCGCGGATCTCCGGGCGTACCACCGACGCCCACGCCTCGTCGCGCATCGCGAGCATCCGGCGGCCGTAATCGGCAAGCACGATGCCGTCGCCGGTCGCCGTCACGTTGCGCGTGTCGCGAATGAACAGCGGCTTGCCGAGCGCGTCTTCCAGCGCCTTGATCTGCATGCTCACCGCCGACGGCGACCGGTGCACGGCCTGCGCGCCCTGCGCGAACGATCCGGTTTCGGCGACGGCCACCACCATCGCGAGCACATCGAGGTCGAGCTTCTTCATTTCTCTTCAGAAAAACTGATCAATTCATTCAGTTTATCCCGTTTTACTGTTCGCCTCCACGGCCGGACAATGAGTCCCGTCAGCACTCACTCGATGCAGGAAGCGAAAAAATGCACACGTCCGGATCGCTCTACGGGTTTCTCGTCGTCGGCGGCATGCTCGCGGTCACGCCAGGGCCGAACATGGTCTACGTGATGTCGCGCTCGATCGCGCAAGGGCGGGCGGCCGGGCTCATTTCGCTCGCCGGCGTGATGATCGGCTACCTGTTCTACATGTTCGGCGCGGCCTTCGGCATCACGACGCTGTTCATGAGCGTGCCCTATGCGGGCAGCGTGCTGGGCGCGGTCGGGGCAACCTACCTGCTGTACCTGGCATGGCAGGCGGTGCGGCCCGGCGGCCGCTCGCCGTTCGAGGTGAAGGCGCTGCCGAACGAGCAGCCGCTGCGGCTGCTCGCGATGGGTGCGACGACCAGCGTGCTGAACCCGAAGCTCGCGATGCTGTTCGTGTCGCTGCTGCCGCAGTTCATCGACTACGGGCAAGGCAGCGTGTTCGGCCAGTCGCTGTTTCTCGGGTCGCTGCTGATTGCCGCGTTCGCGTCGGCCAACGGGCTGGTGGCGATCTGTTCGAGCAGCATCGCGAAGTTCCTGCACGGGCGCCCGATGCTGCTGCTCGCGCAGCGCTGGGCGATGGGCCTCATCCTCGGCGGTCTCGGTGTGCAGATGGTGGTCGAGGCGTCGAAGATGGCGGGCGTCGCATAAGCGACACGCCACCGCGCAGGCCCGCGCAATCGCGGGCCGTGCGCGTTCGTCAGGCCATCGTCACGCGGCGATCGCCTGCCGCCGCGCCTCGAGTTCGCGCACGAGCGGCAGCACGCGCTGGCCGAAGTACTCGACTTCCTCGATGAAGTGCAGGAACCCGGCCAGCACGAGATCGACGCCGATCGCCTTCAGCGCGACGATCCGCTCGGCGATCTGCTGCGGCGTGCCGATCAGGTTCGTGCGGAAGCCGTCGTTGTATTGCACGAGATCCTCGAACGTCGATTTCGCCCAGTTGCCCTCGCCTTCGGGCGACGCCTTGCCGGCCTCCTTCACCGCAGCGCCGAACGCGTGCACGGCTTCGACATGCGCGTGCCGGATGATGTCGTCGAGCACGGCCTGCGCCTCTTCCTCGGTGTCGCGCGCGATCACGAACGCGTTGACGCCGATGCGCACGCGATGGTTGTTCGCGGCCGCCTTCGCGCGGATGTCGTCGATCTGCGCTTTCAGGTTCTCGGGCGTATTGCCGTTCGTGAAATACCAGTCCGACACGCTCGCCGCGTTGTCGCGCGCCGCGCGCGAGCTGCCGCCCTGGAAGATCTCCGGATGCGGCTTCTGCACCGGCTTCGGGCTCAGCGTGTAGTCGTTGAAGCGGTAGAAATCGCCCTTGAACGTGAAGTTGTCCTGTGTCCAGATGCCCTTCAGCGCCTGGATGAATTCCTTCGAACGCCGATAGCGCTCGTCGTGCTCGAGCCACGGCTCGCCGATCGCGGTGAATTCGCCCTTGAACCAGCCGCTGACCACGTTGATCGCGATGCGTCCGTTCGAGATGTGGTCGATCGTCGCGAGCTGCTTCGCGACCACGGCCGGATGCCACGGCCCCGGCAGGATCGCGGCGAGCACCTTGAGCTTCGTCGTCGCATGCAGCAGCGCCTGGCTGAACGATACCGACTCGTGCTGGTATTCGGCGCCGTAGCCGGCCGTGAAGCGGATCTGGCTCAATGCATAGTCGAAGCCGGCCGCCTCGGCCGTACGCGCGAGCTGCTGGTTGTATTCGAGGCTCCAGTCGGTGCGCTGCTCAATCGTGCTGACGACGAGGCCGCCGCTGACGTTCGGCACCCAGTACGCGAATTTGACGCCGTCGGCGGAAAGGTCGGTGAGGCTCATGAAGGTGTCCTGGTCGAAGGGGAAACGGAAGCGGCTTACGCGGCCGCGGCGGAACGGGCGTGCGGACGCAGTTGCGGCACGGCGCGATCCACGGCGAGCGCGATGCGCTCGCGCAGTGCCGGGCTGGCGATCCGGTACTGGTCGAAATCGCTTTCGGATGCGTATACGCCGATCGGCAGCGTGCGCGCCTGGAAGAAGCTGAACAGCGGTCGCAACTGATGGTCGATCACGAGCGCATGACGCTCGCTGCCGCCGGTGGCCGCGAGCAGCACGGGCACGTCGACGAGCGCGTCGTGGCGCACGAGGTCGAACAGGTGCTTGAAAAGGCCCGTGTACGACGCGCGATACACCGGACTCGCGACGACGAGCGCATCGGCCGTCTCGATCGCACGGATTAGCGCTTCGAGGTCGGCCGGCACCTGCGCGCGCGTCAGCGCGCCGGCCAGCCGGCTGCCGATCTCGCCGAGTTCGATCAGCCGCGTGTCGATCGGCAGTGCGGCGCCGAATGCCGCGACGATCTCGTTGGTCAGCGCCAGCGTGCGCGATGGCCGTTGCAGGCTGCCCGATATCGCGACCACGTTGAGGGTGTTGCTCATGCGATGCGTTCCCGTTGTGGAGCCGCGTGTCGATGCGGCGATACCGTTCCGGGTGAGCAAGGAACGTGCCATTCGTGCGGCCGTTTCGCAGCGCGATCGTCTGCATCGCGAAATTTTTATCGAACACCCGCCCGGCACGGCGTTCGCTCAAATGCGCGATCGTGGCAAGCGTTCCGGCGAGCGCGTCACATCGATATTCCAGCGCGTGATGAACGGAGCGAAGCGGTAATGCTGGCGAGCTGCTGCTCAGGCAGCAGCGTGTTGCACGCAACGACATCGAATCCGGCGCTCCGGCACCACACATGCCCGCTCGTCCGCACCGTTGCAGGTTCCGCAGCAATCGCGCATTGGTTATCAGAAATCGATGCTTTCCGCGTGCGGCAAAACATTGAACACTTTGCTGACCACGCAGCAGCCGGACCCCGCCGCCCGTCGGCACGGGTCCGCTTCGTCCGGCCTTCCTACGGTTCACCGCCATGACTTCCATTTCCGCATCGCCGCGCCCGCTCACCCTTCGCGTCGTTGCCGCACCCCGCGACCCGGTTGCGCTGCACGCGGCGGGACGCGGAGCGCCCGTGCTCGCGCTGCCCGAACGCCACGCACCGGCCCCGGCGCGCGCGCAGGTGTTCGCCGATCCGCGTTCGCTCGCGCTGCTCGAACAGGTTCGCCGCGTTGCGCCGAGCGACGCGAACGTGCTGATCGCCGGCGAAACGGGCACCGGCAAGGAGCTGATCGCGCGCCACGTGCATGATCTCGGCAAGCGCCGCGACGGGCCGTTCGTCGCGGTGAACTGCGGCGCGTTCTCCGAGACGCTGGTCGACAGCGAACTGTTCGGTCACGAGAAAGGCGCGTTTACGGGCGCCTTCAGCGCGAAGCCCGGCTGGTTCGAAGCCGCGCACGGCGGCACGCTGTTTCTCGACGAGATCGGCGACCTGCCGCTGTCGATGCAGGTCAAGCTGCTGCGCGTGCTGCAGGAGCGCGAGGTCGTGCGGCTCGGTTCGCGCACGGGGATTCCGGTTGACGTGCGCGTGGTGGCCGCAACCAACGTCGACCTGCAGCAGGCCGTCGCGGCCGGGCATTTTCGCGGCGACCTGTTCTACCGGCTCAATGTCGTGCAGCTCGCGGTCCCGCCGCTGCGCGAGCGGCCGGGCGACATCCTGCCGCTCGCGCGTCACTTCTTCGACGTGTACCGCAACCGCCTCGGCGACGGGCCGCGCTGCATCGATCCGCGCGCCGAGCGCCGGCTCGCGGCACACGGCTGGCCCGGCAATATCCGCGAACTGGAGAACGTGATCCATCACGCGCTGCTCGTGTGCCGTCACGACGCGCTGCAGGACACCGACCTGCACATCGCGCCGCCGTGCATCCCGGCCGTTGCCGCGCGCGTGACCGGTTCGTCCGGCGACGCGCAGGCGTCGCTTGAAAGCGCGTTGCGCGACCTGTTCGACGACGCCCACGGCGGCCTGTTCGAACACATCGAGGACACGGTGATGCGCGTCGCGTTCGAGTTCAGCCACCGCAACCAGATCCGGGCTGCGCAGTTGCTCGGCATCAGCCGCAACGTGCTGCGGGCGCGGCTGATCCGGGCGAAGGAGATTGCGGCAGCGAAGTAGCCGCCCCCCGGCGCAAGCGCGCCGCGATCCGTGCCGCAACGTCCGAACCTGAGGTATCGTGGCGCGAAGCGCATGCTTCGTCGCCGCTCCTGCACACCGGCCGCCCGCCATGCGGCCGCCCGCGCCCGGCGACCGGGCATCCGCACGATTCTCCGCAACACGAAAGCCGTCCGGCGCCCGCGCGGGCCCGGCCGTGCCCTTTTCACCCGTCCGGAATCCGTCGCCATGAAAAAGCTTGTGAACCGCCCGTCCGATGTCGTGCGAGAAATGCTGGAAGGCATCGCGCGGCAATCGCCGCATCTCGCGATCCTCGGCGACGAGCACGTGCTCGTCCGCCAGCCGCTGCCCGAACCGTCGCAGCGTCCGGTCGCGATCCTGTCCGGCGGCGGCAGCGGCCACGAGCCTGCGCACGGCGGCTATGTCGGCGAAGGGATGCTGAGCGCGGCCGTGTGCGGCGAAGTGTTCACGTCGCCGTCCACCGACGCCGTGCTCGCCGCGATCCGCGCGAGCGCCGGCCCGAACGGCGCGCTGCTGATCGTGAAGAACTACACGGGCGACCGGCTCAATTTCGGGCTGGCGGCCGAGCTCGCGCGCGCGGAAGGCATTCCGGTCGAAACGGTGATCGTCGCCGACGACGTGTCGCTGCGCGGCCGCGTCGAACGCGGCCAGCGGCGCGGGATCGCCGGCACCGTGCTGATCCACAAGCTCGCCGGCGCGGCCGCCGCGCGCGGGCTGCCGCTGTCCCGCGTCGCGGGAATCGCACGCGACGCGGCGGCCGAACTCGGCACGATGGGCGTCGCGCTCGACGGCTGCACGATCCCGGGCGCCGACAAATCGGGCTTCAGCCTCGGCGACAACGAGATCGAACTCGGTCTCGGCATCCACGGCGAGAAAGGCGTCGAGCGCCGCGCGCCGCTGGCGGCCGACGCACTGGCCGACACGCTGCTGTCGAGCATCGTCGCCGATCTCGTGCTCGACCGCGACGAACGCGTCGCGCTGTTCGTCAACGGCCTCGGCGCGACGCCGGACATGGAACTCGCGATCGTGCTGCGCGCCGCGTACGACAACCTGAGCCGGTGCGGCATCGTCGTTGCACGCGCATGGGCCGGCACGTTCCTGTCCGCGCTGAACATGCCCGGCTGCTCGATCTCGGTGCTGCGGCTGAACGACGAACGCGCGGCGCTGCTCGACGCACCGACGCAGGCGCGTGCGTGGCCGGGCGGCGGCGCCGTGAACACCCGGATCCGCGTAGCCGCGGCCGCGTCGCACGACGCGCCGCCGGCGCCGCTCGATGCGGCCGGCAGCGCATGGGCCGCGCGCCTGCAGCCCGCGCTGCACGCGGTTGCGCAGACGCTGATCGACCACGAGCAAACGCTGACCGACCTCGATGCGGCAGCCGGCGACGGCGATCTCGGCGCGAGCATGCTGCGCGCCGCGCAGGCGATCCTCGCATTGCCCGACACCGCTTACGGCACGCCGGCCGGCGCGCTCGCGGCGCTCGGCGCCGCGTTGCGCCGCGCGATCGCCGGCAGCTCGGGGCCGTTCTACGCGACCGCGCTGCTGCGCGCGTCGCGCCGGCTGGCCGAGATCGCCGAGCCGTCGGCGCGCGACTGGGCCGCGGCGTTCCGCGCAGCCGTGGATTCGATCGGCGAACTGGGGGGCGCGCATGCCGGCGACCGGACGATGCTCGATGCGCTGGTGCCGGCCGCCGATGCGTTCGACCGCGCGCTCGACGGCGATCGCGATCCCGCGAGCGCATGGGCGGCGGCCGTCGAAGCGGCCGAACAGGGTGCGGAGGACACGGCGCGCATGACGCCGCGCGCGGGACGCGCGAGCTATCTCGGCGAGCGTGCGATCGGTACGCCGGATGGCGGCGCCGTGGCCGTCTCGTACTGGCTGCGCGCGTTGCAGCCGCACGTACGCTGAGCGGCTGAAAAGCGGCGCGCGCGACGCGGACCCGCCGTGCCGCGCGCGTCAGCCTGCCGCGCCGCCCTTCGTCCGCCCGGGCAAGAACACCGTGCCGACCAGCACGGCGCCGAAACTCGCGAGCCAGCACCAGTAGCCGATCGCATCGAGATGAACCGGCTCGAGGCTACCCGCCTCGTTGACGACGATCTGGTGCTGCGACAGGAAACTCAGCCCGAACAGCAGCGCTAGCGCGGCCAGCACGGCCGCCTGCACGCGCAGGCGCTTCACGGTCAGTAGCCACGCGCCGAACACGAGCGGATTCGCAAGCCACGCGGGGATCCCGGCGAGCACGCCCATCCAGCCGGTCAGCAGCACCTGCCAGCCGTCCGCCCACGGATGCGGGTCCGGCGCGCCGGTGCGGAACGGTGCGCTGAACATCGCAACGAGATAGAACAGCATGCTGGCGGCAAGCAGCACGGTGGCCGTGTGCCCCATCGGCGGACGGATGGGCGCGGAGGAAGGCGTCGTCGGGTTCATGGTGGCGTCGCGGACGGGGGATCGCCGCGATTCTGCCATACGCGCCGGGCCGCCCGCCCGCTCAACCGTTTCCGTCGAACCGGTACAGCGCCGCCGGCGTATCGACCAGTACCTGCCGGCGTCCGGCCTCGTCCGGCAACAGCGTCGCCATGTACTGGTACGCGAGCGCATCGTTCACGGCCGCCTCGTACCCGACATGCGGCCAGTCGCTGCCCCACACGAGCCGCTGCGTGCCGAGCGCTTCGCGCAGCGCGCGCATCGCCGTCAGCCCGGACGCTTGCCAGCGGTCGGCGCGGTCGTTCCGGTAGGCGCCCGACACCTTGACCCACACGCGCTTGCTCGCCGCCGTCGTCAGCAGATAGCGGAAGCCGGGATCGTCGATCCCGAGCCGCGGGTCGGGCCGGCCGAAATGGTCGAGTGAGATGTCGACGCCCGCGTCGAGCAGCGGCGGCATCAGCGCCGGCAACCGTGCGGCCTCCGCATGCAGCTCGACCTGCCAGCGATGCGCACGCAGCAGCGGAAACAGCGCGCGCCACGCCGCGCCGGCGAAATCCGGATCGCGTTCGCCGATCAGGTTCAGCCGGATGCCGCGCACGCCGAGCGGCGTCCAGGCGGCCACCTGCTCCGCATCGCGGGCGGGATCGATCACGACGATGCCGCGCAGGCGCTCGGGCTGCGCGCGCAGCGCGGCCAGCAGATAGCGGTTGTCGGTGCCGAGAAAGCTCGGCTGGATCAGCACGCCGTTCGACATGCCGTGCCGGTCGAGCATCGCGAGGTACTGGTCGAGCGACGCGTCGTACGCGATCGTGTAGCGATGGCCCGGCACGAGCGGCAGCGATTTCAGGAACACGTGCGCGTGCGCGTCGACGCCGGTGATCGTGCGTCGGCCCGGGCTCGCGCCGGCGCATCCGCCCAGCACTTCGGCCATCGCGAGTCCGGCGAGTGCGCGGTTGAACGAGCGCCTCGAAATCATGGGTGTCTCCTGTATTTATTCGATTAGGGTGAACGGCGCGGCCCCGCCGGCCGCGCAGCGGCGCATCAGCCTACATCGTGCGCGCGACGAGGAATATCGGGACGAACGACAGCACCGTCGACAGCGCGACGACGAACGCCATCAGCCGATGGTTGCCGCCGTACTGCGTGGACAGCACGTACGAGTTGCTCGCGCACGGCAGCACCGAATAGAGCAGGATCAGGTTCCCCGACAGCGGCGTCACCGCGAACGCCTTCGTCGCGGTCAGCGCGAGCAGCGGAAAACCGACCAGCCGGATCGCGGTGGTCACGAGCCCCGCGCGCACGAGCGCCGCTTCCTTGCGCGGCAGCGGCAGCCGCAGCGCGGCGCCCACGCAGATCAGGCTCAGCGGCAGCGCGGCGCCGCCGAGCACGTCGACGGTCTGGTCCACGGCGGCGGGCAGGCGCCAGCCGGTCAGGTTCAGCACGATCCCGAACGCGCTGGCGACGATCAGCGGATTCGCCGCCACCTTGCCGACGATCCGCACAAGCCCGCGGCCGCCGGCCTGGCCATGCTCGAACGACAGCAGCACGAGCGTGTTCGAGATCGCGACCATGTACGCGACCACGACCGCCGCGATCCCGTAGTCCCCGCGGCTCAGCAACCCCGACGCGACCGACAGGAAGATGTAGCTGTTGAAGCGGATCGAGCCCTGCACGATCGACGTGAACGACGCGTGCGGCACCGCGCACCATCGGCAGCCGAGCACGACGGCGGCCAGCACGGCGAGCGTGAGCCCCGTCAACAGCACGATCGTCGATTTCGACGATGCGTCGAGCGGCCCCGCCAGCCCGATCGAATGCACGAGGAAGGCGGGAAACAGCACGTAGTGGGTGAGCTTTTCGGCGGACGGCCAGAATGCCGCATCGACCAGCGCGATGCGACGCACGGCGATGCCGATGCAGATCAGGGCGAAGGCGGGTGCGACGGCGATCCAGGCGAGTTCGGTATGCATGGTTGGACGGATTCGGAGAGGGAAGCAGCGGGCAGGTCAGCCCGCGGGCGAAGTGGTGGCTCGGGTGCGGTCGTCGCGGGATCGGGGTCGAACGGCAGGCCGACGGCCGCGAGCGCCTCGTAGGCGAGGGCCGGCGCAAAACGCACGCCGGAACCCGACGCGCCCGCCACCGCGCAGCCGTGGCGGCCGATCGGTGCGACCCGCGGATTGCGGTCGGCCGTGTACCCGTCGACCGCCGTGCGCGCGGCGAGATGGGCATCGCGCAGGCCCGGGAAATGACGTTCAAGCAGCGTGTGCGCGAGGGTCCGCTCGTCGGCGCTCGGCGCGACGCGTGCGCCGGCGTCGCAGCCCCACACGTGCGACGTGATGCTCAGCAGCCAGCCGCGCCGCGCGTGCACCGGCGCGAGAAACGCCTGCGCGTCGGGCAGGTAGACGACCGGTGCATCCGGCGCGGGCGGCAATGCGCGGCCGTCGACATCGAACGCGACGATCTTCTTCGTGACGATATCCGTCCGCGCGCCACCGCCGGCTTCGCCGTCGACGGCCGGCCACGGGCCGCTGGCGCGGATGAGCCGGTCGGCGCGCAGCGTCACGCCGTGGGCGACGACGGTCCAGCCGCCGGCATCGTGCGTCACGTGCGTGACCGGCGCATCGAAGCGCTCGACGGTGTGCGCGCCCGTCAGGTAGTGCGCGACCAGCCGCGGCACGTCGACCAGCCACGCGCGGCCGCTGCGCCACAGACGCGCGCCGGCCGGCAGCGCGCCGAGCGGTGTGGCGCCGGTCTCCGGCGGATCGTCGGCCACCGGCGGCGCGAGCAACGGGCCGCCCGCGTCCGGTACGTCCGCAACGAATGCGAACGGCGCGTCGCGCACGCAGCATCCGGCCCGTGCCCACGCACCGTAGTACGCGTTGGCGACCAGCGAGCGCGCGCGGCGCTCGCCGCTGCCGCAGAACGGCGTGATCACGCCGGCCGACAGCGCCGTGGCCGTCTGCACGGCCGGCCGCGCATCGAACACCGCGATGCGCAGCCCGCCCGCATGCCGCGCCGCCACGTGCGCGATCGTCGCCCCCGTCACGCCCGCACCGACGATCGCGAGATCAACCCGCATCGGCCTGCCACCAGACGGTGCTGATCACGAGCGGCGTCGCGCCGTCGTTCTGCACCTGGTGCGAGCGGTGCGATTCGAAATACAGCACGTCGCCGGCCCGCACGCGCACGGGCTCGCCGTCGTAGGTCAGCCGGCCGCTGCCCTGCGCGATCATCCAGCATTCGCGTACCGCGTGGACGTCCAGCCGCGACGTGCAGTTCGGCTCGACCGTAAACAGGCCGCCGCGAAACGGAATCTCGCCGTCGCCGAGCCCGGCGAAATCGGCCTGGCGCAACACGACGCCCGGCACATGCGACTCCGGCGGCAACGCGCCGACATGCGGAAACTTACGCGCGTTCATCGTGCACCTCCTCCCCGACCAGGCCCAGTTCCGCGAGAATCGCGTCGCGGTCGCGATCGAGCGCCGGTGCGGCCCGGCGCGTGGCCGGATCGGGGCAGCCCGAGATCTTGATCGGCGTCCCGACGAGCCGGTACGGGCCGACGTCCGGATCGTCGACGTCGATCAGCATGTTGCGCGCGGCCGTCTGCGGATGAACGACGGCCTGGTCGACCCGGTTGATCGGGCCGGCCGGCAGCCCCGCGCGCGCGAACCGCTCGCACCAGGCTTCGACGCCGTGCGCCGCCAGCAGCGCGTTGAGCGTGCGTTCGAGTTCGGCCTCGTGATCCTTGCGCGCCTCGCCGCCCGCGAAACGCGGATCGGCCGCGAGCGCCGGCACGCCGAGCGCGTCGCACAGCAGCCGGAACAGCTTGTCGTTGCCGGCCGCGATGATGAGCGGGCCGTCCGCCGCACGGTAGACACCGAACGGCGGCGCGATCGCCGGCCGATAACTGCCGACCGGCCCCGTGACTTCGCCGGTCGCGAAGTAGCGGCCGATGAAATACTCCATCAGCGCAAGCTGGCAGTCGAACATGCCGATATCGACCTTCGAACCCTGCCCGGTGCGGCCGCGCCGCACGAGCGCCATCAGCAGCCCGGTCGTCAGGAACAGGCCGGCCGCGAGATCGCCGATCGACGGCCCGACCCGCACGGGCATGCGCCCGGGCTCGCCCGTCACGCTCATGATCCCGCCGAGCCCCTGGACGATCATGTCGTATGCGCGGTGGTCGCGATACGGCCCGGTGTGACCGAACCCCGATGCGCTGCCGTAGATCAGGCGCGGGAAACGCGCATGCAGCGTGTCCCAGTCGTAGCCGATGCGCGCCATCGTGCCGGGCCGGAAGTTCTCGGTGACGACGTCGGCCTTCTCGAGCAGCGCGTCGAGCACGCGGCGGTCGGACGGGTCCTTCAGGTCGAGCGCGATGCTCTCCTTGCCGCGGTTGAGCGACGCGAAATACGCGGACTTGCCGCCGTACCACGGGCCGTACGCGCGTGCATCGTCGCCGGTCGACGGCCGCTCGACCTTGATCACGCGCGCGCCGTGATCGGCCAGCAGCATCGTGCAGAACGGCCCGGCCAGCACGCGCGTCAGGTCGACGATCACGAGCCCTTCGAGTGCGCCTTCCATCATGCAACCTCCCGCATGCCGGGCGGCAGGACCGCCGCCAGGTCTCCCGGCGTGACCGGGTCGAAGTTCGCCAGCGGCGTGACGACCGGCGCCGACAGCCGCGCGAAGTCGCCCGCGTTCGGCTCGCCGCGCAACCCGAGCGCGCGCCACGCGGTCTGCGCGAGCGCCGGCATCAACGGCCATGCGAGCAGCGCGAAGCCCTTGGTCCAGCCGTACAGGTCGCCGGCCGCGCGCGCGCCGTCGAAGTGCGCGCTCCAGCGCTCGACGATGCCGGCCAGCGCCGTCGGGTCGAAGGTCGCGAAATCCATCGCGCGCTGCGCGTCGCGCCACGCCGCCTCGGCTGCCCGCGCCGTCTTGTCGGCCGGCACGCGCGCCGCAAGCGGCCCGCCGATCGACTCGGCCACGTGCCGCCGCACTGTCGCGTACGGCCCGTTCACGAAGCGGCAGAATGCATCGCGATCGAAGTCGGTGCGTGCGTCGACCGGATTGGTCGACGCGACGAAGAAGCGCACCGCGTCGGCCGGCACGCGCGTGCGCGCCGCGAGATCCTCGACCCAGATCGCCCAGCGCAGGCTCGTCGAGAACTTGCGCCCTTCCAGCGTGTAGAAGTGATTGATCACGAAGCGGTCGAACGGTTTCGACACGCCGTCGGCCATTGCCATCGCCTGAATGCCGACCAGATGCGACACGCAGTTGTCGATCCCGAATCCGTTGACGGTGATCACGTCCGACTCGCGATCGAACGGGTTCGCGCGCAGCCCGTGCTGGCGGGCATAGAGATCGCCGACGAAGCGGATCGCGCCGAACAGCAGCCCGTGCCCGAACAGCGTGCGCGGCGCGCCGTCGAGCGCATACGGCAGCCCCCAGCCGGCATGGCTCGTCAGGCGGAAACGCGCGCCGTCGCGCGCGAGATGGCGGCGCGCGATATCGACGAACTCGGGTGCGGTCTCGGTGCCGGCCAGCTGCGCGACCAGCGCGGCGGGATCCGCGATGTCGAAGAACAGGTTGTCCTGCTCGCGCATCGCGAGCGTCTCGCCCCAACGCGCCGACGGTTCGCGCACGTCCTCCGGCTGGAAATGCGCGCCGCAGTCCTCGCAGAAGAATCCCGACACGTCGCGCGCGCACTGCGGGCAGCGGCCGAGCAGGAAACTGCCGGTCACGTAAGCATCGCGCGTGGCCGAATACGGCAGGCGCTCGCGCACCGTCGACACGCGCCGCTGCGCGGCCAGCCGCGCGACGAGCCCGTCGTGCGCGGCGAGGTACGCGTCGTGATGCGCATCGCCGAGCGGATCGACGAACAGGTCGACGTCGATGTTCATCGCGGCGAGATCGTCGACGATGCCCGCGCAGCTCTGCCGCGCGAGCGCCGCCGCGTCGATGCCGGCCTGCCCGGCGCGCAGCGGGATGTAGGAATCGTACGGGTCGCTCGCGCATGCGATGCGCGCGACCTCGCCGCGGCTGCGCAGGTGGCGCGCAAGCATGTCGAGCCGCAGGTACGGGCCGGCGATATGACCGAGGTGCAGGCGCCCGTTCGGCGCCGGCATCGCGGGCACGAGCAGGTAGTGGCGCGGGTCGCGGATCGTGTCGATCGGCATGATGGCCTCCGGGTCAGTCCAGCGTGACGGTCACGTCGGCCGCGAGTTCGCGCAGCAGCGCCACGATGTCGCGGTCGAGTTCGCACTGCGCGATCAGGTACGCGATCTCGTACGCCTTGAACACGTCCTTCGGCAGCGCCATCTGCGCGCCCTTGCCGGCGACGACCTGCAGGAACCGCAGCTCCGGCCGCCGCCACAGCCGCTCGAAGCCCTCGACACGGGCGATGCGGCCGAGCCCCGGCGGCATCACGATGCGCTGTCCGGCGCGCGTCGACGCGGTGCCGAGCCGGTCGTCGAGCGGGCCGTCGATCGCGCCGCGCGCGAGATCGAGCACGGTGCGGTACGGCGAGAAGCCCGCGACGCTGTACGGGATCAGATGCGAGTTGATGAACTCGCCGCCGAGCCGCCCGCCGATCTCGAGAATCTTCGGGCCGTCGCGCGTCACCATCACGTCCGCGTGGAAGCCGCACCAGTCGATGCCGGTCGCCGCGACGCCCGCGCGCACCATGTCGCGGATCGCCGCCTGCGTGTCGGCCGGCAGCAGCGACGGCGTCACGTTCTCGTACTGGATCGGGATCGACCGGTCGAAGGTCTTGTCGATGATCGCGTTGATCGCGACGCGCCCGTGCGCGACGACGCCGGACACCGAATGCTCGCTGCCCGTCAGTTGTTCCTCGAGCAGCGCGTGATCGCCGTACAGGCTGAACATCTCGCCCTTCTCCGGCGAGTTGTACGCACGAAACGCGCGATAGACGTCGACGGGGTCGGCGTGCGCATCGACCGGAAAGATGCCGCGGCTGCCGGAGTTGCCGGCCGGCTTGAGCAGCGCGGGTGCGCCGATCCGTTTCAGCGCGGCGGTGAATTCGGCTTCGCTGCTGACGACCGCATAGCGCGGGTTCGCGTTCGGCACCGCGTCGAGCACGCGGCGGGTCGCGGCCTTGTCGCGCACGTTGAGCGCGGCGTCCGGCGCCGTGCCGCGCAGGCCGAGACGATGCGACAGCCGGCTCGCGAGCACCACTTCGAGATCCTTCCACGCGACGACGCCGGACAGCTCGACGCGATGTTCGCGCAGGTAGTCGAGAATCGTCCGCTCGGCTGCGTCGTAATCGCCGAGCCGGGTCGGAATGATGCCGGCGCAGCCGAACGAGCGGAACGCGTCCGGCGTCGGCGTCGCCACATAAAGATCGAGCCCGAGGCTGCGCGCCGCGTCGATTTCGGCGATCCGCTCGCCCGGAAGCGCGCGCGTGTCGAGATACAGCATGGCCGGTGCATGGGTCATGGCGGGGTGCTCCTGTCAGTTCACGAGTTGTTGGGTGGCAGCCTGCGGCGCGTCGCCGTGCGGCCAGTCGACGAATCCCGGCGGCGTGCCGACCTCGTAGATGGACGCGCCCGCGATCGCGTTCGCGATGCGGCCGCTGCGCCACGCGGCCAGGCTCAGGTTCGGGTCGGCGATGCCGCGCGTCGTGCGCGCGGCGTTCTGGAAGAAAATCCGCGCGGCGCTCGGCCGGTTCCAGCGCACCGCGTAGTCGTCGTCTAGCTCCGGCACGCCGTTGCGCGTGTGCATCTCGAAGCGCAGCGATTCGAGCGCGCCGGGCATCTGGAATTCGCTGCCCGTCGCGAGCAGCACGACGTCCGCATGCAGCGGCGCATGCACGCCGGTGCCGTCGTCGACGCTCAGCACGTAGCCGCCGTCCGCGCGGTGCAGGTTCGCCATGCTGCGGCCGGGCATCAGCGCGCAATGGCCGGTGCGCCCCTCGATGTGCGTGATCTCGTAGAGCCGCTGGTAGATCGCCGTCAGCAGCGGCAACGTGACGCCGTCGCTCGCGAGGCGCTGCGTCTCCAGCGCGTCGCGCTTGCGCTCCGGCGACAGCCGCGAGAAATGCGCGTTGTATTGCGGCACGAACCATTCGTTGACGAACGGCGAGTCGTCCATCGGCAGGAAGTTCTCGCGCCGCGTCAGCCAGGCGATGTGCGCGGGCGCCGCATCGCCCGTCAACCCGAGCAGGTGCAACGCCAGCTCGGCGCCGCTCTGGCCGCCGCCGACGATCGCGACGCGCCGGCCGGCAAGCGCCGGCCGCACGGTGCAGAACTGCGACGAATGCAGTACGTCGGCCCCGAGGTGCGGCCGCGCGCACGCGGGCACGCTCGGGCGCAGGCCGACGCCGACCACGAGGTTCCGAGTGCGCACGACGCCGTGCGAGGTCGTGACGCGCAGTGCGCGCCCGTCGCGCACGACGCTTTCGACTTCGCAGTCGAACCGCAGGTTGTCGAGCGACGCGCACACCCACTGCATGTACTGTTCGAACTCGCGGCGGCGCACGGTCGGAAAGCGTGCATTCGCGAACGCGTACAGCCGTTCGGTGCGTTGCAGGAACGCAATGAACGAGTAGCGGCTGCACGGATCGGCCAGCGTCACGAGGTCCTTCAGGAAGCTGGTCGTCAACGACGAATCGGCAAGCATCAGCCCGGGATGCCAGCGGAACCCGGGCCGGCGCTCGACGAACAGCGAACGCAGCCCGTCCAGCGGCGCCAGCAGCGCCGCCAGGCTCAGGTTGAACGGACCGACGCCGATACCGAGCACGTCGACTTCTTCTCCGGCAAAGGCCCGCGGCTTCGCGCCGTCGAGCGTCTGGAATTCGAAAGTGTTCATCGCGCCTCCCCGGCACCGGTGATCGAATCGTGAAAGGCACCGTCGTCGGCGTGGCCGAGCACGCGCGCGGCCAGCGCCGCGCCGCCGTGAACGGCCGTGGCGATCCCGCTGCCGCAATAGCCGCCGCACCAGCCCAGCCGCCCGGCCGTGCCGACATGCGGCACGCCGAGCGCGGTGAAGCCGAGCGGCGCGGACCACACGTGCTCGACGCCCACGTGCTCGAGCGCCGGGAAATACGCGCCCAGCCGCGCGCGCAACGCGGCCTCGACACCCGCGGGCGGCCCGTCGGCCGCGAGGCCGAGCCGGCTGCCGAACAACAGCCGCCCGCTGTCGTCGAGCCGGAAATAATCCTTGTCGGCGGACAACGTGCCGTACACGCGCGGCTGCCGCGAAATGCGGCGCTGCGTCGCGTCGTCGAGGATGCGGGTAGCCAGCAGGTGCGTGCCGTAGCGTTCGAGCGGCGGGCGCAGGTCGGCCGGCAGCAGCGGCCACGCGTCCTCCGCGCACACCAGCGCGGTGCCCGCGTCGAGCGTCGCGTCGCCGAGGTCGAGCACGGCCGCATCGGGCACGAGCCGCACGGCGTTCACGCGCGCGCCGCGCCGGATCCGCACGCCGAGCGTGACCGCCCGCATCCGCATCGCATCGCGGAGCGCGCGCGGCCGGATCAGCGCGAATCTCAGGTTCAGCAGCCCCGCGATCGCATGCGCCGCGCCGGTTTCCTGCGTGACCGCCTGCGCGTCGAGCCACGCGACGCACGCATCCTGCTGCGTCGCGTAGTACTCGAAGCGGTGCGCCAGCTGCACCGCCGACGCGTCGTCGCACGCGAGCGTGATGTGGCCGGGATGCGCCCAGCCGCACGCGAGGTTGCGGCTGTCGACGAAGCGCTTCAGGTACGCGATGGCCTGCGCGGCCGTGCGCTCGGCGGCCTGCGCCTGCGCGGCCGAAACCGGGCCGCGCGGCAGCGCCGGCGCGACGCTCGCGACCGAACCGAAGTTGAATGCGCTCGGCACGTCGCCGGGCGGATCGGCGTCGCAGACCTCAACCGTCGCGCCCTGCTCCGCCAGGTGGATCGCGGCGGACAGCCCCGTGTAGCCGCCGCCGACGATCGCGACGTCGGCGGTTCGTGTGCCGGGCGTTCTCATGCATGCTCCGGCTGGTGTTGATGCGCGTCGACGAATGCGCGATACGCCGCATCGAAGAAGAACGCGGGTTCGCCGTCCGGCGGTTCGAGCTGGTCGAGCCAGCAGGCCGTCGCCGAATACTTCGCGAGAAACGGCCGGCGCAGCCAGCGCGGATCGCGCGCCTGCAGGAAATTCAGCAGGAAGTAGCGCTGCCCTTGCAACTCGAGCGTGCCCGCGACTTCGACCTTGCCCGGGCCTGCGCTCATCGACGGGCCGCGTGCGCTGCGCGCGAGCCCCGACACCGACGCGATCGCGGTGTTGTAGATGTCGAGCGCCCGCGCGAGCGGCAGCTCGAAATAACTGCGCGGCCCCGTGTCGCGCTCGACGAACATGTAGTACGGCACGATGCCGAGCCGCACCTGCCCGACCCAGTTGCGCCGCCAGACTTCCGCGTCGTCGTTGATATGGCGCAGCACCGGCCCCTGCGAGCGAATCACGACGCCGATGCGGCGCAGGTTCGTCACGGCCTGCTCGGCGATCTCCGTCGACAGTTCGCGCCAGTGGTTCAGGTGCGCCATGACCGTCACGTTGCGCCCGGCATCGATCAGCGTGCGCAGCAGCGCGAGCAGCTCGGGCGTATCCGGATCGCTGACGAAACGGTACGGCCAGTAGGTCAGCGCCTTCGTGCCGATCCGGATGTTGCCGACATGCTCGAGCCCCGGCTCCAGCAGCGGCATCAGGTATTCGCGCAGGCGCGCCGCGCTCATCACCATCGGATCGCCGCCCGTCATCAGCAGATCGGTCACTTCGCCGTGCGCACGCAGGTACGCGTGCAGCCGCCCGGCTTCGCTCGACGCGAATTTCAGCGACGCGTCGCCGACGAACTGCGGCCAGCGGAAGCAGAACGTGCAGTACGCATGGCAGGTCTGCCCGTGGCTCGGGAAGTACAGCACCGTCTGCGCATACTTGTGCTGGATGCCCGGGCAGGGCTCGCCGTCCAGCTCCGGCTCGTTGAGCCGCTGGTCCGCCGGATGCGGGTTCATCCGGGCGCGCAGGCGTCCGACCAGCGCGTCCAGGTCCGCCTGGCGCGCCGCGTCGCGCGACAGCTCGGCCAGCTCCCCGAGCTCGTCGGGCGCAAGCATGTCGGGCTGCGGAAACGTCAGCCGGAACAGCGGATCGTCCGGTACGTTCGTCCAGTCGATCAGTTGCTCGACGACATAACGGTTGACCTTGAACGGCAGCACGCGTGCGACCAGCCCGATCTGCTCGCGCATCGACGGCGGCAATACCGCGAGCTGCGGAATGTCGTCCAGCTTCGACCGGTTGTACGCCTTGAACACGGGATGGACCGCGATCGACGGCCGTGGCGGCGCACCGCCCGGCGCGCCATCGCGCGTGGATATCCGTTGGCCCTCGGATAGTTCGATCATTGACTCGACTCCATTTTTTTAGATGTACTAATGTATGTCGTGTGTCTCGTCTGCTCGCCGCCGACGGCCAGGCAGCCCGTCGGCGTTCTGCAGATACTAGAAGCAATCGCCGCGGCGAAGCATTACGTCCGTGTTATTTATCCATAAGCGTTTCGCATGCGGCTTCGCACCAATTCAGCGGGGTGCGGCGGCGCCCACCGCCGGCCGAGCCGGCCGCGCGCGCCTGGCCGGATGGGTTTCCGGCATCCGCCAGTACACGACCAGCGAAATCGCTGCGCACGCCGCCACGTACCAGAAGAACATCGATTCGTTGCCAACCGCCTTCAGCCGCAGCGCGACGAATTCGGTCGTGCCGCCGAGGATCGCCGTCGTCAGCGCATAAGGCAGCCCGACCGCCAGCGCGCGGATCTGCGGCGGGAACAGCTCGGCCTTGACCAGCATGTGCACCGACGTGAATCCGCTCAGCACGACGAGCCCGGCGAACACCAGCGCGAACGCGGCGAGCGGCTCGTGCACGTGCGCGAGCGCCGTGAAGATCGGCACCGACAGCAGCGTGCCGCCGAGCCCGAACCACAGCAGCACCGGCCGGCGCCCGACGCGATCCGACACGAGGCCGAACAGCGGCTGCAGCGGCATGTACAGCAGCAGCGCGAGCGTGCAGATCCAGGTCGCCGTTTCCTTGTGCAGGCCGACGGAATTGACCAGGTATTTCTGCATGTAGACGGTGTACGTATAGAACGCGACGGTGCCGCCGATCGTGATGCCGATCGCGAGCAGCAGTTCGCGCCAGTGGGCCGCGAGATCGGCCGTCACGCGCGTCTTCGCCGCACGCGCGCGGCTCGCGACGAACGCGTCGCTCTCGACGACGTTGCGGCGCATGTACAGCGCGAACAGCGCGAGCACGCCGCCGACGAAGAACGGAATCCGCCAGCCCCAGCGCTCGATGTCGTGCGTGCCGGCGAAGATCCGCTGCATCGCCAGCATCAAGCCGAGCGCGACGAGCTGGCCAGCCACCACGCTCACCTGCAGGAAGCCGACGTAGAAGCCGCGCCGGTTCGGCGGCGCGATCTCGCTCAGGTAGGTCGCGCTGGTGCCGTATTCGCCGCCCATGCTGAGGCCCTGCAGCAGGCGCGCGGCCACGAGCAGTGCCGGCGCGAGCATGCCGATCGTCGCGTAGCCGGGCGTGACGGCGATCAGCATCGAGCCCGCGCACATCGCGAGCACCGACTTCGTCAGCGCGGCCTTGCGCCCGTGCCGGTCCGCGTACAAGCCGACGAGCCAGCTGCCCGCCGGTCGCGCGACGTAGCCGACCGCCGCGATCGCCGCGGTGTTCATCAGTTGCACGGTCGGCCGGTCGGCGGGAAAGAACGACGGCGCGAAGTAGATCGAGAAGATGCTGTACGCGAGGAAGTCGTACCACTCGATCAGGTTGCCGGCCAGCCCGCCGACGATCGAGCCGATGCGTGGCGGCGCGTCGGCCGCCCCGGTTGGGGAAGTTGCCACGGGTGTCTCCTGTCTGTTCGGTAGCGGGCGGCCGGCATGCGCCGCCCGTGCTGCGTGCCGGCCTTACGGCTGCCCGGCCGCGTAGCGCGCGTCGAGCGCGTCGAAGCGCGCCTTGTCGACGAGCCGCTGCCGTTCGGCGAACGGCGCGACGAGCGCGGGGTTTTCATCGAGCCGGCCCGTGTCGCGCAATTCGGTCAGCGCGGCCTGCATCCCGTGCACGGCCCCCTGCAGCGCCGCATTCGCGTACAGCACGACGCCGTAGCCGAGGCGCGCCAGTTCGTCGCGCGAGCGCGTCGGCGTCTTGCCGCCGATCACGATGTTGATGAGCTGCGGCGTGTCGAACAGCGCGGGCAGCCGTTCGACGTCCTCCGGCGTGTCCATCGCCTCGATGAACAGCACGTCGGCGCCGGCCGCCGCATAGCGGTGCGCGCGCTCGATCGCGTCGTCGATGCCGTGCACGGCGGCCGCATCGGTGCGTGCGACGATCAGCAGGTTCGGATCGACGCGCGCGTCGACGGCCGCCTTCAGCTTGCCGACCATTTCCGCGGCCGGAATCACTTCCTTGCCCGCGAAGTGACCGCACTTCTTCGGCAGCACCTGGTCCTCGAGCTGGATCGCATCGGCGCCGCTGCGCTCGAGCGTGCGAACCGTATGCAGCACGTTCAGCGCATTGCCGAAACCGGTATCGGCATCGACCATCAGCGGCAGGTCGACGGCGCCGCGCACGCGCGCGGTGTGCTCGGCCAGCTCGCCGAGCCCGACGAAGCCGAGATCCGGCAGGCCGAGCGACATGTTGGTGACGCCGGCGCCGCTCAGGTACAGCGCGCCGAAGCCGAGATCGGCGGCGATCCGCGCGCTCAGCGCATTGAACGTGCCGGCGACGAGCAGCCCCTGGCGGGCGGCGATGCTGCGCCGGAACGCGGCGCGACGAAGGGCGGTTTGATCGGTCATGCAGGGCCTCATTGGTCGAAACGGAACAGGGTTCGCGGCGAGTCGCGCAGCACGCGCGTGCGCTCGCCGGGGTCGGGCAGCCAGCGTTCGAGCGCCGCACAGGTCGCGCCGAAATCGACCCGCTCGCGATGCTGCGTATGCGGCCAGTCGCTGCCCCACACGAGCCGCTCGGCCGTGAACGCGGCGCGCAGCGCCTGCGCGGCGCCGAGCGCGGTATCGGTGCCGTCGCCGGCCAGGCTGTTGCGGTATGCGGCCGACAGCTTGACCCACACGCGGCCTGTATCGGCGAGCGACAGCAGGTGACGGAAGCCGGGATCGCGCTCGCCGAGCGTCGGCGACGGGCGGCCGAAATGGTCGATCACGAGCGTGCACGATTGCGCGAGCAGGCTCGCGGCGATCGCATGCAGGTCGGCTGCATCGCGATGAATCTCGACATGCCAGCCGAGCGCGTTGACGCGTGCGAACAGTGCGCGCCACACCCGCGTGCCGAAATCCGGAATCGGCAGGCCGACCAGGTTGAGCCGCATGCCCACGACGCCCGCGCGATCCAGCGCGGCGAGCGCATCGTCGTCGATCACCGGATCGACCACCGCGACGCCGCGAAAGCGGTGCGGGTAGCGCCGCAGCACGTCGACGAAGAACGCGTTGTCGGTGCCGAGAAAGCTCGGCTGCACCAGCACCGCGTGCGTGATGCCGTGCGCGGCGAGATGCGCGACGTACGCGTCGAGCGACGCATCGTAATCGGGCGCGTGGCGCACGACCGGCGCGAGCGGCAGGCCGCGCGCAAACACGTGCGCATGTGCGTCGACGGCCGCGACGGCCGCCGGCGATGCGTACCACGCGGCCGTGTCCGGCGCCGCTGAAACCGGTTCGACCGGCGGATTCACTGCTCGATCCATGACGACTTGCCTGCAAGAGATGCCCGGCCCGGCAACGGGCGACAGGCGACGGAATGAACGAAAGACGAAACCTACAGCGAGGCACCGGCGCGCGCGTCGCCGTCGGCGCCCGGCCCGGCGGCCGCGTCGGGCAGGCGGCGACCGCGCGTTTCCGGCAGGAACCACACCGCGATCACGACCAGCCCGTACGCGATGCCGGCATCGATGCCGAGCGCCGTGCCGAGCGGCAACGATTCACCCATGCGCCCGACCAGCACCGGAAAGGCCGCCGACACGATGCGGCCGAAGTTGTAGCAGAAGCCGACGCCGCGTCCGCGCACGTTCTGCGGATACAGCTCGTTGAACAGCGTGCCGAGCGTCGCCGGAATGCCGGCCGAACACAGCCCGAGCGGAAACCCGAGCAACAGCATCGCGACGTCGTTCAGCGGCAGGAACACGTACAGGTTCACCATCACCGCGCAGCACGCGGCGAACAGCATCACGTTGCGGCGCCGGCCGATCCGGTCCTGCAGGTACGCACTCAGGAAACAGCCGCAGATGAACGCGACGATCACGACCGCGAGATACGCGCCGGTGCCGAGCACCGACAGGTGCCGCTCGGTCTTCAGGTAGGTCGGCAGCCAGATCGTGATCGCGTGATAGCCGCCATGCGCGCCGACGCCGATCAGGCCGCCGACCACCGTCGTGCGCAGCACCGACCGGTCGAAGATGCCGACCGTCGGCGTATCGTCCGCCCGCACAGACGCAGGCTGCGCGCGCGGCGGCTCGACAATCGCGCGACGGATATACAGCACCAGCAGCGCGGGCAACGCGCCGATCGCGAACAGCACGCGCCACGCCCATTCGGCCGGCAGCCACGCGAACACGATCATGTACAGCAGCACCGCCGCTCCCCAGCCGAACCCCCACGCGCTCTGCACGACGCCCATCGCCTTGCCGCGATGACGCGCGCCGACCGTTTCCGCGAGCAGCACCGCGCCCGCCGTCCATTCGCCGCCGAAGCCGAGCCCCTGCAGCGCCTTCAACACCAGCAGCTGTTCGAAGTTCTGCGCGAACGCACTCAGGAACGTGAATGCGGAGAACCAGCACACAGTGATCTGCAGGGCCCGCACGCGCCCGTAACGATCGGCGATCACGCCGGCCAGCAGGCCGCCGAGGGCGCCCGACACGAGCGTCGCGCCGCCGATCAGGCCAGCCTGCCCCTTGCCGATGCTCCAGGTCGCGAGCAGCGCCGGGATCACGAGGCTGAACATCTGGGTGTCGAGGCCGTCGAGCGCCCAGCCGGCAAAGCAGCCGCGCAACGTGCGCCGTTCGGTCGTCGAGAGTTCGCGCATCCAGGTCAACGGAGGTCTCCTCGTGTCGTCGCCGTGCGCCGCCTGATCGCGCCGCTATCGGAGGCGCAGCCGGTATCGACGACGCCCGAAGTGCATCCTATGAATCATTTGGATAATTCGCTACTATGTTTCGAATAATTATTCATAACACACGCTTATGGAAATCAGGCACGTCCGCTACTTTCTCGCGATCGCGGATTCCGGCAGCTTCACGCGCGCCGCCAGCGAACTGGGTATTGCGCAGCCGGCGCTCAGCCAGGCGCTGAACCGGATGGAAAAGGAGCTGGGAGTCCGGCTGTTCGACCGGTCGCGGCGCGGCGCGACGCTCACGCCGGCCGGGCTCGCGATGGTCGACGACCTGCGCCTGAGCGTCGCGCGGCTCGATGCGGCCGCGCACCGGGCGGGCGAGATCGGTGCGCAGCGCGCCGGGCGCCTGACCATCGGCTTCGTCAGCGCGGCGCTGTTCGACACGCTGCCGCGCGCGATCCGTGCGCTGCGCGAGAGTGCGCCCGACGTCGAGCTCGTGATGAGCGAGATGAGCAATGCCGAGCAGGCGATCGCACTCGAACGCGGCGAGATCGACATCGGGCTGCTGCATACGCCGGTCGCGGTCAACGGCCGGATGCGCGAAAAGCTGATCCGGCGCGACCCGCTCGTCGCGGTGCTGCCGAAGGAGTTCCCGCGCCTGCCCGACGGCACGGTCACGCTGGCCGATCTCGCCGCGGCCGGCCTCGTGTGGTTTCCGCACGATCAGCTGCCGCTGATCCGCGCCGGTATCCTCAGCGCGTTCCGCCAGGCCGGGCATCCGGTGGACATCGTGCTCGACGTGAACCGCACGCTGACCGTCGTCGCATGCGTCGCCGCCGGGTGCGGCGTGTCGCTGCTGCCGCGCTCGATCCACGCGTTCGCGTTCGACGGGGTTGCCTACAGCCCGATCCGCGACGGCGCCGCGCTGCCGAATTTCGAACTGAGCGCGATCTGGCCCGCACGGTCGCGCCCCACGCTCGCGGACCGCTTCGCCGCGCTGCTGCCGTCGGCCGATCCGCGCGCCTGAACACACCGCCGGCCGGCGCGATCGCGTGCGCGCGGCGTACCTGCCGGGTATGGCCGTTGCCCCGCGCCAACCCGGCAACGGTTGCCTTGCGGCCCGCAACCGCAGCCCCAGCGAGTCCGGCGCGGTTCAGCGCCGCATCGCACCGGCTGTGCAGTGCGAATGCAGACTTGTGTCGACGTCGTCGAGCAACGGGAACGATCGAGACGCCGGACGCGCGTGCGCCAGCAGCACGCGGCGCCGGGCATCCTCTTGGAATCCCGGCGTGCAGTCACGCGTTGGCGAAACGCGTGTCACGGCGTGTCGAGCACGCCTGCCTGCGAAAAGAACACGGGCTTGCCGCGCGCATCGATCAGCGCAGCGGTAAGCGTCGCGCGATCCGCGCGCTGCGCGACGCCGAGCGGGCCGCCTGCCACGCGCTGCGCGAACGTCAGCCCATCGAGGCCGACGCCGACCAGCCCGCCGCCGGTGGCGACGAGATCCGTGATCGAGCTGCGCGTGCCGGTGGTCAGCGCGGCCCACGTCGTGCCGCCGTCGCGGCTTTCGAACAGACTGCCGAGCAGCCCGCCGACCACGATCCGGCCATCGGGCATTGCGACGCCCGACCACAACGTGCCCTTGCCGCCCGTCGGCAGATAGGTCCAGTTCGCGCCCCCGTCGGCCGACTTGAGCACCATCCCCTGTTCGGACACGATGTAGAGCGCGTGCGTAGGGTCTGCGAACACGTGATAGAGATTGCGGTCGGCCTTGCCGCCGCCCGGCGGCTTCGGCAGCGTCGTACGCGCCCACGTCTTGCCGCCGTCGTGCGTCTGCAGCATCAGCGACCACAGGCCGACCGCAATGCCGTCCTGCGCATTCGTGAACAGCACCGAGAACAGCGGCTGGTCGACCGACGTATCGAGCCGCTGCGTGACCCATGTATCGCCGCCGTCGTCGGTCGCGAGAATTGCGCCCCACTGGCCGACGGCCCAGCCGTGCTTCGCGTCCGCGAACGACACGGCCGACAGCGTCGCCGACACCGGCACGCGCCGCGCCTGCCGCCAGGTCTTGCCGTCGTCGTCGGACAGCAGCACGATGCCGTGCTCGCCGACCGCGACGATCCGCGAGCCGGCGCGGGTGGCGTCCATCAGCATCATGTGCGCCGGCGCGGTCCATGCGTGTGCGGGCTTCGCGGCCCAGGCCGCAACCGTTCCGTCCGGCGGTTGCGCGAAGGCCGCCGCGGCAGCGCAGAGCGCGGTACAGGCAACGAGCGTCTTGATCATCGATTGACCTCTGCAGTGGTATGCGCGGGCATCAGTGGCTGAACAGGCCCGGCGCGCGGGCCGGCTTGCGGCGCGGGAACCCGCGTTCCAGCAGCGACGCGAGCGCAGGCAACGCCGTCATCGCCATCACGAGGTTCACCACGAACATGAACGCGAGCAGCTTGCCCATGTCGGCCTGGAACTTGAGCGCCGAGAAGCTCCATGTCGCGACACCGATCGCCAGCGTGATGGCCGTAAAGATCGTCGCCACGCCCACTTCGAGCATCGCGTGCTGCACGGCCTTCACGATGTCCTGCCCGCCTGCCAGATGCACCTGCAGCCGGTTGTAGATGTAGAACGCGTAGTCGACGCCGATACCCACGGCCAGCACCATCACCGGCAACGTCGCAACCGTCAGCCCGATCTGCAGCGCCTTCATGAACCAGTAGCCGATGAAGGTCGCGACCGACAGCGGCACGCAGCACGCGAGCATCGCGCGCCAGTCGCGGTATGCGAGGAACACGAGGATCAGGATCGCCGCGTACACGTACAGCATCATCGGCAGTTCGCTCTTCTCGACTTCGTCGTTGGTCGCAGCGAGCACGCCTGCGTTGCCCGCGGCCAGCCGCACCGTCATGCCCGGGAACGGATGCGACGCGCGGTATTGCTTCACGTCGTCGAGAATCCGGTTGATCGTCGTCGCCTTGTGATCGGTCAGGAACAGGTGAACGGCCGTCATGCTGCAATCGGCTTTCATGAACCCCTTCGCGCGCCCGACGTCGACCGACACCGCGCCGTAGTTCTCGGCATCGATCGGCACGACCTTCATCTTCGGGAAGTCCTCGTTGTAGCCCTGGTTGTACGCGCGCAGCATCGACGAGTACGACTGCACCGATACGACGCCCGGTTCGGTGCGCATTGCGGCCGAGAAGTCGTCTTCGTACAGGCCGGCCGCCGCGTTGTCGCAAGCCTTGCCGTTCGACTCGATTGCAACCGTCAGCCAGTCGAGCCCCATGTCGTAGTTGCCGGCGATCGACGTCGCGTCACGGTTGAAACGCGCATCCGCGCGCAGCTCCGGCGCGCCCGGCTGCAGCGTGCCGATCACGCGGTCGCGGCTTTGCCACGCGGCGAGCGCGAAGATCGCCACCGTCAGCGCGACCGTGACGCTCGCATACTTCGGCTCGGCCACGCGGGCCAGCACGCGCAGCGGCTTCGCACGCTGCTGCGCGCGCTTCAGCGAGTTGTCCGCGTAGGCTTTCGTGAAGTTGAAGCAGGACGCCGCGACCGGCAGCAGGATCAGGTTCGTGACGATCTTGTACGCGACGCCGAGCGACGCGGTGATCGCCAGCTCGCGCACCATCGGGATCGGGATCAGCAGCAGCGTGATGAACGATACGAACGCGGTAATGAGCGCGAGCACACCCGGGATCAGCAGGCCGCTGAAGCTGTGGCGCGCCGCATCGAACGAACTCTGCCCGTGCGCGATTTCGCGCACGATGAAGTTCACCTGCTGCACGCCGTGCGACACGCCGATCGCGAACACGAGGAACGGCACCAGCACCGCCAGCGGATCGAGCCCGAAGCCGAGCAGCTTCAGCGTGCCGAACTGCCACACGAGCGACGTCAGCGAGCACGCGATCAGCAGCACCGTGAAGCGCACCGAATGGCAGTACCAGTACACCGCGAGCGTGGTCAGCAGCAGCGCGACCGCGCAGAAGCCGAGCACGGCCGTCGCGCCGTCGGCGATATCGCCGATCTGCTTCGCGAAGCCGATGATCTGGATGTCGTAGCCGGCGTCCTCGAACGGCTTGCGGATCCTGCTTTCGAGCAGGTGATTGAATGCGACGTAGTCGAGCACCTTGCCGGCGCTGTCGCGCTCGTTCAGCTCGGCCGTGATCATTGCGCTGTCCTCGCCGTGCGACACGAGCGTGCCGACGTAGCCGCCGAGCGTCGTCGCGCGGCGAATGCCCTGCACGCGCTCCGGCGTCAACTGGCCGGGCGTGACCGTGCCGGGAATGATCGGCTCCGCGCGAAACCCTTCGTCGGTCACTTCATTCACGAACGCGTTCGGCGTCCACAACGAGCGCACGCCGATCCGGTCGACGTTCGGCAGATACGTAACGGCCTGCGTGACGTCGTACAGCCGCGTCAAACCTTCCTTCGACCAGATCGAGCCGTGCTTCGCGCGCACGACCACGGTGATGCGGTTCGCGCCGAGCAGGTCGTTGCGGTACTGCTGGAACGTGCGGATGTATTCATGCCCGATCGGCATCTGCTTTTCGAAGCCGGCATCCATGCGCAACTGCACGGCGAACACGGCCATCGCAACGGTGAACAACGCGATCGCCGCGAGCACGAGCGCGCGATGACCGAAGAAAAGCCTTTCCAGGCGACTGACCAGACGATTGAGCACGACCTTACCCCTTCATGTATTGCGACGGCGCACGATGCGCGCCGCCTGCCACCCGTCACCGTCAGAAATTCCGCGTGACGAACATCCCGACGAAATTGCGGTCCGCGTACGGCTGCCCGACCGTGTTGTGCCCGCCGAAGAACGCGGTGAAATTGATGCCGGCCTGCCAGGTCGGCGGATTCTGGTTGAACAGCACGTAGACGTTCACCGACTTCGCGCCCTGCAGGTAATTCGCGGTGAAGGTCGGCGTGTAGCCGTACAGGCCATCGGAGAACGTCACGCCGGGCGTGACCTGCCAGCCGTGGATCAGCGAGCCGTCGTAGGTCCAGTTGAAATCGATCGTCGCGCCCACCGAGCTCGCGGTGCCCTGCGCCATCGCGATCGGATAGCCGAGCCCCGAGCCGTTGTTCAGCCACGGCGCATAGCCGGCCTGCGGCGCCTGCGTGACGGTCTGCCCGCCGACGGTCCGCGTGACGCCGCTGGAACTCAGCCCCGGGTAGTAGATCCACGTGAGTTCCCAGGTCAGCGCGGCGGAATCGGCGCCGAGCAGCTTCAGGAACGGGTATTCGCTGCGCGTGAGCGCCAGCAGCCCGTTGAGGTCGTACTGGAATTTCTTCTTGTCGACCCATTGCTGGCAGTCGATGCCCGCCACGCCGTTCGTGATCGCATCGAGCGGGCCGCCGGGCCCGTAGCAGCCCGACAGCGCGACCGCATCGCGCGGCCGGTACGACAGCTCGGTGCCGATCGCCCACGGGCCGACGCCGAAGTTCGCGCTCGCGCCGAACAGCTGCCGGCTGCCGAGATAGGACGCCTGAATGCCGCCGTTCGCGAGCGCGGTCAGCACCGGCGACTTGTCCGTATAGTTTTCGTAGTAGAGCGCGAAGTTCGCATCGAACGAGCGCGGCGAGAAGTTGAACTTCACGCCGAACTGCGGCCGGTACTTCGCCGGCAGCGTGGTCGTGAGCGGCAAGCCGACGTCGTTGAACGGTGGCCCCGCGTACGTGCCGTTCACGAGCCCGTTCTTGATCGCGTTCAGCGTGTCCTGATTGCCCGCGGCGTTCGCGCCGCCGATCGCATTCGCGATCGTGCCCGCGCTCGGGCCCGCGACGTTCGGGTTGGTCGTGTTGACCGTGTACGGTTCGGCGCCGCGCCCGACGATATTCGACGTCGACCAGTACGAGCCGACCGGCGGGTAGCGGTTGCCGTTCCACTGGAACTGGTAGTACGCCTCGGTGCTGAACCCGTGCGACAGGTCGGCCGCGAAGCTTGCCATCGGCGCGGGCAACAGCGCCTGCTTGAGTTGCGAGCCGGGGATCAGCAGCTTCTGCACGTCGATCGAGTTGGTCGCGTTGATGCCGCTCTGCGCGAACATGCTCTCGCCCCAGTTGATCACCTGATTGCCGACCCGCACGTGCGCATTGCGCCCGCCGATCGTGAAATCCTTCTCGCCCCACAGATCGAGCAGTTGCGCGTTGTACACGACCTGTGCGGCCGCCGTGCTCGACAACGGTGTGCGGTTCGTATTGCCGGCAAGGAAATCGTACATGCCAGTGCCGCGCACCATGAACTTCAGCCCTTCACTCGGCATCTTCAGCAGCAGCTCGCTGGTCGCGCTGACATAGGTGCTGAACGGCTGGCCCTTGCGGTAGTTCAGGTCACCGTTGTCGCCAAAGCCCCATTGATTCGTATTCGCGCCCGCGCCGCAGCCGAACGCGTTCGGATCACCGGTGAGCGAACAGCTCGGGTTCTTGGTCCGGATGCCGGCGCCGGCCGTCAGGTTCGTGACCCACGAACCTTGCAGGTCGCCACCCGCGGACGTGAACTGGTAGCCGAATGCACTCGTGGCCGTCGCGCTCATCACGGCGAGCGAAATTGCAGTACGCCTAATCATTATTCTTGGTTTCATGACCTGCCTCCTCCCCTTGTCGACGCCGGCGCGCGTCGCACGCGCGCCGGTTCTTCCGCTACGCGGTGCGCGTCACCGTTCGCTGACCGAGCGCAGCGATTCCGCCGTGTAGAAGTCCGGCTTGAAACGCGGATCGTTCGCGCGTTCGTAGTAGCGGATGTCCTTTCCCTGCCCGATCGACGAGCCGTCGAACACATAGCGGCCGTTGTTCAGGTCGTACTGGACGAACGGCTGGTTGTCGCACGCGCCGCCCAGTTCGAACACCGGGATCGGATAGCTCTCGCGCACTTTCCAGAGCTTGCCCTGTGCGTCGTAGTCCTCGGCAGTCAGCGCAAGCCAGCTGTCCTCGTCGAGATAGAAGGTCTTCTTCGACGCGACGTGCCGCGCGCTCGGCTTGAGCGTCGCCTCGACGACCCACACGCGGTGCACTTCATAGCGGCGGTGGTCGGCGGAAATGCCGTTCGGGGTCGCGACGTCATGCAGCTTGCTCTTGAACGTGTACAGGCCGAACGCGTTGTACGGCACGATCATTTCCTTCTTGCCGACCAGCTTCCAGTCGAAGCGGTCGAGCGACCCGTTGAACATGTTCGAGTCGTCGATCAGATACTGATTCTCGAAGCCGATCAGCGGCGCATCGTGCGTATAGGCCGGCATGCGTCGCACGCGGCGCTGGCCCGGGAAGTAGTAGTACGTCTCCGAATCCTTGTCGTAGTACTGGCGCTGCACGAACGACTGTCCGGCGAGCGCGGCCGGCGAATTGATCGAGAAGTAGACGGCCATGTTCATCTGGTCGACGTCCTGCGGCGATGTCTTGCCGAGCCGGCCGGCCGGCAGGTACTCGGCCTGCGGGCCGATCCCGTCGATCCAGTCGCTGCTGCCCGGGCGCGGCGAGATGACGGTCGCGATCGGCGACCATTCGATCCCTTCGCCGCGATACCGCGTCTCGTAGTTCAGCATCGCCTCGGCGCCATTCTTCGGCTGCGGGAACGGTACGCCGGGCAGCGCGGCCGACTGCAGCGACTGGCCGTTCGCGGCCGGCTTCGCTGCCGCCAGGTTCGCTTTCGAGTTCTGCTCGGCCACGTCGGGCAACTGGCATTCGCGGTGCGACGGATAGACGTCCATCCGATAGCCCTTCAGTTGCCTGATCAGCTGTATCTGGCCGGGCGACAGCTTGTCCGCGTATTTGTCGAGGTTCGCTGCGTCGATCGAGTACAGCGGCTGCTCGTTGCGGTGCTTCCAGAAATCGCCGCGGACTTTCCCGTACTCCCAGCCCGCTTGCGGCGCCTGCCGGCCGGCAAACGCCGGCACGAGGCCGTCCTTGCTCGGCCCGCGCTCCGCGCCGGTCGCCGTGAGGTCCTCGGCCGCCGCACTGCCGGTGGCCAGCAACAGCGCCGCCGCGACGGCGCTCAACGTTCCGATTGCATGCTTCCTGTTCATGGTTCTCGCTCCAAATCCCGCTCCGTTTGCCGGCAGCCGCCGGGCAACGCGAAGCTGTCTCCACCATCGGCTCGATGGCGCGTCCTGTGAGGGCCGGCGGCGGCGGCCCGCGTGTCGAATGTCGGCGCACACGTTCAGGCGGCAGATCGTCGGCGCGCGATCGATGCGCCGGCCCCGCGCCGAAAGGTGCAACGGGTCACGTCCGGGGTTTGCGATCTCGGCATCTTCGCCATCCCATAACTATGTCACATGACCTAGTTAGCGTTATACGCATGGCAATTTTCGGTCACAAGTCGGGTGAAACCCTCGCATGCGACGGGACTGTATCGCGTTGTTCAGGCAAGACGATTCATGCGCTTTCCACGTACTTATCGAGTATTTTTGCGGTCATGTGTCGCGCCTCGACAAGTCGGCACTCGCCGTCGGCACGCGCGAAGGGTTCGGGTCGTTACCCGCCAGGCATCAGAAGATAGGTTGATCGACCTGTTTTTGGACGTCGCGTAAAGTCAAGTTGCGGCGACGGTGCCGCAGCGGGGGACGCAACGCGTGGCGCGCCAACCTGATGAGGCCGCGAACACGCGTAGAATCTCGCACACCGGTATCCGGACCGGACCGGCACAAGGGGCCGCAGCCGGCATTCGTCACGCCAGCCGGCAGACGGAAAAAGCTTGCCCGGCTTGAGACACTAGGTCGAATAACCTACAATCCACCTTACACATCTGCAAGCCCGGGCATGTGTTGCCCGCAGGAGGAGAAACTTCGATGGAACCGAAAGCGACGAGCCCTGACGACATTCGCGCAGAACCTGCGTCGCCCCGTCGATCGGAACCCGCGTCGGACGCCAGGGCAAGCGACAGCCCACGTGCGTTGACCCAGCGCGGCCGCCATACGGTCGGCCGCATTCTCGAGAGCGCGATCGAGATCTTCGTCGTCGACGGCTACGGCGGCCTGACGATGCGCAAGGTCGCGACCGGTGCGGGGCTCGCGCTGTCGAACCTGCAGCATTACTTTCCTTCGCGCGAGGATCTCTACGCGGCGATCATCAGCGAAACCATCTCCGAGTATTCGCGGAACTACGACAGCGTACGGACCGACGAAACGCTGTCGCCCGCCGCACGGCTGGAAAAGGTGGTCCGGATGCTGATCGAGGATGCGAAGCTGCCGCGCACGCAAAGCCTGTTCGTGAACATCTGGGCGCTCGCACATGCGCACGAGTTCGCGCGGCAGGCCATGGAAGACGCGTACCTGTTCCAGCGCCAGATGATTGCCGGCTTCGTGACGGCGGTGAACCCCGCTTTGACGCCGCAGCAACTCGCGCGCCGGTCGGCGCTGATCACCGCGCAGATCGAAGGGCTGAGCGTCTTGATCCCGCAGCGCAACCGCTTCCCGTCCGATATCAAGGGCATGGAAGACGAAGCCGTGAAGGCCGTGCTCGCCGTGGCGTCGTTGCCGGGCTGAACGCCGGCAACGGACTGCCCCCACGGCAAACAGGCACGCCGGCGCGCGCGTGCGCCGCGTGGCGTTTCGAATTCGCGTCGAAGCGCGGATCGTCGGCGAGCGCGGGTTGCCGCAACACCTGTTCGCAGAACAACTTCCGTTCACGCTCGTTCTGCAGCCCGAGCATCACGGTCTTGCCGCCGCCGGCCGGGAACGGTCCGTACGGGCAGATCGTCGCGTGCGATGCGATCGACGGCGCAGGCGCGCTTTGCCCGTCGATCGCGTAGTAGAGCCGATAACCCATCCACGCGACCATGCTCTCCGGCATCGACATGTCGATCCGGCATCCTGTACCGGTGCGGCCGCGCATCGGCAGCGCGCTCGGGATGTTCGTATGCACGTACATGCCGGCCGCGATGTCCGCGATCGAGCAACCGGCCTTCGCCTGTTGTCCCGGCGAACCCGTGATCGACAGGCAGCCGGCCTCGCTCTGGATCAGCAGGTCGTAGGCCTTGCGGTCGCGATACGGACCTTCGTCGCCATAGCCTGAGAGATCGCAGGCGATCAGGCGCGGATGCGCGTCCTTCAGCGCGTCGTCGCCGAGCCCGAGACGCTCGGCCGCACCGGCGCGAGGTTCTGCACGAGCACGTGGGCATCCACGCATGGCACGCGCCGGAATTACCGCCCGAGCGATTGATCTCCTCCATGATGATCGAAGCCTCGGTGAGCCGGATGCCCGAACCGCCGTATTCCTGCGGAATCAGCGCGGCCAGCCAGCCGGCGTTCGTCAGCGCGTCGACGAACGCATCGGGATAGCCGCGCGCGCCGTCGATCTTGCGGAAATACTCGCCGGAATAATGGCAGCACAGGTCACGCACCGCTTTGCGAACGCCCTGATACGGGTCGTGCCGCGTCGTCTGCCTGTCCGTCGTCGATGAGTGAACGGAAGCGCGTTACGCGAGGGTTGCGGTGGCCTGCATCGTCAGCCAGCCGTCGCGATCCTTCGCCCACAGCTCGATCGTGCGACCGTCGTCCGACGGCTTGCCGCACAGCGTGAACGGCTCCGAGTCGAAGGTCGGGCGCACCGCGCGGAACGCGAAGCTCGCGAGCGTCGCGTCGGGCCGTTCGCGGTGCACGAGATCGGCCAGCAGCGTCGCGATCAGCGGGCCGTGCACGACGAGCCCCGGATAGCCTTCTTCCTGCGTCACGTAGCTGCGGTCGTAGTGGATGCGGTGGCCGTTGAAGGTCAGCGCCGAATAGCGGAACAGCATCACGGCGTCGGCCGTGACGGTGCGCGCCCACGTCTCGCCCGTGGGCGCCGCGACCGGCTTCGGTGCGGGCGCGCCCGGCTGCGGCGCGTCGCGATAGACGATGTCGTGCTCTTCCTCGACACACAGCGCACCGCCGGATTCGATCCGGTGCTGCACCGTCACGAACACGAGCCGGCCGCTGCGGCCCGTCTTGTCCTCGAGGTTCGCGATCGTCGATTCGCGCGTTGCGCGCTGCCCCGCGCGCAACGGCGCATGGAACGTCAGGCGCCCGCCGGCCCACATGCGGCGCGGCAACGGCACGGGCGGCAGGAAGCCGCCGCGCTTCGGGTGGCCGTCGGGGCCGACTTCGGCCAGCGGCGCGACCGGCAGGAAGTAGAGCCAGTGCCACATCGGCGGCACGACGTCGCCGGGTGGCGGGCGGTCGAGCGTAGCGGCCAGCGCGTTCAGCGGGAACGCAGTGATGTCGTCGCCGAGCGTTTCGGTCTTGCCGAGCCACGCGTCGAGCGACGCGGGGGCGGCAGGCTGCGGGGATGAGGTCGACATGGGCGGCGTCTCCGGTGCGCTTGCAATGACCCTAATATGCACGCCGCGCGCCGGTTCGAAAAGTCGGCTTTCGCGAACCGGGGCTTCTGATTTGGTTAACGCGCGGCCCTGCTCCGTCCTGCGGGACGGTTCTCGTCTGACTATTCAGTCTAATCGCCGCGGCCGCTGCGCGCTGCTCCGGGCCGCCAACCTTACAGCTTGACCACCGCCGGCACGCCGCCTAAATTGCTTCAGACGGACCGGCCGCGCCCCGAGCGACATGTCATCCGGGTGACAAAAAACGATAGTTTGCTATCGAATATTTTTGCCCCTATCATCTCGCCCATGACCAATCTGCACGATCTCCGCCTCGCCGTCAGCAGCCTGCTCGTGATGTCCGCGCGCAAGTGGCGCCGCACCAGTGACGGCGTGCTGAACGCGTACAACGTGTCCGAAGCCTGCGCGACGCCGCTCCTGATCGCCGGGCGTCTCGGCGAAGGCGTGCGGCAAGGCACGCTCGCCGAACACGTCGGCATCGAAGGGCCGTCGCTCGTGCGCCTGCTCGACCAGCTGTGCGCGGCCGGCCTCGCGCGCCGCGACGAGGATCCGCACGACCGCCGCGCGAAGACGATCTCGCTGACGGCCGCCGGCCGCGCGGTCACCGCGAAGATGGAGGAAGACCTGCGCGCGCTGCGCGCCCAGGTCCTCAAGGGCGTCTCGCGCGCCGATCTCGAAACGACGCTGCGCGTGCTCGATGCGTTCAATGCATCCGAGTCGCACTCGCCCGCCGCGCGTCCCTCCCACGCCGACGACACCGCGTCATGACTTATCCGAGCCTTCGCGACTGGCTGTTCTCCGGCAAGACGTTCGCCGCGTCGATGCTGGCGCTGTACCTCGGCCTGTATTTCCAGCTGCCGCGCCCGTACTGGGCGATGGCGAGCGTCTACATCGTGTCGAACCCGTTCGTCGGCGCGACGCGTTCGAAGGCGCTGTACCGCGCGCTCGGCACCGCGCTCGGCGCGGCCGCCGCCATCTTCTTCGTGCCGCCGTTCGTCGAGACACCGCTCCTGTTCAGCATCATCGTCGCGACCTGGTGCGGCACGCTGCTCTACCTCGCGATCTCCGACCGCACCGCGCGCAGCTACGTGTTCATGCTCGCCGGCTACACGATGCCCCTGATCGCGCTGCCGACCGTGACCGATCCATCCACCGTGTTCGACGTCGCGATCGCGCGGACCGAGGAAATCGTGCTCGGCATCGTGTGCGCGAGCGTGGTCGGCAGCGCGGTATTCCCGAACCGGCTTGCGCCGACGCTGATCGAGCGCACCGATGCATGGTTCAAGGACGCCGCGTTCTACGGCCGCGAGACGCTGTCAGGGCACCTCGCCGGCAAGGCGCTGTCCGCGTGCCGGCAGCGGCTCGCGGCGACGATCACCGGCCTCGAGTTCCTGCTGAGCCAGTTGAGCTACGACCATGCGCACCCGCGCATCCTCGCACGCGCACAGGCGCTCGCGGGCCGGATGCAGCTGTTCCTGCCGCTGATGTCGTCGCTCGCCGATCCGCTGATCGCGCTGATGCGCGACCTGCACGTGCGCCCGCCCGCGCTCGACGCCCTGCTGGCCGACGCCGCGAAGTGGTTCGACGCGCCGCTGCCGGCCGTGAAAGCCGGCACCGACGGCGACATGGCCCACGATCCGGTCGCGGACAACCTGCGCGCGCGCATCGCCGCGCTGCAGCCGCCCGACAGTGCGCTCGCGAGCTGGGATGGCGCGCTGATGTCGAACGCGCTGTGGCGACTGCGCCAGGTCATCGACATCTGGCAGGACTGCCGCTCGTTGCGCGCACTGATCGCGAATGAAGCGGGCGTGTGGCAGCCGCGCTACCGGCACTGGCGGCTCGGCGGCACCGAGCGCTTCTTCGATCGCGGGATGATGCTGTTCTCGACGCTGACCGTCGTGCTCGCGATCGTGTCCGCGTGCTGGCTGTGGATCTCGTCCGGCTGGCACGACGGCGCGGCGGCCGTCACGCTCGTCGCCGTGTCGTGCAGCTTCTTCGCCGCGCTCGACGAGCCCGCGCCGCTGGTGTTCAAGTTTTTCCTGTCGACCGCCGCCAGCGTCGTGTTCGCCGGGCTCTACCTGTTCGTCGTGCTGCCGCACGTGCACGATTTCGCGATGCTCGTGCTGATGTTCGCGGGTCCGTTCATCCTGATCGGCACGCTGCTGCCGCGCCCGCAGTTCAACATGGTGACGATGCTCGTCGCGGTGAACACGGCGACCTTCATCAGCATCCAGAGCGCGTACGAGGCAGATTTCTTCGTGTTCCTGAACAGCAATCTCGCGGGTGTCGCCGGGCTGCTGTTCGCATACGTCTGGACCCGGGCGACCCGGCCGTTCGGCGCGGAGCTCGCCGTGCGGCGCCTGCTGCGCTCGGGCTGGGAGGACGTCGCACGCTCCGCGTCGACGCAGCCGCTCGACGACCAGCGCAACCACGCATCGCGGATGCTCGACCGCGTCACCCAGCTGCTGCCACGCCTCGGCGCGTCCGACGACCACCGCCACCCGTCGATCGAAAGCTTCCGTGACCTGCGCATCGCGCTGAATGCGCTCGACCTGCGCCGCTCGCGCCGCCGGCTGTCGGGCGACGTGCCCGACGCGATCAACCGCGTGCTGGCCGGCGTCACCGATCACTACACGCGCTGCGCGGCCGCGAACGCGCGCCAGCCGGCGCCGCCCGCGCTGCTCGCGACGATCGACGACGCGCTGCACCGCGTGGCCGGCCGCAATCTGCCGGGCGCCGCGCCGGCCGACGGCGCGGCCGCGCCTGCCACGCCCGCTGCACCGGCCACGCCCGCGACGCACCGCCGGCTGCGCGACACGCTGCACGCGCTCGTCGGCCTGCGCCTGTCGCTGTATCCGGCTGCAGCCGGGCAAGCGCCGCAGGCGCCGGACGGAGCGCACGCATGATCCCGCTTTCCACCCTGTCCTTCCCAACGCGACCATGATCGGCGAAATCGACATCTTCGGCGTGTTCGTGCCGGCTCCGCTCGTGCTGATGCTGATCGCCTACCTGATCAACATCGTCGTGCGCGCGGTGCTCGAACGCGTCGGCTTCTACCGCCTCGTCTGGCACCGTTCGATCTTCGACCTCGGCATCTACGTGTTCGTACTTGCCGCCGTCGTGATCGCTTCCCACCATCTCGTGGCTACCTAACGTGAAAAAAACCTGGCTCTCGGCAGGGCAAATCCTGCTCACCCTGATCGTCGTCGTCGTAGCCGGCCTCGTGCTGTGGCGGATCATCAATTACTACATGTTCTCGCCGTGGACGCGCGACGGGCACGTGCGCGCCGACGTGATCCAGGTCGCACCGGACGTGTCGGGCCTCATCACGTCGGTACAGATCGCCGACAACCAGGAGGTCAAGCGCGGCCAGGTGCTGTTCGTGATCGACCAGGCGCGCTACGCGCTCGCGGAACGCCTCGCCGAAGCGACGCTCGCGCAGCGCCGCGCGACGCTGGCCCAGGCGAAGCGCGAATACGCGCGCAACCTGCAGCTCGGCAACCTGGTCGCGAGCGAACAGGTCGAGGAAAGCCGCACGCGCGTCGAACAGGGCGAGGCCAGTGTCGCCGATGCGCAGGTGTCGCTCGACACCGCGAAGCTGAACCTGCAGCGCACGACGATCGTGAGTCCCGTAGACGGCTACCTGAACGACCGCGCGCCACGCGTCGGCGAATACGTGCCGGCCGGCCGCGCAGTGCTGTCGGTGGTCGACCGCAACTCGTTCCGCGTCGACGGCTACTTCGAGGAAACCAAGCTGCGCGGCATCCATATCGGCCAGCCGGTGGACATCATCGTGATGGGCGAGCCGCATACGCTACGCGGCCACGTGCAGAGCATCGTTGCCGCGATCGAGGATCGCGACCGCACGCAGGGCGCGAACCTGCTGCCGAACGTGAACCCGGCGTTCAGCTGGGTGCGTCTCGCGCAGCGCGTGCCGGTGCGCGTCGTGCTCGATGAAGTACCCGACGATTTCCGGATGATCGCGGGCCGCACTGCAACCGTGTCGATGCGCGGCGCCGACACGCGCCAGAACGACAACGCGAAGCCGGCTGCTGCCGGTTCGGCATCGGCGGCGTCCGGTGCGGCCGTCGGTGCGGCCGCCGGCGCGGCGGGAGCGTCGCAATGAACAAGCACGGTCTGCGCCTCGCGGCAGCGTTCGCGCCGCTTGCGCTCGCACTCGGCGCGTGCAAATCCGTCGGCCCCGACTACACGCTGCCGCAGCAGGCGTACGTGAATGCGCCGCTCGCGAACCATGCGCTCGACGACGCGAACGGTACGCTGGTGTCGCGCGACGCGGTGCCCGGCAACTGGTGGCAACTGTATGACGACCCCGTGCTCGACGCGCTCGTGCGCGATGCGCTGAAGTCGAACACCGACCTGCGCGTCGCCGCGGCCAACCTCGCCCGCTCGCGCGCGGCGCTGGACGTCGCGAGCCAGCAGGGCGGGTTCTCGGGGGGCGCCGAAGCCGCCGTGCAGCGCGCGCAGGAATCGGCCGAGCAATACCTGCTCGAAAACAAGCTGCCCGTCGTCAACGAAGGCTCGGTCGGCATCAACGTGTCGTACGAAATCGACCTGTTCGGCAAGCTGCGGCGCGGCGTCGAAGCCGCACGCGCCGACAGCGACGCCGTAAAGGCGGCCGGCGACCTCGCGCGCATCACGGTTGTCGCCGACGTCGTGCGCGCGTACGTCGAATCGTGCTCGGCCGGCGATGAACTCGCCATCGCGAAGCAGTCGCTCGCGCTGCAGAAGCAGCGCGTCGCGCTGTCGCAGCGGTTGCGCGACGCCGGGCGCGGCAACCAGACCGACGTGACGCGCGGCGTGACGCAGGTCCGCACGCTCGCCGCCGACATCCCGCGCTTCGAAGGCCGCCGCAAGGTCGCGCAATACCAGCTCGCCGCGCTGCTCGCGCGCGCGCCGGCTGATTTGCCGAAGGCCGTCGCCGAATGCGAACGGCTGCCGACGCTGCGCCAGCCGATTCCGATCGGCGACGGCGCGGCGCTGCTGCGCCGCCGACCCGACGTGCGCGAAGCCGAGCGGCAGCTTGCCGCCTCGACCGCGCGCATCGGCGTGGCGACCGCCGCGCTGTACCCGTCGATCAGCATCGGTGCGTCGGCCGGCTCGGTCGGCGTCGCCGCCGACCTGTTCTCGTCCAACACGAACCGCTGGTCGTTCGGCCCGCTGATCAGCTGGTCGTTCCCCGTGAACGGCCAGCGTGCGCGCGTACGCGAGGCCGAGGCCGCGACGGGCGGCGCGCTCGCGCACTTCGACGGCGTCGTGCTGACTGCGCTGCGCGAAACGCAGTCGAGCCTCGCGACCTACGCGGCAGACGTGCAGCGCACGGATGCGTTGCGCACGGCGTATGAATCGGCACGCAATTCCGCCGACGAAACGCATCGTCTCTATGCGGCGGGCCGCGAATCGTTCATCTCCGATCTCGACGCGACGCGCACCCTCACGGGCGTGCGTGCGCAGGTCGCGGCTGCCGAAGGCCAGGTCGCGGCCGATCAGGTGCGGCTCTTCCTCGCACTCGGTGGCGGGTGGGATGGCGACGGCACAACGGCCGCACAGGATCGCGCCCCCGCCACAGCGCGTGCCGCCTCGACGCCCAACGGCAGCGAGTCGTCACGATAGCGTTATCACCTTAAGTACATAGCGCATGTGCGGCAAAATGCCCTGCAGCGGCAGGGTTTCCTGATTCGCACCATAGCATCCGGAAGGCGACGAACACCTGCGTTGACGGTAAACTGACCGATGCATTTCCATTCATCTGCAGTTGCCGATCCGGCAGCCGCATCCACTCGGAGAGTCATCATGCGAACCAGCGCCCGCAACCATTTCGCCGGCCAGGTCGGCGCCGTCAAGCCCGGTGCCGTCAACGACGAAATCACGCTCCGCACGCAGGACGGCCTCGACATCGTCGCCGTGATCACCCACGGCAGCGCAGCGTCGCTGGGCCTCGCGGCCGGCACGAAGGCGTTCGCGCTCGTCAAGGCGTCGTCGGTCATCGTGATGGTCGACGTCGACAGCAGCAAGGTATCGGCGCGCAACTGCGTCGCAGGCACCGTCGCGTCGGTCACGAAGGGCGCGATCAATGCGGAAGTCGTGATCAAGGCGGCAGGCGGCGCCGAGATCGTCGCGATCGTCACCAACGACAGCGTCGATCGTCTCGGCCTCGCGAACGGCACGGCGGCATCCGCAATCTTCAAGGCGTCGAGCGTGATCGTCGGCGTCGAGTGATCGCGTGACGATCGCGATGGCGGACCGTCGTGCGCCGCGCAGGCATGCGGCCGGGTCGTCGTCCGGATGCGCGCGATGACGGCCCCGTCCGGTCGCGCGCATGAACAGGCGTTGCAGTCGCTGCTGGCGGCAGCGGCCGGCGCCGGCACCGCCGATGCACGCCTGTTCGGCGCACTCGTTGCGGCACGCGCGTGCCGCAACGAACTCTCGCTGCTGGGCCTGTCTCCCGCCCGGTTCGCCGGCCTGCTCGCCCGGCAATTTCCACACCTGCCCTCCACCGACTCCGCCGCATTCATGCCGACGGTCGCGCTGGCGCTGTTGCCCGCCAGCCACTCGGCATTCGTCGCGACGCTGCATGCGCGGCTGATGAACGACGCGAATCCCGCCGTCGCCGGCGACGATGCCGACTGCCTCGCCTCGATCATCGCGCATGCGTGCCTGCGCCCCGACCATCTGTGGCGCGATCTCGGGCTCGACGGGCGCGATGCGGTATCGGCGATGCTCGACCGCTTTTTCCCTGCGCTCGCCGCGCGCAACGTCACCCACTTGCGCTGGAAGAAATTCTTCGCCCAGGAAGTGGCGGTATCGCTCGGCGTGCCACCCGGGCCCGCACCCGGATGCCCGGGCTGCGAGGATTTCGGCTTCTGCTTTCCTCAAGCGCGATAGCCACGGCGGCGGCCCGTGCCGCACGCCTGTTTCATCGCATCGCCAGCCAGACACCTGACCTTGAACGGCATTCAGGGGCCGGCCGCACACCCCATAAACGGCTACCCTGCGATGCGCATCATCCGCCCCGCATGGCGCCGTCAGTGCCGATGCCGGTGATGGATGTCCGGAAAATGCGCATGGCTGTGCGTGATCGGCAGATGCACGTGCGGATGCGTGTGCGGTTCGTCGCCGTCATACGGGAAGTCGTGCGCGTGCTGGTGATGTTCGTCGTGCCGATGCCGATGCGTATGCTCGAGCTGCTCGTGCGCATGCGTGTGTTCGTGCCGTTCGCGCACGTGCAGCCAGATGCCGAGCGCCATCAGCGCGGCGGCGATCCAGAACGTCGCGGGCGGCACTGCAGGCCAGATCAGCAGCGACAACACGACGCCGAACAGCGGCGCGATCGAGAAATACGCGCCGGTGCGCGCGCTGCCGAGATGACGCAGCGCGACGACGAACAGCACAAGGCTGATCCCGTAGCCGCCGAGCCCCGTCAGCATCGCCGCTGCGGTGACCGGTATCGCGGGCAGCGTTGCACCGGTTGCCAGCGCGATGCCGATATTCACGGGCCCCGCGATCAGCCCTTTCAGGCAAGCGATGACCATCGCGTCGTTCGCGGCAACCTTGCGGGTCAGGTTGTTGTCGATCGCCCAGCACAGGCATGCACCGACGATCAGCAGCGCACCGGCCGGCACGCCGGCCCCGCCCGGTGTCCGCGACAGCAGCGTGCCGCCGGCGACGATCGCAACCATGCCGAGGAATATCTGCGTATCCACGTTTTCGCGAAACACGACCCATGCGATCACCGCCGTCAGCACGCCTTCGAGATTGAGCAGCAACGCACTCGTCGCCGCCGGCGTGCTCGACAGCCCGAGCATCAGCAAGGCAGGGCCGGCCACGCCCCCCGCCGCGATCGCGCCGGCCAGCCACGGCAGATCGGCGCGCTGCAGCGGCGCGGCATCCGCGGCCGGTGCGCGACGGTTACGCCATCCGCGAAGCAGGATCCCGATGCCGAGCCCGACGCCGCTGCCGAGATAGAAGAGACCTGCGGCCATGAACGGTGACATCGCGCCGATCAGCGCCTTGGCGAGCGGAGTCGCGGCACCGAACAGCGCGGCGGCGGCGAGCGCGACGAGAATCGCGGAATGTCTCGAATTCATGATCCGGTTTGAATTGACGTTGAAGAACTGGGCGGGGCTTCGGGTGTGCCGGGGCCGGCCGCCCTTACCTTTCGGAATGCAAGCTGCATGCGTCATGCCGACCTGCTGGTGGCCGGACGACCCAGTCGAGATTATCGCGCGCCATCATGTCACGATGGCCGGGCGGGATCGCTCGCACGGCAATCGATGATTTCCGCTCAATAATTTCGGAAACCGAAACATATTGCTGAAGCCACGCTGTATTCAGGTATGCGAATCGTTCATGCGGACGCGGAAGAATCGAAACATCGTGCGTGCAGCGACGTTCGACGAACGTTCGTTGTCCGGTCGCGTGGTCTGTTTGACGTGGGAAGGGGGTACCGGCAAGTCAGGCGCCGGTGGAGGCGGTCCCGACCCGCCTCTGTCGAGGCAGGTCGGTTTGTCGTGCCATGCGCTGCATGTACGTGCCGCGCGGTTGACCGCAGCGCGGTACGGATTACTCGTTGCCGGCCGTCTGCTGTTCGACCTGCGGTGCGATGTCGGTTTGCACCTTCGCTTTCGCTTCGGCTTCCGCCGGTTGCGGCGCGGCCTCGGCCTGCTGCTCGGCCTGCTGCTCGGCCTGCTGCTCGGCCTGCTGCTCGGCCTGCTGCTCGGCCTGCTGCTCGGCCTGCTGCTCGGCCTTCGGCTGCTGCGGCGCACCCTTGGCTGCCTGTGCCGCGCCCTTGCCCGGACGGCGAGCCTTCAGGCGGCGCGCGCGCGCTGCATCGTCATGCGTCACGCGCCCTGCTTCGTTGCCCTGCAGGTCGACACGCACCGCGTCTTCGACGAGGCACGACCAGTAGCGGTTACCGCGACACCACGTCGACATCGCTTCGCGCAGTTCGGCTTCGTTAAGGCCGACAGCCTGCGCTTCGCGTGCGAGATCGTCCCAGATGCCGACCTTGAGCGGCACTTTCGGGGCCGGATTCTTCGGGAATGCGCGCGGAAACTTCCGCTGCAGTTTGCCGATCGCGACGATAACCGGATCGACCGGCGCCGACGGCTTCGCCGAAGCGGGCTTCGCTCGATGCGGTGCCTTGGCACCGGCGCCCGCTTTGGCGCCAGCACCCGGCTTGGCGCCACGAGGCGGCTGGTCGCCGGACTTCGGCTTCGTGCCGACATCCGTCGGTGCTGCCGGCCGCTTCGCGTTGCGCTCCTGTTTGGCCTTCGCTGCGAGCTGCGCCCGCAATTCGGCAAGTTGTTCAAAACCCATAAATTCAATCCACCAGGAATATAAGGTGTGGTTCGTGCGGCCATGCCGCGCGGCATAAAAGCTTCGCCGCCATGCATGCGGCCCGTCTGCCGCCGATGCGGCGCGCTACGGGGCCGCATCGCGTACGCCACTCTGTTTTCAGGCACCCGGCCACGATGCCGGACAAGGCAGGAGTGGAAGTATACCGGTACGCGCGACGGCCGGTTGACTCGCCGGTCTGCATTGGCCGGATTCTGCATGCCGGAAATGCGTCCGTGCGGTCGTGTTGCGCATTATAGGGATCCGCTTCCGGATGTCACGCCGTTCGCTGCTGCCGCCGGAAATCGGGCCAGGCCCGGCGCCGGTCCGCCCGACGCCCGACGGGGGATCTTCGGCGCGACGGACGTCGGGCATCGTCGCAGCACGCGCATCGCGCCGAATCGACGCAACGTCGCGCGACAAGCCTGCCCGCCCTTCAATTGCACCGGCGCCGCTGCACGACTCGTTGCGTTCGCATCGATCGCGTGGCGGACGAAGATACCGGAAAGTGCGTAGTATGGCCGGATCGACATCGTCGGCAGCGTATCTCGCCTGTTTTACTGCACGCCCGGTCAGCCCGCGATTTCACGTTTGCCAGCGAAAAGAACCGGTTACACGAAACGGAGCGGATGCATGGATTCCCACGACAACACCCCGCACGGCGGCATCACGCGCGAGGAAATTCACCATCGGCAGATCGACATGCGCGGCTATCGCCGCAGCGACGGCCTGTTCGAAGTGACTGCCTGCCTCGCGGACCGCAAGACCAGCGATTTCACCCCCCCGGGTGGCACGCGGACGGTCGTGGCGCTGTCGCCAATCCACGATCTCGGCGTGACACTGGTCTTCGACGCCGACATGGTCGTCCGCACCGTCTCCACGTTCATCCGCTCGCATCCGTATGCTCAGTGCCCGGGCGGCGGCGATTCGCTGCAGGCGCTCGTCGGGCTGAGCATCGGCGCCGGCTGGAACAGCGAGGTTCGCAAGCGCCTGCCGTCCTGCGATACGTGCACGCACCTGAAGGAATTGCTCGGCCCGATCGCCACCACCGCCTATCAGACGATGGTCGGCATGCGGCGATCGTCGCTCGACTACCGCGACAGCGAAGGAAAACCGCTCAAGATCGACAGCTGCTACGCATACGGCGCGTCGCGCGATCTCGTGAAACGCCTTTGGCCCGAATACCACCGGCCGTCGGCAACGGCGAAAGGCAGCTAGGGCTCCGGCGTCCGGCCGGTTCCGCGCTCGCAGACCGGTACGGCGCGAACAACCGCAGATCCACCTGCATCGCTTCGACTGGCCGCCGCGCCGGCCGTCAGAAAACGCCCAGCGCGAGGCCCGCTGCCAGGCCGGCACCCAGTTCGGCGCAGCGCGCAAGCGCGTCGCTGTCGATCGTCTTGGCCGCGAGGATCCGCTCGGGCGTCTGCGCATGCGTGCAGACGATCAGGCCAGGTGCCACGTTCTTCAGCCGCCATCCCGTCGCGATCCGGTCGATCTGGCGCAACGCGTTCTGCCCGTCGCTTCCCGCACAGATCATCGCCGCATACGGGCGGCCGTTCACGCGATCGAGCGCCGCGTAGTAGCAGCGATCGAAGAAGTCCTTCATCAACCCGGACATTGCCGCGAGATTTTCCGGCGTCGCAAACAGGTAGGCATCGGCGGTCAGCACGTCGTCTGCGCTCGTCGCGTCCGCACGCTGCAGCCTGACGTCGACGCCAGGCTGCTCGCGAGCCGCGCCGGCAGCCGCTTCGGCCATCTGTTGCGTGCCGCCGGTCATCGTGTGATAGACGATCAACAACGTTTTCATCGGTAGTCGCTCGCGTTCGGCTTCAGGTGCGCCGGCGGCATCGCCGGTTTCCACCCGATGGCCGGTCGTCACGTGTGAGGGTCATTTGGCGCTCGGTTGCCCGGATCGGCCGGCTTGCCCGTCTGTCGATGCTGCGCGCGCATCGCAGCGGCGTCGATTGGCGCATGCGTCCGGATGTGTCCGGGTACGCGGTCAATCCTGCGTGCAATGCGATGCGTCGCGGTCGTCGCCCGGTCGCGCGTAGTACGCGAGGAACATGTCCGCAGCCGATTCCGCAATTTTCTGCTGCTCCTGCGCGGTGAGCGGCGGTTGGCCCATCGTGATTTGCGGCCAGAACGCGAATGCCTTCACGACGCCATGCAACTGATGCGCGGCGAACACCGGATCGGTGACCGACAGACGGCCGGCCGCCGCGGCCGTACGCACCCAGACCGTGACGTCTTCCTCGCGCTCGCCGAGACGCTCGACCATGTCGCGCGCCCGTTCCGGGGAATGAATGGCTGCGCCGATCGCGACGCGCGCGAGCGCCAGAAATGCCTCGTCGTTCAGCAATCGCAATTTCCGGTCCAACAGCCCGAGCAGTTGTTCGCGCAGCGACACGTCGGCGCGATAGCTCGGCGAACTACCGGTCCGGGTCGCATCCCACAGCTTGTTCAGGATCGCGGCGAACAGCGTCTCCTTGCCCGGAAAGTGGTTATAGACCGTGCGCTTCGACACGTCCGCGCGCGCCGCGATACGATCCATGCTGGTCGCATCGTAGCCCGCTGCGAGAAATTCCTCGATCGCCGCGTCGACGATGGCCGCGCGCTTTCGATCGGTCAGACGCTGAGGGGGAGTGCTGGTATCCATATGGAAATATTACACCGGGCAGTTTACTTATCCAAAAAATAAACTACACTGTTTAGTGTACTTTATTCTCCGGATGAACCGACATGGCATCGCCTCTCGTTTTGATTCACCGCATTCTGGGTTTTGCGGCCGCCCGGCGCGGCCGCACGCTGTCCGGCAGTTCGCCACAGCACAATGGCGAGCGCTTCGCCAATGTCGCACCGCGTCCCGCCGAAGGATTCGGCAAGACGCTGGGGATCGCCTGGAACATGCTGGTCAACAAGCCGCGCAATACCGTGCCCACCGGGGCGCTGCCCGTCGATTCGCTGACTCGCGCGGAACTCGACGCGGCCCCCGACCGCAGCCTGTACCGGCTCGGCCATTCGACACTGCTGCTCAAGCTGCGCGGCGGATTCTGGCTGACGGATCCCGTGTTTGCCGAGCGTGCATCGCCGTTTCGGCGAGTCGGCCCCAAGCGCTTCCATGCGCCGCCGATCGCGCTGGAGGATCTTCCGCCGCTGCGCGGCGTGATCCTGTCGCACGATCACTACGATCACCTCGACCGCGACACGGTGCTCGCGCTTGCCGCCACCACCGACGTATTCGTGACCACGCTCGGCGTCGGCGATCGACTGATCGAATGGGGTATCGACGCAAGCAAAATTCGCCAGCTCGACTGGTGGCAGAGCATTGACGTCGCCGGCCTGACGCTGACCGCGACGCCCGCCCAGCACTTCTCCGGGCGCAGCCTGTTCGACGGCAACAGCACGCTGTGGGCGTCGTGGGTGATCGTCGACGGCGACCGGCGCATATTCTTCAGCGGCGACACGGGCTATTTCGACGGATTCCGAGAGATCGGCGAGCGCCTGGGGCCGTTCGACATCACGCTGATCGAAACAGGCGCCTATGATGCGCAATGGCCGTATGTGCACATGCAGCCGGAAGAAACCGTGCAGGCACACATCGATTTGCGCGGACGCTGGCTGATCCCGATTCACAACGGCACGTTCGATCTCGCGATGCATCGCTGGCAGGAGCCGTTCGAGCGCGTCACGGCGCTGGCAATCGTGCGCGGCGTCGAATTGTCGACACCCAGGATAGGCGAACGCGTCGATCTCGACGAACCGCATCGCGGCGAGCGGTGGTGGCGTACGGTCGACGAGCGCGCGGCAGCGCCGGCAGCGAAATCGCGCCGCTGGCAGCTTTGTGCGTCGCAGGCAACGAAGTAGATTCGCCAGCCGCTGCACGCGCCTTCCGGAAGCGTGGCGATGCTGCGATTCCGGAAGGCGTTTTCGTTGCCGGAGCCCCAACACGTCGACGGCCAGCCCGTCGACCCGATTACCCGAGTAGAGAAGTCATGCATCCGGCACACGTCCGATACCCCCCCCGGCAACGAGACGACGACGTCGCCATCGCTGCAATCAACCAGGCAGGCTACCGGCCGCCCCGCGTCAGCCGCGAAGGCGAACTGCGGCAGACACTCGCCGAGCGCGTCGCAAGATGGACGGAAGGTGTCGACCACCTCGTCACGGCCATTCCCAATCTGAGCTTTCATCGACGGGAAGCACCGACGCAGCCGATGGACTGCATGGTCGAGCCGAGCTTCGGCCTCGTCGTGCAGGGCACGAAGCGGGTCATCCAGAGCGGCGATGCCTATATCTACGACACCAACCGCTTTCTGATCACGTCGCTCGATCTGCCGGGTTCGACGCAGGTCATCGAAGCCAGCCGCGAAAAGCCGTTCCTCGGGCTCGGCCTCAAGCTCGATTTTCGCGTCATGGCCGAACTGATGATGCAGGTCGCGCCGGATCACGACGATACACCGGTCGGTCGCGGCCTCGTCGTCGGCGACATGACCGAACCGCTGTACGACGCGCTGAACCGGTTGCTGGCATTGCTCGACGACCCGAATGCCATTGCCGTTCTCGCACCGTATGTCGAGCGCGAAATCTACTATCGCCTGCTGACGAGCGATCAAGGCGCCCGCCTGCGTCAGATCGCATCCACCGGCAGCCAGTGCAACCGCGTGTCACGCGCGATCCAGTGGTTGCGTGCTCACTATGACGAGTCCTTGCGGGTCGATGATCTCGCGGCGCAGGTTCAGATGAGCAGTTCGACCTTCCATCACCACTTCCGCCAGCTCACCGGCATGAGTCCGCTGCAGTATCAGAAATGGATACGGCTCAACGAGGCGCGTCGACTGATGCTGTCCGAACGGCTCGATGCCGCGTCGGCGTCGTTCCGGGTCGGGTATGCAAGCCCGACCCAGTTCAACCGCGAATACAGTCGGTTGTTCGGCAATTCACCTCGGAGGGACATCGATAGCCTGCGAGGGGGAACGGACGTCGTTCTGTCGATCGCAGCCAGCTATTGATCGCGGAACGGCAGTGGAGGGGTGAAATGCCGGCTTTGCCTGGATCCGCAGCGAGGAGAAGTTGGCCTTGTCACATGCGTGATCGGTCCGATCCGGTCTAATTGACGCCATCAGATGCATACTTGTTGCCGGCCCGGGAGGGATGGGGCCGCGTCTGCCGGGGCTATCCCAGTTGAATGTTGAATGGCGCCGGATGCGCGTCGAGTTCGAGGCGAGCACTTGAGCTTGTGCGCCTCGAGCTGCTACAGATAGATCGCCTGATCCCGATGCTCTCGGAGTAGCCGGCGGCGTCACACCTCTCCAAAGATCACACCTATCCAGTTGCCCTGCTGCTTCCCTGGCGCAGATCCCCCAGACGGTCAGGTTCCCTCGACACTCCGCAGTTCAACGAATCAGGCGACTCGCACGTGCGTTGTCACGTGACAACTGGCGCTGAATATCAATGCTTTAGGTGCCGGATATGAGGCTAGATCAGAACCGACGATGTACTGATTAGCAAACTGATCGGCACCTCCGTCTTACCACTGGCCTCAAATCGTTTCGAAAACCACGAATTACGTATCAAACACGACAAATCTCACCATTCGTGACTCAATTGCAGCTGGCGACACACGAAAAATCATGCGCCCCCAATTCCGCGAGCGATCTTGCCCATTTTGCGTGAAACAACATGAAGAATATGGCGCAAGCCATTGCCGGACAAGGATTTCCGAGAATGCGCCATTTCTCGCAAATGTTTCACGACCTGACCCGTTTGAGTTGTCACACGACACTCGACGCGTGAATTTGCCTCCATCGTGGCTCATGTACGCCTTGGCAGAGCTGGCGGTTGCCGGGTTGTCCATCTACCCGTCCCGATACGCTCAATCGCCCCCTCCCCTACGGGCCGCCACGATCAGCAATGCAGGTTCTTGACATCTCTTTAAATGGGGTCATATCGTGCCAGATCGTGGCTTGTCCTTTCTGGATGGCGCCAAGCGACTTGCAGCCACGTCCCGGCACAAAAGCGTGGGCGCGCAGCGACAGAGACAAGCAGAACAACCATCCCGCGACATCTCCGTCCAGGCGCACTTCTACATTGACAGAGCGGATGTTTCATATCGCCTCATGGCTTGACCTTCAGAGATCCCACACTCCTGTTGTCACGTGACAACTGACTGAACGACTCGCACAACAAACGGCGTTGAACAGCAAATCGTCTGCGCCAACTTGCATCCGAACATATCAACCGAAGCGCACTCAGGATTGCTCAACCGCGACAGATCTTGAGACCCATAGCGTTGTTACCGTCGAGCCGTGTTCCGAGCCGTTTGTCACGTGACAACTCTTCTCGGTACGCGTTTGATCGTCGACCATATATCCGCCGCCGAAGTAATGCGCCCGCAACTCAGATCTCGCCCCGATTAAAAATTTTTCCCTCAACGGAGATCACAAGCCGGAATCGCTTTCTAGCGATTGTCACGTAACAACCGCTCGCTTCGAGGACACCTACAACATCAGCGAATCGGGTTAAGGCAAGGATTAGGGAGACAAAGACATGATGAGTTCATCAGCCTCAATGAGGCAGATTCGTATTTGACGTTTAAGTCAGTCGACTTTTCTTTAGCTGACGGTCTATTTTTCCCAGAGACACAGGATGGAATTTTATTTTTCTCGATCGCTAATTTCGAATAGTGCGTTAGCCATTCGGCTTACTTGTCACGTGACAACCACGCCGATCATCAAAACTTCCATCATGTCGAAGACCTTTCTGGACATTTCGGCAATAACTGCATATATTACGCAAAACTCCGTGGAGGAATTTAATGGCTTTCAAGATCGCCGTCAGTAATCAAAAAGGTGGGACTGGAAAGACAACCATCTCCGTCAACATCGCTGCTGCGTTCGAAGCCGGCGGCAACAAGGTCGCGCTGATCGATGCCGACCCTCAAGGCACGTCCGTTCGTTGGGTCACGAGCGGTGAAAATACGCTGCCGATGACGGTCCTTTCGCTGGCGCCCGCCGGCCGCGGCATCGGCGGCGAGATCAAGAAGCAGGACGCGAACTTCGACGTGATCGTCGTGGACTGTCCCGGCAACCTCGAAGATCCGCGTATCGCATCCGTCCTCGAAGTGGCGGACTTCTGCCTGGTGCCGCTGTCGCCTTCGCCGGCCGACCTGTACAGCACCGTCGCGATGATCCGCATGATCGAGTCGATGCGTACCGTTCGGAACCCAAATCTTTCTTCCGCATTGATGCTGAATAGTGTTAATGGAAAAACTAAAATGCGTGAAGAAATTTTAAAAATTCTAAGGGCTGAAGAAATAGGGGAGCATCTGCTCGACAGCCAGATCGCGCAACGCGAGGTCTACCGTCAGACGTTCGCGCTCGGCACCACGATCCATCACCACAATCGATACCTGAAGGGCTTGAAGGAAGCCCGTGCAGAAATCGAGAAGCTGGTCACGGAAATGGCCCAATACATCGCGTCGACGCGCGCTACCGGAGCCGCCCATGGCTAAGGACACATCGAAAGACAAGAAGCCGACGGGCAACCTGCATCTCGCGGCCGGCCTGTTGCGCGGACTTGCGCAGGAAAATGCGGCACTCGAAACGCGGCTGCCCGAGCCGGCGGTCGCACCGGCTGCCGCCGTCGAAGCGGCGCCCGTCAGCACGACTGCTGCAGCCGCGCCCGCCGGTGCGGCCGATCTTGGCGCGCCGCAGAAGGTTCTGGTCAAGGACTGCATCCCGAACCCGTTCAACCCGCGCGTGTTCTACTCGGAGTCGAGCCTGCACGAGCTCGCACTGACGTTGAAACGGGAAGGGCAGATCGAGCCGATCAAGGTCACGCGGCTCCCGGAGTTTCCCGGCAAGCTCGTCGTGATCGACGGGCAACGCCGGCTGCGCGCAACGAGCATCAACGGCGACGAGACGATCAACGCCACGTTCCGTACGGACCACACCCCCGAGCAGCTCTACACGATCGCGTATCGGGCCAACCACGACCACGAACGCCAGACGATCTTCGACGATGCGGTAGCGTGGAAGCGCCTCCTCGACGAGAAGGTCTTTTCCGACCAGAACACGCTGGCGGAAAAGATCGGCAAGGACAAGGCATCGATCAGCAAGACGCTGTCGCTCAACGCGCTGCCGAACACGCTGCTGGAGCGGATGGCCAGCGCGAACGACGTGGTTGGCCTGCAGGCAGCGTACTTCCTGAAGCTGATCTTCGAGCGCCTGGGCGAGCCGACGGCCGACCGGCTGTTGACGGCCGTGATCGACCGGAAAAAATCGGTCCGCGACCTCGAGAATTTCCTGCGTGCGCAGAGCGACGGCAACAAGAAGGCGGGTCGCACGCGCTACAGCGTTCGTCACGACTTTGCGCTCGAATCGCGGGCGATCGGTCAGTTGAAGACCTATCCGGACGGACGTCTGGATCTGCAGCTCAAGGGCGTCGACGCCTCTCACCAGGAAGCGCTCGCCGACAAGCTCAAGACCGTCATCGATGCGTACGTCGCGGATCTCGCGGCGGCCACGCCCAAGTAAGCACCGCAAACAAAAGGCCTCGCCTCCGTGTTGCGCCGCGAAGCCGGACCACCATCAAATCCGGCAAACGACGCCCCCGGCTGCGAGGCCCTGTTCAGTTGCCTGCGAGACTGCTCTTGAGCAGGAATTCCAGCAGGTCGTCCGAGGTCGGTTCGCCCCAGGTATCGAGCGCGAGCCATCGGAAGAAGCTGGTCTGCGCAAGCTTGCTTGCCTTCTTCTTCGGCGACAGCGTCAGGTCCTTCGAACCCGCGACCGTCTCGTTGTAACGCTCGATCAGCTTGGTCTGGTCGTCGATCTCCAGTTCGCGGAAATACGCGCCGGCTTCCTCGACCTTCGCCGCCAGATACTTGTCGCGAATCTGCTCCTGCTTGCTTTGCGCGGATTCCTTCGCCGGTGCGGCCGCTTCGGTACCCTGTCCGTCGGCCAGCGTGTAGCCGTGCGTCAGCGCCTTGCGGAAATACGCGGCTACATTGTCGACCGGCGCCGCATTCTTCTTCGTAGTCCGATTGAGCGTGTAGGCGATCGCCGCCTTGATCCGCTGCACGCCGTATTGCGTGATCAGCCGGCGCGCTTCCGAACGCGGAATGCCGAACTTGGCGACTTCCTCGACCAGCGCTTCGTTCTTGACGTCGCCGTCTTCGACCGTATCGGCGCTCTGCTTGCGCGTCACCTTGAACTGAACGGCTTCCACGCTGCGGCCGGATTTGTGTTCGATCAACTCGAGCGTGTGGTCCGATACTTCGTTCACCTCCTGGATACACGGCACCAGGACCTTGCTCTTGAACAGCTTGTATTCCTTGTACGACTGCGACGCCTTGTCCTGGCCGAGGATGAGGTCACGGAATTTCGGCAGCGGAATCTTCGCGGTGATGCCGATCCCTTCGTAGCGCACCGTGTTTTCCCACAGCGCGAGCGAGTGCGACCGCCGGAACTCGCGGGCGATCCGCATATCGATCAGCGCGTAGATTTCGGGATTGAGCAGTTCGCTGCGAATCTGGTCGGAGAAGCTGTACTTCAGCACCGATTGCTCGAGTTCCGCGCCGGCGAGCAGGCCTGACGCCTTCCAGACCGTCGAGCGGTCCGCGGCCAGGTAGTCCCAGTTGACGACGGTACTGATCAGCGAGTTGACCGTGTCCTTCACGTACTTCGTGTTGTTGCTGTTCAACCCGCTCTCGTGCGACAGCGACGCAATCGAGATCGAGAAGCTCGTCCGGCCCGGCTCGAACGCCTCCTGCCGAAGCGCATTCTTGATCAGCGAACTGAACATCTTGCGCTGCTGCAGGCCGATCTTTCCCGACTTGGGCGCGATATGAATCGCCTGGACCGCCTTGCGCAGCAAGTCGGGAGGCTCGGGTGTCTGAAACAGCGAAACCTGCTTGTCTGAGCCTTTGCTTGCTGGCTTGCGCGGCAT